>NZ_CP127251.1:1383750-2767500 GCF_030285925.1 Devosia sp. YIM 151766 | reverse complement strand
CTCAGGATGAGGTCGGCGGGAGATGGTGCCTATTCGATGGACTCGGACTGGTTCCCCATATTTCCCGCCTTCATCGCCGAAACCGCCCATGAGCCGGTCACTCTCCCTGAACCCTCCGAGACCTCATGGTGAGCTTGTCGAACCACGAGGTCGTGGGCCCGGATTTGCCGACCTCGCCCTTCGACAGGCTCAGGATGAGGTCTATGGGGATTCGGTCTGAAACGAGCATTGTTGGACCAAAGCCGCCGGCCTGATCCATATCTGCCCCACCGGTCCGTGCCGGCGCTGCGGCATCTCCATGCAACCGCATCATCACGAGCGGGGTTGACCTGATCCGGCCAGGGGGCATCCTGTGGCCGATGGTTCCAACGCGATGAGATCGATGCGCTTTCTATTCCTGTTGCTCGCCGCCCTGTTGTTCCTCGCGCCCGCCCAGGCGCAGCAAGCGGCCAGCGAGCCGGCGCCGGCCGAGGAGCTGATCCGCATCCTGGAAGACGATAATGCCCGCGCCGATCTGATCGAGCGGCTGCGCCAGGCGGCGCCGGAGGCGGTCGACGACGCCGCCGCCGAACCGGCCGCGCCGCAGCTGAGCATTGCGCGGCAATTGGCCGAATATACCCGCAGCGTGGCCGAAGGGGCCTCGGCGACCATGGGCTCTTTCGGCAAGGCGCTGGGCAATTTTCAGGACGTGTTCACTGGCGGGCTCAATGCCGATGGCGAAGTGCTGCGCAATCTGGCGATCAATATCAGCATCGTCATTGCCGGCCTGTTCGGCTCCTTCTTCGTGCTGCGCCTGGCGACCCATGCGCTCACCCGCCGCATCGCCGCCGATGCCCAGGGCAAGGGCGGGATGCGCTGGCTGGGCGCGCTGCTGCTGGTCGGATTGATCGACGCCGCCAGCATCGTTATCGCCTGGGGACTGGGCTATGTGCTGGCGCTCAATACCGGGGTCAATCCCAGCGGCCAGATGGGCATCAACCAGTCGCTGCTGCTCAATGCCTTTCTCGTGGTCGAAGCCGGCAAGCTGGTTTTCCGCCTGGCCCTGGCGCCGCGCCTGCCATCGCTGCGGCCGCTGCCGGTAAGCGATGAAAGCGCCGCCTATTGGTCCTTCTGGACGGCCCGGCTGATTTCGCTGGTCGGCTATGCCTTCCTGTTCGTGACGCCCATGCTCAATGGCGTGGTCTCGCGGGCCGCCGGCAGCGCCGTGCAGGTGCTGGCCATGGCCACCGCCATCACCATTGCCATCATCATCGTGCTGCAAAGCAAGAACGATGTCCGCACCTGGCTGGCCGGGATTTCCGCACGGCGCAATAATGACGGCATCGGTCGGGCGCTGACGGCTCTGGGGCAGCATTGGCATGTGCTGGCCATTGCCTACCTGCTCACCCTGCTGGTGGTGTGGTTCGCCAATCCGGAAACGGCGCTGCCCTTCATGCTGGGCGCGAGCCTGCAATCGCTGATCGCCATTGCCGTGGGCGCCTTGATCGTCGCCTTTATCGGCCGCTTCGTCAGCGCCGGGCTGACCCTGCCCGACGATGTGCGGCAGCGGCTGCCGCTTCTGGAAACGCGGCTGCGCGCCTTCGTGCCCGGCGTCATGGCAGTGGTGCGCTGGGTGGTGATTTTCGGGGTGCTGGTGGCTATTGGACAGGCCTGGGCGCTGTTCGACTTCGCCGGCTGGCTCAGCAGCGAGGAAGGCCTGCTCGTGGCCGGTTCCGTCGTTTCGGCGGCGCTGATCCTGCTCGTGGCCATCGTGCTGCATGTGGTGGTGGCCTCGTGGATCGAATATCGGCTCAGCCCCAAAGTGGGGCGCGTTGCCACCGCGCGCGAAAAGACCCTGCTCAATCTGTTCAAGAATGCCTTCACCGTCGCTTTGGCCATTTTCGCGCTGATGCTGGCACTGGCGCAGATCGGGGTGAATATCGCCCCTCTGATCGCCGGCGCCGGCGTGGTCGGCCTTGCCATCGGTTTCGGCGCGCAGAAGCTGGTGCAGGACATCATTACCGGCATTTTCATCCAGTTCGAAAACGTGATGAATGAGGGGGACGTGGTCGAAGCGGCGGGCCGCTCCGGCACGGTGGAAAAACTGACGATCCGCTCGGTCACCATCCGCGACATGAGCGGCACCATCCACCTGATCCCGTTTTCCTCGGTGGATCAGGTCTCCAATATGGTGCGGGGCTTCTCCTTCTATGTCGCCGATGTGGAAGTGGCCTATGACAATGACATCGAGGCAGTGAAACAGGCGATGCGCGACGCTTTCGAGGTGGTGATGCAGAGCGAGCACAAGACTGTCATTCTCGACGATCTCGATCCGCCGGTGCTGGTGGCCTTCACCCAGACCTCGATGAAGCTGCGCGCCCGCATCAAGACGCTGGCCGGCCAGCAATGGGGAGCGGGGCGGCTCTATTCCGAAACCGTCTGGCGGCTGTTCGCCGAACGGCACATCCGCAAGCCAACGCCGCGCGTCTCCTACGTGCCGGGCCTGCCGGCACCGTGGAATGCGGATGAAGGCGGCGATTGAGCACCATGATTGCCGGCACCTTCACCGGCCGCTGGCGCCTTCCTCCGAGTGGTGACAAGTCCCAGCGCTTCCGGAGGCGGCAGCTTGCTTTGGCGACAGGGGGCGGCGGTTCCTGCGCCTCCCTCCCCCTTGAGGGGAGGGATTGAGGGTGGGGGTGCCGGCGCGGGGGCGAGGCTACCGCTGTGGGACAACTTGGTTCGAAGTGTCCGCTATTAAACACCCCCAAGGGGATGACACCGGGAAACCATATCGGCGCCCCAACGCTTTCGTGATCGTGAACGAGGCCAGCCAAGCTTTGCCTTAAGGCGATCTTAATTGAAGCGGTTAAAATAGAGATACGCGCTGTGGGGGCGGCGGCGTCCACCATGTCGGCATGCGGGCCGGCATGACGTGACTTAGTCTTTGCGTATCACGAGGCCGAAATGTCCCTTTCGTTCAACGTCCCCGTCGCCTTATCCCGGCTGGCCCTTGCCGCGTCCCTGACGCTGGCATCCATTGTCGCCGTCCAGGCCAGCACCGCGGATTTCGTGCGCGGGCTCTGGCCCGAGGCCGAGCGGGCCGGCGTCAGCCGCCAGGCTTTCGAGGCGGCCTTTGCCAGCTATAGCCCCATTCCGCAGGTGATCGAGCTGACGCGCTCGCAGCCGGAATTCTCCCAGACGGTGCAGCAATATATCGACAAGCGCGTCACCAGCGCCCAGGCCAATAAGGGCAGGGCGATGCGGGCAGAATGGGCGCAGACCCTGGCCGGGGCGCAGCAGCGCTATGGGGTGCAGCCGGAAATCGTGCTGGCCATCTGGGGCATGGAAACCAATTTCGGCGGTTTCATGGGCGGCAATAATACTATCCACGCCCTGGCGACGCTGACGCAGAATGGCTATCGCGCCGATTTCTTCCGCAATGAGCTGGTGACGGCTTTGCGCATCATCACCGATGGGCATGTCAGCCCCAATGCCATGGTCGGCTCCTGGGCCGGGGCCATGGGCCATACCCAGTTCATGCCATCGAGCTTCATGCGCTATGCCGTCGATTATAACGGCGATGGCAAGAAGGATATCTGGAATTCGGTGCCCGACGCCCTTGGCTCCACCGCCAATTACCTCAAGAGCTTCGGCTGGCGGCCGGGCGAGACCTGGGGCTATGAGGTCAAGCTGCCGCAAAACTTCGACTTTGCCGGCGCCCGGCAATTGGACAAGGCGCCGCTCAGCCAATGGCAGCGCCTCGGCATCACTCGCGTCTCCGGCCGCGACTTCCCCCGCGCCGGCGACATGGCCCGGCTCTATCTGCCCGCGGGGGCCGCGGGGCCGGCTTTCCTGCTGCTGCCCAATTTCGATGTGATCAAGCGCTACAATAATTCCGACAGCTACGCGCTGGCCGTGGGTCATCTGGCCGACCGCATCATCGGCGGCGGCGATTTCGCCACGCCCTGGCCGGCCGGCGATTATTCCTTGACCAAGGCGCAGCGGGCCGAGGCGCAGACCCTGCTCAATCGCGCCGGTTACGATGCGGGATCCCCCGATGGGGTGGTCGGACCGAGGACGCGGGCGGCGGTGATGAGCTATCAGCAGCGCGCTGGCCTGCCGGCTGACGGATATGTGTCCGGTTTGCTGCTCGAACGGCTGAAACGTTAGCGTCAACGTTAACAATCTGTTAGCGAACTCGGCGCAAAGTGACGGCGCTTAAGCAGAGGGCAGGCAAGCGACCGCGAGCGGCGCGCCTGCCCTCGCCCATTGCGGCGCCATAATCTCCCCGGTTTGTTCCGCTATTCCCCCAGCCAGATTCAGCCATAGATTTTGCTCATCATGCCCGCTCTGCCTCGCGCCCTGGCCGCGCTTCTTCTCCTGGTTTTCCTTGCTCCCGGCGCGGTTTCGGCCGCCTCGATCATGGACCCGTTCAATATTCCCCCCGCCATGGATGCCGGCACCGCCAAGGTGGGCGACGGCATCGCCTATGCCGATGGCCTGCGGCACAAGCTGGACATCTATGCCCCGGAACAAAGGGGCGCGCCGGCGCCGGTGGTCTTCTTCATCTATGGCGGCGGCTGGAGCCGGGGCGACCGGGCCGATTATCAGTTTGTTGGCAGGGCCTTAGCGGCGCGGGGCTTTGTCACCGTCATCGCCGATTACCGGCTGGTGCCGGAAGTGCACTATCCGGACTTTCTCGAGGACAGCGCCAAGGCGCTGCGCTGGGTGCAGGACAATATCGCCAATTATGGCGGCGACCCCAATCGCCTGTTCCTCTCCGGCCATTCCGCCGGCGCTTACAATGCCGTCATGCTGGCGCTCGACCCGTCGTTCAGGCAGGATTACGGCGTAACGGTTCCCATTCTCGCCGTTGCGGCGCTTTCGGGCCCTTATGACTTCTATCCCTTTGAATATAATGAAGTTCGCGACGCGTTCGGCAATGCTCCCAATCCGGAAGGCACCCAGCCGATCAATCTGATCACCGCCGATGCGCCGCCGATGTATCTGGCAACGGGCACCAGCGACCCGATTGTGCGCATGCAGAATACCAATCGCTTCGCCGATCGGCTCCGGGCCCAGGGCGTTTGGGTGACGACGCAATATTACGAGGGTTTCGGCCATATGGAGCCGGTGATCGCCATGGGGGCGCTGTGGCGCTGGCGCATGCCGGTACTCGACGATATGGTGTCGTTCTTCCAGCGTTTCGGGGCTTTCCCGAGCGGAGTGCCCTATGCCGCAGTGGTGCCAGAGGCGCCCGAAATGCTGCCCGATTCGGTGATGCCGACCGACGAGGTCATCCGCCAGATCAACGCCATGTTCCAGCCGATCGAGGAATAGGACTCCGCCCGGCGGAATCGCAATGGGTCCTAACTCTTTGATTAATTGGCATGACGCCCGAACCGTGGGTCCGGGCGTTTATCACTTCATTCGGCTTCGTCGGCCGGGGCGGAATTGAGCTGGCCGTATTTCTCCACCCCGATCTTGTCGAGCAATTCGAGCTGGGTTTCGAGAAAGTCGATATGGCCTTCCTCATCGGCGAGGAGTTCCTCGAACAGGTTCTTGGAGACATAATCGCCGAGTTGTTCGCAGAGTTCGCGGCTGGCCTTATAGGCGGCGCGGGCATCGTATTCGCCGGCAAGGTCGGCCTCGAGCACTTCCTTGATCGTCTGGCCAATGCGCAAGGGGGCGACGCGCTGCAGGTTGGGATGGCCTTCAAGGAAAATGATCCGCTCGATAAGCTTGTCGGCGTGGTGCATTTCCTCGATGGATTCGGCACGTTCCTTGGCGGCCAGGCGCTTATAGCCCCAATCGTCGAGGAGCCGGTAATGGACCCAATATTGGTTGACCGCGCCGAGCTCGAGGAACAGGGCCTCGTTAAGCCGCTCGATGACTTGTGCTTCGCCTTTCACGACGTACTCCAATCCGTTGCTTTTTGAGCTTTTCGAGCCCGGACTGGATGTTCACCAGCTCAGCGGGCTCATGGGCTTGCTGTGCGTGGTAATTTTCGGTGACGCGCACGATAATGTCCACCACATTCGGCACACATCCGGAGCATTTCGCGCGGCGGTTGAGTTCGGCATAGACTTTGGCGGGAACGACCAATTGCCACGGATCGGCCTGGAGCAGGTCGAGCACGATGTCCTCGATCTCGGACGAGGTGATCATATTGCACTGGCAGACAAGCATAACGGGGCCAAGAAAGAGGTCTCAACGGGCCGGAATAAACGCCCATCATTCATGAATGTCAACGTCATAAATTGTCGCGTCGGGGGACCTCGGCGTCGCGACGGCGGCGGGCGGCGATGACCGCCGCGGACGCGGCGGTGCGGTGGGCGGAGGAAAAGAATTCCCGATGGGCGATCACCAGCACGGTGATGAGGCAGACCGCCAGGCCGACCCATTCGGAAACGAACCAGGCGACGGTGGAAATGGAGAAATAATAGGCGCGAATGCCACTGTTGAAATTCTTGGCGCCCAGCGCGTTCATGCGCGCTATGGCCTCTATTTCCTCTTCGGTGGTGCCATCGCGATCGAGGGCGCCGAGCATGATGCAGAAATGGTTGAACTGGCGCAGCGACAGGGTGAAGGCGAAAAAGGCCAGCACGAACATGGCCAACATGACCGCCAGATGAATCTGCACGTCGAGTAGCGAATAGCTGCGATAGGCGGATAGCGAATCCAGCGCCGCCATCAGCGCCGGCAATTGCCCGAAAACCGCAAAGACGGCGAGGACGAGCAAAGCCGAGGTCGAGGCCATGAAGCTGACCGAGCCCATGATATTGCCGGACAGGATGGCGTCGAACGGGCTTTCGCGCCGCGCTGCATTGGCGACCCAGCGGCGGCGCTGCATGTTCATGATGACCGAGAGCGAAGCCCGCCGCTTCTCCACCTGCGGCACGACGATATTGTAGGCGAAATAGACCAGGAGCGGAAAGAGAGAGGCGAAGAGCGTGGTCATGCGCAGGCGTTCCGGTGGCAACGAATGGGTCCGACTATATCGCCGCCAGCGCCGTTGACTACAGGTTCAGATCGGGCGGGGCAGCCGGCGATGCACCGCATCGATATCGGCCAGGACCTCTGGGGACAGGGTCAGATCGACGGCGCCGAGTACCTGCTGCAATTGCGCAGTGCTGGTGGCGCCGATAATGGTGGCGGTTGTGAAAGGCCGGCTGCGGCAGAAGGCGATGGCCATCTGCACGGGGTCGAGACCATGGCGCGCCGCCACGTCATGGTATTGTTTGGCGGCTTCCTCGGAATATTCGTTGAGCCGCCAGAAGCCCTGCTGGTAATCCTTGCGGCTGCCCTTGGGCGTGGCGCCGTCGAAATATTTGCCGGTCAGCAAGCCGCCGGCCAGCGGCGAGTAAGCCAGGAGCCCCACCTGTTCGTGATGGCTCAGCTCGGCCAGGTCGTGATCGAACATGCGGCGCACGAGATTATATTCGTTCTGCACCGAGACCAGGCGCGGCAGGCCATGCTGCTCGGCGAGGCGCAGCCATTGGGTGATGCCCCAGGTGGTTTCATTGGAGACGCCGACATGGCGAATCTTGCCCCCGCGCACGAGGTCGCCCAGCGTTTCCAGCATGTCGGCGAGATTGGCCAGAACATCGTCGGTGTCCTGCCGGCTGGGATCATAGGTCCAGTAATTCTCGAAATGATAATGACCGCGGCTGGCCCAGTGGATCTGGTAGAGATCGACATAATCGGTCTTGAGGCGCCTAAGGCTGGCCTCCAGCGCCTCGCGGATAGCGGCGCCGTCGGCACGCCTTCCGCCGCGCAGGAAACTGCTGCCGCCGCCGCCGATCTTGCTGGCCAGGATCCACTTGTCGCGGTCGTCATGGGTGGCGAACCAATTGCCGATGATCTCCTCGGTGCGGCCGCTGGTCGTGGGGCTGCCCGGCACGGCATAGAGTTCGGCCGTATCCATGAAATTGATGCCGGCATCGCGCGCCAGGGCGATCTGCGCATGGCCCTCGGCTTCGGTATTCTGGCTGCCCCAGGTCATGGTGCCGAGGCAGATATCGGTGACCTTGAGGTCCGAGCGACCGAGAGACTTGAATTGCATGCAGAAATTCCATTTGAGGCGGCAAGAAAAGCGGGCCGGACCCTAGACCAGCCGGGCCCGGCAGGGAAGGGCTCCAGCGGACTTTGCCGATGTTTCGTCGCCTCGATCTGCTATCTCTTCGCCAGACTGTCAAAAAACCTTCGCGGGGGGTTGAGGTCTGCCGCGTCACCCCCTATATAGCCCTCACACCCGGCGACAAGGCGGGTGTTTGACGCGGGATGGAGCAGCCCGGTAGCTCGTCAGGCTCATAACCTGAAGGTCGTAGGTTCAAATCCTACTCCCGCAACCAAAATTCCCCGCTTTATCAGTGGGTTACGGACAAGCCCCGGCTACGATGCCGGGGCTTTTCTTTTCAACTCAACACCACCTCAACATTTTGTCGCTCCATGAGGAAGGTGATTACGGCCGTGTTATTGCATTCGAGCTCGGCCTGAGATCTGACATTTGGTGCTGGACGCTGGCAGCTACCGCATGCGGACCAGATTGCGCATTTCGCCGCGGCAGACTGAGCAGCGCCAATGTCCGTTTGCGCCCCCGTGAGGCGCAAAGCCAACCGTGCGGATTAACTCGCCAAGAAGATTTGGTGCTTTGACGCCCAGCACCCGGGCTATGGCTTCGACCACATCAAGCGCGGGATTGCGCTTAGGACCGCTATCCTCCGAATTTTGACATGCCGGGCCATAATGCTACAAGCCCTGCAGGCCACCACGCGTTTCCCTCCCCGGTCGTGGCTTGGGGCATGAGCGTCTCCCTGAAAACATCGCTCTGTAAGAACATCGGAATTTGTTGGGAAAGGCGACACAAAGGACTTTTGACTTTTGACTAATACAAAAACGGCCCTGCTGGTCATCGATCTGCAGGAAGCCAATCGGCCAACAGGCGCTTGGCCGGTTTTCGACTACTCGGGGATCATTGATCGTTCAAAAACAGTGATCGAGGCGGCACGAGCGACAGGAATCCAAGTCATCTACACGCGCCATTGGCACGCTAAAGATGGATCTGACCTGCTCCGTTTCGAAGCGACCGGAGCCAATGGTGAGCCTACCCATTGCATCGAGGGTAGCGATTCAGCGCAAATCAGCCCCGAGGTCGCGGCCAAAGACGGCGACATCATCGTCGATAAGACCCGATATTCGGCATTCTTTGGCACTCGACTGGAAGCTGTGTTACAGCGCTTGGATATCGAGAACCTTATCGTCATCGGCGTCTGGACAGAAGCCTGTGTGGAAACCACGGTCAACGATGCGGTCTGGAAGGGCTATAAGGTCACGCTGGTAAAGGATGCCATGACGACCGCCACTCAGACGATGCACAAGTCTGCCGTTCTGAGCATGGCCAATTGGCTTTATGGCGGCGAGATCGTCACAGCCAAGCAGGCTGTCAGATCGATGAGGGGCGAAGCTTACGAGGGATGGACGTTTAAGGATCCCTCCCAGTTCCTTTTCGAAGCTGACACCATCGACCAACTTTACGAACAGATATAAGCGATCATCATGCACATCAATAGACGCGTTGGTGCCGTTGCTACAGCGGCGCTCCTCCTCAGTTCGTCTTACGGGCTGGCAGCAGAGATAAACCCCGCACGGGGAACCTGGGATTCTGGATGGTTTGACACCGAAGTCTATATCGCTGCATTGCGCGAACTGGGGCACTCGGTCAACGAACCCATAACGCTTGATGATGCTGTTCGATATCAGGCTCTCAGTCAACGGGACGCCGACTTTTCGGTGATGGAGTGGTTCCCACTGTTCAACGACCGCTTCGCAATGTTCGATAATCTCGAGATGGTCGGATATGTCATCCGGGGCGGCGCACTTGAAGGCTACCTGGTTGATAAGAAAACCGCCGATGAATACGGCATCACATCGCTAGCCGATTTTGCCGATCCCGAGATTTCGGCCCTCTTCGATCGCAACGGCGACGGCATTGCCGACATGGTAGCTTGTCCGCCGGGATGGGACTGCGGCCTTGTGATCGATCATCACATAACCGAGTTTGGTCTCGAAGAGCATATTGACCTTATCACTGCAGCTTATGACCCGGCGATGGCGGACGCCATAGCCGCTTACGAAGCTGGGGAGCCAATTCTTTTTTACACTTGGACGCCCAACTGGGTTCTCGGGGAACTGGTGCCCGATAAGGATGTGGTATGGCTCGAAGTTCCCTACTCATCTCTTCCTGAAGGACAATCAGAGTTCGAAGGCCACACGGCAATCGAAGGGGTCATTGGTTGTGCAAATGATCCTTGTGAAATGGGCTTTCCGGCCAACGACATCCGGCCAGTGGGCAATTCGGCATTCCTTGATGAAAATCCCGATGTCTACCGTCTCTTTGAAGTCATGGAGATACCGCTTGATGCGGTGGGCGAACAGAACGTTCGCATGAAGGAGGGTGAAAACAGCGCAGAAGACGTGCGCCGGCACGCCCAGGAATGGATTGCTGCTAATCGAGAGCTCTTCGACGGATGGATTGAAGAGGCTAAAGGCGCGCTTGAGCAGTAGTTCTGCAACAGCTCAGAACGAATGAGCTATGGCGGCTCCGGGGGTCACTCGGGGCCGTCGAGCGATGATTAGCATTGCTCCATATCCAGTGCCGGTTCGGAGTTGAGCACTCGCAAAAAACCAGAGATTGGCTCCATTGTTCCATGTACGGGCAAGACTCATCTAATCCCTTCTTGTGGCAGATGCGAAAGCACCGGCAGAAATCCATCCCACGCTTACATCATTCAGCAATCACAACTTGGCTGTGTCTGAGCCGTCCCGAACGCACCAAGGATTGCATATCAATCCATCATGGGAGCGGCAGAGGTCGACCCCATTCTTGCCGTTCGAGGACATCATTACCTAGCGTAAAAGCGGACGTTGCGAGCGATAAAGAGATCGCTCGCAACGTGGTCGGAAGCTAGTGTCCCAAGATCTTTTCCATCGCACCTGGCTGATCGTGTACGGCCAGCTTGTCCATGATGGTGGCACTGGCGTCGTTCATGCCGATTACCTCGACCACGGCACCGGCCCGCCGGAACTTGAGGACGGCCATATCGATGGCGTTGACGCCGGTCAGGTCCCATAGGTGCGCCGTGGTTAGGTCGAGGCGTACGGTGGACACCTTTTCCTCGAAGTCCATCGCGGCCAGGAAGTCCTCGGCGCTCGCGAAAAACAGCTGCCCTTCTACCCGGTAGGTGCGGACATCATCCTCTAGGGATGAAGTGACACGGAATATCTGGGAGACTTTCCAGGCGAAGAAAATGCCGGACAGCAGGACGCCGACCCCGACGCCGAGCGCCAGGTTATGGGTACCGACGACGGTCAAGACAGTCGCGAGCATGACGATGCTAGAGCGGCGGGGATGATGAACGAGATCGCGCAGCGACGACCAGCTGAAGGTGCCGATCGAGACCATAATCATGATCGCGACGAGCGCCGGCATCGGGATCAGGCCGACCCAGTCGCCCAGAACCAGCAGTATGAACAGCAGGATGGCACCTGCCGCGAAGGTGGACAGGCGCGTACGCCCACCGGACTTTACGTTGATGACCGACTGGCCGATCATGGCACAGCCGGCCATGCCGCCGAAGAAACCCGACGCGATGTTGGCGATGCCCTGGCCGATACTCTCGCGGTTCTTGTCGCTTCCGGTGTCGGTCATCTGGTCGACGATAGACGCAGTGAGCAAGCTTTCGAGCAGACCGACCGCCGCAACCGCGATGGAAGTCGGCAAGATGATCCACAACGTATCAAGGGTGAACGGGATGTTGGGCATTAACAGGGACGGCAAGGCATTGGGCAATTCGCCCAAGTCGCCGACGATGCGGGTGTCGAGGTTGAACACCATGGCTGCGACCGTCAGGGCCAGGATGCAGACCAGGGGTGACGGGATCACGCGGGTGACACGCGGGAACAGGTAAATGATCGCGAGACCTGCTGCGATCATGGCGTACGACTGCCAGGAGACGCCGATAATTTCCGGCAGCTGCGCCATGAAGATCAGGATGGCCAGCGCGTTGACAAAGCCGGTCATGACCGATCGGGATACGAACCGCATGATGTAACCGACGCGGGCAAACCCGGCTGCTATCTGGATGACGCCAGCCAGGATGGTGGTGGCGAGCAGGTATTCGACGCCATGCTCGCGGACCAGAGAGCCGAAGAGCACGGCGGTGGCAGCAGTGGCAGCCGAGATCATGGCCGGGCGACCGCCGGTGATGGCAATGACCATGGCGATTATGACGGAGGCGTAGAGCCCGACCCTGGGGTCGACCCCGGCGATGATGGAGAAGCCGATGGCTTCTGGGATGAGGGCAAGGGCGACGACGATACCGGCAAGGATGTCGCCACGAACGTTGGAGAGCCAGTTACGGCGAAAGTTTTCTATGAGTGTCATTGAGGTCCAGACGACAGGATGTTGCGGTCCGCTCGGAGCGGACGGGGACATGGTGCGTTTTTCTGGAGTGTCTGGCGGATTGGCGGCCAGAAGAGCCACCCGGGGTTTCACCGGGTCCATTTGAATAGTGGCTCAATCGCTCATTTTGCCGAGAAACGCAAGCGTCACCCACCGGGTCTGTCGCACACGCGTGTGGCATAAAGATTGACATATACTAGAAAAATCCATAAAGCTCGATATATGGAATCATCTCAGGCCATTGATGTCTTCGCTGCGCTGTCTCAGTCCACCCGCTTGGACGTGTTCCGTCTGCTCATGGAGCACGAGCCTGAGGGACTGGCAGCAGGTGAGATCGCCCGGCGCCTTGAAGTTCCGCAGAACACCATGTCATCACACTTGGCGATCCTGACACGAGCTGGCTTGATCGAAGCTGAGCGCCACAGCCGCTCGATCATCTATCGGGCAGTGGTCGAGCGTGTCCGAGAGATTGCCAGCTTCCTGGTCCAGGATTGCTGCGGTGGTCGCCCGGAACTTTGCGAACCCCTCGTCGCCGAATTCACCCCCTGCTGCTCTCCCAAGGAATCGAGCCATGTCTGATCGCGTCTATAACGTCCTGTTCCTGTGCACCGGCAATTCTGCTCGATCGATCTTGGGCGAGGCCATTCTCAATCACGTCGGTCAAGGCCGCTTCAAGGCATACTCGGCCGGCTCGGCGCCCAAGGGTGCTGTCCACCCGATGACGCTGGAAACGTTGACGAAGGTTGGCATTCCGACAGATAGCCTGCGCTCCAAGGCTTGGGACGAGTTCGCTGTGCCAGGCGCCCCGCAAATGGATTTCATCTTCACGGTGTGTGATAGCGCCGCCGGCGAAAGCTGCCCGATCTGGCCGGGTCAGCCGATGACAGCGCATTGGGGCATTGAAGATCCGGCCGCCGTCCAGGGCCCAGAGTTCAAGCAGCGAGCTGCGTTCGAGGACGCCCTGCGCTTCCTCCGCAATCGTATCGGCGCATTCATCAATCTGCCGATCGCCAGCATCGACCGCATGGTACTCAACTCCAAGCTTGAAGGTATTGGCGAGATGGATGGCACGACCACAAAGTCGTCCAAGGTCGCCTAAGCGGGCTCGCTTCAGCCTTATCCATCATACCCAGGAATAGCTTATGTCCATCATCGCAGCGCCCGGGCGCCTCTCCTTCCTTGACCGGTACCTTACCGTCTGGATTTTCGCGGCCATGGCACTTGGTCTGGCCTTGGGGTCATTGATTCCGGGCCTACCTGGTGCCCTCAATTCGATGTCGGTTGGGTCGACCAACATCCCGATCGCCATTGGCCTCATCCTGATGATGTACCCACCGCTTGCCAAGGTGAAGTACGAGGCCTTGCATGAGGTCTTTGCCGACAAGCGCGTACTGGCGCTCTCTCTGGTCCAAAACTGGATTATTGGGCCGGTGCTGATGTTCCTGCTGGCGGTGATCTTCCTGCGTGGCCATCCCGAATACATGACGGGATTGATCCTGATCGGGCTGGCCCGTTGCATCGCCATGGTCTTGGTCTGGAACAAGCTGGCAGGCGGCTCGAACCAATATGTCGCCGGGCTCGTCGCTTTCAACTCGATCTTCCAGATCCTGTTCTTTTCAACCTATGCCTGGTTGTTCCTGACCGTGCTCCCGCCCCTGTTCGGTCTCGAGGGCAGTGTCATCGATGTCGGGTTCTGGACCATCACGGAAGCGGTGCTGATCTATCTGGGCGTACCGTTTCTCGCAGGCTTCCTGACGCGGTTCTTCCTGATCCGAGCCAAGGGCAATGAATGGTATGAACAGGAATTCCTGCCCAAGATCAGTCCCATCACCCTGCTGGCGCTGCTGTTTACAATAGTGGCCATGTTCAGCCTCAAGGGTGGAGATGTGGTGCGCCTGCCGTTCGACGCTCTGCTGATTGCCGTGCCACTAACAATCTATTTCCTGATCCAGTTCACCGTCAGCTTCTTCATGGGTAAGTGGATTGCCAAGGATTATCCCCGGTCCACGGCTATTGCTTTCACCGCAGCTGGCAACAACTTCGAGCTGGCTATCGCTGTCGCAATTGCTGCGTTCGGCCTGGCATCCCCGGTGGCGTTTGCCGCTGTCATAGGTCCGCTTGTCGAGGTGCCAGTACTCGTTGTCTTGGTGCACTTAGCCTTGTGGCTGGGCCGCCGCTATTTCTCGGGTTCAGCCAAGCCGGCCACCACCTGAGCCTCACGCACAGTCCGGATTATCCCATGACCGTCACCATCTATCACAACCCCGACTGCGGCACGTCCCGCAACACCTTAGCAATGATCGTTCAATCGGGTGTGGAACCGACCGTTATCGAGTACCTCAAAACACCGCCAAGCCGCGAGCGCATCACCGAACTGGTGTCGACCGCCGGCCTGTCGTTGCGGGATGCCCTGCGCAAGAAGGACACGCCCTATGAGGAGCTTGGTTTGGCCGATCCAGCCAAAACTGATGACGATCTACTCGACGCTATCGAGGCGCACCCGATCCTGCTGAACCGACCGTTCGTTGAAACTCCAGTCGGCACCCGTCTGTGTCGGCCGTCTGAGGTCGTGCTCGACATCCTTGAGAACCCGAACATCGGGCCGTTCACTAAGGAAGACGGAGAGGTCATCATCGACAACGAAGGGAAGCGGCTTGTCTGATCTGCCCAATATCGTCGGCGATGCATTCCAGGTCCCGGATTTCTCCCAACTGACCGCTCCCAACCTGCCGCATAAGCCCCGCATCCTGATGCTCTATGGCTCATTGCGGGAACGCTCCTACAGCCGATTTTTGACCTTGGAGGCGCAGCGTTTGCTCGAAGCTTTCGGCGCCGAAGTCCGCATCTTCCACGCCAATGGCCTGCCGCTGCCTAACGATGCGCCTGACACTCACCCGAAAGTCCAAGAATTGCGGGAGATGATGCTGTGGTCTGAAGGTCAGATGTGGACCTCACCTGAACGGCATGGTGCTATGTCGGCCGTACTGAAAAGCCAAATTGACTGGATCCCGCTCCCTGGAGGTGCCATTCGACCAACGCAGGGCCGCACCTTGGGTCTGATGCAGGTGTCAGGCGGGTCGCAGTCGTTCAACGCTCTCAATCAGATGCGCATATTGGGCCGCTGGATGCGGATGGTGACGATCCCGAACCAATCTTCAGTCGCCAAAGCTTTCCAGGAATTTGACGAAGCCGGCCGTATGAAGCCGTCAAGCTATTACGACCGCGTAGTCGACGTTTGCGAAGAGCTCGTGAAGTTCACTCTGATCAACAGGGGAATATCCGGCTACCTGACCTCCCGTTACAGTGAGCGCAAGGAGGCGGCAGCCAAACTCGAGGAGCGGGTCGGCCTCCAGTCGATCTAGGTTACGATGGCCGATACCCATTCCAACGCCGGCGCCATCTGCGCCCTCGGCGTCACCCAGATTATCGGGTACGGCACGCTTTATTACAGCTTCAGCATCCTGGCACCCGGCATCGCCGTCGACCTGAACGTCGCGGTGGAATGGGTCTATGGGTGCATCTCGTTGGCCCTGTTGGCAGGCGGCCTGATCTCGCCATGGGCCGGCGGCTTGGCCGACCGACTTGGTGCCGGCAGGGTGATGTCTGTCGGCTCGATCGGCGCGGCGGCAGCGCTGGCGGTCTGCGGCCTGGCGGGCAGCACGATGACTTTCCTGGCCGGCATGATCCTGGTCGAGCTGGCGTCGGCCTTTGTGCTCTACTCGACGGCGTTCGCCTTCTTGGCGCAGACAACTGGCACACGGGCCAAGCGCAGCATCACTTACCTGACCTTGATTGCGGGGTTCGCCTCGACGATTTTCTGGCCGCTGACGACCTGGCTGCTACACGCGATGGACTGGCATCAGGTGTATTTCCTGTTCGCCGGTCTCAACCTGGCGGTGTGCCTTCCGTTACATCTATGGCTATCCCGCTTCGCTCGGATCGTCGCAGCGCGACCGGTGGATACCGTTGCAGACGTGGCCCGGGTGACCGTCGACAACGCCAACCTCGTCTTTGTCCTGATCGTCCTTGGCTTTTCCCTCGCCGGTTTCGTATCAGCGGCAACGCTGTTCCACATGGTACCCATGCTCGGACTGCTCGGGCTGGGGACCGCCGGCATCTGGGTGGCGTCCCTGCTCGGACCCGCTCAGGTGGCAAGCCGTCTTATCAACATGGGTTTCGGCAATGACCTGCCGGCGACGGTTCTGGCAGTAGTGTCTGCGATCACCATGCCTCTGGCGCTGGTCACGCTGGCAATCACGGCGCCTGCGACTGTTGGTGCCATCGCGTTCGCCATCGTGTTCGGCCTGGGAAGCGGCCTGTTCAGCATCGTATCGGGCACGCTGCCGCTGGCGATTTTCGGCAGGGCCGGCTTCGGCAAGCGGTTGGCTGGATTGGCATGGGACGACTGGGATTGTCGGCGCTGGCACCGTTCGCGCTGTCGGTCGCGCTCGGTGCCATTGGGCCCAAGCCGTCGCTGTGGATACTGGCGGGAGCCGGCACGCTATGCGTTGCCGTTTTCGCTGAGGTGTGGCGGCGCTGCCGACCCACTCGCCAGGCTACATTCGCACTGGAGAAGTGACCTAACCGAAACGACCCTGGATTGAGCGTCAGCTTCCGTATCGATCGCGCTGTTACCGGACAGTCCGAAATCCACCCCACAGCTGCCAGTTGCCTAGCGCTGACGGACAATGACACCGATGGTGTTGACGAGGACACGCGCAGCGGTGAGCGCCGATAACCCGTCGAGATCGGCCGGCGGCAATAATTCAACCAGATCCATTCCGATGATGCGTCCTCGTGTCGTGGCCCCGGCAATCAGATCAATCGCTTGAGTGTATCGCTCAGCGTCCGTGACAGACATCCAGCTTGTCATAGTGGTTCGCCAAATCGACGGACCACTGGTCGACGGTGGGATCCTTAGCCTGCTGCAGCGCTACTACTGCCGCCCGCGGTGGCGGCGCCAGGTTCGGACAATTACTCGTCACGCGCACGCTTGTGCAGCCGCTCAAAAGCATTGTCAGGATCCCGAGGCCGAGAATCGATTTCATCGTAGTGCTCCTTGAGATAGTCGCGGCGCTTCTGATCTCGCCGCTCAACTTCATCGCGGCCGTGCTGCCGCCCCTTTGCATAGATGCTCGAGCCGAGGCCGAGCGTGCCCACCGCCAATGCGAGCCGCCATCCGCCATAGCGCCAAGCGATGGCCACTGCCGCTGCCCAGATCACCAGCCACCAGTGCTGCAGCATCCACCAGAGTGCCCCGATCATGCCGGGTCCGCCTGTTTGCGTGAGAGGACGAAACGCCAGACTAGAACCCCGATCAGCGCCACCGCCGCGATCTGCAGAATCGGTTGGTCAGCCATGGCGCCGAGTAGGGCTGCAAAGCCGGCACCAAGACCGGACAGCCCGCCGGGATCCTTGACCAGCGTGTCTATGACAGAAGGTCTTTCCGGATTGGCTTTGCCCGGGGCAGGCTGGGGCAGTATCATGCCGGGCGCTTGCCCGAGCGCCAGCTTGGTCGCGCGATCCACCACGCCGCTGTCCGATTGTGGTTGGATTCCCATCTGCTCGCCCCAGATGCGACGGCGCCATCCGTTGCCGAATGTGGCGAAGGTCGAAAGGCCCTGCACGAAAGCCCAGCGCCGTGCGCACAATCGACTGACCAGGCCGGCAATGTCATCCACGCGGCGGATAGCCTCGAGCGTGATCGATCCGATGATGCCGTCAGCGCTAACGCCAAGTTCACGTTGCAGATCTTTGGCCGCGCGGGCCGGACCGGAATTGACGGCATAGTCAAACACCGCATAGTCAAGCCCAGTCGGCAGGAGGTCACCGCGTACCGTATCCCAGTACTGGGCTCGGTATATTTCCAGCGCCTCAGCCTTAGTGAGTGACCGGACGTCCGCCTTGGTCACCGAGCGGCCACGCCAAGCCGTGAGCGTCTTATGGGTAATGCCCATGTTGGTGGCACCGCCCGGATCGCGGGGATGGTCGACATAACCACCCTCGCTGGCGATGATCCATCGTTGAATATCCGCAGAAAACTCCGCCATGGTTGCTCTCCTTCGTTAGGCAATGAAAAAGCCGCCCGGAGGCGGCTTGGTGAAAAGATCGGTTTCGGTCGGAAGTGCCCTATCGGAGCAGGACCGGCAGGATGATCCAGAGCACGATGAAGATCACCAGCCCGACACGGATGGTATGAAGCGCATCGCGGTCTGCGTCGGACTTTTGCCGGCGCAGCAGACGTTCCTCATTTCGCATCATTTTCTCCTTCGACCTTTTTGTCGATCATGCGCTCGATGAGCGTCACGGCGATCAAGCCCACGAGAAAGGCCGCGGCGCAAAGCGTACCGAGTGCGCCGGTCATTTCCTCGGGCAAGTCGCCGATCCACGGCCGGAGCACTACAGGAGCCAATACTCCGACCCCGAAACTGGTCCCAGAGCCGATGAAAACGACGCGCATACCTTCGCGCCAGGTCGTTTTCAGGGTTGCGGATCGAACGGCGCCGCCAAGGGCCCCGAAAAACGCCAGCAGAGCACCCCGCTCGTTGAAGATTTCCCTGAACAGACTTGGTTCGTCACTCACGAATGCCCCCGTGTACCTTCGAGCGATGCCAGAGCACGCTTATGACTGGATTGCTCAGCTGGGTCGGCCAATGGCGATGACATGGTAGCGCCGCGGTAAGACGTCTCGTCCGATGGCTGCTATGCGGTAAGCAATACCGGATAGTCCGAGCGGGTTACGGCAATGTCATAGACCCGGCCGCTCACATTTACGGTCTGGCCTTCAGCCGTGGTTTGCAATTGCACCGCGACAAGGATCGGCCCATCAATACCGGCTGTGCCTGCCTTCCAAGAAATACTAGTCCGGCCGTTCCCCGGATCGGTGAAAGGCATGGCTTCGCCGTCCACACAAATTCTGACGCCGGGGCCGTTAGCGCGAATATTGCCATTGCCGGACATCTTTAAGGTCAGCCAGCAGTTTTGCCCGCCAGCGAACCCCCAGATGCCAGAGCCTGAAAGGTCCACATATTTGCCAAACGCATCCGTGTTAGTCGCCACGGCGATGTCGTTTCGGGTGGCGGTCACTCCGGCGATGGTGCTTGCCGTGACATCGGCAAATACCGGCCCGACGCGGCCGCCGTTACTCAAAGCAGGAACCAGAGGCTGGGCAGCAGCGGCGATGGCGGCCAAGGTCTTGGGGGTGCTATCGATAGTCACCGTGCGACTTCCCTGCACTTTCAAGGGAAAAGAACGGTAGCGCGCCGTAAACTGGCGGGTGATGTCGCTGTCATAGGGGATCGGTATGCCCGTGCGAGCGGACAGCAGATCGTCCAATGCCCGATAGCCAATGCTGTCCGGATGGATGAAATCACCAGAATAAGTGCCCGCCGACAGATTGAGGCCGCTGACACTCGAGTAAAAGGTCGCGGCATAGGCGGGGATATCCGCGTCATTGCGGTTAACACCATCCCAATCCAGTACCCATACGCCATTGTCGTTCTGGGCGAGTATGTCCGCCTTCAACTGATTAAAGGCAGTATGGTAATTCGCATTCCCGGCATCGTTGGGCATGATGAAGTGCCCGGCCATTTCGATCGCATAGATTACCGGGACGCCCGCCGTCCGGTAGCCGTCGAGTAGATCACCCAGCGCGGTCGCGAAATCGCCGCCGCGCACCCATCCGCCAGCAGAGGCAAGGGTGCCGGCATCATTGACCGTATGGGTGATGATAACCAGATCGAGATCGGGAACACCATGCCAGGCGGCAATGCCGTTGCCGCCGTCGATGGCGATCCCGTCGACTAGGCTGCCGGTCTTACTGCGCAGCACCACGGCATCGCGTAGGGTCGAGCCGCCGAGGGTGAAATCCTCAACTTCGACTCCGACGGCCAGCGTGTTGCGGCAAAGATGGCGCTCGATGTAGCAATAGCCGCTGGGTGGCGGTGTGATGATCAATTCGTGGGGGCCGAGCGGAAGGTTGAAGCGGGCCATCTGGCCATATGCCTGTGCACCTGCCGCGCCGACCGAGTGTGAATTCCCATCGATCGTCACGGTGAACTCGGCGGCGTCCATTTCCTGGGACCAGAACAGGTCGAGCTGATCTCCATAGACAATTTCACGGATCGGCACCGAACTGCTTTGACCACGTAGCCGGATGTGCCCTGCGCCGCCAAAATATTGGCGATACCAGCCCTGAAACACACCATCATAGGTGCCCCCTAAGCCACCATAAATCTGTGATTGTGAGCCAGCATCGCCCCATTTGTTGCGGACGGTTTCCTTGAATTTTTGAAACGTGCCGTAATCCCGCTGGGCCAGTGAGGTTCCGAACAGACCGATGCGATAGCGGCCAGTTAGTGCCTTGCTGAAGTTGAATGGATCACCCATGTCGTGGCTATTCCCGCCGATATACTCGACGACTTCGATATAACCAGCGGATCCCGCGCCACCGGCTTGACCCATGGCATTGTCGGCCACGGCGCCGCCGCCGCCGCCGGCACCATGCCCGAGGCCCTGCTGGCCGGTCGCGTTGCCGGAGAATGCTTGCCCGCCCGACCCAAATGGCGAGGCCGCCCCCGCGCCGGCGAGGTTATTCTGGGCATCCAGGCGAATGCCGCCAGAGCCGGGTTGACCGGCGACGTTCAGATCCCCGCCGGAGGCATTCTGGCCGTAACCACCCTCCACGACCTGTGCCATGTTGCCGGTCGTTTGCCCGCTTCCACCGGTTCCACCCTGCGCTTCGAGGGTCCAATTTCCATCGCTTATGGACGTCACCCCGCCGGCCCCGCCGTTGCCGCCTATTGATGCTCCGGCCGAGCCGCCAGCGCCGATGGCGAACGTCAAGGTCGCTGCGGAGACACCGGTCTTAAACGCCTCGACGTAGGCGCCGCCAGCACCACCGCCCCCGACCGCGCCACCCCCAACGCCGCCTTGAGCACCACCGCCGCCGCCGCCGCCCCCGACAGCCTTGATCAGCACGGCCGTGATGTCCGAACCCAGGTTCAAACTCGTTCCGGAATAGAGGCGGATGATAGATTTGAGTGCATATCCCTCGCTACCACCGCCTCCGCTGGTCACCGGAGCCCAGGCCGACCCGTCGAACGCGAGTAGCAAATCCTCATCAATCACCCAGCACAGCCAGCCTGGGCGGGGATGCAGTTTCATCCAGACGCCATCGGCACGATAGGCGATGTTCCAATCCCAGCCCATCCACGCACCACTGCCACCCGACGCGACAAGATATCGGTCGCCGTCAGATGGGGAGCCAGGCGGCTCCGCCAAATCGCGATCCTTCACCGCGAGTTGGACCATTCCGTCGAGCAACCGGATCGACTCATTGTGGGTGACGTGTTTTTGCGCTTGGCTCGCCGAGATGTACGGCAAAAGCAGGTTGGCGGAGTCGCTCATGACGGCCCTCTAGAAATGAAGCGTGGTGATAAAGGGTGATCCCCGGCCATAGGCCGGCGAGAACTGGTAGATGACGATGTCCAGCGCCGCGCCGGTCCCCAGTGGCGCCCCCCAATCGCTGGATTGTTCGGCGCCGGTATAAACCACCGAGGGGCTGGCGCTCGAAAGCGTCCGCAGGACAGATGCACCATCGAGAATGTCGACCTCGTAGGCTTCGGCCTCTTCGCCCAGCGGAATCTCGATCGCCTCCCAATTGTCGCCATCGAGCGCGCGAGTGCGTCGAAGCCATGTGATCGCGAGATCGCCGGGAACCCGCGCATAGCGCCAGGGCTGACGCACATGGTCGCCCGAGAAGGGCCGAAGCCCCACGCCATGCGCGGCGAAGCTCTGCGCCACGAAAGCCGGATCGGTGTGCGGCTGGACCGATGGCCCGATGCGCCAATTATAGTCGAGGCCCACCTCGGCGGCAGTGAGCGGCACCGGCATCAAGGCGGTATCCAGCACCACGACGCGCGCGCCGGCAGCGGTCGGGCGGCCCATCGCCCCCTCGGTACCGCGCAGGCCGCGCAGCAGGCGGGTGAGCCGGTAGTGCCCCGCGGCCAACAACTCGGCTTCGGCGAACTGAACGACTTCCCAGACGCCGGGTTCACTCTCGATGGCCAGCGCATTGGAGCCGCCCAGCACCTGCACATCTGAGAGAGACTGCAGCGTGCCCGAAAACAGATCGACATAGAGCTCGTTGCCCAGGTCCCACCGCCCGGTCGGACCTGAATAGAAGTCGAACGCCACCTCTCCAAGCCGCGCCGAGCCGGTGAGCGTCATCAGCCGCGTAAAGCCGTCCTCCTCGGGTGATCGATAGACCGCCAGCGCGCCAGGCCATGGCGCGGCATATCCGGCCAAGAGCGGCTGATGCGCGGCCTGCTCGGCCCGCAACTGCGGCACGTCGAGAAACGCCACCACCGGCGGGCCGAAGGTAGGCGGGCGAGGGATATGTACCTCGCGGTCACCCCCCGATGGCACGGCAAAGCCTGCCCGATCCTGCCGCATAGCGGTCAGCGTGCGCACATCCGCATCGTTGGCCGACAGCAGCCGGAACTCGTAAATCCGGTCGTCATGGATGATCTCGACCACGTCACTGGGATCCAGCGCGAGGCGCGAGGGGGGCAGGCGGAACGATGATGTCTCGCGACCGACCCATGCCTCCATCAGCGCGCGATTGACGCGGCGCTCAGCCTCCTCGGGCGGCACCGAAAACGGGAAGCTCTCGGCCACGATCCGCGCCGCATCGGCGGTGCGCCGGCGTGCCTCGACCGTTGCCGCATCGTAATTCTCATCCGAGCGCGCGATCGTCCATTTGAGCGAGAGCGGCAATTCGGTTTCCTGCGCCCGCTCGAACTCGATCACGTCGCCACGCTCGCCCTCTGCCGCGACCAGATCGGCAAGCTCGAGTTGGGCTGCAGCCTTGCGGCCCCGCATTCGGAAAACGATCTTGCCGCCGCTCTCCACCGCGTCGAACCCGAAATGCCGGGCGAGCTGGCCCAGCGAGGCGCGGGGCGACTCGAGGGCACTGATGCTGTACCCCTCGAGGCTTCCCCAGACACCCGAGACATCAATGCGATTGGCCGGGAGATCCGCCCGCTCGCAAAGCGACCGGATCAGCGCCTGCAGAGAGACCGAGCCCAGCCGACCGTTGAGCCAATGGCCCAGCCGCCAGTTGGCCCCGTCGCTCCACACATCGGCGAGTGCCGGGAACCATGGGTAGGGCCGCGCATCCCACGTCCATGCGGCGGAATCCGCGACTTGGATCATCCGCCCGGAATAGACGCTCGAGGCGGGATTATTCGCGTTGTCGCCCCAATAGAGCAGGGTCGCCTCGAGATAGGCACGCTGCACCCCGTCGTCGCGCCATCCGCGCGAGAAATACGGCACGAACGATTCCGAGGATTTAGGATCATAGAACACGTTGGGCTGGTTCGGCCCCATGTCCACCGCCGGGCAGCCATACTCGGTGAACCGGAAGGGCTTGCTTTGGGGAACCCACGCGGTCGGCGCGCCGGACTCGATCCCGCCGGGCCGATGATAGTGCCGATTGTTCCACCAGGACCGGAGATCCTTGTAGCGGAAAACCCAAGGCTTACCGGCACTATCGGTGATCGGCGTCCGCTCCTGCGCGTTCCGGTCAGCAGCGTCGGCATAGTACCAGTCGAAGCCTTCACCGCCCTCAATGTTCGATTGCAGATAGTCGCGCTGGTAAATCGCATCGAACTCCTGCGCATCGGCATGGTCGAAGCCCGGACGCCAGTCCGATAGCGGCATGTAATTGTCGATGCCGATGAAATCGATGTTCCCATTCGCCCAGAGTGGGTCGAGATGGAAGAACACGTCCCCCGAGCCATCGCTGGGCTGATGGCCGAAATATTCGGACCAGTCCGCGGCATAGCTGATATCCGTTCCCGAACCCAGGATGGCCCGACAGTCGGCAGCCAGCGTGATCAGATGGCTCACCGCCGGATAGGCCGACCCGCTGCTGCGCACGGTGGTTACCCCGCGCATTTCCGAGCCGATCAGGAAGGCATCCACCCCGCCGGCCGCCGCGCACAGATGCGCGTAGTGCAGCATCATGCGCCGCCACGACCACTCGGTAGGACCGTGATAGGAGACGTTCGTGCCGCTGACAGCGAAATCGGTCCTGGCAGCATTGCCGAAGAACGCAGCGATCTGGCTGGCGGCGGCGCCGGTCTTATCGACCGTCCCGGCAAAGCCGGCGGCAGGCGAGCAGGTGATGCGGCCGCGCCATGGGAAGGCGGGCTGCTCGCTGCTGGCGGCATTATCGCTATAGGGATTAGGTAGATTGTTGCCGGGCGGGACGTCCATCAGGAAGAACGGATAGAAGGTGACCCGCAGACCGCGCCGCTTGCACTCCTGAATGGCTTGCACAACGCTGAAATCGGCAGGTGTACCACCATAGATTGGACGATCGTCGTCGTCCCGGCTCACCAGATGCGCCGCCGCCCGTCCTACACCATTGACCGACCAAGGCCGGCTTGACGCCTTGTTTCGGACCTCCACACCAGGCCGAAGATCACAATGCCCGGCGCGCAGGTCATCGCCGAACCAAGAGACGACCAGATAGACGTGCTGGATAGCGGGCACGGACGCCTGCAGTCGATCGAGCGCGATGCGGAAATCGGCTTCATGGGTGGCGTTGGTATTTTCCGGAATGGTTTCGCCCCGCCCGCCATCCCGGGTGATCTTTTCGGTGGCATAGATGAACTCGCCGCTGGCCGGAATGACGGTCACCGCGTTAACGAGGCCCTCGGCGGTGTTGGAATCCGCCAACGGCCGGAACACCTCAAAGGTGAGCTGCGGGATGCGGTTGCCGAAGCGCTCGAGCGGCAAGTCCTCGAACACCACATAGGCCGTGCCGCGATAGGCCGGCGTGCTCGGACCGGAGCGCGACACGATGAACGGATCGGGGCTCTGGCTCTCGGTGCCGCGATGCAAGCGCCAGGTGACGTTCTGCAGGTCCATGGGCTTGCCGTCCGCCCAAATCCGTCCGATGGCCCGGATTGGCCCCTCGCAGACCGCCACCGCGAACGACGCGTAATAGAGATATGTGGTCGTCTCGATAGTCCCGCTGCCACCGCCCCCCTTGCCGCCGCCCTGCCGCTCGGTCACAACCTCCTCACGGAAGTCGGTAGCCCAGATGACGTTGCCGCCGAGGCGATGCCGACCGAACACCCGGGGGATCACTGACCCCTCGCTCGAGGTGGTAATGCGCGCGGCATCGAGCCGTGGCCCTTCGATGCGCTGCGTATCTGGACCGAAAAGCTGGCTGATGACCCAGCTATCGACCATCGAGCCGATGCCCGCGCCGATGGCCCCTCCGATGGCGGCCGCCGAGATGCCAAGAACCGTACCGCCGATGGCCCCGCCGAGAGCGGTCCCGGCGATGCCCAGCGCGATAGCCGCCATATCTCTCTATCTCTTGGTTTTCGCCCGCGGGCGGATTGGATAAACAAAGGCGAAGGCGATCCGCCGCCGCCAGGACTCGGTCATCGGCTCCTCGACCACGCCAATGCGGTCATAGGCATGCACGAAGGTGTCATCGGTAGTGAGGATGCCGCAGTGCTTGGCGATCGCGCCGTCGCGCATCCGGAACAGCAGCATCGCGCCGGGCCGCAACAACTCGAGCGGCAGCGGCACCATCCACGCCAAAGCGCCCGTTGCCAGCACTTCAACCGCGCCGGTCTCGCCCCAATCGCGAGTGTACGGCGGGATCCGCGTCGGCTCCGGCCCGACGACCTCCCGCCAGACACCGCGCGCAAGCCCAAGGCAATCGCACCCCACATCCTTGACCGACGCCTGATCGTGGTAAGGCGTACCGATCCAGCTTCGGGCGGCGGCGATGACGCGGGCCGCGGCCGCGCCGCGCGGCGCCTTCACAGCACGCCCCCGCTATGGCCGCCATCCTTGGTCGCATAGCGCAGGATAGCGTCATGGCCTGGAATGGTGGGGAAGCCCCGGAAATTGACCACGTTACTAAACTTCGTGCGGCAAGTTCCGAGGGCCTTGTCGCAACCGGCGCGAATGAGGAAGGTATCGCCTGCCTCGATGCCGCGCACCGGTTCCTCGAGCAGCGCGACAGACACCACGCCACCGGACACCGAATGGCTTGCCGCGTCTGCCCGCCGGCCGTTATTCGCCCCGCTCGTCCACTGGATCGTGCCGAGAGAGAACAGCTCCGAGGCAAACGAGCCCAGGCCGCTCGCTGTGAAGGCCCGCCCGCCCGAGAATGCGGCCACCGCTCCGGTGCCGCGATAGGCGCTGGATTCGAGGTTTATCTTGCAGCGGCTGTCGCCCAGATCGGCGTCGCAACTCGCCTGATAGACCCGGCCCACCGTCTGGTTGAGCACATGGGCCAGCGAACGCATTTCAGCGACGAAGATCGAACGCCCCCGGCGGACCTGTCCGATATTGCCCTGCCGCATAAGAACGCGCTGGGACACGTTGCGCCAATTCACCCGCCATACCTCGACCACTGCATTGTCCCACCGGCCGTCAAGAATATCGGTCTCGGTAATGCGGTCCGAACTCAAGACGCCTTCGGCATCCTGCGCATCCACTGCCAGATCGCTGCCGGTGCGAATTTCCGACGCGATGAAGCCCGAATCCGGCTCGAAATCGGTCCCGAGGAAGGCCAAAACCCGGTCGTGATCAGTGAAGCCGTGCACCACTCCATCACTTCGGGTGATCCGCCAGCACCAGGCGAGTGTGGTGGCTCCCGAGTCCAGATGCGCCTGGAGACCGGACGAAATTGCCTTCATCGTCTAAACCTTGATCTCGAGCAGTTGGATGGCCGGAATCGAGCCGAGGCGCTCGAAATCCAGCGTGATGTCGAGCTCGTCCGACTCGAAGCGGACCGGAACATCGAATTCGAAACCGGCCGTAACGCCCTGGCCGCTGCCCGGAGCCGACGAGAAGGTGACGACTCCGGTGGGGGGATCGACCGACCAGCCGCTGATGCGCTGGGCCCCGTTCACTGCAATCACGACTGAGCCGGCAACCGGTTTCCGGATGGTGCGCCAATAAGACCAGAATCCGCTGCGATACTCCTTGCGCAACTGAAACGTGGTGGCTGATCCGTTGCCGATGCCCAGCACCTGATCGGTTGGCGCTGGCCCTTGAGAGGGGAGACACGACTTGTAGTCCGCCCAATCCTTCCACCGGAAGCCATGGAGCCGGCCATTGCGCGCTTCAAAGAACGCCTTGACGGCGGCAAGATCGTCGGCCCGGCGGACCCCATAGGACGCATCATACGCATGCCGCGAATCCGCCCAGCGCGCGTTGCGTTCCTCCCGCCCGGAATCCAGCGTGACAACGTCCGTCCGGCGGCGCGGACCACCGTGCGCGCCCCGCGAAATGTTGTCGGGAAACCTCACCTCATGGAACGCCATTACCGTCCCCTCGAACCCATGGCGACGGCGCGCTGAATATCGGACCCGATCTGGGTCCGGCTCCGCCGGAAACTTTCGACATCCCGCGCCTGGATGGTGACGTAGACGGGTGGCACCTCGCGCTCGCGAGGGCGGCTCGAACCGCGGGTCTCGTCAATGATGCGCTCGCGCGGATGCACCAGCGCCATATAGCCGCCCTTGCCGTCGAGCCCGCCAACCCGAGGACCGTAGCCCGTGTGCCCACCGCCATCGAAACTCGGCATGGACAGGAACGGCAGGTTGACCCCGCCAAGAATTCCGTCGAGCGCATTGGCGATAGGCCCGAGGATGAACCGCCGGGTGGCAAGCCGGGCCAGGTCAGCGATGAAGGAGGTGATCATGTTGGAGAAGTCGAGCTTGCCGGACTTGACGAAATCGGCGATCGCATCCTCCGCACCCCGAAAGGCCGAGACGATGCTGTCCCCAATATTGCCAGCCATATCCATGGCATCGCTGGCATATTCTCGGATCGTTTCGAGGGTCTTTGCCCAACCGGTCGCCGCTACCTCGCCGCCTACCTTGATCAGTTTACCCGCGGCGGCGCCGGCTTTCCCGGCCTCGTCGAGCGCTTCCGTTACGGCATCGGCGGCCGCCCTTGTGTCGTCGAGCGCGCCCTCACTGTCCTCGCCTGCGCGGGCCACAACCTCAACGAGACGGCCGACCGCATCCCGAACCTTGTCGAAACCCTCGCTCACCAGCCGCCCGGCTTCCTCCTTTAGGGCGGCCGCATCCCGCTCGGCAGCGTTCGCGGCCGCCCCCAGCTCATAAAACGCGGATCCCGCCGTTACCGCCGAGCTGTAAACCGCGAGTGCGGCATCCTCTATGAATGGTACCGACCGCATAGAGTCGGAAATGTTGTGAAGGAAATTGGCCCATCGCTCGGCCAACCCCTCCATCATCCGGAGGAACCCACCGCGCACCGTTGCCCAAATTGACTGCAAGCCAACCGGAATCGCCTTTGCCGAGGTGACAATGCCGTCCCAGACCCCGGCCGCAACTTCACCAAGCAACGAGAGCGCCGCGCCCAAACCGCCGGTGGCGCTCACCACCCGTCCGAACCAGTAAATCAGTTCGCCGGCGGCGACGACCAGAGCGCCAAAACCCGTGCGGATCAACGCACCGCGCAGAAGCGTGAGCGCCGTTACAAGATTGACTGTACTCACTCGCGCGGCAACGAAGGCCCAGACCCATCGCGTAGCCATGAATGTGGCGAAGGTCGCGGCATAGGTGGCCAGACGGCCGATATTGTCGAACACCAGCTTTATGGCCTGCCCCAGCGGCCCCGAGCGGGATGCAATTGCCGCCATAGCTTCAGCGACGGATTCGAGCGCTGGCGCTACCGCAACCGCCAACTGATTGGATATTCCACGCCAGATCAGCCCCATATATGAAAGAGCCGTGTTCGTGCGCTCAATTTGAGCGGCGTCCTGATCGGATACCGCGATGCCGAAATCACGCACATCCTCTGCGGCTTGCCGCAGGTTTTCGGTATCGAGACGCGAAAATGCCGTCCAGGACTTATCCCCGAAAAGCTGGCTTAGCAGCGCAGCCCGCTCCGCATCTGTGGCGTACTCATCCAGCGCCTCATTGACCGCAATCAACCGCTCGTCGATCGGCAGGGTGAGCAATTCGGTTGCGTTGAGCTTCAGCTGATTGAGGGCTTTAGCCGCCGGGCCGCTGCCATCTCTCTCGAAAAGCGACAGGCGACGAGTAAAGCGGACAACGCCAGCCTCCGCCTCGGCCATGGACGCGCCAGTGCGATCTGCAGCACGATGGAGGATTTGCACCGATTCGACGGTGGTGTTCAGCGGGGCCGCGCTCTTGGCCTGCGCATCAATGACCCTCATTCCATCGCGGACCATGGCCCCCGCTGCCGCGACGGCGGCCGCTGCAGCCGCTGCCAACGCTACCGTTATGGCCCGCCCCATCGCCTGTGATTTTGCCTCGATGCGACCGAAGGCCTTCTCCCCGGAATCCCCAATGCCATCGAGCTCGGCTTTGACGATCTCGCCATTTTCGGCGACCAAACGGACACCGACCTGCTTACGCGCCATGGTCGCTACTCCCCCGGTCGATTTGCTCATTCAGTTTCGATGCCATTTCAGCCTCAATCTCCGGCAGCAACTCGGCCACCGCGCGCACGTCGATTCCCAGCGCCCACGCAAGAGCGAGCGCTGCGTTCATGTCCCATCCGATGATGGCTCCTGGCGCGACGCGGAGCTGGCCTCCGAGCCGCATGGCCAAATCCCAGACCTGCTCGCCCTCTAGGGTTTGCGGCGCGTTGATTTTGGCCGGGCACTCTTCGCAGAGCCCTTTGCAGGCCGCGCAGTAGCTATCGCCCCCGCCGAAATGCCAATCGGCGAGGGCGCGGAGCCGTTTTTTTCCTGATCCAGCAGAAAACCCGACGCCAGATATTTGGTCTGGAAGGCGTCGAAAAGGACCCAGATATCGAGCAGCGCATTGATCCCTTCCGGGGATACTTTGAGCGCGACCCCATCCACATCACCGACGCCGGACCAAGCGCGAACAACACGGCGCGCAACGGCCTTAGCCATGACGATAGCCATATCGTCTTGGGAAGTGTCCTCGGGCAGTTCTCGGACCGAGGGATCCTTGCGGGCAGCAGCCATCACCGCCGTTGTCAGTGGATCGCACTCGAGCCGGACACCATGTCCCAGGTCGACCCAGATAGCCTGACGTTTGAGATCGAGCCGCAGCATCAGTATTCCTCGACTTTGTTGACGAGCCTAGCGGTACACATGATGCCCGAGGCGGGATCCTGCGCGGCCTGCCATTCGAAGGTAACCTGGACGCCCTGCGGCCCAGGAATTTCGACCCGGGGCCGCGGCAGGTAGATTGCGTGCGTCACCAGCTCGAAGGCGATCTCGCCGAACGCATAAGCGAACTTCAGCTCGCATGGTTGGCCATTGAGCGCCTGCTCGAGCAGCGTGGTGTCGGCGAACCGCATGATGGTGCTGCCGGTCAGCGCGGCCAGCGAAGGGTCCGCGCCGTCGATCTTGCCATCGGCCCGGATCGTTTCGATGCGGTCGAGATTGTTTGAATAGGTGATGTTGGTCGAAACGACATTGCCGAGCGATATCCCTTCGCGGGAGATCGAGCCGTTGAAGTGCCCGAAGCGGGATAAGGCTATATTTGCCGGTGTCCCTGCCTGCGACGTCATGGCAGCGTCTTCGCCCTGCGCGATAATGTTGACCGTCGACGTGAGAAGGCCCGAGCGCTGCATCTGCCAAGACAGCGAATTGATCATGCAGCCGGCGAACATCTCGAAGCGCGGCACGTCCGGGAGACCCTTCTCGATGGATAGCGACGGCAGTACCCATGCTCCCGACTCGAATATATGGGTGAAGATGCCATCGTCCTCAGTGGTGACCGGCTCGCCGAACGCACCTTTGAGCCAGAATCCCCACGCTTCCGCGTCGATGGGAACGACGATATCGCCATCGGCGGTCACCGCATCCTTGATCGGTGCCAGCGGATCGCGGCCATAGCCGAGCAACTCGCTCGCGATCAGCGGCTGGGCCGATCCGAGCGTGGTCGACGCAAAAGGCAGCTTGGTGTACCCGCTCGACGGCGGCGTGCCGTAAACAGTCTCGAACGCGGCCGCCAGCTGCGACCGCGCGCCCTGGGCGCGTGCCATTCCAAAATCTCCTTTAGAGCAGCGGGTCCGGCGACCCGTACATAAGCACCACCGGAATGGTGGCGGCCTTTAATCCTTCGCCGCCATCGATCGGCAGCAAGACAGGCGCGGGCGATTGTCCGAGGACATAGTCACACAATCCGCCGAGTGTGCGATCTGCGGCGATGGCGCCACCCACCGCCTGTTTGAGCGTGTCAAAAACGGCCTCCCGCACCTTGCCGGGACGGTCGACGATGATCTCCACCTCCGCCTCGTGCTCGTAATAATAGAGCGGCGGCGACATCAGCACCTCGGGCTCGCCAGGCGTTCCATCGCGGACGATGATCAGGCCACCGGCTGGGATCCGGGCCGGAAGGATCGCATTGCGCAGAACAGTTGCTCCGGCCGGCTTTGCAGTATTGATGGCGGAATACAGAGCCTTAAGCCGCTGCTCCATGTACGAATCTGCCATCGCTCTACTCCGGCCAGTTTTTGACGATCAGGTCCGGGATTCTGGTCGCCCATGTGTCGATATCGCGGGTCAGGTCGAGCTTTTTCGGGAGCGTGACCTGCGGCACCAGCCAGAAGATTACCGCCGTCACCGCTCCGCGCTGGGTGCCATCCGCTCGAACCTTGGCCCGGCTCATGACAGCTCGCCCCCGCGAATCGAGGCGCGCTCCATCCGCCACCAGCAGGCTCGGGCCGTTCTCCCGATAGACGAAGCGAAGACGCAAACCGGTCCGCTGCTCGTAGCCGCCAGGCGTGATGCGCGCCCGGCCAACACCCTTGTTGCCTGCCTCCGGCGTCGGGATTGCAAGCCAGAAGCCGTCATTTGACCGGATCGTTACACCCCGGTCGAACGCACTGATGATCTCCGGCGCATTGGCCCAGACGAGCGCGGCGGAATTCATCGAATTCTGACCGATGGGATAGGACCGCGTCCGGATAGTGCGCGGCAAGCGCAGCCCGAGGCCTGCCGTCATGATCTGCGAGCGCCAGCCGTCCTGAATGCCCTTGCCCGCCGCCGACATGGCGGATTTGACGGCCTTCTCGCCGGCGGCGAACTCCTCGCGCATGATCTTAGCGATATCGCCGACCGTCACCGCGCGGATCATAGCTCGCGCACCTCAGCCGCCCAGCAGAGCCGCTCGCGATCCCGCACCGGATCGGAGCGGACCTCGAGCAGATCACCGGTAATCTCGAAAGTGTCCCCCGTTTTGAGAGCCGGCACGTCAGAGACACGCACATCGACAAAGATCGTGTCCGTGACGAACCGGCCATCGCCCCAATTGGCGATGCGGTCCGGCGCGCGGAAGATCACGCGCACCGGAACGCCAGCGCCAGCGCCGCCAGCACGATACAATGCTGCCATTGCCATGTTGGGATCGGCGAAGATGGCATTGATGCCGGCGGCGAACGCGCTCATGGGACCGGCCCTTTAGCTGCCGACCGCCACGACATTGCCGACGCCGGCGATGCCATTGAGCCGCACCTTGCCTGCCGTCAGGCCTGCGCCACCGCCGACCGCTTCGATCGCGCAGCCGATCAGACGGTTTCCCGTCGCCGCGGTGGTGCAGCGCTTGTTGCCCGCATCCCAATGGACGGCGGCGCCTTCGGTCCATGCTTGAGAACCTGCCTTCGGCAGATCGTAGACACCGGACAGCTTGATCGGACCCTTTTCGCCATTGGCGATGTCGTTCATGGCAACGCCGAAGATGGTGCCGACCACGACACCCTCGCTGGACTTAATATCGGCGGTGGCCGTGATCTCGATCACGTCGCCATGTGCAAGAAAGTTCTTCATTTGAGGTGCTCCTCGAGAGTAGAGAGAAGGGAACAGGCAGGTTCGAAACCCCGCCCACGTAGCTCACCCGGCGCTTACACAGGATCCGCGCCGGCGTTCTTGTAGAGGCCGCGCCAGTCGATGGCGGCAGCAGCGAAGTCGAGGCGCGCCTTGATCTCGACGCCATCCACTTCGAACCCGTTCCGGGTCTCGGTGAACACCCCGTCCTGCCCGTCGAGGTATGCGTATTCGACGGTGTCGATCAGGCCAGTGCTGGCGGCGAGAAACCACGGCGCCTTAGCGCTTCCGGTCGGCATCAAACGCCGCTCCTCGACTACGGTCAGCCGATTGGCGAAGGTGTTGACGTCCTCGGTGTTTGCCGGAGTCGTCGACGTCAGGAGCTTGCGGGCCTCGACCGCGCGCTGGCCGGGAGGGACGAGGATGAACTCGGGGCTGACATCGATGGCGGTGCCATCGATATCCGTCTGCGCCGCGAACGCCTCGTAAGCCTCGATCAGCGCATGCTCGCCGATCACCGCAGCGGTGCCGAGGTTGCCGTGGTTCGCATGGAACAGGGCAGTACCATCCGCCATCGCCGGGTTCTGCAGGAGGATGGCATACACCAGGTCGCCCTCGAGTTGTGCGGCGCGAGCCCCGAAGCTGTTGGCAACGCGGGTGAAGGCACCCAGGTCGTCGTTGATTAGCATCTGACGGCTGAACGCGATGATCTTCCCATAGGTCGCCAGCGCATACTGCGTCGACGCCTCGCCGAAGGTGCCGTACTTGAATTCAGCGCCCTCGGGCACCTTTTCAAGCTGCGGCGCGTTCGACACCTGCACGCGAGTGGTGGGCCGGAAGTCCGACAGGGTGGCCCGGCGTGCCCAGGCCGCGAAGGTGCGTGGCGTGGCGCGGTAGGCTTCCCGCAGGGTGAGGTTGCCGATATTGGCGAGCACTGCCGGGAAATCGCCGGTAGTGTGATAGCCCGCCGCACGCTGGCCAAGCGCGGCGGCCGCCATCTCCATCCGGCCCATGCCGCGCGTATTGACGCCCGACCGTTCGAGCGCGTGGCGCGCCAGCTCCATCAGCGACATGCCGCGGAACTCGCGGCCGCCATCGGAGAGATCGGTGCCGGGAGCGTTCGCGCGATGCAGTAGCGCATTCGCCATAGCCTCCCGATATTGCACACCCTCCCGCTCATCGCGAGCCAATGCCGGGGCGGGCTCGCTGGCCCGGCCATTGAGCGGATCGGCATCCGCGATCTGGTCGAGGATGGCCGCGCGGGCATCCTCGAGCGGCACGCCACGAGTGATCAGATCATGGCGGAACGCGTCATCGAGGCCATGCCGAATGCACAGGCTGGTTATCGTGGTCACACGCGACCGCTCCTCGGCGCGAACCGCCTCGGCGTCCAGCGCCGGCGTTTCGATCGGGGTGGAAGCGGCCGGACCCGAGGCTGCGGCGCGAGTTTCCATCGTCTCCACGGTTTCTCGGCGCTCGGTCTCATCGGCAGCCGCCTGCTGGTTGTTGCGAGACATGGTTTTATCTCCTTCGGATTGTGCCGCAGGGGCGGCGGTAACGTCCTGGCGGACCAGGACACAGGGTGCGAGCGCTGCCGTCCGGCTTGCGCCAGAGCGGACCTGCGATCCCGGGTCAGCGGGAATAGGCACCGCCGATATTTCGAGCGGTTCCCAATCGACGGCGCGCCAGTGCTCCCGCGCGCCTTCCTTGCGGGTGATTTCGTACTGGTGGACGCGATAGCCGACCGAGACGAACCGCAAATTCTTCTCAAGGATGCGCTGGACGATGCCACGCGCGTCCTCGGCCGCCGTGAGCTGGATCATGGCGAAGCCTTGTCCGCCTTCGATCCTGACCGAACCTGGCACCACCGAGCCGAGCACCGACTCCGCCCTCCAGGCACTGTGCGCATTAAGGAACGGAGCACCGGCATTGAGACGATCGAGGCGAACCGCATTGCCGGAAACGACCAGCTCCTCATCGTATTCGATGCGATCATCCCAGCCTTCCCAGCGCACCCGCTGCACTGTCGCGCCGGTAGTCCAGACGATTTCGACAGTACGCTCCTCGGCATTTACCGAACTTGGCACGACTTCGGCGGCCCGCCCGATAAGGGGTAGGTCGATGACGTTCTCCATTGTCCTGACTTTCCTAAGCTTTCTCGTGACCAGGCGGCGGATTGGCGGGGTCCGCATCGACATCGAGCGGATCCTTGGCCTGAGCGAGGCCCGCGTTGGTGACCTTCCGAGGGTCACTGTCGAACACGAGGCCCAGCCTGTCCGCTTCCTCGACGAACTGTGCCTGTTCCCCGAGCACCTCGAGCGGATCATAGCCGCGCTTGCCGATCATCTGCGGCGTACTGGCGAAGCCCGCCCGAACCTCGAGCAGATCGGTTTGCGCATCCTGCAGCGGGTTGACACTTTCGAACCGGGGCGGCGCCCATTCGGCAGGCACGTCCGCGGACGAGATCAGGCCGGCGGTATAGGCCGCGTCGATGAACCAATCCCAGATGCGCTCACAGAGCATCGGGATGACGATCTGCCACTGCACCTGCTCGATCATGCGGCGGAACTCGTTGAGCCCGACGCGGCTGCTCGAAAAGTTGGCCTGCGATAGATCGCCGGTCATCAACACATAAGGCACCCGGAAGCCGGCCGCGATGATGTGCATCTGCACCAGATTCCACTCGCGGATGCCCGGCGTAGCCGCCGGCTGGTTGAACTTGATGTCCTTCCCGCCCGACGCATAAGCGATCAGACCAGGCTCGAACTGCTCGATGGTTCGGCCTTGATCATCCTTGATCGTCGGCGTGGCCGACAGTTCCTGATCATCGCCGAACACGATGCCGACCATGCAAGACTCGGTTTTCTTGCGGACCATCTCGGCGACCTGCCAGTCCCCGAGATCGCGAAGTGCAGTCAACGCCGGTGTGCCCCAAGGCACCCCGCGCGACTGCACCCGCTGCCGCTCGAACAGATGCGCGACCATATCGGATGGCAGCCGCACCGAATCCAGCCGCCGCGAGAAGGCGAGGGAGACGTCACCGGGATGATCGGGATACATCCAGTACGCCTGCCGGCGCCCGGAGCGGTCGTACTCGATCCCCTGCTTGATGCGCCGCCCACCGACCTCCTCGAGGAACTTTGACGTGTCGAGGTGATCGGCCTCGCGCAATTCCACCTGCATCGGCACTCCGCCCTTAGCCTCATCGCGCCGAAGCGGCCGCTTGAGGGCGAACAGGTCGCCACCCTCGAGCATTTCGCGGACGGCCAGCACCTGCAGGCCATAGAAATCGGTGTGGCCATGCGCATCGGCGCGCTTCGACCACTGCTCGAACAGCTTGTCGACCTTCTTATTCAGCGTCTTGTTGCCCGAAGCCGCCCGAGGCCGGATGCCATAGCCGACGAGGTTGTTGACCAGCACCTGCACCGCCTGCGCGGCGAGCGCGTTGTTGCGCACAAGGTCCCGCATCCGGTCTCGCAGAAGCGAGCCGGCGGCACCAATCTCGGTGTCCGCCGCGGTGTTCGCCGTCCGCCAGCCATCTGTATGCCGCCCCTTTTGTGCGCCTTCATAGCCGCGCCGCATGTTGGCAATGGAGACGCGGGCGGCATAACGTTTTGCGGCCGCGCGAGGCGCGACCGTCGCCAGCGCACGATCCATCAGACCCCAACGGACACCCTGGGGCTGGGCAGTTTTCGCCATGTCGGTCAGCCCCTCCGGAAGCTCGCGTAGCCTGCGACGGGGAGGGGCGTGCCCGCATCCGCCGCAAGGGACGCCTCGATGGTGGCGATGATCTGTTTCATCTCGGCCAGCGAACGGTACTCGGTGGTTTTCCCATCATAGGAAACCCGCGTGATGCCGGAGGCATAAGCCTCCTTGATCGCCACCAGTTGCGCCTGCGTAAAGCCCGCCATCAGAACCAATTCCCGCGAGGCCGCCCGCCCATCCAGTTGGAAGGACGGCGCGGCGCCTGTTGCTGTTGTGGCCGGTTCGGCACGCCCGCAGGCGGTGCGTCATCCTGACCGGTGTTGTGCTGCGCTTCGAGCTCGGCCCAGCGCTTCTCGTCCCAGCGATCGATGCCCATCAGCCAGGCGGCCGCGCGGGCATAGACCCGGCAGTCCAGCGCCTCGTTGCGGTCCCGGGTCTTTTGCCACTCGAGCTTTTGATAGCCCTGCCGCGTCTTGATGCTCATCAGTTGCTCGGCGGTGGCCTGTTTCATCCATTCCGCCGTGACACCACCGCGCGGGATATGGACGTAGCCGGCCGGGAAGCCCGAACCGTCCGCCAGATCCTCGTCGGTCGGCGGCGAGAGCCGCAGGAACCGATAGAACTCCGACTTGAACACCGCGCCCGCGACATTCCAGAGCTGCGCGCCGCGCTTGAACTTGCGGCCGCCCTCGGTGACGTCCACATAGGTCGGCCCGTCGACCGGCATCGACCGATCGAACCCGGCCCGACCCTTGACCGCGATCACCTGCCCACGGCCCATCTTGCGTACCCAGGCATAGATCGCGTCGGTGTGCATGCCGTCGCCGGTGTCCACCGCGAGCCGCGCAAGGCTCATCTCCGCGCCCGATGCATGCGGCCATGTCTGCCCGAGCAGATCGGCCAGCTTGTCCCACACCTCGGTGCCCGCCACGTCGCCATCGATAACGATGTGGTCGACCAGCCAGCTCTCGATCCCCCGGCCCCAGGCCCAGACGTCGACCTCGATGCGGTCGCGCTGAATGTCTGCGCCGGCGGTAAGCACCAACCCGCCATCCGGCACCTGCCCGAGGTTCCACCGTTCGCGGCGCTCATAGAGCCGCTGCCAGTCCGGAGCCTCGCCCTTTTCCTGCCAGGTCTCGCCCAGCACGGTATTTTTCAGCGTCTTTAGAGACGCATCATTGCCCTGCGCCGCCTCCCAATCCCGGGCGATATCCTCCCAGGACAGCCACCCGAGGGGGGAATACAGCCCCGAGATATGAAAACCGACGATGCCGGCGGCCGCTGCCTTCTCGATCATATCGGGCGGGGCCGTCGCGGCCCACTCGGCCCCGTTGTCCTCGTCCATCATCCACGTCTTGTGCCGCTCGGCGATGGGGGCCTCGCAATGCTCGCAGACATATCGGACCGTCTCGGGCTGGCCCGCTTCCCAGCGCAGCCGCTCGAATTTGAGCCATTGCAGCGCGCCGCAATCCGGGCACGGCACATGATAGCGCTGCTGGTCGCTCAACTCCCATTCCCGCTCAATGCGCGACCACCCCTTGATAGTCGGGGTCGACGCCAGAAAGATTTTCGCCCGGTGCCCGAACGAAATGGTCCGGGCTTCCGCGAGCGCGATGGGATCGCCTTCGCCGTCGACGTCGCCGGGATAGGCATCGACCTCGTCGAGGAACACCCATCGCGCCGGCATCGAGCGCAGGCCCACCGCGCTGTTTGCACCGGTCAGGATCAACTGACCGCCGGGAAAGCGCTTTCCCAAAATCGTGTTGCCCGAGTCCCTCGAACGCGACGGCGTCACCAGATCGCGCAGCGCCGGACTATCCTCGATCAGAGGATCGATACGCTGCTGCGACAGGCGCTTTGCCAGATCGACGGTCGGCTGCACCGCAAGGAACGGACCGGGTGCCCGGTGCATGCAGTAGCCGACCCAATTATTGCCGCCTTCGGTCGCCCCGACCTGCGCGGCCTTCATGAACACCACGCGCCGGGCGGGATCGCTCGGCGAAAGCACGTCCATGATCTTGCGCATGAACGGCGTGCGCGCCGTCCGATACGGCCCCGCCTCCGAGGCACCCCTCGAGGACAGGATCCGGTGGCGGTCCGCCCATTGCGAGACGGTCACCGCCGGGTCGGGTGCGAGGCCGGCGAGCCAGGAGCGGCGAATTTCGTCCGCACCCTCGAACGATTCAGCGGAGATCAATTTTGACCTCGGCCAGTTCCGAGAGGTGCTGACGCAGATACTTGTCGAGCACTTGCTCCATGGCGTGCGCCTCGATCCCCAACTCCGCCGCCATGTTCGCGGCGATCCGGGGCGGCCAGTTCAACCAGGCATCCCGCTCGCGCCGAGCCAGGTCGAACACCGCCGCCGTTGCCTTCGAGCGGTCGACCAGCTCGCCCTTCATCTTCTGCAGGCGAACCCGCGCGGTCTGCGCTTTCAGAACCTCGTTCGCCATGCGGGCGCGCACGAACGAGACCTGCCCGCCATCGCCCGGCTCGGGCGGAACCTCCCCGCCGTCAGCCGCGTGATCGCGCATGGTCTCGTTGACCGCGTCGATGGCGGCATTCGGCACCGGCCGCGTGACGGCCTGCGCCTTTGCCGAGGCGGTCGCCGCTGCCGTCTCGTTGCCCAGCTCCTGCGAGTGGACACCGCGCTGGCGAGCCGGGTCCGTCTGCGCAGCCCACTGCGCGTCCGCCCTGACGGGATCAATGGTCCCATCCGCCTCGACCGATATCCGGCCTGACGCAATGGCCTTGCGCACCGCAGTATCAGAGACGCCACGGTGCGCCGCATATGCCCGCCGTGACAAACCCATGCGAGACTAACACCCTTCCCCAATTCACCTAAACGGCTGTTCTTATTCTGTTTCCAGCGCCTTCGCGCTTGCCTGATGGGAGCGCGGCTCGGCAGCCGCCTCCTACTCCCCGATCAGATCCGACAGATCAGACATCGAGAACTTCGCGTCCCGCAGCCTGCCCACCGTCTCCCGTTTCGACTTCGGAGGATTGGCCGGCCGCTCGGTGTCCTTCGGGCCGTCGACCGCCTCGGGATCGGCCAGAAACCGGTCATAGACCGCCCGGATGATGGTCCGGTTGTCCTGGCTGCGCCCCGACTCTTCCCAGAGCGCATCGAACCAATCGGTGTAGAGCCCGGCGACCTCGTCGCAGACGTCGATGTCGAACTGCTCGGTGCGCAGGTTCTTGTTCAGATTCATGCTCGAGCGCATCACCGCGTTGCCGCGCTCGCCCGAGACGATGACGACCTTCGCGTGAACCGACACGCATCGGAACGCATCAATGCCGAGCACCTCGATCAGCGGCCCGGCATATTTGGGCGACTTCTCGAACGTGCCCCGGTCGAGCAACATACGGATATCGGTGATACGCCCCCGAGTCCGGATATCCCGCGCCCGGCGCACATCGTAGATGCCGGTGGTCCACGTCGACACCCGCACCGCTGCCGGCCCCAGTTCGTCGACCATGTGCTCCATGGCGTCGATCGCCGAGAACTGCCCGGCGGTCAGCCCGGTTATCCGGACGCCCGGCTCAAGTCTGCCGATAACCTTGGCCGCCGTGCCGGTCCGATGTACCACGCGCCGGACCTTGCTGGTGGCAAAGCGCAGCGCGCGCGGCCGCTCGGTCATCGTCCAAACCCGTTGAACACGCGCCGAAGCGTGTAGCTGCGGGCGATCGACACTGCAGTGAACACCGCGCCCAGCGCTAGGTGCTCGCCGAGGCTGACCTCGAGGCCGAACCAAGGAAACACCACGATCTGGGTGCTCGTTGCCACACCAAAGCCGACCGCAACGTTCGTGATGGCTTCGACCAACGACATTACGCGGCTTTGCATTGCGCTTCCACCACATCGAAAGTGCGGTCGTCTTCCTCGAGCCGCGCCTCGAGGCCCGTGTATTCCTGCCACCGGCGGACGATGACATCCGCAAACTTCTCGTCGAGCTCCATCAGCCGAGCGGATCGGCCCGCGCCATGGCAAGCAATCAGCGTGGATCCCGAGCCGCCAAACGGATCGAGCACTAGGTCGCCGCGCTTGGTCGAGTTCTCAAGCATCTCGAGAATGAGCCCGACCGGCTTCATGGTCGGATGCTCGGCATTGCGCGCCGGTTTGTCCGCGCGCAGAACCGACTGGTCGAGCGTCTCCACCGCCAGTTTCTCGCCCGAGACGATGATCACCTGACCGCCAATGTCGATCTGCAGCGTCCCGTCCGGCATGATCCGCAGGGGAGGCCGTTGATCTTCGATCACGGTGGTGCGGGTTCGACCGCCGTACCACTTGTGCGGCCCGCCGACCTTCCAGCCATAAAGGATCGGCTCGTGACGCCACTGGTAATCGGACCGCCCGAGCACAAGGCTGGGCTTCACCCAGACCAGGCACCCGGACAGCTTGAACCCGGCATCCTTGAACGCGGCCCGGAAATTCTGCCCCTCGGTGTCGGCGTGCGCGACATAGATCGGCCCGCCCTTCTTCATCACCGAGGCAGTGGCCCCGAAAGCCTCGACGAGGAACCGGCGGAAGTCCGACGACGCCATATTGTCGTTCTGGATTTTCCCAGCCGACCCCTCGTAATCCACGTTGTAGGGCGGGTCGGTCCAGCAAGCGTCGACCAGCTCGGAACCGCAGAGCGTGGCCATGTCCGCCTTGGACGTCGAATCTCCGCACATCACCCGATGCGCACCGAGCAGCCAGACATTGCCCCTCTGGCTGACCGGACGCTTCTGCACCTCGGGCACATGGTCGGGATCGCCCAGCGCCGGCGGTTCGCCCGCGTCGTCGAGCCCGCCCAAAATTTCCTCAAGCTCGGTCTCCGAGAACCCGACGATGTCGAGATCGAAGCCATCCTCGCGCAGCGTGGCCAATTCCTGCCGCAGCAGCTCCTCGTCCCAGCCCGCGTTTTCAGCGATCTTGTTGTCGGCGATCACCAGCGCTCGGCGCTGCCGCTCGTCGAGGTGGTCGAGGACGATCACCGGGACCGTCTCAAGCCCCAGCCGCTCGGCGGCGAGCAGGCGCCCATGGCCAGCGATGATCACCCTGTCGCGCCCGCACAGGATCGGATTGGCGAACCCGAACTCCGCAATCGAGGCGGCGATCTGCGCAATCTGCCACTCCGGGTGCGTCCGCGCATTGCGGGCATAGGGCACCAGGTCGGCGACTGCCAACATCTCGATTTTCAACAGTTCCTCCGAAAGATTGCGGCCGCCCAGACCCTCGGGGAGGATCGAGAGGCTGGGCGGCCTGACCGGTAGCGTCCCACCGGGTCTGGTCGCGGAGGCCGGAATCGAACCGGCGTGGCCCTGATTATGAGCCGGGGTGGGAACCAGCATCCTCTCCGCAGAACTTGTGCGCCGTCTGCAGCCGACGACTTCGCGGAAACAGCGGCTCAAGCCGTGCCCGGGCCGCGCGCCCGTCCGGCATTTCAGCCGGAAACCTCGATCAAGCGGTGCCAAGAAAAAGGCCGGAGCTCGAAAGCCCCGGCCAGTTGGCCTCTACCGCAACGCCTAAAACGATGGGTGCGAACCGCGAACCCAAAGGTGCGAACCTTGGCCGCGAACCCCAAAAAAACCTTTGTGACTAGCGGCTTGGCGCGCAAAGCCCCCCCGCATACGGTCGCCGCCCGGAAGGACCCGAAGCGGGGAGGGGCTGGGACGGGGCGCTACGAAGTCTCAACTCTGACAACTAACCGCGTCGTTGCTCTCAGCCGCCAGCTCTCCCGAGCATATCCAGAATCTGCCAGATTTGACCCGATTATGTCGCGCCAAAAGTTCAACGTCCCGCGCCGTTACAACAACGTCCGAACCACGTCGGGAGCCGGTTTAACCACGCTTTCGCCCGGCGCATTTTTTGCTCGGGACCGCGCTTCGCCAGCTTTGTGCTTTTTATTCAGGCGCTTAGAGATGGTAATCAGCGCCGCAGCCCAGCGCCGCCATGCGGTCTGCCGAACACAGCCCATTCGGATCCCGATCTGCCGCCAACGCCTGCCTTCGGCGCGCAGCCAGACGATCCGAGCATCTCCAGGCTCGAGCCAACCCAGCCACTCGAAACATTCCTCCATGGCCCCAATCTCTTTGGGGCTCGGCACCATCCGGACGCGGGCATCGTGGTAGCCGTAGGACTGTCCAGGATCATTGGCATAGTCCGGCCATGAGGACGTATAGCCTCGCGGCGTCGAGCCCCGCGGGTTGGGCAGCTGCCGCAATGTGCGGACGGCCTGTTCGAAGCGCTCCTCGATCCATGCTGGTGTGAACTGGTCGGTCATCCTTCGTTCCTCCTTGCAAGCTATTTCCGATGATCCCGAACCGCTCCTGCCGGTGCGGGCTGGTGACGGCCCTGGCGCAGCGCGCCACCAGATCGCTCGCCTGCGTCCTCAGCCAGATCTCGGGGTGGACGGATCAGGGCGGGATATTTTCGGGCCATCTCAGCGACGATCGCGGCGCGCCGGGTGGAGCATTCGGGCGAGTTTTCCACAGGTGTGGAAATCGGCGCTCGCGCCCGCGAAGGTTCTTTTACTGGTTCTATTACAGGATCATCTCCACTCCACTGGAGATGGTTGGGGGCCGAATTTGGAGATGGTTGGCCCCCGGATTTGGAGATGGTCAGCGAGTTATCCACAGACTTATCCACAGGCGTTTTGAGGGGATTTTCAGCGCGAAAACCATCTCCATTTTGTGGAGATGGCTCTTGTGTCAGATCGCGATCGCACCCGAGGATGTAGTAGGTCGGCCCGCGCGTCCCATCCGCATTCCGGGTCTGCCGGCGGCGAATGAGATTGGCCACCTCAAGCGCGTTGAGAGCATTGTTCAGTCCGCCGTTCGACAACCCTGTTGAAGCACGCAACTTCTCCTGACTCGGGAAACAAGCGGTCTCCGGATACCGCTGAGAATTGTGGGCATCGCAGAGATGGAACAGCACCCGGAAGGCACCGTTGGTGATGGCCTCTGCCGGAATGGTCGCCAGCCAATGTGAGGCCTTATGGCTCATAATACTGGTCCCAAGAAATGCGAAATCGACTGCATGAAGATCTCCTCTTCTGCCAGGCAGCAGAGGATCACATCGCGAGGGGTGGCAGCATGGCGGTGGGTGGCATTGATCATGCCACCCCTGTGCCGTTGCCAAGATGTTCTGGTGGAAGTTTAAGCCTTGAGCCGAATTGCCGGCGTCGAGACGATTGTCGAGTGCGATGCCATCACAGCATCGTCAGCCACGGCTATGCTCTCCGCCAAGCAAATAGCGCAATCGTCCCGTTGTGGTAGCGAGATGCAGAAAATGGCGCGTTACTATACGGCGAGCGTCCGTCCACGCGGAACCGAGTTGCTAGCAGTCAGACAAGGGGGTCGGAAATAGCAATTTCACTAAAGCATTGCCTTGATTGCGTTAAACAACAAGGACGCGAGCACCGCAGTGCCCAGCGCTGCTGCGGCCAACACGTAGAGGGCGAGCATCGCCGCCTGCCACTTGCGCCGCCGCAAAGCCCGAAGCGGCGGCGATTGCGCCGGCTCAAAGCCTGCAACGATTCCCGATTGCTGCAATGCCAAGACCATTCGCATGTCAGCGGCGGTACCGTATGCAAATAGCACCTTGCACGCCTTGACGATCTGACCGCCACCGAAGAGATCTGGTGTGGCGATGATCTCGCGAGCGCGCTCAAGGGACATGGTGGGAAAGTCTACTATCTCGGCGCTCATGATCGAGCCCGGGTTCGGCTAGAGGTGCGCTCTTCCGCCCGACGGAGCCAATCTTGCACCGCGCCGCGGCGGTACAGCACCCGACGCCCGATCCTTATACATGGCGGGCCTATGCGCTGGGTTTCCCATCGCGAGAGCGTATCCACGGACAGGCTCAACTCCTCGGCAAGTTCTTTGCGACTCATCCAGTCGTCGAGCAGACCAGATGCCAGCATCGTTTCGGTCGGGGCGGTCGCCTCAGTCATTTTAGCGCTCCAAGGTCCGTTAGGGGCCGAAAACACCAGTCTGAGACTGTATGAACTAACTGGGTGGCGGGAAGGCAAAGGGTGGCGCTACTAGCAAGAAGGGGCGCCACCCATCGTTTTATTTTGTTGAGGAAGCAATCTGGCTAGGAATCGAAAAGCTGGTGCTTTTTGCGCCGAAAATGACACTGCCCCTTTAGTTCGGAATACTCGTCACATTGGCTATCATTGCTCTTGGATGCCCGATTCGAACGTACAGTTGCCCAGATGGCTTAAAAAAAACGGAGCTCTTTGTAGGGAAAACTAAACAAGGCCACTTCATCGTTTCTGGGACCAAACGGGCTCCGCAATGACTTTGAGGAGGAAACTACAATGACACTGCCACCGCGAGTGTTTTTTTCGAGTTTCGAGGCCGCTGCACGTTGGGGATGCACCCCAACAGATATTGTCGAGTGGGCGGCAATGGAACGCCTGCAACTGACGACTAGCGCGCCCTTTATCCAAACGAGTAATGGTCCCTTGTCCGGTCTGATCGAACTGCACGCAGCGGACCTGATGCCGATGTTTCGTCGCGACGGAACAGGACCGACCGAAGTTCCTATCCACCGTGTTCGGCCTCCAGGCGAAGCTACTTGGGCTTTCATCATGTCGCCGCAGGGCCTTATGGTCGCTCGACCCGACATCCTGATCAGCGCGATAGAAAAGGCTAGATTTGAAGAGGAAAATGGGCTCGCGCGCCGCACGGCCAGTGGGCGGCCCAACCATAAATATGATTGGGAGGCAATGTTCGTGGCAGTCATCAAACGCATACACGAGCGCGGCCTCCCAGACACACAAGCCGAATTCGTACGCGAGTTTCAGGAGTGGTTTGCGCGCCGCGACGAGAAGGGCGAGGCACCTGATGAGCGCTCGATACGCCGGCGTTTAACGCCCGTCTGGAGAGCTCTTCAGTAGGGGGCTTAAGCAGTTCTGACGCCCATCTGCTAGTGAGTGCCAGGACCGAAGCGTAAAGACCTCAGCAACTTAGTGCAGTATCCAGTCGATACTATGCTGAGGTCGTTCTGCGTCCGCGTGGTGGCGCAGAGGGCCTTGCCACGTTGGAACGCATGTGAATTCACCGTGCGGAAAGCCCCATTGCTGCAATCATTATTGCATTGATGTTCTTAACGTTAAACCGTTCTTCCGCCATTTTGCGGCTCTCTATGCCCATATGCGTGATCCGCTGAGGCTCATCGATGAAACGCTCCATTGCTGTGGCAAGAAGGGCGGGGTCGCGGGGCGGAACGAGGAAGCCGTTTCGCCCGTCTATAACGGTTTCACGACATCCCGGAACATCGGTCGTGACTATTGGACGAGCCATGGCCATGGCTTCCTGCGTGCTGCGTGGCACGCCTTCACGGTAATAAGAAGGGAGGACGAAAACGCTTGTTTTTGCTAGCCATTCTCGCATATCGACATGGCCGGGCCATTCGACAATGCCTTCTTCCACCCACTTATCGAGTGTTGCCTTCTCGATCGCCTGAGGGTTGGTGTCGATCTGGCCGAGCAAAACGAAGCGCACGTTGTCGCCTTGTTTTGCCTTGATTATTCTAGCCGCTTCGACGAACTCGATGACGCCTTTGTCCTTGATGAGGCGGGCGGCAAGCGTGAAGGTGATGGGAGCGAGGACCGGGGGAGCGGGGCGCCATTTGTCGAGCTCGACGCCGATGCCGCTTAGCACCGTGATTTTATTGGCGGGCGCAATGCGCATATCCACCAAGTCGTTGAAGTCGTCGGAGTTTAGCACAAAGATGCGCTCGGCGAAAGTGAGAGAAAGGCGATAGAGAATTCGGGCCAGGGCCCCGACGGAACGGCGCTTCAGGCTGGATTTTCCGTCCCGTGTGAAGGCGTAACCCAGACCTTCAATCAGAGCCACCCTGTGGCGAGTGTTCGCCATGCGGGCTGCAATCGTTCCGTATATTACTGGTTTGATGCTGAAGGATAAGGTCATATCCGGAGATATTCCCTCTAGTTCCCGGCGCAAACGCACAATGTCTGAAAAGTCCCTGAATGGATTCAGCCCTGTGCGTGACAAAGTGTAGTCTAGCGGAACGGCGCCAACCTCACGCAGTTTTTCTTTGGTATCATCGTCATAATCTGGAGCAAAAGCCAGAACCTTGTGACCGAGCGCAATTATATCTTGAATAAGAGGAGCGCGAAAATTGAGCATGGAACCACCAGCGTTACCGATGATGGCGATGCACATGTGCGATTTCGTTGCGGTTTGGGGCTGTTGTTCGTGCATAATTTTCCAGAATTTATTGCGTTCGGACCGCGTCGTCCGGCGCATCCCGCCAGAGCGCCTCGTAACGGGCGACCATGGTGGCCAGAGAAAAGTTATCCTCTATGCGGCGCCGCGCGTTATCCTGCCTGTGCTGCCATAAAGCGGCATCCGCCATTGTCTCGACGGCGCGGGCCGTGGCCGCCGCCAGAGCGTCGGCATCGCGCGGGGGAACGATCCAGCCGGTCTCACCAACGATCAAGGCCGCATCACCCACATCGGTGACGACGCAGGGCGTGCCGCAGGCCATGGCCTCGGCCACCACATTGGGGAAGGCTTCGCTGCTGGAGGAAAGGATATGGAGATCGAGCGCATTCATCACCGCCGGAACGTCATCGCGCCGGCCGGCGACGATGACACGGCCGGAAAGCCCATGATGGGCGATGGTGCTCACAAGCTCGGCGTTATCCGCCGTGCAGCCGGTACCAACTAGGAGCAGGCGGATATCCCGCCGGTCAGCCGCGAGCCGCGAGAGGGCGGCAAGAAGATTGGAGTGATCCTTTTCCTTGTTCCAGCGGCCGACGAGGCCAAGCAAGACGGTATCGGGACCGACTCCTATTCCCCGCCGCAAGGCGTCGCGTGTCGCGGCATCGGGCCGGAAGCGCGCAATATCATAGCCATTGGGGATGACGGTGAACTTGCGCGCATCATATCCCTCAGCGATATGGACGGTACGGGCGCGCTCCGCGCAGGCGACGATTCCGGTGGGCACGAAACGGGAGAGACGTGCGCAGAGGCGGGACACCAAGCGGGTGCCCCTTCCATATGCACCGGGGGTGAGGTCGGCATGCCGGATATTCCAGAAAACCTTTCGGCATCCGGTCAGCCTCGCCACTAACCCGCCAACAAGATTGGCATGATACATCCAGGTCTGTACGACGTGGGGACGCTCCCTCCGCAGAATGGAAAACAGTTTGCGAAGGCCGCCAAAAGTGAGACGCCCGCGCGGCATATTCAGGTAATGTACCTTTACGCCGCACCTTTCCAAAAGAGGGCCATATTTGCCTTTGCCAGAGAGCGAGATCACCACATGATTCTGGGGATCATGAAAAGCGACAAGCCTAAACAGAACTGCTTCGGCCCCGCCATCGCTGAGGCTGGTAATGATATGGACGAAGGGCTGACTCATGGCGCTTATACTGGCCAAACTTCGATACGAGGAGCTACTATTTGGCGCAAGATAGGACCCTTTGATATACTCTTTTAAGTGGGCAGCTATAGGAGAAACGGCGTTCAAGAATATGACGGAATCCATTCAGACCGTCCAATGCCAGCCCTCATTAACATATCCTAACGTCACGGACTGAGCGCCGCATGCACAATTCTCTGAGATACGGAAGTCATAAAGTTGACCATCGACAGCCCGCTCATACTATATTTGTCTGTTTACTAGCAGCATTATTATACGCATTGCCAATTTCTTCTATTCCCTACTACTCCATGAAAGATCATGCGAACTACGTTGGGCACGTTCTAAATGGCATGCAAATTCTAGGCGCCTATTCTGGGTTAAATATTCTTCTTCTACCTTTTCAAGAGCCACTATGGTTTGCTGCCGTGAGCCTTCTTGGACGCATTTTAAGTCCTGAGGCAACGATTCAAGCAATGAGTATTGTTCCTGCATTCATAACGGCAGCACTAGTCGCCAAGGCTCAACCGAGAAACTATATTGCGATTCTACTTATCCTTACCTTTCCTCTTGTACTGAAAAACAATACAGCACAAATTCGCCAAGGCGTTGCAATTATGTTTTTCCTTGCTGGGCTCTTATCAGAAAGGCGCCAGATCAAGATCGTGCTAATGGGGTTAGCTCCACTCATACATGTTGGATTCTACATTATCGGCGCAGTCTGGATAGTCACATGGGCTATTTCAAGGATGCGCCTCTCCTCGGAACTGAAAGTGGCATCAATTGCAACAATATGCTGCTTAATAACCATAACCATTCCGCTAATGGCGGTTCTTACGGAAGCTAGGCAAGGCAACGAATATCAAGCTATAGACCCTCAGGGGTCTGGCCTCGCCGCGATATTCTGGGCAGGAATACTCGCTATATTTATCTCAGGCGGAAGGGAATATATAAACAATAACTTATTTTCCATAGCTCTACTCGTAAGTTACCTTGCCTTATATATCTTTTCGCCCCTAGCGGGCAGGATCTGGGAGGCAGGTGTCCTTTTCGTTCTTCTTTCGGGATTTCGCTTACCTGGATGGCAAAAAGGGACTTTCGTGCTAGCTATTGCCGCTTACTCTCTTCTGCTATACGCCCGCGCCTGGGGCCTACCTTGGCCAGGTTATGGGCTAGCATAGTGCCAGAATTTCAAGATGTCTTAACTACTCACAGACACACCTAGATTAAGTCCCAAGACAGAAGCATACTTTTCCATAATTCGCCCCTTCCGGAAGTCCTCCACTCGTTGGCGTACATTGGGCAACAGTTCGTCGGCTAGCGCCGCCTGCAATGCAGCAGCTAGGCCTAAGCTGTCCCTCACCGGAACTAGCCTGCCCCATTTGCCGCCCTCGAGGATTTCGGACGGACCGTTACGACAGTCGGTACTGACAATAGGGGTGCCACAGGCCATGGCTTCAATAAGAGCGTTTGGAAAGCCCTCCCACGCGGAGGATAGGACGAAAAGGCGCGAGGCCCGCATCCACACATATGGGTTAGCGGAAAAACCAGGCATCAAAACACGCTCCGCAATCCCGAGGCTCCTGGACAACGTTTCCAACTCCTCGCGCAGTTCGCCTTCACCAATTATGACCAGGTAAAGCTCTGTTCTGTCCTTTATGAGGGCGAATGCGTGAAGAAGCGTGGGGACATCCTTTGCTGCAGTGAGGCGCCCTGCAGACAATATGAAACCACGATTCCTAATATTCTCATCAACGATCAGGGGTTCTCTGGAGAGAGCCTGCACCCGCTCAAGGTCGACAGGATTATGGATAGTAACGACATTGGAATTTTTGGCGATAGCGCGAATATCGTCTGATACGCCTTGCGAAATGCCCACGACACTATCGGCTGAATTATAAGCCCACTTATAGAGAAGCAGATTCAAATAACCCGGAATTCCAGGAAAATCAGTTTTATCGACCTTGCTGGCTTCACGCAGGACGAGCCGCGCGTCGGAGCGCGTCAGCCTGTGGGCAATCGTGGCTGCGACATTGGCATGTCGCAGCGTGGACAGAAGTGCTTTTGGTCTTTCTTTCCGCAGGTATTGCATAAGCGGGAGAATGCTTTTCAGGATGCGGGGGGACTTCAGATCGACTATGCGGACCGCGCTTGAAACCTGTTCAACATAAGGCCCCTCTGCCATTGCAGCCACCAAATCGACGGAAATTCCGCGCTCAGCGAAGCCATTGGCGAGCGTCACCATTACGCGTTCAGCGCCCCCGCCGCGCAGGGAGGGCAAGAAAAGCGAAATGTCGGTCAACCTAGCCAAGAAGCTCTCCTGCAAATGAACTTTGTGTAAGTAAGTCCTCAATCATAAATATTTCAGGACGGACAGGCTGATCATGCCAATTAAGATCCGAGTCCCACCAACCGGGGCAACCATAATATGCCGGCGCAGTGAAGGCATAACTGATCTCCACTATTTTCCAACCTGAAACGTCCCTTACAAAATCGAAGGCGCAAGCCTGCGCTGAGAGTGCGCTGGTGGTCTGAAACGCGAGGGCAACACAATCTAGCGGTATTTCCGCGCGGTCATACTTGAGGACACCACTGCCCGACGCCCGAAAATCCCCCTCGCGCACCATACGGCGAATGCCGAAGGCGCGCTTACCAATGACAACGACGCGGATATCGCTGTCATTCTGCGGCACAAAGTCCTGAAAATAAACGTAGTTGCGCTCTATGGGCAGATTGCGATCTTTCTCGTGGGGCACGAACGTACGAACAATTCCTCTGCCAATATCTACAAAGCCGCGCAGGTTCGGTGTTTTGCGGAAATGCCACAGACGCTCTCTTAACGCGTGCAAGCGGACCGGCTTCCACCCCCGACCGAACGAGCGGGCGACGATCTTTCGCGCCGCCGCGAGAGTGTGCACCAGCCGTACATTCTGCGAACCTGCTCCACTGCGCAGCTTCCACACCAGCGGAAACTTTGCCTGTTGCAACCACGCCAAAGCGGTGTCGCTATCATAGAAGACATGGGTTGGAATGAGTGGCGCGCCAATCGCCTCAAGCAGATATTTCTGACCCAGCTTGTCATCGTAGTGCCAAGACGTTGGCGTGTCTGGAAAGACACGCACCCCCATTGTCTCAACAGAAGCGATCAATTGGCGGGCCGATAACGCAGCGCGATAGTCATTATGCCTCCAATGCCAAAGCAGCGCTGTGCATCCGCGCAGCTGCTCCATGATATTGCTCGCAAAGCAATCGACTTCGCGGAAGGGAATGCCGTTTTTTCTACAATAGGCAACCCAGGAATTGGCAAAGCCACCCGACTTAACGTGAATTGCAAGCATCATTATTTCTCAACTCATTTAAATCTGTTTGGGTAAGGCCCTGGCCCTAATCGCAACTGACGCCATCAGCAGCAGTGCAGAGACTGCCCCAGCCAAGCTGAAAAGCGCGATTGTCCAGAGGTCATCGACCAGAACATAAGCGCCGACATAAAGCGCGATGATCTTGAGGATCAGTGCAATCACCCCCTGAGCCAAGAAGACTCTCTGCATGCCCATGACCGAGGTGGCCCCAAGAGAGGGGCGATTGGCGAGCATGAGGAAAAGCCAGAGCGATAAAAGACTGGCATACACACCCGCCCGATACCAATCTTCACCGAAAACAAAGGCAAAAAGCCATGGGCTTGCCAGCGCAATTGCGCCAAAGAGCGGCAATCCGATCGCCGCGAGTGCGCTCCAGGCCCTGAGCAGGAGTGGCAAAAGCGGACGCGAGGCGAGCGCCTCGGCGTTGAGCCGGGGATAAAAGACGCTGGCGACGCTCTGGCCGATCAGTTCGACCGGGAGATAAAGCACCGTCCGGGCAAGGGCAAAAAATCCAGCTTCTGTCGGACCAAAGGCGGCAGCGAGAACCAGCACGGGCAGCGCATTAGAAAAAGCGCTCAACACCGATTCCGGCGCGCGGAATAGAGGGAAATCCTTGTGTTCGCGCGCCTGGGTCCTTATGGCATCCCAGGTGTGTCCCGGACGGGGTGCAGCCTGCCTCGCGTGTCGCCCGCTCCACGTTTGCATTGCAGCGTGCAGCCCGATACCGACCGTAGTTACCGCGACCAGCATGGTGGCCGTGGCGCTGATCATGCCCAGACCAACGCGCGCAGCGTTGACGAGGAACGCCTGGACCATTGCGATGCGCGCGAGCGCGGTGAACCGTTCCTTGCGGATCAACCATTGCTGCGAAGACTGTTGCCATGCTGACGCCAGCACAACCAGCGGCAGCAGCCAGAGAAAAGGCGCCATGGCACCATCACCGAGCACGCTGGCCAGCGGATCAAACAGCAACAGCAAGACAAGCGCCAGCAGCGCCGCGATGCAGCACGCGACGAGGATAGAGAGGCGCATCAATGCCCGGGCGTCGCTATCTGTGCGCGGCAGTACGATAGCGATCGGATAGGCCAGAGCCGACAGCGGCGCGGCAATCGATACAAGCGAGAGGAATATGCCCTGCACACCAAAGGCTTCAGGACCGTAGATCCGGGTTATTACCGGCGCGAAGGTCATGGTAATCGCCTGAGCCGCGGCAGTTCCGCCTGCCACGGCCAGGACATTGCGCACGAAAGGACGTCGCGAGAGCGCACCGATAGCGTTGCGCAAAGCCCTCACACGTGTGCCGTGTGGCCGTGATAGTTCAGATACCACTCGACGAAGCGGCGGACGCCTTCGGTGACCGGGGTGGCGGGGCGGTAGGCGACGGCGGCTTCGAGCGCTGTGGTGTCCGAATAGGTGTCGGGCACGTCGCCGGGCTGGAGGGGCAAGAGGTTCTTGATCGCCTTTTTGCCCAGCGCCTCTTCAATGGCCTCGATATAGGCAGAGAGCTTAACCGGAGAGGAATTGCCAATGTTGAACAGGCGATAGGGAGCGTTGGAGGTGGCGGGGTTGGGGGTTGCGCTGTCCCAGGTCGGGTCGGGCCGGGCTATGGCGTCCGACGTGCGGATCACGCCTTCGGCGATGTCGTCGACATAGGTGAAGTCGCGCGTGTGGTTGCCGTGGTTGAACACGTCGATCGGCTCGCCGGCGAGAATGTTGCGCGTGAACTTGAACAGCGCCATGTCGGGCCGGCCCCATGGACCATAGACGGTGAAGAAGCGCAGGCCGGTGGTCGGCAGGCCGAACAGGTGTGAATAGGAATGGGCCATCAGCTCGTTGGCGCGCTTGGTCGCGGCGTAAAATTGCAAGGGGTGGTCGACACCGTAACGCTCGGAAAAGGGCATTTTCGTGTTGGCGCCGTAGACCGACGAGGTCGAGGCATAGGTGAGATGGCCGACCGTGTGGTGGCGGCAGGCTTCGATGATGTTGGTGAAGCCCACGATGTTGGACTGCACATAGGCGTGGGGATTTTCGATGGAGTAGCGCACGCCGGCCTGGGCGGCGAGGTGGATGACGCGATCGAACTTGTGTGTCTTGAAGGCGGCGTTGACCGCTTCGGCATCGGCAAGATCGGCCTCGATGAAGGTGTAGTCGGCGCCCTGGCGGAGGCCCTGTTCGGCGAGGATCTCGAGGCGTCTGCGTTTCAGGGCCGGGTCATAATAGTCATTGACGATATCGAAGCCGACGACGCTATCGCCGCGCGCGATGAGGCGCTGGGCGACGTGAAAGCCGATGAAACCCGCGTTGCCGGTGACAAGAATTTTCATGGGTGAATGGCTATCCCTATCGGTTCATAGGCGCAGGTCGCTCTCGTCGGCGCCCAGCACATATTTGAGATCGTAAAGCACATGGCCGGGTTTGCCCAGCGCGCGGATGGCAGAAGCGCCCATGGCCCGGAACTCGTCATGGGCGACGGCAAGGACGATGGCGTCATAGGCGCCGGGCTCGGCCTCGGCAACCGGGCGGATGCCGTATTCGGCCTCGGCGGCCTCGGCGTCGACCCAGGGGTCGAGCACGTCGACACGGGCGTTGTAGTCGGAGAGTTCGCGCACGATGTCGATAACGCGGGTGTTGCGCACGTCGGGGCAGTTCTCCTTGAAGGCGAAGCCCATGACGAGAATGCGGGCGCCGTCAACATGCAGGCGTTCCTTGAGCATCTTCTTGACCAGCTGCGAAACAACATAGCCGCCCATGCCGTCGTTGAGCCGGCGGCCGGCGAGGATGACTTCAGGGTGATAGCCGACCGTCTGGGCCTTCTGCGTCAGATAATAGGGGTCAACGCCGATGCAGTGTCCGCCGACGAGGCCGGGGCGAAACGGCAGGAAGTTCCACTTGGTGCCGGCCGTTTCGAGAACCGCCTGGGTATCGATTTCGAGCCGGTTGAAGATGATGGCTAGCTCATTGACTAGGGCGATGTTGAGGTCGCGCTGGGTATTTTCAATGACCTTGGCGGCTTCGGCGACCTTAATCGAGGGCGCGAGATGGGTGCCGGCGGTGATAATTTCAGCATAAAGCCGATCAACAAGGATTCCGACTTCGGGCGTAGAGCCCGAGGTCACCTTTTTTATATCTGGTAATCGATGCGATTTATCGCCCGGGTTGATCCGCTCGGGACTATAGCCGACGAAAAAATCCTGATTGAAGGTAAGGCCGGAAACTCGCTCCAAAACCGGGACACAGTCGTCTTCAGTTGCGCCAGGGTAAACTGTTGATTCATAAACCACCAAATCGCCCGGTTTCAGGACCTTTCCGATAGTCTCACTTGCATTAAGTAAGGAGGCTAAATCCGGACGTTTAGTTTGGTCGATGGGCGTGGGAACCGTAACTATGAACACTTTAGCTGCAGATAAATCTTCGGCGTCGCAAGAGTATCGTAAATTGCGCGCACTTCTGAGGTCATCGTCTGCGACTTCAAGCGTCAAATCCTTTCCAGCTCTCAGTTGCTCGATGCGGTGCGAATTGAGGTCGAAACCAATTACTTTACGCTTTTTGCCGAACTCAACAGCTAGTGGAAGCCCCACATAGCCAAGGCCGATGACCGCAATTGTCGCGTCTTCCAGGGTCTGAGGAGCGGCTGGGGATGCAATTGCCATTTTGAGTTTTTCTCGCGTGTGTACATCAGAATATCAAAGCAGAAATGAGTATTGCTAAGATCCTGCAAGTTAATAAATTGGCCAGGATAAAACGTGTTTCATCGCTGCGCTTTTCACCCTTGACGATGTTGTGCCCTCAAGGGGTGCACCGCGCTTGATCTGCCGGCACATGACGCGAAAGCCGATAAAACCGGCGCTGCCTGTAACGAGGACTTTCACGAGAACTTCTCGACTGCTTCGGGGCGGGCAAAGGCTGGGGTGCGACCGATGCTGTAATAATTCCAGCCGTCTGCCCGCAGACGGTCCGGGGCGTAGATGTTGCGGCCATCGAAGATCAGGCGCGCCGCCATGCGGGCGGCCATCTGGTCAAAATCGGGAGCGCGAAATTGCTGCCATTCGGTACAGATGGCAAGCGCATCGGCTCCGGTCAGCGCGGAGTATTGATCGGCAGCCAGCGCCAACCCAGCGCGATCACCATAGAGGAGGCGGGTTTCATCCATGGCCACCGGATCATAGGCGGTGATGGTGGCGCCTGCCGAAAGAAGGGCCTCGATCAGCACCCGCGAGGGCGCTTCGCGCATGTCGTCGGTGTTGGGTTTGAAGGCGAGGCCCCAAAGGGCGATCCGCTTGCCGGCGAGCTTGTCTTCCCCGCCAAAATGGGCGGCGATCTTGTCAAACAGCGTCGTTTTCTGGCGGTTGTTGACCGCTTCGACGGCTGCGATCAGGGGTGCATCATAGCCGATCTCGGTGGCGGTACGGCCCAGGGCCTGCACATCCTTGGGAAAGCACGAGCCGCCATAGCCCAGGCCCGGATAGATGAAGTGATAGCCGATGCGCGGATCAGAGCCGATGCCGCGGCGCACCTCTTCGATATCGGCCCCAAGCCGCTCGGCAAGGTTGGCGATCTCGTTGATGAAGCTGATCTTAGTGGCGAGCATGGCGTTGGCGGCGTATTTGGTCAGTTCGGCCGAGCGGACGTCCATATAATGGGTGCGATCGTGATTGCGGTTGAAGGGCTCATAGAGCTCCTTCATCACCGCGCGGGCCCGATCGGTCGCCGCGCCAATGATGATGCGGTCGGGCTTGAGGAAATCATTGACCGCCGCGCCTTCCTTGAGGAATTCGGGATTGGAAACCACGTCGAACCCGTGACCCGCGCCGCGCTCAGCGAGGACCTCATTGAGTTTGGCACGGACCTTGTCGCTGGTGCCGACAGGGACGGTGGATTTGACGACCACTACTTTGTGATCGTTCATGGCAGCGGCGATGGATTGGGCGACGGCGAGCACATATTGCAGATCGGCCGCGCCGTTTTGGTCAGGCGGGGTGCCAACGGCGATGAACTGCACCTGGGCATGGGCGACGCCGCGGGCCACGTCCGTGGAAAACTCCAGATTGCCGGCCGCCACGGTGCGCTCAACCACCGCTTCGAGACCCGGCTCGTAAATCGTGATCTCGCCCTGCTCCAGCCGTGCAATCTTTTCGGCATCAATATCGACGCACACCACATGATGCCCGACATCCGCCAGACAGGCGCCCGTGACGAGGCCGACATAGCCCGTGCCGAAAATGGTGAGTTTCATTAGTGAGCGCTCTTTGTGTATTCGCAGATCATATAGCCCATCATTCATCCGGGATGAAGCCACGGAGGTCTTCCTGATGGCAATATTGTCCTAAGTTCGGCGAGATCTGGTCCATTTTGGTGGCCGCTTTGCTGTAAAGGCTAAACAATGCCCGGGGTTGCTTTCGAAGGATGGGGGCATCGTGCGCGTCGTCAGCCAGCCCATGAACTTCTCAGATGAGGCTTTCGGATCGCTCTCTCGTCCCAATTAGATATCAGCGCTCTTGTTCAGCCCCGCCAATCACCCTCAGGCGCGGTTTCACCATATCTGCCACCGCGTTGACGCCGGCGCGCAGAGGGCCATCGAGGAGGTGGGCATAGCGTTGGGTGGTCCGGTATTGGGTGTGACCCAACAGCTTGCCGATCATTTCTAGCGAAGCGCCACCGCTGACCAGCAGCGAGGCAAAGGTGTGGCGCAGATCGTGGATGCGGACATCGGGCAGGTCCGCATCCTTCTGAATATTTCGCCAGAACCGTTTCAAATCCTGAACCGGCTGGTCCTTGTCGGCGGCGTCGCCGGGAAAGAGCCAGGCGCAATCCATACCCACCGCTGTGCGGCGCAATCGCACAATAGCAGCGACCTCTTTGGAAATCGGCAGGCGATGGATGCGGCGCTGCTTGGTGGTCGCTGCGGGTTTGGACCAGGATAAAAGGTCCAGGTTGAACTGCTCGAAACGCGCGCAGCGCACTTCGCCCAACCGAGCACCAGTCAAAAGGCATAGCCTGATGATGGTTGCCCCGCGCTGGTCTTCAACTGCGGCCAGGGCCTCCGCGAGTCGGCTGATTTCATCAGGCGAGAGGAACCGCTCGCGTTCGATCTCGATGCGCTTGCGGAAACTGGTGGCCGGGTTGTCGTCGCGCATTTTCCATTGAACCGCGAGGGTGAACATTTTCCGCAAGACCTCGCCGACGCGATTGGCGCGGATAGGTGTCGGTTTGGGCTTGGCCAGCGGCTTACTGCGCTTGCGCTTCGGATTTGCCTTGTGCGGGCGTGCACGGCCCTGGGCAATTCTGGTCAGCAGCTTTTCTACGTCGGCTGGGGTGATGTCCTCGACCAGCCGGCTTTTCCACTCCGGCTCGATCCTGTTGCGCAGCATGGATGTCTGGTCGGCCGCATTTCGTGGCGCGAGGCGAGGCAGGTGCTCCTCGATATAGCGGTCGATCAAATCCGAAATGCGGGGCGCCTCGCGGACTTGCTGCCGCTCGTCCATAGGGTCGGCACCCATGTCAATTGCGCGACGTAGTTCCTTGGCGCGTTCCCGGGCGGCCACAACGCTCCAGTCTGGCCACCGCCCGATGACAATGCGCCGCTGCCGACCGCTCACGCGATAAGAGAGGTTGAATGCCTTGGTGCCGGATGGATAGATCACCAGTGCGAAGGCAAGCACTTCATTATCAAAAATCTGATAGTCGCCCGAGCGCGGTTCAGCTGCGCGCACCAGTTTTTCGGTCAGGCGGGTTCGCGACGTCATGCCCTACCTCCTCCCGTCGTCCCCTCGGGACCATTGACCCATTCCCCCGACGGAAAAGCAAGGGCGGCCCGGAAACATCGATTGGCACCTCGCTAGCGGTTGGGCCGGGTGCAAAATTCGCGTGGACGCCGCGCGTAAACTCAACGCCACCTCAACAGCCATACGCCGTTTCAACCCTATTTCACGCCATCCGATGCAGTTGAGTGCGGTCGGATGCGGAGATGAATGATAAATGATATCAAGAGCTTGTCGGGTAAGTTCTTGAATTTTATAGATTTTCAAAAAACCACCGGGCTAGGCTCATAACCTGAAGGTCGTAGGTTCAAATCCTACTCCCGCGGCATTGCCCGTCGGAAACAAACGGGATGGGGCCGTAGCGCACACACGTCGCCCACTAAGGTGGATCAGGAAGCGGTAATGAGACTTGGTTGTCGGCTTTTTGTTGGTCAGAATGTGTGGGACCGTGAGCAGGTCAGACCATGTACTCACGCGGCGGGACGCCCCGAGAGCGATGGTAGTGAGCCGGTCATTGCGCTCGATACAGGCTTTGACGTGGTGGGGTAGGGTTGCCACACCGTCCGCTTTGCAGAATCTCCATGTTCGAGTCGGGCAATCAATTGCTAAAAGGTGTCCTTCGGGACGCCTTTTGCTTACTTGGAGCACTCGCTGGTCTCGTGTAGGCATTGTGTAAGCATGCGAGCACGATTGCAGGGTAGTTTGGCCGCGCCAATGAACTCCGATTTCGTCTGATGGCTCCCTCTCAGGCCCCGGGTACGGGCCGGGCGCTACGGCGGCGCCCGAAACCCCGGCTGATGACAACAGGAACCGCGGTCAATGCTACGCTGACCCGGCACGCCGTGATGATCGTCAATGGAACACCCGTAATCCAGCGCGTCGAGCCCGTACGGAGCCGGATCCCCAAGATAGGAGGACCGAAGATGGTCCTCGTGATCGTGCTGGCCGTGCTCCTGATCGGCATGCTGTGTGCATTCGCCTCTATTGAGCACCAACAAACGCTTGTGAGTTCTAGCATCGAGTCGCGTATCCGCCATGCAGTGTAGAATTTGGCGGAGCCGAAAGCGCTGAAAATATCGGCATCAATACATTATAATCAAAGGCCATTCTTCCGGTTCCTCGACAGGAGCTTAAATCTCGAGCGATCGACTGCATTGACTAGCCAATCTCAGTGTGGGCTAATCTTAAAACAGCATCGAAACATCTTTTAAGGTGACGGGGAAAGGGAGGTCCTGGGATGCGGTCTGAATCGGTACACGAGAGCGCACGACGCGAAGATCTGGTCGATCATCTCTATGCGGCATTGCTCGGCGAATCTTCCTGGAATGTATTTTTTGATCAATTGCTGGATCGAAAGGGCGATGGCTGGGCCGTTCTTGTCTCTCACGATGCCCGCGACGGCGAGGGTATGTTCGGGCACTATTATGGCTGCGATGAAGTCCTGGTCTCCGATTACGAAGACTATTTCGCGGCGATCAATCCCTGGGCTCCCAATTGCGTCGCCAAGGATGAGGGCCAGGCAGTGATCGGTGACGATCTGCTGCGGCGGGACCGTTTCGTCCAATCCGAGTTCTTTAACGATTTCCTGTTGCCCTATGATACGCGGGATGGCGCGGGGCTCACGATCGTCAAGAATGCTTCGCGTTCCGTCATGTTGAGCGTCCTGACCGCCGACGAGGATCAGGAACACGTTCAAACCTTGTCGGATCGGCTGGCGTTTCTTTATCCGCATCTGCGTCGGGCGGCGGATTATTATCGTCGCCGGGAGGGCCAGGAACTGTCTGGTTTCGGCGAACAGTTGTTCGAAGCCATCGATGTTGGCGTTGTGGTGCTCGGCGAGGGCATGCGTCCGAAAACCATCTCCAATACCGCAGCTGCTTTGATAGACCGCCATCCGGAGCTGGCGCTCCTGGCCACGGGCCGTCTCCACATTGCCGGTGAGGAAGCGCGGCTCGCAGCAACAAAAATGCTTCAGCACGGCTATAGGGGCGAGAAGTCCCGCAGCTTTCGGGTCGGCGCCCTCAAGCTCACGCTCACCCGCATCGAAAAAGACCGATTGTCCTGGTATTTCGCCGGTCCTACTGTCGTCGTCTTGATCGAGCCGCTCGGCGGCGCGGGGCGCCGGTTCGATCCGGAGGGTTTCGCGCTTCGATACGATTTGACGCCCGCCGAACTTCGGGCCCTCATTGGCATCGCTGGCGGAAAATCCTACTCGCAGATCGCATTGGAAGCCGGCGTCTCGGTGGAAACTGTGCGAACGCAGGTCAAGCACCTCTATCTCAAGCTGGGCGTGAATAGTCAGTCGGCCTTGCTGCGGCTGATCCATGCGCCGGTGCAATTGGGATAGGCGAGCGCGTGGAGCCATCACCCCGGCGGGGGATTTTTCTGGGACGAAATAAGCCAGGATCGGCGTGGGCTCCGCCACCGCGCCGACACGAGGGCTCAACCTGGCGCTGGTTGAGGTGAGAAAGTGGTGTTCCGATGAATATGCGAGCCGTTCTTTGTGCATCTCTTCTGGCGCTTACTGTTGGATCATCCGGGCAGGCCGGGCAACTCGCCACCCCTATCACCATCGATGAAAACAGCATGGTGGAATGGGGTTTTCAGGGCGGCGCAACGCTCTACCAGTATGGCGATTTCAGCTTCTCCGCGGCGCGCGCTGCGGAGAACGCGCTAGAATTGCGGATCCTCAAGAACGGTTTGCTGTTCAGCCAGGAGATATTCGAAACCAGTTATGGGGCAGGCATCGGCATCTATGCGATGGCTCTTGGCGCCCCGGTGCTGGTCATCGCGACATATTCGGGGGGCGCGCATTGCTGCACGGATTTCAATCTGCTGCCCTTGGCTTCCCCGCCCGTCTGGATGAGTGCCGGCGGATTTGAAGGCGATGTCTTCGAGCTCGATGACGTCGATGGCGATGGAGTTTTCGAAATTGCCCGGCCGGACCCGCGCTTCGGTCATGCCGAAGGCGCTATGGCCGAGATGTGGGCGCCGCCGCTTATCCTCGGTATGCGGGATGGCCGGTTGAGCGATGTCACCCCGGACCCACGCTACCGAAACCATCTTTTGGAGGCCGCAATAACCATAGCGGACGATTGCGGCGGCGACGGGGGATGGCACAGGCAAGCATGCGTGGCCTGGGGCGCGATTGCCTATCGGCTCGGTACGCTGGATGAGGTCCTGCCACAAATCTCGGCCCGCATGGAGGCGGCGCCGGCGGATGCCGGCCTGGCCGGGGCAGAGATCGACACCATCGAAAATGAAATCAACGAGACGATACGCGCGCTGCAGCTAACTGGCCCAGGTGCGCCCGCGCCCCCCAGTCCACTGCAAACGGACCGCTAGCCTGGCCTCAGGCCGGCGCGAACTGAACGGCATCAATCGCCGCCGCCCTGATAGCCGGCGATCTGCCAGCCCTGCTCGGTTTGGTCGAAACAGATGCGGTGGTCGAGCCAGTTCTCGACCTGCGCATCCATCAGATAGCCGCGCGCGCCGGTTGGCAAGGCCACCTCATACCAGAAGGAATCGTCTTCTTCCTGCAGGAATGTCCAGCCGGCGATCTGTGCTGCTTCGTTCTCTAGCTGCGCGATAACGGGCGCGGCTGCATCGGGAATATTCCGAACGTCCTGACGGTTCCGGACGTAAATCCAGTCGATGTCATATTGGCTCTCGGTCGCTCGAGCGACCGTCTCGGCCAAGACCGGATCGATAAAGGCCGGGTCGGCGCGCGTGCAATACACCCCCGCGCGTTCGGGGTGCGCCATGAACGTGTTTTCCCGCAGGAGCCGATCGAGATCGTTCCAACGTTTGGCGACGAACGATCTCGAGGTCTTGGTCGCATCGAGTGAGAGCGCCGCCTTGAAGTTGTCCAGAGCCAATGCAGCCTGCTCGAAGCCGCCGCCATAATCTCGTTCCCAGAAAAAGTCCCGGGCCAGGAACGGCTCCAGACGTTGGGCATCGCGGCCCGTAGCAATGTCGGCCAGTTCGGACGTAAACCCGGTCAGCCCTGGCGGTGGCGGTGGAGAAACGAATTCGAGCAATATCCGCTCATAGGGTGCGACGCTTGCGCCAAACGCCTCATTCTCGTTGGCATCACTATCGGCAATAGCCCCATTGGATGCGGCCAGGACGGCACCCGATAGGGCGATTGCGCTCAGCCATCGACGATCAAAAGACGACATTTCATTCCCCTTCCATGAATGTCCCGTTTGCGTGGGCAGTATTGTCGGTGACATCCCGCAGTTCCGGCCCTCGCAGTGCATAGACCAGAACGGGAATCGGCTCCGGCCGTGTCCGTCTCCCAGCCGCCAGATAGTCGCTGTCGAGGCCGACGAGTTCGGCATAACCGTCTCCGTCGACATCCATGATCCTGTAATGCAGGTCGGCATATTGATAGGGCGCCTCGATCCGCTCCCAGCCGCTCGCGATCTTGGAAAAAATGGTGGTCTCAAAACAGCAAATCGCGCCGCCGCCCTGATTGCGCGTCATCACGATCTGGGGCTTTTCGGTGCCGGGATCGAGCCGGGCAAACGCCACCCATACCGACCCGCTGACGGTTTCGCTGTCGCTGAAGACAGCCGAAATCGCGGGCATGTGCTCGTCGAATATCTGGATGACCGGCACGACATTTTCGGCCAGGCGCTGAGAAGGGAGATGGTCGATATAGATGACAACGCCGTCCTGTTCGACCCGCAACGACTCGTCACGATTCACCGACTGGTACGGCATGTCCGGATGCCCTTTGGCGAAGAAGAAATACTGGGCGTCACCGTGCCATTGCAAAGCTACAAAATCAGCAGGTAATGGATCGCCCCTGGCTGTCGTGCAGAAAAATGACAGAACAAGGATAGCCACGACATTTCTTGGCAGCAGCAAATTGTTCAAAAGCACGTGAATATGGGATATAAATACCTGCAATTTATATCCTACTTCCTAGTTATATCTCGCAAGCAATCTCTAATAATTTGATTGAACGTGGGGTATTGGCTGGATGGGTGAGCAAATCCGATATATGTATCTCTATCGCAAGTGTATTCAAATCCGTTATTTATGACCGGAATATTTGTATTATTCAGAGACACGTCGTAATCGCAGTGGTTGCGCACGTGAATTTTTCCCGGGTGGTGGCTCAACTCCTCCACTTCAACACAATCTGGTTTTGAAAGCTCGCCCCCACTCGAACTCTGAGCAGAATAAACATTCTGCGATTCCCAGATTTGCTGCTGCACTTGCATGGCCCACTGTCTTTCCGCTTCCGCCAGCCGCTCGCTTTCGAGACGAGCCTGAACCTCACCGAGGCTGGCCAGCCTCTGCTGTTGCAATAGCCCATCTTCATATTCTGACGCCTGCCGCAATGGCTCCTCGTCCTCGATGATCGCCAAGCTCGCGCCTTGTCCGCCAGTGACGCTCCCCGCGCTTATGGCGGACTGGATTTGCGTCTGCGACAGGGGCGTCGTCAGCGTGCCGTTGGCACGCGCATAGGCGAGGTCGGTCAAATATTGGGCGTTCGCACCGACGACGGCGCTCTCGCCGCCAAAGGGCAGATGCACTTGCAGCGCAGCGGCCCGCTCCGCCTGGTCCAGCGGAGCGTTCAACTCGTAAGCGATCTGCGCCTGGGTCGGCCGGCGGTCATAGGGCGATGAAGCATTCGGCCCCGCCCCTTCCGTGCTCATGCCCAGCGCGGCGTTCAGCGCATTCTCGAGCTGGTTGAGCGAATCCATGCGGATGCGATTGGCTGCGGCGCCGCCGATCGCCGAAAATTCATTCGACAGATGCAGGGCGCCTATCGGCAATCCCACGGGAATGCCGCCAGCGGCTGCTGCGCCAAGACCCCCCGCAACCGCGCCTATCTGAACATCGATCGCCGCCGCCATTGGATTGCCTTGCGCACGCTCGAGTTCGGCGGCTTCTCTCTGGCGCGCCGCCTCCGCCCGCTTTTCATCGGCCTGTCGGCGTCTTTCCTCCGCCTCTTCCTGCTGGTGAAGTCTCACGCGGGCCACGCACGCGTCACGCGCCAGTCTTTTCTGTGCCTCCAGTTCGCATAACTGATTGTCCAACGGTAAGCAGGATTGGGCGTTTGAACGGCCGCACTGCGAAACCGGTCCCCATGGTTCGCCGGGCACTCGCCTCATAATACATATGTGCAGTTGCTCTCTTACGGACGATAACCTGCTGCTGAACTGCGCAGTCTCGGCGTTACAATCTTCAATACGGGTTGGATTATTCGGATTTGCCAATGCGGGCGTGGTGCCTGCGAGGCCAGTGGCAACAATTACCATAGCAAGGATGCGCAGCGGCAGAGACCGGCATGAAAGATGCTGCGGACTGTCGCTTGAAACGCCTAATTCAAACATTCTTGCGACCTTTCCTTGGTCTTGGAATCCGGCCTAGGCCGGCCTGACGGCGACGCGGCTTACTCGATGATATGCGTTGGTATTTGGGTCGGGGTCTGGTGCCACCGGAATTCTCCAAAAAGTTCTATAACCCCATCAATATTCATCCCCAAAGCTGTGAAAGGAAAATCGAGAATATAACCGTTTCCAAGTATAATTTCGCCATTCAACAAGGGGCATGTGAATGCGCGATCTATCGGGCGGAGGTCAGATAGAATTTCGTCGTCATTATGCACTTTGCAGGCTTGGTCGGGGCTGCCCTCGATTGCATAGGAGAACTGATAAATGTGGGCCCCGTCTCGCTCGAACGAGTACCCGCTATAGCCTGCGGGCTGCATCGCCGGCGCCCCATCTACCGCCACCCTTCTGAACTCGCCGGCCCGGTCTCCTTCCACGCCATAGCCCAATTCGGAATGGCCATCGCGCCATGGTGCGGCCTTCTTGCCTCGTCTGATGGCCTCGATGCCCCGGTCCACCAAGCTCTGTTCCAGGTTTTCCATATAGGCCAGCAATGCCGCGTGGGTTTTTTCGCCCGGAATTCCATCGATGGCGGCGTCATAGAAACCGGCGGCCTGGAGCTTTTGCTGGACCTGCCTCCAGCCATTGCGGTCGGCAGGCATGCCGAAAGGCAGATCGTATTCAAGCGGCGGCAGGAATTCGGGGGCGGATGTGCCATATTCCAGCCTGAAGTCTTCCAATTGTTGCAAGAGGTCCTGGCGCAGATTCTCCAGAAATTCATCTCCCTCGCGCAGGAGTTCTTCCGCTTCCGGGGTTAGCGGTTCGGGACCGCCGGTGACAATGCCGCCCTGCGCCGCGGCCCCGGAGACCAAATGTGCCCCCGCCGCAATGACGAGCACCGGCAGCAGGAGGGGACGCATGAATTGCAGAACTGATGCTGCGAACATTGTCGTTATTGTCCTCCCGGTCGCGGTATCTGGAACGGAGAGGAGCGATTTGTAAGGGTGAGGACGCTGTCTTCGCCCGAGCCGAAATCGAGCGACAACCAGGTTGAATCGTAACTGCTGGTATTGGTCAGCGTCACCACGCCGTTCAGCAATGGGCAGCGGAACATGCGGCTGCGCGTGTCCGGGTCGTCATTGGTGACAATGCAGTGTTGCGGCCCGCCATCGAGGGCAAATTTGAAGCTGTAGCGGGGCTCGCCGCCATCCGGGTAATAGATATATCCGGTATATCCAGCGGGTATTCTGCGGTCAGTCCCGTCGACAATGGCGATTTTATATTCGCCTTTGCTATCGCCGACCTCGCCATACCCGAAATAAGCCCCGGGCACCGGCTGGCTATCCGCATTATCGGCCCGGATCATTGCCTCCATGGCGCGATCGGCAAGAATTTGCTCAAGGGGTTCCAGATAGGAAAGCAGGGCGGAATAGGTATTCGGCCCCGGAAAATCGTCGACAATTTCGAGCAACCCCTCGGACTCAAGCACCGTTTGCACGATCCACCAGCCGGTCTGGTTGTCCGCAATGGCATAGGGCAGGTAATATTCGAATTCAGGCAGAAATTCCGGGGATGACAGGCGGTCGGAACTCCGCCCGGCATCCGCGCCCGGCTCCAACGCAGGATCGATGATGAGCGGATCATAATTCATGCGCTCCGCTACAGATCGATAAAGCCGGAGGCGCTCTGCCGGAAAGTCGCCATCGAACAAATCGGTCCGCAGCCTGCCGAGCAATTCGACGACCTTTTGGTGATCTGGCTCCAAGCCGCCGCCTTCGCCGACCAATGCGGCCAGCACCACATCGAATTTATCTTGTCCTACGGTCCGGTTCCGCTCGCTGGCCAGACCATCGGCACCGTCCCGCTTCAGTTCCGACACCAGCAGACTCAGGATCTCTTCATCGCCTGCCAGCGCTGCAAGCATCACAGCCGACCAGCCATTGACGGCAGAGGCTCCAAGGCTGGCGCCATTAGCCAAGGCGAAATTAATGCCCTCGAGGTCACCATGCTCGACAGCCAGCAGCAGCAGACGATCGGCTTGAGCCTGATCGAGGGTCAGCACCGGCGCAGTCCGTCCGGAATCAAAGCCCTCGGCGCCGATAAGCTCGGCGAGGGTTTCGGCGCTGTGGCCGTCATGGCCCAGCACGTCAAGTTTGACGCCGCGCTCGCGGAAGAGCAGCGCATTCTCCAGATTTCCCGCTGCCAGGGCGGCCATTACCAGAGTGTAACCCATAGCGTTGCGCGCCTGGACATCACCTCCCAGCCCGATCAGGAGATCGATGGTTGTTTCCTGCGCTTCTTCCGCCGCAAGGAACATCAAACGCCGGCCGTCATCGCCAAGAAGGGCGAGATTGAGCCCTACTTTCGAGAACGCCTCCAGGTGCTCCGCGTCATTTCGCAGAATAGCCGATTGGAGTTGGCCCACCATCGTCTGCGCCACCGGGTCCGCCACAGGCTGCGCGACGCCCTGCGAAGGATATAGCGCTGCGGTGGAAGCGCCCATCAGAATGGCAATGGCGCGAAGCAGTGCCAGCATCCTGGCTCTCCGCAGGACTATGAGCCGCATTACAAGCCTGCCTCCCCGACGGCCGCGCCGCATCCGGCCTCTGAGAGCAGGGCCGGCAGGTCGATATCGTCGCCGAAAGCGCTGACAATTCGTCTGATCGAGAAATGGGCGCGCATGGCGGCGTCGCCTGAAGTGGTGAGATCGAAGCTCTCGCCGCGCAAGGCGTTCCCAAAGAACCTTGCGATATCGCCGTCATCGAACGCCAGTGTTGATCCATCCCTATCGGCGACCAGCACGAATGCGGTGTCATGCTCCTCGTCCCACCGCCCTTTCACATTGGCGGAAACCGGCTCGCCGGCCGCCCAGAGCGGCGAATGGGCCGCATACAGCATGGCGGCGCCCAACTGCCCCGCGCCGCAGGTAATCTTGAGATAGGGCGTGCCATCGCTTCGTTCCCTTTCAGAAATTTCAAACTCTGCTAGCGGCCCGTATTCAAGCGAATGCGCGCGGATAAAGAACGCCGCGCCGCCGGGCTCGTCCCGCCGGATCAGCCTGGGAGAACGCCAATGGGGCAATGCCGCGGCGGGCTGGTCCTGTGTGCCGGTAAGCGCGGCAAATGCCTGGCACCGGGGCAATTTGGACCCGTCATCGCCCTGTTGGGGCAGGCACCAATCCGCAATCGTGTCGGGCGCCTCTGCATGGAAGAGGTCGGTGAGGCATCCGGTATCGTCGCGCGCGCATCGGCTGAGCGCCCCCAGAATAGCGCCGCTTTGGGCAACGGCACCGAGACAGTCCGGCTGCTCCCATGGCTCTCCCCCCCGGCAGGCCGCAACATCTGCCGGAAATACCGTCCCATACCGTACCGCCAGCGGCAGGTCCGCCTGATAGTTCTCGGGAACCTCGACTATTTCGATCCTGTCCTCGTGTTCAATGTCGAACCGGGCCAGCCCGTCACTGCTGAAACTGTCGGGCGGGAATGACAGCCCAGCCTCCTCGGTGCTCAATGACTCGATCCGGTTCCAGCCGGTCCCCGGATCGAAGCTGACCAAAACCGCCGCAACTCTCTCCGAGCCCATCTGGTAGCGTTGCGCGACCGCCGGCGACCAATTGGCGGTATAATCGAAGAAATAGACCCGTCCCGGCCGCCCGTCATCGAGCGTTACGGGAATGATCGATGTGGGCCGGATATCGGCGAAACTGCCCTGCAAGGCAAAACAGGCGGAACGCGTGTCGGGGGCGACCTCTATCAGGGGATCATCGGCTGCGACCAGTTCGACCAGCACGGCACCGCCGTCGACGGATGGTTCGGGGGTTGGATTGCCCAGGTAATCCGAAAAAGTCACCGTCACCGCGTCGATCTTGTCCCACCCGCCCAGATCGACCGCGCGGTCGAAGCTCAGCCCGGCCTGTTCGGCGCCCGACGCCGCTGGTGCCTCGGCGGCATATTGATGATTGCCGAGCGGAATAGTGACGCAGGATGACGCCCAGCTCTCACGCAGTTGAAGCGCCACCTCTTCGAGTATTTCGGCCTCGAGAGCGAGCGCCGGCGCGGACGCCATCAACGCCAGAGGCAGAGCGATAAATCGAAGACCGTTCAACATTTATGCCTGCCCAGCCGGTTTCGTTTCAAGACTGCGTTTTCCGCCGGCGAAAAAGCTTTGTACTGTCATGGTGTCCGCCGGAATCCCGTCAGCAATTGACGATAACAGCGACTGCCGGCGACGGCATCACCCTTACGGGTGATTGCGCGCCCCTTGTTCCCGTCTAACGTCAAGCATTTGCGGCCGTGCTGACCGGACGCAATTGTTGAAATGCGAAGGAGTGGACTGTGAGGATAATCCTGCAGCTATTGGTGCTGGTCACGACGCTGACATTTTCAGGCGCCGCTTTCGCGAATTGCGGGCCGGCGTTCTATGGGTACTGGCGAAATGATATTGGTCCGATCAGCGGGCAGTACGCCAGAATGAATTTTATGGCGCAATCGTACTACGTATTTCTTGACACTTTGACGGCAACGAGTTCTGACTTTGGCTCAAGAGCGACAATATACGAAGCGTCATACATGGAGCCGCAGCACCTTTCTGCCACGGCAACAGGCACGAATACCTGCGTAATAAAGTTCGTCGGCAAGCCGAGTATTCTTAAAGATACATATAACGCCTACAGAGATTATGCGCAGACGGCCAATTTGACGGTCAATGGAAGCAATCTGCGGTGGTGTTGGAGCCGGGCCGGACATCATGGCGGCGATTGTGTGAATTTCCGGCTGTTGCGCAAAGGTGTCGAAGATTGGGGGACTGTCTCAAGGATGGAATGAGACAGCTCGTGTGACGATTGCTGGAATATTGCGGACAAATGCGTCAGGGGAATAGGACGATGCGAGCAGTGGCGATATGAAGAGTGCCGGCGGCCTATCGACTATTGCAATATCATTGGTATTCGCTTCGGCCCTCCTTGGGCTGGCTGGCACGCCGACCGGGGCTGAGTCCTTCAGTCTCGGCGAAGCCTATGAGGCTTGCCTCGATCAGCCTGATTACGCTCTCGGCGGCGCGATGGCCGGCGATTGCATGATCGATCGGAGCGCCGTCCTCGATCTGGATATCGAGACCGCGCTCGCGCGAGCGGCAAAGAACTATTGCCGCGCGGCGGATCGCGATGCGATTGCCGCTGCGCAATCGGCCTGGCTCGACTATCGCGAGAGCTATTGCACGCTGATCGAGAATTCCCCCGGCAATACCGGCGCCTGGATCAATGCTGGCGCCTGCCGGCTGGACCTGACGCAAAAACGGCTTGAGAGCCTCGTCTTTCTCACCGACCATGCCTATGCGTGGTGCCGGGACCTGCAATTGCTGCGCGCCGCCAGCCATTTCGGCGACCCCACCGGTCTCGCCCGCAGCGATGAGGAAGCCGGCATTGCCTGGGCCACGCGGCAGGATGGCGATCAGCGCTTGCTCGACATCTCACTGGCCGATGGGCAGCGCGAAACGATAGACATCACCTCGTGCAGCTATTGCAATGGCGGCGCGGACTGCGACGACGGCATTTTCCTGTTCGCCAGAGAAAACGATGAAGGCGACGTCAGTCATGCCATCGCCAATCTGTGTACCGTCGACGGCAATGGGCCGCGTCTTGAAATCCTCGGGCCAGTGCCGGCCGCCCCACCCGCGCGGGCCGTTTTCAGCGCGACCAACCACATTGGCTGGGTGATCGAGAGCGGCCAATTGAGGATCACGCAGGACGGCGAGCAGGGCGCGGTCTGGCCGACTGATGAATAGTCTGATCAGCGCATCATTCGTCGCGGTACTCGCGTCGTTTGGTTTACCCACCGGGCTCCGAGCTGACCAGCCGGCGGCAAGTTGCGTCTATTCAAGCAAGACTATCGACGCCGAACTGAAATTCAACCATGCCGGCGAAGCCAGTCTTTCCGGCGTCCTTGGCGAGGTCGCGTTCCAATGTCAAATGCACCTTGCCGACATCAAGGATTGCCGCCGCTGCGCGTCCATCGTGAACTATATCCTGACATTTGATCGCCGGGAATGCAGCACAAACCCCGCCAACATCCCGCTGGGCCAAATGTCGGACCCTATTCCACTGCATATCTTCTCATCACGCGCCGAGCTTGGCCTTCTGGCAGGAATGCCGCGCGTCGATTGTCGAACCTATTCGTTTGATGAAGATTTCGAACTTTTTGAAGACGGCTAAGGCGTCCAGGAAGCGACTAAATTCCTGTGGTGCGGTCCCCGGATACAATTCCGCATTCACGACGATCCTTGCGGGTGGCTTAGGAGACCGGACAGGAAAATCGTGCCGTTGCGTCCGAGCGGGGTGACCAGCGACCAGGCCCCGCAATGTTGCGGAGATGGCGCTATGGCACGGCGCGACTGCGTGGTTTGCACATTGTTCATTGCCCGGGGCTAGATTGGGCGGTACTTTATCGATCTGGTTTGGTCCGCCATTGCGCGTAGGGAAGCGATAGTGTTTGAGTTCGGGCGCAGCGCGGCGCTTTCTTCCTGGCGAGAGCCTGGAAAGAAGGGCGAGAATTCTTGAGGCCGGTATATCGCCATAATCTTCTGGGCCTGGCGGCTTTGGCCGCCATTGTCGGTTTCGGACTGGCGGGCCTTGTGCCGGCCCAGGCGCAGCGGCTGGTGCCCGAGAGCTTTTTCAATGCTCCCATCGATCCGGCGGCCTCCACGGCGGTCGAGGCTGAGGAGCTGGTTTTCGATTCGGTGCGCAATATCATCACCGCCCGTGGCGAGGTGGTGCTACGGGTCAGCGGCTATACCATTACCGGCAATGAGCTGGTCTATCGTCGCGGCGGCGGTGAGATGGATGTGGTGGGCAATGTCCGGGTCACCGACCCGGCGGGCAATGTTTCGCAGAGTTCCACCCTGGCGCTAACCGGCAATCTCAAGCGCACATTGCTCGATTCGATGACGATCACGGCCTATGACGGATCGCGGATCACTGCCGATAGCGCCGATTTCGACCGGGAATTGCGCTCTATCCTGATGAATGCGGATTATGCGCCTTGCGGGGAATGTATCGGCAAACATGGTGGCCGGATCGGCTGGTCGATGAGCGCCGCCAAAGTGGTGCAGAATGTCGACGATGGTTCGGTCAGCTTCGAGCAGCCGATCCTGTCGCTGCTCGGCGTGCCGGTGGCATGGCTGCCCTATTTGTGGCTGCCCGATCTCAGCAATGAAGCGCTGGACGCCCTGCCGCGGCCCAGCCTGGGCTATAGCGAGCAGATCGGCATGCGGGCGGAAATGTCGTTCCCGGTCTATTCGACCCGCACGACCGATATCATTCTGACGCCAACGCTTTTGTCCCGCCAGGGATTTCTCCTTGGCGCCGAATGGGTGCAGCGGTTCGATCAGGGCTCGTTCCGCATCAAGGCTTCGGGCCTGCACCAATTCGATCCGAACGCCTTCAGCTTCCCCGATGCCAAACGCGATTGGCGCGGCGCCGTGCAGGCACAGGGCGAGTTCCGGCCGGTCGAGGATTGGACGCTCGGCTTTGCCTATGCGGCCTTTACCGACAGCGCCTATTTCAAGGATTATCAGCTCAGCCCCCGCCGCGCGGCGGTCAATGAAGTCTATGCGACGCATCTGACCGAGGACACTTACATCGATGCGCGGCTGCAGCAATTCAATCTGCTTGGCGACAATACGGATCAGAAGCGCGAGCAACAGGGCATGGCGTTGCCCAATCTGCGGGTGGAACGGACCTTCAAGCTGGCTCCGGGAGCCGGACAGGTCGCGGTGGAAGCGCGGATGCTGGGTATTTATCGCGAGCGAGATCATTATTCCGCTCCTGGTGGTGTCCCTTACGACTTTGGATATGCAGGAACCCGTATGCATGGCATGGCGCAGGCGAGCTGGCAGAACCAGTGGATCGCTGGCGGCGCCGTGGTGACGCCGTTTGCCGGTATCAGGCTAGATACGGCAGGATATGATGGGCAAAGCTCGGCGAAGGAAGCCCCTGCTGCCAGTACGCTCCTGGGCGCGACGCCCATTGCGGCGCTCGATGTCCGCTATCCATTAGTGGCGCGCAGTCCGGGCATCACCCATCTGGTCGAGCCCATTGCGCAAATCGTCTATCGGGGCGCTTCGAGCATCCAGCCAGGCATCACCAATGAAGATTCGCAAAGCGTGATCTTCGACGATACCAATCTGTTCAGCTATAACCGCTTTACCGGCATCGACCGGCAGGAGACCGGGCTGCGGCTGAATGTCGGCGGCCGCTATCTGGCCAGCCTTGATGATGGAAATTATCTCGAATTGGTGGCCGGGCAATCCTTCCAGCTTGCCGGAACCAATGTCTTTGCCGCGCCCAACCGGCAACGGGCCGGTGTCGCATCCGGCCTCGACAGCGCGGCTTCTTATGCGGTGCTCGGCGCCTATGGTGTCGTCGCCGATGCCTTCAAGTTCGGCGGCAAGGCGCAGCTTGACACCGATGATCTGAGCCTGGCGCGGGCCGGGCTGGGCGTCGCCTATAGCCAGGACGGCTGGGGCGGCGCGCTCAATTATCGCTATGCCGCGGCGACGCCATTGGCGGGGAATACAAGAAATCTGCATGAGATCGGCGCCGAGTTGACCGTGCCCATTGACGAATATTGGTCGGCCTCCGGCAATTATTATTGGGACATTGCCGGCAATAGCTGGCTGCAGGTCGGCGGCGGCGTCGCTTACAATGATGGCTATCTCAATATGGCCGCCAACCTCACCCGCACAGGCCCGACGCATATAGACAAGAATGACCTGCGCGCCACGGTCACATTCCGCCTGTCGGCGCCGGCCGGTTTCAATGTGGGCTATTCGGGCGCCGTGCCGCTGCAATCCTGGCTCAGCGGAGGAACACCATGAAAAGACGCGATGTCATGAGCTTGCTGGGTGGTGCCTTGCTGGCTGGCCTCTTAAGCGGCTGTACCAGTTTTGCGCCGGTCTATGGGGATCGATCGAGCGCGAGTCTGGCCGACGCGCGGTTCAATTTCGCACCGCCGGCCAATCGTCTGGAACGGATTATCCTTGACCGATTGAGCGTGGCGTTTCCGAACCAGGCGGGGCCGGACGACCCGGTTCTGCGCGTCTCGGCAAGCAGCAGATCGGTCGCCTCCGCCCTGTCGGATGCCTTTGCCGTGGGGCGGCCGGTCAATGTCCGGGTCGAAGCGCGGATCGCGATCGTTCAGGATGGGGAAACGCTGTTCGCCGCTACCCGCTTTGCCGATAGCGCCTATCAGGGCGGAAAATTGTCCCCGACCAATCTCGCCTCGGCGCGCGGTGTGGAAGAGCAGGCAGCGGAAAGCGCGGCCGAAGCCTTGCGCGCCGCAATCCTGGCCGGATACCGGCCCGGGCTGGTCAGCACTCAACCGCGTTGACGTCCGGGCATTGGCCTGGCGCAATTGTTTCTGAATATGCAACGGAGTGTGGCGTAGCCGGCATATTGTGTCGGCGCCGATGATCGCCAATATCGGGGCCGACAGCCAGGAGAAGAAGATGTCTCGATATCATTTCCGCAGCGCCGAGGGCGCCGATAAGGCAGCTCCCGTCATTTTCCTGTTTCATGGCACGGGCGGCGATGAAGACCAGTTCTTCGACCTTGCCGGACAATTGCTGCCTGGAGCCCGGCGGGTGGCGCCTCGCGGCGACGTCAGCGAGCAGGGGGCGCTCCGCTATTTCCGCCGCACCGCGGAGGGCGTCTATGACATGGATGACCTGGCGCAGCGTAAAGCCGCGATGACGGATTTCATTGCGGAGCAGATCGGGGATAGCCGTCCGTCTCGCGTGCTGGGGCTGGGCTATTCCAACGGCGCCAATATCCTAGCTTCGGTGATGTTCGCGGCGCCCGATCTGTTCGACGCCGCCGTACTTATGCATCCGCTCATTCCGTTTACGCCGGCCGAGGCTGATTTTTCCGACCGACAGGTATTGATCACGGCGGGCCGGTACGATCCGATCGCCCCGGCCGCCGCAAGCCAGGCGCTGGCAGATTATTTCACGGCCAATGGCGCCAATGTCAGCCTGACCTGGCATGAGGGCGGGCATGAATTGCGCCAGGAGGAATTGGCGGCCGTCCAGCAATTTTTGTGAGCGCGGCGCGGATTGGCTTTAACGGGTTTTTGAGGCGTTGCCAGCCAATATCGACGCCTTGAACGAGGTGTTCCATCCGCTCCATCGGTCAGCACATCGCCCGCACCTTGTCGTTGAGGGTCCTGGTTTTCGTCCTGCTCGGCTTTGCCGCGGTGGCCATGCCCGCCTATGCCGCGTTTAACTGGATCGCCAATTCCACCATTATCCAACTCGGTACGCTATTTGCCGAAAAGCAGGTTCTCTATGACCGGCATCGCGGCCTGGGGGCGTTGACGCGGGAAGTGGCGCTGGCCGAGGCGCTTGCCGGCAGCCAGGCCATGCGCGACTGGGCCAGCGACGAGAACAATCCGAGCCTGAGGCGGCGCGGTATTGCCGAGCTTGAGCATTATCGCCGGAGCTTCGCGGACGGCTCCTATTTTTTCGTCATCGACCGGTCCGGCAATTACTATTTCAACGATGCGGCCAATTCCTATGCCGGGGACCAGTTCCGCTATGCGGTGGACGCTAAAAATTCTCGTGACGCCTGGTATTTCACCACCAAGGCGCTGGGAGAAGGCTGCCATCTCAATGTCGATAACGACGCCAATCTGCATGTAACCAAAGTCTGGATGAATTGCGTCATTCGCGACGGGGATACGGTGCTTGGCGTCTTGGGCACCGGCATCGATCTCTCCGCCTTCATTCAGGAAGTGGTCAACATTCCTCAAATCGGCGTGACCTCCATGTTCGTGGACCGTCACGGCCAGGTGCAGGCCCATCGCGACGAGAATCTGGTCGATCTGGCGAGCCTGGCGGCGGAAACGGCCGGCAAACGCAGCATTTTCTCACTGGTGGACAACGATGATGACCGGATGCGGCTGCGGGCCTTGATGGCGGAGGTCGCATCCGGAACCAGCTTGGTCCGTTCGACCTTTGTAACCGTTGGCGGCCAGCAGGCGCTGGCCGGTATCGGCTATCTCGACCGGCTTGGCTGGTTCAACATCACCCTGATGGATGTGGACGCGATCATCGACCGGCGCCTGTTCCTGCCAATTGGATTGCTGCTGGTTGGCGTCATGGGGCTCGTCGCCTTCATGTTGATGATGGTTTTCAAGCAGACGGTGCTCGACCGTCTGGTCCGGCTCGAACAGGTGGTGCATGCGGCGCGGGCCGGCAATTTCGAGCCGGCCCTGGGATTCGGCAGCGGCACCCGGGATGAGATCGGCCGGCTTGGCCGGGCTTTTGCCGAAATGGCCGCGGTGGTGGACGACAATACCCGACTGCTCGAAGCCCGGGTCAGCGATCGGACCCGGGAACTGCAGCAATTGGCGTTCAAAGACGGGCAGACCGGCGTTCTCAATCGACGCGGCTTGGCCGCCGTCCATGCGGAAACCGCCTCGACAACCCAATATGGATTGCTGCTGGTCGATATTGATCACTTCAAGCTGGTCAATGACAATTACGGCCATGCCGCTGGCGATATCGTCGTGATCGAGGTGGTCCGGCGCATTACCGGCGCTATCGCGGATCGACACACTTGCGCTCGGTGGGGCGGGGACGAATTCATCGTCCTGCTGCCCGATGCCACGCCGCAGATGGTGCGGAACGCGGCGGAATCGGTGTTGGCGGCAATGGGGCAATTGCCGGTTCTATTGCCGGATGGCCGGGAGATTTCCATGTCAGTCAGTATCGGCGCTTGCCTCGCCGAAAAGGGAGATGCGCTGGAAATCGTCGCCGATATGGCCGATGCGGCGCTTTACATGGCCAAGTCGCAGGGGCGCGACCGGCTGGTCGTGTTCGACCATCAAATGCAGACCCGGCCATTGCGGGCCTGACTGCAGGTGACGGAATGGCGCTTCGCCGCTATCGTGGGGGCGATATCGGCACAATGGAGGCTTAAGATGATCCGCTTCTTTTCCGGTCTTGCCGTGGTTTTTGCTGGATTCTTCGGCTCCGTGGGAGTGACGGCGGCAGCGAGCTTCGACTGCGCCGAGGCCGCGACGCCGTTTGAACAGGCCATTTGCAATAGTCCCGACCTTTCGGCTGTCGATGAGCGGCTTGCGGCAACCTATGAGACGGCAACCGGGGGGCTGTCGGAATCGGCGCGGGGCGAGATGCGTATCGGCCAGCGCGAATGGCTGAGCTATGCCCAGCGCGCCTGCACCAGCGATGCCACGCCGCTGGCGGCCGGGGCCTATGACGAGCGCGGAATAGCCTGTCTGGTCGATCTTTTCACCAATCGCAGCAAGGCTCTGGAGCAGAGCCGGATGATCGAGGGGCTGCGTTTCTATCCCGTCTCCCGCTATGCGGCGCTGCCCGATCCCCGTGAGACCGGGAACCCGGATTCCTGGTGGCCGGTGGCCCGGCATGAATTTTCCATGGTGCAACTCGATTCCAGCGAGGACTTCGCCGCCGGCTTCAACGAGGCGGTGCAGGCCGAGGGCGAGCGCATGGCGCCGGTCATTGTCGAGGGGGAAAGCTCGGGTGAAAACGACGACGACAACAGCATCGACACTAATAATTCGCTGATTATACAAGAGGTTGCGGGGACGGGGCGGATCAGTCTCAAGGCCAGTACATATTGGTATGGTCATGGCGCCGCCCACGGCAATTGGGGTATCAGCTATCGGCATTACCTGATCAAGGAGGGGAGGTTCCTCGAGGCGCAGGACCTGTTCGCCGGCGCGGGATGGCAGGAGGCCCTGATCGAATTGGCGCTGGCTGCGGCCAGGCTCGAACATGGCGACAACCTGATGCTGGACGATATCAGCTATCTGAGCGAAGCCGTGGTCGATCCGACGCGCTGGAACCTCTCCGATGCTTACGCCCTGGTCATCCAGTTCCAGCCCTATGAAATCTCGGCCTATGCCTATGGCGCGCCGGAGGCGCGGGTGCGCTGGAGCGATCTGGAGCCATATCTGGCCACGGGAGCGGAGGAAATCCGCTATGGTTTTTAAGGGCTTAGCTTAAAAGTACGGCCCATTCGGGATGACGGCGGAATTGCGCGACCACATAGGAGCAGACCGGCGTAATCCTGAAGCTTTCCTGGCGGGCATCGGCAATGGCGGCCTTGACCAATCGCAGGGCAATGCCCCGGCCCTCGAACTCGGGGGGGACGCCGGTATGATCGATGATCATCGGGCCGGAGCCGGCTTTTCTATAGGTCATCTCGGCCTCGGCGCCCGGAGCCAGGCGAATGACATAGCGGCCGCGCGTCGGGCCTTCCTCGCGGGTGATCTTGTATTCGCCTTCGGTCATGATCGCTTCCTTCAAGCATCGAATGGACAATGTGGGCGTTTCGCATCCCAGTCGCAAGTCGGTCGAGTGGGTAACACATCGTCAACGTCGAGCGCGGCACATCGGTCCATCGGCTAACGGATCGGCCGCTTAACGGGTGATCGCCGGCACGGTTTCTTCCTTCACGCCGGTTCGGTATTTTCTCCCGGCAATTCAATGAAGGAGCTTGCAGGAAATTGGCCGGGCGCCTAACGCTGGGGCAAATTCCAGCCGAGGAGTAGTTTTCATGCCGCAGGACGCCAATGCCATTCGCTCCATTCTGTCGCTTGCCCCGGTAGTACCGGTCATCATTCTGGACGATGTAGCGCAGGCGAGACCCTTGGCGGAGGCTCTGGTGGCGGGGGGCCTGCCAGTGCTGGAGGTGACGCTGCGCACCCCCAATGCGCTCAAGGTGATGGAAGAGATGGCCAAGGTCACCGGCGCCATTGTCGGCTCGGGCACGGTGCGCAATGCGGCGCATATGCAATCGTCGATCGATGCCGGCTGCCGTTTCATGGTGTCGCCGGGCGCCTCGCCGCGCCTGCTCGATGCGGCCGAAGACGTGGCCATTCCGCTGCTGCCGGGAATCGGCACGCCGACCGAGGCGATGGCGGCGGCCGAGCGGGGCTATTCGTTCCTGAAATTTTTCCCGGCCGAAGCGCTGGGCGGTGCGCCGGTGCTCAAGGCCTTCGCTTCGCCCTTGCCCGATATCACCTTCTGCCCCACTGGCGGCATCGACGCGGCCAAGGCCAGGACCTATCTGGCGCTGCCCAATGTGATCTGCGTGGGCGGCTCCTGGGTCATGCCGGCCGATGCCATGGCGAGCGGCGACTTCGCCCGGATCGAGGCGTTGGCGCAGGAAGCGAGCGGATTGCGGGGATAATTTTGCGCGGGAAGGCGAGCGGCGCTCATGAGCAAACCCGTTCCCGAACACGGCCTCGGCCATCTGCGTATCGTGCTGACCGACACGGCCTATATCGGGCCGGGCCGGGCGGATCTGCTGGAGGGGATCGTGCGCACCGGCTCGATCAGCGCCGCCGGCAAGGCGATGGGGATGAGCTATAAAAGGGCCTGGAGCCTGGTGCAGGCGCTCAATGAGGGATTCGGGCGGGCGCTGGTGGTGTCGAGCCGCGGCGGCGCGGCGCAGGGCGGGGCCAGCCTGACGCCGCTGGGGCATGAGGTATTGGAGAAATACCGGGCCATGCAGGACAAGGCGCAGGCGGCGATCGGGGAGGATGTCGCGGCGCTGCGGTCGCTGATCACCGATAGGTCTGGCTAAACATATCGCTTGCGCCGGCGCGGGATTTTGGCCATCGATATGTACAGTCAAACATATCGGATGATTGCCGTGACCCGTATTCTGCTTTCCGCCGCCCTGCTGGCAACGACCGCGCTTCCGGCTTTTGCCGAGAGCGTCAATGTGGCCGTTGCCGCCAATTTCACCGCCGTTTCCGAAGAACTGGCGGCCCTGTTCGAAGCCGAGACCGGTCATGAGGTGGTGCTGAGCTTCGGCGCCACCGGGCAGCTCTATACCCAGATCACCCAGGCGGCGCCCTTTGGCGTGTTCCTGGCCGCCGATATCGACCGTCCGCAAAGGGCCATTGACGAGGGCTTCGGCGTCGAGGGCACGTTCTTCGTCTATGCCGAGGGGCGGCTGGCGCTATACGGGCCGGGCCGCGATCTCAGCGATGGGCGGGCGGCGCTGGGCGCTGAATTCGGCAATCTGGCGGTCGCCGATCCGCAGGCCGCGCCCTATGGCGCCGCGGCGGTGGAGACCATGACGGCGCTGGGACTTTACGATGCGCTGGAGCCCAGGATCGTCTGGGGCGAGAATATTTCGCAAACGCTGCAATTCATCGAAAGCGGCAATGCGGAACTGGGTTTCGTGGCCGCCAGCCAGGTGCTGGGCAAGACCGATCAATGGATCGTGCCGGCCGAATTGCACGAGCCGATCGCCCAGGGCGCGGTGCTGCTCAAGGAAGGCGAGAACAATCCGGCGGCCTTGGCCTTGGTGGATTTTCTGCGCTCGGAAACGGCTTTGGCGGTGATCGAGGCGGCGGGGTATTCGGTGCCGTGAGGGGTGGCATGGTCGGCGGTTCTTTCAGGGAGTCGCGGTTAGGCGCCAAGGTCGCGGTTCCTGCGCCCTCCCCCTTGAGGGGAGGGTAGCGTAGCTGGCCTGAAGGGCCATAGCGCAGCTGGGGTGGGGGTGGCGGAGCGCGGGCAAGACTGCTGATTTTGCGGGAACCGCAGCACCCCCACCCCGGCCCTCCCCTCAAGGGGGAGGGGGCGATGGGGTCGCTTTTCTTGAGGTAGCCGAATGTCCCATCGTAATGGGCTAAAACCGCGAATTTTTGGAAATCATCATGGACCTCGCTCCGCTCATTGCTCCGATCGGCCTCACATTGATGCTGGCGTTTTGCGTCACAGGCATCCTGTTGGTCGCCGGCACGCCCCTTGCCTGGTGGCTGGCGCATGGGCGCTGGGCGGGGAAAGAGGCGGTGGGGGCCTTGGTGACGCTGCCCCTGGTGCTGCCGCCCACGGTGCTGGGTTTCTATCTGCTGCTGGCGCTGGGGCCGAACGGGCCGGGCGGGGCGCTGGCCGGCCTATGGGGGGCGCGGACGCTGGCCTTTTCCTTTGGCGGATTGGTGATCGGCTCGGTCATCGCCTCCCTGCCTTTCATGGTGCAGCCGCTGCGCAATGCCTTTGCCGCCATCGAAAAAGAGGTGCTGGAGGCGGCCGATACGCTGGGCGCCAGGCGCTGGCAGCTTTACTGGCGGGTGGTGCTGCCCCTGGCGCGGCCCGGCTATCTGGTGGGCGGCATCATGGCCTTCGCCCATAGTGTGGGCGAATTCGGCGTGGTGCTGATGATCGGCGGCAATATTCCGGGCCGGACCAAGGTGATCTCGATCGCCATCTATGATTTTGTCGAGCGGCTGGAATGGGACAAGGCCCATATCCTGGCGCTGGGCATGGTGGTGTTCGCCTTCGTGGTGATTTTCGCGACGATGACGGTGAACAAGCGGATGAGTGCGCCGGTTCACTAGGGTGTGGGAAATTATCAGCCGTCAGTCGTCACTCGTCACTCGTCACCCTCGCGCTCGACGCGAGGGTTTTGTGTTTTCGGGGCGTGTCGCAAGAGCCCTCGCGTCGAGCGCGGGGGTGACGAGCCGGGGAGGACCGGCTGCGGGCTGCCATTCGAGCATAGCTCTCATGGCCTTCCGCGCTGGCGCAGCGCCACCGGCGCTGCTTGTCCTTCGGACACGCTTGGAAGTCTCATGGCCTTCATGCCTAAAATCGCTCCACCGGAGCGATTTTACCCGCAGGGCCGGCATGAAGTTGACTGCTAACATGTTAGTTGCTAGGGCAGGCGAAACAGCCGGAGTGCCCGTGAATGACCGCTATCGACAAGGTTCTGACCGTCGACGAAATGAAGCGACTGGCGCATCGGCGGGTGCCGAAGATGTTCTTCGACTATGCCGATAGCGGCTCCTATACCGAGAGCACCTATCGCGATAATGAGAGCGACTTTGCCAAGATCCTGCTTAACCAGAAGGTGGCGGTGAACCTGGAGGGGCGCAATCTCAAGGTGAAGATGCTGGGCCGGGACATCACCATGCCGGTGGCCATCGCCCCGGCGGCGACCGGCGGCATGCAGGTGGCGGATGGCGAGATCAAGGCGGCCAAGGCAGCCGAGAAATTCGGCATTCCCTTTTCGCTTTCCACCATGAGCGTCTGCTCGATCGAGGACATCGCCGAAAATACCGGCGCCCCGTTCTGGTTTCAGCTCTATGTGATGCGCGACCGCGATTTCATCCATCGGCTGATCGACCGCGCCAAGGCGGCGAAATGCTCGGCGCTGATCCTGACCATGGATTTGCAGATCCTGGGCCAGCGGCACAAGGATATCCGCAACGGGCTCTCCACCCCGCCCAAATTCACCCCGCATTCGATCTGGCAGATGATGCAGCATCCGCTCTGGTGCCTGCGCATGCTGGGGACGAAGCGGCGTACCTTCCGCAATATTGTCGGCCATGTGAGCGGCGACCACGACCTGGCCTCGCTGTCGGCCTGGACCGCCAGCCAGTTCGATCCGACGCTCAATTGGAGCGATGTGCGCTGGATCAAGGAGCGGTTCGGCGGCCCGGTCATCGTCAAGGGCGTGCTCGACGCCGACGACGCACAGGCGGCTATCGACAATGGCGCCGATGCCATCGTGGTCTCCAATCATGGCGGGCGGCAATTGGACGGCGCGCCATCGACGATCCGGGTCTTGCCGGAAATCGTCGACCGCGTCGGGCACAAGACCGAAATCTATCTCGATAGCGGCATCCGCTCGGGCCAGGACGTGATCAAGGCGCTGGCCTATGGCGCCAAGTCGACCTTTATCGGCCGGCCTATGCTCTATGGATTGGGTGCGGGAGGCGAAGCGGGCGTGACGCGGGTGCTCGAGATCATGCGCAGGGAACTCGACACCACCATGGCGCTGTGCGGAGAGCGCGACATTCTCAATGTCGGGCTGCACAATATCTATTCCAACGACCTTCCGCCGCGCAACGCGCCGATAGCGCGCGGGTGACGAGAAGGGGGCCGTCGGCCTATTGCGGCTGCGGGTCTTCGGTGCGCTGGAGTACCGGATAGGCGACGCTGGCCAGCAGGGAGTTGATATTCTTCAGCGCCCGGACGGTTTCCAGATGCAGATCGCTGGTGGCGATGGACCGTTGGGCGCCCTCGCGCAGGCGCACCAGATGCTCGGTGGCGCTGGCGCGGCCGGCATGGCCGAGCGAGGCTTTCTGCTCGAGCAGCAATTCGGCCGAGGCGCGGTCATCCGACATCAGCACATTGAGCGCCAGATGCAGGTTCTCGACCACGCGGTAATGCAGGTCGTTGAGCTCGCGCCAGCCGGCGGGGGAGAATTTCACCTTCTGCTCGGCGCGGGTTTCGGCGAGCTTGACCAGGGTTTTGACCACCGCATCCCCGACATATTCCAGATTGATCGCCAATTGCGCCAATTCCTGGCCGCGCAGGGCTTCCGGGCCGTTGGGATGGGCATAGCGGATGCGGGAGAGATAGAGCTTGATATCGGACTGGGCGGCATTGACCGCGTGTTCGAGCTGCTTGATCTCGCGAATCTTTTCGGGATCGGCGCTTTCATAAAGCTCCATGACTGGCTGCAGCATGCGCTCGACGATCTCGGCCATGCGCAGCAATTCGCGCTTGGCGCTGGCCAGGGCCAGGGCCGGTTGCTCGATCAGCCTGTCGTCGAGCCGGCTGGGCGGGACCAGGAGTTGCTCCCGCTCCGGCCCGGCGCGCACCAGGCGCAGGGTGAGCCGGGCCATGGGCGTCGTGAGCGGCAGGGCGATCAGCAGCAGGACGACGTTGAACAGCAGGTGGAAATTGATGATCTGCCGGGCGGCGTCGGGGCCGAGCCAGGTGCCGGGGAGATGGCTGAGCCAGAGCAGGCCGAGCCCGACCACGGCCAGGCTCGCCCGGAAGATGAAATTGCCCAGGGTGATGCGCCGCGCGGCGGCGGTGCCAGCGCGGGTCAGCATGAAGGCGATGATGGAGGAGCCCATATTGGCGCCCAGCACCAGGGCGGCGCCCAGCTCGAACGGCACCAGGCCCTGCATGGCGAAGGTGGCGACGAGCAGGACGAAGGCGACGCTGGAATGAATGATCCAGGTGAAGATGGCGGCGAGCAGGAAAGCGGTGAAGGGGTCGCCGGCGAGATAGGCCACCACATCGGGCAGAAGCGGGGCCTCGCGCAGGGGCGCGGTGGCTTCGCCGATCAGCCGCAGGGACATCAGGATCAGGGCAATGCCGATGACGATGCGCCCGGCCTGGCGGATGTCGCGGTTCTGGCTGCGAAAGAACATCAGGCCGCCGGCAATCATCAGCAGGGGCATGAGCCAGGCGGGATTGACGCTGAGCAATTGCACGACCACGGCGGAGCCCAGATCGGCGCCCAGCATGGTGGCCAGGCCCGCCGAAAGCGTCAGCTTGCCGCTGGCGGCGAAGCCGGCGGCGATCAGCGCCACGGCAGTGGAGCTTTGCAGCAGGATGGCGACGAAGCCGCCCAGGGCCGCGGATTTGATATGGCCACGCTTTCCCTGGCTCAGCAACCGGTGCAAAACGGCCTTTTGCGACCGCTCCATGCCGGTGCGGACCATGCGGGTCGCCCATAAGAGCAGCGTGACCGCACCGGCAATGTTGATGAGCACGAGATAGACGTTCATGGCATCCTGAAAAAGCGTGAGGGGCCCAGCTATGGCCGAAGATCATCGGCTAGTCCGCGGGCGGCCGCAATACCTTTGTTTTATAAGCGTTTATTACGGCCAAGTCATGGCCCCGCACCGGCCGTTCGCCGAGACGCTGGTGACAGGGTGGCAGAAAGTGTTATTGGCACGCTGCGAAGATTGGCGAGGGGAATGCAGGGCATGTTTGTCGTCGGCGGCGAGAGCCTTATCGATCTGGTGCCGGTCGCGGCCGGAGCGGATGCGGAGCGGGTGGCGCTGGCGGGCGGATCGCCGTTCAATTGCGCCATCGCGCTGGCCAAGCTGGGCAATGATGCCGGCTTTCTCTGCCCCATCAGCCAGGATGCGCATGGCGAGCTATTGCTGGCGCCATTGGCCGAAGCCGGCGTCAGCATATTGCTCGGCGAACGGGTGGCGGCGCCGACGACCCGGGCCATCGTCACCTTCAACGAGAAGATGCAGGCCTCTTATATATTCGAGCGCGGCGCCGACCGGGCCTTTAGCCGTGAGGGCCTGCTGGCGGCCCTGCCCGAGGCGGTGCAGCTCTATCAGATCGGCGGCTTCTGTCCGATCCTGGCCGAGGATGCGGCGATCTGGACCGATGTGGTGGCGGCGGCGGCGGGGCGCGGCGCCGTCATCTCGATCGACATCAATGTGCGCGAGAAGCTGATCGAGGACGAGAAGGGCTATCGCTCGCGGCTCTCCGGTTTCCTCGACAGCGCCCATATCATCAAGCTGTCCGAGGAGGACCATGCCTGGCTGGAGCCGGGACGCAGCATCGAGGACCATGCCGCCGATTTGCTGCGGCGCCGCCATTGCCGATTGGTGGTGGTGACGCTGGGGGAAGCGGGCAGCCTGGCGTTCTCACGCCGCGCCAAGGGGCAGGCGCCGATCTATGCGCCGCCCGTTTTCGGCGACACGGTGGGCGCGGGCGACAGCCTGATGGCGGGAATCCTCACCTGGCTGGCCGAGCATGACGCGCTCCGGCCCGCCGAGCTCGGTGAGCTGGGCAGCGAACAGCTTCACGCCATGCTGCGTTTCGGTGCGGTGGTGGCGGGGATCAATTGCGGGCGCAAGGGCTGCAATCCGCCGACGCGGGCGGAAGTGGATATCGTGCTGGGGCAATGAGCGCCTTCCCCCTTGAGGGGGAGGGGGAGGGGGAGGGCGCGGAAGCGTGCGGTCAGGCGCTATAGGCCTTGACGTTCTGGGTCTGCTCGCCGAGGCCGTCAATGCCCAGGCGCATGACATTGCCGGGCTTGAGCCAGACCGGATCGGGCTTGATGCCCATGCCGACGCCGGGCGGGGTGCCGGTGGAGATGATGTCGCCCGGCTGCAGGCTCATGAACTGGCTGACATAGGAAACCACATTGGCGACGCCGAAGATCATGGTCTTGGTCGAGCCGTCCTGGTAGCGCTTGCCGTCGACTTCGAGCCACATATTGAGGTTCTGCGGATCGGGAACCTCGTCGCGGGTGACGAGCCAGGGGCCGATGGGGCCGAAAGTGTCGCTGCCCTTGCCCTTATCCCAGGTGCCGCCGCGCTCGGTCTGGAAATGGCGCTCGGAGACGTCGTTGACGAGGCAATAGCCGGCGACGTGGTCGAAGGCGTCGGCCTCGTCGACATAGCGGGCTTCCTTGCCGATGACGATGCCGAGTTCGACTTCCCAATCCGGCTTGATGGCGTTTTTGGGGATGATGACGTCGTCATTGGGGCCGATAATGGCGCTGGTGGCCTTCATGAAGATGATCGGCTCGTCCGGGATCGGGGAGCCGGTCTCGGCGGCATGGTCGGCATAATTGAGGCCGATACAGATGAACTTGCCGACATTGGCCACGCAGGGCCCGATGCGCTCGGCGGCGTCCAATTGAGGCAAATTGGCGATGTCGGCGGCGGCGATCCTGGCGAGGCCGGCAGGCGTCAGCGCCTCGCCGCCAATATCGGCGACGACGCCCGACAGGTCACGGATGGAACCGTCCTGGGCAAGGATAGCGGGCTTTTCGGCGCCCTTGGCGCCGACGCGAAGCAATTTCATGGCAGGGTCTCCTAGTGTCGTGGCCCCTCATAGGGCTCACATGTTAGGCTGTCGAGGGCGGCTTTGGTCCAATCCGTCTTGTCAGGCGGCGGCGCGAATGACGCCCTTCTTGAGGATGACATTGCCATAGAGCCGGGTTTCGCCGGTCTGGATCACGGCGGCGGCCTGTCTGGCGCGGTCGTAAAAGGCGTAGCGCTCAATAGTGGAAAAACCGGCCTTGGGCTCGTGGCGGGCAATGATCGCCGCGAACTCGGCAAAGATGGGCGGGCGCGCCTCGGGATCGCCCACTACCGCCATGCCGATGGCGGCCTGGTCGACGAAATCGTCGAGCGGCAGCAGCGTCAGCACCGCATCGAGCATGTCGGTGGCGGCGATGCCGTCGGCGCGATGCACTTCCGGGCCGAGGAAACTGGCCGGAAAATTGGCGTCGGCGATGACGATCTCGTCGCCATGGCCCATGGCGCGCAGGGTGGCGAGAAGCTCGGGGCCGAGAAGCGGCGGGATATGTTTGAGCATGGCGGTTCCGTGGGTTCAGCCGAAAGGAAAATCGTCTTTGTCGGGAGTGAATTCGGCACCGTCGGCAAAAAGTTCGGGATGTTCGCCGGCAAAGGCGAAGAGCTCGACCATGACGGCGTCGATATGGGCGCGGATGGCGGCGATGGCCCGGGGGGCGTCGGCGGCGAGAATGCCGTCGAAAATGGCCTGATGCTCGGCAATGGTCAAAGCCAGTCGGCGCGGGGTGATGATCAGGCGGCGGGCGCGGTCGAGATTGGCGCGGGCCTTGTCGATGATGGCCTTGACCTTGCTGAGCCGCATGGTGCGGAAAATGGTGTCATGGAAGGCGACGTCGATCTGGTGAAAGGTTTCGGCGTCGTCGCGCGAGGCCGCGTCGCGCTGGGCCGCCATATTGGCGTGCAGCGCCGCGATGATTCCGGCATCATGCTTGCCGATCAGGACGCGCAGGGCCTCGCTTTCGAGGCCTTTGCGGATCAGCATATATTCGCGGACATCGGCGATTTTGACCAGCGACACGGTGGAGCCGCGCTGTGGAGCGATGTCGACCAGGCCTTCATCGGCCAGTCGCGCCAGCGCTTCGCTCACCGGGAAGCGCGAGACCCCGAGCTGGGTGCAGATGGCGGTCTTATCCAGCATGGCGCCGGGAGCCAGCGCCAGGGTGACGATGGCCTGCCGCAGGGTATTGGTGACATCCAGCGTGACGGTGCCGCGCGAAAAGGTGCCCGCCACCGGGAGAAAATCGTAAGGACCGGCTTCCGTTTTCATGCTAACATGTTAGCTAGAGCGCTGGTGAATGACAATGCCGGTTTCTCCCTTGGCACACGGCGAGGGGGTAAGCCAAGGCAGGACGAAGCACCTTGCGATGTTTTCAAGCCCCCGGAACCTTGATTGCCATGACCGAGACCATGACCATGACCCGCCCGCCAGAGGGCAAGACCCTTGTGCTCAATGTCGCCGACAATATCGGCGTGGCCCTGGCCAATCTAGAGGTGGGCGCACAAACGGCGCAGGGCGTCGCCATTATCCGCCGGGTGCCACGCGGGCATAAATTCGCGACCCGCCCGATCGCCGCCGGCGAGGCGGTGATGAAATTCGGCCAGATCATCGGCTTTGCCAAGGACGGCATCGCCCCGGGCGACTGGGTGCATGAGCACAATTGCGGCATGGGCGGCGCCGACGGCACGCTGACCCATGATTATGCCTTTGCCGAAGGCGTGATGCCGGTGGATTTCGTGCCGGAAGCGCAGCGCCCGACCTTCGAGGGCTTCAGGCGCGCCAATGGCTCGGTGGGCACGCGCAATTATATCGGCATCCTGACCTCGGTGAACTGCTCGGCGACGGTGGCCAAGTTCATGGCGGAGGCGATCAATCGTTCCGGCGCGCTGGACGACTATCCCGAGATCGACGGGGTGATCCCCTTCGTGCATGGCACCGGCTGCGCCATGGATTTGAGCGGAGAAGGCTACCAGATCTTCCGCCGCACCCAATGGGGCTATACGTCCAATCCCAATCTCGGCGCCGCCTTGCTGGTGGGTTTGGGCTGCGAGGCGTTCCAGATCGACAAGATGAAGGAAGCCTATAACCTCAAGGAAACCGACACCTTCCAGACCATGACGATCCAGGAGATCGGCGGGACGCAGAAGATGATCGACTGGGGCGTGGAGCGGATCAAGGAAATGCTGCCCATCGCCGCCAGGGCGCGGCGCGAAACCGTGGATGCCAGCCATCTGACCCTGGCGCTGCAATGCGGCGGCTCGGACGGCTATTCAGGGATCACCGCCAATCCGGCCTTGGGCGTCGCCGCCGACATCCTGGTGCGCAATGGCGGCACGGCCATCCTCTCGGAAACGCCGGAAATCTATGGCGCCGAGCATCTGCTGACGCGCCGCGCCGTCTCTAAGGAAGTGGGCGAAAAGCTGATCCAGCGCATCCATTGGTGGGAAGATTATACCGGCCGCAATGGCGGGGAGATGAACAATAATCCCTCGCCCGGCAACAAGCTGGGCGGGCTGACCACCATTCTGGAAAAATCGCTGGGCGCGGCGGCCAAGGGCGGCACCACGCCGCTTACGGCGGTCTATGAATATGCCGAGAAGGTGACCGAAAAGGGCTTCGTGTTCATGGACACGCCGGGCTTCGATCCGGTCTCGGCGACCGGGCAGGTGGCGGGCGGCGCCAATATCCTGGCCTTCACCACCGGACGCGGCTCGGCCTATGGCTGCAAGCCGGTGCCATCGATCAAGCTGGCGACCAATTCGGACATGTATGCGCGCATGATGGACGACATGGACATCAATTGCGGCGATATCGTCGAAGGCGTGTCCATCGAGGACAAGGGGCAGGAGATTTTCGAGTGCCTGCTGCGCGTGGCTTCGGGCGAGAAGACCAAGTCCGAGGCGCTGGGCTATGGCGACAATGAATTCGTGCCCTGGCAGGTCGGGGCGGTGATGTAGGGGTTTTCTTCTCCCCTTGTGGGAGAAGGGAGAACGGAGATTATTCGACGAACCTCACCTTGCCGATATGGGGCAGGTTGCGGTTGCGCTGGGCATAGTCGATGCCGTAGCCGACGACGAATTCGTCGGGAATGTCGAAGCCGATCCAGCGGGCGGGAACCTCGGTCTCGCGGCGGCTGGGCTTGTTGAGCAGGGCACAGACTTCCATGCGGCGGGGATGGCGGGTTTCGAGAATCTGCAGCACGTGCTTGAGCGTGTGGCCGGTATCGATGATGTCTTCCACCACCAGCACGTCGCGCCCGGCGATCTCGCCCCGCAAATCCTTGAGAATGCGGACTTCCCGGCTCGATTCCATGGCACTGCCATAGGAGGAGGCCTCGATGAAATCGACCTCGACCGGCAGGTCGATCTCGCGCACCAGATCGGCGATGAAGATGAAGGAGCCGCGCAGCAGGCCGATAACGACGAGCTTGTCGGTCTCCTTGAAGGTCTCGGTGATCTCGCGGGCCAGCGCTTCGACGCGGGCGGCGATGGCCTTGGCGGAAATCAGCTGGTCGACGACATAGGGGGCTGGGGGCATCGGCCTCTTGAACCTCATCCTGAGCCTGTCGGAGCATGGGTTCGCGGATGCTGGATATTCCGCGGGCCCGACCTCGTGGTTCGACAGGCTCACCATGAGGTCTTCGAGCCGAAGTGCTGGCGGAAACTGGCCCCCGGGTCAAGCCCGGGGGCAGCTGGATGCCTGAGAAAAGGCCGGTATCAGCGCGGCAAATCCGTTCGGCCCATCAGGTCCTTGTCGATGGCGCGGGCGGCCTGGCGGCCTTCGCGGATGGCCCAGACGACCAGGGATTGGCCACGGCGCATGTCGCCGGCGGCATAGATTCCGGGAATGGAGGTCTGGTAGCCGAAGGTGTCGGCGAAGAGATTGCCGCGCTCGTCGAGGTCGGCGCCCAGTTCGCCGAGCAAGCCTTCCTGGATCGGGCCGGCAAAGCCGATGGCGAAGAGCACCAGGTCCGCCTTGATAATAAACTGTGTTCCGTCAATGGGTTGGCGCTGGCGGTCGACGCGGGCGCATTCGACGCCGGTGACCTGGCCCTTGGCATTGCCGAGGATTTTCATGGTGCCGGCGGCGAATTCGCGCATGGCGCCTTCGGCCTGGGAGGAAGAGGTGCGCATCTTGACCGCCCAATTGGGCCAATTGGTCAGCTTGTTTTCCATTTCCGGCGGCATGGGGCGCACGTCGAGCTGCGTCACCGCCAGGGCGCCCTGGCGGAAAGAGACGCCAATACAATCACTTGCGGTATCGCCGCCGCCCACGACCACGACATGTCTGCCGGCGGCGCTGAGCGGGAATTCGCCCGAGACATCCTCGCCGCCGGTGCGGCGATTCTGCTGGACCAGGAAGGGCATGGCGAAGTGGACGCCGGCCAGGGCGCTGCCTTCGACATCGACGGGGCGGGGCTTTTCGGCGCCGCCGCAGAGCAGCACGGCGTCGTGACGTCCGGCCAGATCGGTTAGCGGAGTGTTAACGCCGACATTGACGCCATAGTGAAAAACCACCCCTTCGGCTTCCATCTGCGAAACGCGGAAATCGATATGGTGCTTGTCTAGCTTGAAATCGGGAATGCCGTAGCGCAGCAGGCCGCCGGCCTTGGGCTCGCGTTCATAGACCTGCACCGCGTGGCCGGCCCGGGCCAATTGCTGGGCGGCGGCGAGACCGGCGGGGCCGGAGCCGACAATGGCGATTGTCTTGCCGGTCCGCTGAGTAGGCCGCTGCGGCGTGACCCAGCCGGAGCGGATGGCCCGGTCGGCAATGGCCTGTTCCACCGTCTTGATGGCGACCGGAACGTCCTCGAGGTTCAGCGTGCAGGCTTCCTCGCAGGGGGCGGGGCAGATGCGGCCGGTGAATTCGGGGAAGTTGTTGGTCGAGTGGAGATTGCGCGCCGCCTGCTGCCAATCGCCATGATAGACGAGGTCGTTCCAGTCGGGGATTTGATTGTTGACCGGACAGCCATTGTCGCCATGGCAGAAGGGGATGCCGCAATCCATGCAGCGGGCGGCCTGATCCACCACCCGGCTCTCGGTGAGCGGAATGGTGAATTCGCCAAAATGGCGGATGCGGTCGGAGGCCGGCTCATAGCGGGGCTCTTCGCGTTCGATTTCGAGAAAGCCGGTGACTTTACCCATGGCTGTTTCCCTATCTGTATTGAGCGCCGGGGCGCTTTCGACATTTTCGGGGTCATCCCCGCGACAGCGGGGATCTCTGTTTTCGCCGTTGGCTTGGCAATTGAGGTTCCCGCTCTCGCGGAAATGACCCGGTGGACTTAGTCGTCTAACGCCGGCGGCTTATTCGGCCGCCACATGGGCGCCGCTGGCGCGCTTCCGTTCCATTTCGAGGATGGCGCGGCGATATTCGACCGGCATGACCTTGACGAATTTCGGCCGCATCTCGACCCAGTTCTCCAGAATCTGCCGGGCCTTGGTGGAGCCGGTATAGTGCAGATGGTTGGAGATGAGCTGATGCAGGCGCTCGTCGTCGTGTCGGGTCATATCGCCGGAAATATCGACGCGGCCATGCCATTCGAGGTCGCCGCCATGATGGTGGAGCTTCTGCATGAGGTCTTCCTCCTCCTGCACCGGCTCGAGATCGACCATGGCGAGGTTGCAGCGGGAGCGGAAGCTGGCATCCTCGTCGAGCACATAGGCGACGCCGCCCGACATGCCGGCGGCGAAATTGCGACCGGTGGGGCCAATGACGACGACGAGGCCGCCGGTCATATATTCGCAGCCATGATCGCCGGTGCCTTCGACCACGGCGATGGCCCCGGAATTGCGCACGGCGAAGCGTTCGCCGGCCACGCCGCGGAAATAGCATTCACCGGCAATGGCGCCATAAAGCACGGTATTGCCCACGATGATCGCCTTGTCCGGATCGAAGCCCGCCCGGTCGGAAGGGCGCACGACGATGCGGCCGCCGGACAGGCCCTTGCCGACATAATCATTGGCATCGCCCACCAGGTCGATGGCAATGCCCTTGGCGAGGAAAGCGCCGAAAGCCTGGCCGGCCGTGCCGGTGAACTTGATGGCGATGCTGTCCTCGGGCAGGCCCTCATGGCCGTATTTCCGGGCCAGCGCGCCCGAAAGCATGGCGCCGGTGGAGCGGTCGCGGCTGCGGATCGGCAGGTCGATCTGCACCGGATTGGCGCTGTCCAGCGCCGGGGCGGCCAATTCGAGCAATTGGCGGTCGAGCACCGTGTCGAGATGGTGATCCTGGCGCTCGGAATGGTGCAGGCTGTCGCCGCCGAGCGGTTCGGGCTTGTAGAAGATTTTGGCGAGGTCGAGCCCGAAGCTTTTCCAATGGGTGTCGGCGCGGCGCTGGTCGAGCAGGTCGGAACGGCCGATCAAGTGGTCAAGCGTGCGGGCGCCGAGCCCGGCCATCAGACCGCGCAGTTCCTCGGCGACGAAGAAGAAGTAGTTGATGACATGCTCGGGCGTGCCCTTGAAGCGCTTGCGCAGCACCGGGTCCTGGGTGGCGACGCCAACCGGGCAGGTATTGAGATGGCATTTGCGCATCATGATGCAGCCCGCCGCGATCAGCGGGGCGGTGGAGAAGGCGAATTCATCGGCGCCGAGCAGGGCGCCGATCAGCACGTCGCGACCGGTCTTGAGGCCACCATCGACCTGAAGGCGGACGCGGGAGCGCAGGCGGTTGAGCACCAGCGTCTGGTGGGTTTCGGCCAAGCCGATTTCCCAAGGGCCGCCGGCATGCTTGAGCGAGGTCAGCGGCGAGGCGCCGGTGCCGCCGTCATAGCCGGAAATGGTGATGTGATCGGCGCGCGCCTTGGCGACGCCGGCGGCGACGGTGCCGACGCCCATTTCCGACACCAGCTTGACCGAGATATCGGCCTGCTCATTGACGTTCTTGAGATCGTAGATGAGCTGGGCCAGGTCTTCGATGGAATAGATGTCGTGGTGCGGCGGCGGGCTGATGAGGCCGACGCCGGGGGTGGAATGGCGTGTCTTGGCGACGACCCAATCGACCTTGTGGCCGGGCAATTGACCGCCTTCGCCGGGCTTGGCGCCCTGGGCCACCTTGATCTGGATCTGGTCGGCATTGACCAGATATTCGGTGGTGACGCCGAAGCGACCGGAGGCAACCTGCTTGATGGCGCTGCGCAGCGGGTTCCGCGACCCGTCGGGCAGGGGCTTGTAGCGGTCGGGCTCCTCGCCGCCCTCGCCGGTATTGGATTTGCCGCCGATGCGGTTCATGGCGATGGCGAGGGTGGTGTGGGCCTCGCGGCTGATCGAGCCGAAGCTCATGGCGCCGGTGACGAAGCGCCTGACAATCTCGGCGGCCGGCTCGACCTCGTCGAGCGCCAGCGCCTCGCCCAGCGGGCGGATGTCGAACAGGTGGCGGATGGCCAGATAGCCGTTTTCCGCCGCGTTCACCCGGGCGGCGAAGCTGTTATAGCGGTCCTGGGCATTTTCGGGGCTTTCCCCCTGCATGCGCACGGCATGTTGCAGGTCGGCGACCACGTCAGGCGACCAGGCATGCTTCTCGCCTCTTATGCGATAGGCATATTCGCCGCCGACATCGAGCTGCTTGCGCAGGACGGCGTCGTCGCCGAAGGCGAGGCTGTGGCGGCGGACGGTTTCCTCGGCGACTTCCTTGAGACCGACGCCCTCGATGGCGGTGGCGGTGCCGAAGAAATATTTGGCGACGAAAGCGGAATTGAGCCCGACGGCGTCGAAAATCTGGGCGCCGCAATAGGATTGATAGGTGGAAATGCCCATTTTGGACATGACCTTGAGCAGTCCCTTGCCGACGCTCTTGATGTAGCGATAGACCACTTCGTCGGCCGAGACTTCCTCGGGATAATTGCCCTCGGCATGCAGGGCCTGCAATGCCTCGAAGGCGAGATAGGGGTTGATGGCCTCGGCGCCATAGCCGGCCAGCATGGCGAAGTGGTGGATTTCGCGAGCTTCGCCGGTTTCGACCACCAGGCCCGTCGAGGTGCGCAGGCCCTTGCGGATCAGGTGGTGATGCACGGCGGCCAGCGCCAATAGGGTCGGGATGTCGAGCCGATCGGCCGAAACCAGCCGGTCGGAGAGGATGATGATGTTATATTCACCCCGCACCGCCTGCTCGGCTTCCCGGCAGAGCGCCTCGATGGCCGCTTCCATGCCCGCCGCGCCGTTTTCGCGCGGATAGGTGATGTCGAGCGTTCGGGTCTTGAACTGGTTGCTCGCGATATCGCCGATGCCGCGAATCTTTTCCAGATCCTCATTGGTGAGGATGGGCTGGCGCACTTCGAGGCGCTTGAGCGTGGACAGACCCTCAAGATCGAACAGGTTGGGGCGCGGCCCGATGAAGGACACCAGGCTCATCACCGATTCCTCGCGGATCGGGTCGATGGGCGGATTGGTGACCTGGGCGAAGTTCTGCTTGAAATAGGTATAGAGCAGCTTGGGCTTGTTGGAGAGCGCCGAAATGGGCGTATCGGTGCCCATCGAGCCCACGGCTTCCTGGCCGGTAACGGCCATGGGCGCCATCAGCAGCTTGAAATCTTCCTCCGTATAGGCAAAGGCCTGGAGCCGGTCGAGCAGGGCTGCGGTGGCCTCGGGCGCTTTGGGGGCGACCGGGGGCAGGTCCTCCAGCACGATCTGGGTGCGGGCCAGCCAGTCGCCATAGGGATTGGCGGTGGCCAGGCCCGCCTTGATCTCGTCATCGGAAATGATGCGGCCCTGTTCGAGGTCGATCAGCAGCATCTTGCCCGGTTGCAGGCGCCACCGCTCGATCACGTCCTCGTCGGCAATGTCGAGCACGCCGGATTCGGAGGCGAGCACCACATGGCCTTCCCGGGTGACGAGGTAGCGCGCGGGGCGCAGCCCGTTGCGGTCCAGCATGGCCAAGACGTAGCGGCCATCGGAAATGGACATGGCGGCGGGACCGTCCCAGGGCTCCATCAGGGCGGCGTGATATTGATAGAAGGCGCGGCGCTTTTCATCCATCAGCGGATTGCCGGCCCAGGCTTCGGGCACCAGCATCATCGCCGCATGGGGCAGCGGATAGCCACCGCGCACCAGGAATTCGAGCGCATTGTCGAAACAGGCGGTGTCGGACTGGCCTTCGTAGGAAATCGGCCAGAGCTTGCCGATATCGTCGCCGAAATAGCGCGAATGCACCGAGGCCTGGCGGGCGGCCATCCAGTTGACGTTGCCGCGAATGGTGTTGATCTCACCATTATGGGTGGTCATGCGATAGGGATGGGCCAGCTTCCAGGAGGGGAAGGTATTGGTCGAAAAGCGCTGGTGCACCAGGGCGATGGCGCTTTCGAAAGCGGGGTCGGAGAGGTCGGGATAGAAGGCGCCCAATTGGTCGGCCAGGAACATGCCCTTATAGACCAGGGTGCGGGCCGACATGGAGACGACATAGAAACCGTTATCGCTGTCGCTTTCGGGGATGTCCTCATAGACGCTGTTGGAAATGACCTTGCGGGCGATGAGCAGCTTGCGCTCGAACTCGTCGAGGGTGAGGTCGGCGGGGCGGGCGATGACCATCTGCTCGATGAGCGGCTGGGTTTCGATGACGCCGGGGCTGAGCCGGCTATTGTCGGTGGGAACGATGCGGGTGCCCAGCAGCGTCAGGCCCTCATCGGCAAGGCAGCGCTGGACCAAGTCGGCACAGCGGTCGCGCAGGGCTTGCACATTGGGGTAGAAGAGCATGGCGACGGCATAATGATGCCGGGGCGGAAGCTCGAAGGGCAGCGCCTTGGCGAAGAAGGCGTGCGGGGTCTGAACCAGGATGCCGGCGCCGTCGCCCATTAGCGGGTCGGCGCCCACCGCACCGCGATGTTCCAGATTTCTGAGGATTTCCAGGCCCTTTCGCACCACGTCGTGGCTGGGCCGGTTGCCGATATTGGCGATCATGCCGATGCCGCAGGCATCGTGTTCGTTGTTCGGGTTGTACAGTCCTTGTGCCGCCGGCCGTCCCTGTTCCGGGCCGGCGGCGCGATGTCGTGTGGGCGTTTGCTTCGATCCGCTCGGGCTGATGACCATGACAGGCTTTCCTCGCTATGGGCCCTTGCGGGCCGGATGATGATGTGGCGGCAGGCCGCCGGAGAGCAGGGTCGCGTCGGCGCCCGGGTCGTAGCGGCTACGGCTCGGCGGCGCTTTCACTCATGTCACATGGAGTGGCGCTGCATCCAAATGGCCGCTCGAATTCGGGCGCTCAAGCCCCGCCGATTCGCCACCGCCCTCGATCGGCGGAACCGCGAACCGGCCGGCGCTGACCGCGGAGAGCGGCGCGGCGCCTGGTTTTTAGGGCAGGATCACTGTCCTAGTCTGGCGACATTTGCATGTTTTGAAATTTCCGGCAAGCGATTTCGCACATCGGGAGCAGCAAAAATAGGGTTTTCGCTGAAAATACGATAGGAAAATGTAGGAGTTTTGCCTGAATCCGCCGGCAACAGGCCGGCGGAGCAGCGGATTGGTAAAAAGAGAAGCCGAAGTCCTATCGCCGGCGGCATCCCGCCGGAGCCGGCCGGGCGCCTATTCGAGGTGGGACTTGATGAACCACAGATTCTTGTCGAGCTCGCGGGAAAAGGCGGTGAGGATATCGGCCGCGTCGGCGTCGCCGGCTTCGTCGGTGGTGTCGATATCCTCGCGGACCTGATTGGCCAGCGCCGCATAGCGGTCGGCCAGGGCGGCGAGATGGTCGGTGACCTTGCGTATATCGGTGGGATAGGGGGCAAGGCTGGTCGCCTTGGCGACGACCTGGCTGGTGCCCAGGGCGATGCCGTCGAGCTGGGCGACGCGCTCGGCGATGATGTCGACATGTTCGTCGATGGCGGCGCGCATGGGATCGAGCATTTCATGCACGGCGATGAAATTGGGACCCTTGAGGTTCCAATGCGCCTGCTTGGTGATCAGCGCCAGATCGATGGCATCGGCGAGGCGGGCATTGAGCACGTCGATCACGGCGGACTTGGCATTGGCCTTGAGGGCGATGGAGGGGGTTTTCATGAAGGATATCCTTGACGCTGGGTAAAAAACGGGAGGCGTGGGGCCTGCATGCGCTCAACTGGCAGAAGCGGAACTTGTTCCCTGGACAAGAAAAAAGGCGCGGACCTTGCGGACCGCGCCCCTTTCTCATCCGCTGGACAAGGCCTTAATTGACGGACTTGTCCTCAAGAACAGCGCTGCCGCCATCGATCTGGATGGTGCGCGCCTTCTTGCTCTCGGGCAATTCGCGCTTCAGCTCCAGATGCAGCAGGCCGTTTTCGAGCTTGGCGCCGGTGACCTCGACATAATCGGCAAGCTGGAAGCGCAGCTCGAAAGCGCGCTCGGCAATGCCGCGATGGAGGAATTCACGCTTGCCGTCGCCATTGTCGGCGGCCTTGGCGCCCTTGACCACCAGGCTGTTCTCCTTGGTCTCCACGGCGATATCGCCATTGGAAAACCCGGCTACGGCGATGGAGATGCGATAGGCATCGTCGCCGGTGCGCTCGATATTATAGGGCGGGTAGGTCTTGGCTTCCTGCCCGGACAGGGAATCGAGGCGGCTGAACAGACGGTCGAAACCGACGGTGGAGCGATAGAAGGGGGAAAAATCATAAGTCTGCATTGGTCACATTCTCCATGAGCAACGTGTGGTCTCGGCCCCTCATCCCGCGATGTTCCCGAAAGCGGCGAACATCATCTCTGGGCAGGGCCGGAATCCCCGGATAGCCGGCGGATACCAGAAATGTAGGTGGGGATTTGAGGGGTTCAAGAGCCCGTTGGCGTGGAATCGAACCAGGATTGGCCGCATGAACGGCGGATGAACACATCGCTCCGCTGCCGTTCAGCGGCGCGGCTCTAGAAAGCGGTATGTGGACGCGGCCGGAACAATCCGGTTCGGGAGTTCACTGCCCTGACGGTTCCTTCATCCGCCCCCCGCAAGGAACCGCGCAGACGGAAAAGCCAGCAGCCCGTTCGGTTGCTGGCTTTTCTTTTTTTACCTGGTCCCGATATGGTCTGGTGCCAATGTCGCTGCGAGGCCGAACGTGACCGCCCAAGTCGATCCGAATGGACCGAAATTGACCGCCATCCCGTCCAATCCGGTGCCGGAAGGCGCGCGGGTGGGCTATTTCACCACCCCGGACAGGGTGCGGCTGCGCTACGCGCTCTGGCCCAAGGGACAGGGAGCGCCCAAGGGCAGCGTGTGCCTGGTGCAGGGGCGGACCGAATATATCGAGAAATATTTCGAGACCATCGAGGATTTCCGCCAACGCGGCTTCGCCGTGGCGACCTTCGACTGGCGCGGGCAGGGCGGCTCGGACCGGCTAATCGGCAATCGGGAACTGGGCTATGTCGACCGGTTCGACGATTACTGGACCGACCTGAGGAGCTTTCATGCCGATATCCTGCTGCCCGATTGCCCCGGCCCCTATTATCTGGTGGGCCATTCGATGGGCGGGCTGGCCAGCCTTTATGCGGCGACGCGCGACCGGATGATGTTCGACCGGGTGTTTCTCTCGACGCCGATGGTGGGGCTGCACGGCATGGAGCAGAGCCTGCCGCGCTGGGCCTTGTTCGCGGAGACTGCAAGTTTTCTCGGTCTTGGGCGTCTGCCGATGGCGCGCCGGGGCGACCGGCGGCCGGACGAGGCCATGTATCCGGACAATCCGCTGACCTCGGACATGCTGCGCTACAAGCGCATGGTGGAGACCATCCGCGCCGATGACGGTCTCTATCTGGGATCGCCCACCTTCCGCTGGCTGGCCGCCGCCTTGCGCGCCATGGTGGAGGCGGGCAAGGACAGCTTTCCCGGTCAGCTCAAAATCCCGCTGCTGATGCTGGCGGCGGCGCGCGACCGGGTCGTCTCGACGCCGAATATCGAAAGTCTGGGCCTGCGGCTGCGAACCGGCCGGCATATGGTGATTGCCGGGGCGCGGCACGAGCTGTTCATGGAAAGCGATGCCATTCGCGGCCAGGTGCTGGCGGCGTTCGACGCGTTCATCACCGAGCAGAGCTAGGGCGGCGCGCGACCGTCCCAGCAGCACCGCTCGTCAGCCTCGCGACCGAGGGTCCCTTGTTCATGGGTGGTGCTGCAAGAGCCCTCGCGTCGAGCGCGAGGGTGACGAGTGGGGGGAGGGGCGCCGTCGCGGGAATGACATTGGGGTGCTTGCCCCGGCGACAGGATCGGCGGCTCTTTCGCCTCCCTCCCCCTTGAGGGGAGGGATTGAGGGTGGGGTGTCGGAGCCAGGGCGAGGCTGCCGGATATGTAGGAACCGCAGCACCCCCTCCCCGGCCTTCCCCTCAAGGGGGAGGGAGCTAAGGGCCTCATGTTCCGAGACAGCTTGGCTCGCAGTGCCGATGTAAACATTCCGCCTTGGAGGCGAGTCGTCCTCGCGCCAGGAGGGATGCTGGGCTCAAACGGCGTTGATGAGGGCCAGTGCCTTGTCCAGCAATTGGGGTGTCGCGGCGGCCACCACGTCGCCGCCGCCGGTCGGCTCGGACCCGTCCCAGCAGGCGATGGCGCCGCCGGCTTCGCGGATGATGGGGACAAGGGCGGCGATGTCATAGGTGTTGAGATAGGGTTCGATCACCAGATCGGCATGGCCGGCGGCGAGCAGGGCATAGCCGTAGCAATCCATGCCGAAGCGCTGCAATCGCGTCGCCGTCTCGATGGCTTGCCATTTGCTCCAATGCTCGCCCTGGAACAGGTTGGGCGTGGTGGTGAAGACGCGGGCGGCGGCCAGCTCGGTCTGGCCACTGCTGCGATTGGCCAGCGCGATGTCGCCGCGCCGATAGAGCGAGCGGCCGGGAATGGCCAGAAAGCTCTCGCCGATAAAGGGCTGGCTCATCAGTCCGGCCACGGCCACGCCGTCGATCGCGAAAGCGATTAGCGTGCCCCAGACCGGGGCGCCGGAGATGAAGGCGCGGGTGCCGTCCACCGGATCGATGATCCAGCTATAGCGGCCCTCGCCGGTGCGGCCCCATTCCTCGCCGATAATGGCATGGTCGGGAAAAGCCGCGGCGATGACGGCACGAATGGCGGATTCGGCGCCCTTATCGGCCTCAGTGACCGGATCGAAGCCGCTTTCGAGCTTGTTGTCGATGGCGAGCGGCGTGCGGAACAGGGGCAGGGTGCGCGCGGCGGCGGCGTCGGCAGCGGCCAGAAGCACGGATTGGATGCGAGCGAAGTCGATTGTGGCGGGCATGGGCTATATGTCCTGGGCGCCGGCGGGCAAGACCTTGAGATTAAAGGCCTTGTAGCCGAAAGTTGGTGAAATTACGGGTTGGAAATCGCGGCGGGCCGGCGAATAGGGCGAGATTGGCTGATTCTTTTTTGCAACAAAGTCGGCCCGTCTGCTGTGAAAAACCGACTTGTTCCTTGTGATCGGGGGCAAATCGGCTCATCCCGGTAGGGCATGGTGGATCACCGGGTCGGCGCCATATCGGCGGCGCGGCCGGTGAGACATCGTTCCTCCCTTGACTGGGGCCGTTTTTGGGAACGGCCCCTTCTTTTTCGCGATGGATGTAAACGCCCCATGCGGCGGCCCGGAGCCTCATGCGATTTGATTGCATCAAGTCGCCGGCTCGTACTCCTCGATGTCGCATTTCTTTGCGAAAAACCGGTTGCCACTTTTTCGCCCGATGCTCTATTCGGCGGCGGCTTTGTCAATCAGGACGCCGTGGCCGGCCAGGGTCGGCAGATCGATGCCCACCAGCGTCTGGATCAACAGCTCGACCAGGGCCTTGATGCGCTCGAAGCCGGCATGTTTCTCCAAGGTGGCCTCGTTCATATAGAGATGCCGGCTGATCTCGATCTGCAGGGCATGCACGCCATGCTGGGGCCGGCCATAGGTGCGGGTGCAGAAACCGCCGGCATAGGGCCGGTTGCGGGCGACGCGCAGGCCGGCGGCGGTGAAGACGGTTTCCACCAGATCGACCAGCGGGCCGGCGCAGGTGGTGCCGTAGCGGTCGCCCAGGACGATGTCGGGCGCGGCCCGCTCGCCGTGGCGGCCGATGCGCGGCATGGAATGGCAATCGATGAGCACGGCGAGCCCGAACCCGCCCAGCGATTCGCCGAGCAGCTTTTGCAGGGCCGCGTGATAGGGGTGATAGATGCCCTCGATGCGCATGCGGGCATCGTCCAGCGTCAGCCGGTCGCGATAGATCGGCTTGTTCTCGGCCACCACCCGGGCCAGCGTGCCCAGCCCAGCGGCGACCCGGGGCGACGTGGTGTTGAACCGCTCGGATAGCGGCTCGGCGAACATGGCGGGATCGAGTTCCCAGGGCTCGCGATTGACGTCGAGATAGGCGCGGGGGAAATGGGCGCGGAGCAGCGGTGCGCCCAGATGCGGCGCCCGGGAAAACAGCTCGTCGACAAAGGCGTCTTCGGACTGGCGGATCGACAGATGATCCAGCCGGGTCATGGCCAGGAACCGGGCCGGATAGACCCGGCCCGAATGGGGCGAATTGAACACGACCGGCGCCACGACGCGCCGTGGTCTGATGGTTTCGAATGCCGGTTGATCCCAATAGTCGGATCGCACGTCCACTCCCCCGTTCGGGCAGCTGCTGGCCGCCGGTGATTTGCCTATGGACCAGTGTGAAGCGGCGCGGCGGACTTGTCCAGTTGCCCGGAAACGGGCAAGAGCGCGGAAAACCAGGGCAATGTGACCCGCCAAGTGTTGCGAAAGCGCGCAAGTGGCATAAACATCGCCCAGACCGATTCACCGCCGAACGGCCCAAGGGGTTATTGATGAAGCGAATCCTGCTCGCCGAAGACGACAACGACATGCGCCAGTTCCTGACGCGGGCGCTGAAAGGCGCCGGCTATGAGGTGGTGTCGTTCGACAACGGGCTTTCCGCCTATGAGCGGCTGCGGGAAGAACCGTTCTCGCTGCTGCTCAGCGATATCGTGATGCCGGAAATGGACGGGATCGAATTGGCGCGCCGGGCCACCGAGCTGGACCCCGACCTCAAGGTCATGTTCATCACCGGCTTTGCCGCGGTGGCGCTGAACCCCGATAGCGACGCGCCCAAGGACGCTTCGGTCTTGTCCAAGCCCTTCCATTTGAAGGATCTGGTCAGCGAGGTCGAACGGCTGCTGGCGGCCTGATCCGCACAGGCGGGCGGGGGCAGAGGGGCGCTTGATTTAATCCACAGCTTTCCGGGCGGCATTCGAGCCGGCCTTCCTGGCTTTCCCGGACGAATCCGGCACATTGGCGCGAAATCGACCGCGGTGCGGCGCGAAGCCTCTTGACCCCCCGATGGGTTTCATGGTCTATCCGCGCCACCGGAAACGCCACGCGCTTCCGTCCCGGAGAGATGGGCGTGTAGCTCAGCGGGAGAGCACTACGTTGACATCGTAGGGGTCACAAGTTCGATCCTTGTCACGCCCACCATCTCTTTTCCCTGCCCTTGGAGCAGCGGGTGCGTAGCTCAGCGGGAGAGCACTGCCTTCACACGGCAGGGGTCACAGGTTCAATCCCTGTCGCACCCACCATCCAGCCTTGCGAAATTGAGAGAATTTCGAATCCCGTCGCTGTTCTAGGCGGCGATCGCAAGCTTGGGACCGCGCCGCCATTTGAAGCAGCGCCCATGCGACGTCTAATCGGCCGGCTCGATACTGACGACAGCCCGCTCGAGGATGGATATCTGGGTGGTCTGGCTGGAATAGGCCGAGCCGCGGCGCTTCACGATCACGAAGCCATCAGTGCACAGCTCTTCGGAGATTTTTTCGATGCCTCGCGAGTCATCGACAATAAAAGACTGGCCCGATTGAAGGGTGATTTTGTAGCTAGGCATGCGCGATTTTCCGTGTTCGGCGTGACCATAGCTGCCGCAGCTGAATGAAGAGCTAATCCAGAAGCAACGAACTAAGCCGGTTCGCGTCGTCTTTTCCATTCTCGGGCGAAACTGATTGCTCCTGCAATGAGGAGAAAAGCCAAGCCGCTAGCCATTACGGGAAGAAAGAGTGCCGGTAGGCGCGAACGTTCTGAGGCCGTGCTGGCGGTCACCGTTGTCACAATGGGTGAAACGAGGCCTGAATTGACCCCTTCGATGAAGGCCTTGGTTTCTAGATAGAGCGGGAGCGCGTTCTCGTTCGCCGGCAAAAGCCGCTCGAGTTCGGTTTCCTGCGTCTTGACTTCTGCCATCATGGCATCAGTTAAAGCCGCGATCTCCGCCCTGAGACTGCCGGCAAGTTGACTATCGCCCGTTCGGAAAATGACCGGGTTGGCGGCGGGAGCGGATATCAGCTCCAGCCTTGGATCATCTAATCCAGCAACCAGGATATCCGCTATCTCTCCCGGCCCGCGCACCGGTGTGCCGCCCGAGAATATCTGCAGTTTTATTTCGTAAGACGGTGCAGGGGTGCTGCTGCTGTTTTGCCAGGCCACAAAAGCTGAGACGATGCCGATGGCTGCGCATACAAGCATCAACCACCGGAATGACCAGAGCCAATCAGCGACATCGAATAAGGAAATTTCCGAATTATCTTCTGTCATTGGCGTCGTCCCCCTGTGCGGCGCTTGGGCGGCATGATCCGGGACGATTATTGCAGATCGGAAACCCATTGGAGCGCTTCGTCCCTCTCATCCGGCGAAAACACCTGGGTGTCGATCTGAGGAAAGAGCTTTCCCGCCATGTCCGTGGCGCCCTTGATCCATTGCTTGTCCGAGATGACGGCGGCGCGTTTGAACCGGTGAAGCTCACCGAGCTTGCCCATTCCGTATTGAAGGTCACGCTGGATAGCTTCGCCGGTCATGTCCTCCATCCCCGACAAATCGGCGAGGACGCCAATCTCCGGATGATCGGCAAGCGTCTCCTCGATCTCGGGAATAATCTTGTCATAATCCGCTGCGGTAACGGTCCCGGCGACGTGGAAGGCTGCGACATGATCTGGTGCGTCGATAACTTCAATCATGATCCTCTCCTATGTGGGGCATAGGATCGTAACGACAGCAGGGACCCCTCGTTCCACATTTATTTGGGCGGCGGCCGGGGATTCGGTAGCCGGGTCTGTTAGCCGCGCTAGCGCTGTCCACGTAGAAAAGGCCGGGCGAGCCGGCCTCTTCCATATCTCGCGATCAGAGGGGGTATTAGCTAACCTTGGCCGGGGGCAGCCAGGTATCGACTTCCGATACCATGCGGCCCTTCTCGATGATCATCCAGAAACTATGGTCGGCCCAGCGGATAATCGTGTTCTCGAGGCTGCGCTCCAGCAGTTCGCCCTCGCCCGAATGGGCACCGGCGCAGTGGGCGACGGCTTCCGGCAGTTCCAGCGTCAGACAGATATAAACCCCATAGCCCGGGTGCCGGATCGAGGGCATTCCATTCTCGTTCGGATCGGCGCGCCAGCGCGCGACGTTGTCGGGATCGAACTCCCAGACCTTGCCGATATCGTGGCAAAGCGCCCCGGCGATCAGGATGTCGCGGTTATAGGTGAAACCGGGAAAGTTCTTATTCAGATCCTCGGCCATGCTGAGCGCGATGCGGGCCACCGAGCGGATGTGATCGCCCTGCGTACCGGTGACCAATGGCTTGGAATCGTAATTGCCGGAGGGCTTCATGTCCCCGATACACTTGAAGCCGCTGGCGGCGATCGCCGCTGCCCAGGCATTCAGCACCTTGGTGCGCAATTCTGCGCTGGCGATCCAGCCGATCTCCGGCATTTCCTCGAGGATGGCCTCACGCATCGGCTCGGTGATGGTGACCGTCTTGCCGCGCAGGCGAACGACGAGATTTTCAGACATAGATAGATTACTCCAATACTTTGATGCGTCAGCCACGCAGCAGCTGCGGTAGCCACAGGGCCATCTGGGGGAATGCGACGACGGCTGCGATCATCAGCAGCAGCGCCACGATGAACGGGGACACGCCGATCATGATGTCGGTGATCGAACCCTGGCGCCGTACGCCTTGCACGACGAACAGGTTCATGCCGATCGGGGGTGTTATGAGTGCGGTTTCGCTCAGCAGCACGATGACGATGCCGAACCATACCGGATCGTAGCCGGCGCTGATTACCAGCGGAGTGAGCACTGGAACCGTCACGATCATCATCGGCAGCGGATCCATGAAGCACCCGAGAACCAGATAGATCGCGATGATCGCCAGCATCAGCTCCACCGGCCCCAAGCCCCAGGCAATAACCGCCGCGTTGACGGCGGGGATCAGACCCAGCGCCGAGAGCACGAAGTTGAGAAACCATGCCGCCATAACGATCAGCATGATCAGGCCGGTGGTGCGGATCGTACCATCGATGGCCTCGACCAGCATCCTGAGGTTCAGCCGGCGATAGGCGGCGGCGAGCAGCAGCGCGGCAAGCACGCCGAGCGCGGCCGATTCTGTCGGCGTCGCAATACCCATATAGATCGAGCCGATGATGACGCCGAAGATGAGCAGCGGTGGCAGCAGATTGGGCAGCGAGGCGATGCGTCGTTTCCAGTCCGTTTCGATCTTCTGCCCGCCCAGTGATGGACGGATGAGGCAGATGACGAGGATGGTCAGCGAGAACAGCACCGCCAGCAGGATGCCGGGCACGACCCCTGCCATATAGAGCTGCGGCACCGAGGTGCTGGTCAGCCAGCCATAAAGGATGAGGCTGATCGAAGGCGGAATGAGGATGCCCAATGTGCCGCCGGCGGCGACCGAGCCATAGAACAGCCTATCGCTATAGCGATAGCGCTCGATCATCGGCTTGGCCACGACGCTGATCGTGGCGGCCGTGGCGACGCTTGAACCCGAAGTTGCCGCAAACGCCGTGCTGGCGCCGATATTGGCGTGCATGAGGCCCCCGGGCAGCCAGCCGATCCATTGCACGATGGCCGAATAGAGCCGTTCGGCGATGCCGGCGCGCAGCAGGATTTCGCCCAGCAGCACGAAGAGCGGAACGCTGACCAGCAGATAGTTGGAGGAGGCGACCCAGCTGAGTTCGCCTGCCGCCTTAAACAGGTCGATGGGTGAGAAAAAGAAGTCGAGGCTGAGCGCCACGATTATCATCACTGCGCCGACCGGCAGTCCGATGGCGAGCAATCCGAAAAGAATGAGAAGGGTGGCCTGAATCATGCTGCGTCATCCCGGGATAGGCGCTGCTCGGTATCGGCGATCGCATCTTCGACTTCGTCGTCCGCACTTGGCGCGGCGCTGATGCGCGCGGCCTCGGCATAGTCATGACGGGCGATGGCCATTGCCCCCTGAACCAGACGGAACAGCGATACGGCGGTGAACCAGATCAGCCCGAAGGTCCACGCGCCATGCGGGATGACCAATGGCATGCCCAGCGTGGTGTTGGACTTCGAGGCGAGACGCAGCGAGGTTGTGAACATTTCAATGCCGCCGGAGGCGAGTACGGCACCGACGGCTGCAAGGCTGGCCAGCGCCAGCAGGTCGAGCAGCGCCTTGGGCAGAGGCGGCAGCCGCTGCGCCAGCACGTCGACCCGCACATGGGCGCGTTCGAACACGACATAGGCGAGAGACCATGTGGCCGCCACGGCCAGCGCATAGGTCGCGAGTTCGGTGCCCAGGCTGATGACAAACAGGTGAGACGAGCGTCCGATAACCTCGACGGTGACAAGGATGGCGGCTCCCAGAAGCAGGAAGCCGCCAAGCCTGGCCATCCACAGCGAGATCCCTCGGATCAAGCGTGTAATGGGCTGCATAATCAGTGAGCCGCGATCTGGAGATCGATGACCGAACCGGCCTTTTCGTTCCAATTGGCCACGCAGTCGGCGCCGCAGCGGTCGGCCCAGTGCTTCAGCACGTTGTTGGAGACGATTTCCGCCACCTTGGCGCGGTCGGCATCCGAAAGCTCCACCAGCGTCATGGGCCGATCGGCCACGATGCCGAGCTCGCACTCGCCCTGCGCGGTATTGCAGTTGATGCCGTCTTCCACGTCGGCGGCGGCCTGGGCCCACATGCGGTCTTCCATCGCAGCGAACTGTTCGGTGAGGAAAGCCTGCGTTTCGGCCGGGAGGCGATCCCAATTGTTCGAATTGGCGCCGAAGAAGATCATCGACCAGCCCATTGGCAGGATTACGAGGTGATCGGTGACTTCCCACCATCGTGCCGTGTTGCCGCCAGACGTCGCTGTGATGGCGCAGTCGGCCACGCCACGATCCAGCGCCGGCACGACTTCGGCGAACGGAATGTTCACCGATTGGGCGCCGAGGCCCTCGATCAGTTCGGCCATCGAGCGGCTGAACGTGCGCACCTTGAGGCCGGCCAGATCGTCCACTCCGGAGATCGGCGCGTTGCAGTACAGGACCTGCAACGAGACCGGCGACATGGTGAGCAGCTTCACGTTGAACTTCTCGGCCATGATCTGGGTGAGTTCTTCACGCAGGCCCTCGGCCATTTTCCGTTGCTCAGTGATGTCTCCGGTGAGGCCCGGCAGATCGAGGGATTCGAATTCCGGTGCCTCGCCTGCCATGTAGCTCAGGGTGCCTTCGGAGATGTCGAACATGCCCAGGCCCAGCAGCCGCAGCACTTCCGGGCCCTGAATGCCCATATCCTCAAGCGATCCGAAGGTCGCGGTGATCTTACCGTTCGACGCTTCGGGCAGTTCCTGGGTAAAGAACGGCTCCTCGATGAAGCGGAACATGTTCTGCGTCCGGTTGCCGCCGGACACTTTCAGGTTGACGCTGTCCAGTTCCTGGGCGACGGCGCCCCCGGCGGGCAGCATCAGCATCCCCAAGGCCAGACCGGTCAAGAATTTATTGCGCAATGACATGGCTTTCATTCCTCCTCATCGATTTTTGCAACGGACGGGCGGTGCTCGCCCACTGGGAAATGCCTTAGCACTATTGACGTCGCTCGACTAATTGGCAATTCTTGCCCCTATTAATTGGAATTTCCGATAGATGCGCATCACGCTCGCTCAGCTCGAGGCAATTGTCTGGGTCGACCGGCTCGGCAGCGTGAGCGCGGCGGCCGTCCAGCTCAATCTGACGCAATCGTCGGTTTCTCTGCGGCTAAAAGAGTTGCGCGAGGCCCTGGGGCGCCCTCTGTTCAGCAAGCAGGGGCGGCGACTGGTGCTGAACGATGATGGCCGGAGCGTGCTCGATCACGCCACCACGATTATCGAGCATGTGGAGTTGCTCTATGATCGCTCCCGCCCCGAGCGCATTACCGGCTCGATCCGCTTCGGGATCGTCGAGGCGCTGTCGGTCGCGGCACTGCCGGGCATCATCTCAGAGCTGGAAACCCGCTATCCTGCTTTGCGGGTGGAGATGACCGTTGGCACCAGCATCGATCTCGAACGGCAATTGCTGGCTGGGGCGCTCGACGTGGTCATCGGGATCAACCTGCACGACGATCCGCGACTGAGGCTGTCCGAACTGGGCGTCCAGACCGCCGCCTGGTATGCGCCGCCGGATTCAGAGCTCCCGGCGATCGTCCGGCCCCGCGACTTGGCGCGCTTCACCGTTCTCAGCAATCCCGGTCCGTCGCCGATGTATCAGCAGACCATGAACTGGTTCCGCTCCGAGAAGCTGACGCCGCGCCAGATCTCGGTGAGCTTCTCAATCATCATCATCGCTCATCTCGTCGCGGCTGGGAGCGGTGTCGCCATTCTGCCCACCAAGCTGGTCGAAACCACGTTTCCCAAAGGCGCCTTGCTGCGGCTGATGAGTGAACAGGGGATCGATGAATCGCGCATGTTTGCGGCGCATCGCGCCGATGACTGGCGGCCGGCGATCAACGCCGTGGTCGAGGTGACGCGCGAACGGGTACAGGAACTGGACTGGCTGGTGGCGCCCACCTAACCGTCAGTGCCGGAAGCGGCGCGTGGCCGTGAACAGCACGGACTATATGTTGTGTCAGCCTGAAATCGGTTCCTGCCCTTGGTCGCCTGGATGGGCTGGGCGCTGCCGCTGCCGTTGAAGCGCAATTGGGGTCACCAGGGCAAATCCGGCTCGATCCTTCGGGGAATCGTGCATCGAGATGTGCGGTGCGTCTCAATTCGTGGCCAGCACTTCGCACCGTTTGCTGGCGAAATATGCCTGAACGAACCCATCCACAGCCGCCACTGGAATGAGCCGAGACAGGGGGCGAATTCTCGGAAATTTCCATGCTCCCGGACGGCTTGGCGGCAGCAAAACCTGACAAAAACTCCTGCTTTGCCACGAAGGCATTGCGCCGGCGGGTGATAAATGCTTATGTTCAAAATAATAGAAACCAATGTCTACTAGGTAGAAATATGCAAGAAGAAGACCGACATGTACAGGCCTTGGTAGCGGCCTTGTCGCTCCTCGATGCATTCGATGATGACGTTGGATTGCAGTTGAAGGATTTCCACACAAGAACAGGGCTGAATCGAAGCCGCATCCTTCGTTTTGCAGGTACCTTGAAGGCGTGCGGCTACCTGTATGTCGACCCGGTGACCAATGCCTACCATCTTGGCCCGCGTCTGCAGGCCATAGCCTGGATGCTTCAGAAAAGCAGAGGGCGGTTTTTGGCTGTTGTGCGGCCGGCCCTGCGTGATCTCGCAGGAGCCACCGGCGACACGGCCTTCTTTTCATCAATTCACAATGGGCTTCGTCTCGTGGTGGCCCGGGAAGAATCCAGTGAGGGGCTCAGGTTTGTGGTTGATGAAGGACAGACGCGCCCATTGCATGTGGGGGCGAGCAGCAGGGTTCTGCTGGCCTTCGCGCCTTCCGCCTACCGCGAGCGCATCCTTGCCCAGCTCACGGAGGAAAGCTCCGACCAAATCGAAGCGTTGCTTGCGGAACTGGAAAGCATCAGGCGCATCGGGTTTTCGGTCAGCCGTGGGGAAGTGACGGCGCATGGATTTGCCATTGCGGTTCCTGTCGAAAACGAAACCGATTTCCCCGACGTGATCACCCTTGCCGGGCCGCTCACGAAACTAACCGACGTCCTCATCGAGAAATACGTCGACAGGCTGAAGATTGCCTCCGCGAGCTTGACGGATGCGGTCGCACGTTTCTCCGGCTCAAAAATCCCACCAACCCTTAACGAACACCAAGGAGCAAGCTCACGATGATCCAATCAGACGTCGCTAAAGATTACGAGGACTATAAGGCGCAAGGCCGCGTATGGGGGCAGGTCGCACCCGAGCGCATCAAGAAAATTCGTTTGCCACGGCCGTCAAAGGAGGTTGTGGATCAATATCTGGCGCTCGAGGATCTGACTGGCACCGTTTCCGACGTCCTCGATTCCCTGGGTTTGCGCGGCGTTGTCGCTGCCTCACATCTTCGCCCGGTGCTGCCAGGTAAAAAAATCGTCGGCACTGCCGCCACCGTCCGCAGCATCCCGGAGCGCAAGACTCCCACCCAGGGCTACGTTGATAACGACTTCATCGGCATGTCCACGCGCGAGTCATATTATCTCGGCGAACCAGGTGACATCCTCGTCTGCGATTTCGGTGGCAATCTCGATGTTTCGAATATGGGCGGCCAGTCTGCCACCGTCGCAAAGTCGCGGGGCTTTGCCGGAGCCATCGTCAATGGCGCGTGCCGAGACGTGCCGGCGATCAACGCCCTTGACTATCCCGTCTGGAGTAAAGGCGTCACGCCCATCACGGGCAAATTCCGTATGGAAGCCGTGGAGCTAAACGGCCCGGTTACAGTGCACGACGTGGTGGTTCATGCCGGCGACCTGGTTGTCGCAGATGATTCCGGCGTCTGCTTCATTCCCGCTGAGCATGTCGTCACCGTGCTTGAAAAGGTGAAGTCGATCATCGCGGAAGAAGAAGCGATGCGCGTACTGATCAATGAAAATCGTCCCCTCGACGAACTCCGCCCACTCTATCGGAAGCGCTATTCCTAAACGATACCGTGAGCGTGGACAGCTGGGGAATGATCAGATGTCCACGCTCATAATTTTCCAACTGAATTCAAAATTAGGGAGGAATTCATGAGCACGCATACCCCCATCAAGCTTTTTGCTGCTGCTGCAACGCTTATCCTAGGGTCCGCCGGATTAGCGTACGGAGAAGATTGGCGCCCCACGCAACCGGTCAATATGATCGTCCCGTCCAACCCAGGAGGAGGGCACGATAATAATGCGCGTGTCCTAGCCTCGATTTTGTCGCAACACGCTGGACAGCCGGTCAATATCATCAATCAGCCGGCCGGTGGCGGAGTGGTGGCCTATAATGAAATGCGCAGCGCCAGCCCAGATGGCCTGACGATCGGCCAAGTGTCCATTTCACTCGTCTCTGACGTTTATCGGATCGAAGGTGTGGATTACGACGAGAATAGCTTCGCATATATCGGTCAAATTTCCACCGACCAGAATGTGCTGACGGTAAGCGCGTCCGGCCCTTACGCGGACATGAACATCATCAAGTTCATCGATCACGCAAAAGAGCGCCCCGGCGATATTGTCTTCGGGGTTTCGGGCAATTGGACGAACCACGACTATACGCGCCTCAAATTTGAGTTGGCGACGGATACCAGCTTTCTTCGGGTGCCCATCAAGGGCGGGAGCCAAATCGTCCTGTCACTGATGGCGGGAGATGTCGGCATCGGCGCGCTTTATCCATCGGAGATCAAAGCTCAGGTTGAGGCCGGAAACCTGAAGATGCTGGCGCATAATGGCGACGCGCCTATTGAAGAATGGCCCGAGGTTCCAAGCCTTGTCGATGAAGGTATCGATGTCGATCTGGCGATCTGGAGAGCCTTGGTGCTTCCTCCTGAGACATCGGAGGAAATTCAGGCGGGCTGGAGCGCTATCCTGGAGAATACAATGAATGATCCTGCTCTGAAAGAAGCATATCGTTCTGCAGGAATTGGATTCGCTTACAGGAATTCTGCGGATACCAAGGATCTGATCTCCGCATCGGCTCAGGTTTATAGGGATCTCTCTATTGCCGCTGAGTTGACCCCTGAGGCGGTAGAGTAACCAGCAGCCCTCCAACCCTTATTATACGGCAGTCTCATTCGGCCTCGGATTATGAAGCTGTTTGGGGCTGCCTGGAGGTCAAATGCCCAAGTTTATAAGCAGAGAATTCTGTAGCGGAATTGTATTGTCCAGCGTCGGAGCGACATACACAATTTACGCTCTTACGCGCTATCCGCTTGGCTCGTTGAACGAAATGGGCCCAGGTATGTTTCCGGTGATGGCCGGCGCAGTTCTTGGCATATTCGGTCTTGCGGTTCTGGCTAGCAGTCTAATAGTCCCCGGAACCCGCATTTCGATCGATTGGGGGCCGTTTTCCTATATAATTGGTGGCCTGGTGGCTTTCGCTATTTTGCTTCCGCTTTTCGGCTTTATTCCGGCAATCGCCGTCATGACGATTGTTGTAACTTTTTGGAACAGTACGGCTTCTGTACGAGCCAAGGTAATTCTTGTCGTTCTGCTTCCTGCGCTTGCGTATGTCATATTTTACTGGGGCCTGAACGTTCGCATGGCTCCCTTCAGGATTCCACTCTGATGAACGCTCTCGAAATGCTGCCAGCCAACATCATGATTGGTCTCGAGACGGCCTTTTCCCTATCAAATTTATTCTACTGCTTCATCGGCGTCTTCCTTGGAACGCTGATCGGGGTCATTCCGGGTATAGGCGCGCTAGCAGCGATATCCATGCTGTTTCCATTGACGCTTTACCTTGATCCTACCGCCGCTCTGGTGATGCTCGCCGGTATTTACTATGGCACGAGCTATGGCGGCTCCACCGCTTCGATACTTCTGAATGTGCCCGGCACGCCATCGGGGGCAGTCGCCACGCTCGACGGTTATCCGATGACGAAGCAAGGAAGGGGCGGCATTGCTCTTTCCACAACGACAATCGCTTCGTTTATTGGAGGAAGCATCGGCATCATTCTGATGATGTTGCTTTCCCCATTGATTGTGGAATTTGCGCTCCGCTTCGGTTCGCCGGAATACTTCTCTCTGATGCTGCTCGGGTTAATCGCGGCTTCCTCGATATCGACCGGTTCCATGCTGACTGGAATAGCGATGGTGGCCTTCGGCATTTGCCTCGGGCTCGTGGGAACCGACATCTCCAGTGGGGTTCAGCGTTTTACCTTCGGAGCATTTGGTCTGCTGGACGGTGTCAGCCTTGTGGCGCTGGCAATGGGGCTTTTCGGCGTGACGGAGGTAATCTCAGCTATCCGCTCCAGCCAGAAACAGGCAAAGGAAGGAGAACGTGTGGCGAAGGTAACTCTTCGATCAATGATTCCTACCCGAGACGATGTGCGTCGATCCTGGATGCCTATGTTCCGTGGAACGGCGCTGGGTTCGTTTTTTGGAACACTTCCAGGTACGGGCGCCATCATCGCGTCCTTCATGGCATATGCCGTAGAAAAAAAGGTGTCCAAGACGCCCGAGGAGTTCGGCCAAGGCGCGATTGAAGGAGTAGTCGCTCCAGAAGCTGCGAACAATGCTGCTGACCAGACAGCGTTCATTCCCACGCTCACGCTTGGCATTCCTGGCAGCGCGAGCATGGCTATCATGCTGGGTGTGCTGATGATTCACGGGATCGCGCCCGGCCCGATGCTGCTCAGCTCGCATCCCGACATCTTCTGGGGACTCGTAATGAGTTTCTGGATCGGAAATGTCATGCTGGTGGTTCTAAATCTTCCTCTGATCGGCATCTGGGTCCGCCTCGTGGCCGTCCCTTTCTCGGTGCTTTATCCAGCAATCGTCATGTTCGTGGCTATCGGCGTCTACAGCGTAAACAATTCGATCTTTGACGTGTGGATGGTGATCGCTATCGGTGCGCTGGGCTATCTGATGCGGGTTCTCAACCTGCCGCCAGCACCCTTGCTGCTGGGATACGTCTTGGGACCGCTGATGGAAGAACACTTCAGAAGGGCAATGATGTTCTCGAGGGGCGATTTCATGACATTCGTAAATCGCCCCATCAGCGGCACCATTCTCGCTTTGACGGTACTCATTCTGGTCTATGGCGCGTGGAGCGGTATCAAGGGAAAGAAAAATAGAATTGCCCCTGTGTGACGTGAACGCGCCAGGGCTGTTTTGTTACGCCAGTGCTCCAACGGTCGGGCCAAAGCGACGGCGTCTCTATGATGGTGAGTGAAGATGCGCGCCGGCGATTTCGGCATTGTCCGGTTTTGACGTGACCATATTCTGATCACCGGCCGGAGGGCGGGGTGTCCTCCGGCGCGATCGTGTGTGGGTCAGCTGTTCTTGTGGCTCTGCTGACCAGCTTTTACATGCTGTTCATGGGAGCCGCCGCGGCTGCCGGCGTTATGGCTGTCGTCGCGGTCATTTTGGTTCGAATTGCCATCGGCATTCTTGTGACTCTGCTGTCCAGCTCTGACGTGCTGCTCGTGCGAGCCGCCCTGGTTTTTACCGGTGTTAGGCATGATTAAATCCTTTTGACAATCGGTATAGGGTCGGGGCCATCCCCGACCGCGCTGGATAACGGGATGGCCCTGGCGGCGTTCCTTCACGTTCGCTGCGGCGGTTCACAAAGTCCGGAGGCATCTCTATCTGACCGGCTCGCCGCTTGCCGGATCGATCCTGATCTCCACCTTGGCGCCGTTCCGGGTGTAATATTCGATCTCGTAATAGCCGCGATCCTTCCACTCGATCTCGTCCAGGTAGTGGAAGTCGGCCGTCTGCTCGATCTGGGCGATAATCTGCGAAAGCTTGACGCCTTCGGGCGGCGCGGCCTGGACGCTCAGGGTGAACAGACCAAGAAGCGCGGCGCTGGCAAAAACTCGCATATCGTGTTCCTTCGCTGGATATGGACGCCGGCCTAGGGGGTGGTGGCGTCCAGGTGGGGATGCTCTGCATTGGGCAGGTGCGTCAGCCGCTCGGCGGGGGGCGGTATCTCGGTCGGTGCATTGGCGTAGAGCAAGCCATGCAGCCCCCAATAGGCGCCGCCGATAACGACCATCGCCGCCACCAGGCCCAAAGGCACTTTGAGCACCGCTTGCCAGCCCCGGTCATTGGCCGGAACCAGATATGTCGGGTCGGCGACGATCAGGAGCAGCGTGCCCATGATCAGCGCGTGACCGACAAGGTCGATGCGGCCGAACGGATAGACGGCGAGGGTGAAGATGACGAGCAGGGCGATGGCCGAGAGCCGGCGCACCAGTGGGGTCCAGAGCAGGCCGAAGCCCATGGTGAATTCGGCCACGCCGGCCATGGGAATGAATGGGTCGCGCGGCATGCCCAGCGTCAGGAAGGGGCGTTCCTCGACCAGGGGATAGAACCATTCGGGATAGGCGAATTTCTCCAGGCTCGACCACATCAGGGCGATGGCGACGCCCCAGCGCAGGATGAGAAAGCGCTTGTCGAAATATTTGCTGCCGGGAAAGGCGGCGAGCGCCAGATAGGCGGCGACGCCGATGCCGAGCGCCAGATAATCGAGCAGGTGGAAGAAATCGTAATCGCGCAGGGCGATGACCCAGAGGCCGATAATGCCCGCCGCCGCCAGCGGCATGGTGCGCCGCGAGAAGATCAGGGCGGCGATCAGCAATTGCAGCCACGACACCCATTCATTGGGCGTCTGCAGATCGGGGGTGAGATAGACGCCGCCCACCGCGAAGATGGCGACGAAGAAGGCGGCCGTGACGGCGCGCATGAAATCGTCGGCGCGCAGCCAGAGCGGCCGGGTCGCCCCGTCGATGAGGCTGCTGATCGTGTGGCCCAGGCCATGGCGTTCGACCAGCACCGCCACGGCGAAGAAGGCGAGCACCAGGCCGATGCCGAGCCAGAACCAGATATTGGTCAGGATGTCGGTGACCGGAGCGGGGCTGGCGCCCACCACGAAAGGCGCGAACCATTTGACGTGAGCGAAAGCGGGCAGCGGCATCATCACCGCCAGGGCGGTGGCGGCCGCCGCCAGCCGGCGGAATTGAACCGGGTTCCGGGCAAAAGGCCGAATGCCTTCGGGTCTCCAAGCGCCTGTCATCTTCATCTCCATCCGCCGGGGTCGGATTCCGGCTGGCTCCTCATAACATGTACTATTGAGGTATCTTTGATCTGGCTCAAGACGTGGCTTGTGATTATGCAATTCATTCTTGCTGAAAGCCAAGGAGATGAAAATGGATCTGATCAGAATCGGGGCTGGGGTCGTGCTCGGCCTGGCCTTTGTAGGCGCCCTGCTGGTGCGCAACGATCCGCCCCCCTCCCAGGATGCGGTGCTCGACATGGCGATCTGCGGCCAGGACCATGGCTCGCATGGCGGCGAGGAGATGGCGGCGCATATGGCCGCCATGGCCGTCAATGCCGAGGCCGGTCATGCCGAACTGATCGACACCATGGAGCCGATGCACACCGGCATGATGCGCGGGCTGGCGGCGGCCGATTTCGATGCAGCCTTCCTGTGCTCGATGATTCCGCACCACCAGGGCGCGGTGGACATGGCGCGGGTGGCGGTGAAATACGGCCAGGACCCGTTCGTGACCATGCTGGCGCACCAGATCATTGCCGATCAGGAACGCGAAATCGGCGAGATGGGCCGCTGGCTGGAGCGGCGCGAGGCGGTCGGGCAGTAAGGCGGCCGCCGGAGGTCCGAAGGAATGATCGCGGCGGGCGATCAGTGCGGATGCCGGGCCTGCGGCAATTGCCGGACCGGGCGCGGGCGGCTGAGGATGAAGGTCGAGCAGCAGCTCAGCAGGAGCGCGACCATGGCCTGTATTGGCAGGGCCATGTCGGTGGTGATGAGGAAAATGGCATAACTCGCCAGCATGGCGCCGACGGCGACGGTCTTGATCCGGGGGGCTATGGCCCCGGAATGCCGCCAATCGGCGAGGGGCGGGCCGAAGCGGGGATGGTCGAGGAGCCAGGCCTCGAGGCGCGGGAACGAGCGCGCGAAACAGGCGGCTGCCAGCAACAGGAAGGGCGTGGTCGGCAATAATGGCAGCACCGCACCCAACGCCCCCAGCGCCAGCATGAGCATGCCCAATGCCGACAGCAATATGCGCCTGGCATTGGTCATGGCCGGCGCTCCCGGGCGAGAGGGAAGGGCCGGATGAAGTGGTCCGGCTTGGAACAGACCCCTCCACCCGGCGTTACCGCATCGACATGCCCCGACTCAGCGATACGGTAATGGAAAGTGTGCCGTTTTTCGGCTGACCATAATTGGGGAACGGGTCCGTTCATGGGTCAGCGCTCGGTCTGTTCATGGCCGCCTCTGCTTGCAGATCGAGGGTGAGATTAGCGGGGTTCGCCGGGACCTGCTTTGATGCAGCGCAAGGAGGGGGCAATTGCCGGGGTAAATCCGGGTCTCTTGTCGCGATCAGGACACGGCCGCCATGGTCAGCGGGTCGGCTCCGAACAGGGCCAGATGACCGCCCAGCAGCAGCCAGGCGGTAATGGCGGCGCTGGCTAGGAGGGCGATGGCCAGGTTGCGATCCACGGCCCAGCGGGCCCGCCCGGCGATAAGGGCCGCCAGGGGCAAGACGGACGTGGTTTCGGCGATCGACGGCCAAGCGCTGCCCAGGCGCCGGCGGCCGCGGCGTTCGGCCATGGCGATGCCGAAAACTGCGAAGAGCGTGAAACTGCCGAAAAGCAGCAGGCTGCGCAGGTCACCATTGGCGATCACATGGCCGAAAGCCCAGAGGATGAAACCCCAGAGGACCGGATGGCGGGTGATGGCGGTGATGGCGCCGGCCCCACCCTTGCCGCGAAAGCTGATCGAAGCCGGATTGGGGCTGATCAGGCCGGCAATGAGCAGGAACAGCGCCAGCGGCGACAGGATCAAAGTGGTCCAGGCCTGCCAGGGGGCGGGGGGCCAGAGTTCGATATAATCGAGCCGGAGAGCGGCGTGGAAGACCCAGGCCAGGGCCAGCAGCGAGACCAGCGAATAGAGCACGAGATAGGCGCGGCGCCCCAGCAATTGGATCAGTGTCGTGCGGATGGCCGGCACGGCCGGGACGGAATGGAGGGCGAGAAAGCAGAGCAAGGCCAGGACAAATTGGGTCAATTGTCTGTTCCGAAAGGGTTTTCGCGGGGGCCGAGCAGCGCGATCAGGTCCTGCTCGGTATGGACGTGGCGGCGTGTGCTCTCGAAGAAGGAGCGCAACATATAGCCTTTCGCCTCGGCTGACGGAATCGGATCGTCGCCGCTCATGGCCAGGAGCGCCTCGCCGATTTCCAGCGCGGCCAGGCTGTCGGCGTCGTGTTCGCGCCGCAGCCGGATTGCCAATTGCCGCAATTCGGGCCGCCCGGATTGGGCCAGGAGCGGCAGGAGGACCTGTTCTTCCTCGCGATGGGTGCGGTCCAGGGCCTGCGCCAATTCTCCGCCGAGGGTCCGGCATTGCGCCGGTGGCGGCGGCTTGGGCAGATTATCCGCAATGGTTTCAAGCATATCGCAAAGCGCCAGCAGCTGGCGGTAGCAAGACAGGAGCTTGTTCCATGCGGGCGACATGCGGCCCTAGCTTTCCCAGCGCTCGGAGCGGGGATGGTCGTCCTCGTAGAGGATGCGTTCGGAGGCGCCATCGAGGTCTTCATATTGACCATTGCGCAGGGTCCAGAGAAAGACCAGCAGGCCGATCAGGCCCAAAACGATAGAGATTGGAATGAGATAGAAAAATTCACTCATGCGGTGACCTCCCGCTGGGACAGGGTTTTCCTACCGCCGAACGGATGCCAGCCGAGGCGGAGGGCGTTGAGGACGACGACGATGGAGGAGGCCGACATGGCCACGGCGGCGAGGAAGGGATTGACCAGGCCGGCGACGGCGATGGGCAGGGCGATGACGTTGTAGAGCAGGGCGAGAATGAGGTTCTGGCGCACCAATTCCCTGGCCTCGCGGGCAATGGCGAGGGCCTGGGGGATTGTCAGCAAGTCATTGCGCAAGAAGACGAAATCGGCGGCGCTGCGGCCGATGTCGACGGCGCTGGCCGGGGCCATGGAGACATGGGCGCGGGCCATTGCCGGCGTATCGTTGAGGCCGTCGCCGACCATGAGGACCTGATGCCCGGCGGCGGCCAATTGCCCGATGCGGTCGAGTTTTTCCTGCGGCAGCAGCCCGCCGGAACCGGCAATGCCGAGGCGGTCGGCCAGCTTTTGCACCTGGCCCGGACGATCGCCCGACAGCACCAGCACCTGGCGGCAATCGGTTAGCAGACTGTTAACGCCGGGCACGGCATTGGGGCGCAAATCATCCTCGAACTGGAAGGCGGCGATAATGGCGCCGTCGCGCGACAGGATCGAGCCGGCCTCGGCGTCCTCGGCGGGGCCGGACCAGCCGGGGCGGCCGAGGCGATAGAGGTGCTTTCCCAGACGGGCCTCGATGCCGAGACCGGGATGTTCGGCGACGTCCCGCCAGTCGGGGCGCGGCGATGCGGGAAAGGCGCGGGCGATGGCGATGGAATAGGGATGAGCGGAGAGCGCGGCGAGGCCGGCGCCGATCTCGACGGCCTGCTTGTCACCATGGCTGATCCGGGGGACGGCAAGGCCGGTGGTGAGGGTGCCGGTCTTGTCGAAGACCACGACGTCCACTTCGGCGAGGCGCTCTAGGGCCGAGCCGTCCTTGACCATGATGCCGGCCTCGAACAGGCGGCGGGCGGCCATGACCTGCACCATGGGCACGGCGAGGCCGAGGGCGCAGGGGCAGGTGATGATGAGCACGGCGATGGCCACGGTGGTGGCGTCGTGCAGATTGCCGCTGAAGATCATCCAGCCGATAAAGGCGAGGGCAGCCGCCAGATGCACGATGGGCGAATAATAGGCGGCGGCGCGGTCGGCGATGCGGCGATAGCGGTTGCGGCTGGTTTCGGCGTCGTCGAGCAATTGCACCAGACGGTTGAGGGTGGAATCGCGCTCGCTCGCCGTGGTGCGGACGAGCAACGGCGCCGACAGGTTGAGGGCGCCGGCCGGCACCGGCTGGCCGGGGCCGATGGCCTCGGCAAGGCTTTCGCCGGTGAGCAGGCTGCGGTCGAGGGCGCTGATGCCCTGAAGGACCGTGCCATCGAGCGGAATGCGCTCGCCCTGGGCCACGGAAATGGTGCTGCCGGGGGCTATGTCGGCCAGGGGATGAAAGGCTGGGCCATCCGGCCCGTCAAGCACCAGCGCCCCGGCGGGCGCCAGCCGGGCGAGACCCTTGACGGCGGTGCGGGCGCGCTCGCGCATGGCATGGTCGAGGGTGCGGCCGATCAGCAGGAAGAAGATCAGCGAGGCGACGGCATCGTAATAGACGCGGTCGCCGGAAAAGACGGTGTCGTAGAAGCTGAGGGCGAAGGCCAGGGCGATGCCGATGGTGATCGGCACGTCCATATTGGTGCGGCCCGAGCGGATGGCGGACCAGGCGGATTGATAGAAGACGCGGCCGGAATAGAGCAGGGCCGGCAGGGTGAGGATGGCGCAGATCCAGTGCAGCAGGCCGCTGGTGGCGCCATCGGCGCCGGACCAGACCGAGCCGGAAAGCATCATGATGTTCATCGAGCAGAAGGCGGCGACGGCCAGGGCGCGGATGAGCGCGGCCAGATGGCCGTCCTTGCCCGCCTCCTCCAGCGAGAACAGGTTGGGCTCATAGCCGAGCTCGACCATGCGGCGCACCATGGGCGGCACACTATCGGCGCTCCGCCAGCGCACGGTGACGCGCTTGCTGGAGAGATTGACCCGGGACGAGACGATGCCGGGCAGGGCGTCGAGCGCCGCTTCCAGCGTGCGGATGCAGGCGCCGCAATGAATGGCGGGGGCGGAGAATTCGGATTGGCGCAGGCCAGTGCCGAGATCGCGGCTGGCCAGGCGGACCTCGTTGTCGGAGGGGCCCCGATCGGGGCCGCCGGCAAGGGCGTCGACAAAGGCGGGTGGCGGAGCACAACAGGTCATCGCGGCGCTTCCGGGTTTTTGCGCCGGTCGACGGGCGGGATCGGCGATGCGGTGGCCGCGCCCTCGTGGTTCGACAGGCTCACCATGAGGTCTATGCCGGGTTGGAGAGAGTGATGGGACCGCCACGATCTTCCCGCAGACCTCATCCTGCGCCTGTCGAAGGAGGAGGTCGGTAAATCCGTGGCTGCGACCGGGTGGTGCATGGCGGGTCCTAGTCTCCCCTTACCGCGATATAGGCGTGCCAGGTGGCGTGGCCGAGCAGCGGGAAGATGATGACGAGGCCGACAAGGCCGGTGGCGATGCTGATTAGGACGAGGCCGACGACCAGCGCTGCCCAGACCAGGGTGGCGGGCAGATTGCTGGTGACCAGCGACAGCGACAGGCCCATGGCCGAGAAGGCATCGCGCTTGCGGTCCAGCATCATGGGGATGGAAAAGGCGCCGATGGCGAAGGAGAAGGCGGCGAACAGGCCGCCCACGGCGGTGCCCACCAGCAGCAGCGACAGGCCGAGCGGGGTGGTGAACAGCATCTGGGTGACCTGGTCGAAGCCGGGAAAGGGCCGCCAGCCAAGGAACAGCGCATAGAGCAGCACGGCGGCGCGGACCCAGACCAGCATCAGCGTCATCAATACGGCGCCGACAAAGAACAGATGCAGGCCGCCGCGCGGAAACAGCATGGCGCCGAGGCCGATCTGCTGCCCGGCGGCGAGGCGGCGGCTCTTTTCATAGAGGCCGGTGGCCAGCAGCGGACCGACGACGAGAAAACCGGCCAGAGCCGGGAACAGGATCTGGGCCCAGTCGAAGACGAACATCGAATAGATGAGGCCCCAGGATACCAGGGCAATGCCCAATCCATAGGCCAGGCTGGGCAGCGGATTGGTCCAGAGATCGCGCCAGCCGGCGGCGAGCCAGTGCAGCGGCGCAGTGGCGGCCAGATGGCGATTATGATCGACGGCGCGGGGCAGCGCCGGCTCATAGGGGGGAAGGGTATCGACGGTTTCGGTCATGGCTCTTCCGGGGGTTGGGGTGGGGTCACGGCCAATCTCGCTAGCAGCCCGATTTGGCGGCGCGGAAATGGTCGGTGCTGCCATCGGGGAGTTTGAGGTGGGTGACGCAATCGGGCTGCGAGGTGAAGGCGACATAGACGAGATGGGCATTGGCGATTAACAGCACAGCGACGATGACGAAGCCGATCAGCCAGCCGAGCCGACGCCGCCGGGGCGGCGTCTGGAGCAGGTGCCGTTCGCCCGGGGCGGTCACCGAGTGGCGCTCCGCAGGTCGAGAACGTAAAGGCCGAGCAGGCGAATCTGCGCGGCGCTGAGGCGGCCTTCCCAGGCGGGCATGACGCCCTGGCGGCCATTATAGATCGAGTGCCTGATGGCGGCGGGCTCGCCGCCATAGGTCCAGAAGGCATCGGTGAGATCGGGGGCGCCGAGATCGGTCATCCCCCGGCCATCCTCGCCGTGGCAGCCGGCGCAATTGTCGGCGAAGAGCGTGGCGGCGGCGTCGCGCTCTTCCCGGGCGAGCATGGGGGTTCCCGACAGGTCGGCCAGATAATTGACCAAAAGGGTGATGTCGGGGGCGCTCAGCATCTGGTCGCGGCCAAAGGCCAGCATCTGGGCGTAGCGGGTTTCGGGATGATTGGCATTGATGCCGACGCGGATGGTTTCCACGATGGTCTCGGCGTCGTCGCCCCACATCATCGGCGCCTCGGCGATATTGGGATAGCCGATATTGCCTCTGGCCTCGACGCCGTGACAGGCGGCGCAATTGTCGCCGAACAGCATGGAGCCGGATTGGCGCACCACGGCCATGATGGCGTCGTCGGCGGCGAGATCGGTCAGGTCCTCGTGCGCCAGCCGCGCGGTCCAGACGGCGCGCTCGGCCTCGGCCTCGGCCAGGCTGGCCCGGACCGCCTGCTGCTGGTCGACGCCGAGCAGGCCACGGAAATAACCGCTGAGGCCGGGCCAGGAGGGCATGAGCAGGGTCCAGACCAGAGCGAACAGGGTCATGGAAATCAGGAACAGCCAGAGCAGGCGCGGCACGGGGGTATTGAGTTCCTTGATGCCGTTCCATTCGTGGCCGGTGGTCATCTGGCCGGAAAATTCATCGCGTTCCTTCAGCGCCATGGCCGGTCTTCCTCTTCGAGCAGCGGCATTTTGGCGGCTTCGTCGAAGCCCTTCTTGTTGGAGGGCCAATAGGTCCAGGCCAGGCAGATGACGCTGAGCGTGACGAGATAGAACAGGCCGAACGACTTGGCGAAGCCGGCCACGGTTTCATGATCGAAGGGCATTATTCAATCTCCGCCTGCAAGCTGGTATGGGCGACATCGGTGAGGGTGCCGAGCACCTGGAGATAGGCGACCAGCGCGTCCATGTCGGTGAGCGGGCCGGGCCGGCCGTCAAAGGCGCGGATATTGGTGGCCTCGCCATAGCGCTCGGCCACGCCGGCGGCCTGGGGGCTGTCGGGATTGGCCTGGCCATAGGCGTCGCTGGTGGCGTTGGCGATCTGCTCGTCGCTATAGGGCACGCCGACGGCGCGCAGGGCTTTCAGGTGATCGCCCAGATCGTCGATGCGCAATTGATCGCGCAGCAGCCAGCGATAGGCCGGCATTTTCGATTGCGGCACCAGGTCGCGCGGATTGTAGAGATGGGCGGTGTGCCAGTCGTCGGAATATTTGTTGCCCAGGCGCGCCAGGTCGGGGCCGGTGCGCTTGGAGCCCCAGAGATGGGGGTGGTCATAGCTGCTTTCCACCGCCAGCGAATAGGGGCCGTAGCGGTCGACCTCGTCGCGCAGCGTGCGGATCATCTGGCTATGGCAGGCATAGCAGCCTTCGCGGATATAGATGTTGCGGCCGGCCACTTCGAGCGGGGTATAGACCCGCATGTCCTCGACCTGCTCCACCGTCTCGTCGATGGTGAAGAGCGGCGCGATCTCGATGAGGCCGCCGATGGAGGCCACGAAGATGATGAACACGACCAGACCGATGGCGCTGCGTTCGAGGCGGTAGTGAAATCCAAACATCGGCTTATTCTCCAGCCTGCAGCGCCGGCCGGACCGGCAGATCGCCATGGATGTCCGGCGCGGTGTCGATTGCGGGCATGCGGATGGTCATGATGACGTTGTAGAGGGCGGTGACGGCGCCGAGCACGAAGAGCAGGCCGCCAAAGGCGCGCACGATGTAATAGGGGTGCATGGCCTCGAGGCTCTCCAGGAAGGAATAGGAGAGCGTGCCGGACTCGTCATAGGTGCGCCACATCAGGCCCTGGATGACGCCCGAATTCCACATGGCGAAGACGTAGATGACGGTGCCGGCCAAGGCGAGCCAGAAATGCAGCTCCACCAGCTTCTGCGAATAGATGCGCTCGCGCTTGAACAGGGAAGGCACGATCGAATAGAGCGAGCCGAAGGTGATCATCGCCACCCAGCCGAGCGCGCCGGCATGGACGTGGCCGATGGTCCAGTCGGTGTAATGGCTGAGCGAGTTGACGGCGCGGATGGCCATGAACGAGCCTTCGAAGGTGGTGATGCCGTAAAAGATCGCCGCCAGGGCCATGAAGCGGAGCACGGCGTCGTCGCGCACCTTGTGCCAGGCGCCGTTGAGGGTCAGCAGCGCATTGCCGGCCGAGGCCCAGGAGGGGACCAGCAACACGACCGAGAAGGCCATGCCCAGCGTCTGCACCCAATGGGGCAGGGCGGTGTAATGCAGGTGGTGCGAGCCGGCCCACATATACATGAAGGTGATGCCCCAGAAGGAGATGATCGACATCCGATAGGAGAAGATCGGGCGGCCGGCGCGTTTGGGCAGGTAATAATACATCATGCCGAGGAACCCGGCGGTGAGGAAGAAGGCGACGGCATTGTGGCCGTACCACCATTGGGTCATGGCATCCTGCACGCCGGAGAACAGCGAATAGGACTTGGCGGCGCCGAAGGAGACCGGCACGGCCAGGTTGTTGACGATATGCAGGATCGCCACCACCAGGATGAAGGCCATGTAATACCAGTTGGCGACGTAGATATGCGGTTCCTTACGGCGAGCCAGGGTGCGCATATAGATGGCGAAATAGGTCACCCAGACCACGACCAGCCAGATATCGGCATACCATTCGGGTTCCGCATATTCGCGGGACTGGGTCATGCCCATGAGATAGCCGCTGGCGGCGACGACGCAGAAAAGATTGTAGCCGAGCAGCACGAACCAGGGGCTGATCGCGTCCGGCAGGCGGGCGCGGCTGGTGCGTTGCAGCACGTGGAAGGAAGTGGCGATCAGCGCATTGCCGCCGAAGCCGAAAATGACGCCGCTGGTATGAATGGGGCGCAGGCGCCCGAAGCTCAGCCAGGCGACGTCGAAGGTCAGGTCGGGCCAGGCGAGCAGCGCGGCGACCCAGAAGCCGGCGGCCATGCCGACAATGCCCCAGATAAGGGTGAGGATGATGCCCACCCGGGTCGGGGAATCGTAATATTCGGCGAGGCTCTCGGCGGAGGGCTCGGGCAGGTCATAGCCGCGCACGAAGGCGAAGAAGCCCCAGAGGCCCGCCGCCGCGACCATCCAGCCATGCACGCCCATGAGGTCGTTGCGCCCGCCAATGGCCATGGCCAGGCCGATGAATATCAGGCCCCCGAGCAGAATGAGGGCGGTCACCCGCTCGCTGCGCGTAAAATCAGCCACCATGAATCTTGCCCCCGATGCGTGGATAGGCGGCGAATGCGCCGCGCCTTGGCCACAGCCCTAGCCGAATGGCGCGGACGCACTTTGATCTGGATCAAAGATGCAGGCGGACGCCGGTTGCGGCCGGAACAAATGCCGGCCGGCAGTTTGCGCCGCGACAAAGTGCGCATGGCCGGGCCGGCCTAGGGTGACGACAATCCGGCGCATGGCCGCCGCCGGGGGCTTTGTCCATTCGCGGCCGGGACAGATTCATGCCAGACCAGACCGAGTTCGACATCATCGACGTGCGCACCATTCCGCCGCGCGAACGGCATCCGCAGATCTTCGCCAAGGCCCATGGGCTGGCGGTGGGGGAAAGCTTTGTGATCGTCAACGACCACGATCCGCGGCCGCTGCATTATCAATTGCAGGCCGAATTTCCCGGCCAGTTCTCCTGGACCTATCTGCAGGCCGGCCCCGAAATCTGGCAGGTGGCGCTGGGCCGGGAAGAAGCGGCCTGAGCGAAAGGGCGCGGCGATGCCGATGGGCAGCACATCGCGCTGGACCCTGGCCTTTTTCGGCTGCGCGCTGGCCTGCCTGGTCGGCGCGCTGGGGCTGATGAGCGCCGGCCTGGCCTATCCGCATGCGGCGCTGATGGCGCCGCAGACGCTGATAATGGTGCATCTGGTGGCCATTGGCTGGCTGACCCTGCTGATGCTGGGCGCCTTGCTGCAATTCCTGCCGGTGCTGGTGGGCGGACCCCTGCGCGCCGCCGGCTGGGCGCCGCTGGTGCTGGTTCTGATCGTGGGCGGGCTCGCCCTGTTGCTGGCCGGCTTCGCCGCCATGGATGGCTGGCCCGGCCTGCCCGCCGAGATTTTGCCGCTGGGCGGATTGCTGCTGCTGGGCGGGCTCGGCCTGGCGGCTTTCATGCTGTTCGCCACGCTGTTCAGGGCCAGATCGCTGCCGCTGCCGGCCGGTTTCGTCGCCCTGGCGCTGCTGAGCGTGCTGGTGGCGGCGCTGCTGGGCGAGACGCTGGCCAGCGCCATTGCCGGCCTGTTCGGCGGCGATTTCGCCATGGCGATCGTCACCCATGGCGTGCCGCTGCATGCCGGGTTCGGGCTGGGTGGCTGGCTGACGCTGGCGGCCATGGGGGTGAGCTATCGGCTGGTATCGATGTTCCTGGTGGCGCCGGAGCGGCAGGGCGTGCTGCCGCGCCTCGCCTGGTGGAGCGGCATGGCCGGGCTGGCGGCGCTGTGCACGGGGTTTGGCGTGCTGCTGGCCAGCAATGCGCCGCTGCCGCTGGCGCTGGGCGTGGCGGCCCTGGCCGGGCTGGTGGCCGTTTTCGCCTATGCCGGCGACATTGCCATGCTGTATCGCGGGCGGCGGCGCCGGGCGCTGGAGCTGCATATGGGCGCGGCCATCGCCGCCTTCGCCGCGCTGCCAATAAGCGCCGTCTGGCTGGTGCTGGCGGCGGCGCGGGAGAGCGAGGCGGGCCTTGCCGCCGCGCTCTATCTTCTGGCTTTCGGCTGGCTGGGCGGGCTGGGGCTGGCCATGCTCTACAAGATCATTCCGTTTCTCACCTGGCTCGAATGCTTCGCCCCCTTTATGGGCCGCAAACCGGTGCCGCGGGTGCAGGACCTGGTCCGCGAACCGCGGGCGCGGGCATGGTTCGGCCTCTATTTCGCCGGTGTGGCGCTGGGCGCGGCCATGATGCAATTGGCGCTGCCGCCGGCCGTTCAGGTCGCCGCCGGGTTGCAATTGCTGGCCTGCCTCCTGCTGATCCGTCAATTCTACCGGGCCCGGCTGCTGGCGGACCTGCCCGCCGACTGGCATGATTTCCCCCGACCCCGATTGCTGCTGCCGCAACAAAGGAGCTTGCTATGACCGATCTGGAACTCGATGTGCGCCCCATATTGCGCAATGGCGGCGAGCCATTCGGCGCCATTATGGGCGCCGTCAACAGCCTCCTGCCCGGACAGCGACTGAAGCTGTTCGCCACGTTCCGCCCCGAACCGCTATTCCGCGTCATGGAGGCCAAGGGGTTCGGCTTCGAGGCCACGCCGCTGGCGGACGGGGACTGGCAGGTGCTGTTCACTCCGCAGGCGCCCGATCTGGTTTCCGGCGGCTCGACGCCGGACAATCCCGATAGCTGGGCCGATCCCAACCATTATCTGGACCTGACCGATCTCGATCCGCCCGAGCCGATGGTGCGCATCCTGGCGCGGCTGGAGGACATGGATGAAGGCGAGGTGCTGTTCGCGCTGCTGGCGCGCGAGCCGCTGTTCCTGTTCCCCGAAATCAAGGCGCGCGGCCATGCCTGGGCCGGCGATTTCGACGCCAGCGGCACGGCCTATCGGCTGATGGTGCGGGCGGGGCGCCAGACATGAATATGGCGCCGGGCCCGGAGCTGGAGGCGGCCATCCGCGCGGCCCTGCGCGCGGTGATCGACCCGGAACTGGGCCACAATATCATCGATCTGGGCATGGTCTATGCCATCGATGTCGACAGCGATGGCGCCGTGCTGGTGCTGATGACCACCACGGCCCGCTTCTGCCCGGCCAGCGGCTTTCTGCAGGAGGCGGTCAGCGAAAGAGCGGCCGAGGTGGAAGGAGTGACGCGGGTGCGCGTGGAACTGACCTATGATCCGCCCTGGACGCCGGAGCGCATGGCGCCGGAGATTGCGGTGCGGTTTTGAGGGGATTGGTGACCGCGACCTCGTGCTTCGACGGGCTCGGCATGAGGTCTATGAGCAGTTCCGGCTTTGACGGAATCGGCGTCTCACCCCCCGTTCGTCACCCTCGCGCTTGACGCGAGGGTTTTTTGTTTGTGGGTCTGCCGTAAGAGCCCTCGCGTCAAGCGCGAGGGTGACGATCCGGAATAGGAGAGGATTGTGGCCGCGACTTCGTGCTTCGACGGGCTCGGCATGAGGTCTATGAGCAGTTCCGGCTTTGACGGAATCGGCGTCTCACCCCCCCGTTCGTCACCCTCGCGCTTGACGCGAGGGTTTTTTGTTTGTGGGTCTGTAGTAAGAGCCCTCGCGTCAAGCGCGAGGGTGACGATCCGGGAATAGGAGAGGATTGTGGCGGCGACCTCGTGGTTCGACAAGCTCAGCATGAGGTCTATCGAAGCGGGTAGCGCGAGATTGCCGATTGTGCAGGGCCCGACGGCCCGGCATTTATTCCGGCCGGGCTTTGCGGCGGGTGAGGAGGGCGGGGGCGTATTCGGCGAGATAGAGGGCGAAGGCGAGCATCCAGAACAGGCCGCTGAGCTCGATCAGGCGCAGATAATGGTCGGGCAGGAGCGCGGCGGCCGGACGCAGCAGGGCGCTGAGCAGGAGCAGGCCATAGCTGGCGACGGTGAGCGGCGGGGCGGTGAGGGGCAGGCCGGTATGGCCGCGGGTGGCGCGGCCCATGACGGCGAGGGTCATCAGGCCGATGGCGCCGATGGTGAAGACGTGCAGAGCGGCAGCCTGTTCGGCCAGCTCGAAGGGCACCAGGGCGACGGCGAGGAAGCCGAGCGGCACGAAGCCATAGGCCAGATGCAGCACGAGGACCAGACGCTCGGCCCCGGTCCGCCAGCCCTGCCAGCGCGCCAGGCGCCAGGCATGCAGCAGGGCGGCGGCCAGGCAGGCGATGGCGGTGAGGTAATGGTTGGGGGCAAAAGCCCAGAGGGCCAGGGCGGCGAGGCCGGCGAGCAAAGCGAGCGTGTCGAAACGGCCATAGGAGGCCGGCAGCTCGACGACATGGCGCTTGGCCAGCCAATTGCGGGTGAAGCTCGGGACGATGCGGCCGCCGATGATGGAAATGAGCATGATATAGGCGCCGACGGCGAGGCGGCTGGCGAGGCCCGGATCCTCACCCCAGACGACGAGTGCATGAAAGCCGATATTGGCAAGGCCGAGGGCGCCGACGCCGGCCAGCACCTTGAGGTCGCGCCATTTGCGGCCGGCGACGATCTCGCGCAGGCAGACGGCGAAGAGCAGGGGCAGGAAGGCGGCGTCGACCAGGATGGCGAGGGGCAGGCCGATCAGGTCGGGCGCCATCAGCACCAGCCGGCCGGCCAGCCAGGCCAGGACCAACAGCGCCAGGGGCCGGCCGGAAACGGGCAGCCGCCCGGTCCAATTGGGGATGGCGGTGAGCAGGAAACCGGCCAGAGCGGCGCTGGTATAGCCGAACAGCATTTCATGGGCGTGCCAGGCCGGGCCGCCATAGGAGCCGCCAATGCCGAGCCCGGCGGCGAGGGCGGCGACCCACAGGGCCATGGCGAGCACGGCCCAGATGCCGGCGGCAAGGAAGAAGGGCCGGAAGCCATAGGCGAGGATGACCGGGCCGCTATGGGCAATGCCGCGCGGCACGGGTTTGCGGGGGGATTTGGGGGGCATGGCGAAGCGGGGTCCGGGGACATTCGGCGCGAAGTGTAACGGGGCCAAGCCGGGCATCGTTGCGTTGGCGCAAAGTTGGGCGCCTATCTTCGGTGGATAGGAGCCTCATGTCCTGCGCTAACTGGTCGGGGTGAGTGCCACGTTAGCGCGGCGATATCCTTCCCCTCAGCCTTGTCCTTCGGCGAGGGCTTCGAGGCGGGGGCGGTCGCGGACCAGCAGTTTCTGGCGGCCGCCCTTGACGATGCCCTGGCTTTCCCAGGCGCTGAAAATGCGCGAGACGGTGTGCAGCGTGGTGCCGGTCATCTCGGCCACGTCCTGGCGGGTGAGGGGGAAGTCGATGCGCACCCCGTCCTGCTCGCGCCGTCCGGCCTGGTCGATGAGGCGGAGCACGGCATGGGCGACGCGGCGCTCGACTTCCTCGGTGGCCATTTCGCGGATGCGGGTATGGGCTTCCTGCAGGCGCTGGCCGATGGTGCGCATGGCATTGACTGCCAGATGCGGATTCTGCTCGACGAAATGGCCCCAGACATCGTTGGGCCAGGACATGACGACGCTTTCGGCGGCGGCGATGGGAGTGCCGGGATAATCGTCGCGCTGCAAGGCCTGGGCGAAGCCGAACAGGTCGCCGGGATGGACGACGCGCACGATGATCTGCTGACCTTCGGGCGTGACCTGGGTGACCTTGAGGCGGCCATGCAGCAGCAGGAAGAAATGCGTGGCCTTCTGGCCCTGCTCGAACACCGTCTCGCTGATCTGGACGCGGCGCATGCTGGCGCGGGCGAGCAGGCGGTCGAGATCCTCGTCGGTCATATTGGCGAACAGGGGCAGGGCCCGCACCAGGCTGCGGTCGATTTCGGCCACGTCGCTGTCCTCCGGCTGTTGCTGCATCGCTGATACAGCAAAAGCCGGGGCGGCGAAACCGGCGCGAGGGTCGCACCCATCGGGCGCTCGGCTAGAGGCCAAAGCGGGCCAGCAGCATCTCGTGCCAGGCCGGACGGCGCACCAGGCGGAAGCCGAGATTGTCGGGAGGCACGCCCACCGAGCAGCCGCCGCTGCGGGCGTCGCGGATGAAATAGCTCACCGGGGTGCGGTGCTGTCCCGCCAGGATGCGGATCGTGCAGGCCGGCGCCTGGCTGACGATGTCGCCGGCGGCGTCGATATGGATCCGGGCATGGCAGGTATCGGTCCATTCCCAGACATTGCCGGCAATGTCCATGAGGCCATTGGCATTGGCGCCAAAGCTGCCGAGCGGGCGCGGCAGCGGATCGGCGGCGCGCTTGCGGGCGGCTTCCCGGCGGTAATCGGCGATCCAGCGCAAAGCGGGATTGGTGCGGTCGTCGGCCAGGCCCAGCGCGTCGTCGGCAAAGCGCTCGCCGGCGGCATAGGCCCATTCGGCGTCGCTGGGCAGGGTCCAGGTCTGGCCGGTCTCGGCCGAGAGCCAGGCGGCATAGGCCAGGGCATCGCCATAATTGACGCCGGTGGCCGGGACGTCGCCGCTGCCGAGATGGCGCGGCTCGGCCGTGGCGCAGGCCCCGGCATTGACGCAGCGGGCATAATCGGCGGCGCTCACCTGATATTGCATGATGGTGAGCGGCTCGGCGATGGCGATATCGGTCATGGGGGCATCGACCGGCACGGCGTCGCGCAGATAGTGGCCCGGGGCGCGATAGGTCAGGTGTCCCGGAGGCAGGGTGACCGTTGCGGGCCCAACGGGATCGACGGAACGGACCAGGGCCGGGAGCGGCGCGATCTGCACCGCCATGGCCGCCAGCGCCAGGGCCAGCAGGGTGGCGGGCAGCAGCAGAATGGTCGCGTTCTGAGGATGGGCGGCTTTGGCTGTCATTGTCCTGCCTCCGGGGGAAGCCGGCGCCCATAGGGGCGGGCGCCGGATAGGGATGGCATGCGGGACCCGGTCAGATGGGGCTTGGAGCCAGCACGCTGGTCATCAGGTCGTCGTTCCAGTCGCCCTCGACCACGAAATGGCCGGCGGCGCCGAGTTCGAAGGCCTCGATGAGGTTGTGGTTCACATAGGCGTATACGCCCGGCTGGAGGAAGGTGTAGAAGGCCGCGCCAGCCGCGCCGCCGGGGATGAACCAGGTTTCCTGATCGACATCGGGCGGGGTGTGGAACTTGCCCGTGGGCCAGACGAAATCGCCATGGCCGCCGATCAGGTGGGGCCGGGTGTCGCGATTGGCCTGCGAGTGGACGATCAGCACCTTGTCGCCGACATTGGCCTTGAGGGCGTTGTCGCCGGTCAGCGCCCCTACCCTGCCGTTGAAGACGATGTGGCTGGGCAGCAGGGTGCGCATGACTTCGAGCGTATCGGCATAGCCGTCGCCGACGCTGTCATAGCTGCGGTAATTGCCGTCCGCGTCCTTGGGAATGTAGAAATCCTGCTCGCCGACATAATAGACCCGGTCATAGGTGAGCAGATTGCCCTGGGGATCGCGCAGGCCCTCGCGCGGCAGCACCATGATGGCGCCGTTCATGCCGGCGGTGACGTGCCAGGGCACCATGCCCTCGGGGGCGCAGTGATAGACGAAGACCCCCGCCTTGGTGGCCTTGAAGCGCAGCACCGCCTTCTCGCCCGGATTGACATCGGTGAGGCTCGCACCGCCCAGCGCGCCGGTGGCGGCGTGGAAGTCGATATTGTGCAGCAGCAGGTTGGTGTCGGGATTGATCAGCGTCAACTCGACATAATCGCCCTCATGCACCACCATGAGCGGGCCGGGGATCGAGCCGTTGAAGGTCATGCCCCAGACTTCGGCATTGTCATCGACCTGGTGGACCTTTTCCTCGATGACCATGGTGAACTCGACGATTTTGGGGGCGCCGCTCGCGACCTGTTCATGGGCATGGACGAAGGGTGGGGCGACCAGATCGACCTTGACGCGTTCGAGGGCGTCGAAGGCCACCGGAGCGATGGCCTCGGCGACATCCTGGGCACCGGCAGCGACCATTGTGGTCAATTGCGCCGTTGCACCGATGGCCGCTGCTCCCGCAAGTAAAGCGCGGCGCGAAAGCATGGTATTATTAGCCATTTTCTTCTCCATGATCTGGCACATCTGTGTTCTGTGCCTTCGTGGAGGAAGCTACGATACCTTGCGCAAGCCTACATTGCTCTGGCGCAAATAAAAATCGGCATTTCTCAGCCCGGTTCAGGCTGTGATTATTTGATGTGGATCAAAGATGGGCTGAACGAAAACCGCTAGAAAGAGCGCAACGGGTTGATCGACCCACCTATAAGGAGACCCCCCGATGCGTGCCTTTGCCAGAATTTTCGTCACCCTCGCCGCCCTTGGCGGCATCGCCGCCCCGGCCCTGGCCGCGGATTACGAGGTGCATATGCTCAATAAGGGCGCTGCCGGCACCATGGTGTTCGAACCGGCTTTCCTGCGGATCGAGCCGGGCGACAGCGTGACCTTCCTGCCCACCGACAAGAGCCATAATGTCGAGACGATCAAGGAGATGATCCCGGAAGGGGCGGAGCTGTTCAAGAGCAAGATCAACGAGACCTTCACGGTGACCTTCGAGGTGCCCGGCATCTATGGCGTCAAATGCACCCCGCATTATGCCATGGGCATGGTGGGGCTGATCGCGGTGGGCGACGGCAATGAGAACCTCGACGCGGTCAAGGCAGTGAAGGTGCCCAAGAAGGTGGGGGAGCGCTTCGAGGAGGCCTTTGCGGGCCTCGGCCTCTGACAGCCTGCACAGATGAGGAGGACGGGGCGGCTTCGGGCCGCCCCTTTTTTCATCACCACATCGTCTTTTTGGCGCGCTCGGGCCAAGCCTGGTCATAACCGTCGCCGCCGACCCGGTTTTCGGTCATGGCGGCCAGAATCTGGCCGGGGCTGGGCAGGCTGGCCGGATCGACATGGCGGGCCGGGTTCCAGAGCTCGGAGCGGATGATGGCGCGGGCGCACTGGAAATAGACTTCCTCGATATCGAGCACGATCACCGAACGGGGGGCTTTTTCCTCGACGGCGAAGCTGTCCAATATGGCCGGATCGATGGAGAGATAAGCGCGGCCATTCACCCGCAGCGTGGTGCCCGAGCCGGGAATGAGGAAGAGCAGGGCGCAGCGCGGATCGCGAACGATATTGCGGAGGCTGTCGACGCGGTTATTGCCGCGCCGGTCGGGCATCATCAGCGTCTTGTCGTCGTGGATGCGCACGAAGCCGGGCTTGTCGCCGCGCGGCGAGCAATCGATGCCTTCCGGGCCGATCGTCGCCAGCGCGGCGAAGGGGCTGGCTTCGATCAGGCGCCGGTAATGCGGGGTCACGGACTGGGCGATCTTGGCGGTGGAGGCGGCGGCGGGCGCCGGCTGGTAGAGCGCGTCGAGCTGGTCGAGAGAAATTATCCGGGTCATGGGGGTCGCGTTGTGATGGAACCGCGCTGGGATTGGCGGGTAAGTAAGCCTATATCTGGCGATAATGACAGTCGGCCCCCGGGCCAATGTCGCGTTTTCGAGCGGAAAAGTGGTGGCCACTTGGTCCGCAAACGCCTTGAAGGAGCAATGCCATGGACGCCCATGCCTTTCCCGTGACCCGCAGCGAAGCCGAATGGCGCGAGAAGCTGACGCCGGAGCAATACCAGATCATGCGCGAGCACGGCACCGAGCGGCCGGGAAGTTGCGCGCTGCTGCACGAAGAGCGGCAGGGCACATTTTCCTGCGCCGGATGCGACACGCCGCTTTTCGCCTCGACGCTGAAATTCGAGAGCGGCACCGGCTGGCCGAGCTTCAACGATCCCATTCCCGGTTCGGTGGAAACCACGACCGACCGCTCCTTCGGCATGGTGCGCACCGAGGTGCATTGCGCCACCTGCGGCAGCCATCTGGGCCATGTGTTCCCCGACGGCCCCCCGCCCACCGGGCTGCGCTATTGCATCAACGGCGTGGCGCTGAATTTTTCGCCGGCGGAATAGGGGGCGCGTCCGAGGTTTCGACACCGTCGCTCCCTCCGCTTCCCCTAGCCGGGCTATTGTCCATGGCGTGGATAGCGCCCCCTTCCCGGATCGTCACCCTCGCGCTTGACGCGAGGGCTCTTGCGGTGCCGGTAACGCCCTCGCGTCAAGCGCGAGGGTGACGAGCGGTGGTTGTGGGCGATCGCATGGCCCGCTAATCGCTCCGGGCGTGGGGCCGCACGATTTCCTTATAGACCTCATCCTGAGCGCGTCGAACCACGAGGTCGGCAACACCGTGGCCGCGACCTCGTGGTTCGACAGGCTCACCATGAGGTCTATTGATGTGCCGGGGGGTGTGGGTGGGTATCTTGCCAATCGACGTCGCCCGGCAGTCCCAATTAGGCACCATTTCTCGCAGACTTCATCCTGAGCTTGTCGAAGGACGAGGTCGGCAACACCGTGGTCGCGACCTCGTGGTTCGACAGGCTCACCATGAGGTCTATGAGTGGCTTGGGACGAGGTCGATAAATCGATGCCCGTTAGGTGCCTCTTGGCTTGGCCCTGCTGGTGGCGTTGGCGGCGAGGGGGTCGTCGGGCCAGGGGTGGCGGGGATAGCGGCCCTTAAGGTCTTTGGCGACGTCTTTCCAGCTGCCGCGCCAGAAGCCGGGCAGGTCGCGTGTGGTCTGGATGGGGCGGCGGGCCGGCGAGAGCAAGACCAGCAGCAGGGGAATGCGGCCATTGGCGATGGCGGGGTGGCGGTCGAGGCCGAACAATTCCTGCACGCGGATTTCGAGGGCCGGGCCGTTTTCGGCCCCGTAATCGATCGGCAGATGGCTGCCCGAAGGGGCGTGGAAATGGCTGGGCAACAGGCGCTCGATCTCCTGGCGCCTCGCCCAGGGCAGCAGCGTATCGAGCGCCATGCCCAGGCGGTCGGCGCCGATGGCGGCGAGGCGGGTTTCGCCCAAGAGATGCGGGGCGAGCCAGGCGGAATCGGCGGCGAGGGCCGCGTCGGACAGGTCGGGCCAGTCGCCGCCCAGGCGCCGATGCAGGAAGGTGGCGCGGCTGCGCAGCGCCTGCTGCTCCCTGGACCAGGGCAGGTTTTCCGGACGTTTCACGGCGGCCTCGGCCAATAAAGCCGCGGCGGCTTCGAGATCGGCGACCGGGGCCGGGTCGTCGGCAAGGCGCAGGGCGTCGAGGCGGCGCTGGCGGCGGGCGCGCACCGAATGGGTGGCGGCATCGAAGGCGAGCACGGTCCGGGTGTCGATGCGGGCGGCAAAGAGCGTTTCGAGGTCGGCCGGATCGAGCGCGGCGGCGGCGCGGATGCGGCCCTGATGGGCGCTGCCGGTCAGATCGGCGACGACGATATAGGGGGCGCCGGCCAAAGCATGGGTTTCATCGAGCTGCGCCTGCCGGCCATTGGCGAGGCGGAAGCGGCCGCGCGGACCGGCCGCTTGCGCCGCCCGGTCGGGGAAGGCACGGGCGAGGTGATGGCCGACGCCCGGAGAGTCTTCAGGCCGGGTCTCGGAACGGCCATGGGCCTGGGCCAGCCGGGTCCAGCGCCGGGCGAGGGCGCGGGCATCCTCGGCGCGCCGGGAGCGATCGAGACGGAAACGGTCGAGGCGGCGGGCCAGGTCGATATCGTCGCCGCCCAGGCCGCGTTCGCCGATGAGCACGGCCAGTTCGGCGGCCATCCCGCCGTCGCCGGTTTCGGCTCCGGCCAAGACCATATGGGCGAGGCGGGGATGCAGCGGCAGCCGCGCCAGCGCCTTGCCGGCCGGGGTGAGGCTGCCAGTGGCGTCGATGGCATCGAGCCGCGTCAGCAGCGCCCTGGCCTCGGCCCAGGCGGGGGCGGGCGGGGGATCGAGAAAGATCAGGGAGGCCGGGTCGGCGACGCCCCAGGCGGCGAGATCGAGCACCAGGCCGGACAGGTCGGCGGCGAGAATTTCGGGGGTTTCGAAGGGCTCCAAAGCGGCGGTCTGCCCCTCGTGCCAGAGGCGAATGCAAATGCCCGGAGCGGTGCGGCCGGCGCGGCCGCGGCGCTGATCGGCGCCGGCGCGGGAGACGCGGCGGGTGGCGAGCGTGGTGAGGCCGGTGGCCGGTTCATAGACCGGGATGCGGCGGAAACCGCTATCGATGACGATGCGGACGCCTTCGATGGTGAGCGAGGTTTCGGCAATGGACGTGGCCAGCACCAGTTTGCGGCGGCCCGGACCGGCGGGCTGGATGGCTGCGTCCTGTTCGGCCGGGCTCAACTGGCCGTAAAGCGGGGCCAGATCGACATGAGCGGGCAGGCGGGCGACGAGGCGCTCGGCGGTGCGGGCGATTTCGCCCTGACCGGGCAGAAAGGCCAGGATCGAGCCTTCATGCTGGCGGAGGGCCTGGAGAATGGCGGTGGCGAGCTGATCTTCGAGGCGTTGCAGCGGATCGGGCTCGGCATAAAGCGTTTCGACCGGAAAGGTGCGGCCGGGGCTGTCGATGACCGGGGCGCCATCCAGCAGGGCGGCGATGCGGGCGCCGTCAATGGTGGCCGACATGACCAGGATGCGCAGATCGGGCCGCAGGGCGCGGGCATCGAGCGTCAGCGCCAGGCCGAGATCGGCGTCGAGGCTGCGCTCGTGGAATTCGTCGAACAGCACGGCGGCGATGCCGGTCAGTTCGGGATCGTCGAGGATCATGCGGGTGAACACGCCTTCGGTGACGATCTCGATGCGGGTCCGGACCGAGACCTTCGATTCCATGCGGACGCGATAGCCCACGGTCTGGCCGACATCCTCGCCCAGGAGCTTGGCCATCTGGCGGGCGGCGGCGCGGGCGGCGAGGCGGCGTGGCTCGAGCACGACGATGCGGCCATTCCGGCGCCAGGGCGCGTCGAGCAGCGCCAGCGGCACGCGGGTGGTCTTGCCGGCGCCCGGCTGGGCGACAAGCACGGCGCTCTGGCGCTGCGACAGCGCTTCGCGCAAGGCGGGCAGAACGGCTTGGATGGGCAAAGCGGGCCAGGACATTTCCGGGGCATAGCGGCTGGCGGGGGCCGGGAGCAAGCAGATTGCGCGGCAACGCCGGAGGCAGGGAAGGCGTTGGGCTGGCGAACGAGAGGAGCGACGACGTGGCGGGCGGCGGCAAAGGCGATATCAGGATCGGGGTCTCGGGCTGGACCTACAAGCCCTGGCGCGGCAATTTCTATCCGTCCGGGCTGGTGCAGAAGCGGGAGCTGAACTTTGCCGCTTCCCAGTTCAACGCGCTGGAGATCAACGGCACCTTTTATGGCATGCAGACGCCCAAGGCCTTTCGATCCTGGGGTGCGGCGGCGCCGGAGGGCTTCGTCTTCGCCGTCAAGGGGCCGCGCTATCTGACCCATATGCTGCGGCTGACGAATCCGGAGCCGCCGCTGGCCAATTTCTTCGCCTCGGGGCCGCTGGTGCTCGGCGACAAGCTCGGGCCGGTGCTGTGGCAGTTTCCGGCCAGCTTTCGCTTCGACGCGGCGCGCATCGAGGCATTCTTCAAGCTCTTGCCGCAGGACAGCCGAGCGGCGGCGAAACTGGCCCATAGGCATGACCACAGGCTCAAGGCGCCGGCGGATTATGGCGATGGGGGCGCGCGGCCCATACGCCATGCCATGGAAATCCGGCATGAGAGCTTTCGCGATCCGGCCTTCATCGCGCTGTTGCGGCGATATGGCGTGGCGCTGGTCTGCGCCGATACGGTGGATTGGCCGCTGCTGATGGATGTGACGGCCGATTTCATCTATTGCCGGCTGCATGGATCGGCGGAACTCTACCGATCCGGCTATTCGGATGCGCAGCTCGATCTTTGGGCCCGGCGGGTGGGCAATTGGGCGCGGGGCCGGGCGAGCGACGGCAATTTCGTCAGCGGACCGACCGATGACGGAATGCGGCGCGATGTCTTCGTGTTCTTCGACAATACCGACAAGCTGATGGCGCCGAGGGATGCCAAAGCGCTGATGCAGCGGACCGGTATTGCCTGGCCGGACGAGCCGCATTGAGGACTTGTTCACCGCGGGCGTACCGGCCGGTTCTCCAAACCGCATTCGGACGCTAGGGTGAGCGTCCCGAGGAATCGCCCGGAGAGGCGCCATGCAGCTTACTCGTATCGCCAATGACGATATTACCGTCGACGTCGCCGCCCTGGGGGCGGAGATGCAATCCATCCAGACCCGCGATGGCAGGCATTGGCTATGGCATGGCGACGCCACGTTCTGGACCGGGCGGTCGCCGATCCTGTTCCCCATGGTCGGGCGGGCGCCCAATGACACGATCAGCATCGGGGGGCAGCGCTACCAGATGAGCCAGCATGGCTTTGCGCGGCGCAGCAATTTCACCCTGGTGGTCGAGGAATCGGATCGCTGCGTCTATCGGCTGGAAGCATCCGAGGCGAGCCGGGCGATGTATCCGTTCGACTTCCAGCTCGATGTGGAGCACCGGCTGGACGGGCGGGCCGTATCGGTGACGGCGGAAGTAACCAATCGCGATCATCGGGTGATGCCCTATGGCATCGGCTTTCATCCCGCCTTTGCCTGGCCCTTGCCGGGGGCGGCCGGACAGACGCATTTCGTGACGCTGGACAATGGCGGCGAACCGGACCTCTATCGCCTGTCGCGCGGCCTGGTGCGGCCCGAGGCCTTGGCCTCGCCCTTTGTAGCGGGGCGGCTGGAGCTCGAACACCGCCTGTTCGAGGACGATGCGATGGTCTTTCGCGACGGGGCCGGGGCGGGCCTGCGCTTTGGGACGGATACGGGACCGGCCTTGCGGTTCAGCTGGGAAAACCTGCCCAATTTCGCCTTCTGGAGCAAGCCGGGCGCCGGCTATATCTGCCTCGAGCCCTGGCACGGCACGGCGGCCGAAGTGGGCGGTTCAGACGATCTGGCCGAGCGGCCCTATTCGGAATTGCTGGGGCCGGGAGCCACGGGGCGCTATGGTTTCCGGGCGGAAATCCTGCCGGACTAAAGTGGTCCAATTTTGAGCCGGGACGCTGGGGCCCGCGATGTCATTCCCGCGAAGGCGGGAAACCGGCTTGGCTTGAAACGGAGATTCCCGCTTTCGCGGGAATGACCCGGTGGGGCGAAGGGAAAAGATCCAGCTATTCGGCGGCGCCGCGTTCGTCGATGAGGGCATCGGGGCCGGCCGGATCGCCGGGGGCGGTTTCGGCGCCGAGATCGGGGAAGGCGACGATGCGCTGGCCGCGGAAATCGGTGCGCAGGACGACGAGGCCGCGTTCCTCGAACCAGGTGAGCAGGCGCCGGGCGCGGCTGGCCGAATGGGTGCCGTAGAGCCGAGCGAGGGTGGCGTCGGACGGGCAGGGCGCGGCGGCAAGCGCCGCCTGGGCCAGCACCAGGAAGACGCCCTGTACGTCGTCGGTCAGGGTTTCGGACAGCGACAGCGCCTGCTGCCAGCCTTCGGAGCCGGCCGTCTCCTCGTCGGGGGCGACGCGGGCGACGGCGAGCAGGCGCTTGAAGGCCGGTAGGGCCGGGGGTTCGCCGGGCACGCGGCGGATGCGGCAGCGGACCAGAAAATCCTGGTAGAGCACGGCATGGGTGCGGAAGCCGGCATCGGGGTCGCTGAGCAATTCCGCCATTACCGACTGGATCATGGCCTCGCGCTCGGCCTCGTCGATCTCGGGAAACAGCGAAGCAGGTTCGGATGGCGCCTCGGCGCGGGCCCGGGCCCGGGCTTCGGCGACCTGGGCGAGCAATTCGTTGGTCGAGGGCGGCGGCGGTGGTGGCGGGCGGCGGACGATGGGCCGGCTGAGCTCTTCGGGGTCCTGTGTGAAAATCAGATCGGCGGCGTCAATTGGCGCTTCGGGCAGCGGGGTCAGCTTGGGGCTGGTGGAGCGGGCTGAGGTTTCCACGGGGCCGATGGTGACCGGCAGGGGGCGGCGGGATATGGCCGGGCCGAGAGCGACGAAATGACCGCGGGCCAGGTCGCGGAATTGCTCGGCCTGGCGGCGGTCCATGCCGAGCAGATCGGCGGCGCGGGCCATGTCGATATCGAGAAAGGTGCGGCCCATCAGGAAATTGGAGGCTTCGGCGGCGACGTTCTTGGCCAGCTTGGCGAGGCGCTGGGTGGCGATGACACCGGCCAGGCCGCGCTTGCGGCCGCGGCACATCAGGTTGGTCATGGCGCCGAGCGACAATTTGCGGGCTTCGTCGGAGACTTCGCCGGCCGCGGCGGGGGCGAAGAGCTGGGCTTCGTCCACCACGACGAGGACCGGATACCAATAATCGCGGTCGGCATCGAACAGGCCGCCGAGAAAGGCGGCGGCGGCGCGCATCTGCTGCTCGACATCGAGGCCTTCGAGATTGAGGACCACCGAGACCCGGTGCTGGCGGACGCGGGCGGCGATGCGGGTGAGTTCGTTCTCGGTGCGGGCGGCGTCGACGACCAGGTGCCCGTAGCGGTCCGCGAGCGTTACGAAATCGCCTTCAGGATCGATGACGCATTGCTGCACCCATTGCGCGGATTGCTCGAGCAGGCGGCGCAGCAGGTGGGATTTGCCGGAACCGGAATTGCCCTGGACCAAGAGGCGGGTGGCCAGCAGCTCCTCCAGGTCCATGCTGGCGGCGCCGGCTCCGCGGCTTTCTCCCATGTCGATGGCGACCTGCATTCTCTCTCCGGCTGGACGCGTTCACATCCGGCATGGAAAGGCGAACGCACGGCTACATGATGTCGGGGGCAGTGTTAGCACGAAGCGTCACCGATTCGGCCATGGGGGGTGGAGAGTGTTTACATTGGGTGCTTGCTTCGGCGACAGGGCTGGCGGCTCCTGCGTCCCTCGAAGGGGGGTGGCGGCGCGAGGGCGAAACTCCCGGATGTGTAGGAACCGCAGCACCCCCACCCCTTCCCTCCCCTCAAGGGGGAGGGGGCGAAAGGTCTCAATGCCCGAGACAACTCGACTCAAAGCGCCCGATGTAAACACTTCCGCTGTCGCGGGCACCGAGAAAAATGCCACAGATGCGCCGGTGCCGGCGCTAAAGGTCGCGCAGCAACCTTGCGGGGCGGGCGGAAGCGGCTCGCAGGATGGTCATGGCGCCGAGCAGGGCGGTGATGACGATGGCGGTGGCCAGCACCACGGCGATGATGTCGGGGCGGAAGGTGAATTCCACTTCCAGCATCAGCATGGAAACGGTGCGGCCGATGCCGAGGCCGAGGATTAGCGCCGGAATGGCCGCGAGCAGCGCCAGCAGGAAATATTGCAGGAAAGCGGTGGCGATGAGCTCGAAGCGGGTGGCGCCCAGGACCTTGGTGATGATGGTGTCGGCCTCGCGCTGGCGGCGGCCCGTAGACAGTGAGCCGATGAGCACCAGCAGGCCATTGCCGACCGCCAGGCCGCCGACCAGGGTGGCGGCGAAGGAAAGCTGGCTCAGCGCGTCGGTGACCTGTTTCAGCGTATCGCCGACCGAGATGAAGCGGATATCGGGGAGTTCGCTGGCCAGGAGCCGGGTGACGTTTTCTTCCTGGCCGGGGGCGGCGGTGACGGCGGCGAAGAGCGTCGTCGGATAGGCGTCGAGCACGCCGGGCGAGAAGGTGGCGAGGAAGTCGATGCCGCCCTGCCAGGAATAATCGCGGAAGCTGGCAATGGTGACGTCGACGCTTTCGCCGAAAATGGTGAAGGTCAGCGTGTCGCCCAGATCGACGCCGAGGCCGTGGCGCAGGCTTTGATGCAGGCTGACCAGGCCGGGACCGGCGTGATCGGCGGGCCAAAACTGGCCGGCGGTGACGCGGGAGGAGGCGGGCAATTCGCTGCGCCAGGTGAGCGGTACGTCGCCGGAGAGCAGGAACGTGGCCTCGGGGCCGCGGGTGCGGACAAGCTCGGCGGGAATTCCGTTGACCGCGGCGAGGCTGCCACGCAGCATGGGCGTGGAGACGAAGCGGGTCATGCCATTGCCGGCGGCGGCGAGGATCTGCAAATCCTCCACCTCGTCGGGAAAGAGATCGGAGCCGACCAGGGTGGGGGCGTCGAAGGCCGAGGCGCCGAGGAATTCCTGTTGCAGATTGGCCTGCATGACCAGGACGACGATGAGCATGGCCAGGGCCATGCCGGCGGAGACGACGATGGCGGCGGCATTCTGCCCGGCGGCGGAAATGTTGCGCAGGGCATGGCGGAAAATGCGCGGACCGGCTTCGGGCAGGCGCGCGAGCCCGGCCTGGACGAGGCGGATGAAGAGCTGGAACAGAATGGCGGCGACGGTGCTGGCGAGGCCGAAAGCGGCGACCAGGGCCGCATCGCCGGTCATCAGCCAGGCCAGCAGGAAGAAGGCGGCTATGGCCAGGATCAGCGGCAGCACCTGCCAGGACAGCAGCAGGGCGCGCCAATCGACCGGCGGCGCATCGAGCCCCCGGGAGCGGAACAGCAGGACCGGGCGGATCGCCTGGGCCTGTTGCAGCGGCAGATAGGCGAAGGCGAAGGCGGTGACGAGGCCGGTGCCGGCGGCGATCAGCAGCGGCTGGGCATGTATGGCGGGCTGGAGGGCAATGCCGACGGCGGAGCCGATCGAGGGCAGGATGAGGAAGGCGGTGGAGGCGCCGGCGACCAGGCCAATGCAGACGCCGATAGCGGCCAGGGCGGCGACCTGGGCGAAAAAGTGCACGAAGACCCGGAAGCGGCTGGCGCCGATGGAGCGCATGACGGCGATGACGCCGGAGCGCTCGGCGATATAGGCGCGCATGCCGGTCCAGACGCTGACGCCGCCGATGAGCAGCGAACCGAGCCCGACAATGACCAGGAAGCGCATGAAGAGGTCGTAATAGCGCACCATCTGGCCCAGCCCGTCGCGGGCCGAGCGCACGGTCCAGCCGCTATCGCCGAAGCGTTCGGTGGCGGCGGCGAGGCCCGTTTCGAGGTCGCGGTCGGCCAGCAGGATCTTGTAGCGATACCAGGTGCCGAGGCCGGGCAGGGGCGAGGAACGGTCGCTGACCACGCTGAAACCATCGGCGGTGATCAGCACCGGCAGGCCGAGGCGGAAGCCGCGCACCGGCGCGTCGGGCAATTGGCCGAGCGTGCCGCGCACGGAAAATTCGGTGCCGCCGAGACCGATGGAATCGCCGATCCGGACGTCGAGCTGGTCGAGCATGACTGCATCGATCAGGGCGCCGGGCACGTCATCTTCCGGAGCGAGGAATGTGGCGATATCGGTATCGGCGGGCAATTGCGGGCTGCTGACGGCGCCAAGCAGCGGATAGAGGGGGCCAACGGCGCTGACATCGGCGAAGGCCTCGCCGGTAAAACTCTCGGCGCGCAGATTGGTGTCGATGATATTGACCACCACGCCCAGGGTGGCCATGGCGGCGATTTCCTCGGCGCTGGCGAGGCGGTCGGCGCGCGACAGTTCAATGTCGCCGCCCATGATTTCGGCGGCGCCGGTCTCGATGGCGCGGGTAATGCTGGCGCCCACGGAATTGACGCCGGCAATGAGCGCGGTGCCGACGGCGAGGCAGGTGACCAGGAGCAGGAAGCGGCGCAGATCGCCGCGCATGTCCAGCAGGCCGGTGCGGATGGCGGGCCAGAGCTTGACCATCAGCGCGCCACCGGCGTTTCGGTCAATTCGCCCTGGGTCATGGTGTAGACGCGGTCGGCCTTGGCGGCGAGGGCCGGGTCATGGGTGATGAGCACGATGGCGGTCTTGTTGCGGCGGGCCAGGTCGAACATGAGATCGACGACCACGGCGCCGGTCTTCTGGTCGAGATTGCCGGTGGGCTCGTCGGCCAGCAGCAAAGGCGGATTGGCGACCATGGCGCGGGCCAGGCCGACGCGCTGCTGCTCGCCGCCCGACAGGGCCGAAGGACGGTGGTCGAGCCGGGCTTCGAGCCCGACAGCGGCGAGGGCCGCCGCCGCCTGTTCGCGAATCTGGGCCATGGACAGGCCGGGCTCGGCGATTTCGAGCGCCATGCCGACATTGTCGAGGGCGGTCAATGAGGGGATGAGATGAAAGCTCTGGAAGACGATGCCGAGCGTATGGCGGCGGAAACGGGCTAATTGGTCCTCATTCATCGCGCCGAGATCGCTGCCATTGACCACGACCTTGCCGCCGGTGGCCTTTTCCAACCCCGCCAACAGCATGAGCAGCGAGGTCTTGCCGCTGCCCGAGGGGCCGACAATGGCCACGACTTCAGCGGGGGCGACGCGCAGGGATACCTGGCGCAGGATATGCAGGGGCCGTCCGGCGATTTCGAGCGTATAGTCGACATCCCGCGCATCGATGATGGCCGTCTCGGTCATTGCGTAAGGTCCCCATTCCCCCAGGCGCGGCCCATTCGACGGAATCGATTCGCTGCGCCCCATTGTTGTTGCCGCAACCTGGCCCCCTGAAAAGGGGGTTCATGCTGCCGGCGGCAGTCTTAAGCTCTCTGTGCGCCGCAAAACCGTCCTGGCGGCTATATTGGACAGATCAGTGCCGGCTAATCGTAACAAAGCCGTCAACAGCAACAATTTCCCACTGGCCTAGATCGATCCGGGCTGGCAGAGATTAATATAGTGAAAGTTTGTGAGGGGGACCCCAGAGTGAAGACGTGGTTGCGGGCTGTAATTGCTTTGCTGGCCTTGCAGATGGCCGCCGTGGCGCCGGTACAGGCGCAGGGAGAGCTGGCGCTGCTCGAATCCTATGTGGGCGATTGGCGAGGCGACAGCGCGCTGGTGGGCGCCAATAAGCACGAGCCGTTCCGCTGCCGGCTGGGGGTCAACAAGGGCAATCTGGGCAAGATCAACTATACCGGGCGCTGCACGCTGGTGAATGCGACTTTGTCGATCAGCGGCACCATCGCCTTCAACGAGGCGACACGCCGGTTCGAGGCGGCGATGAGCACCAATGCCGGCTATACCGGGCTGGCGGTGGGCCAGACTTCGAGCGGACGGATCAGCTTCGACCTGCGCGAGCAGCAGAAGGACCGGGCCGGCGGCGACGTGCGCATCGGCGCGCGCATCCTGCTGGTCGCCGAGCGCATCACGGTGGACTTCGAAGTCGAGTTCAACAATTCCGGCGAAGTGATGACCGCGTCGGTGCCGTTCAGCCGGTAGGGGAGGCTATGCATAGGGGCTCGTGTCTTTGCGGGGCGGTGTCGTTTGTCCTCAGGGGAGACATGCCCGAGGCCTCGGCCTGCCATTGCACCAGATGCCGCAAGGTCAGCGGCTCCTATGAAATCGGTATAGATGTCAATAAATCGGCATTGGAGATTTCCGGTGCGGAGCATCTGACCTGGTATTTTTCGTCGGAGAAAGTCCGGCGCGGATTTTGTGCGACCTGTGGTTCACCGATGTTCTTCGATGCTCCGGAGGCCGACTGGATCGGGCTGCATCTGGGCTCATTCGACGGTAAAACGGGGGCGCGGATCGCCAAACATATCTTCGTTGCCGATAAGGGCGATTATTACGAGATTTGCGATGGCGCGCCGCAATATGAGACGGTGCCTGCAGGATAGACACGCCGTTCGTCACCCTCGCGCTTGACGCGAGGGTTCTTTTTTGCCGGGGTCGCCAGGGCCCTCGGGTCAAGCCCGAGGGTGACGATCTGGGATGGGCCCTCGGGTGAAGCCCAAGGGTGACGTCTGTGCTGTAACGGGCATTAGCCAGCTTAGAGCCGCAGCAAGGTTTTCACGTCGACCGGCAGGCCGGTGGCGAAGGATTGGTTGGCGGCGATGCCGGTGAGGATCGACAGGGCGCCGTCGCGGTGATCGGCGCCGTAGCCGGGCCGGGGCTCGGCATTGCCGAAGATTTCCTCCAGCATGATCTTGTCGCCGCCGCCATGGCCGCCTTCGGCGTGGGCGATCGGGATCTGGCGCGGTTCGCCATGCATGGGGAAGTGATAGAGTCGCACCCCCTTGGCGGCCCCTTCGGTGTCGGGGCTGGAGCCGGCATTGATATAGGAATTTTCGTGCACCGTGAGTTCGAGGCGTCCGGCGGTGCCGTTGAGCGCGACGTTGAAGCCTTCCCAGGGCGCATAGGCATAGAGCGAATAGGTCATCACCGCCTTGTTGCGATAGCGCACCATGACCGACATGGTGTCCTCGATGCTGATGCCGTCGCCGAAAACGTTCTGGTCGCGCTGATAGCCGTCTTCCTTCTCGGCATCCCAGTAAAGGCCCTGCTGCACCGGATTGTCGGTGAGGCTGATGGCGAAGGGATCGTTGCGCGCCGCCTCGACATTGGTGGTGCGGGTATAGGGCGTGAAGACGCCGCGCTCTTCGGCATTGGCGCGGCCGTAAAACCGCAAATCGCCCATGGCAAAGACCGTGTCGGGCCGGGAGCCGAGCCAGAAATTGACCAGATCGAAATGATGGGTGGATTTGTGGACCATCAGGCCGCCGCTATTGCGCTTGTCGCGGTGCCAGCGGCGGAAATAATCGGCGCCATGGCGGGTATCGAGCAGCCATTCGAAATGCACCGAGGTCACGGTGCCGATGGCGCCGGCGGCCACCAATTCGCGCAGGGCGGCATTGTGCGGGGCGTAGCGATAATTGAAGGTCACGCGCACCGAGCGCCCGGTGCGCTCGACCGCATCCAGGATTTCCTGGCATTTCTCGCGGTCGGTGGTCATGGGTTTTTCGGTGATGACGTCGCATCCGGCATCGAGAGCGGCGACGATATATTGGTGATGGGTGCGGTCGATCGAGGTGACGATCACCGTGTCGGGCCGGCATTCCTGTAGCATCCTGGCGAAATCGGCGGCCCGGTAGGCGGGCACCGCCTCCCCCGACAATTCCCCAACAATCACCTTATTGGTGTAATCCATGCGGACCTGATTGGTGTCGCAGAGCGCGACCAGACGGGACTGCTCCCGATGCGGCCCCAATATGGCTTCATAGAACATGCGCGCCCGACCTCCGGTCCCCACCAGCGCGTAGGTCTTGGTCATTCGATGATCTCCGGTCTCGATATGGATAGAATGCCGCGCCCCCGAATAGGCGGCGCCGGCTGAATCTACCATACAAGATTGCGCGGCGGTATACTTGTTTCTATATTCCGGTCTTTGCCGGGCCGTGGCCTGATTCCTGTGGATGCCGGCATTGACGGGCAAGCCATGGGACATTTGCTGTCCCATGGTCGAAGGAAGGGAATCACTCATGACCGTCAGCGCCCCCGCGACAAGCGAAGAGACCATGGCGATGCGCGTCGTCGGCGCGCTGCGCGACGATATCGTAACCATGGCGCTCAAGCCCGGCGACGTCATCTCGGAAAGCGATATTGCCGGGCGCTATGGGGTGTCGCGCCAGCCGGTGCGCGAGGCCTTTATCCGCCTGGCGCAGCAGGGGCTGCTGCTGATCCGGCCCAAACGGGCCACCGTGGTCAAGAAGATCTCGCCGGACGGGGTGCGGCAGAGCCGGTTCATCCGCGAAAGCATCGAGGTGGAGATCATCCGCCGGGTGGCCTCCCATCCCGGAGGGGACGCGGCCGGGGTTCTGGCCGGGCTGATCCGGGATCAGGAAGCGGCCTCCTCGGCCAATGACAGGAGCCGCTTCCATATTCTGGACGAGCTTTTCCACCGCACCCTGGCGCGGTATGCCGGGGTGGAATATGCGTGGCAATTGATCGACGATCACAAGATGCAGCTCGACCGGGTGCGCTATCTGACGCTGGGGGCATCCTCCAGCCAGCGGGCCATCAGCGAGCACAAGGCGATCGCCGCGGCGGTGGCCAAGGCCGATCCGGCGGCGGCCGAGGCGGCCATGCGCGCCCATCTGGCCCGGGCCGAAATCTTGCTGACCCAGACGGTCGAGGAATTTCCCGAATATTTCGAATAAGCTGCGGTTCGGCGCGGGGGCGGGGACAGCTTGCCCTGGCGGACCGGGCTCAATAGGTTGCCGCGCCAGAGGCAGAGCAGCGGGAGAGCAAGGCCATGAAGACGCGGCGATTGGGCAAGACCGGATATGAAGTCAGTGAAATCGGCCTGGGCTGCTGGCAATTGGGCGGCGATTTCGGGCCCCTGGGCGATGAGACCGCCATGGCCATTCTCGATCAGGCGCTGAGCGCCGGCATCAGTTTCTGGGACAGCGCCGACGTCTATGGCGACGGGCTGTCGGAAAGCCGGATCGGCGCCCATGCCAAGGGGCCGAATGTCCGGGTGGCGACCAAGCTGGGCCGCTCGGGGGCGCTTTATCCGGACAAATACAGCAAGCAGGGGCTGCGTGAGAGCGTTGTGGCTTCGGCCAAGCGGCTGGGCGTCGCGACGCTGGACCTGGTGCAATTGCATTGCGTGCCGCCCGAAGTGCTGCGCGCCGGCGCCATTTTCGGCTGGATGGACGAATTGGTGGAGGAGGGCCTGGTGCGGCATTGGGGCGCCAGCGTCGAAACCATCGAGGAAGGCCTGCTCTGCCTCGAGCAGCCCGGCTGCGCGACGCTGCAGATCATCTTCAACCTGTTGCGCCAGGATGCGGCGACGCAATTGCTGCCGCAGGCGGCGGAGAAGGATGTGGGCATCATCGTGCGGCTGCCGCTGGCGAGCGGCCTGCTGAGCGGCAAGTTCAGCAAGGACACGACCTTCGACCCGGCCGATCACCGCCATTACAATCGCGATGGCGCGGCCTTTTCGGTGGGCGAGACCTTTTCGGGCATCCGCTTCGAGCGCGGGGTGGAACTGGTGCAGGAATTGAAGGGGCTGGCGCCCGAGGGCATGCCGCTCAGCCAGTTCGCCCTGCGCTGGATTCTGGACCATCCGCAGGTCTCGACGGTGATCGCGGGGGTGAGCAAGCCGGAACAGATCGCCGACAATGTAGCGGCGTCGGAACGCAAGAGCCTGTTCCCGGCGCTGATGATGCAATTGGGCGAATGGTATCAAGCCGAAGTGAAGCCGGAGATTCGAGGCGCGGTTTGAGGGTCACCCCCGGCCTCTCCCCTCATGGGGAGGGGACGATAGACCCAGTCATTTCGGCTGGCCTATAGCGATCCTGCCCTGCCATGCCTAGGTTAACGGCTCCAAGACCAAGAAGAGTATCCTCATGTCCCATCCCGCCTTCGAGCTCGTTCGTGACGAAAAAATCGCCGAAATCAATTCCGAGGCGCGGCTTTATCGGCACAGGAAGACCGGGGCGGAGGTGCTCAGCCTCGTCAATGACGACGAGAACAAGGTGTTCGGCATCACCTTCAAGACGCCGCCGGAGGATTCGACGGGGATCGCGCATATTCTGGAGCATTCGGTGCTGTGCGGCAGCCGGAAATATCCGGTGAAGAAGCCGTTCGTGGAGCTGCTCAAGGGCTCCATGCATACTTTCCTTAATGCCATGACCTTTCCCGACAAGACCGCCTATCCGGTGGCGAGCCAGAACCTCAAGGATTTCTACAACCTGGTCGACGTCTATCTCGACGCGGTATTGTTTCCGCTGATCTCGGAAGACACGTTCGAGCAGGAAGGCTGGCATTACGAGCTGGAAAGCCCGGAGGCGCCGCTGGTCTATAAGGGCGTGGTGTTCAACGAGATGAAGGGCGTCTATTCCTCGCCCGATTCGGTGATGCACAGTCTGAGCCAGAACGCGCTCTATCCCGATATAACCTATGGCAAGAGTTCGGGCGGCGACCCCAAGGTCATTCCCGACCTGACCTATGAGCAGTTCAAGCGCTTCCACCAGACCTATTATCAGCCGTCCAATGCGCTTGTGGTGTTTGCGGGGGACGACGCGCCGGAAAAGCGGCTGGACATTCTCGACGCCTATTTCAGCCAGTTCGAGCCCATCGCAGTGAATGCCGAAGTGGCGCTGCAAACGCGCTGGAATGCGCCGCGCCAGGTTGCGGGCAGCTATGCCGGCAATGTCGATACGGACAAGCGCCGCGACGGCATGGTGTCGGTCAATTGGATGCTCGACCCGCCGGAGAGCCGCGAGGAGGTGTTGAGCCACGGCATGCTGAGCTATCTGCTGGCCGGCAATCCGGCGGCGCCGCTGCGCAAGAAGCTGACCGAAAGCGGGCTGGGCGAGGGCATGATCGGCGGCGGGATTTCCTCGCATCTGCGCCAGCCCATGGGCGGGTTCGGGCTCAAGGGCATCGATCCGGCCAATGCAGGCAAGGTCGAGGCGCTGATTCTCGAAACGCTGGCCGAGATTGCCGAAACCGGCTTTTCCGCCGAGCAGCGGGAAGCGGCGGTCAACACGTTCGAGTTCAATCTGCGCGAGCAGAATACCGGCTCCTATCCGCGCGGCATGAGCTATATGTTCAACGCGCTGGGCAGCTGGCTGCATGGCGGCGATCCGCTGGCGCCGCTGGCTTTCGAGGCGGCGCTGGCCCAGCTCAAGGATAAAGCCGGGCAGGGGCATTTCGAAAAGGAAATCCGCCGGCTGTTCCTCGATAATCCGCATCGGGTGACGGCGAAGCTGGAAGCCGATCCGGAGCAGGGCGCCCGCGAGGCCAGGATCGAGGCGGAGAGGTTGGCGGCGGTGCGCGCCGGGCTCGACGGGGCCGGGCTCAAAAATGTGCTGGAGCGGACGGAACGGCTCAAGGCGCTGCAAGAGGCGGTGGACAGGCCGGAGGACCTGGCCAAGATCCCGACGCTGACCCTGGCCGATCTGGATCGCGACATCCGCACCGTGCCGACCGAAGAGAGCGATATCGGCGGCGCGCGGGCGCTCTATCACGAATTGCCGACGCTGGGGATCGTCTATCTCGATATCGGCTTCGACCTGCATGTGCTCGACAAGGCATTGCTGCCCTATCTGCCGCTGTTCGGGCGGGCGCTGCTGCAAACCGGGACGAGCGGCGAAGATTTCGTGTCGCTGACGCAAAGGATCGGACGCACGACCGGCGGCATCTCGCAGCATCGCGGGCTGGCGACGCGGCAGGACGGGACGGGCAGCGCCGCCTGGCTGTTCCTGTCGGGCAAGGCGGTGCCGGAGAAGTTCGGCGACATGCTGGAGATCATCAGCGATGTGCTGCTCGATGCGCAATTGTCCAACCGCGAGCGGTTCCGGCAGATGGCGCTGGAGGAAAAGGCCGGGTTCGAGGCCCGGCTGGTGCCGCGCGGCAATTTCTTTGTCGACACCCGCATCAAGGCGGGGCTGACCGAGGCGGGCTGGATCGCCGAGCAGATGAGCGGCGTCAGCTATGGATTGTTCCTCAAGGAACTGGTGCAGCGGATCGACAGCGATTGGGCCGGCGTCGAGGCCGCGCTCACCACCATCCGCGACAAGCTGCTCAATCGCGGGCGCATGGTGGTCAATGTCACCGCCGACGGAAAGCTGTGGGATGCGGCGCGGAAGCAGGTGGATACCTTCGTCGCCAGCCTGCCGGACCGGGCCATTGCCGATGCCGATTGGAGCCACCAATTCGCGCCGAGGCATGAGGGCCTGGTGATCCCGGCCCAGGTCAATTATGTCGGCAAGGGCGCCAATCTCAAGGCGCTGGGGATTGAACTCAGCGCCGCATCCGCCGTCGCCTTGCGGCTGCTCAACACCACCTATCTGTGGGACAAGGTGCGGGTGCAGGGCGGGGCCTATGGCGGGTCGAGCCGGTTCGATCTGTCCTCGGGCAATTTCGCCTTTCTCTCCTATCGCGATCCGAACCTCTTGCAGACGCTGGATGCCTATGACGGCGCCGCTGAAGCCTTGCGCGCCGAAATCGGCGAGACCGACCTGGTGCGCTCGGTGATCGGGGTGGTGGGCGATCTCGACCGGCCCGAATTCGTCGATGCCAAGGGCTATGCGGCGATGTGGCGGCTGCTCAACGGGACGACGGACGCGCTGCGCCAGCAGCGCCGCGACGCCATCCTCGCCACCAGCCGGGCGGATTTCCTGGCCCTGGCGGATGCGCTCGACGTGGTGGCCCGCGAGGGGCATATCGTGGTGCTGGGCGGCGAGGCGGCGATCGAGGCGGCCAATGACCAGCGGCCGGGACTGCTGGATGTGAGCAGGGTGGTGTGAGCCACCGGAATTGCCCGGACAGACGGGCAATGGCGATGGAGCGGGAATGATCGCCGGGCCGGTTCCGGCGATCCTGGTGCGGCGGGCGGAACAGCGGCGGCAGGCCGGGCGTTTTCATGCCGAAAGGATTTCCCCATGACATCGCAGGAAGGCGCGCTGGGCCGGCTGGTTCGCAAGGTCGAGGAACGGCTCGAGGCCGGCGATGAGGTTTCGATCGGCCTGATCCAGGCGGTTGCCGGGCACCGGGCGGCGGGGCCGATGCTGCTCTTGCCGGCGCTGCTGGTGATCTCGCCGCTCAGCATCATTCCGGGCGTGCCGACCCTGGTGGGGATCAATACCATCCTGGTGGCCGGGCAGATCGTCTTGGGGCGCGACCAGGTCTGGCTGCCCAAATGGCTGACCGAACGCTGCATCTCGGCCAAACATGCCCGGACATTGATGAAGTTCCTGGTGCCGGCGAGCCGGATGGCCGATGGCGTGGTCAAGCGCCGGGCGCGCTTCATGACCGGGATGGTGATGCGGCGCATCGGCGCGGCCATCTGCGTCCTGGTCGGCGCGATCATGCCGCTGCTCGAATTCGTTCCCTTCACCTCCACCGGCGCGGCCGGCATTATCGCCGTCTATGCGCTGTCGATCACGGCGCGCGACGGCTGGCTGGCCCTGGCCTGGATGGGGCTGGTGGCGGGGGCCGTGGGGCTGGGCTGGCTGCTGCTGGGCTAGAGCCGGTCGAGGATCGTGCGCATCTGCTCGATCTCGGTTCGCTGGGCGGCGATGATGTCCTGGCACAGCGCGGCCAGTTCGGCGTCGGCGAGGTCGGCCTCCCGGCACATGAGGATGGCGCCGGAATGGTGCGGAATCATGGAGCGGACGAATTGTTCGTCGCCGATGGCGCCCTGCAGGCGAATGGCGGCAAAGGCGAGCAGGAAGGCAGCGAGGAAGGCCAGATGCAGAGCCAGGTTGAGACGCCGGCTCGGATACATGGCCGGCATGGTGAGCAGCATCAGCGGCCCCATGGGCGCGGCCATCATCATTGCCATATAGCCCATGTTGAGATTGTGGAAGAAATCGCCGCTCCCGTCGATCATGGCGAACATGACGAAGTACATGATCACGAGGCTGACGAGGATATTGACCGCGAGGGACCAATAGGTCCCGCGCCCGGCATGGCTGTGATCGTCGTCCTGCATGGCAATGCTCCCGCCTGTCCAGCGGATAACCCTCGGGAGGGTGTCGGCGTTCCGCTCAGCCGCTCAGCGCCGCGGCCAGATAGGGCAGGCTGATATCCATGCGATAATCGACGCCGGAATGGTTGTCGGGGAATTCCTCGTAGCGATGGGCGATGCCCTGGCGCTCCAGCGCCTTGTGCACGCGCCTCGTGCCATAAAGGATGTTGTACTGGTCCTCGGTGCCGCAATCGAGGAAGAAGGCCTTGAGCTTGCCGATGGCGCCGGCATGGGTCTCGACCATGCGGGCGGGGTCCCAGGCAAGCCAGTTCTGCCAGCGCTCGTCGATCAATTCGCAGGTATCGAGGGTGACGGGCAGGCGGAGGCCGAGAAAGGTGTCCGGGTCCGGATCGGGATCGAAGCTGGCGGCCTGGGCGAGGATCATCAGGACCAGGGTATCCTTGCCGTCGATCTTGGGCTTGGCCTCGAAGGCTTTCAGCCATTTCTCGATGGAATTGTCCTGCTTGGCGAGGGCGCGCAGGGTGGCAGGAAATTCGGGGATATAAAGGTTCTCGAAACCGGCATCGCCGGAATGGCTGGCGGCGGCCGCCCAGATATCGGGATGACGCATGGCATGGACGAGTGCGCCGAAGCCGCCCGATGACTTGCCGAAAACGCCGCGCCTGCCCGCGCCGCCGCAGGCGAAGCGGCTTTCCACCGCCGGCAGCATGTCACGAATGAGAAAATCCTCGTAATTCCCGATCACCGGCGAGTTCACATATTGATTGCCGCCGAGGCGGGAATAGCAATCGGGGAAGGCGACGATAACGGGTTGCATCAGGCCGTCGCCAATCAGGCGGTCGAGGCGTTCGGGGACGTTTTCGGTGAAGCTTTTCCAGGCGGTGTGGGCCGGGCCGCCAGCGGTGTAGCCGACCAGATCGACCAGGAGCGGCAGGTCCTTGCCCTCGTGGCCATGCGGCACATAGACATCGACGATGCGGTCGGTCGGATCGCCGAGGCGATTGCCGGCAAGAGCCTTGCCATCGACAATCAGGCGGTGGACGGCGCCGGGGGCATGATGGGTCTTGCGCATGGAAACTCCTTTTCGGTTCCGGTTTTAGGCGATGGGGCGCTTTTGGCCAAGCGCGGCCTGGAACAGCCCTCGGGTCAAGCCCGAGGGTGACGAATGGTGGGGATGCGGGCAAGGCGGCTGAACCGGTGAACGGGGCGCCGCGTTAGAGGGGCATTATGGGTTTCATCATCGACCGCGATTTGTATGTGCCGGCCATCGATGCCTGGATCGATCCGGGGGAGCCGAAGCCGCGCGCCATCATCACCCATGGCCATGCCGATCACGCGCGCTCGGGACATGGGGCAGTGCTGGCGACGCCGGAAACCATCGCCATCATGAAGGTCCGTTATGGCGAGGATTGCGCCGGCTCGTTCGAGGCGCTGACATTCGGCGAACGGCTGGCGATAGATGGGGCGGTGGTGAGCCTGCATCCCGCCGGCCATATCCTCGGCTCGGCGCAGGTACTTGTCGAGGTCGCGGGGCAGCGGGCGCTGGTGACGGGGGATTACAAGCGCCTGCCCGACCGGACGGCCGAGGCGTTCGAGACGGTGGCATGCGACCTCCTGGTGACCGAGGCAACGTTCGGGCTGCCGGTATTCCAGCATCCGAACCCGCGAGACGAGATCGGGCGCCTGCTGAAATCGGTGGCTGACCAGCCGCAGCGTTGCCATCTCGTCGGCTGCTACGCGCTGGGCAAGGCGCAACGGGTGATTGCGTTGCTGCGCGATGCCGGCTGGGACCAACCGATCTATCTGCATGGCGCGATGATCCGGCTGTGCGAGCTTTACGAGCAATTGGGCGTGACGCTCGGCGAACTCGTTCCGGCGACGGGCATGCCCAAGCCGGCAATGGCCGGGCAGATCGTCATCGCGCCGCCTTCGGCCATTCGCGATGTATGGAGCCGGCGGTTTCCCGATCCGGTCGTGTGCCAGGCTTCGGGCTGGATGAGCATCAAGCAGCGGGCGCGGCAGGCGCTGGTGGAATTGCCGCTGGTGATTTCCGATCATTGCGATTGGGGCGAGCTCAACCAGTCGATCCTGGAAAGCGGCGCCTCGACCGTCTGGGTGACGCATGGGCGCGAGGACGGGCTGGTCTATTGGTGCCGGAAACAGGGACTGGCGGCCGAACCGCTGGCGCTGCCGGGGCTGGACGACGAGGGCGGGGAGGGCGGGAAATGAAGCGGTTCGCCGACCTGCTGGAATTGCTGGCGCTGACGCCGTCGCGGACGCGCAAGATCGCCGCCCTGGCGCAATATTTCGCCGAAGCGCCGGACCCCGATCGGGGGCTGGCGCTGGCGGTGCTGACCGGGGAAATGGATATAAGCAACGTCAAGTCGGCGCTGCTCAAGCAAACCGTGCTGGCCGAGGTGGACGAGACGCTGTTTGCCCTCAGCTACGATTATGTGGGGGATCTGGGGGAAACCATCGCGCTGATCTGGCCCCATCGGGGCGAAGGGGAATTGCCGCGGCTCAGCCAATTGGTGGCGCTGCTCAACACCACGAGCAAGGCGGAATTGCCCAAAGTGATCGGCGGGCTGCTGACCCAGGCGGCGATCCATGAACGCTGGGCGCTGGTGAAGCTGGCGACCGGGGCCCTGCGTATCGGAATATCGGCGCGGCTGGCGAAGACGGCTCTGGCCGCCATGAGCGGGGAGCAATTGCAGGCCATCGAGGAGGTCTGGCATGGCATCAAGCCGCCCTATGCCGAGCTTTTTGCCTGGCTCGAGGGCAAGCAGGGGCGGCCGGATATCGACCATACGGCGCGGTTTCACCCGCTGATGCTGTCCAATCCGATCGAGGACAAGGATTTCGAACGGCTCGATCCGCGCGATTTCTCGGCGGAATGGAAATGGGACGGCATTCGCGTGCAATTGGTGTTGGGCCCGGACGGAGCGTCGATGTTCTCGCGCACCGGCGACGATATCGCGGCAAGCTTTCCCGATGTGGTCGAGGCGGCGATGGGGCGGGCGGTGCTGGACGGCGAATTGCTGGTGGGGCACGATTTCGAGGCGCGCAGCTTCAACGATCTGCAACAGCGGCTCAATCGCAAGCAGGCATCGGCCAAGCAGATGACGGAATTGCCGGGCTTCGTCAGGCTCTATGACATGCTGTTCGACGGCGACGAGGATATTCGCGCTTTCGGCTGGGAGGAGCGGCGGGCGCGGCTGGAGGCGTGGCTGGCGAACAACCCGCAGACACGGATGGACCTTTCCGAAGTGCTGGCCTTCGAGAGCTGGGACGATCTGGCCGCGCTGCGGCGGCAGGGGGCGGAAAGCCATGGCCATGAAGGGGTGATGATCAAGCTCCGAACCGCGCCCTATGTGCCGGGGCGGCCCAAGGGGTTCTGGTTCAAGTGGAAGCGCGATCCGAACATGGTCGATGCGGTGCTGATGTATGCGCAGCGCGGGCACGGCAAGCGCAGTTCCTATTATTCCGATTACACATTCGGGGCGTGGAAGGGCAACGAGCTCGTGCCCATCGGCAAGGCCTATTTCGGCTTCACCGATGAAGAGCTGAAGCAGCTCGACCGCTGGATCAGAGCCAATACGATCGCCAGTTTCGGGCCGGTGCGCGAGGTGAAGAAGGAGCTGGTATTCGAGGTGGCGTTCGACAGCGCCCAGAAGAGCGGGCGGCATAAATCCGGGGTGGCCTTGCGGTTTCCGCGGATCAACAGGATACGCTGGGACAAGCCGGCCGGGGAAGCGGCGCGGCTTGAGGATATGGAGGCGTTTGTGGGATGAGTGTTCCCATGCGCCGCCGATGATGTGGAGACAGGATCGATGTCGTCGCGAAGCAATCAACAACGGCTGATGGCGCTGGAAAAACAGATGCAGGAGGCCGCTGCCGCCGCCGATTTCGAGCAGGCGGCAGCGTTGCGGGACGAGATCGCGCGGCTCAAGGGGGAGAACGAGGATATTGTCGGCCAGCCGCCGCCGGGGCAGATGGGACTGGGTTCGAATGTGCCGGTGCGCGCGCCGCCCAAGGGCTGGGTGAAGCCGCAAAAACCGGACCTGATGACCGCCGGGCGCAAGGGCCGTAAAGGCTAGATTCAGCTTGTCGTGAAGGATATTTGCCCGGCACTGGAAACTGCATTGCTGTTTCTTGGCATGGTCATGCAAGTCTTGTAGGGTCCTTCTGCTTTGGAGGGCTCTATGAAGACTACACTTTCCCTGGTTTGCGTATTTGCATCGGCGTTGATGCTATCCGTGGTCCCGGCGCTCGGGCAATTTTCGCTCGACGAGATCGAGGCCAGCGTCGGCAAGCTGTCCGACGAAATGGGGCGGGTGGATGCGCTGCTCGGCGACACCGACCCCAATAAGCGGCTGGCGGCCATGGACATGCTCATCAAGTCGGGCAATGCGGATTATGCGACGCGGGCCAGGGAAGTGGGCCTGTTCAGTTCCGACAAGCAGATGCAGCGCCGGGCGCTGGCGGCGGTGTTCGATGCCGGCGGGCCGTTCCGCTTCGATATTCCCCTGACCGGGGTGGCGGAAGATGCCACGCGCATCCGCGCTTATATCAAGAACTGGAATACCGGGGTGCTGCGCGACAATGAAAGTGTGGGCCAGTTCCTCCTCTACACGGCGCCCTTTGACGAGGGAAAGCAGTGCTGGACCTATAAAACCAGCAGCAGTTGCGCCGTCACGCCGACCGGCGAGCAATATGTATTCACCGACGGTTCCTCGTTTGTCGGGTCGTTCAAGCTCATGCCCGACGCTACCCTCGCCGGCGAGGGCTCATATCGCGGCAACAAGACGGTCAGTTTTGTCGTCAATCTGGTCGAGTGAGCGGCTCAGTCGAACCGGATGCAGCTCAGCCCTAGCGGATGGTCTTCGGACCAGGCCGTCGACAATGTGATGGCGACCCGGCTGGCGAAGGGTCGGGCGCCGTTTGTCAAGGTGGCCTGGCCGGTCGGGGTCATGTCCATGGCGCCGAAACGGTTCCAGCGCGGTGTGCCGCGTGTGCTGCTGACGTCGACAGCGATGGCTTTGGGCGTGGCCAGGGTCTCGGAGGTCGGCGCAGCGAGCGTCACGGTGCGCAGCGGCACTGCCGACTCGACGTCGAGTTCGATCTCGATACGCACGGGGCTGCCCTGAACGAAGCCGGCGACGGCCGGAGGCGTCGTGGAAAGATTGGAACAGGCGAGTTCGGCGGCGGGCGGTTCGCTATCGCAGGTGACCAGCCGGATCGGAATGGCACCGGGTTCGCACTGCGCCGGGGTCGTTTCCAGCGCCGCGTCGCCCGGATCGCCGATAGCGACGCGGCGTTCCGGCGTGACGATGCGGCGGATGCGGGCGACGATTTCGTCCATGCGCAGGAATGTCGCCTGCTCGACATTCTCAGACTGGATCGCCATGCCCACCGGGGTGGCGCCGATGCGCAGGATGGCGCCGCTGGTGCCCTGGTAGATCTCGGTATTCCGGGCCGTGGCGGCGATGGTGTCGAAGTCGATGGCGGTGAGGTCCATGCCGGCGCGGGTTTCGCTGCCGGTGGCGTCGACCCGGTGTAATTGCGCGGTGACGGCGCCGTCGAGCAAGGCGCCCAGATCGTCGGGGAGCTGGGCGAAACGGTCCTGGCAACGTGCGTCGAGGCCGGGCGCGACATAGAATAGCGACAGATCCAGTTCGGGCGCGAAGCTGCGCATCAGCGTGGCGTCGCCCACCGCCGATGGCGCCGTGGTGGCAATACTGACGCGCGAGCCGCGCCCATGGACATGGGCGGGCAGGATAAGAAAGCAATTGCCGTTATGGGTGAAGATATAGCCCAGCCCGGCGCCGCGATTGACCGATACGGGCTCGGCCATGGCCGGGGGCGCGAGAACCAAAAGGGCTAAAAAGAGCTGGATAAGCGGCTTGAGATACTTCATCACTACAGCAATGGGTGTGTCCGACAGGGGGATATAACAGGGCATGTGCCGGAATTTGGCAATGGCGCTCGTTGCCGTTTCGCTCCTGGGAGGCGCGAATGCAGCGATGGCGCAGGGCACCGCCTTGGAGGAGCGGGGGGAATTGCGCGAGCGCTATGCGCCCAGCGCCGATATTTCCGGTTCAGCCGTGATCGGGCTGGTGGCGGCCCGGGCCGGTCCGGCGGTTCCCAATGCGATAATCGCCAGCATTCCCGCGGGCTGGGCCGGGCAGGACATTTGCGCCCGCATGGTGTCGAGCGACGGGCGCTATGATGCGACGCGGCCTTTCTTCGTTCCGGCGGCCTGGCCGGCCGGATTGGCACGGCTCGATATTCCTACCCGGTTCGAGGCGCAGTTGAATGCGCTCGAAGAAGTGGCGCTCGGCGTGGCGGTGTCGCTGGGCGATTGCGACCAGGCCAATGAGGAGCGGCAATTCGTGCCGGCCGCCTGGGGCAGCGCCGCGCTGGGCGAAACGTTGCTGCTGCTGGTCAATTCCTTTCGCGCCGACGAAGCCTATCTCTATTTCCCGGAATCGGGAGCGGATGTGGATTGCGCGCCGGCGGCGATCGAGGCCCGCACCGCCTTCGACATGGTCTGTCCATTGCCCGCCGAGCTTGTCGCCCAGGGCGGCGCCCAGGCGGCCGAACTCAATCGCGTGCGCCGGGGGACGATGATGGGCAGCGACTATTTCACCATCGATCTGCGATGAAATCCGCCTGGTCGTCCTGGAGCGGGTCCGCTGTCAGATGGGCCCTGCTCGGCTTCGCCTTTGCCGGCCTGTTCGGCTGCGTCCTGTTCCTGCTCAGGGACAATCCGCGCTCCTTCGCGGTGGAAGCAGCGGCGCGCGGCGCGCAGGTGCGTATCGATCATCCCGCCATGAGCCAATGGCTGCTGGACCGGGCGCAATTATGCATCCGGCGGGAGCGGCGCCTACCCGGCGCCCTGGCCGAAGCGTTCTCGATCTGCGATCCCAGCCTCTATGAGGTGGCAATTGAGCGCAATGTCGAAGTGTTCTGGCCGGCAGGCGCGGAATTCCAGCTGACGCGGACCGGGCCGCAATCGCCGCTATTGGTGCGCCTCGTCTCGGAAGGCGCCGTTCCGGTCGGCGACAGGACGTTGACGCGGTCCGACCTGCTGGTGGTGGACAGCCGGGACTGGATGGCCAATGGCCCGCTGACCATTGCCGGGCACGTGGTGGTGGGCAGCCGTCCGGGGCCGGGCGAAGTGGGAAACCTTTTGGGCGGCACCTATTCGGTCAGCGAGCGGCTGCCGCTCTCGCTGGGACCGAGCCCGATCATGGAAGGGAAACTGCTCTCGGGCGATGCGGTGGAAATCCTGATCCGGCGCAACTGCTCCGGGCGGGCCGACGATGCAGCGCAATGCAGCGACGCCGATCCGAATGTGCGCCGCTTCGGCCCGGCGCAATCCTTCGGTTTCATCGAGCCGCGCGGCGCCGACGATGCGGGCTTCGGCATAACGCTTTATTCGGAAGCCTCGGACAGTTCGCTGTCCATCGACCGTTTCGGGGCCTCGGGCCTGATGGTGACGCCGAACTGGGTGCATCGGGCGCTGGGCAATCCTGTCCTGCTGGGCGCTTCGGCGCTGCTGGCCATTCTGTCGGGGCTGTCCAGTCTCAATTTCCTGGTGCCGCTGCTGGTCTGGGCGAGCAAGGCGGCGAGGCCGGGCGCGGTCTGGCCGGGGCGGGGCAGGCGAGCGCGTTAGGGTGGGTCACGCTCGTTTCTGGTTCAGTCAGTTTTCCACCGGGAACCGCTTTAGCTTGCCTTCCGCTCCAGCCGTTCCTCGGCCAGCTTCCTGATCTCGCGCAATTCGGCAATGGTGGTTTCGAGGTCGTGGCGCTGGCGTTCGAGCAAAGCGAGGCGTTCGTCGACCTTTTCGGCCAGCAGATGGACCTGCTGGCTGCGATCGGCGTCGTAAAGGCTGAGATAATCCGAGATGTCGCGCAGCGAGAAGCCGAGGCGCTTGCCGCGCAGGATGAGGATGAGACGCGCCCGGTCGCGGCGGCGGAAAACCCGGGTGGCGCCCACTCTCTCGGGTGAGAGCAGGCCTTTGGATTCATAGAAGCGGATGGCGCGGGTGGAAATGCCGAACTCCTTGGCGAGATCGGCAATGGCGAACAGGTCCCGACCTTCGGATTCAGGACGATTCACGATTTTGCGGCTTTCATCTGGGCATATTCCTCACGCAGTTCCTTCTTGGAGAGCTTGCCGATCAGGGTCTTGGGCAGGGCGTCCTTGAAAATGATTTCCCGGGGCATCTCGATCTTGCTGAGCCTGCCGGCGGCAAAGCTCTTGAGGTCCGCCTCGGTGGCCGGCTGGCCGGCCTTGAGCTTTACATAGGCGATGGGGGCCTCGCCTCGATATTGGTCGGGCACGCCGATGACATTGACCTCCTCGACCGCCTCATGGGCCATCAAGGCTTCCTCGATGGTGCGCGGATAGACATTGAAGCCCGAGCAGATGATGAGGTCCTTGAGGCGGTCGACAAGGAAGACATAGCCCTCTTCGTCCATATGGCCGACATCGCCGGTCCGCAACCAGCCATCCATGAAGGCGTCGGCGCTGGCCTCGGGATTTTCGTAATAGCCGGACATGACCTGCGGCCCCTTGACCTGCAATTCGCCATTCTCGCCGATGCCGACTTCCCTGCCGCTATCCACGTCGACAAAGCGGATATCGGTGCCGGGCAGGGGCAGGCCGATGGACATGGGCTTGCTGGGCATGCGCAGGGCGGCGCAACAGACCACCGGGGAGGCCTCGGTGAGGCCATAGCCTTCGGCCAGCAGGGCCTTGGATTTCTTGCCGAAGGCGTGCCGCACTTCGTCGGGCAGGGCGGCGCCGCCGGAAATGGCGACGTCGAGGCAGGCCAATTGCTCGGGTGTGACATTGTCGGCGCGGGCGATGGCGTTGAGCAAGGTGGGAACCGAGGGCAGCACATTGGCCTTGGTGCGGGCGAAGACGCCCAGCAGCGCCTTCAATTCGAAGCGCGGCAGCATGATGACGGGGATGCCATTGCCCAGGGGCACGTTCAGGCACACCGTCATGGCGAAGATGTGAAAGAAGGGCAGGACCGCGACGACTTTGGACGGCGCATAGAACAGGCCGTCGCCCCACTTGTCGATCTGGCTCACATTGGCGGCGATATTGGCATGGGTGAGCAAGGCGCCCTTGGGAATGCCGGTGGTGCCGCCGGTATATTGCTGAACGGCGATGTCCTGCCGCGGCTCGATGGTGACCGGGCCGGGTTTGTCATTGCGGGCGAGAAGCGCCTCGAACGAGACGATCGTGGCGGCATAGGGCGGCCTGGCCAGGTCCTTGCGCTTGGCGACGGAAAACAGGAGCTTTTTCACCAGCGGCAAGGCGTTGGGGAAATGGGCGACGATCAGCGTCTTGACCTGACCGGCTTCGAGCAGGGTCTCGGCCTTTTCATAGATCTGCTGCAGATCGAGCGTCACCATGATGTCGGCGCCGGCATTGGCGGTGATGTGGCTCAATTCGGGCACGGTATAGAGCGGGTTGCAATTGACCACCGTGCCGCCGGCGCGCAAGATTCCATAATAGGCGATGGGGTAGAAGGGCGTATTGGGCAGCATCAGCGCGACGCGGCTGCCCTTGGTGACGCCGAACTGGCTCTGCAAGGCGCCGGCAAAGGCGATGATCTGTTCGCCCAGCGCGCCATAGGTGGTTTTTCCGCCGAGGAAATCGAGGGCCAGCGCGCCGGGATTTTTGGCGCAGGCGGCCAGCACCTGTTCGTGCACGGGCGTTTCATCGATCGCCGCATTCCAGTCTATTCCCTCGGGATAGCTGGCGATCCAGGGGCGAAGGCTGTCTTTTTCCGTGGCAGTGCTGCCCATATGTTTCCTCCTCGAAAGACCCTCCTTTGGCGGAGAGCGGCGGGTTTTTCCCGTTGCGTCCGGCAGGGCCGGAACAAAGAAACTATTCCACGGGTTTACGTTAGCGTCAATTCGATGCCCGTGTGACACCGATAGCCTGTGGGAGGCCTGCGCGCTAATGGACGTATTGGGCTTGTAGTTGACGTATAGGTAAACTTGGATAGACTGATCTATATGAGACCCCTTGCCCGCGTTATGATGCGGGCTGGCAAGGGGAGGCCGGGACCCAGCGGCGCCGGCCGGCATTTGAGGAATGGCGGGCACGAGGCCCTGCTCTTGCGGGCAGCGTCCGTGCCGGGAGGATGACGGGATGGCCTTTTTGCTGGTTGCGATCAGTCTTGTCGTATTTGCGACCCTGGCGATGCGGGAAAGCCCGCTCTGGCAATGGGGCGTCGGCTTTGTCGCGATCGGGCTGTTGTCGGGCGCGGATTTCACCCAGAGCGGCGCCGTCTATGAATTGGGCTGGTTCGCTTATGTGCTGTTGGCAATCGGGGCGATCCTGGTGGTGCTGGCGGTCAAGCCGATCCGCATGCTGGTGCTGACGCGGCCGGTCTATGGCGCGGTCAGGTCCATCCTGCCCAAGGTCAGCCGCACCGAGCAGGAGGCGCTGGATGCCGGCACGATCGGTTGGGATGCCGAATTGTTTTCCGGACGGCCCGATTGGGACAAGCTGACCAAGATCCGTCCGCTGACCTTGACGGCGGAGGAACAGGCTTTCCTCGACGGGCCCGCCGAAATCGCCTGCCGGATGATCGACGACTGGGATATCCGCCACAACCGCGCCGACCTGTCGCCGGAACTCTGGCAATTCCTCAAGGAGCAGGGCTTTTTGGGCATGCTCATCGCCAAGGAGCATGGCGGCCTGGGCTTTTCGGCGCAGGCGCAGTCGATGATCGTCTCCAAGATCGCCAGCCGTTCGGTGGCGGCGGGGATCACGGTGATGGTGCCCAATTCGCTCGGTCCGGGCGAATTGCTGGAGAAATACGGGCTGCCGGAGCAGAAGGAAAAATATCTGCATCGCCTGGCCGATGGCCGGGAAGTGCCGTGCTTTGCGCTGACCGGGGTGCATTCGGGGTCGGATGCCGGCGGCATGCGCGATATCGGCGTCGTCACCAGGGGCGTCCATAATGGCGAGGACGTGCTGGGCGTCCGGCTCAGCTTCGACAAGCGCTATATCACCCTGGCGCCCATCGCGACGCTGGTGGGCCTGGCCTTCATCCTCAAGGACCCGGAAAACCATCTGGGGCGCGGCGAGGATATCGGCATCACCCTGGCGCTGATCCCGCATGACCATCCGGGCCTCGATATCGGCCGCCGCCATTATCCGGCACGGCAGGCCTTCATGAACGGGCCGGTGCGCGGCAAGGACATGTTCATCCCCATGGATTTCCTGATCGGCGGCACCGAATATGCCGGGCAGGGCTGGCGCATGCTGATGGAATGCCTGTCCACCGGCCGTGCCATTTCGCTGCCCGCCATCGGCACCACCTCGATCAAGGCGACATTGCGCACCACGTCGGCCTATGCCCGGGTGCGCCGCCAATTCGGCATTCCGGTCGGCATCATGGAGGGCGTGGCCGAGCCGCTGGGCGAGATGGTCAAGCGCGCCTATATGTTCGAAGCCGCGCGCCGGCTGACGGCGTCGATGGTGGATGAGGGTCAGCGCCCGGCGGTTATCGCGGGCCTGCTGAAATATATCACCACCGAAGCCATGCGCGACAGCATGGACGATGCCTTCGACATCCAAGCCGGCCGCGCCATCCAGGACGGGCCGGGCAATTATCTGTTCGGCGCCTATCAATCCATGCCGGTGGCGATCACGGTGGAGGGGGCCAATATCCTCACCCGCACCTTGATGACCTTCGCCCAGGGCGTCTTGCGGGCGCATCCCTATCTGCTGGCCGAAATCCAGGCGGTGCAGAATCAGGACAAGCGCGCCGGACTGGAGGCCTTCGATGCCGCCTTTGGCGGCCATACCAGGTTTATGCTGCGCAATGTCGTCGCCAGCTTCCTGCACGGGCTGAGCAATGGCGCCTTCGCCTCGGCGCCCAATGATGGGCCGATGGCGAAATATTATCGACGCCTGCATCGCTATGCGCAGGATTTCGCGCTGGTGGCCGACTGGACCATCGTGGTCCTGGGCGGGGCGCTGAAGCGCAAGCAGAAGCTGTCCGGGCGCATGGCCGATCTGCTGGGCGAGCTCTATCTGATGTCGGCGACGCTGAAGCGATTCGACGAGGAGGGGCGGATTGCCGAAGACCGGGAATTGGTCGAGGCGATCATGGCCGATCGCATCGCCAATCTGGAACGCATTTTCGGCGAGATCTTCGCCAATTTCCCCAATGCCTTTTTCGCCAATGCCATGCGCTTGCTGTGCTTCCCGCTGGGGCGCCATGCACAGCGCGCTTCGGACCGGGTGAATTACCGCTTCGTGCGGGCGGTGCTGCGCCCCGGCGCCTTCCGCGACCGGCTGACCACCGGAATTTATGTTTCCACGGACCCCAATGACGTCACCGGCGTTCTGGAAGATGCCTTCGTCAAGGTGACCGAAGCCGAGGAGGTGGAGGCGCGCTTCGTCAAGGCGGCGCGCCGGGGTGTATTCGAGCGCCGGCTGGATCGCGACGCCATCGAGGATGCCTTGGCGGCGGGCATCCTCAATAAGAACGAGGCCGGCATCATGCGGGCCGCGGACGAGGCGACAGACCGGGCGGTGCATGTCGACGATTTCGGCATGGACGTGCTGAAGGAGATCGAACCGCCGGCGGTGGAGTAGCTGCCGCCGAGGGCCGGATTGGAATTGTGCAGGTTGAGCCTGCGCCTCCCTCCCTTCAAAGGGGGGAACGTAGCGAGGAAAAACATGATCGCGCCACAGGCAACCGAGACCAAGCATTGGAGCTTTCATACCGATCTCGAAAAGATCGGCTGGCTGACCATCCATACGCCCGAGGCCTCGGTGAATGTGCTGAGCCGCGAGGCGATCATGGAGCTGGAAACGCTGGTGGCGCGGATCGAGGACCTGGCCAGTTCCGGTGAAGTGGTGGGCGTGGTGCTGCTCTCGGGCAAGGATAGCGGTTTCATCGCCGGGGCGGATGTCAGCGAATTCGACGCGATGAGCGATTTTTCGGTTCTGCCGGAAGCGCTGAGGCGCACCCATGCCCTGTTCGCGCGGATCGAGAAGCTGAACGTGCCGGTGGTGGCCGGCATTCATGGCTTCTGCCTGGGGGGCGGACTGGAACTGGCCCTGGCCTGTCATTATCGCATCGCCGTCAATGACGAGAAGACCAGGATCGGTTTCCCGGAAGTCAATCTGGGCATCTTTCCCGGTTTTGGCGGCACCGGGCGCTCGATCCGCCAGGCGGGGCCGGTCGATGCCATGGGGATCATGCTGACCGGCAAGATGTTGCGGACCGGCGCGGCGCGGCGCCTCAATCTCGTCGACAAGCTGGTGCGCCATCGCGACATGCTGCGCTGGGAGGGCCGCAGGGCGGTGCTGTCCCAGCGCAAATCGGCCGGGGCACCCTGGTCCAAGAGGCTGATGGCGATGGGACCCCTGCGGGGCTATGTCGCCAGCAAGATGCGCGACCAGGCCGGCAGGAAGGCGCGCAAGGAGCATTATCCGGCGCCCTATGCGCTGATCGATCTGTTCGAGCAGCACGGCGATGACTGGCAGGCGATGATCAGGGGGGAGGTGGACGCCTTCGTGCCGCTGATGAGCTCGCCGACCGCCACCAATCTCCGCCGGGTTTTCTTCCTGTCCGAGGGGCTCAAGAAACAGGGCATCAAGGGCGCCAGGTTCACCCGCGTGCATGTCATCGGCGCCGGCGTCATGGGCGGCGACATCGCCGCGTGGTGCGCTTATCGTGGCATGAGCGTCACCTTGCAGGACCTCGACATGGCGCGCATTCAGCCGGCGCTGGACCGGGGCAGGAAGCTGTTCCAGAAGCGCTACAAGAACAAGCGCGAGGTGGATGCGGCCATGCTGCGGCTGGCGGCCGACCCGGAAGGCAAGGGCGTCTCCCGCGCCGATGTGATCATCGAGGCGGTGGTGGAAAAGCTGGACGTCAAACAGGCGATCTTTGCGGGTATCGAGGACAGGCTGAAACCGGGGGCGATCCTGGCCACCAATACGTCCTCCATCGAGCTCGAGCGTATCGCCGAGGCGTTGAAAGACAAGGCGCGGCTGATCGGGCTGCATTTTTTCAATCCGGTGGCGCAATTGCCGCTGGTGGAGGTGATCCGCTCCAAGTTCAATTCCGACGAGGCCATCGGCAAGGGCGCGAGCTTCGCCCAGGCCATCGGCAAGTCGCCGGTGGTGGTCAAGTCGGCCCCGGGCTTTCTCGTCAACCGGGTGCTGATGCCCTATATGCTGGGCGCGGTGGAGCGGGTCGAGCGCGGCGAAAGCAAGGAATTGCTGGACGCGGCGGCCATGGCCTTCGGCATGCCGATGGGGCCGATCGAACTCATGGACACGGTGGGCCTCGATGTCGGCAGGTCGGTGGCAACCGAGCTGGGCCATGCCGTGCCCGAAACCAGCAGGTTCGGCCGGCTGATCGCCGAAGGCAAGCTGGGCCGCAAGAGCAATGAAGGCTTCTACAAGTGGGAGAAGGGCAAACCCATCAAGGGGCAGGTACCGCCCCATGCCGACCTGGCCGCCCTGGGCCGCGAATTGGTGAAACCGCTGGTGGACATGAGCGAAGTGGTGGTGAGCGAAGGCGTCGTCGCCTCGCCGGAACTGGCCGATATCGGCGTCATCATGGGCACCGGCTTCGCGCCGTTCCTGGGCGGCCCGCTCAAGGCCCGTGCCGATGGGCGGGCTTGAGGATGGATATGTTTCAATTGAGCGCGGAATCGTTCCCCTCCCCCCTGAGGGGAGGGGCTAGGGGTGGGGGTGCTGCGGTTTTTGCGACCTCTGCATATGTGGATGCTCCGACACCCCCACCCTCAATCCCTCCCCTCAAGGGGGAGGGAGGCGATGGAGCCGGAACGCTGGCGATGGGAGCAAGAAAATGACCGAACTCAAGCGCGTTGCCATTGTCGGCTCGGCCCGTATTCCTTTCGCCCGGGGCGGGACGGCCTATGTGGAGGAAACCAATCTTTCCATGCTAGGCACCACCCTTGCCGGGCTGGCCGACAGGTTCGGGCTCCGGGGCGAGAAGGTGGATGAGGTGATCGCCGGCGCGGTGATCAACCATTCGCGCGATTTCAACATTGCCCGCGAGGCCCTGCTCGATGCGGGATTGTCGCCGCGGACGCCCGGCACGACGATGCAGATTGCCTGCGGCACCAGCTTGCAGGCGGCCTTGGCGCTGGCCGGCAAGATCGCCTCCGGGCAGATAGAGAGCGGCATCGCCGCGGGGTCCGACAGCGTTTCCGACAGCCCCATCGTGTTCGGGTCGACATTCCAGCACCGGCTGCTCAAAGCCAATGCGGCCAAGACGACCGGGCAGAAGCTCAAGGCGTTCAAGGGTTTTTCCTTCGGGGAATTGGCGCCGGTCGCGCCATCGGTCAACGAGCCGCGCACCGGGCTGTCCATGGGCCAGCATTGCGAACTGATGGCGCGGGAATGGCATATCGGCCGGGAGGAGCAGGATGCGCTGGCGGTGGCCAGCCATCGCCATGCCGCCGCTGCCTATGACGAGGGCTTTCACGACGACCTGCTGGTGCAATGCGCCGGGCTGTTGCGCGACAATAATGTGCGCGCCGACGCCAATCTGGAAAAGATGGCGACGCTGAAGCCGGCCTTCGACAAGAAGAGCGGCCATGGGACGCTGACGGCCGGCAATTCGACGCCGCTGACCGATGGGGCGGCGGGCGTGCTCCTGGCCTCCGAGGAATGGGCGCGGGCGCGGGGCCTGCCGATCCTGGCCTATCTCACCACCGGCCGGGTCGCCGGCAATGACTTCGCCCATGGCGAGGGCCTGCTGATGGCGCCGACCATTGCGGTTTCCGAAATGCTCGACAAAGCGGGGCTGAGCTTTGCCGATATCGACTATTTCGAATTGCACGAAGCTTTCGCGGCGCAGGTGCTGTGCACGCTCAAGGCCTGGAGGGACGAGGCCTATTGCCGCGACGTGCTGGGGCGCGAGACGGTGATGGGCGAGATCGACCCGGCCAGGATCAACGTCAAGGGATCGAGCCTGGCCTATGGCCATCCCTTCGCCGCGACCGGTGCGCGGATTCTGGGCGTCGCCGCCAAGATGCTGGCCGCCGAGAGCGGCAAGCGGGCGCTGATCTCGGTATGCACGGCGGGGGGCATGGGCGTGGCGGCTTTGGTGGAAAGCGCCGCATGAGTGACAAGATCGTCAAATTCCGCCGCCCGGAAAAGCCTCCCGAGCCGCCGGTGCGGAAGCCGGCCACTCCCATGCCCGGCCGGGTGCCCTTCGCGGTGCTGCTGGGCCTGGCGCTGCTGATCTTTTTTGCACAAGAGAGCGGTTTGCTTGGATGAGGCGGCAATGCCGCAAACAGGATATGTTTTTTCAGGTTAACCGTTGACATGGCGGTTTTGGCATAAAGTTCTGCTCTCGCTCGATTTTGTGCAAACTGATGCTCAAAAACCCCGGCTTTCGGGCCTATCTCTCCAAAGGATGAAGGTGACGTTTAGGTCAATCTTTCGCTTGTCAGTAGACGGAAGAGCAGGATACCGTCCAGTTACCTCAGCCGACCGACAAAAAGCGGCGGCCATCGGGTTCGGAACCGCGCGGAGGCAATGGCGCGGTCCTAATGATCGAAGAATTCCACAAGGAGATGGGACGAGATGAAGTTCACGACAGCTATGAAGGCGGTCGCGACCGCCAGCGTGTTCGCGCTGATGATGAGCACTGCCGCGTCGGCGGTGACGTTGCAATTGCACAATGGCGGCGATCCGCGCACCCTCGATCCGCACAAGGCTTCGGGCAATTGGGAAGATCGCCCGATCAGCGATTACATCGAAGGCCTGATGACCCTCGATCCCCTGGGCGAGCCGGTCCTGGGCCAGGCCGCCTCCTATGACGTTTCCGAAGATGGCCTGGTCTATACTTTCACGCTGCGCGACGATGCGGTGTGGTCGGACGGCACCCCGGTGACGGCCCAGGACTTCGTGCTGGGCGCGCAGCGCCTGCAGGATCCGGCAACCGCCTCCAGCTACGCCTATCTCAACCATTTCATCGAAAATGCCGAGGCCATCAATAGCGGCGAAATCACCGATTTCGACGAGCTCGGCGTCAAGGCCATCGACGACAAGACCGTCGAGATCACCCTCAATGCCCCCACGCCCTATCTGCTGGCGGCGCTGACCCATTACACCGCCTATCCGGTGCCCTCGCATGTGGTGGAAGAGCATGGCGAGGCCTGGAGCCAGATCGACAATCTGGTTGCCAACGGCCCCTATGTGCCGGTGGAATGGGTGCCGGGCTCCTTCATCCGCTCGGAAAAGAACGACAGCTATTACGACGCCGCCAATGTGGCGATCGACGAGGTGGTCTATCACATCACCGAAGACGACAATGCGGCGCTCAACCGCTATCGCGCCGGTGAATTCGACATTCTCTCCAGCTTCCCGGCCGATCAATATCAGCTGTTGCAGGATCAATATCCGGGCGAAGCCCATGTGGCCCCGTTCCTGGGCGTCTATTATTACGTGATGAACCAGGAGAGCGAAGCGCTCAAGGACATGAATGTCCGCAAGGCCTTGTCGATCTCCCTCAATCGCGAAGTGATCGGCCCGGACGTGCTGGGCACGGGCGAATTGCCGGCCTATGGCTGGGTGCCGCCGGGCACCGCCAATTATGAAGGCGAGCAATATATGCCCGACTGGGCCAGCGAGGATTACGGCACCCGCATCGCCGACGCCACCGCGCTGATGGAAGCGGCCGGCTATAGTGCCGACAATCCGCTCAACCTGCAGCTTCGCTACAATACTAACGAGAACCATCGCCGCATCGCCGTGGCCATCGCCTCCATGTGGGAGCCGATCCATGTCCGCGTCGAATTGTTCAATGCCGAAGTGGGCCCGCACTATGATGCGCTCCAGGAAGGCGACTTCCAGATCGGCCGCGCCGGCTGGCTGATGGACTATAACGACGCCTCCAACATGCTCGACCTGCTCAAGTCCGGCACGGCACAGGCCGGCGGCAATATTGCCTGGGGCAATAATTACGGCCGCTATTCCAATGCCGAATACGATGCGCTCCTGGCCCAGGCCGCGACCGAGCTGGACCTGGTGGCCCGCGCCGGCATGATGCACGAGGCCGAGGCGATCGCCATGGACGAGTTCGGCGTGCTGCCGATCTATTACTACGTGTCCAAGTGGGTGATTTCCCCGCGCATTTCCGGCTTTGAGGACAATGCCGTGGATCGCCACCTGACCCGTTACCTGTCCAAGTCAGAGTAATCCGATCGGGGTGACCGCCGCCGCGGTGGCGGTCACCCATTCATTTGCCGCTCTGCCCGCGCACCGCAAAGCCGGTGCCGCCCGCTGCGGACGAGGACTGCCAAAATGCTCTCATATGCGCTCCGCCGGGTGCTTTCCGCGATCCCGGTGGCCTTGATCGCCATTACGGCGTGCTTCTTCATTCTCAGGCTGGCGCCTGGCGGCCCCTTCGACCAGGAACGGGCGCTGCCGGCCAATATCCTGCGCAATCTGCGCGCCGCCTATGATCTCGACCAGCCGCTGGTGGTGCAATATTTCCTCTATCTGGCGCGGCTGCTGCGCGGCGATCTCGGCCCCTCCATGGTGGTTCAGGATTTCACCGTTTCCCAATTGCTGGCCCTGGGCCTGCCCTTCAGCATCATGCTCGGCCTGGTGGCCTTCGTCATCGCCACGGCCATCGGCTTGCTGGCCGGGATGATCGCCGCGGTGACGCGCAATAAATGGCCCGATTACGTGCTGGTGCTGGTGGTGATGATCGGGCTGGTGGTGCCGAACTTCCTCATGGGCAGCCTGTTGCAGCTGATGTTCGGCGTTTATCTCAAATGGCTGCCCGCCGGCGGCTGGCAGCCGGGCTCGGTGGCCCATCTGGTCCTGCCGGTGACGGTGCTGGCCTGGCCGCATGCGGCGCGCATATCGCGGCTGATGCGGGGATCGATGATCGAGGTGCTGGGCAGCAATTACGTGCGCACCGCCACGGCCAAGGGGCTGGGACAGCGCCTCATCCTGGCGCGCCACGCCATCAAGCCGGCCTTGCTGCCGGTCGTGTCCTATCTGGGGCCGGGCCTGTCCTACCTGCTCACCGGCTCGCTGATCGTCGAGCAGATTTTCGGTCTGCCGGGCATCGGCAAATATTTCATCAACGCGGCCCTCAACCGTGATTACGGCCTGGTCCTGGGTACGGTGATCCTTTACATGTTCCTCATTCTCGCCCTCAATCTCATCGTCGACCTCATCTATGCCTGGCTCGACCCAAGGGTGAGGTATCGCTGATGCCCGGGATCACAGGAAAAGACCAGGTCCTGACGGCCTATGCCGACAAGCTGGCCAATCTGGACGCCCCCAAGGGGCGCTCGCTGACCGACGACGCCATCCGCCGGCTCTTCGCCAACAAGGCGGCGCTGGTCTCGATGTTCATCCTCGCCGCCATCGTGCTCATCGCCTTTCTCGGCCCCTATTTCCTGCCCTGGGGCTATTCGCAGGTCGATTGGTCGGCGATCCGCAAGCCGCCCGATTTCGACAAGCTGCATTATCTGGGCACCGACCAGAACGGGCGCGATCTCCTGGCGCGGCTGCTCCAGGGCACGCAGATGAGCCTGATCGTGGCCGCCGTCGCCACGTTGGTATCGGTGATCATCGGCATCGTCTATGGCGCGGTATCGGGCTATTTCGGCGGCCGGGTCGACGCGATCATGATGCGCTTCGTCGATATCATGTACGCGCTGCCCTATATCCTGTTCGTCATCATCCTGGTGGTGATCTTCGGCCGCAGCCCGGTGCTGCTGTTCGTCGGCATCGGGGCGCTGGAATGGCTGACCATGGCGCGCATCGTGCGCGGGCAGACGCTGTCGCTCAAGGAGAAGGAATTCATCGAGGCGGCGCGCGCCGGCGGGGTGAAGCCCTTCACCATCATCATGCGCCATATCGTGCCTAACCTGACCGGACCGGTGGTGATCTATGCGACGCTGACCATTCCCGAAATCATCATCGTGGAAAGCTTCCTGTCCTATCTCGGCCTCGGCATCCAGGAGCCGCAGACCTCGCTGGGGACGCTGATCTCGGAGGGGGCGCAGGTGACCGAGGTGATGCCCTGGCTGCTGATGGCGCCTGCAGTGGTGCTGGTGGCGCTGCTCTTGTGCCTCACCTATGTCGGCGACGGGCTGCGCGACGCGCTCGACCCCAAGGACCGATAGGACCGCGATCATGACTTTGCTCGAAGTAAAAAACCTCAAGGTGGATTTCGACACCCAGGATGGCGTGGTCCATGCGGTGCGGGACCTGTCCTATACGCTCGACAAGGGCAAGACGCTGGCCATTGTGGGCGAAAGCGGCTCGGGCAAGACCCAGGGCGCCTTCGCCATTCTCGGCCTGCTGCCGGGCAATGGCCGCGCCTCGGGTTCAGTCATGTTCGACGGCAAGGACATCCTCAACCTGCCGCGCAAGCAGATGAATAGCTATCGCGCCGAGCGCATCGGCATCATCTTCCAGGACCCGATGACCTCGCTCAATCCCTATCTGCGCATTTCGCGGCAGATGACGGAAGTGCTCGAATATCACCGGGGCATGAGCCGCAAGGCGGCTTTGGCCGAAAGCGTGCGCCTGCTCGACGCGGTGCGCATCAGCGACGCCAGGAACCGGGTCCATATGTATCCGCATGAATTTTCCGGCGGCATGCGGCAGCGGGTGATGATCGCCATGGCGCTGTTGTGCAGCCCCGAACTGCTGATCGCCGACGAGCCGACCACGGCGCTGGACGTGACCGTGCAGGCCGAGATCATCGACCTCCTGGTCGACCTGCAGGAGGATTTCGGCGCCGCCATCATCCTGATCACCCACGATCTCGGCATTGTCGCGGGCACCTGCGAGGACACGCTGGTAATGTTCGACGGCAAGGTGATGGAATATCGCAAGACCGCCGACCTGTTCGAGCGGCCCGAGCATCCCTATACAAAGGGCCTGCTGGCGGCGGTGCCGCGTCTGGACAAGCCGGTCGAGCGGCTATCGACGATTTCCTATGAATTCATGGCCGGAGTGCGCGAGGTATGAGCGAGCGGGAACCCATGCTCAAGATCCGGGACCTTTCGGTGGATTTTGCCGTGCGCGGCAAGGGCGGGCTCTTTGCCGGGCGGGAGCTGTTCCGGGCGGTCAACAATGTCTCCTTCGACCTCTATGAGGGCGAGACATTGGGCATTGTGGGGGAGAGCGGCTCGGGCAAGTCGACGCTGTCGCGCGCCATTATCCGCCTGGTGCAGGCGTCGTCCGGCGAGTCGGTGTGGTTGGGGCGCGACATCCAGAAAATGTCCGCCAGCGACCTGCTGGCCCTGCGCAAGGACATCCAGATGGTGTTCCAGGACCCGCTGGCCTCGCTCAATCCGCGCATGACGGCCGGGGCGATCATCGCCGAGCCGCTGCTGACTCATTTCCCCAAGCTCGGCAAGGTCGAGCGCATGGGCCGCGTGATCGAGATGATGGAAAAGGTCGGCCTGTCGCCGAGCATGATCAACCGCTATCCGCACGCCTTTTCCGGCGGTCAGTGCCAGCGTATCGGCATTGCCCGGGCGCTGATCACCCGGCCCAAACTGGTCATCTGCGACGAGGCGGTTTCGGCGCTCGACGTGTCGATCCGGGCGCAGGTCATCAATCTGCTGATGGACCTGCAGAAGGAGATGGGCATTTCGATGCTGTTCATCTCGCACGACATCGCCGTGGTGCGGCACATCGCGCAGCGCGTCCTGGTGATGTATCTTGGCGAGGTGGTCGAACTGGGCGAGGCCGAGCAGGTGGTGATGCACCCCCAGCACGATTATACCAAAAAACTCATCGCCGCCGTGCCGGTGCCCGATCCCCGGGTCGAGATGGAGCGCCGCGAACAGCGCCGCCGGATGCGGCGCGAGGCTGCTGCCGCCTGACCGTCCAGCCGCCCTTATCGGCCGCGCCGGTCCGCTGCGCCGATATCGAGCTTGCGGCGGCGGCGGTCGGGACCGGCATAGGAGCCGGCGTCGACGAAGCCGCGCGGATTGGCTTCGATATGGTCGAGCCGCGATTTCAGGTGATTGGCGGCGAAGGGCTTGCGCAGGAATTCGGTGACGCCGGCATCGCGGGCGGCGGCGATGCGGGCGGCATCGGGCGCGGCGGCCATCATGATGATCGGCACCAGCCGATTCTGGCAATTATGGTCGCCGCGGATGCGCCGCACCAGGTCGACGGCGTCGGAACCGGCAATGCCGTCATCGAGCACGATGACATCGAAAATGCGCCGGCGCAGTTCGAGCATGGCCTGGCCGGCATCATTGGCCTCGCGGATGTCGCGCCGGCCGAGAGAACGCAGCATGGTGGCGACCAGCATGGCCATATTGGGCTGCGGATCGATGATGAGAACGCCCTGCTTGGTAATGGTTTCTATGGCCATGGCCCGCTTGCCGCAAAAGTCTTTCCGCCAGGATAGCGCTTGCCGGTCACCCCGGCGTTAACGGCGGCGCAAAAGGGGAAAAGTGTTGTCGCGGCGCGTTGACAGGCGGGGTCAATTCCCCTATGACGAGGCCAGTTTCCGGGCGCCTTGGCGCCCCTTTTGTTTGATCCGAGGATTTAAGAGATGAAAGTCCGCAACTCGCTGAAGGCGTTGATGACTCGCCACCGCGCGAACAAGCTCGTCCGCCGCCGTGGCCGGGTCTACATCATCAACAAGGTCGACAAGCGCTTCAAGGCCCGCCAGGGCTGAGTCTGCCGCAATCCGCGCCTATATGCAAAACCCGCCGCTGGCGGGTTTTGTCGTTTATGGGGGTGGAAAGGGCGGCGTCGCGTGACTTCAAGCTGGAAAGCGGTCACTCGGCTTGATGCCAGTCGCGATCCAGACGCGATGCGGAACTGAGAGCGGGTCACTGGGGAACCGCTTGCGCAGCAATTTCGCCAGGCTCTCGTCGAAGCGCTCGATCGCCTCGGTTTCCAAGCTGGCCTTGATGCCGGCACTGGCTCGGATGCGACCGCGCCACGCTTCATGGCCATAAATAACCGGCAGATCAAACGAGGCCGTCTCCAGTTCATGGAACGACACCTCGGCCAGGTCACGCAGCCAGGCGGGATAGATGCCGCTGCCTCCGGCCATCGTCCAGGCGGGATTGTAGGAAAGGATCAGCTCCTCGGTCGCCTCCACCACGTTGCCAGCAAGCGGAAGCCAGTCGAAATGAGCGATGATCACGCGCCCGCCGGGAGTCAGGACCCGCATCGCCTCAGATGCAGCTCGTGCTCTGTCAAACCAATGCCAGCATTGCCCGGCGGTCACCAGCTCGACGCTGTCATTCGCTTCAGACAGGTCTTCGGCCGTGCCAATGCGGTATTGCACACCAAGGCCCAGTTCCCGATCCATCGATTTCGCTTCAGCTAGAAGCGCTTCGGCCGGGTCGACACCTGTCACTAAAAGGCCCATCGCTGCCAGGCCACGGGCAATTGTCCCGGTTCCCGTGCCGAGATCGAGCGCGCTTTGGCCGGGCAGCGCCCAACCTCGTTTCGCCAGGAGATCGAAGAAGTCCGGCGGGAAACCGGCCCGGAAGGCGCGATAGTCGGAGGCGGTGCGGCCAAAATCAACACTGGCTCCAAAGGAGCGTGTGGCCGATAGGTCCTGGGTGATCGGCATAGCTGTTCCCTGCCATGAACGAAGCCTTGTCGAGCCGATCCTACACGAATCCCGCCTGCTGCAAGATCGCGTTCACACGCCTGACGACCGAAATGGACATCAAAGCTTCCCTACAAACAAAAAGCCCGCCGGATGGCGGGCCTTTTTTATCTGCTTTGGGCAGTTTCAGCTCGATCCGGCGCCGTCCTGGCGGACGAAGGCGATACGCAGCATATTGGTGGCGCCGGGGGTGCCCAGGGGCACGCCGGCGGTGATGGCGATGCGGTCGCCGGGGCGGGCGAAGCCCTCCTGGTAGGCGATGACGCAGGCGCGGTCGACCATGTCTTCCAGGTTCACCGCGTCCTCGGTCTGCACGCAATGGATGCCCCAGACCACCGAGAGGCGGCGGATGGTACGCAGATTGGGCGACAGGGCGATGATCGGCTTGATCGGCCGCTCGCGCGCGGCGCGGATGCCGGTGGAGCCGGAGGCGGTATAGGTGACGATGGCGGCCAGGTCGAGCGTTTCAGCCACCTGGCGCGTTGCCGCCGAAATGGCGTCGGCGGCGGTGGCCTCCGGTTCGGTCTGGGCGGCGCGGATGATGTTGCGGTAATTGGCGTCGCTTTCGACGGCCACGGCCACCTTGTTCATGGTGGCGACGGCCTCGACCGGATATTGGCCGGAGGCGCTTTCGGCCGAGAGCATGACCGCGTCGGCCCCCTCGAAGACGGCGCTGGAGACGTCGGAGACCTCGGCGCGGGTCGGCACCGGCGCGGTGATCATGGATTCGAGCATCTGCGTGGCCACGACCACCGGCTTGCCGTAGCGGCGGCACATGCGGATCATGCGCTTTTGCAGGCCCGGAACGGTTTCGAGCGGCAATTCGACGCCCAGATCGCCGCGGGCGACCATGATGGCGTCGGAGAGCTTGACGATCTCTTCCAGCCGCTCGATGGCCTGCGGCTTTTCGATCTTGGCCATGACGCCGGCGCGGCCCTGCACGATCTTGCGGACATCGATGATGTCCTCGGGGCGCTGCACGAAGGAGAGGGCGACCCAGTCCACTTCGGCCTTGAGCGCTTCGAGCAGGTCGGCATGGTCCTTGTCGGTCAACGCGCCGGTGGGCAGGAGCGTATCGGGCAGGGAAACGCCCTTCTTGTCGGAAAGCTTGCCGCCATAGACGACTTCGGTTTCGATGACGCCGCCGCCGACCTTGGTGGCCTTGAGCTGGAGCTTGCCGTCGTCGAGCAGCAGGCGGTCGCCGACCGAGACATTCTCGATGATTTCGGGATGCGGCAGGTAGACCCGCTCGGTATTGCCGGGCTCGTCGGCATTGCTGTCGAGGCTGAATTTCTGCCCGGCGACGAGATTGACGGACCCTTCGGCGAATTGCCACACGCGCAGCTTGGGCCCCTGCAGATCGGCGAGAATGCCGATCGGGCGCTTGAGGCGCTCCTCGACGCGGCGGATGCGGGCCACGGTCTGGTGCAGCACTTCATGGCTGGCATGGCTCATATTGATGCGGAAGACGTCCGCGCCGGCCTTGACCAATTCCTCGATCATATTCTCCTCGTGGCTGGCGGGCCCGAGGGTGGCGAGGATCTTCGCGCGTCTGATCCGTCTCATTGCGTATCCATATCGTCTGGCGTTGGGAGGGCGTCGGGGTCGACCAGAAAGGCCGGGTCTTCGAGGTCTTCTTCCAGATCCGGTCCGACGACGCTCGGAACGCCGGCGCGTTCGGTCAGCTGCAAGGTCCAGTCGGTCCGGTTCTGTGTATCGATTTCAAAGAACCCGGTGCGCTCATAGCCCCGCGCGAGGCAATCCTCAACCCCGAATATTGTGAAGGTTTCGTCACGGGAGCACATGAAGATGTCTCCGGCCCAGGCACCGCCGCCGATATCGTCCACCGCGTGCAGATAATAGAAGCGGCTTTGCAGCTCGCCCTGAAACAGCACGCGGCAATCGCCGGGCGGGGTCTGCCACCAGCCCTCGCTCATCCAGCCGCGCTCGGCGCGATAGCCCAAAGCCACGGAAATGAGGTTGGCGGTCTGGTTGCAGATGCGCAATTCGGCATGCGCCGGCACCGTGCTGGCCAGGAGGCCGGCAAAGGCGGCAGCCAGCAGGGGCGGAACAAGACGGATGCGGTGCACGAAGAAGCCGGAAATCATGGTGAAAAGGAGTGCCTGTTTGAGCCGATGGAGGTGACAAGGTCAATGGCTAAAGGGGTTCTATGACGGAAATGCGGGGATGTGGCGAAGCGGCGGCGGGACGCGGCGGCGTCAGCATGTGGATTGCCCCATAAAGGGGTTGAACGGGGCCGGTGCATGAGGTTGATGGGGCGCGAGGGTTTTTGAGATTTTCGGGTCCGCCATCGGCCGGCCCAGCGTTAAGAGGTTTGCCATGGCCGTTGAGGACAGCGTCGCGCAGGATCAGCTCCGCGCTTTCATCGAGCGCATCGAGCGGATGGAAGAAGAAAAGGCGGCGATCGCCGCCGATATCAAGGAAATCTATGCCGAGGCCAAGGGCACCGGCTTCGACACCAAGGTGTTGCGCAAGATCGTCTCGATCCGCAAGCAGGATGCCAATGAGCGCATGGAGCAGGAAGCGCTGCTGGAGCTCTACATGTCGGCCCTCGGCATGGTGGAAGCGCCGCCGGAACACTGAACCGGCTTTTTGCGAAGACGGTAACAGCGCCCGCGAAAGCGGGCGTTCGTTTGTGGGGCGGCTGGAGGGGTTCCGGTTTGCTATCCCACCGGGAATGACCCGGTGGAAAGAGACGAAAAGACCTAAACCTTGGCCAGGGCGGCGTTCATGGCCGCCTGATCATAGCCCAGTGTGCTCAATGCCGTTTGCACGATCCCGGCGCGGTCGAGGCCGGCGGCCGCATACATGTCGGCCTGGCTCGAATGTTCAACAAAGCTGTCGGGGATCATCAGCGGGCGGAAGCGCAGCTTGCCGTCGAGCAGGCCATTGGCGGCGAGGAAGGTCGCCGCATGGCTGCCGAAGCCGCCCAATCCGCCTTCTTCGATGGAAATCAGCACGTCATGGCTCTGTGCCAGCTGGGCGATCAATTCCTCATCGAGCGGCTTGAGGAAGCGCGCATCGGCCACACTCGGATTGAGCCCCAAAGCCGCCAGCTTGTCGGCGGCGGCAAGGACTTCCTCGAGGCGGGTGCCATAGGACAGAAGCGCAATGGTCGAGCCCTGCCGGACCATGCGGCCCTTGCCGATGGGCAGGACCTGGCCGCGCGCCGGCATATCGACGCCCATGCCCTCGCCGCGCGGATAGCGGAAGCTGATGGGGCCATCATCGTAAGCCGCTGCCGTCGCCACCATATGGCGCAGTTCCGCCTCGTCGGCGGCGGCCATCTGCACGATACCGGGCACGGCGCCGAGATAGGCATTGTCGTAATTGCCGGCATGGGTGGGGCCGTCGGCGCCGACATAGCCGGCGCGGTCGATGGCGAAGCGCACCGGCAGGCCCTGAATGGCCACGTCATGCACCACCTGGTCATAGGCGCGCTGCAGGAAGGTCGAATAGATGGCGCAGAACGGCTTCATGCCCTCGCTGGCCAGGCCGGCGGCAAAGGTCACCGCATGCTGCTCGGCAATGCCGGTATCGTAGATACGGCTGGGGAAGAGCTCGGCGAATTTGTCGAGCCCGGTGCCCGAGGGCATTGCGGCGGTGATGGCGACGACGCGCGGATCGGCCTCGGCTTCCTGGATCAGCGAGGAGGCGAAGACCGAGGTATAGGACGGCGCATTGGACGGTGCCTTGGCCTGGGCGCCGGTAATGACGTTGAACTTGGATACGCCGTGATATTTGTCGGCGGAATTTTCCGCCGGCTCGTAGCCCTTGCCCTTCTTGGTCACCGTATGGACGAGGATGGGGCCGGTGCCGAAATCGCGGACATTTTCGAGGATGGAGAGCAGATCGTCGAGATTGTGGCCGTCGATGGGGCCGACATAATAGAAGCCCAGTTCCTCGAACAGGGTGCCGCCGGTGAAGAAGGAGCGGGCGAATTCCTCGGTCTTGCGCGCCGGCTCGTGCAGGAAGGGCGGCAGTTTGTGGACGATGTTCTTGGCCGCCTCGCGGGTGCCGCGATAGACCGGCCCGGAGACCAGATGGGCCAGATAGGTGCGCAGCGCCCCGGTGGGCGGGGCGATGGACATGTCGTTGTCGTTGAGGATGACGATCAGCCGCGCATCCATGGCGCCGGCATTGTTCATCGCCTCATAGGCCATGCCGGCGGACATGGCGCCGTCGCCGATCACCGCGATGACATTGCGCGGCGTTTCCAGGTGCTGGCTGGCCACCGCCATGCCGAGCCCGGCGGAAATCGAGGTCGAGGAATGGCCGGCGCCGAAGGGGTCGTATTCGCTCTCGGCGCGGCGGGTGAAGCCGGACAATCCATCCTTCTGGCGCAGCGTGCGGATGCGGTCGCGGCGGCCGGTCAGGATCTTGTGCGGATAGGCCTGGTGGCCGACATCCCAGATGATGCGGTCATGCGGCGTGTCGAAGATGGCATGCAGGGCCACGGTCAGTTCCACCACGCCCAGTCCCGCGCCCAGATGGCCGCCGGTGACCGAAACGGCGTCGATCATTTCAGCGCGCAATTCATCGGCGAGCTGCCGCAGGTCCTCGCGCGGCAAAGCGCGCAGCTCGGCGGGTGTTCCGATGGTATCGAGCAATGGCGTATGGGGTCTGTCGGCCAAGTCGGCCCTCTTGATCTTCTTGTTTCAGCCCCTGTTTAGGCCCCGGGTCCGGGCTTGGCAATGCCGCGGGGGCCACGGGGACAGGGAGGATGGGAGTGAAACGGATCATTCCGACTTTTGCGGGGCAGGGCGGCGGGCGCCGCCCGGCACTCAATTGGTCATGACCGAAATCGGGAACTGCGCCCGCATCTGACCGGGACCGGCATCGCTCACACCCTTGACCAGCACATAGCGGCCCATTTCCGGCGTCGGGTCGAAATCGGCTTCGTCGTGGTCGAAGATCACGGCGAAGTGGCTGGAGGTAAGCGAGACCGGCGCGGTGAAGATGTCGGCCACATGGTCGAGGTCGGGGGCGATCAGGTCGGGGCGGCGCATCCCGCTCTCCGCTGACTGGCTGGCGACATGCCGGGCCAGGGCGTCGGCAAGCGCATCGGGGCCGGCCGCGCCGGTTGCGTCGAAGGTGCGGTCGAAAAGCCCGTCCATGGCGTTCGCCGGTTGATCGGGAGTAGCGTCGAGCGGCGCCGGCAGGCCGGGCAGACGCAGTCCGGCGGCGATGGCGGCGGGCGCGGTGGCGCCGGTAATGATGGCTTCGAGCGTGCGCTGCGCCCCGGCATCGGGCGCCTGGGCCGGCAGATAGGCGGTGAGGATCTCGGCGGGCGGCTCGGTCATGAGCAGGCGGGGCGTCGGCATGGCCGGTGCGGTCAGAGCGGCCAGGGCGGTGACGGCGTCGCCGGAAGGCAGGGCGGAGGCGCGCTGGCTGCGCAAATCGTCCGGCATAGCGACCGGCAGGGCCAGGCTGGCCAATTGCACATGGCCCAGTTCGTCCGGCGTCAGCGGGGCGCTGCCGGCAGTGGAAAAGGGCAAGAGCGGCTCGTCGGCAATGGCCGCCGCCTCGGTCGCGGCCGGGACGCCGGCCCCGAGATCGGCCGGGCGAGCCACCGGCATGACCGGGGCGATGCCGCTAGGTTGCGGCGTCAGGGAAGCGGTCTGCACCTGCGGGGCAGGCGAGGCGGCGGGCTGGCTGTCGCCGCCGCCACCGAACAATACGTCCATGAGCGTGCGGCCGGAGCCGCCGGAACTGGCCACCTGGGTGCCCGAGCTCGAGCCATTGCAGGGATAGGCATGGCAGCGCTTCCATTCGGCGAGGGCGACCTGATAACCCTCCTGGGACAGCGGCTTGCCGTCGGTGGGCAGGTGCATGGTCCGCCCGTCGGGGAAAATCTCCTTGAGCTGGGCGCGGGTCATGCGCGGCCAGGCGCGCACCGAGCCGGTATCCAGATGCACGAAGGGGCTGCCCGAGGTCGGGTAATAGCCGACGCCGCCGACCTGTTTCTTCATGGCCACGGCGCGCAATTTGGTCAGCGGTACGCCGGGGATGAAGAAATCCATGGCGGTGCCGCGCATATGCTGGGAATCGTCGGCGACGCCGGAGGAGTTCTTGGCCAGCATGGCGTTGGTGGCCGGCGAACGATAGGCCGAGACGACATTGATCGGCTGGCTGCCGCCGACTTCCTGATAGACTTCCCAGACCAGGTCGAACAGGCGCGGGTCCATCTTGGCAGGCTCGTTGCGGCGCCAGTCGCGCAGGAACTGGTTCAGCTCATTGAGGCCGGATTGCACATATTGCCCATTGCGCTTGAAGACGATGCGGGCGGTTTCCTTGGTGTGGGTATAATGGAGGTAAAGCGCGCGCTCGGTCGCCGCCTGGGCCGGCGCGGCGGCCAGAAATGCGACCAGGCCCATAAAGCCCGCGAAACACAGCCGGGCCATGCCCCGCCAATTGAAAGTGCCTATCCCCGTCACGCCAAACTCTGCCCGGTTCAATCATCAGATGGGATCGGACGTTAGCGAGCAAATCGATCGATTCTCTTAACGCTAACCGATTGTGAACGGCTTCTCCCCGCCTTCACGGCTTCGTTATTACGGGCAAAACCGGGCGCAACCAAGGCGAAAATGTAAAGCGGGGGTTAACCCGCCCTCACGGCGACAGCTCGTCGGGAATCGGTTCCGCGCCGGCAATGATTGTCGGAACGGGCCCGGTGGCGAGCCCCAGGGCGGCGATCAGCTTCTCGTTGTGACCATAGACGTCGCCATAGGAGCGGATGGTGCCGCCCGCATCGACGCGCAGGGTAAAATAGGTCAGGTGCACCGGAATCCGGGTCTGCGGGTTCACCCATTTTTCGCTGGGCCCGAACATGGCTTCGAGCGAGGCGCGCGAGATATTGGGCTCGTTGGCCATCAGCGCCTCGGCGAATTCCATCGGGTTCTGCACGCGGATGCAACCATGGCTGAAGGCGCGAACGGAGCGGGCGAACAGCGATTTGGACGGCGTGTCGTGCAGATAGACGTCGTGCTTGTTGGGAAAGAGGAACTTGATCTGCCCCAGCGCATTGCCGGCGCCGGGACGCTGGCGCACGCGGAAGGGGAAATTGGCGGCGGAAACCTGCGTCCAGTCGACCTGCCAGGGGCTGACCGGAGTGCCGTTATAGAGCAGGTCCATGTTCTGGCCGTCGATATAGCCGGGATTTCTCAGCACCGCCGGGGCGATTTCGCCGCGAATGATCGAATTGGGCACGTTCCAATAGGGGTTCACCACCAGGTGGCGGATATTGTCCGAGAAGATCGGGGTCTGGTTCTTGGTGGTGCCGACGACGACGCGGGTGCCATATTGCTCCTGCCCGTCGCGATTGATGGCGAGGCGGAATTCGGGAATGTTGACCACGACATTGAACGCGCCCAGATCCGCCGGCATCCAGCGCCAGCGCTCCATATTGGCGATGAGGTCTTCGCGGCGGATGGCGGCGCCGCCATTGAGGGCGGCGATGGTGGCCGGCCCGATAACGCCGTCGACCTCCAGATCCTGGCCCTGCTGGAAAGCCTTGACCGCATCGACGGTCGCCACGTCGTAGAGGCTGGAGGCGGAGCCGGGCAGGGCCAGCCGCTGGCGGATGGCGGGGAGCCGGGCATCGGAATTGCCTGGCCGCAGCACCGCGCCGCCGGCTATGGGCGCCGGGCGTTCGGCGGTTTCGGCCTCGAAATTGGCGAGAGCCGCCTTGAGCGCCAGGAATTCGGGATGTTTGGGCTCGAGTTCGGCAAGGATGGCGGCGGGGTCATGGCTCTTGGCCAAGCGCTCCAGCAGGGCGGCCTCGTCGATCGGCTTGGCGATGATGTCGAAATTCTCGCTGACCGATTGCGGGCGGATGCGGCCATTATGGAGATGATGGGCATAGCGGGTCACCGCCGCCGAAAAGGCGGTTTCGAGCTCGGCCAGGGCGGCGCCGTCACCGGCCACGCGCTTGAGGTCGATGGCCGGGGTCAGGTAATCCTCGGGCCGCAACCCTTCGGCGGCGGCGTCGCGGAACAGGGCGATGATCTTGTCGGCGGCCGGAGAGAAGGCGACCTGGCCATCGGCATTCTCGCTCAGCCAGATCGGCGCGAAATGGCGTTCGCCGTAGAGGAAATAGAGACGCTGGGCGTCGTCATAGGATTGGGTGCCGGTGCGGCTGCCGTAATAGGCGGCGGACAAATCGTCCTTGATGGTGCGGGCAATGGCGCTTTGCGGCGGGGCGATGACGATGCGGCTGGTTTCGAGACTCGCCACCACCTGCTGGGCGCTTGCCGGATATGCCAGAATGGCGGCGAACAGGCCGACCATACCAACCACGAACTTGTTCATCGCCGCTCCTTGCCGCGCATCGGACCCGGCAAGGCGGATGGGCCGTTTTCGACCCATTCCAGGCCATGCCGTACGAATCTCAATAGCCTTGAAAGCTTAACGGGAGCAATTGCTCGCGGCTTTGTGAAACGCCGTTGTGGCGGCGCTGCAACTAGAACTTGTAGTTGACGCCGGCGCGGATGACGCCGAAGCGCTGGCCGACCTCGCGGTCGCCGATGGTGGGAAGGCCGTTATAGGGCTGGCTGCCCAGATCGACATAGAGATATTCGGCCTTGAGCGAGAGATTGGCAGTGGCCTGCGCCTCGAGGCCGACACCGGCGGCCCAGCCGAAATGGTTGGCGGTCTGGGTCGAGGAAATGGTGGTGTCGACGGTGGCCGAGCCGCGGCCATAGGCGACGCCGACCGTGCCATAGGGCATGACCTGGCCGATCGGGATGCCGGCGCGGGCGCGCAGCGTGCCGAAAAGATCGGTGCGCGCGGTAAAAGTGCCGCCGGCAATGGGTTCGGAATAGCCGATATTGGCCCATTGCAGGTCGGCTTCACCGCCCAGCACGAAGCCGCCCATATCCATGTTGTAGCCGAGCTGGCCGCCGATGGTCCAGCCATTGGAATTGTTGTCGGCGGTGCCGCCGGGCAGGGCCGGGGCATTGGTCGTCGTGCCCCAGCCATGGCCACCGGACACGCCGGCATAGAAGCCGGACCATTGGGCGGCGCTGACGGGGGAATAGAGCGACGATGAATTGCCGCCGCCGCCCCAGTTCAGATCGGCCGCCTGGATGGCGGTGGTGGACAGGGCAAGAAGGGCGACGAGCGCAATGCCTTGGAGCTTCATGATGGCCTCGCGGGTTAACACTTTCCTGCAAAATCGACGGAAGATGTTAAGGCCGCGGTAAGGAACAGGGTTAACGGCTTTATTGTGCGTTCACAATTTGTCGCGTCATGCCGCGTCGCTGATCAGCCCTTCGGCCAGGCCATATTCGTGCAGCTTGCGGTAGAGCGTCGAGCGGCCGATGCCCAAGGCGCGGGCGACGCGCGACATGCGCCCGCCATGATGCCGGATGGCGAATTCGATGGCGGCGCGTTCGATCGCGGCCAGGGCCTGCAATTCGCCGGTCGCGTCGAGAAAGCGATCGGGCTGGGCGGCGATGGCGGGCTCGCTCCGGCCGCGGGCCGGAGCGGCGTCGATATGGACGGGCATGGCGGGAATCTCCACCTGCTCGATACTCCGCAGCGCTTCCTCGCGGCCGGCCGATTGCGCCAATATCTGCGGGAAATCCTGGATTTCGAGAAAGGCGCCATCGGTGAGCACGATGGCGCGATAGACCGCGTTTTCGAGCTGGCGGACATTGCCCGGCCAATCATAGCCGTGCAGCAGGTCCATGGCGGCGGGGGAAATGCCCAGTACGCGCTTGCCGGCCTCGGCCGAGAAGCGGGCGACGAAGTGGTCGGTCAGCGCCTTGAGGTCCTCCTGGCGCTCGCGCAGCGGCGGCACATAGATGGGAAAGACGTTGAGGCGGTAATAGAGGTCCTCGCGGAATTCGCCGGATTTGGCCAGGTTGAGCAGCCGCCGATTGGTGGCCGAGATCAGCCGGACATTGACCTTTTCCGTCCGCGTCGCGCCCACCGGTTCGATCTCGCCGTCCTGCAGGACGCGCAACAGCTTCACCTGGGTGTCGAGCGGCAATTCACCCACTTCGTCGAGAAAGATCGTGCCGCCATGGGCTTCGGCGAATTTGCCATGCTGGTCGGCATGGGCGCCGGTGAAAGCGCCCTTTTTGTGCCCGAACAGCACCGATTCCACCAGGTTGGGCGGGATGGCGCCGCAATTGACGGTGACGAAGGGCTTGCCGGCGCGGTCGCTGGTGCCCTGGATGATGCGGGCGACCAATTCCTTGCCGGTGCCGGTTTCTCCCTCGACCAGCACCGGAATGGCGCTTTTGGCCGCCTTGGCGGATAGCGAAAGGACACGCGCCATGGCCGGGGCGGCCGCGATCATGTCCGAGCGGCTGAAAGTGCCGGATTTGCGGGAATGCTCGGCGCGAATGGCGCTTTCGAGCGCTTCGAGCTTCAGCGCGTTGCGCAGCGAGATCACCAGCCGTTCCGGGGCCACCGGCTTGACGAAATAATCGGCAGCGCCCTGGCGCATGGCCGAGATGACGGTTTCGAGCGAGGCATTGGCGGTCTGAATGATGACCGGATTGGTCAGGCCTTCGCGGCGCATGATTTCCATCACCGCCATGCCGTCGAGATCGGGCATGACGAGGTCGAGGATCACGGCGCCGATCCGGCGGTCGTCGCGCAAGGCGGCCAGGGCCTGTTCGCCGCCGGTGGCGGTGATGGGCTTGAAGCCGGCACGATTGGCGATCTCGGCAGTCAGCCGCAATTGCACCGGATCGTCATCCACCACCAGAACGCGCGTCATAAATACTCCGGGTCTCGTCTTTTTCGGCACGAATCGGCATGTGCCGTTTTGGGATGACGATGCCGGGCGGGCCTTAAGAGGGTGTTAATCCTGATGAATTTGTCGCGAGGCCGGTGGAGCGGCGGATATGAAAAAAGGGCCCCGGCTCGCGCCGTGACCCTCCGGGGCAATCAATGCTTCATGCCTGCCGCCTTATTGCCGCATGGCGCCCTGGAGCTTGTAAAGTTCGTCCTTCACTTCGAGTTTCTTGCGTTTCAGCGCCGCCACCATCAAGTCGTCGGCCAGTCGATTTTGCGCTTCCGTCTGAATCTGCCGGTCGAGTTCCTGATGGCGCCGTTCCAGCGCCGCGATGTAGCCTTCAGTCGTCATGACAACTCCTTTAAGCGTGTTGGACCCAGGCATGGTCCCAAATATTTTCCGCTTTGTCGACGCCGATTGCCGGGCGCGGGGAAATCAGATGCAAAACCCGGCGCGATCGGTTAACCAGAGATGAGATCGATGCCTGACCATGTCGTTGCCCCATGCTGACGCCGACCAAGGAACTGGAAGCCCAATTGGGGCTCGAACTGGCGACGAAACGCCAGGAACACGCCGATCTCGACGCGGCCATCCATACTTTGAGCCAGTCGCCTCTGGCCGATAGAATGCTCATCCAGCGGCTCAAGAAGCGCAAGCTGGCGCTCAAGGACCGCATCGTCCAGCTCGAAAATATTCTGCTGCCGGACATCATCGCCTAGCCGGGCGCTACCTTGTTTTGTGGCGGGAATCGGGCTAATTCCGCGCTTTGCGGAGCGGGATCGGGGAATCGCCATGCTCAAGCCGCCAGTCGCCATCGTCATGGGCAGCCAGTCGGATTGGCCCACCATGCGGCTGGCCGCCGAAACCCTCGAAAATCTCGAAGTCGAATATGAAGCGCGCGTGGTTTCGGCGCATCGCACCCCCGAGCGCCTGGTCGATTTCGCCACCAATGCCCGGGCCGAAGGCGTCCGGGTCATCATTGCCGGCGCCGGCGGGGCCGCGCATCTGCCCGGCATGATCGCCGCGATGACGACGCTGCCGGTTTTCGGGGTGCCGGTGCGCTCCAAGGCCCTCAACGGGCTCGACAGCCTCTATTCCATCGTACAGATGCCCGGCGGCGTGCCGGTGGGAACCATGGCGATCGGCGAGCCGGGCGCCATCAATGCGGCGCTGCTGGCTGCCGCCGTGCTGGCGCTTTTCGATGATGAACTGGCCGAGCGCCTCGACGCCCATCGCGACGAACAGACCCGGGCCGTGCCGCATTTTCCATCCGATCTCGAGTAATGCCTTGACCCCACCGACAGCCCCATTGCCTCCCGGTTCCACCATCGGCATTCTGGGCGGCGGCCAGCTTGGACGCATGCTGGCCCTGGCGGCGGCCAGGCTCGGCCTCAAGAGCCACGTCTATTGCCCCGATCCGCAAAGCCCGGCTTTCGACGTCACCCCGTACAGGACGATAGCGGCTTACGACGATGCTGAGGCCCTGCGAGCCTTCGCGGCAGAGGTCGACGTCATTACCTATGAGTTCGAAAATGTCCCCGCCGCGACGGCCGAATTGCTGGCCGGGCTGAAGCCCCTCCATCCCGGCGCAAGAGCGCTGGCGATTGCGCAGGACCGGCTGGAGGAAAAGGGCTTTTTATCCTCCAAGAACATCCCGGTCGCGCCCTATCGGGCCGTGCGGGACCGCGGCGGGCTTGAAACGGCCATCGCCGAACTCGGCCTGCCCGCCGTGCTCAAGACCACGCGGCTGGGCTATGACGGCAAGGGCCAGCGGGTTTTGCGCCAGCCGGGCGATGCCGAAGCCGCCTTCGACCAATTGCAGCCCCATCCTTTGGTGCTGGAAGCCTTCGTGCCGTTCGAGAAGGAAATCTCGGTGGTGGTGGCGCGGGGGCTGGATGGCTCGGTGCGGGCGTTCGACGCCGCCGAAAATGTCCATCGCGACCATATCCTGTTCACTTCCACCATTCCCGCCGACATTGCCCCGGCGCTGGAGCGGCAGGCCGGCATGATCGCCAAGGCCATCGTCATCGCGCTCGATTATGTCGGGGTGCTGGGAGTGGAGTTTTTCGTGGTCGCGGGGGCGGGGCGGCAGACATTGCTGGTCAACGAAATCGCCCCGCGCGTCCACAATTCCGGCCATTGGACCGAGGCGGTCTGCCTCACCGATCAGTTCGAGCAGCATATCCGCGCCATTGCCGGCTGGCCGCTGGGCGATCCCAGGCGCTATGCCGATGTGGTGATGCAGAACCTGATCGGCGACGAAGTGGATATCGTGCCTGCCGGTCTCGATGGCGATAGCCAGCCGCATCTCTACGGCAAGGCCGAGTCGCGGCCGGGACGGAAGATGGGACATATCAACCGGGTCCTGCGCCGAAGCGAATAGGCCGCATCCGGCGCTGGGAAGCGGCAAAAAGGCGGTATTTTTCGCCGGCCGAGTGTGGACAGGCGGGGATTCTTAGGCTATAGAGCCCGCCACGGTGACCGGCCCCGCTGGTCGGCGGGGCGATTATATCGGTCGCGTCGCTATCATCCAAACATATTTGCCAAGCTTTGAAAGGGCGGTTGACCTTTGCAAGTAGTCGTTCGCGATAACAATGTTGACCAGGCGCTGCGCGCGCTCAAGAAGAAGCTGCAGCGCGAAGGCGTCTTCCGCGAGATGAAGCTGCGCAATTATTATGAAAAGCCTTCCGAGAAGAAGGCGCGCCAGAAGGCCGAGGCCGTGCGCCGCGCCCGCAAGCTGGCCCGCAAGCGCGCCCAGCGCGAAGGCGGCGTGGTGGCCACGTCCGGCCGTCCGGCAGCGGCCCGCTAGCATATAGGCTTTAAGAGATTTGCGGACGCCGTCCTTCGGGGCGGCGTTTTTTATTGGCGGCGCCGGCGCCAGCGGTCGGCCAGCGCCACCATGATGGTGAGCAGCGCCGCCAGCGGCAATTGGACGTTAAGGGCGGTGCGCGCATCGGCAAAGAGCGTCCCGGCCGCCAGCGAGCCTGCGAAGCCCCCGCCGACCTGGAAGAAGCCGGTCAGCGCCCCGGCGGCCCCGGCAATGGAGCCGAAGCCGGCCATGGCGGCGGTGGTGGCGCTGGGACTGATAAAGGCGAGGCCCAGCATCCATACGCCCACCGGTGCCATGATGGCGGTGACGGAGAGCGGGAAAAGCTGCGGCAGGATGCCGAAGCCCAGCCCGCTGATGCCGAGCAGCACCATGGCGATGGTCACCAGGCGCTCGCCGCTGACGCGCATGGACAGATAGGACACCGCGATATTGCCGAGGACGAAGGAGGCCGTCTGCACCAGCATCGCCATGGCGAACTGGAACGGCGTCATGCCCAGCCCGTCGATGAAGATGAAGGGCAAAAGCGCGGTGAAGCCGTGAAAGCCGGAAAAGGTGAGGCAGAGCAGCAGCGAGGGAAAGACGAAATCCGGCGCCGTCAGCAGGGCGCGGTAATTGCGGAAGATCACCCTGGCATTGAACGGGATGCGCTTTTCGGGCGGCAGGGTCTCGCGGGCGCCGCCGGCCAGGAGCGCCAGGATGGCGAGACCGAAGCCGGCCATGACCACGAACATGACATGCCAGGTGCCGAGCAGCAGGATGACGCTGCCCAGCGTCGGCGCCACTGCCGGGGTGACCGTCAGGATCAGGTTGATCAGGGTGAGGATGCGGATCGCCTCGCTGCCCGCGAACTGGTCGCGGACCATGGCGCGCGACAGGGCGACGCCGGCCGAGACGCCGAATCCCTGAACGAAGCGGCCGAGAAACAGCATTTCCAGGCTCGGCGCGGCGGCGGCGATGAGGCTGCCCAGCACATAGATGGCGAAGAATGCCATGCCGACGCCGCGCCGCCCATAGCGGTCCGAGAGCGGGCCGCAGATGAGCTGGGCCAGGGCGAAGGCGGCGAAATAGACGGTGAGCGTCAGCTTGCCGGCGGCGTCATCGGTGGCGAAATCGGCGACGATGGTGGGCAGGGCCGGTGCGTAAAGCGTCAGGCTGAGCGGGCCGGTGGCCACCAGCAGCCCGCCGATAATGGCGGTGCGGCGGGCGGACATGCCCGCCGGGGCGGGGATGGTCACGGGGCGCGGGCTTTCTCGAAGAAGGGCCGGGCCTGGTTCCAGATGCCGGCATCCCAGAGATCGGAATGGCCGGCATTGGGCACGATCCAGAGCGCCTGGGGATTGGGGGCCAGGGCATAGAGACGTTCGCCATTGGAAACGCCGATCGTGACATCGGCAGTGCCATGGGCGATCAGCACCGGCTCGGTGACGCCGGCGATCCATTCATTGCTGGGAAATTGATCCTGCATGACCAAAGCGACCGGCAGATAGGGATAGCGTTCCGCCGCCACGGTGAGGGCGGAGAGGAAGGGGGTTTCGAGCAGCAGGGCTTCGGCGTCGCGCTGGCTGGCGACATAGGTGGCGGGGCCCGATCCCAGCGAGCGGCCCCAGATCAGCATTGGCGCACCATTGGCCCCGGCCCAGTCATAGACGGCGAGGGCATCGGCCAGGATATTGGCCTGGCTGATCTCGCCGGGCGTCGCCGGGAAACCGTGATAGTCGAAGGCGACGAAGCCATAGCCATCGGCGACGAATTGCTCGTAGCGCACGTGTTCCTGGCTGAAACTGCCCGAATTGCCCTTGTAATAGACGATGATCGGCATGCCGGGGCGCGGCGGCTGATACCAGCCATTGACCATGCTGTCCCCCACCGGAATGGCGACCTCCCGGGCGTCTGTGAGCCCGGTTTCGGCCAGCGCTATTATCGCGCCGGGCGCGTCATATTGCAGGGCGCGCTGGTTGACGAACATATAGGCCACGATGCCGGCATAGGCGAGGATGCCCAAAAACAGCAGGGCAAGAACAACATTGCGCAACAGCTTCACGGCAGACCCCCGGACACACCCGGCCCATTCTATAGCAGAGCGAAGCGCTTGTCAGAGTTCGGAAACAATCTTGTCGAGCGCCTGTTTAAATACCTCGTCGGGCTGGGCGCCGGACAAGGCGTATTTTTCGCCGAAGACGAAGAAGGGCACGCCGCGAATGCCCTGCTCGGCGGCGCTGGTGGCGAGCTGGGCGGTGATGGCCAGCTCGCTCTCGTCATTGATGGCGTCCAGCGCATCGCCGCGATCCCAGCCGAAATCGGCGGCGATATCGACCAGCACATTGTCATCGTTGATCTGGCGATGGTCGAGGAAATAGGCTTCGGCGATGGCATTGGCCAGTTCGTGCTGGTTGCCATTGGGCTTGGAAAGGCGGGTGATCGTGTGGGCCTTGGCGGTGTTGAACATGCGCGGCTGCCGCGAGAGGTCCAGATCGAGCCCGGCCTTCCTGGCCTCGCCTTCGACCCGCTCCCACATCTCCTTGGGGTCCTTTGCATATTTCTGCTTCAGCATCTCGCCCACATCGACGCCTTCCGGCGGCACGGAGGGGTCGAGGTAAAAGGGATGGTTTTCGACCACCAGTTCGACCTCGTCCGGCAATTCGGCCAGGGCGCGATCGAGGCGGGCCGAGCCGACCAGGCACCAGGGACAGACCACATCGGTGAATACGTCGATCTTGAGCAATTTGGCCATGAGGGGGACTCCCGAACAGATTTGCCTGTCCAGATGGCGCCGGGAAACGGCGCTGGCAAGAGGGCACGTCGGGGTAACCGGATTATTCAGGCGGCCGGCGTGGTGGAATTCTGCCCCTGCATCAGGGCGAAAGGCGGCGTATAGGCGGCGGTGAGCACCAGACCCATGCTGGCGCTGAACCCCACAATGGCCAGCATGGGCGTCAGCAGCCAACCGGCGAGCGGCGAGGTGGCGCCGACGCGGCGCAGGGTCGCCAGCCCGAGCAGGAACAGGGCGGTGCAGACCAAGCTCAATTGCAGCGAATCAAGCGGCGGGGTGATGAAGGGCAGGGCGATATAGGCGGCTATCAAGGCCGCCAGCCAATGGCGTCCGCGCGGCGCCGCCACCGTCAGCAACACTCCGAAGGCGGCGCCGAGCAAAGCCAATTGCCCCAGATGCGCCGCGCCGCCCATCCAACCGGGCAGGCCGAAAGGCGCGAAGAACAGCGGCAGAACGTCCAGCGCCTCGGCGCCGAGATTGACCAGCCCGAACAGGCCGGGCGCCAGGCCGGCGCCGGCCAGCACGATCATGACGGCGCGCAGATGCCCGGCTGTGGAGCGGGTGCCGGCTGTGGCGATGGTGAATTGTGCGGTCGCCATCTGAGGGTTCCCCATGGTGGTCTTTCGGGGGAGTCAATGGCTGGGCCGGCAACGGGTTCCGTAAACGTCAAGATGCTGGCGCTTGCGATGGTACTTGAGCCGGGTCTAATCCGGGCCTATCTGCGAGCGGACGGACATAGGATAGAGCGATGGCGGGCATGGATCAGGATGAGAGAATCGACGCGCTGGAAGCGCGCATCGCCTATCAGGACCAGACGATCGAGGAGCTCAACGCAGCGCTCACCGAGCAGTGGAAGGTCATCGACCTCTTGAGCAAGAAGCTCGCCATGATGGAAGAGCAGGTGCGCTCGGGCAGCTATATCGCCGATCCGGCGACGGAAAAGCCGCCGCCGCATTATTGAGCGGGGCGGCCCGCCAGAACCGGCCCTCGTGAGCGCAGCGGCTCACGCGCCGGGCGCCAAGCGCGGCGCCGGGATTCCGGGCTATTCCATCTCATCCGGCCGGAACTGCAATTTCGCCAGTTCGGCGTAGCGCCCGCCCTTGGCGACCAATTGGCCATGGCTGCCCTGGTCGATGATGCGGCCGCCTTCGAGCACCAGGATGGTGCTGGCGTCGCGGATGGTGGCGAGGCGGTGGGCGATGACCAGGGTGGTGCGGCCCTGCATCAGATGGTCCAGCGCCTTTTGCACCAATTGCTCGCTTTGCGCGTCGAGCGCGGAAGTGGCTTCGTCGAGCAGCAGGATCGGGGCGTTCCTGAGAATGGCGCGGGCAATGGCGAGGCGCTGTTTCTGGCCGCCGGACAGCATGACGCCGCGTTCGCCGACAATGGTGTCATAGCCGCGGGGCAGCTCGGCGACGAAATCGTCCACCAGCGCCGCCCTGGCCGCCGCGATGACCTCGTCGCGTCCGGCATCGGGCTTGCCGAAAAGGACGTTTTCCTCGATCGTGCCGGCGAAAATGATCGGCTCCTGTTCCACATAGGCGAAGTGGGAGCGCAATTCGTGCAGGTCCAGATCGCGGATGTCGATGCCGTCGACCAGGATCCTGCCCGCCTGAATGTCGTAGAAGCGCTGCAACAGCGACAAAGTGGTGGATTTGCCCGATCCCGAAGGGCCGACCAGCGCCACGGTCTGCCCCTTGGCCACCGAAAAACTGACATCGGACAGGACCGGATCGCCGCCTTCGCCCTGATAGGAGAAGCTGACATTCTCGAAATCGACGGTGCCCAGCGGTGGCTGGGGCAGGGGCGAGGGTCGGGCCGGGTCCTGGATCGCCGGCTCGGTATCGAGAATTTCCGTCAGCCGCTCGGTGGAGCCGGCCACCACTTGCAGCGTGCCCAGCACCTCGGAAACATTGGTGAGCGCGCCCGATGCCATCAGCGCATAGACCAGGAATTGCGCCAATTGCCCGGCGGTGACCGAGCCGTCGAACACGGCGCGGGCGCCCCACCAGACCAGGCCGACCAGGGCGGCGGTGCCCAGGAAAATCACCATGGCCACCATGAAGGCGCGGGCGCCCAGGCGGCGCGTTTCGGCGCGGTAAGAGGCTTCGCTGCGGCTGTCGTAGAGATCGGACTGCACCTGTTCCTGGGTGAAGGCCTTGACGGTGCGGTTGGCCCCCAGCATTTCGGTGGCCATGGCCGACAGATCGGCCAGCGCGTCCTGGGTTCGGCGCGACATGCCGCGCAGCCGCCGGGAAAAGGTCATGACCGGCACCAGCACCAGCGGCAGGGCAATGACCACGGCCAGGGTCAGCACCGGGCTGGTGAGGATCATCATCACCAGCGCGCCCACAATGGTCACCATGGAGCGCAGCGCCAGCGAGAGGCTGGAGCCGACCGCGCCGCGAATGACGGCCACGTCGCCATTGAGCCGGCTGGTCAATTCGCCGATGCGGTGGGTGTCGAAATAGCGGGCGTCGAGCCGCAGCAGATGGCGGAACACGGCCTGGCGCAGATCGGCCAGCACCCGCTCGCCGATGACCGAGATGAAATAGAAGCGCGCGCCGCTGGCAACGGCCATGATCAGCGCGATGGTGAGGATCAGCCAGCCATAGCGGCCGACATTTTCCAGGTTCTGCGCCACGAAACCGTCATCGATCGCGCCGCCCAAAGCGGCGGGGATCGCCAGCGAGGTGATGGCCGAGGTCAGGAGGAAAACGATGGTCAGCGACAGCCGGACCGGATAGGCCAGGATGAACGGCACCAGCCGCCGCAGCGGCTTCAGGCGCTTGGGCTCGATACCTTCCTTGGGGACAATCTTTTCGGGATCCGCCTCGATGGGCATGGCCTGGTCGGTCATGGCTTGGTTCGCCGTCTTCTTGCTATGGGCCCGCCGCCGGCGGCGACCGCCTCCATATAGGCCCTGCTCCTGGGGCCCGCAACCTGCGCCGATGGGGCAAAATTGCCGCTGCGCCGGACTTGCGAAACCGGTGCCGGTGCTGTAGGAAGCGGCCCAATACCAGTTTTCTGCTCTCCGGGCGCTGCGGCGCCCGTTTGATTTGAGGCGACGCCATGAAGAGTGACATTCACCCCGACTACCACCTGATCAACGTGGTCATGACCGACGGCACCACCTACCAGACCCGCTCGACCTGGGGCAAGGAAGGCGCCACGCTGCAGCTCGACATCGACCCCAAGACCCATCCCGCCTGGACCGGCGGCACCGGCCAGCTGATGGATCGCGGCGGCCGCGTCTCGCGCTTCAAGGAGCGCTTCAAGGGCCTGGGCATCTGATCAGTCTGCCTGCTCGATATTGCAAAGCCCGGCCATCGCGCCGGGCTTTGTGTTTTGAGATTGGCGATGCCCTGTCTGCCGGTGCTGCGCGGATAGTCTATTCCACGCGGGCGAAGGCCGCCTTGATGCGGGCGAGCTGATCGGCGACGCCATTGACGCGGCTGGGCACGTTTTCGGGCAGATTGCCCTTTTCCAGCGCATCGAGCTGCATCACCCGCTCGAACAGGCGATCACCCTTGTCGATGAAATCGCGCAGCGCGGCGGGAAGCTGGTCATAACCGGGACCGCCGCGTTGGCTGGGCGTGGCCGAGAATTTCACCTTCTCCTTTTCGGAGCGGGCATTTTCGCGGGTGATCTCGCCTTCATTGACCGCCCGCTGCAATAGCAGCCAGGAGGCCAGCTGCATCAGGCGGGTGGTCAGGCGCATGGATTCGGTGGCGTAGAGAAAGCCGGCCTCGCGCGAAAGGATCCGGCTCTCGATCCGGCCTTTATCGTCGAGATAGGTGGCGACGGCCTCGATCAGGCCCATGCCCTCGCGATAGAGCGCATCGAACCCGCCCGACGCCACGATGCGCGGCCCGATGGCTATAGCGGATTTGGTCTCGCCGGTCTCGACCACGGATATCCCTCCATTCGGCCCATGCTAGGCACAATGACGCCAGCCGTCACTCCAAGGTTCCGCCTATCCTAAAGATCGGGTTTAAGTATGGCAGCCAAGCCTGTTACAGATAAAGAAAAAGAGCCGTAGAATTTACGGCTCTCGAAGTTAACAGGGAGGCGTCAAACAGAGGGAGAAACCACTCTGAAATTCAGAACAATCTGAATAATGAGAGATTGCCGTCCAAAGATTAATTTGCCCTTAACGGCACTTTGTTTCTTAACCTTAAGCGTTCACGAAAGCGCGATTGCATTAACCGCCGGCTCGAGCCCGCTCTACCGTGTTACAGCTTGAACGCCGCCTCGGCGGCCTTACGCGAATCTCCCTTGGCGGCCATGGTGGCGCGCAGCCGCAGGATTTCGGCCTCCAGCAGTCCGATCCGATCCTGCAATTCCTCCACCGACAGGGCATCGAGAGCCATGCCGACCTCATGCTTGGCGGGGTGCTGGGGCGCTGCTTCTTCCATGTTTGCTCTCCGGGTAATTGCCGGAGGAAGTTTAGCGCAGCGGCCTTGCGGAGCAAGCCGGGTTGCGCGACCATTCGGTCATGACCTTGCCCCAAGACATGCTCGCCATCGCCATTACCGCCCCCGGCGCCCCAGACGTGCTGGCCCCGCGCCGCCTGCCGCTGCCGGAAATCGGGCAAGGGGACCTGCTGATCCGCGTGGCGGCAGCGGGGGTAAACGGTCCCGATCTGGCGCAAAGGCGCGGGTATTACGATCCGCCGCCCGGCGCCTCGCCGCTGCCGGGGCTGGAAGTGGCCGGCGAAGTGGCGGGACTCGGCACGGAGGTCGCCGATTTTGCCCTGGGCGACCGGGTGATGGCGCTGACCAATGGCGGCGGCTATGCCGAATATGCCGCCGTGCCGGCCGGGCAGGTCCTGCCCATGCCGGAAACCTGGAGCTTCGCCGAAGCCGCCGCCTTGCCCGAGACCTGGTTCACCATGACCCAGACGCTGGTGATGCGCGCCGGGCTCGCCAAAGACATGTGGGTGCTGGTGCATGGCGGGGCCGGCGGCATTGGCGGCGCGGCCATCCAGATCTGCACCATCCTCGGCGCCCGGGCCATCGCCGTGGTCTCGGACGCGGACAAGGCCGATTATTGCCGCCGCATCGGCGCCGCCGCCGTCATCGACCGGACGCGCGAAAACATTGCCCAACGGGCGCTGGACCTGACCGGCGGTCATGGCGTCGACCGGGTGGTGGATCTGGTGGGCGGGCCGATGGCCGCGATCAACGTCGCCGCCGCGGCGCGGGGCGGGCATATCGTGCAGATTTCGACGCTGGAGGGCGGTAATGCCGATATGCCGCTGCGGCAGATGATGGCCAAGGACCTGACCCTGTCGGGCTCGACCCTGCGGCCGCAATCCAGCACGGTCAAGGCCGCCATCGCCGCTCGCATAAGCGATGATCTCCTGCCCAGGCTCGCGGCGCCGGGCTGGATCAAGCCGGCGATCAAGCGCTTTCCGCTGGAACAGGCTGGCTTGGCCCATGCGGAGATGGAAAGCCGCCGCCATCACGGCAAGCTGATCCTGATGACCGCATTCGGCCATGGGAACAAGCCCAGTTAATCATTGCGGATCGGCTGCATTTTCCCTATATTCATCGACAGTTCCCCCTCAGCATTCGACCAAGAGGCGGAGCGGTCCGGAGGAAAACCGGCCGCGCCACCAGGAGAAATTTAACCATGTCCCAGACCCTTCTGATGCCCAAGGCGACCGCCGTCTGGCTGGTGGACAATACGGCATTGTCCTTCGAGCAGATCGCCGCCTTCTGCACGCTGCATCCGCTGGAAGTGCAGGGCATTGCCGATGGCGACGTGGCCGGCGGCATCATGGGCGTCAACCCGATCCAGAACGGACAATTGAGCCGCGAGGAGATCGAGAAGGCCGAAGGCGATCCCAATTACCGCATGAAGGTCTCCGACCCCAAGGTGCGCGTCGCCGCCGTCAAGCGCAAAGGCCCGCGCTATACCCCGATTTCGCGCCGCAATGAGCGCCCCAATGCCATCAGGTGGCTGGTGCGCAATCATCCCGAATTGAAGGATGCGCAGATCATGCGGCTGGTGGGCACCACCAAGTCGACCATCGACTCGGTGCGCGAGAACACCCACTGGAATTCGGCCAATCTCACGCCCATGGACCCGGTGACGCTGGGCCTGTGCAGCCAGATCGACCTCGATCTCGAGGTCAAACGCGCCAGCAAGGATGCGCCGACCCCGAGCGACTTCAACGAAGGCACCACGCTGCTCACCGCCGAGGAAGCCCTGGCCCGCGCCGGCGGCCGCAGCTCCTTCGAAGCCGAAGAGGGGTTCGAGGATGCCGATCGCGCGCCCGCCCACCAGCCCGCCGACGACGCCATCGACGCGGATTCGGTGTTCTCCAAGCTCAAATCGCTCAATACGGATCGCGCCGACGAGGAATAGAGCGGCTGGATTGCCGGTTTTGCAAGCCCCCGCCGCAAGGCGGGGGTTTTGTTTCGGGCATTCGGATAGCGAGGTCACCTGGACAATTGCCGCCGCGCAGACCCCTTCCTCGCAGACCTCATCCTGAGCCCGTCGCAGGATGAGGTCGGGTGACACCACGGCCTCCACCTCGCGCGACCTCGTGGTTCGACAAGCTCACCATGAGGTCTTGGGTAGAATTGGGCGGGTTGAGGGCAGGGCTCCTCGGCAAATCCGGCGATCCGCAGGCCTCACCCCGAGACCCAGTCTTCCGCAGACCTCATCCTGAGCTCGTCGCAGGATGAGGTCGGGTGACACCACGGCCTCCATTGGCGTGGTTCGACACCACCCATGGTTGACAAACCGCGCCTCAAGGCGTGGAGCTAAAAGCTTCTTGTTCCTGGATTCGTTTCCCCATGCTCGATCCCGTTTTCATCGCGGTCTGCGTCACCGCCGTGCTGATTGTCGGCCTGTCCAAGGCCGGGCTGCTGGGCGGGCTCGGCGTGGTCGGGGTGCCGTTGCTGGCTTTGGTCATGGCGCCGCGCGACGCCGCCGGCATGATGCTGCCGGTGCTGCTCTGCATGGATGCGGTGGCCATCTGGATGTATCGCAAGGAATGCGACTGGAGCCTGCTGCGCATCATGCTGCCGGGCGCCGCCATCGGCACTCTGGCGGGCTGGGCCTTCTGGGCCGTGGTCAGCGATGCCGTGGTGCTGCTGATGGTGGGCGTGGTGACGCTGCTCTTCGTCCTCGACGCCATCCTGCCGCTGCGCAAGAAGCTCGAAGGCCTGCCGCCCTCCAGGCCCTGGGGGGTGTTCTGGGGCAGCATTGCCGGCTTCACCAGCTTCATTTCCCATACCGGCGGCCCGCCCTACCAGATCTATACACTGCCGCGCCGCATGCCGCCGGCGCTCTATGCCGGCACCAGCGCCTTCTTCTTCGCCATCGTCAACACGTCCAAGCTGGTGCCCTATTATTTTCTCGGCCAGCTCAATGTGAGCAATCTGACGCTGGCGGCGGCCTTGGCGCCGGTGGGCATGGTCGGGGTATTTCTCGGCGTTTATCTGGTGCGCCGCATCTCGGCCAGGCTGTTCTACCAGGTGGCCTATTGGCTGGTCTTCCTCCTGGCGCTGAAGCTGGTCTGGGATGGTATCAGCGGCATCGTGGCCGGTTGAGCGGCCTTCACAGCGCCCGGTCCACTGGCTAAGGTCCGGCCCGAAACTTTATCGGGAGTCGCGTTCCATGTCCGCCGCATCACAGGGCCATAACCAGTTCGGAAACCTGCCCGTCTGGGACCTCGACGACCTCTATCCCGGCAAGGACAGCCCCCAATTCCAGGCGGCACTGGCCGAAGCCAAGAATCTGGCGAGCAAATTCGAGGCCGATTACAAGGGCAAGCTGGTCGAGCTGACCAGGTCCGGCGGGCTGATACGGGCGATCCGGGACAGCGAGGCGATGGAGGAATTGGGCGGGCGGATCGGCTCCTTCGCCTTTCTGCAATATGCGCAGAACACCACCGATCCCGAGCGCGCCAAGTTCATGGGCGACATCAACGAGGCGCTGACGGCGCTCTCCACCAAGACGCTGTTCTTCACGCTCGAACTCAACCGCATCGAGGATAGCGACCTGGAGGCCGCCTTCGCCGCCGATGCCGAACTGGCCCGTTATCGCATCTGGTTCGCCGATCTGCGCAAGGCCAAGCCGCATCAGCTCGACGACCGGCTCGAGGAATTGTTCCACGACAAGTCGGTCACCGCTTTCTCGGCCTGGAACCGGCTCTATGACGAGACCCTGTCGAGCCTGAAATTCGACGTGAATGGCGAAAGCCTCGACCTCGAAGCCACGTTGCATCTGCTGTCCGACCCGGATGCGGGCCAGCGCGAAGCCGCCTTTCACGCCCTGAGCCGCACCTTCAAGGACAATGTGCGGCTGTTCACCCACATCACCAATGTGCTGGCCAAGGACAAGGAAATCTCCGACCGCTGGCGCGGCTACGAGGATATCGCCGACAGCCGGCATATGGCCAATTCGATCGAGCGCGAAGTGGTGGACGCGCTGCAACAGGCGGTGCAGGACGCCTATCCGCGCCTCAGCCATCGCTATTACAAGATGAAGGCCAAGTGGTTCGGCAAGGACCAGCTCAATGCCTGGGACCGCAATGCGCCGCTGCCGACCAGCGATGAGCGCATCTGGGATTGGGACAGCGCGGTTTCGACGGTGCTCGACGCCTATGGCCGGTTCTCGCCCGAGCTGGCCGACATCGCTAAGCCCTTCTTCAATTCGGGCTGGATCGACGCCCCGGCCGGCAATGGCAAGCGCTCCGGCGCCTTCGCGCACCCGACCGTGCCTAGCGCCCATCCTTATCTGATGCTCAATTATCTCGGCCGCACCCGGGACATCATGACCCTCGCCCATGAGCTGGGCCATGGCGTGCATCAGCGCCTGGCGGCGGCGCAGGGGCCGATCCTGGCCAATACGCCGCTGACCCTGGCCGAGACCGCCTCGGTCTTCGGCGAAATGCTGACCTTCCGGGCGCTGCTCGAGCAGACCACCGATCCCAAACAGCGTTTCGCGCTGCTATCGTCCAAGGTGGAGGACATGCTCAATACGGTGGTGCGGCAGATCGCCTTCTATACGTTCGAGCGCAAGGTCCATACCGCCCGCCGCCAGGGCGAATTGCGCGCCGAGGAAATCAACGCGCTCTGGCTCGACGTGCAGGCGGAATCGCTGGGCGAGGCCATTATCGCAAATGATGGCTACGAGGTTTTCTGGACCTATATTCCCCACTTCATTCACTCGCCCTTCTACGTCTACGCTTATGCCTTCGGCGACTGCCTTGTGAACTCGCTCTATGCGCAGTATGAGAAGGCCAGCACTGGCTTTGCGGAGCGCTATTTCGAGCTGCTCAAGGCCGGGGGAAGCAAGCATCATTCCGAGCTATTGGCGCCTTTCGGGCTCGATGCCAAGGACCCCCAATTCTGGTCGCTCGGCCTGTCGATGATCGAAGGGCTGATCGACGAGCTGGAAGCCACTTCGCCCTGAGGCGGAACTTTCGGCGTAACACCTTTAGACGACTATACTTCCGAGGATCTCATGGCCAAGAAGACCGCCGAACCCCATCCCGCCCCAGTGCTGGAATCCGCGATGGATTATGCCGAGCATGAGCGCACCTATTCCGGTTTCGTCACCGGCGTGAAATGGGCGATCTACGGTTCGGCGGCGACGATGGTGATCCTTTATTTCCTGATCATCCACTGATCGGAAACCAAGCAAGCAGGCCGATGTGACTAGCCTGCCCGTGGGCAGGCGGGTAGGAGAATTTTCATGAAGATTGCCGTCTTGCGCGAGCGTTTCGAGGGGGAGGGCCGCGTGGCCGCCACCCCTGAAACCGTCGCCAAATATATCGGTCTGGGCGCCGAGGTGAGTGTCGAGAAAGGCGCCGGCGCCGGCTCACGCATCGCCGACACATTATATGTCGAGGCCGGGGCCACCATGGGCGCCAATGCCGCCGCGACGCTCAAGGGCGCCGATATCGTCCTGGTCGTGCGCCGCCCCGCCGCCGCCGATCTGGCCGGCGTCAACAAAGGCGCGCTGCTGATCGGCGCGCTCGATCCCTATGGCAATGAGAAGGATGTGGCCGCCCTCGCCAAGGCCGGCATTTCCGCCATGGCCATGGAATTCATGCCGCGCATCACCCGCGCCCAGGTCATGGACATTCTTTCCAGCCAGGCCAACCTGGCCGGCTATCAGGCGGTGATCGAGGCCGCCGCCGCTTTCGAGCGCGCCATGCCGATGATGATGACGGCGGCCGGCACGGTGCGTCCGGCCAAGGCTTTCGTCATGGGCGCCGGCGTCGCCGGCTTGCAGGCCATCGCCACCGCCAAGCGGCTGGGCGCCGTGGTTTCGGCCACCGATGTGCGCGCCGCGGCCGGCGAGCAGGTGGAATCGCTGGGCGCCAAGTTCATCATGACCGAGGCGCTGAAAGACGCTTCGGGCAGCGGCGGCTATGCGCGCGAGCTGACCAAGGACGAACAGGCCGCGCAGGCCGAACTGGTCGCCGGGCATATTTCCAAGCAGGATATCGTCGTCACCACGGCGCTGATCCCGGGCCGTCCGGCCCCCAAGCTGGTGAGCAAGGCCATGGTCGAATCCATGGCGCCCGGCTCGGTGATCGTCGACCTGGCGGCCGAGCGCGGCGGCAATGTCGAGCTGACCCAGCCCGGCAAGGTCATCACCCATAATGGCGTGACCATTATCGGATATACCAATCTGGCCGGTCACATCCCCACCACGGCCAGCCAGCTTTACGCGCGCAACCTGCTTTCCTTCATCGACACGCTGGTCGACAAGCAGGAAAAGAAGCTCGCCATCGATTGGGACGACGAACTGGTGAAAGCCACGGTGCTGACCCGTGACGGCGCTATCGTGCATCCGAATTTCGTCAATGTGGCGCCTGCCGAGGCTGCCAAGCCCGTGGCCGTGCCCAAGCCGGCGCCGAAAAAGCCCGCCGCCAAGGCCGAGGCCAAGGACGCGCCGGTGAAGAAAGGCGCGGTGAAAAAGCCCGCCACCCGCAAGGCGCCGGCCAAAAAGCCCGCCGCGCCCAAGGCCAAGCCGGCCGCCGCCGCCAAGCCGGCGACGAAGACACCGGCCGCCAAAAAGCCCGCCGCATCCAAGGAAGGCCAATAAGATGGATATGTCCGCAATCGACCCCTTCACCTTCCGCCTGGCCATTTTCGTCTTGGCGATCTTTGTCGGCTATTTCGTGGTCTGGAGCGTCACCCCGGCCCTGCATACCCCGCTGATGAGCGTCACCAATGCCATCTCCTCGGTGATCGTCGTCGGGGCGCTGCTCGCCGTGGGCGTGCATCTGGCCCATGACGCCAATTGGGCCTCGCGGATTTTCGGCTTCATCGCCCTGGTCTTTGCATCCGTGAATATCTTCGGCGGCTTCCTCGTCACCCAGCGCATGCTGGCCATGTACAAGAAAAAGGGCTGATCGGGAAAATGATCGACGCAAACATCGCCGCCCTTCTCTATCTGGTTTCGGGCGTTCTGTTCATTCTGGCCCTGCGCGGGCTGTCCAGCCCGGCCTCGGCGCGCCAAGGCAATCTCTTCGGCATGGTCGGCATGGGCATTGCCGTGCTCACCACCCTGGCGGTGGCCGCGCCCGATGACTGGATCAGCTGGCTGCTGATCGTCGGCGGCCTGGGCCTGGGCGGCGGCATCGGCGCCTATATCGCCCGCTCGGTGAAGATGACCGACATGCCGCAATTGGTCGCCGCCTTCCACTCGCTGGTCGGCCTGGCCGCGGTCTTCGTGGCCGCCGCCGCGCTCTATGCGCCCGACGCCTTCGGCATTGGCAGCATCGGCCATATCCACGCCCAGGCGCTGGTCGAAATGTCGATCGGCACCGCCATCGGCGCCTTCACCTTTACCGGCTCGGTCATCGCCTTCGCCAAGCTCAACGGCAATATGAGCGGCCGGCCGATCCTCTTGCCGGCGCGGCACCTGATCCATATCGGCTTCGGCGTCGCCATCGTGGTGCTGGTCTGGGCCTTCACCCTGACCGGCAATCCCATGCTGTTCTGGGCCATCACCATCCTGGCGCTGATCCTCGGGGGCTTGATGATCATCCCCATCGGCGGCGCCGACATGCCGGTCGTCGTCTCCATGCTCAATTCCTATTCGGGCTGGGCGGCGGCGGGCATCGGCTTCACCCTGGGCAATACGGCGCTGATCATCACCGGCGCGCTGGTCGGCTCCTCGGGCGCCATCCTCAGCTACATCATGTGCAAGGCGATGAACCGCTCCTTCATCTCGGTGATCCTGGGCGGTTTCGGCGGCGATGCCAGCGCCGCGGCGAGCGGCGTGGAAGACGATCGCCCGGTCAAGCAGGGCGCGGCCGACGACGCGGCGTTCCTGATGAAAAATGCCGGCAAGGTCATCATCGTGCCCGGCTATGGCATGGCGGTGGCCCAGGCCCAGCATGCCTTGCGCGAAATGGCCGACATGCTCAAGGCTGCCGGCGTCGAGGTCAAATACGCCATCCATCCGGTGGCGGGCCGCATGCCGGGGCATATGAACGTGCTGCTGGCCGAAGCCAATGTGCCCTATGACGAAGTGTTCGAGCTGGAAGACATCAATTCCGAATTCGCCCAGTCCGACGTCGCCTTCGTCATCGGCGCCAATGACGTGACCAATCCCGCCGCCAAGACCGACAAGACCTCGCCGATCTATGGCATGCCGGTGCTCAATGTCGAGGATGCCGGCACGGTGCTGTTCATCAAGCGCGGCATGGCCGCCGGCTATGCCGGGGTGCAGAACGAATTGTTCTATCGCGACAATACCATGATGCTGTTCGGCGATGCCAAGAAGATGACCGAGGACATCGTCAAGGCCCTGGGGCACTAAACGCGGCTCCTTCCCGCCCTCCCCTCGAGGGGAGGGCCACGTTCGACCACCGCGTCATTCCCGCGAAAGCGGGAACCTCTGTTACCAAACCGAGGCCTCCGCTTGCGCGGGGGTGACACCGGGAAAATCCAGTAATGCGCGCCTCCTTCCCCGAGAAGGGGATGTTGCATATGGCTTCGACGGCGACTCCTTCTCGGATCGTCACCCTCGGGCGTGACCCGAGGGCTCTTGCGGCAGAACCCACAAACAAGGAACCCTCGCGTCGAGCGCGAGGGTGACGAGCAGTGATTTTGGGACACATGGTCCCTCACGCCATATGCGATAGCGCTGCCCTCAAGGAGGAAGGCGAAGGCGCCGCTGAACCTGTCGGTCAAGCCAGCAGCCGGAGTGAACAGTCATTCCTTGAGGGCATGGGCAGGGAGGGGCGTCCCCCTAACCCCATTCCGCCATCAGGTCCCAGAGCCGCTCCCGCCCCAAAATCAGCAGCCAGGGCGTGGCGTCCGCCGGTACGATCTTTACCGGCCCACCAGTGCCGGCATTGGAGGTGCCCAGCCGTCCCACCGGGTCCAGCACCAGTCCATCGAGCGGATAGAGCAGCCCCTCCGAGCGCGTGAAGCCGATCGGGGCCAGGGGATGGATGGAAATGCGCTCGCCCGCTGCGGCCGCGAACGCCAGGGGCCCGCAAACCGCCAGCGCCATATCCACTTCATCCACCAGAATGACCCGGCGCCTCGGCGCCACTTCATGCAGCGCGCTCAATGCCGCCAGCGTATGGTCGAGGCGCTTGCCGGTCATGCCCAGCGCCAGCGTCAGCGGCGCTCGGGTCGAATAGAGCGCCTTCTGGAAATCGGTGGTGATCTGCTCGGGAATATGAATGACGCGGCTGCGGTTCTCCCAGTTGGCGCGGTCGGCGAGCGAATCGAGATCGCCGATAATGGCGACCGGCACCAAGCCGGCCGCATCGATGCTGTCGGCGCCGCCATCGGCGGCGACCAGGGCGACATGGCGCGCCGCCAATTCGCGCAACAGCGCCGGTTCGACATGGCCGCCGCCGACAATGGCCATGGGGCGGTCGAAGCTGAGCGGCGGGGTTTCGCCGGGGTTTGGAATGGGGGATTGCACTCTCAGTCGTCTCTCAATATGGTCCGCATCGTCTCGCTGGGGTGTTCCGGTTGCTGCCGGAGCTGAGAGTTACCCATTGAACCTGAACCAGGTCATGCTGGCGGAGGAAGTTCGAGATGGCAAGGGCGCTTGCTTGGCGTCCTCACCATTGACACACCCTTCACCCATGGCCGCAACCTTGAATGAAGGGATGACCCTATGGTCAAGTTTTCTTCCATCGCGTTTGCGGTCCTGCTTGCCGGAGCCTCCGGCATGGCGTTCGCCCAGGACAAGCCCGTTCTCACGATTTATACCTATGACGGCTTCGCCTCCGAATGGGGCCCGGGCGTGCCGCTCAAGCAGGGTTTCGAAGCCGATTGCGATTGCATCGTCAATTTCGTCGGGGCCGATAGCTCCATCGGCACATTGCGCCGGGTGCAGCTCGAAGGGGAAAGCACCGAGGCCGATATCGTGCTCGGCCTTGACACCGCCATTGCCGGGGAAGCCCGCGCCACCGGCCTGTTCGCCGATCATGGGCTGCAATTGACCGATCTGGCGCTGCCCGAAGCCTGGAACGATGCGCAGTTCGTGCCCTTCGATTATTCGCATTTCGCTTTCATGCACGACACCGACACCATGCCGGTGCCCCCCGGCAATTTCCAGGAGCTGATCGCCCTGCCGGACGATATCAAGATCGTCATCCAGGACCCGCGTTCAGCCACGCCGGGCCTTGGCCTGCTGCTCTGGGTCAAGGCCGCCTATGGCGATCAGGCCCCGGAGATCTGGGCCGGCCTCAAGCCAAAAATCCTCACCATCACCCGCGAATGGAGCGAGAGCTATGCGCTGTTCCTCGATGGCGAAGCCGACATGGTGCTCTCCTACACCACCTCGCCGGCCTATCACATCTATGACGAGGACGATCACACGATCAAAGCCGCCCTGTTCGAGGAAGGCCATTTCCCGCAGATCGAGGTGGCCGGGATTCTCAAATCCTCCGACCAGCAGGAGCTGGCGCAGCAATTCCTGGCCTATCTCGCTTCCCCTGCGGGCCAGCAATATATCCCGACCACCAATTGGATGTTCCCGGTAGTGGATCTGGGCGATGCCCTCGACCCGAGCTTTGCCGGCCTGCCCCAGCCGGAGAAAACCCTGACCCTGCCCGAAGCCGACATCATCGCCCATTCCGCCGAATGGGTCGACGAAATGCTGGCGGCTGTGCAGTAGGGCCGGCAATCGTGGACAAGTCCCCCTCATCCGAGGTTGCGCGCCACCTTCTCCCCGAGGGGGCGAAGAACGGTCATCGCATATACCTGCTAGTCCTCTCCCCGTCGGGGAGAGGGTGCCCGAGGGGCGGGTGAGGGGGACCTCCAGGAGTGACAAGATGCTGATCCTGCCGCGCCGCCCGCTGCGCATCGCGCTCGCCACCGGCCTGTCCCTCGCCATCGCCGCGCTGATCGCGGCGGTGCTCTGGGCCATCCTGGCCGCCGCTACCGATGCGAGCGGGCATTCGCGCGTCGACATTCCGCACCTCCTGCGGATGACTTCTATTCAGGCGGGTCTGACCACCGTGCTGTCGCTCGCCGCCGGCATGGCCATTGCCTGGTCGCTCAATCGCCTGCGCTTTCCGGGCCGCGATCTGGTGGTCGGGCTGTTCGCCGCCGCCATCGTTACGCCCGGCATGGTGGTCGCTTTCGGCCTGTTGTCCATCTGGGGTCGCAATGGCTGGATCAACCAGATCAGCCAATCGCTGTTCGGATTCGGCTTCGACAGCCCCGCCTATGGCCTGTCCGGTATTCTGCTGGCCCATGTGCTGCTCGACGGTGCCTTTGCCGCCCGTATCCTCTTGGCGCGGCTCGATGCCGTTCCGGCCGGCCGGCTCAAGGTCGGTCAGTCGCTGGCGCTCTCCGCCGGGCAGCGGTTCCGGCTGATCGACTGGCCGGCCATGGCGGGCAGCCTGCCCGGCCTCGGCGCCATCATCTTCCTTCTGGCCTTTACCAGCTTCCCCATCGTCCTACTGCTGGGCGGCGGACCGGCCAATCAGACGCTGGAAGTGGCGATCTTTTCCGCCGTGCGCCTCGATTTCGATCTTGCCGGCGCCGTGCGCCTGGCGCTGACCCAGATCGGCGTCTGCGCCATCGTCATTCTCGTCGCCTCGGCCTTCACGCCGGTGCCCGCCGCTTTGGGCCGCTCCGCCGCACCGCGCTGGCGCGACGGGACCGGAGCGCGTCTCCTGCAATGGCTGGTGCTGATCCTGGCGACGCTCGGCTTCGCCCTGCCGCTGCTCTCGGTGCTGTATGACGGTGTCGTCGGCGGCTTCGGGCGGGTGATGGGTCAGCCGACATTCTGGCGCGCCACCGCCACCTCTATCGGCATCGGCACCGCCTCGGCGCTGCTGACGCTGATCCTGGCGCTGATGCTGGCGCTCGGTCGCAGCGCCGCGGGCAATCCGGCGGCGCGGACGCTGCTCGGCATGCCGGCCTATGCCTATCTCGCCGTGCCGGCCGTGGTGCTGTCGCTGGGGTTTTTCCTGCTGGTTCGCAATTTCGGCATTGCCGCCAGCGTTGCGGCGCCATTTGTGGTGGTCAGCGCTAACAGTCTGTTAGCACTGCCCTTCGCCATTGCGACTCTGGTACCGCCTCTCGACGCCATTATCCGCACCCGTGGCAAGCTGATCCGCTCGCTTGGTCTGGATGGCTGGAGGCAGTTCATCCGCATCGAATATCCGCTGCTGGGCCGCGATATCGGCTTGATGCTGGCGCTGAGTTTCTGCTTCTCGCTCGGGGACTTAGGCGTCATCGCCCTGTTCGGTACCCAGGATTTCCAGACCCTGCCGCTGATGATGTACCGGGCGCTGGGCTCCTATCGGAACAACGACGCCGCCGCCATCGCCGCCATCCTGCTGATCGGCACGATCCTGGCCTTCATTTTCCTGCCCCGCCTCATCGAAAGGATCGCCCATGCTGGTCGCCGATGATCTGATCTTCGCCTATCCGGACCAGGCGCCCTATCACTTCTCGCTTGAGGCAAGTCCTGGAGAAATAACGGCAATTTCCGGCATAAGCGGGTCGGGCAAATCGACCTTGCTCGATCTCGTCGCCGGTTTCCAGCGGCCGGTCAGCGGTGTGCTGACGCTGGACGGCGCCGACCTGTTGCCGCTGCCGCCCGAGACGCGGCCGGTATCGCTGCTGCTCCAGGCCGACAATCTTTTCGACCATCTGTCCGCCGCCGACAATGTCCGGCTCGGTCTGCCGAAAAGCACCGGCCGGGCCGAAGGCCGCGACCGCATCGCCGCGGCCCTGGCCGAAGTCGGCCTGTCCGGCTTTGCCGACCAGCTTGCCTCCACCCTGTCCGGCGGCCAGAAACAGCGGGTGGCGCTGGCGCGGACGCTCCTGCGCAATCGCGCCGTGCTGCTGCTCGACGAGCCGTTCTCGGCGCTGGATGACGAGACGCGCAAGACGATCCGTGACCTGGTCGGCGACCTGACGCGCCGCCATGGCTGGCACACCATTCTGGTGAGTCATCATGCCGACGACATCGCCGCCCTGGCCGACCGGCATTACCGCATTGCCGACGGGCGGCTGGAGCGCGTCTGAACGCGCTCCGTCGCTATTGCGCCCAGGCGGCCAGGGCCCGGTCGAACAGGACCTGCGCCTCTTCATCCTTTTCCAGTGTCAGGATGGCATTGCGGCCCGTGCCATAGATGACGGCGAGGTCCATCCAGCGGCGGCTTTGCAGCAATTCGGAATTGGCCGCCACGTCGCTGGGCGAGGCATTGAGCGCGAACAGGAAGGAATTGCCGACGACGCGCGCCGCCGCGCCGCTGAGGGCGGTGCCGGGCACCAATTCCTCGTCCTTGAGCAAGACGCCGGCCAGGGTGGCGATCGAGCCGCCCATGAAGGTGTCGGGCACGTCGAAGCTGATTTCCATCAGATGGCTGGCGGGCAGGATCGGATCGCTGTTCTTGCGGATAGTGATCGACACGTCCAGATTGCGGGCCGGAATGCTGGCGCGTCCTTCCAGGGTCGGCAGACCGATATCGTCGACGCCTTCCGTCCAATCCACGGTGCCCGAGAAGGGCACGGCACCGCTCTGGCCATCGGTCGAGGCTTCCAGCAATAGCGATTGATTGCCGGCCAGATTGATCGGATCGACGCTGGCCGAAGGATCGCTGGCGGCGCCGATAGTGGTGTCCTGGCCGGACAGCCGTTCCTCGGTCTTGCTTTCGCCGGTGCCGATGGAGGGCAAGACGGATTCCGTCCCGGTCGGCGTCACCGCTTCGGGAGTGGGCTCCAGCCGATCATCCGGCTCCAGACCCTCCAGCGCGCTGGTCGGTTCCGAGGCCGTGGTGGTGGCGGTATTGCCCGGACCGGCAGCGCCCTCGACATCGGTCATGGGATCGGCCGGGTTGGCGTCCAGGGTCGGCAAAGCAGGCTGGTCGCTGGTCTGCGCCGTTTCGGTGATCCCGGCGTCGCCGCGCCCGAACATCTGGTCGAGATCGACATAGCCTTCGCGCCAGGCCCACAACCCGGCGCCGCCGACACCGGCCAGCAGCAAGGCAAAAACAATGAGGAAAATCGTGAGGCCCGCGCCCGGGCGGGTCGTGGCTTCGGCAGCAGCAAAACCGGTTTCGTCGCCGCGCTCCCCACCGCCGATCAGGTCGGGCTGAGCTTCAGTTTCGGGCAGCGGCGCGGTGGCCTCGCCCCGCGCTTCGCGGTCCAGGGTCTCGATGGCCCGCTCGATAGCCCCTTCGGCCTCGCGCGCCTCATGGCCCTCCACCTCGACCTCGCGGATGGCGGACAAAGCCGGCTCGACCGGCAGGGGCGGCTCGATAAGGACCGGCTCGGCAACAGGCTGCCGCGCCAAAGCCGTGCTACCCAGGCCCGGCTCGATCCGGGGCGGGACGGAGATCGATCCGGCATTAGCCGCCGGTTCGAAAGGGGCCGGTTGGCGACGCGGGGAGAAGAAGGATGGCGCCGGCGCCGGTTCGGGCCGATACAGCGGCTCGCCGCCAGCCGGGGGAATGTCCTCGGCGGCGGTTTCGGCGGCAGGCGTGTCCACATGGGTAATTTCGATGCCCGAGGTTTCCGCCGCCTCGGAGATCAGGTCTTCGATGGATTTCGTTTTCGCCGGCTCGTCCGGGACAGGCGCCGGCTTGTCTACCGGCGGTTCGGGCTTTACCGCTTCATCCGCCGCCGCGTCATCGATTGCTCCGCCCGGCTCGGGCTGGACCGGCGGTTCATCCGGCGCGGGGACCGGATCGGCCGGCGGCGTGGGCCTTGCCGGTTGCGGTTCGGGGACGACAGGGGCAGGGCGGGCTGCGAGCACGCCCTCGCGACCCAGATTGATGACGGCCTCGCTGGCCTCCTGTTCGACCTGGCGGATGCAGTCTTCGAGCTGCAGGCGGTGCTGAGTGATGTCGCGCGCGGCCAGAGGCGGCTGGATGGCGCGCAATTGACCGACAAGGGCCGAGCGCGCCTTTTCATAGACCGCGCGCCGCGCGGCCCCGTTATTCTCCGGCAGCGCCGAGATTGCCCGACGCAACAGCTCCTTGTAATCCGCCATTGGCTATTTGGTACTCACTCTGACAGCGCAGTCTTTTAACAAAATTTATCAGTCTTGGAATGGGTCGACCACAAGGATGGTGTCGGCCCGTTCCGGACTGGTGGATAACAGGGCCACCGGCGCGCCGATCAGCTCTTCGATATAACGGACATATTTGACGGCCTGCGCCGGCAATTCGGCCCAGGAGCGCGCACCCGCAGTCGTGTCCGACCAGCCTTCCAGCGTTTCGTAAATGGGCTTAACGCGCGCCTGTGCCCCCATTGAGGCAGGCAAATAATCAATGCGTGATCCATCCAGCTCGTAGCCGACGCAGATCTTGATCTCCTTGAGCCCGTCAAGCACGTCGAGCTTGGTCAGGGCAATGCCGGTAATGCCGGAGGTCTTGACGGTCTGGCGCACCAGCACGGCATCGAACCAGCCGCAGCGGCGCGGGCGACCGGTATTGACGCCGACCTCGCGGCCGACGACGGCCAGATGCTCGCCGATCTCGTCATCGAGTTCGCAGGGGAAGGGGCCTTCGCCCACGCGGGTCGTATAGGCCTTGGTGATGCCCAGCACATAGCCGATGGCGGTGGGGCCGAGGCCCGAGCCGGCTGCCGCCTGTCCCGCCACTGTGTTGGAGGAGGTGACGAAGGGATAGGTGCCGTGATCGTTGTCGAGCAGGGCGCCCTGCGCGCCTTCGAAGAGGATGCGGGCGCCATCGCGGCGCTTGTCTTCCAGAACCCGCCAGACCTGGTCCATGAAAGGCAATATATCGGCGGCGATGGAGGTCAGCTCTTCATAGATGGAATTGGCGGAAATTTCCTCGAGCCCCATGCCGCGGCGCAGCGCATTGTGGTGCGTAAGCAGCCGCTCGATCTTGGGCATCAGCGTTTCGGGTTCGGACAGATCGACCAGGCGGATGGCACGGCGGCCGACCTTGTCCTCATAGGCCGGGCCGATGCCGCGGCGGGTGGTGCCGATCTTGAGGCCGGAATTGGCATCCTCGCGTAGGCCGTCCAATTCGCGGTGCAGCGACAGAATCAGCGGCGCGTTATCGGCAATGCGCAGCACTTCGGGGGTGATGTTCACGCCCTGGCCGCGCAGCTTCGCCATTTCGGCGACGAAATGGTGCGGATCCACGACCACGCCATTGCCGATGACCGATAGCTTGCCCTGCACCAGGCCCGAAGGCAGCAGCGACAGCTTGTAGCTTACCCCGTCGATGACCAGCGTATGGCCGGCATTGTGGCCGCCATGGAAGCGCACCACCACGTCGGCGCGCTCGCTGAGCCAGTCCACGATCTTGCCCTTGCCCTCGTCGCCCCATTGCGAGCCGACGACAACCACATTCGCCATATTCCAGTCTTCCCCAAAGAACGCGCGACAACAGGCCCGGCATTACGGCAGGGCCCTTCGATTGATTGGACATCCGTGCCTTCGGTCAGTTGGCCTGCTTCGACTATGGCCGAACGCGGATAAGTCCGATTGTTCTTATATCACTAAGACGGTGATGACCAAGCCGCACTATCGGCAAAATAGCGGCATTTTCGCCTGCCCGTCCGCCCGGCCCTGTCGGGGGCGAGCGGGCGGGCGGTGCAGATGGCTCAGAACTTGAGGGCTTTGGCCTGCTTGACGCCTTCGAGCTGGGCGATCTGGGTCAGTTGATCCTCCGAGAGGGCACCGTCGATCGAGACCAGTGCGATGGCGTCGCCGCCGATTTCGGCGCGGCCGAGGTTGAAATTGGCGATATTGATGCCGAGCGTGCCCAGGAGCGTGCCCAGGCGGCCGATATGGCCGGGCTTGTCCTCATTGGTGACGTAAAGCATGGAGGGCGTCAGTTCGGCCTCCATATTGATCTCCTTGACCTGGATGATGCGCGGCTTGCCGTTGACGAACAGCGTGCCGGCAATGCCCCGGGTCTGGCGCTCGGTGGTCACGGTCAGGCGGATATAGCCCTCATAGGCGCCCTGCTGGTCGCGTGTCGTGGTCTCGACCACGATGCCGCGATCCTTGGCGACCTGCGGTGCCGAGACCATGTTGACATCGCCCAGCGACGGCTTCAGCACCCCGTTGATGGCGGCGGCGATCATCGGGCGGATATTGAGGTTGGCCGGGGTTCCCTCGAACTCGATCTTGATGCCGCTGATCGCCGTTTCGGTGAGCTGGCCGGCAAAGGAGCCCAGGGCTTCGGCCAGCTTCACCCAGGGGGTGATGATGGGGGCTTCCTCGGCCGAAATGGACGGGAAGTTGAGCGCATTGGTGATCTCGCCGGTCATCAGATAGGCCGAAATCTGCTCGGCCACCTGCAGGGCGACGTTTTCCTGCGCTTCCTTTGTCGAGGCGCCCAGATGCGGCGTGCAGATGACATTGGGCAGTTCGAACAATGGGTTGTTCTCGGCCGGCTCGGTCAGGAACACGTCGAGCGCGGCCCCGGCCACCTGGCCGGACTTCAGCGCCGCATAGAGCGCATCTTCATCGATCAGGCCGCCGCGGGCGCAATTGACGATGCGTACGCCCTTCTTGGTCTTGGCCAGGTTTTCTGCGTTGAGAATGTTGCGGGTCGCGTCGATCAGTGGCGTGTGCAGGGTGATGAAATCGGCGCGGCCGAGCAGGTCGTCGAGTTCGACCTTTTCGATGCCCAGGGTCTGGGCCCGTTCCGGCGTCAGAAAGGGGTCGAAGGCAATGACCTTCATCTTGAGGCCCTGGGCCCGGTCGGCGACGATCGAGCCGATATTGCCCGCCCCGATCAGGCCGAGAATCTTGTTGGTGACCTCGACGCCCATGAAGCGGTTCTTCTCCCACTTGCTGGCGCGGGTCGAGGCATCGGCTTCGGGCAATTGGCGGGCCAGGGCCATCATCATGGCGATGGCGTGCTCGGCCGTGGTGATCGAATTGCCGAAGGGCGTGTTCATCACGATGATGCCCTTCTTGGTCGCGGCGGGGATGTCGACATTGTCGACACCGATGCCGGCGCGGCCGATGACCTTGAGATTGGTCGCGGCGGCAAGGATTTTTTCCGTCACCTTGGTGGCCGAGCGGATGGCCAGGCCGTCATATTGGCCGATGACTTCGAGCAGCTTATCCTTGTCCTTGCCCAGATCGGGCAGGTAATCGACCTCGACGCCATTGTCCTTGAAGATCTGGACGGCGGTGGGGCTGAGCTTGTCGGAAACGAGAACCTTGGGCATTTGGGTGTCCCTGAATTGGGTGCGGCGGCACGATCTGAACCGGCGAGACCGCGGAAATCTGAGATGGCAGGCCTCATCCTGCTGGTCGAAGGACGAGGCCGGGTTCCGTGCGGGTCGGGTTAGGCGGCGATCTTGAGAGCGGCCTTTTCCTCGGCGAAGGCCCAATCGAGCCACGGGGTCAGAGCCGCCAAGTCGGAGGCCTCCACGGTCGAGCCAGCCCAGATGCGCAGCCCCGCCGGGGCGTCCTTGTAGGAGCCGAAATCATAGCCGACGCCGAGCTTGTCGAGGCGGGCGACCATGGCCTTGGCGAAGGCGGCCTGCGCGTCATCATCCAGAGCGGTGATCGCGGGATCGACGATGGAGAGGCAGACCGAGGTATTGGACCGCTGGCCGGGGACCTTGGCGAGGAAATCGACCCAATCGGTCTTGTCCACCCAATCGGCCAGCACCCTGAAATTGGCGTCGGCGCGGGCCTGCATGGCCTTGAGTCCGCCGATTTCCAGCCCCCATTGCATGGCGTCGATGGCGTCTTCGATGCACAGCATCGAGACGGTGTTGATGGTTTCGGCCTTGAAGATGCCTTCGATGAGCTTGCCGCTCTTGGTCAGGCGGAAAATCTTCGGCAGAGGACGGTCAGGCTTGTAGGTTTCAAGCCGTTCGACGGCGCGGGGTGACAGGATCAGGATGCCGTGCGCGGCTTCGCCGCCCAGTGCCTTCTGCCAGGAAAAGGTGACGACATCGAGCTTGGCGAAGTCGAGCTTCTGCGCAAAGGCGGCAGAAGTGGCGTCACAGATGGTGAGGCCTTGGCGGTCGGCTGGGATCCATTCGGCGTCGGGGACGCGGACGCCCGAGGTGGTGCCGTTCCAGGTGAAGACCACATCGCGGGTGAAGTCGACCTGGGCGAGATCGGGCAATTCGCCATAAGGCGCTTCGAGCAGGCGGACATCGGGAAGCTTGAGCTGCTTGGTGACATCGGTGACCCAGCCGGCGCCGAACGATTCCCAGGCCAGCATGTCGACGCCTCGGGCGCCGAGGGCGCTCCAGAGGAACATCTCCACCGCGCCGGTATCGGAAGCGGGGACGATGCCGATACGGTAATCGGCGGGCACTTCGAGCAGTTCGCGCGTCAGATCGATCGCCTGCTGAATGCGCGCCTTGGCGGGCTTGGAGCGGTGCGAGCGGCCGGTCAGGGCGCCGGCAAGCACGTCAATCGTCCAACCCGGACGCTTGGAGCAGGGACCCGACGAAAAATTTGGATTAGCCGGTTTTACCGCCGGTGCGGTTTGGGGCATTGCAGCCATATCAAGCGGCCCTCCCAGGCCTATGCGTCTCGCGTTAGGGCGAGATGTCCTGAGGCGGGAGATAAACCTGTGCGGCTCGGGCGTCAATGGGGATTGGTGGCGTTGGTGGTGGTGCTCGGATTTTTTCGCCCTATCGCCCCCTGGAAGGCGAAAGGCCGATGGATTTGCGCGAAAGCAGGCCCCCAAGAAATATTGCAAACCGTTGAGGTCGTCATATCGAGCCGGTCACGGTCAGCTGGCCATCACGGAATTGGCCGTCGACGCGGTAGATTTGGGCCAGGTTCTCGCGGGTGAGCACGGCGTCGACGGGGCCTTGGGCGACCAGCTTGCCGTGGTCGAGCAGTAGCACCTCATCGCAATAGCGGGCGGCGAGGTTGAGGTCGTGGAAGGAGGCGAGAACGGTGCGGCCGCGGCGGCGGACCTGGTCGAGCAGGCGATATTGGAAGTGCAGGTCGAGATGGTTGTGCGGCTCGTCGAGCAGGTAGAGTTCGGGATCGAGCGCCAGCAATTGCCCGAAGAACAGGCGCTGCTGCTCGCCGCCGGACAGGCGTGCCGCATCGTCTTCGGCGCGGTGGCCAAGGCCGATCTCGTGCAGCGCCGCGGCGATGCGGGCTTCGGCCTGTTCGGCGGGCAAGCGCAGCGGCAGCAGCCCCAGCCGCACCACTTCGCGCAGGCTGAGGCCCGCCAGATTGACCTGTTCCTGCACCAGCGCGCCCACCCGGGCGGCGTAGCGGCGGCGGGCCATGGCGCCGATTTCCTCGCCGGCCAGGCCGATAGCGCCCCGGCTGGGGCGATCGGCGCGGTAGAGCAGGCGCAACAGGCTGGACTTGCCGGCGCCATTGGGGCCGAGCAGGCCATAGAAACGGCCGGGTTGCAGGGTGAAGCTCACCGCGTCGAGCAGCGATTTGCCCTGCTTGACCAGGCCCAATTGCCGGACCGTGAGAATGGGTTCAGATGCCATTGCGAACCCTCCGCAGGATGACGATGAAAGGCGGGGCGGCGAACAGGGCCAACAGCACGCCGAGCGGCAATTCCTCGGGCGCCAGCACGATGCGGCAGAGCAGATCGACCACCACCAGCACCAGCGCGCCGAGCAGCACCGCCAGCGGCACCAGCCGGCGATGGGTGGCGCCGATCAGCAGCCGCGCCATATGCGGCACGATGAGGCCGACAAAGCCAACAATGCCGGCCCCGGCCACCGACAGGCCGGTCAGCAGCGCCGCGGCGGTGAAGAAGCCGATGCGCAGCCAGGCGACCGGCACGCCGAGCGCCGTGGCCCGCTCGTCGCCGAGCAGGACGGCATCGAGCATGGGCGCGAACCAGAGCGAGAAGGCGATTATCGGGGGCAAGGCCAGGGCGAGGGGCAGCAGATCGCCCCAGGTCGTGCCGGCCGCCGAGCCCATCAGCCATTGCAAAGCCGCCTGGGTGACATGGGGGTCGGCGATATGCAGGAAAAAGGCGGAGATGGACTGGAAGAACAGCGAGACGGCGATGCCGGCCAGAATCAGCACCAGCCGGTCGAGTCCGCGCGCCGGGCTGAAGGCCAGGCCCAGCGTGACGACAAAGGCGAGAACGGCGCCGCCGAAAGCCAGGAGCGGCAGGCCGATGGAAGCGACGAAGGCGGCCGGCAGCCAGACAATGGCGGCGGTGGCGGCCGCCGAGGCGCCGGAGGAGAGGCCCAGCAGATAGGGATCGGCCAAGGGGTTGCGCAGCAAAGCCTGCATGACCGTGCCCGACAGCGCCAGGGCGCCGCCGACCAAGGCCACCATGAGAACGCGCGGCAGGCGCCATTCCCAGATGATCAGCACCAGATGCCGCTCCGCCTCGGGCAGGCGCAGCAGGGCATCGAGACGCGCGCTCCAGGAAAGATTGGCGGTGCCCCAATAGATTCCGGCTAGCCCAGCCAGCAGCAGCGCGATGGCGGTGACTGCAAAGGCGGTGACGATTCTGCCGCGCGGGCGGATCATTTGGACTTCACTTTCTATCGGCACGGTTTCTATCGGCTCCTGCGCCGCCCTTCCGTCTTAGTCCAGCGCCGCCAGGTCGGCGCCCAATTGCTCGACGCCTTCGACGAAGCGGATGCCGAGGACGGTGGCCGAGAAGGGGATGGTGACGAAACGCTCCTCGCGGACGGCGTCGAGTTCGGAGAGCACCGGATCGGCCTTGAGATGGGCGATCTTATCCTCGGCGGTGGACCATTCGGCCTCGATCAGCACGATGACGTCGGGATCGCCCACAACCACCGCCTCCCAGGCCAGGTCGGCCCAGCGGCCTTCCACTTCGGCGGCGATGTTTTCGAGGCCCACGGCGTCGAGCAGCAGGCCCGGCGCGCCGCAGCAACCGGCGGAGAAGGCGGTTTCGGTGCCCGAATCATAGAGGAAGGCGCGGCGGCCCTGGCCGGGATTGGCGCCGGCGATTGCCGCCAGGCGGGAGCGGATATCGGTGGCTACCGTTTCGGCCCGGTCCTCGACCCCGAACAGGGCGCCGATGCGCTCCAGATCGATGAAAAGCGGCTCGGTGGTCAGCTTGACATCGGCGGGGTGCAGGTTGCGGCATTCGACATTGACCAGATAGGTGCCGATGCCCAGATCGTTCCAGTCCTCTTGGGCGCCCAGGGCCTTTTCGCCGAAGGCGGAATTGAAGCCGGCAAACAGCAGGTCGGGGTTTTCGGCCAGCACCACTTCGCGGGCCGGATAGCGCTCGGACAAAACCGGCACGCTGTCATAGGCGGCCTGCCAGCGCTCCGGGATGGCATCATCGATATAGGCGGTGCCGACCAGATGGCTTTCGAGGCCCAAAGCCAGCATGATTTCGGTGGCTTGCTGGTTGAGGGTGATGACGCGGCTGGGCACCGCTTCGAAGCCGGAGACGGTCTCGCAGCTTTCGATGCTGGGCGTTTCGGCTAGGGCAGGGCTGGAGGCCAGGGCCAGAGCGGCAATGGCGAAGAGGCTAATGGGCTTCATGATGCACCTCGTGGATGAGCAGTTCGGACAGCCTGTCATTGGCTCCCAGGGCGGTCGCAAAGCGGGCGACATCCGCATGGTTTTCCAGCCGATACCAGCGGCCGGAGGGATAGACGGCCAGCATCGGCCCCTGATTGCAGGGAAAGAGGCAGCCGGTCTGGGTGATCAGGCAATCGTCGCGAATGCCGGCGCGGCGCAGCTCGGTGTCGAGCGCCTGCCTGAGCGTTCCGGATTGGCGGAATGTGCAGCGCGGGCCGCTGCAGACCAGCAGGTGATGCCGGAAGGGCGGCGGTTCCTGCCAGCCGGGATTGGTGATGGCGGCCTGTTCCGGCGCGATGGGACGGGCGGCCGGGGCCTTGGCCAGCGCCGAGCCGGCCAGCGCTTGCAGCACGGTAGCGTCGTCCACCTGGTCGGCGGCCAGCGCCAGGGCGACATGCTCCGCCCGGGGCCGGGCTAGCCAATGGGCCAGCGCCCCGGGCAGCCAGGCGGCGAGGCTGTCGGAAAAGGGCAGGCCTACCGGCTGCACCAGAATGGTGCGGGCGCCGGAGGCGACGAGTTCGTCAAGCGCCTCCATCGGCCCCGGTCCGGTGCCTTCCATCCGGGCGATGGCGGCGGGCAGCGTCGAGGCGGCAATCAGCCCCTGGCTGAGATTGCGGAAGCGGCGAGCGCTGAGATAGGGCTGGCTGACGAGATAGAGGACGGCGTCAGGGCGCAAATTCGCCACTCCCCAAAGGGGAAGGCAGCCCAGCGTTTTGCGATAGTGCAGACGTGCAAAAACCCATATGCGCCCCCTGCCGGGACACCTCGCCCGGCTTCATGGTCAGTGCTGGCGGCAGGTCTCCTGGCTCGCGGCTCGGTCGCGTCCCGCCCCTTCCCGATCGCTAAGGATCAGTGGTGAATGCAGGAAGCTCGCCGCTTACAGTTGCGAGGGCAGCTCCGGAATTGGCCCCTGATGGGTAATCCGCACCGGTATTCCCTTTTGATCCGCGCGTCATGGCGGAACCGAAAGCGAGGATCAGATTGCATGTTTGGCCGTTGCTGGCAAGCCGCATCGTCGGCGCGAGATGGCGGGCATCGGAAAAATGTGATTTTTCCGGCGCGGCTCTGGTCCTCGTCCGGTAAACCGATTAGCGTGGTTTTCTTTCCATTCCTTGCTCCAGCATTTCGAGACGACCCATGGCCGAGCCTACACTTTTTGCCCGCCTTGTAGCTCTTGTCGGCGGCGTAGCCGTCGCTGTCCGCCATTCCGGCGACGGACCGCGCCCGCCGGCCTATGGCACGGCGCCGGCCATTCCCGATCCCAAGCCGCAGGGCAAGATTCCGACGCTGAAAATGCCGACGGCCAAGGGCTGGGAAGGCGATCACCGGCCGACGCCGGCAGCGGGGCTCAAGGTCAATGCCTTCGCCAAGGGGCTGGACCATCCGCGCAATATTCTGGTCCTGCCCAATGGCGACGTGCTGGTGGCCGAATCGATGGGCGAGGACGGCAAGCCCAATTCCATCTTCGACCATGCCATGGCCGCGACGATGAAGCGGGCCAAGGCGCGAGGCGAGAGTCCCAATCGCGTCACATTGCTGCGCGACGCCGATGGCGACGGGGTGGCCGAGGAACGCCATGCGCTGATCGAGAATGTACGCCAGCCTTTCGGCATGGTGCTGATCGGGGACATTCTCTATGTCGGCGCCAGCGATGCGGTGCTGGCTTTTCCCTATGAAGCGGGGACGACGCGGATCACCGCGCCGGGCCGCAAGCTGATGGACCTGATCCCCGGCGGGCACTGGACGCGCAACCTGATCGCCAGCAAGGACGGCACCAAGCTTTATGTGGCGGTGGGCTCGCTGAGCAATATCGCCGATCACGGCATGGCGGTGGAGGAAAACCGCGCTTGCATCCACGAACTGGACCTGGTCAGCGGCACGTCGCGGATCTTCGCCGGCGGCCTGCGCAATCCGGTGGGCATGGCCTGGGAGCCTGAAGGCGGGCAGCTCTGGACCGTGGTGAATGAACGCGACGGCCTGGGCGACGAGACGCCGCCCGATTACCTGACCTCGGTGGTGGATGGCGGCTTTTACGGCTGGCCCTATTGCTATTGGGACCGGGTGGTGGACGACCGCGTGCCCCAGGATGCAGCCAAGGTGGCCGCAGCCCTGCAGCCCGATTATGCCTTGGGCGGCCATACCGCGTCGCTGGGCCTGTGCTGGCTGCCGGAGGGCACCTTGCCGGGCTTTCCGCAGGGCATGGCCATTGGCCAGCATGGCTCGTGGAACCGCTCGAAACTCTCCGGCTACAAGCTGGCCTTCGTCGAATTCCAGAACGGCAAGCCGGTCGGCATGCCGCGCGACATCCTCACCGATTTCCTGTCGCCGGACGAGAAGCATTCTTATGGCCGCCCGGTGGGCGTGGTCATTGCCGGCGATGGGGCGGTGCTGATGGCCGACGATGTCGGCGATGTCATCTGGCGCGTCACCGGCGCCTGAGCGGGAAGGCGAAACAAGAAAAGGCCGGTGTCGTTTAGACACCGGCCTCCAGAACCGTCATCTGGCGGACGTGGCGCTCCACCCCCTGCCGATCAGTTGAAGCGGTAGCGTACTGTGCCGCGGACTTCGTGCACCCAATTGTCATCGATGGAATAGGGCGCGGTCGCGGTGCTATTTTCGATGCGGTTGATATAGAGGGCGCGATAGCCCAGATCGGCGACGACCTGGCCGAAATCGTAGCCGAGGCCCGCCATGCCGGCAGCGGCAAAGCTGGTATTCTTGCCCCAGGTGTCGGCCGGTCCGGGACCGGTGGTGACCATGTCGTTATAGGCAACGCCAACGCCGCCGCCGACATAGCCGAAGGGGCCGCCGGCCGCCGAATAGCCGTCGCCGAAGCCGACATCGTAATAGGCGTTGGCCAAGACGACCGTGGAGCGAAGATTGAGGCTGTGGACGCCATTGGCGACATTGCCTGAAGAATCGTTAATCGTGGCGCGCATGCCGTCATTATGCAGCCGGTCGACCGTCAGATCGACACGCAGGCCGGTTCCCGTCTCGTAACCGGCGCCGACGCCGTAGGAATAGCCATAGCCGAAGCCATCGACCTCGAAGGCCGAAGGGGTGGCGGTCGGATGGTTCACCTGACCGGCCCACATCAGGTTCAGCCCGGCGCTGCCGCGCAAATAGAGCGAGCCGGTATAGCCGTAATCCACGTCGGGGATTTCGATGATGGGCGGATAATAGGGCATGTCGGCGGCAATGGCCGGCCCGATCAGGGCAGCTCCCGCCGCCAGCACCGCAAGGGTGAGCTTACGCATGGAAGTAATTCCTTTGGTTGCCACGACACCAGTCGATACAACCTTTATCGAGGAAACTTCTTAAGGCTCACTTAACCTAAAACTTTAACCTTAATGCCGGCAAGGAACAGGTATTGCCAAAGTATTGCCGTGCGAATGCGGGCAAGTGATCTGTTGGAAGTGGCCGGTCTCCTTGCGCCCCTCAAGAGGACGGTTATCGCCTATGACCTCGACCGGCGTCTTTCCCGGACGAGCGCGGTTTGGGCCACATCATCGCTGCCGCGAAAATGGAAAGAGCCTAGGCGACGTCGCGGATCGCCGCTTCGACCTGGCCGACGACCTTTTCCACCAGGCGCGCATCGTCGGCTTCGCCCATGACGCGGATGACCGGTTCGGTGCCGGAGGCGCGGACGACCAGCCGGCCGCCATTGCCGAGCATGGCCTGGCCATCGGCTATGGCCTGGATGACCTGTTTATGTTCGAGCGGCTTGCCGGATTTGAATTTCACGCTGCGCAGGAGCTGCGGCACCTTTTCGAAGCGGGCGCAGATTTCCGAGATCGGCACGCCCTTCTGCTTCAGCACGCCGAGCAATTGCAGGGCGGCAACGAGGCCGTCGCCGGTGGTGGTGAAATCGGAGAGGATGATGTGGCCCGATTGCTCGCCGCCGACATTGAAGCCCTTGGCCCGCATGGCTTCGAGCACGTAGCGGTCGCCCACCTTGGTGCGTTCGAGGGTAAGGCCGAGATTGGTCAGGTGCCGTTCGAGCCCGAGATTGGACATGATGGTGGCCACGATGCCGCCGCCGGTGAGCATGTCGCGCTCCATCCAGCTTTCGGCGATCACCGCCATGAACTGGTCGCCATCGACCACCTGGCCCTTTTCGTCGACGATGATGACCCGGTCGGCATCGCCGTCCAGGGCAATGCCGATATCGGCGCGCACTTCCTTGACCTTGGCGGCCACCGCTTCGGGGGCGGTGGAGCCCACCTTGTAATTGATGTTGAAGCCATCGGGCTCGGCGCCGATGGTGAAGACTTCGGCGCCCAGTTCCCACAGCGCGATGGGGGCGACCTTGTAAGCGGCGCCATTGGCGCAATCGAGCACGACCCGCAGGCCGGCCAGGTCGAGATGCCGGGGCAGGGTGCGCTTGGCATATTCGATATAGCGGGTGCGGGCTTCCTCGTCGCGGTGGGCGCGGCCGATATCGCGGCCCCGGGCGAGATAGCGGGTCATGTCGCTGTCGAGCAGCCGTTCGATTTCCAGCTCGATCTCGTCGGAGAGCTTGTAGCCATCGGGGCGGAACAGCTTGATGCCGTTATCGTCGTAAGGGTTGTGCGAGGCCGAGATCATGACGCCCAGATCGGCGCGCAACGAGCGGGTGAGCATGGCGACGGCGGGCGTCGGCATGGGGCCGAGCAGATAGACATCCATGCCCACGGCGGTGAAGCCGGCGGTCAGCGCCTGCTCGATCATATAGCCGGAACGGCGCGTATCCTTGCCGATGACCACGCGATTGCGGTGATCGCCGCGCACGAACTTGGTGCCGGCGGCCATGCCGATCTTGAGGGCAAGCTCGGGCGTGAGCTTGTCGCCATTGGCGAGACCGCGGATACCGTCAGTGCCGAAATATTTGCGGACCATGATCTTTTCCCGGAAACTGGGTTGCTTATGCGAATATGACTTTGCGCTGAATAGATCAGGTAGCGGCAAAGAGAAAGGGTCACCTTGCGGCGACCCTTAATTGTGATCCTTAATCGGGCCTAGCTTCCGGGCTGCGGTTCCATGCCCGGCTCCGGCGGGGCATCGGGGCGCTTCTTGCCGGCCTTGCCGGCCGAGGGCACGCCGCTGGCCTTGGGGGCCGCACTGCCGTTATCGTCCGGGCGCACCGGCTGCTTGCCGTCCATCAGCGCCCGCAATTCGTCGCCGGTCAGGGTTTCGAATTCGAGCAGCGCCTGAGCGATGGCCTCCCATTGATCGTGATAGGTGGTGAGGATGTCGCGGGCCGAGGCTTCGCCGTCCTCGATCAGCTTGCGCACTTCCTGGTCGATGATGCGCGCCGTGTCGTCGGACATATGCTGGCTTTGCGTCACCGAATGGCCCAGGAACACCTCCTGGTCATTGGACTTGTACCGCACGCGGCCGAGTTTTTCGCTCATGCCCCATTCCATCACCATCGAGCGGGCCAGATTGGTGGCCATCTGGATGTCGCCGGAGGCGCCGGAGGTGACCTTGGCGGGGCCGAACTTGATGATCTCGGCCTCGCGGCCGCCGAACAGCATGGTCAGCCGGGCCAGGGCCTTTTCGCGGGAGAAGGAATAGGAATCGCTCTCGGGCAGGGTCATCACCATGCCCAAAGCGCGGCCGCGCGGGATGATGGTGGCCTTGTGGATCGGGTCGATGCCGGCGACCTTGAGGGCGATGATGGCGTGGCCGGCCTCGTGATAGGCGGTCAGCTTCTTCTCGTCGTCGGTCATGGCCATGGTGCGGCGCTCGGCGCCCATCATGATCTTGTCCTTGGCATCCTCGAATTCGGCATGGGTGACGAAGCGCTTGTTGCGCCGCGCCGCCATCAGCGCCGCCTCGTTGACCAGGTTCATCAGGTCGGCGCCGGAGAAACCGGGCGTGCCGCGAGCAAGAACCTTGAGATCGACGTCGGGTGCCAGCGGCACCTTGCGCACGTGAACCTTGAGCACCTTTTCGCGGCCGGCGACGTCGGGATTGGGCACCACGACCTGGCGGTCGAAGCGGCCGGGACGCAGGAGCGCCGGATCGAGCACGTCGGGACGGTTGGTGGCGGCGATGAGGATGACGCCCTCATTGGCCTCGAAGCCGTCCATCTCGACCAGCAACTGGTTGAGGGTCTGCTCGCGTTCGTCATTGCCGCCGCCGAGGCCGGCGCCGCGCTGGCGGCCAACGGCGTCGATTTCGTCGATGAAGATGATACAGGGGGCGTTCTTCTTAGCCTGTTCGAACATGTCGCGGACGCGGGAGGCGCCGACGCCGACGAACATTTCCACGAAATCGGAGCCGGAAATGGTGAAGAAGGGCACATTGGCTTCACCGGCGACCGAACGGGCCAGCAGCGTCTTACCGGTGCCCGGGGGGCCGACCAGCAGCACGCCGCGCGGAATGCGGCCGCCCAGGCGCTGGAATTTGCCCGGATCGCGCAGGAATTCGACGATTTCCTCCAGGTCCTGCTTGGCCTCGTCGACGCCGGCGACGTCTTCGAAGGTCACCTTGCCCTGGGTTTCGGTCAGCAGCTTGGCGCGCGACTTGCCGAAGCCCATGGCGCCGCCGCGACCGCCGCCCTGCATCTGGCGGATGAAGAAGAACCACACACCGATAATGACGAGGAAGGGCAGCCAGCTGGACAACAGTATCGACCAGAAGGGGCTCGATTCCGGCGCGCGGGCGGTGATGCTCACATTGCGGTCTTCGAGCTTGGTGATGAGATCGGCGCCGGTCGGCACGATGGTCTCGAACCGGGTGCCGTCATTGAGCTGGCCGGTCACCACATCATTGGTGACGGTGACGCTGGAAACGCGTCCCGAATCGATGTCGGAAACCAACTGGCTGTAACTCTTTTCCGCTACGGAAATAGAGCGCGTCGAGGACTGAAAAACCTGGAACAGGCCCATCAGCATAAAAAGGATAACCAGCCAGATGGCGAAGTTGCGGAAATTTCCGTTCATCAATTCTGTCCCGGAAGGGGGTGGGCGAGGATTAGCGCCAATAACAGGCCGAATGTAAGACCCTCATTAGGGCGTTACAAGGGCAAGTCCTCGACGGTTCGGGCTTCATCGTCCAGTCATATTGTCGCGATGGGGTTAATATGGCGTGGCGGACTGGCGATTGTCCCGAGCGAGAACCGCCAGCCCGCACAAAACAAAAAACGCCCCGGCCGGTGACCGGGGCGTTGGATTGGCGGCGATTGCCCTCTGGCTAGGCGCCGGCGGCTTCGCGGACGGCGTCCTGGACCTTTTCGAAGGCGCGAACCTCGATCTGGCGGATGCGTTCGCGGCTGACCGCATATTGCTGGGCCAGTTCCTCCAGCGTGGAGGGATTGTCCTGCAGGCGGCGGGCCCGGAAGATGGCGCGTTCGCGCTCGTTGAGCACGTCCATCGCCTGGTTGAGCATGGACATGCGTTCGTCGAATTCCTCGGTTTCGCCCAGAATGGTTTCCTGGTTAGGCGTGTCGTCGACCAGCCAGTCCTGCCATTCGGAGGCGCCTTCATCCGCCCGCATGGGCGAATTGAGCGATGCGTCGCCGGAGAGGCGCGAATTCATCTGCACCACGTCTTTTTCGGTGACGTTGAGAGTGGTGGCAATCTGCTTGATCTGGTCGGGATGCAGCGCCCCGTCGTCCAGGGCGGCGATCTGGCCCTTGACCTTGCGCAGGTTGAAGAACAGGCGCTTCTGGGCGGCGGTGGTGCCGATCTTGACCAGGCTCCAGGAGCGCAGGACATATTCCTGGATGGCGGCCCTGATCCACCACATGGCATAAGTGGCCAGACGGAAGCCTTTTTCCGGCTCGAAGCGCTTCACCGCATGCATGAGCCCGACATTGCCCTCCGAGATCACCTCGGAAATCGGCAGGCCATAGCCGCGATAGCCCATGGCGATCTTGGCCACGAGCCGCAGATGGCTGGTGATCAGCTTCTGGGCGGCGCCGGGGTCTTCATGTTCCTTGTAGCGCTTGGCCAGCATATATTCTTCATCCGGTTCCAGCATGGGAAACTTACGGATTTCCTGAAGATAGCGGCTGAGGCCCCCTTCGGATGAGAGGACCGGCAAATTGGACTGGGCCATGAAACGCACCCCCTTTGGTGTTCCCCCGCACAGCGCGGGCGGAATGGCAGCCCATGTCCCGCAGGCACATCGGCTGACATGGGGATATATAGGCTGCACTATGTCAATTTTAAGAGCCCGAACCATTGGAAACGCTACAAATTGCAGTGGGTTCCAAGCTGGACGGCGTTATTCATCGGTATAATACGATATAAGAACGAAAAGTTCAAACACGTTGGCGTGAGCCCTCGCGATGCTGCGTGGTGAGCCGGTCGAACCACGCGGTCAGGATGCCGCGTTCAGGAGGCTGAGGATGAGGGCTACCGCGCCAGCGCCCGGTTATACGGTGCCAGCGCGTCTTCCAGCGCCTGCAGATCGTCCGGCAGTTCGGCTTGGAACAGCATTTCCTCGCCGGTGGCGGGATGTTCGAATCCCAGTTCGGCGGCGTGCAGGGCCTGGCGGCCAAGCCCGCTGACAATCCCGGCCACTTCGTCCGGCAGCTTGTTGACCTTGGTGGCGAAGCCGGGCGCATAGAGCAGGTCGGACACCAGCGGATGGCCGATATGGGCCATGTGGACGCGAATCTGGTGGGTGCGGCCGGTTTCGAGCTGGCATTGCACCCGGGTGATGTCCCAGCCCGGCTCGCCGAACCGCGCCTCGACGGCATAATGAGTGATGGCTTCGCGGCCCTGGCGCAGCACGGCCTGCTTCAGCCTGTTGCCCGGATCGCGGCCCAGCGGGGCGTGGATCGTGCCCATGCCGGATTGGGTCGAGCCCCAGACAAAGCCGAGATAGGCGCGGTGCAGCGGGCCGGTGCGGCCGTGATCGGCGAATTGCTCGGAAAGATGCTTATGGGCCTGCTCGGTCTTGGCGGCGACCATGACTCCGGACGTGTCCTTGTCGAGCCGATGGACGATGCCGGGGCGGCGGACGCCGCCGATCCCCTTGAGGCTGTTGCCGCAATGATGGATCAGCGCATTGACCAGGGTGCCCGAGGGCGATCCGGGGGCAGGATGAACCACCATGCCGACCGGCTTGTTGATGACGATGAGGTGCTCGTCCTCGTAAAGAATGTCGAGCGGGATGTTTTCCGGCTGCGGATCGGGGTCTTCGGGAGGCGGGGCGAGAAGAATGATTGTCTCGCCGGGCTTGACCCGGTATTTGGGTTCGCCGACCGGCCGGCCGTCCACCGAGACGGCGCCGGTCAGGATCAGATCCTTGATGCGATTGCGGCTCAGCGCGTCATGCGCCCGGGCCAGAACGACATCGAGTCTGCCGCCGGCGAAACCTTCGTCGACCACAATTTCAACGGGCTCGCCCTCGAACTCGAAATCGGTATCATCATCCGCCATGAGCAATCCTGATCAAAACCCGCCGCAAGCCGCCGACAATGAATTGTCGCCCGAGGCCCTGGCCATGCTGGGGAAAGCCCGCAGGTCATTCGCCATCTCCATGGGCATCCTGTTGCTGGGCTTTATGGCGATTGGCTTTGCGCTTGTCTATCGGGTCATGCGCGACAGCCCGCCGCCGGTAATGGCGGAGACGGTCAGCATTCCCGCCGGGGCCGAGGTGATCTCGGCGATCAATAATGACGGCACGGTGCAGGTGACTTATCGGGCCGGCGGCGCGGTGCTGCTGTCGATCTTCAATGCCGGCACCGGCGAATTGGTGCGCGTGGTGCAGATCGGAGCGGAATAGGGGCGGCGGTGTCAGGCCGCTCCTGCCTGGATCGTCACTCTCGCGCTTGACGGGAAGGTGACGAGCGGAGAGTGCCGATAAATCCGGGCCTACGCCCCTATGGTTCGACAAGCTCACCATGAGGTCTGAACGCGTCACGGATGGTGGCAACGGATAGACGCAATCTCTCGTAGACCTCATCCTGAGCTCGTCGAAGGACGAGGTCGGTAACACCGGGGCTGCGCCCCGTGGCTCGACAAGCCAACCTGAGGCTACGACAGCGCGAGCGCCACTCCGCCGCTACCGCTCCTGAATTTCCCGCAATGCGGCAAGGCGGTCGGAGACGGAGCCGCGCTGGCTTTCGCTGGGGCTGGGCAGCATGTCGTGGCTCTCCCCGTCATCGGCGAAGCGCTGGACGCGGTCGAACAGGCTTTCCTCGGGGAAGGCATGGGCGGGCGCCTCATTGTCCACGGCATAGACCAGCCGGCTGACGCTGGCGGCGATGTCGTTGAGCTTTTCGCGCAGATGCGCCTCCTCGAAGCGTTCGGTCTGCCAATCTTCCATGATCGAGGCTTCGACATTGCTCACCTTGGCGCGGAGCTTTTCCAGCTCCTCTTCCATGGAGAGCTTGTCGGCCAGCAATTGCTCGGCGCGGTCCTCGCTGCGGGCCACGGTCTCGGTGGTTTCGGCCAGGAGCGCGTTGAGACGGTTTTCGGCGCTGGCAATGCGGGCCTCGGCCTCCAGTAATTGCTCTTCACTGGCTTCCCGCTCGGCATCGCGGCCAGCCAGGGCGTCGCGCATCCGGGCGATGGCGTCATTGGCGTCGGCGCTGCGGCGATCCGAGTTTTCGAGGCGGGAGAGCAGGCTATGGGCCTGATCTTCGAGGAAAGCGGCGCGCTTGCGTTCGATGGCCAGCGCGGTGGTCAGGCGTTCAACATCGTCATTATAGCTGCCCGACAGCGATATGCCGTCGATTTCGGTGGCCTGGGCCAGGCCGCCGCGAACCGAATGGCGCAGGCTTTCGATTTCGCCGAGACGGGTTTCGAGGTCCCGGTCGCGCATGCGCAGGCGCTGGGCGAGGTCGGCGCCGTGCTTTTCCAGCTCGAGGATGCGGGCGCGCAGCTCCGCTTCGCGGCTTTCCAGCTCGCGCACGACCGTCAGATGGTTCTCACGCTCGGCTTTGAGGGCGCCCAGATCGGTGCGCTTCTGGTTGACGTCGCTGAGCTGTTCGGCCAGCCGCTTGCGCAGCGCCTCGACATTCATTTCGAGCCGGCGGGTGGACAGGGCGAATTCGGCGCGCAACTGGTCCTTGTCGGCGCGGAACTCGGCCATGGTGATGGGCGTGGCCGCCTCGATGCGGCGCTTGGTCAGGCGCACGGCGCGCTTCCACACCGCCGGCATGATGACGAGCGCCACCAGTCCCGCCATCAGCAGGCCCAGCGCGAAATACATGATGTTCTCGATCAGCATCGAACATCTCTCCGGCGGCGTAACGGCGCCACCTGCCGGTCATTCCTGACCTATCTGGCAGCAAAGACGGCGCCAGGCTATCTTCGGCACTCGTTAACCCTAACGGGTTTGACGGGCTCCGTCACGAAAAAGCCGGGGCGCAAAACCCCGGCTCACCGAAGAATTGATCGGGGAAAGGGGCTCAGAAGGGGTTCCAGGTGGGCTCGCTGGTGAAGTTGAGATAGCCGACATTGATGCCCAGTCGCGCGCCGACGCCGGAGCGGATCGGCACCACCACGACATCGCCGCGCTTGGTGACGGTCATGCCGAAGCCGCCGAACACATAGGCGGAGCCGTCGACGCCCGGATAGCGGCCCAGAATGTCCTGGATGGTGGCGAGATTATAGACCAGCATCATCACCTTGGAGCCGTCGCCGCCGATATCGAAACCGATGGAGGGGCCCTGCCAATAGATGGAGAACTGGCCGGCATTGCGGGTATAGAGCGTGCCTTCCCCATATTTGGCGCCGACGATGAGGGCGCCGCCGGCTTCCTCGCCCAGGACATAGCCATTGGGCAGGCCGAACTGGCTGACCGCCCGCTCCACCACCGAGGCCAGGCCCTGGGCGGCCGAACCGAAGAATTCGCGCCCGCTATCGACCAGTTCTTCGCCGGAAAAGGTGTCGCTCAGCGAGCCCTGGGCAAATACCGGGGCCGCAGGCAGCAGCGCGGCGAGAAACGCGACGAGCAGGGCAAGGGGTTTGAACATCATGCAGTCTCCTAAGGACCGGGCAGTTTACGAAGACCTTAAGGTCTCTTGCGTCAGAATTGCGACGCCGACAGGCCGATCGATCGGGGCGATGATGAAGCAAACCTCTAAACAAATCTTAACCATGATCGCCCTTGTTCTGCCGCTTTTCGGGCTTTTTCCGGCCATGGTCCGCGAGAGCGCCGCCCAATCGGTGGTGACCTATATATTGACCGACCCATTGTCCGGCCTGGCGATCGGCGGCATGGACCCGGTCTCCTATTTCACCGAGCCGGCGCCGTTGCCGGGGCGGCCGGAGCTGGAGCTGGAATGGATGGGTGCGCCCTTTCTGTTCGCCAGCGAGGCGAACCGCGAGGTGTTCCGGCGCCATGCCGAGACCTATGCGCCCCAATATGGCGGCCATGGCGCCATGAGCATGGCGCGGGGCTTCGTCTCCGATGCCGATCCGCTGATCTATGTGATCTACAAGCAGCGGCTGTTCCTGTTCTATTCGGCTTCCAACCGCGAAGCCTTCCTGCTGGCGCCCGACGCGGCGGCTTTGCGGGGCGAGGAGCATTGGCAGGTTCTGTCCAAAACCCTGTCGATACAGTAGTGCGCCCGGCCAAGCCGCTTTAATGTCCCCCATATTGATTCTCGCCGCCTGCCGGCATTGCACGGAGAAATTCATCATGGCCGACATTATCGAGCTCAAGGCAACCGATCTGGCCGCCATGCTGTGCTCCAGGGTCTGCCACGACCTGATCAATCCCATCGGCGCCATCGGCAATGGGCTGGAAGTGCTGGCCGACCCGGCACAGGGCGAAATGGCCGAGGGCGCGCGCGACCTGATCGCCAGCGCCGCCAAACAGAGCCGGGCCAAGCTGGAATTCGCCCGCCTCGCCTATGGCGCTTCCTCGACCGCCGGCACCGATATCGACACGCGCGAATGCGAGCGGGTCGCCCGCATCCTGTTCGAGATCGAAAAGGCGGATCTGGAATGGAGCGTGCCGCTGATCCTCCTGCCCAAGCATAAGGCCAAGCTGTTCATGAACATGCTGCTGATCGCGGCCGGCTCGGTGCCGCGCGGCGGGGTGGTCGCCGCCTCGATCACCGGCCCGGCCGGCGAGGAGAAATTCGAGTTCACTTCGCGCAGCGATCCGGAAAAGCGGCAGAGGACGCTGGTGCCCTCGGGCTCGGCGGGCCTGCTTTCGGGCATGCCGGAAGAGGGTTCGGTGGATGCGCGGGGCATCCAGCCCTTCTATACCGGCCTCTTGGCGCGCATGACCGATATGACGCTCGATATCGGCATCGAGAACGACGTCTTCTTCTTCACCGCCGTGCCGCAGGCCAGGGCGGAAGCCGCCGAATAGCGGCGTTTCGCTAACCATTCGCCAATATATGGGCTGGCATAATCGGCAAAGCGTTCAACCTCTTCCGAGGATTTTTGCTCATGCGCAGCTGTCTGATCGTCGATGATTCCAGCGTGGTGCGCAAAGTGGCGCGCCGGATTCTGGAAGATCTCGACTATATCGTCGACGAGGCCGAGGATGGGCAGGAAGCCATCGACAAGTGCCGGCAGCAAATGCCGGACACGATCCTGCTCGACTGGAACATGCCGATCATGAGCGGGCTGGAATTCCTGAAGCTGCTGCGCGCCTATATCGGCGGCGAAACCCCCCATGTCATCTATTGCACGGTCGAGAACGATATCGGCGCCATCGCACTGGCGCTGAAGGCGGGGGCCAACGATTACATGATGAAGCCCTTCGACCGGGCGATATTGGAAGCCAAGTTCGAGGCGGCGGAAGCCGCCTAGGGCGTTTCAGCTCTTCATGGAAGCGGTGACCTTCGCGTCCTCCCCGTCGCAAGGTTATCGCCTATGGCGTGGATGGCGTATCTTTCCCGGATCGTCACCCTCGCGCTTGACGCGAGGGCTTTGCGACAGACCACAAACAAAGAACCCTCGCGTCAAGCGCGAGGGTGACGAGCGAGGGTGAGACGCCGATTCCGTCAAAGCCAGATCTAGGCGCGTCTTTCGACAAGTTCAGGATTTCCATAGACCTCATCCTGAGCCTCCTGAGCCTCCTGAGCCTCCTGAGCCTCCTGAGCCTCCTGAGCTTGTCGAAGGGCGAAGGGCGAAGGACGAGGTCGCGGCCGCCGAGCTCGCCCCGGTGTCAACGACCTCGCGGCGGCTCGAAGGTTTCCGAAATTTCTTCCTCGGCCCGGCCCAGCAGGAAGGCCTTTTCGCGCTGGTTGCGGGCGAGGTCGGCCGCTTTGCGGAAGTCGAGATTGGCTTCGGTGTGGCGACCGAGTTTGCGCAGCAGGTCGCCGCGGACGCCATAGAACAGATGATAGTTCTGCAGTGCCGGCGCGGCCTTCAGCGCCTCGATGAGGGGCAAAGCGGCGGCGGGGCCCTCCGCCATCGACACGGCCACGGCGCGGTTGAGGTCGATGATCGGGGAGGGGGTGAGCTGGGCGAGCAGGTTATAGAGCGTGGCGATCTGGCCCCAATCGGTTGCCTCCGGCTCGCTGGCGCGGGCATGGCAGGCGGCGATGGCGGCCTGGAGCGTATAGGGGCCGGCAATGCCGCCCAGCCGCTGGGCGCGCGCCAGGCCATCGAGGCCGCGGCGGATCAGCGACTGATCCCAGAGAGCGCGGTCCTGGTCGGGCAGCAGCACCGGTTCGCCCCGGGCATTGATGCGGGCGGCGGCGCGGGAATGCTGCAATTCCATCAGCGCCAGCAGGCCATGGACTTCCGGCTCTTCCGGCATCAATCCCGCCAGGATGCGCGCCACGCGCATGGCCTCTTCGCAGAGCTGCGGGCGCATCCAGTCCGCACCGGCCGTGGCCGAATAGCCTTCATTGAAGATGAGGTAGAGCACGCCCAGCACCGAGGCCAGCCGTTCCTTGCGCTCGGCGCTTTGCGGCACTTCAAAGGGCAGGCCGGCATCGGCGATGGCGCGCTTGGCCCGCACGATGCGTTGGCCGATCGTGGCGTCATTGGCGAGGAACGCCCGGGCGATTTCCTCGGTGGTGAGGCCGCCGATCAGCCGCAGGGTCAGCGCCACCCGGCTTTCGGGCGGCAGGATGGGATGACAGGAGGTAAAGATGAGGCGCAGCAGGTCGTCGCCGACCTCGTCGTCCAACTGCTCGTGGATGGCGGCTTCATTGTCGGGCGCCTCGTCATCCATGATGCGGCCCACTTCCGCCAGCTTTCCCGCCGCCATCTTGCGGTGGCGGAAATAATCGATGGCCTTGCGCTTGCCGGCCTGCATCAGCCAGGCGCCCGGATTGCGCGGCACCCCGGTTTCCGGCCAGGCCTTGAGGGCGGCCAGCAAGGCGTCCTGCGCCAGTTCCTCGGCCAGCGAAATATCGCGCACCATGCGGGTGAGCCCGGCAATGACGCGGGCCTGCTCGACACGCCAGACCGTGTTGATGGCGCGATCTGTCGCGATGCGGTCGCTCATGGCAAAACCTCGTCATGGCCGGACGACGAACGATGCTAGCAGATTTCGACCGTCCATTGCGACGATTTCCATGGGCATCCCGAGACAGCTTGGCTCGAAGTGCCCGATGTAAACATTCCCCCTTTGAGGGGAGGGAAAGGGGTGCTGCGGCTCGTGCAAACTATGCGGTCTTAGAGCGGTTCCGGCTTTGACGGAATCAGCGTCTCACCCGGATCGTCACCCTCGCGCCTGACGCGAGGGTGACGATCCGGGAAAGATACGAGGGAAGAGCCCGCGAATGTCACCGCTGCCATGACAGGCCGAAACACGCCAAACGAAAAACCCCGCGCCGGAGGCGCGGGGTTGTAATTCTGTCGAGCGGCGTGGCGGCTTATGCCACGTTCTCGTTATAGGTCTCGGTTTCCTCGGGCTCGCGCAGCACATAGCCGCGGCCCCAGACCGTCTCGATGTAATTCTTGCCGCCGGTGGCGACGGAAAGCTTCTTGCGGAGCTTGCAGATGAAGACGTCGATGATCTTCAGCTCCGGCTCGTCCATGCCGCCATAGAGGTGGTTGAGGAACATTTCCTTGGTGAGCGTCGTGCCCTTGCGGAGCGAAAGCAGCTCCAGCATCTGATATTCCTTGCCGGTCAGGTGCACCCGGGCGTTCTGGACCTCGACCGTCTTGGTATCGAGATTGACCATGAGGTCGCCGGTGGTGATGACCGATTGGGCATGGCCCTTGGAACGGCGGACAATGGCGTGGATGCGGGCCACGAGTTCGTCCTTGTGGAAAGGCTTGGTCATGTAGTCGTCGGCGCCGAAGCCGAGGCCGCGCACCTTGTCCTCGATGCCCGCAAGGCCGGACAGGATCAGGATCGGCGTCTGAACCTTGGCGACGCGCAGCGTGCGCAGCACTTCATAGCCGCTCATGTCCGGCAGGTTCAGGTCGAGAAGAATGATGTCGTAGTCGTAAAGCTTGCCGAGATCGACGCCCTCTTCACCGAGATCGGTGGTGTAGACATTGAAGCTCTCGGACTTGAGCATCAGTTCGATGCTCTGCGCCGTGGCGCTATCGTCCTCAATAAGGAGTACCCGCATTATATTCCCCTTGTCATTCGTTCCTGCTGGAACCCGCGGGAGGTTGGGCCATATCGCCCGTCCCGCTCCAACCCTACTGGATATGACTGAAGCCTAAGCCCAACTAGTTAACAAAGTTTAATTCTGATCCGCAATACGCAAAGGGCGGTAAGATGAATTTATATTAAGTTATTGAAAATTAATGATAAATGTCTTATAAAAATCTTAAGGTAAAACATTAAGAAGCCGTTCCAAGCGATTCTTGGGACTCAAGCAATTGTGGCAATTGGGGGAGTTTGGCCACATTTGTGGCGGCAGGCGGATTTCGCCAATCCTCCATGGCGATACAGCTTTTCAGTTAACGATCGGTTACGATCCGATTCGCGATGCGGCGCGATTCGAGCCGCGGCGAAAACCATAATCATGGCAAAACCCGCCCTAGGCGTTAACGCTTGGCACGGGCGTCACCAGACCTGGCAGAGCATGAAAGCGCTGATTTCGGCCATCGACGCCATCGAAGAGGTTGAGGTGTTCGGGCGGGTGAAATCCGTCCAGGGCCTGCTCATCGAGGTCGTCGGTCCGGTGCGCGAATTGCGCGTCGGCGGGCGGGTGGTCATCGAGGCCAGCGACGGCGAGCATCTGGCCGCCGAGATCATCGGCTTCCGCGACGGCCATGCGCTGTGCCTGCCCTTCGGGGAATTGCGCGGGGTGCGGCTGGGCTGCAAGGCGGTGTTCCGGCGGCATGACGGCTCTGTCGATCCGTCTCCGGCCTGGCTGGGCCGGGTGGTCAACGCCAATGGCGAGCCCATAGACGGCAAGGGCCCGCTGGCGCGCGGCGCGGTATCCTATCCCCTGCGCCAATCGCCGCTAGCCGCGCATGACCGCACGCGGGTGGGCGAGCCGATCGAATTGGGCGTGCGGTGCCTCAACACCTTCGCCACCATGTGCGAGGGCCAGCGCATGGGCATCTTTGCCGGTTCGGGCGTCGGCAAGTCGGTGCTGATGTCGATGCTGGCGCGCAATACCGATGTCGATGTCTCCATTATCGGGCTGATCGGCGAGCGCGGCCGCGAGGTGCAGGAATTCATCCAGGAATATCTGGGCGAGGAGGGATTGAAGCGCGCGGTGGTGGTGGTGGCGACCTCGGACGAGGCGGCGCTGATGCGGCGGCAGGCCTGTTATATCGCCATGGCGCTGGCCGAATATTTCCGCGACCAGGGCAAGCGGGTGCTGTGCATGATGGATTCGCTGACCCGCTTCGCCATGGCGCAGCGCGAGATCGGCCTGGCCATTGGCGAGCCGCCCACGGCCAAGGGCTATCCGCCGACCGTGTTCACCGAATTGCCGCGCCTCCTGGAACGGGCGGGCCCGGGAAAACCGGGTTCGGGGTCCATTACCGGTCTATTTACCGTTTTGGTGGAAGGTGATGATCACAATGAGCCCATTGCGGACGCCGTGCGCGGCATTCTCGACGGGCACATCGTGATGGAGCGCGGCATTGCCGAGCGGGGACGCTACCCCGCCGTCAATGTGCTCCGGTCCATTTCGCGGACCATGCCAGGATGCGTGCCGGAAGAGGTTCGGCCCATCCTGTCGCGGGCGCGGGAGCTCATGTCCATCTTTTCGGACATGGAGGAACTGATCCGGCTGGGGGCTTACCGGAAAGGGTCAGATCCGAACGTGGACCGCGCCATCGCCATCCATCCGCAGCTGGAAGCCTTTCTAGGCCAGCAGCGGCAGGAGACGACGACGATCATCGAGGGCTATTCCCAGCTCGCCGAAATCGTCGCCGCGGCGGATGCGGGGTCCTAGCGGGGCGGTGCCTGGATTTGGTGCCGCGCCGGAGCTGACTTGATGTGTAAGGAGTACAGGTCTTGAAATCGCGCAGCGAGAGCCTCATCCGGCTCAAGAAGTTCCAGGTGGACGAGAAGCGCCGGCAGGTCGCGCAGATCGAGATGATGATCGCCGATTTCGAGCGGATGGCGTCCGAACTCGACCAGCAGATCGAGATCGAGCATACCAAGACCGGCATCGCCGATGTCGCGCATTTCGCCTATTCCACCTTCGCCAAGGCGGCGCTGACCCGGCGCGACAATCTGCTGGCCTCGGCCAATGACATGAAGGGCAAGCTCGAAGCCGCGCAGGATGCGCTGGCCGAGGCGCTGGAAGACCTCAAAAAGGTCGAATTGCTCGACCAGCGCGAGCATCAGCGCGAGCGCGACGAGCAGAACAAGATCGAGCAGGCCGAATATGACGAAGTGGCGCGGATGCGCTTCCGCCGCCAATAAGGTCTAGCTAGAGACGAAAAGGCCCGCCGAAGCGGGCCTTTTGCATTCATGGGCCGGTTTATTGCGGCACGACCGGATCGACCGGAGCCATGGGATCGACTGGCGCCATCGGGTCGGCCGGGGCCATGCCCGGATCGACCGGCTCATCTTCCCGCCAGACGAATTCCGGGGCCGCTTCGAGCGCTTCGGCCGTGGTCGGCAGCACCCAGCGTTCGGTATTGTCAGCGGCCAGGACGAAGTCCAGCGACTGGAAGTCGACGGCTACACCCTTTTCACCGATGCCGAGGAACCCGCCGACGCCCAGGATCACGGCGGCAATATCGCCATCGGCATTGAGCACGATATCGGTCACGGTGCCGATCTGCTCGGCATCGTCGGCGCTGCTGGAATAGACCGGCGAACCGAGAATCTGGGTGACGAGATTGTCACTATCGGCGGCGGTATAGCCGGCCGAGATATCCCAGGGCTCGTGGATTTCGGTGGTCTGGGCCGCGCCGGTATCGATATCCGTGCTCGGCGCCGGATCGGTGGTTACCGTGGTGTCGGCAGGGGCGGCGGGATCGGCAGGGGCCATCGGATCAGCCGGGGCCATCGGGTCGGCCGGGGCCATCGGATCGGCCGGGGCCATCGGATCGGTCTGGGTCGCGTCGGGGGCCGGGACGGCCGGATCGGTGGTGGTCGTCTGCGCGATCGCAGCGGTGCTCAGGACCAGGGCGATTGCCGAGGTGGTCAAAAGGGTGCGGATCATATTAGGCTCCATGGGTTCATCGATTGCGGTGAACAGGGTCGTGCGGCGCAAAACTTGCCGGTAGCGCGCCGTGCGGCCCATTCATGGTGATCAACGCAAGTGGCCGGGGAGCCGTTCCGCAGCTTTTTTGAACCGGCCCTGGAACGGCCGGCTCAATCGCTGAGAACGGCGTCCTGCTTGTCATAGTCGCGCATGGCGCGGTGCGGCATGCCGCCATCGCTGAATTCGGGCCCGAAGGCCACGAAACCCAGGCTCTCGTAAAATCCGAGCTTGTCCGCTTGCGCGGTGAGATAGAAGCGCTCGCGTCCATTGGCGCGGCCATGATCCATCGCCGCCACCATCAGTTTCCTGGCGATGCCGCGTCCGCGGAATTGCCCACGCACCGCGACGCGGCCGATCTTGACGTGTTCGGGCCGGTCGATCAGCCGCAGCGTTCCCACCACCTCGCCGTCGAGGATAGCGACGAAATGGGTCGCCGTCAGGTCGTCTGCGTCGTGCTCTTCTTCCTCGGGCACCCGCTGCTCCCAGACAAAGACTTCGCGCCGCAGCGCAAAAGCGGCGTTGCACAGGGTGGAGAATACCGGAACGGGGAGAATGACGGGTGCGGACATGGTCGGTGTTCTAGCGCCTGGCGCGGCGGCGCACAATCATCGGGCGGAGCGCAACCGCTGGGCCGGCTCGACGTTGTCGGCAGACAAGGAGGACCACATCATACAAACATTCGATCAGGAAAAAATCCGCGCCCGCGCCTTCCAGCTCTGGGAGCGCGCCGGCCAGCCGGACGGACGTAGCGACGAATTCTGGTTCGAAGCCGAGCGGGAAATGGTGGAGCAGGGCGACACTGACAGCTCCGAAGCGGCATCCGAGGTCGAGATACCGCCGGTGGTGCCGGGACGGCTGAGCTAGGATTTTGCCGCCGGCACCGATTCCAAAAACCGGTTCACCCCCGCCTAGGCGGGGGTCGCACCGGGAAAACGCGGCAATAAATCGCGAAATGAGTTGCGGGCCAGGTGATCGTCCTAAAATCCCTACGATCTGGCAGGGGACGCATCGCAATGCGGGCCCTCTACACGCTGCCCACCGTCTTGAGCCGCACGCGCGGATGCACTTCGTTCTGGCTCAGGATCACGGTTTGCGGGCGGAAGCGCTCGACGATGGACCGGACATGGGGGCGGATAGCGGGCGAGGTGATCAATACCGGGATTTCGCCCTGCTGGGCCGCGCTTTCGTAGGCGTTCTGCACCGCGCCGATGAATTGCTGCAGCTTGCTCGGCGCCATGGCCAGGTGCCGCTCCTCGCCGGCGCCGGCCATGGCCTCGGCGAAATCGCGCTCCCATTGCGGCGAGAGCGTCAGCAGCGGCAGATTGCCGTCGGGGCCGAGATTGGCGGCGCAGAGCTGGCGTGACAGGCGCGAGCGGACATGTTCGGTAATGGTCTGCACCGAGCGGCCATTGCCGGCGATTTCCGCCACTGCTTCGAGGATCGAGGACAGGTCGCGGATGGATATGCGCTCGGTGAGCAGGGCCTGCAATACGCGTTGCAGCCCCGAGACGGTGATCATGCCGGGCACGATGTCTTCCACCAGCTTCTGCTGGTCCTTGGGCAGGCCCGAAAGCAACGATTGCACATTGGCATAGCTCAGCAGGTCGGCGACATTGGCCTTGAGGATCTCGGTGAGATGGGTGGAGATCACCGTGGACGGGTCGATGATCGAGAGGCCGCGCAATTCGGCCTCGTCGCGCAGGGCGGGCTCGATCCAGGTGGCCGGCAGGCCGAAGGTGGGCTCGGTGGTATGGGTGCCCGGCAGATCGATCTGGTTGCCATAGGGGTCCATGACCATCAGCTGGTTGGCGAAAATCTGCCCGGCGCCGGCTTCCACCTCCTTGATGCGGACCTTGTAGTCATTGGGCTCCAATTGCATGTTGTCGAGGATGCGCACCGGCGGCATGACGAAACCCAGCTCCAGCGCGAGCTGGCGGCGCAGGGCCTTGATCTGCTCGGTCAGCCGGTCGGTGCCGGTTTCGTCTTCCTTGACCAGGTTCAGCAGCCCATAGCCCAGTTCGAGTTTGAGATCGTCGATCTTGAGGGCCTCGGAGATCGGCGGCTCGGCGGACTGGGCCGTGGCGACGGGGCCGGCGGCCATGGCCTTTTCCATCTCCCTGGTTTCTTCCTCCATCACCCGTATCGCCTTGGATATGCCGGCGCGCCAGGCCGCATAGCCGACGCCTCCCGAAAGGGCGAGGAAGGGCAGGAGCGGCATGCCGGGCAGGAAGGCCAGCGCCGCCATGACGGCGGAGGACATGCCCAGGGCGCGCGGATAGCCGGCAAATTGGGTGGACAAAGCCTTGTCGGCGGCGCCGGAGACGCCGGATTTCGACACCAGGATGCCGGCGGCAGTGGAAACGATCAGCGCCGGAATCTGGCTGGTGAGGCCATCGCCAATGGTGAGCAGCGTATAGACGCTGCCCGCGTCCTGAAACGACAGCCCTTCTTGCAGGATGCCGATCAGCATACCGGCGGCGACATTGATAAAGGTGATGATCAGCCCGGCAATGGCGTCGCCGCGCACGAATTTGGAGGCGCCGTCCATATTGCCGAAAAAAGCGCTTTCGCCTTCCAGTTCGGCGCGGCGCTTCTTGGCATGGTCCTCGTCGATGAGCCCGGCCGAGAGGTCGGCATCGATGGCCATCTGCTTGCCGGGCATGGCGTCGAGGCTGAAGCGCGCGGCGACTTCGGCGATGCGGCCCGAACCCTTGGTGATGACGATGAAGTTCACGATCACGAGGATGATGAAGATCACCGCGCCGATGACGAAATTGCCGCGGGTGACGAAATTGCCGAAGGCTTCGATGACATGGCCGGCCGAGGCGGTGCCGTTATGGCCGTCCGACAGGATCAGGCGGGTGGTGGCCAGGTTGAGGCCCAGCCGCAGCATGGTGGCGATCAAGAGGACGGTCGGGAAAGCGGAAAATTCCAGCGGCTTCTGAATGAACAGCGCGGTCATCAGGATCATGACCGAGAAGACGATGGAAATGGCGAGCAGCATGTCCACCAAAATGGGTGGCATGGGCACGATGAGGATGACGATCAGCCCCATCACCCCGGCGGCGAGCGCGATGTCGCCGGAACGCAGCATGTCGATCACGCTGGTGACGGAAGGCAGCTTGAAGCCGGAGCGGGGCGTGGTGGGAAGATCGGTCATCAGACACCCTCACCGACTCGGCTGCGCCGAGCTACCTTTCCCCGAGGGGGAGAGGAATAGGAGGCGCGCGCGATATTATTCTTCTCCCCCTGGGGGAGACGGTGGCGCGCAGCGCCGGATGAGGGGGAGCGTTCCGCCCGCAAATAGCTCACGCCACGCTCCGCTTCTCGCCCGGTTCGGGCACCGGCATGCCTTCATCGGCATATTGGTTGAGCTTGTTTCTGAGGGTGCGGATGGAGATGCCGAGAATATTGGCGGCGTGGGTGCGGTTGCCCAAAGTGTGGTCGAGGGTGTCGAGGATGAGATCGCGTTCGACATCGGCCACGGTGCGGCCGACCAGGGCGCGGTTCATGGCTTCGGCGGTCTGGGCGGCCATGGCGGCGGGCGAAGCGGCGCGGGCGGCTTCATGCAGGCCCATGCCGTCGGGCAGGACGATGGCGTCGGGCTCGATCGTGTCGCCCGAGGAGAGCAAGACGGCGCGGTGCAGGGTGTTTTCCAGTTCCCGCACATTGCCCGGCCAGGGCGCCTTGACCAGGGCGTCGCGGGCGGCCGCCGACAGGGCGCGCGGTGCTATGCCATTGGCCTTGGCATATTTGGCGACGAAATGCTCGGAAAGGGCGACGATGTCGCCGGGCCGGTCGCGCAGCGGCGGCAGCTTGAGATTGACCACGTTGAGGCGGAACAGCAGGTCCTCGCGGAAGCTGCCTTCGCGCACCGCCTCGCCGAGATTGCGGTTGGAGGTGGCGAGGATACGGATATCCACCGGCACCGGCTTGCTGCCGCCGACGCGGTCGATGACCCGCTCCTGGATGGCGCGCAGCAGCTTGGCCTGCAAGCGCACGTCCATTTCGCTGATTTCGTCGAGCAGCAGCGTGCCGCCCGAGGCTTCCTCGAACTTGCCGATGCGGCGGGCGATGGCGCCGGTAAAGGCACCCTTTTCATGGCCGAACAATTCGGATTCGAGCAGCGCTTCGGGGATGGCGGCGCAATTGACCGAGATGAAGGCCTTGTGGGCGCGCTTGGAGCGGGCATGGACGAATTTGGCGACGACTTCCTTGCCGGTGCCGCTCTCGCCGGTAATCAGGATGGAGGCGTCGGAGCCGGCCACCTGTTCGGCCATCTTCACCACCCGCTCCATGGCCGGATCGCGATAGAGGAAATCCGAGCTTTCGCGGGCGACGGCGGCGATGACGGCGGCGATCAGCTCGGCATCGGGGGGCAGGGGGATATATTCCTTGGCTCCGGCGCGGATGGCGTTGACGGCGGCGGCGGCATTGGTTTCGACGCCGCAGGCGACGACCGGGATGGCGATGCGTTCGGCTTCGAGCCCGGCGATCAGCCCGGCAATGTCCATCATCACGTCGACCAGCAGCAGATCGGCGCCCTTGCCGGCGCGCAGGGCCGCCAGCCCGATCTCGATGGAGGGGGCATGGGCGACCTTGGCGCCGCCATCCATGGCCATCTTGGTGGCGGTGCTGAGCTGGCCTTCCAGGGCACCGATGATGAGGAGGCGCATTGTCTGCTTCCTTATTGGGGCTTGATGATTTCGGTCATGGTGACGCCGAGCCGGTCTTCGACCAGCACGATTTCGCCACGGGCGACCAAGCGATCATTGATGAAAATTTCGACGGCCTCGCCGACCTGCCGGTCCAGTTCGATCACCGTGCCGGTATCGAGCTTGAGCAGGTTGGAGACCGGCATCTTGGTGCGGCCGAGCACCACGGAAACCCGCACGGGAACGTCGAACACCGCTTCGAGGTCGGCGGCGCTGCGCTCCGAATGCTGCTCGCCGCCCGGGCCATGCTCGTTCGGTTCCATGGCGTCCAGCGGCAGGCCTTCGGTGGCGGTGACGTCGTCTTCGGGATCGGTCATGCCCCATACTCCTCATGGTCGGCGCGGCCACGGGCCGCCAGATAGGATGCGATCTGCCGGTCGATTTCGCCGGCGGTCTCGGCAATGTCGCGCACCACCCCGCCATCGACCCATTCCAGGCGCCCGTCGCCCAGCCTGATATCGGGCTCGCCCATGACCACGAGGCGTCCGGAAAACCCCGATTGGGCCATATGGGCGCTGGCCTTGTCGCGAATGGCATCGGCCAGGTCGGGATGGCAGCGGATGACCAGATGCGGCACCCCGCCCAGGCTGGCCAGGCATTCGGCGATCAAGGCTTCCAGTTCGAGCTGCGGATAGCGGGCGACAAGATGCAGGGCGAGCTTGCGGGCAATGCTCAGCGCCAGGTCGACGGCTTCCCGGCGATGCTCGGCAATGGCCCGGTCGAGCGCAGCGGCCAGGGGCGCGGTCTGGGTCGCCAGGGCGCCGGCGGCGGCGGCAATGGTCTGCGCTGCCATATTGGCGGCGTTCCTCTCGCCGGCCGCCAGCCCTTCGGCATAGGCTTCCTCGCGCGCCGACGCGATGAGCTGGGCCACGACATTCTCGGGCAGCGAGGGCATGGGCGGCGGCGGCGGATCGTTGGCGGCCTCGCCATGGACGGGCCGGGATTCCAGATCGAGATCGAAGGTGAAGCGGGCGAGCTGGGACATGGCGCTACACAATCATCTGATCGTCGGACTTGGTCTTGAGGATGACGATGTCGCCCTTGGCGGCGAGGTCCTTGGCGATGCCGACCATGCGGGTCTGGGCCTCGTCGACATCCTTCAGGCGCACCGGGCCCATATCGTTCATGTCGTCCTGCAACAGCTTGGCGGCGCGGCCGGACATGTTCTTGAAGAAGCTCTCCTTGACGCTGTCATTGGCCCCCTTGAGCGCCAGGGCCAGTTCGCGCTTGTCGAGCCTGGTGAGCAGCGTCTGGATCGAGGCCATTTCCAGCCGCGCCAGGTCCTCGAAGGTGAACATCAATTGCTTGATGCGCTCGGCGTCGTCGCGGTTGATCTCTTCCAGATTGGTGATGAAGCGCGCTTCGGTCTGGCGGTCGAAGGCGTTGAAGATTTCCGCCATCTGCTCGTGGCTGTCGCGGCGCTTGGTGTGGTTGAGCGTCGACATGAATTCGGTGCGCAGGGTCATCTCGATCTTTTCGAGGATTTCCTTCTGCACCGGATCGAGCCCCAACATGCGCTGCACCACGTCCATGGCCAGTTCCTCGGGCAGCACGGTCAGCACTTTGGAGGCATGTTCGGAGGCGATCTTGGACAGCACCACGGCGATGGTCTGGGGATATTCGTTCTTGAGATAGGCGGCCAGCACGTCCGCCTGCACATTGGAGAGCTTTTCCCACATATTGCGGCCCGCGGGACCGCGGATTTCCTCCATGATGGCGTCCACCCGATCCTGCGGCAGGAAGGAGAGCAGCAGCCGCTCGGTGGAATCGGTATTGCCCGAGAGCGAGCCATTGGAGGAAATGGTGGTGACGAAATCGATCATGAGTTCGTCGAGCATTTCCTGGGTGATGGGGCCCAGTCGCGCCATGGCGCGCGAGAGCTGGCGGATTTCGAGTTCGTCGAGCTCCTCGAAAATCGGCTTGCCGTAATCGGGGCCGAGCGCCAGCAGCAGGGCCGCCGCCTTCTCGTCGCCCTTGAGCAGGCGCTGCTCGCCGCCCACCTGCAATTGCGTCTTGGAGGACTTGGCGTTTTCGTCTGACAGATCGGATTGGGAAACCAGGGCCATGGATATTACGCCGCGCTACCAAGCCAGTCGCGCACGATGAGCGCGGCCTGTTTGGGGTTTTCCTCGACCAGCGTGCCGACCGTCTTGAGGGTCTGCAACTGGGTTTCGCCCATGGATTTGGCATTGGAGACCCAGGCGGGCGTCTTGTCGCGGGGCATGTCGGTTTCCGGTTCCTCCTCGGGCGCGACGACGCCATCGGCCAGCAGCGTGCCGTGCTGGCCCAGTTCGGCGGCGACCGGCAGGGCCAGCGGCGCGGTCTCGGGGGTCAGGACCTTGCGCAGCAGCGGGCGCATGACGAAGAAGACCAGGGCCAGGGCGATCAGCAGCGTCACCGCCATTTCGGCGCCGTTCATCAGGTCGTCACGGGTGAAATCGAGCAGGCCGCCGGTCTGGTCGGTGCCGGGCGCCAGCAGATCGGGCCGCTCGGCGAATTGCATATTGACCACCTCGATCGCATCGCCGCGTTCGGCTGAATAGCCGGCGGCGGACCGCACCAGGGTGAGCAATTGGGCGATCTCGTCGGCGCTGCGCGGCATATAGGTGATATTGCCGGCGCCATCGTCGGCATAGGTGCCGTCGATCACCACGGCGACAGAGAGGCGCTTGATCGAGCCGGCTTCGGTCACGGCGGTCTGGGTGGTCCGGGAAATCTCGTAATTGACGATTTCCTCGGCCGAGACGCCCTGTTCGGTGAGGCCCTGGGCGGCGGCGTCATTGCTGGCGCCGGGCAATTCGTTGGCGACGGTCACCTGCCCGCTATTGGCGCCGGACAGGTTCTCGGTCTCCCTCGTCTGGGTGGAGCGCACCACCTGGCTTTCGGGGTCGAAAATTTCCTGGGTGGTGGTGGAGCGGTTGAGGTCGAGTTCGGCGGCGACCTCGACGCGGGCGCGGCCGGCGCCGACCACATTGGCCAGCATATCCTCGATACGGGTGCGCAGGCGGTTCTCGATGCCCAGGCGGCGTTCGTCGCTCTGGCTGGAGATCAGCCCGTTTTCGTCGTCGCCGGTACCGGAAGCGAGAAGATTGCCCTGGTCATCGACGATGGAAACGCGGGTTGGGGTCAGGCCCTCGATGGCCGAGGCGACCATATGCTGGATGGCGCGGATTTCTCCCCCCGACAGCGCGCCGCGCACCGAGAGCACGATGGAGGCGGAAGGGTCCTTGCGTTCGCGGCGGAACAATTCGCGCTCGGGAAGCACCAGATGCACGCGCGCGCCCTTGATGCGGGTGAGCGAGGCAATGGTGCGGGCCAATTCGCCTTCCAGCGCCCGGACATTGTTGATGTTCTGCACGAAGCTGGTGGCGCCCAGGGTCGATTGCTGGTCGAAAATCTCATAACCGACCTGGCCGCGCGTCGGCAGGCCCTGGCCGGCCAGGCTCATGCGGGTGGTGGTGATCTGGTCGCGGGGAACAAGGATCGTGTCGCCTTCGCCGCGCAATTCATAGGGAATATTGAGCGTCTGCAGTTCGGTGAGGATCGCCGAGGAATCTTCCAGACTCAGCCCCGAATAGAGCGGGGCCATTTGTGGCGCTTGCGCCCGCAGGATCAGGAAGCCGAAGAAACCCAGCATCAGCACGGCGACGATGGCCATGGCCGCCAGGCGTGGCATGCCGATCCGGTCGATGAGGTTGGTCAGACTTTCCACGCCACACTCTGGGTTCCGTCCATCATGCTCCGGCGGGAAAAGCGCTGGCGCGTTCCGCTGGAGCATTCAGGCGACTCAATGCGGTCATGGAGCCCCCAAGACCGATGGGCAAAAATTACCTAGTGGATGGTAAACAAGTTATTAACCGGCTGTTCCGATTTGCAAATTCAGGCAGAAATTGCCGGCCGGCGTTAAGGAAATTTGACGGTTGGACATTGCAGCAGCGGAACCTTGATGTTATACATTTGTCAAACATTGGAGGCCGATCATGACAGCGCATCCGGGTTATCTCACTAAGACCAGGCTGAAAAAGGCAGGCGGTTCGCTGATCGTCACCGTACCCGCGGCGGCGCGTCATTCGCTGCTGCTGCGCGAAGGACAGGAATTAGCGGTGTCCATCGAGGGAGATCGGCTGATTTTGCAGCCAGTCGCCAAGACGCCACGCTATAGGCTCGAGGACCTGATGGGCCAATGCGAGTTGGACGCGTCTCATCCGGATGAGACGCGTGACTGGCTCGATGCGCCACCGGTCGGACGGGAAATCCTCTAGCCATGGAGCGGGGCGAGATCTGGTATATCGACCTGTCGCCGGCGGCCGGACGCGAGCCGCAGGGGCGGCACCCCGTTCTGGTCATTTCGCCCCGAGCCTTCAATCGCAGCGGCATGGCGCTGGTCGCCCCCATTACCACGATCGGCAAGGCATCAAGGATGCGGGGTTTTGCCGTCAATCTACAGGGAGCCGGCACGGCCACGACTGGCGTGATCCAATGCGACGCCATCCGCGTCGTCGACATGGTACAGCGCAATGCCCGTCAGGATCGGGATCGCGATGCAGTGCCGCCCGATATATTGGATGACGTCTTGGCGCGCATCGCCACCATCGCGCAATAATCGCCGGCAAGTAAAACCCGCCGGATCGCTCCGGCGGGTTTGGAATCGTGTTTGCCGATGTCTTCAGCCCGGCATTCGGGGCGCCGGCAATTGCCGATCACCCTTCGCGGTAATGCTGAATCCAGGTGGTTCTCAATCCGGCAAGGCCATGTTTGTCGATGGCGGCCTGCCAGTTGAGGAATTCATCGACGCTGAGCGTATAACGCTCGCAGGCTTCTTCGAGGCTGAGAAGGCCACCGCGCACGGCGGCAACGACCTCGGCCTTGCGGCGGATAACCCACCGTCTGGTATTGGCTGGCGGAAGATCCGCTATCGTAAGCGGACTACCATCCGGGCCGATAACGTACTTTACGCGCGGACGCATCTGTACGGTCATTTTACTCTCTACTCAAACCTGACCATATCCAGGCAGAGTAGGGGAGCGGCCTTAAAATACCCCTAAGGGGAAACTTACAACAGGTTAAGAAAAGTCAGGCGTTTCAAGCAATTGAAACCGGGTTGCCCGCCATTGCGTCCCCTCCCCCTTGAGGGTGGAGTGTTTACATTGGGCACTTCGAGCCAAGTTGTCTCGGGGCGTCAGGCTCTTAGCTCCCTCCCCCTTGAGGGGAGGGAAGGGGAGGGGGTGCTGCGGTTTCTACACGTCCGGCAGCCTCGCCCTGGCTCCGACACCCCCATTCTCAATCCCTCCCCTCAAGGGGGAGGGAGGCGCAGGAGCCGGGCGCATAGATTTTTCCATCGGCGATGGCCAGGCCCGGCGCCGCGCCGCCGGGGGCGTCAGGCCGCCGGATCGTCCGCTTCGTCGTCTTCGCCATCGCCAGGACCGGCCGGCGGCGGCGTAGTGGTCTCGGCCACCAGGCGGACATTGGTGACGTCCTTGAGGGCGATCTTGTTCTGGCCCACGGTCAGCATGGGCTCGGGGCCGGAGAAGTCCACGGCCGTGACGATGCCCACCGAACTGGTGGCGACTGCCACCGTATTGCCCGACAGGTTGGTGCCCTTGATCTCGATCGTATAGATGCCGTCCGGCCGCTTGCTGCCATCGCTGCCCATGCCGTCCCAGAGGAAGGCGCCATGGCCGGCCTCGAGCGAGCCTTGCTCGGTATAGACCACGCTGCCGGCGGCATTCTTGATGGTGACGGTCGCATTGGCGACATTGGCGGCGGCGTTATAGGTCCAATAGGCCCCGCCATCCCTGAGTTCGGCCGTCTCGCCGGAGGCCGAGATTTCCTTGCCGATATAGGAAACCGCGTCGGAGCGGGCCGTGCTCTGGGTGTTGAGCAGCAATGCTTCGAGGAAGTCATTGGTCTTCAATTGCTGCTCGACGCCGGTGAACTGCACCAATTGCTGGGTGAACTGGTTGGTGTCGAGCGGTTCGAGCGGATTCTGGTTGCGCAATTGCGTGGTGAGGATGCTGAGAAAGGTATCGAAATTCTGCGCGATCGTCGCGCGGGACGCATTATTGGCGCTGGACGTACCGGAAACACCTGAAATCGACATGATACCTGTTCCTTACGCGATAATGTTGACGCCGCTGGCCTGAAGGCTGCCACGGTAGAGATGGACGCTGGGCATCGCTTCCTGGGCCTCGCCCTGACCGGGCTCGCCGCCGCCGCCGCCGAAGGGCTGGCGGTCGCCGGGGCGATCCTGTCCGTCCTGGCCGGCAAAGGGATTCTGCTTCAGCGAGAATTCCAGATTGGTCTTGCTGCTATCGAGCCCGGCCTGTTGCAGGGCACGCTCCAGGACGCGCTGGTCGCGCTGCATCAGGTCCAGCGTCTCGGATTTTTCCACCGTCAGGCGCGCATGCACCTGCCCGGTCTTGTCGATATCGAGCCGCACGTCGATCTTGCCCAATTCGGGTGGATCGAGGCGGATCTGGAAGCGGGTATTGCCGTCCTGCACCTGCCGGGCCAGTTCGAAAGCGAGTTGCGGCAGGTTGAGCTGCTGCTGGCTGGTTTGATAGCCGGCCTGGATCAGGCGCGGGCCGGCATCGGCGCGGAGCGCCGCCGGGTCCTGCTGGACCGGGGCCGCGGCAGCGGCGGCGGCCGGGTCGCTCGGGGCCGAGCCATTGGGCGCGTTGGCGGCGCGGGCCTCCGGTCGCGGCGGCTCGTTCCGCCGCTCGGACGAGCGCTCATCGCCTGAATTACCCGTGTCGTCCAGCTTGACCGCATCGCCGGCTTGCGGAGGCGCGTCGGCGGACTTGCCGCCCAGCACCGGCTCGCTGGTCCTAAGGCTCGGGGCGGCCAGCGCCGGCTCTTCCGGCAGCTCTTCGGCGAGGGCGGCGGCAAAGCGGGCCAGGGCCGCTTCGAGTTCCGGGGCGCCCCGCTTCATGCCGAGGGCCGCCAGTTTCTCCTCGCTCACCGCGCCGGCTTCGAGCGCGGCCAGCAAGGCGGAGAGCTTGTCATCCAGCCCTTTGAGCCGCGCGGCGATCGCGGAGGGGATTGCGTCTTCGGCCTGCATCTGGACCAGGAATGCCGACAAAAGATCGAGCGTCGCCGCGAAGCCGGTGGGCTCCGCCTCGGCCTGATCGAGCGCAGCGGCGAGATCGTCGGTTCCGGCCAGTTCGTCGAGCGTCAGGCCCAGCATGGCGGCCAGGGCTTCAAGGGCGTCTTCCACCCGGCCAAGCAATTCGGGATCGAGCGGCGCGCCGCGATCGAGACCGGCCTTGAGCGCTGTCAGCGCCTCGATGAAATCGACGAGGGGCGCGGGGTCGGCAGGTGCAATATCCGCGCCCTTGAGGTCCAGCGCAGCGGCAAGGATTTCGGCGCTCTCGGCATCTTGCCGCTTCCCGCCCGCCGGCGCGCCATTGGCGGTCCTGCCGGCTGCGGCGGCATTCGGCTCGCCAGCGATAAGAGCGGCGAAGGGGCTGGTCGTGCCGCCGCCATCCTCGTTCCGGGCGCCAAAGTTCCGGCTGTTTACGCCGCCGGGCATGGCGCTGATAATGGTCAAATGTGATGCCACGATGGGCGCCCTTGAAAACAGACTGATCCAGCAGAAGCAATGCAAGAGCCTTGCCAGATTGCGATAGAGAAAAACTCTGCCTTATTTCAAAGACTTAACTGAAAATGGCTCGGACCTGCCGGTGCAAAGGCTGCCCCATGGCGGCAAAAGCTGCCGGGTCGAATGGACAGATTGGCCGGCGCGGCGTAAAAGCCGGGCTCACTGTTTCCGCTGGCCCTTGAACCCAACCGGATACGAGAAAGATGCTGAACTCGCTTGATATCGCCAAGCGCCCGGAGGACACGCGCGTCGTCGTCGCCATGTCCGGGGGCGTGGATTCCTCAGTCGTTGCCGGATTGCTCGCCCGCCAGGGCTATGAGGTTGTCGGCGTCACCCTGCAACTTTACGATCATGGCGAGGCCATTCATCGCAAGGGCGCCTGCTGCGCCGGGCAGGATATCCACGATGCCCGCCGCGTCGCGGCGAAGCTGGGCATTCCCCATTACGTGCTCGATTATGAAGAGCGCTTCAAGAATGCGGTGATCGAGCCTTTCGCCAATGCCTATCAGCAGGGCGAGACGCCGGTGCCCTGCATTGCCTGCAACCAGTCGGTGAAATTCGTCGACCTCATGACCGTGGCGCGGGAACTGGGCGCCGATGTGCTGGCGACCGGCCATTATGTGCAGACCAGGCTCGGCGAGGATGGCCGGCGCCAGCTCTTCCGCCCGGTCGACCACGAGCGCGACCAGTCCTATTTCCTCTTCGCCACCACACGGGAGCAGCTCGATTTCCTGCGCTTTCCGCTGGGCGGGATGAGCAAGCCGGAGGTGCGCGACCTGGCGCGCGAACTGGGCCTCGAAATCGCCGACAAGCATGACAGCCAGGACATCTGCTTCGTGCCGCAGGGCAAATATGCCGACATCATCGCCCGCATGCATCCCGAGGCCCTGAGCCGGGGCGAGATCGTGCATCTGGATGGCCGGGTGCTGGGTGAGCACGAAGGGATCGTCCATTACACGATCGGCCAGCGCAAGGGCCTGGGCATCGCCGCGAGCGAGCCGCTTTACGTGGTCAAGCTCGATCATCGCAGCGGCCGCGTCATTGTCGGCCCGCGCGAGGCGCTCAAGACCCATATTGTGCGCCTGCGCGACGTCAATTGGCTGGGCGCGCTGCCTTTGGCCGAGGCCAGCGCCGGCAATGGCGCGCCGGTCGAGGTCAAGGTGCGCTCCACCCGCGGCCCGCAGCCGGGCGTGATCCAGATGCGGGACGGGGAAGTCTATGTGACGCTGGTTTCCGGCGAATACGGCGTCTCGCCCGGCCAGGCCTGCGTGTTCTACGCCGATGACGGCACCGCCAGCGAAGTGCTGGGCGGCGGCTTCATCGCCGAAGCGGTGCCGCAGGCTTTGGTGGCTTAGCTTTTTTTGTCGGCCTCAGGTCGCGGCCACGGCGTTACCGGCCTCGTCCGTCGACAGGCTCAGGATGAGGTCTGCCGGCGCCTGGCGCCTTCACTCCCCCTGCAATTGCTCCGCCGTCGGCTCCTTGGCGGCGTTGGAGGCCTCCTTGAGCGCCTGATAGGAGCCGGGGCCGCCCATGATGATCGAGAGCGAGATCATCAGGACCAGCGCGCCCATGGCGAGGATCATGATGCGGATGGGATTGAGGCCGAAGGGCCCGGTCTTTTTTTCGTCCGTCATGGTAGAGTTTTCCGAAAATAAAAAAATTGCTGGCACCGGCCCAAGGACAGGCGCGGTCGTGTCGTCTTAATGCCAGAATAGCCCGGAGAGGCGATACGTGCATGCACAGATGTTGGGACTGACCGCCGCACCCCCGCCGGACCCGGCCGCGCCGACGCAGGCGCTGGTCGCGCGCGCCCGTCAGGGCGACGCCGAGGCTTTCGCCGCGCTGATCGAAAGCCATTACGATGCCATCTATCGCACGGCCTGGCGCTGGTGCGGCCATCGCGACGATGCCGAGGACATCGCCCAGGAGGTCTGCGTCAAGATCGGGCGGGCCATTGCCCGCTTCGACGGGCGCAGCGCCTTTTCCTCCTGGATCTATCGCATCACCCTTAATGCGGTGCGCGACTGGCAGCGGGCGGGGGCGCGGCGTGGGCGGAACGTGGATGCCTATGCCGAAATCTCGCCCACCGAACAGCAGGCCGAACAGGAAGCGGTCATCGCCAATCGCCAGCTCTGGGAGGCGGTGCGGTCGCTGCCGGAAAAACAGCGCGACGCGGTATTGCTGGTCTATGCCGAAGAACTGAGCCACGCCGAAGCCGCCGGGATCATGGGGATCAGGGAAGCGACCGTCTCCTTCCACGTGCACCAGGCGCGCAAGACATTGAGGGGGCTGCTATGAGCCGCCGGAACGATCCGTTTGAAAAGCTGAATTCCGCGCCGCCGCCCGCGCCCGGCAGCGCAGCGCGCGCCCGGGCGCTCGCCGCCGCCCGTCTCGCCTTCGAGGCGGGCCGGGCCGAGGCGGCAAGGACAGCCGCCGCCCCGGCCAAAGGAATTTCGCCTGGGCAGCGTCTCATCTCCATCATCAATTCCTGGAGAAGGATTTCGATCATGGACATGCGCATTCCCATCGGCACCGCCGCCATCGCCCTGCTGGTGCTGCCGCTTGGCTGGCAGCTCTATAGCTCGACGGCGCTGCCGCCCCAATGGGAGCATCCTAGCCCCGCGCCGCCGCCGGTCGCCGATCAGGCCGCGCCGGCTCCTGTCGATGTCGCGCCCGCGCCGGCCATGGCGGAAAGCGCCGTGGACGGCGCCCGGCCGGCGGCGCCCGCCGGCGGCGTCACCACCACCATGCGCACCATTGCGAGCGACCGCTCATTGCCATCGCTGTCCTATGCGCCGAGCGGCGACAGCTTCGCGGGCTTTGACGAACAGCGCCTCAAGCTGGCCGCCGAGGAGCCGGTCTCGACCTTTTCGCTCGATGTCGACACTGCCAGCTATGCCTATGTCCGCCGCATGCTGGAGGACGGTTATGTGCCCGATCCCGATGCGGTGCGGGTCGAGGAATTGATCAATTATTTCCCTTATGATTATCCGGCCGCGCCCAGTGCCGCCCTGCCGTTCCAGCCCGATGTGAAGGTCTTCCCCACGCCCTGGAATGCGCGGACGCAAATCCTCCAGATCGGCATCAAGGGTTTCGAGCCGGTGCTGGCCGATACCAGGAGCAATCTGGTCTTCCTGATCGACACCTCCGGCTCGATGGACGCGCCCGACCGGCTGCCGCTGCTCAAGCGCGCCTTCGGCTTGCTGCTCGACCAGCTTTCGGCCAATGACAATGTGTCTATCGTCACTTATGCGGGTTCGGCCGGCATCGCCCTGCCGCCGACCAGCGCCGACAACAAGGCGGTGATCCTGGCAGCGCTCGACCAGCTTGCCGCCGGCGGCGGCACGGCCGGCGCCGAGGGCATCGAGCTGGCCTATCGGCTGGCCGAAGAGGCGATGATCGCCGGCGGCACCAATCGGGTGATCCTTGCCACCGATGGCGATTTCAATGTCGGGATCAGCGATCCGGAAAAGCTGACGCAATTCATCGCCGGCAAGCGCCAGAGCGGCATCGGCCTGTCGGTGCTCGGCTTCGGCCGGGGCAATCTCGACGATGCCGCCATGCAGGCCCTGGCCCAGAACGGCAACGGCAATGCCAGCTATATATCGAACTTTGCCGAGGCGAAGAAAGTGCTGGTCGAGGAAATCGGCGGCACGCTCCATACCATCGCCGAGGATGTGAAGGTGCAGGTCGAGTTCAATCCCGCCCGGATCGCTGAATATCGCCTGATCGGCTATGAAAGCCGCGCCCTCAACCGCGAGGATTTCAACAATGACGCGGTCGATGCGGGCGAGGTCGGGGCCGGCACCACGGTCACCGCGCTTTATGAGATCACGCCCCATGGCGCCGGATCGGTGGACCCGCTCCGCTATGGTCCCGACGACGATGCGGCCGCCGCCGCCGATAGCGCGGAAATCGCCTTCCTCAAGATGCGCTACAAGCTGCCCGGCAACGCAGTCAGCCAGCTCATCGAGGTGCCGGTGACGGCCGATCTGGCCTATGGCGACATTGCCGATGCCGGCATGGATGCGCAATTCGCCGCCGCTGTGGCCGCTTTCGGCCAGAAGCTGCGCGGCAGTCTTTATGGCGCGGCCATGGAGTGGGACGAGATCGCGGCGCTGGCCCGGGCGGGCCGCGGCGCCGATGACGGCGGCTATCGCGCCGAATTCATCCGCCTGGTGAACCTGGCGGCGATGCTCAAGCCGGATAGGGTTACGCAGAGCTGCGAAGCCGGGGAGACCTGCGCGCCATAGCCGGCCCCCTCAGCGATTCAGCCGTTCACGGAAACGGCAATGGAGCCAATGCTGGCGCCATTGCCGCTGCCGATCGGGCGAAATCGTCCTCTCCCCGATCGGCAATGGCTGGCGGTGCTTTCCTCGCTCCCGAACCCATGCCACTCTTGTCGCAACGATAGGAGGCGAAGCTGCGCTCTTTCGATTTCAGTTCCTGGGCCAGCGTGCTCACCACCTTGCTCGGCCTGGCCTTGTTCGCGCTGGTGGGCGTCGGCATCCGTCTCATCATGATGACCACGATCCAGCAGCGCCAGCAGCGGGCGAACCGGCAGATTAACGAGCGGCTGAAGACGCTGATCGCTGCCTATAAGGTTCTGGGCGGCTCGTTCACCGGCACGCTGACCGTCAGCCCGGCGCATAAGCGCGGCGAGATGCGCCCGGCCGAAACCGCCGAGGGCGAGGCCATGGCCGAGATCATCACCGGTTCGGACCGGCAGCGGCGCATCCGCGACGATGTCGAGGCGGCGCTTGCCGACATCATCCTGCTGGGCACCGAAGACCATGTGCGGCTGGCCGAAAAGGCGGCGCGCGAACTGGTCGAGGGGCGTCCGGTGCCCACCGGCGCGCTGGTTGTGTCGCTGCGCGATTTCATCCGCAAGGCCCTGGATCTCGATCCCATTCCCGCCGACCTCGCCATTCCCCTGCAAGGACCGAAACGGCCAGCCGCCTCCGGTGGCGGACGCGGCAAAGGCGAAGGCGGCGGCCAGGGCGGCGGCGGCGGTGGAGGCGGCGGGGGAATGGGCGGCGGCATGGGAGGAGGCGGCATGGGCGGCGGCGGCGGCCGGCTGGACGATCCCAACGCCGCCGACACCGCCCGATAAAGCGCAGCATTTCCCGGCAGCGCCGGCGCCATAGAAGGTCCGGGTTCGGCGGAACGAGGAAGCCCCCTCCCTTTGACAATGGGTGGGGGCCGCCTCTGCCGAACCTGGAATTTTAAGCCAGCGGCTTCAATCCGGCCTCGATCGCGGCCCGCTGCGTCTCGAGGAAAGGCGGCAGTGCCAGGGTCTCGCCCAGGCTCTCCAGCGGTTCGTCGGTGGCAAAGCCGGGCACATCGGTGGCAATCTCGAACAGGATGCCATTGGGCTCGCGGAAATAGAGCGAGGTGAAATAGAAGCGCTCGACTTCGCCCGAGGAACGGATGCCGAAACTGTTCACCCGCTCGATCCACTGGCGCAGGCTGTCCTGGTCCGGGGTGCGGAAGGCGACGTGATGCACGCCGCCGGCGCCGGGCCGCACTCGCGGCAGGCTCGGATCGACGCTGACATGCAATTCGGCCGCCGGGCCGCCGGGACCCATTTCATAGACGAACATTTCGCCATGGCGCTCGCGCGCCGGATAATGGCGCACCTGCCGCATGTTCATCACCCGGGTCAGCACGGCATCGGTCGGCTCCAGCTTGGGCACCGACAGGGTGATGGGGCCCAGGCCGATGATCTGCTTGTCGGCCGGCACCGGCGACTTTGCCCAGGGCACGACCTTGTTGTTGCCATCGACCACCAGGCGGAAGCGCTGGCCTTCGAAATCCTCGAAATCGAGCGAGAGATGCCCGAAACGCTCCTTGATGCCGCTGGTAGAAACCTCGTTGGCTTCCAGATGCTCCTTCCACCATTTCAGCGTGTCCTCGCTATCCACCCGCAGACCGGTGCGGCCGACGCTGTGATTGCCCCGACGCTCGCGCAGCGTGTTGAAATCGAAAAAGGTCAGGTCGGCGCCGGGTGAGGCGACGCCGTCGCCGTAAAACAGGTGATAGACCGAGGTGTCGTCCTGGTTCACCGTTTTCTTGATCAGGCGCATGCCGAGCGTCTGGGTGTAGAATTTCAGGTTCCGCGGCGCATCGGCCGTGACTGCGGTGAGGTGATGGATGCCGCCAAATTCAAGACTCATGTCAATCTCCTTGTGCGGCGCGGCTGCGCCTAGTTTCGAGAGTGAATGTATGGGGCCGGGCGCGGCTTGCCTAGCAGGCCCAATCGCAACGCATTGGTGCCGATTATCGAACGAAGATGACAATTGCCGTCAACGGTGCCTGAAATGCATCGTAACGTGACGGATAAAGCTAACAATCTGTTAGCACCAAGGGGCGGGGCGCAACCCCTGCGAAGCTGAATGCATTGCCTTCCTGATCCGCAACGCCGAGGCGATGGAGCAGGAAAATGACCGTGACCCATGAGCCGCGAAAAGACGAGGATATTCAATCGCTTGCCGATGCCGGCGTCGCGGTGCACGATTGCCGCCGCTGCCCGCTTTACCAGCAGGCGACCCAGGCCGTCTTCGGTGAAGGCCCCGACGATGCCGCAATCGTTTTCGTCGGCGAACAACCCGGCGACCAGGAGGATCTTCAGGGCCGGCCCTTTGTCGGCCCGGCGGGTCAAGTGCTTGATGATGCTATCAAAAAAATCGGGATTGACCGCCGGCGGGTCTATGTGACCAATGCGGTCAAGCACTTCAAATTCACGCCCCGCGGCAAGCGCCGCATCCACCAGCGCCCGGATGGCGGCGAGATACAGGCCTGCAAATTCTGGCTCGATCTCGAAATCGGTTTCATCAAGCCCAAAGTCGTCGTCGCCCTGGGGGCGACCGCCGCCCGAAGCCTGCTCGGCAAAGCCGGCATCACCATCTCCAAGCTACGCGGTCATCCCATGCAAATGTCTGATGGAACTATGCTTTTCGTGACGAACCACCCATCGTACCTCTTGCGCATCCCCGACGCCGAAAGCAAAAGGCGCGAGCGCGAAAAGTTCGAGGCGGACCTCGCCCAGATCCGTGACATGATGGGAAAAATAGAAAAGTTACAACCAATGCATGGCAACGCTTGACAGGCCAAGCCGGCAAACCTTAGTAAGGCCCGCACCGGCCCCGGCTGGCGTCCCTTGGGGCGGAGTAGCTCAGTTGGTTAGAGCAACGGAATCATAATCCGTGTGTCCCCAGTTCAAATCTGGGCTCCGCTACCAAAATCCTCAATAAAATCAGCACCGATTTCGATTCAGCCAGCCTTGGCCAAAACGGGGCGTATGGAGACCCATCCCTAGCGGGCGGTGATTCCGTACGCGGGGAACTGGTCTTCTTGGCAGTCATTCGCGAGATTGTTTGCCTATCCTGCCAAGGTGGGTGAAGCTAAATCCTTGTGGAGATTTCAGCCCGTATCCCAGCAGGCGATCGAGTCCGGAGTGAGCGAGCCAAAGCGCCCCCAGAGCGGCCAAGACAGGAGCGGATAACGCAGTGCCGAGTACGATGAACACCGTGCCGAAGGCATAGATATGAACCAAATTGTAGATGGCGGCGCCAATCTTTGGGCCCAACAGATAACTTGCGAAGCTCAGGTCAGGGGCGAAAAAGGCGAGAACTGCTAACCACCATGAAAGCTCGGCGCTAACGAGGCTGAAAAGCGTGACGCCCGCAATGAAAATGACCGCCCCTTCGGCCTTTTGCCATAATACGGTCTGTTCCATGCCATTCCTCTCCAGTCCATGGCCCTGAGATTGACGGGAGACTGGCGGAGGAGCAAGAAGTTTCAGCAGCGCAGAGCGGCGGCAATTCCTTGCTCATCTAGGAGGAGGCAAGTTGGAGGATTTGGTTTGAAGCAGCCGGCCTAAATGGCCATCAGCCCCGCGCGAAAAAGATTGCCTCGGCTTTAATAGTCCCAGCCTCAATTCGATAAGCTATCGCCAGCGAAATGGCTCTGGCGGAGGTCCGCCGCCAGAGCGCTGAGTCAGAGCGTTGTGGCGAAGCGGTCGACTGTCAACTGCATCAATTCGTCGAACGCAGTCATGTCTCCCGAGAAAATGTTGAAGGTATGATCGGCGCCTTCGATGATCTCTTTGGCCTCGTCATCGCTACCGGCAGCCTGCAAGATGGTGTCGGTCACTTCCGGCAATACCACGTCGTCATTGGAACCAGCGATGGCGAGCACCGCCCCATCATAGCCGGCCAGGTCGGTGGCGAGGTCTAGCGCTCGGACTTCATCGAACCAGTCGACTGACAGGTTGAGGGGTTCGCGCCAATCGAATTCCATGACAGTAAAACCATTGGCTTTGGCCTCATCATATTTGTCGGCCATATAGTCCGACATATCGACGACGCCGGCCCAGGTTACGAGACTTTTGACCTCGTCGGGCGTATGGATAGCGGCCATCATGGCGATCATGCCGCCCTGGCTCCAGCCCAGAAGGCCCAGACGATCATCCGCAACCTGGTCCAGGCCCTGCATGTAGGCGATGACGTCTTGCCCGTCCTGAAGACCGCTGGATGGCGTGTACTCGACATAGTCGACCGGGCTGTCGCCATTGCCGGCAAAGTCGAAGCGAGCACTGGCGATTCCTGCCTCGGCAAGTTTAGGGGCCAAGAGGTCATAGCCGCCGCCGGCTTCGTGACGATCCGAGCCGGTGCCATGAAACATCACGACGAAGGGGAAGGGACCATCGCCGTCAGGCAGGGTAATCGTGGTGGGAATTTGGCGCTGGGTGCCGTCGATCATAACGACCTCCTCGCCGGCCAGGGATATCGAGGGCAACGCCAGGAGCGCCACGGAAGCTGCGGTGAGCATTCGCATTTTTGTTCTCCTTCAAAACCTTAGGAGATGAATATTCCGGCAATTGGCGGGAATCGGCAAGGCCACAATGATGGCGAGGGGTACGCTCAGCGCATAGCGCCAGTTCGGAAATGGCGTTAGCTGCTATTGGTCTCACGATCACGCTGAAAACTATGAGTGAGCGGAAACGCCGGCAACCATGTTTCGCGGCGGATCGTCCAAAGCTCGTATGTCGGTACAAACCGGTTGGGTGCGTCCAAGGAGCCCAGGTTCACTTCGATTTCGCCGCCGGTGCGGGAAAATATTGACGAGCCGCAAAGGGGGCAGAAATATCGTCCGGCATAGTCCCGTGTCTCGCCCTCTATCGTCACCGCATCTTCAGGGAATATCGCCGAGGCGTGGAAAAGCGCCCCGTGATGTTTGCGGCAATCAAGGCAGTGACAAATGCCAACTCGGTTGGGAGGACCTGAGGCCGATATTCTAACGCGACCGCACAGGCACCCGCCAGTGACTACGCCCATGGCGCCTCTCTCAATTTATGGCCGATGCCTGTCCGGCTGTTCAAGGTTGGCCTTTGTCGGCCGCTTTGCCGGAGCGATTGCCCTTTCCAAGGTCATCACGGGCTCGCTTGTCCTTATCGAGCTTTTCGAAGCTTTCAATCACGCCGTCGGTTTCCTGGTTTTCGTCCGGCACCGCTTGGCGCTGATTGGGAACGTTCGTCTGGTCATCGCCTTGCAGGCTGTTGCGGCCCATGCGCTCGGCGGCAAGGTCGCTCTCGGACAGCCGCGAGGCTGCTTTCTCCTTGTTCATGGCCCTCTCCATCATAGGTGCCTTGATCAACGGAGTCGGCAGGGACGCGTTCCATATCGCCGCGTCCGGGCGGTTTTTCGTGTCCCGGTCTTGGCAGGCGAGAGTGCCAGAAAGACTGAGCGCCATAGACGTGACCGGCGCCCTGCCGGCGGCTCTCGGTGCGCCGCCGGGCTGGTGCTGCGCCGACAGATCAGAAGCCGTGTCGGGCCATGAGTTCGACGCCTTCACGGGCGACGTCGTCGCCATTGTCGAACATGTTGCGCCAGGCGCCCACACCGGCGGTGATGTCGGGGTGTGAAATGGCGGACGAGAATGCCTCGACGCCGATGAGGCCGGTATATTGAGCCTGTTTCAGGCGCTCGAGGAAGGGCGAAAAGTCGATCGTGCCCCGGCTCAGCAGGCCCCGATGGTTCTGGTCGATTTCGAAATAGGCCAGATGGGGCAGCGCCAGTTCCAGCGCCGCCATCATGTCATCTTCTTCGATGTTCATGTGGAACGTGTCGAGGTGAACCTTCACATTGTCGGCGCCAATGGTCTCGATGAGGCGCACCGCGTCGGCGGCGGTGTTGATGAGGTTGGTCTCATAACGGTTGACCACTTCGAGCGAGAGGATCATCCCCATTCCGCGCGCCTTTTCCGCAACCAGCGCCAAGCCCTCGGCGGCGGCCTTGAAATTATCTTCGCCGGCGACCCGCGAGGCCTTGCCGAAGGCTGAGTAAAGAATACCGCCCATGCGGTCGGCGCCTATTTCCGCCGCCAGATCGAGCGCCGCCTTGTGCCGGTCGACACCGCGCTGCCAGATCGTCCGGTCAGTGCTCGATATGTCGTTTTCCGGCTGGAGCGGCGATGTCGTCACCGGCTTGATCGCGGCTGCGGCGAAGATCCCGGCTATAGCCTTGGCATCGATATTTTCGTGATTCCGGATTGGCACGACCACGTGGTGATAGCCCAGAGCGGCGGCACGATTTACCGCATGTTCCCCATATTCGGTGGTCCACATCGGGGCCCAAGTATATGCGTGTATGGAGCGCTGTCCCATAAAATATCCTATATATCAAGCACTTGCACCAGGAATTTCCCCGGAAGGCGATTACAGGCCGCAATGCGTCCTGCTCATACCTGATATCTTGCATCTGATATGCAACTATGCAAGATCACCCGAGCCTGATCCATGGGACTCGCAAAACAAGGCCGTCTCCAAGCGGCCGAAGCGGGATTCTGCGGTGAAGGAGGAGGACGAAATCCTTCAAATATCTGTTCTGCGGCTGCCTTCGCGTGGTCCAAACTTTTGGGAGTTACCAATGGCGCTCAACAAGCGTATCGCCGCCCTTCTGGGCGCAACCGGGCTTGCACTGCTTGCAGCCGCTCCAACGACGGCGCAGGAATTCGTGCTGCGCTTCAACCACGTCCATACCCCGACCGAGGCCTATCACGAGGCGTTCGAGAACTGGGCCGAGCGGGTGGCGGAACGCACCAATGGCGGCCTCAAGATCGAGGTGTTCCATTCGGGCCAGCTGGGCGTCGAGGAAGACATCATCGAGCAGCTCCGCATGGGCGCCAGCTTCGGCCTCAATACCGACGCGGCTCGCCTGGGCAATTACGTGCCCGAGATCGCGGTGCTGAACGGTCCTTATCTGGTGGAATCGTTCGACGAAGCCTTCCAGCTTGCCGAACTGCCATCGGTCCAGGGCTGGATCGACGAATTGGCGAATGATCATGGCCTGCAGGTCGTATGTTTCGACTTCTCCCAAGGCCTGCGCCACGTCTTTACCAACCAGCCGATCACCAATCCGGAAGAGCTTTCGGGCCTGCGCATCCGCACTCCGCCCGCGCCGATCTGGCAGGAAGCCACCCGTGCCCTGGGCGCCGCCCCGACGGCCATGGCTTTTGGTGAGATCTATCCGGGCCTGCAGCAGCGCGCCGTGGACGGCGCCGAAGTCACCTATGCCAATATCCGCCCCAACAATCTTCAGGAAGTGCTCAGCCACGTCTCCGAGACCGGCCACATCCTCCTGATGAATTTCGAGGTGGTGTCCGCCTCCTGGTTCCAGTCGCTTCCGGCCGATTACCAGACGGCGCTGGTCGAAGAGTGCCGCGTTGCCGGCCAGGAAGTGACCGCCGTGCTCGAGGGCCAGGCCGAAACCGAAAAGGCCGCGCTGGTGGAAGCCGGTCTGATCGTCACCGACAATGTCGATATCGAAGCCTTCCGCGCCAAGAGCATCGAAGCCTATGAGGCGCTCGGCCTCGTAGAGGTTCGCGACGCTCTCTACAAAGAACTGCGCGGCGAATAATCCAAACCGGCGAGGGCCTTACCATGCAAGCAATCTATCGTTCCCTCCTGCGGCTGGAAGTGGTTCTCGCCGGTTTATGTCTGGTCGCCATGATCATCATGGTGCTGTTGGGCGGGGTGGCGCGCATGCTGCACCATCCCCTCAACTGGACGATCGACCTGGCAACCTGCTTCATCGCCTGGGCCGTTTTCCTGTGCGCCGACATTGCCTGGCGCACCAATACGCTGATGTCGCTGGATCTGTTTACCGAAATGATGTCGGAAAGGGCGCGGCGTATCCTCGATACCATCAACCTGCTGATCATCTCGGCCTTTCTGGCCTATGGCGTCTGGTACGGCATCCAGCTGGCATGGGCCAGCCGTTCCCGTACCTTTAACGGCATTCCGAATGTCTCCTATTCCTGGGTCACCAGCTCGATTGCCGTTGGCTGCGGGCTGATGCTGATCACCACCCTTCTCAAACTTCGCAAGCAGCGCATCGACCGTGCCGCTCCGACTGCATCCCTGAGCTGAGCCCCGCCATGTTGCTCGTATCCCTGGCCTTTGCCGTCCTTCTCGTCATCGGCATGCCCGTCGCCTTCGCCATCGGCATTTCCGGCATGCTGTTCTTCTTCCAGCATCCCGAATTGCCGATATCCATCCCGCTGCAGGTGACGGTATCGTCGACGCAGAACTTTTCGCTGCTGGCGGTGCCCCTCTTTATCGTCGCGGGCAATCTGATGAACCGCTCGGGCATCACCGAGGGCCTGCTCAACCTGGCCTCGGTGCTGACGGGCCGCCTGCGCGGCGGGCTGGCTCAGGTGTCGATCGCCCTGTCGGCCCTGATGGGTGGCGTGTCCGGTTCGGCTATCGCCGATGCCGCGATGCAGTCGCGCATCCTCGGCGACCAGATGATCAAGCGCGGCATGACCAAGGGCTTCACCGCCGCGGTCCTGTCCTTCACCTCGCTCCTGACCCCGATCATTCCGCCCGGCATCGGCATGATCCTGTTCGGCACTATCGGCTCGGTCTCGATCGGCCGCCTGTTCGCGGCCGGTATCGTGCCGGCGCTGATCCTGGGCGTGGCGATGAGCTTCACCGTCTGGGTCACCGCCACCAGGCGCGGCTATCCGCCCGAGCGGACCACGGCGCCCACCATGTCCGAAACGGTCAAGGCGTTCGGCGGCGGCATCTGGGCGCTGATGTTCCCGATCTTCCTGCTGCTCGGGCTGCGCATGGGGGTATTCACCCCGTCCGAAATCGGTGCCTTTGCCGTGGTCTATGCTCTGTTCATCGGTTTCCTGGTCTATCGCCAGCTGACGGTGAAGAGCTTCCTTGAGGCGCTCGAAACCAGCCTCGGCGACGTGGGCGCGGTGATGTTCCTGATCAGCCTGTCGGCCATTTTCGGCTATGGCATCGTCTTCGATCGTCTGCCCGAGCTGATGGCGGGCGGCCTCTCCGGTATCACCGATAATGTGCAATTGGTGATGGTGCTGATCGTGCTGCTGGTGGTGTTCCTGGGCTTCTTCATCGACGCGACCGTGCTGATCATCATGATGACGCCGATCGTTCTGCCGGTGGTGACCAAGCTTGGCGGCGACCCCGTCCATTTCGGCGTGGTCTTCATCATCTCGGCAACCCTGGGCAATTTCACGCCCCCGGTCGGCGCGGCAATGTATACCGTCTGCTCGATCCTGAAAGTCTCGGTAAAGGACTATATCCGCGAAGGCTGGCCGCTGCTGCTGGCAATCGTGGTGGTGACGATGCTGCTGATCTTCATGCCGCAAGTCGTCCTTTTTGTTCCCAATCTGATTTTCGGCTAACGGGTTAGTCTTGCATCTTGGAATCGGATCGTGGTGCGATCGTGCCACGATCCGGCACAATTGCCGAATTGCCAGCGGTTTGGGAGGTGGAATGAAACTGACTCGACCGAAGTCACTGAAGGAAATGGTTGTCGACGAACTGCGCGAACGCATCATCGATGACCGGCTGAACCTGGGCGCATCGCTGTCGGAGAATACGCTGGCAGCCGATATGGGCCTGTCCAAGACCCCGGTGCGCGAAGCGCTGCAGCAATTGCAACTCGAAGGCCTCGTGGAGGTGATGGCGCAAAAGGGCACGTTCGTGGTGCGCATCGGCGCCGAAGACGTGTTGCAGATCAGCGAATTGCGCAAAGTGCTCGAACTGGCCGCCATCCAATTGGCGATCGAGCGCAATCACGAGGCTCTGGTCGACATCATGTCGGAGATCATGGTGGGTATGCAATTGGCATATGACACCAAGGATATGGTGTCCTATCAGAAGCTCGATGGGCAGTACCATCAGGCCTTTATCGACCTGTGCGGCAACAAATATCTGCGCGATGCCTATAGCCAGATCGCGGCGCGAACCCAGGCTTTGCGTTCGCGCTTGTCCCGTCTCACCGAACTCAATTCCCGCTCGATCGTCCAGCATCACAAAGTGCTTGGCGCCATACGAACAAAAGATATCCCGGCACTGCTCAAGGAACTGGAACTGCATATCGAGGAGACCAAAGTGGCCTATCTCGAAGTGCTGGAACACGGCGCCATGAGCGAGAGGGAGACGGAGACCCCATGACCAGACTGCGCCTTGAAGGCAAAACCGCCATTATCACCGGCGCCGGCGCTGGTATCGGCCGCGCCATCGCATTGGCCTTCGCCGCCGAGGGCGCGAAGGTGATAGCGACCAGCCGCTCGCCATTTACGCTGCCGGCTCCGATCGAGACGCACAGCCTCGATGTCGGCGATCATCACGCCATCGCCGCCTTTGCGGGCAGCGTGGGGGCTGTCGATATTCTGGTCAATGTCGCCGGTTATGTGCATGCCGGAACCATCCTCGATTGCGACGAGGATGATTGGGCCCGCTCTTTCGACATCAATGTCAGCGCCTGTTTCCGCCTCGCCAAGGCGCTGCTGCCCGGCATGCTCGAGCGGGGCAGCGGTAATATCATCAATGTCGGCTCGATTGCCGGCGCCATAAAGGGTACGCCCAACCGCTTCGCCTATGGCGCGAGCAAGGCGGCGCTTCTGGGTCTGACCAAGGGCCTGGCGGCCGATTTCGCCGATCGCGGCATTCGCGCCAATCTCATTGCTCCAGGGACCACGGAGAGTCCGTCACTCGATCAGCGGGCGCGGGATACCGGCGATTATGAAGCCGCCCGCGCCGCCTTTGTCGCCCGCCAGCCCTTGGGGCGGCTCGGGCGTCCGGAAGAGATCGCGGCTCTGGCCGTGCATCTTGCCTCCGATGAATCAGCCTACACCACCGGCGCCGTTTATGTCGCCGATGGTGGCGCAACCATGTGAGTAGACTATGCAGAGCGACAATCAGATCCTGGTCCCCGCCGAAGAACTCGAAAAGCGGGTGCTCGCAGAACTGACCAAGGCCGGGGCCAGCCAGGCCTCCGCCGATGCCGCCACGCGCGCGCTGATGCATGCATCGATGGTCGGCGTGGACAGCCATGGGGTTCGGCTCACCGAGCATTATTGCAAGATGATGGTTGGCGGCCGCCTCAACAAAAATCCGGAACTTCGCGTACGCCGTACCGCGGCGGGCAGCGCCATGGTGCATGGCGATGACGGGCTGGGGCATTACGCGGCCTACAAAGCGGTGGAAACCGGGATCGAGATCGCCCGTGAAAGCGGGATCGCCGGCGTGGGCATCGAGCACTCGTCGCATCTGGGAGCCGCCGGAGCCTATGCCATTGCCGGCGCCGAGCAGGGCTTTGTCACTTTTGCCACCACCAATACCGATGCCATGGTGGCGCTGTTCGATGGCGCCCAGCGCTTTCACGGCACCAATCCATTGGCGTTTGCCGCGCCGGTGCCCAATAGCCGCCCCTGGCTCCTCGACATGGCGACTTCGTCCATTCCCATGAACCGCGTGCTGCTGCACCGCTCGCTCGAAGCCGAATTGCCGCCCGGGGTGGCGGCGGATGCCGAGGGTCGCCCAACCAGCGATCCGCATCAGGCGGAAATGCTGCTGCCGCTGGGCGGAGAGGAATATGGCTATAAGGGCGCGGGACTGGCGGGGGTTGCAACCTTGTTCTCCGCGCTGCTGACCGGGACGACGCTCGACCCGGATTTCATTCCCATGTACGACGCCGACAATATTCGCGAGCCGCGCAATATGGGTCATTTCGTCATCGTCATCGATCCCAACAAGTTTGTCGGCGCACAATTGTTCGGCCAGGCCATCGGCAGCTATTTGGCCTCGTTGCGCGGCGCGCCGGTCCGCCCCGGCGGGGGGACGGTCATGGCGCCGGGCGACCGGGAATGGGCCGAAGCGGAGCGCCGTTCGCTGACAGGCGTCCCCATCGATCCCGATACGGCGCGGTTCCTGAAATTCTCTCCGGCTTGATGGTGTGCCTTTGCCGGTAGGCGGGCCCGCAAGCTTACCGGCTGCCCCGTTCTCAGGGAATTTGCACCTGGAGCAGCAGCGAGACCAGCTCGGCCTGGCGGCGAGTTCCGGTCTTGTAGAAAATATTGCGCATATGGAAGGCGACGGTGGTGCGCGATACGCTGAAGTCGATAGCGATTTGCGCCAAGGGCCTGCCTTGCGTGAGCGCTTTGGCTACGCGCGCCTCGGTGGGCGTCAGCCCGAAAGCAGCGGATAGGGCGGCGGCGTCAATGCCGGCGCTCTTTAAAGGCTTTGCCGAGCGGATGCGCGCGATCTGGCGCAGACGGGCCTGAACGGTGGCCAGCAGGAGATCGTAATCGATCGGCTTGACCAGATAATCGTCGGCCCCGAGACGCTTGCCCTGGACGATTTCGCGCGGATCGCCGAGCGCCGAAAGGAACACGAACGGAATGTCGGCATGGTCCGGCCCGCTGGCCTGAACGGCTTTCAATATCTCATAGCCGTTGAGACCGGGCATGGAGATGTCGCATAGGATCAGGTCGGGACGGGCCGTGCGCATCAGTTCGAGCGCCTGCCCGCCATCGCGTGCTTCAATCACTTCGTAGCCGGCCTCGATCAGCTCATCGGCAATGTCGCGGCGCAAATCATCCTCATCCTCCACGCAAAGCACGATGGGGCGATCCGGCAAGCAGGTCATGCCGGCTCTGACAGCAGCGCGGCGGCGGAACTATCCTTGGCGAGCGCTTGTGCATGCGGAAGGGACAGGGTGAAGGTTACCTGCTCGTCATCGCCGGCCTCAAGTCGGACATCGCCGCTCTGCATCCGTGCCAACGTTCTGGCCATGTATAAGCCGATGCCGATCCCCGGATGGCCCTCGGCATTGCTGCCGCGGAAATAACGCTCGAACAGGGCGTCGCGCTCGGCAGGGCAGGCGATGCAGCCGATATTGCTGATCGCGCATTCGACGCCGTCGCCTGCTATCGAGACCGCGACGCGGATCGGCGTGTCGGCGGGCGAATATTTCACGGCATTGGAGAGCAGGTTGACCAGAATGTTCTCGGCATGGACGGGATCGCAATAGGCGATGGCGGCCTCTCCGTCATTAAGCTCGATGGCGATCCGCTTTTCCGGCGTCTGTTCGGTCTGCCGGGTACAGAGGTCGGCGGCGAGTTGGCCGAGGTCGCAGAATTGCGCGCGAATTTCGATCTGGCCGGTATCAAGGCGCGCCGCGTCGAGCGTACTTTCCACCAGCCTGATCAGGCGGGAGATCGCCTGGCGGGCCCGGCCGCCCCGTTCCAGAACTTCGGCAGGCGACAGCCTGTCGCTGCGCCGCATCAGCCGTTGCAGGGCGGAATCGACAATTGCCAGGGGCGTACGGAATTGGTGTGAGATCATCGTGCCGAAATTACGGTAGAGCTCCGCCGTCGCCCGTTCGCGGGTGAGGGCGGCGTCGAGTTCCTGGGTGCGGGCCTGCACCAGATGCTCCAGATGATCGCGGTGTCTGGCAATTTCCCTTTGTGCCGCCCGCCGCTCGGTTACATCGGAGATCAGCAGGATCGAGCCGATGATCCGCTCGTCATCGCGTAACGAGAAACAGCGCAGATCGACATAAAGCGGCTCGGCCTGTCCGGCTGGAAAGAAGGGCTGGTCGAGCAGGACAGCATGCTGTCCTCCAAAGGCATCGCCGATGGCCTGCCGAAGCCGGTCGATCTGGAAAAAGCCGGCGACGTCATCCAGGGTGCGGCCGATCGTTCTGGTCGCGGGCAGGCCGAACAGACGCTCCGCAGCTTCGTTCCAGACCGTGCAACGGCGATCGAGGTCCACCGCCACGATGCCTTCGCCGCTGGAGCCGATGAGCAACTCGGAGAACGCCTTTTCCTTGTCGAGAAGCCGCGTGCGTCGCCGCGCGTCGCGGATCGCCATGAGGAAATGGGCGCAGAGAGCCGCGCCCGCCAGGGATATGCCGATCAGCGAGACGATGATCTGCCAGAGCTGTGCGCGGGATGTATCGAGCTTGGTGCCGAGATCGTCCCATTCGGCAATCATCGCCTTGTTGGCCGCCTGGCCGAGCATCTCGTTATAGGGGACGAGCAGGGTCCGGACACGATGGAGGTCGTCCGGTTCGGGGGATGCCACCAGGGCGCTGAGTTCCGGAAGGTTGCGGCGAAAGCCATCCAGCGCCTCGCCGAAGCCGAGGCTCTCCATCTGGCGGCGCTGCGGGCCGTCATCGAGCAGTGCCAGCCGGCTCAGGAACACGTTGTAGCGCAATTCCAGTGCGGATCGGTCGGTGTCGTCCGGCTGCCGCCTGGCGGCTGCCGCCTCGCCGAGTTGCAGGCTCGCGACATGCGCGCGCGAGATCACCCAAAGCATGTTCTGGGTGGCCTCGATACGCATATCCCGTTCGATGTCGGAAAGACGCATCAGCGAAAATGCCAGGAGCACGACGAATATGACGATGGTCAGCGCCGGCAATATGACGCCCAGCAATGCGCGCGCGGACCGGCTCACCTGACGTCGAGCCGCCGCAATTGCCACACCCAGCGATAGTCGTATCGGATGTCCTGAAGTTCAGCGTGCTGGTCGCGCGGATAGACGATCCATAAGGGCCCTTTGTCGTTGGGCAGCAGTAATTCGTCATCCATCCGGTAGGCGACGAGAACATCGAAGCGATCGAATTCCTCGGCTTCGAACTCTATGACGTAATCGTTGAGCGCACTGGCGATCACCGTCGAGCCCTCTGCTCCGACCAGTTTGAGCAGATCACGCATCAAGAAGCCATCGAACCGGTGCACCCCATCGGTGACGGCCGTTTTCGTCTCCATGCGGATAACGGGCAGGGTTTCGAGCATGTTCAGGTCGAAATGGGCGGCATCAGCTGTATTGACGTTCGAAATTCTGCCGTGCACCTCGAGCACCGGCGGATCTTGCGGCGGCGGCAGTGCTGTGGTTTTGTGCTCCTGTGCCGTGGCCGGACAGATAAGCAGCATAGCCGCCAGCGCGGATAAGAAGAAACGCTGCAAAAGTCTCATCCTCCCGCAGAACAGCCCCATTGCTGTTTGACGCCAATAGCGGATTGTTTTTGTTTTACCTGGCGGCTGCGCGTAGCTGGTTTCTTATAGCGCAGTTTTCCTGCACGTCCCCCCTTCAAACGAACGGGGCGCTTTTACTCATGCTCCGCTAGGCTGCGCGAATCCTGTCTGATGGGTGGAGGAATATATGTGGGATTTCAGCATTGGCAGCGCACTGGGCATGATGGCACGGACCACGCCCTTCATCGTGTTGCGGATGGCGGTCTATTTCGGCATCGCTCTGGGCTACATCCTCGTGACGGGGACCGGCGCCGGCATCGGCTATGGCGTTGGTGGCTTCGGTGATGACGGATTCCAGGCCAGTTCGACCTTTTGGGGCGGAGCCATCGGCTTCGGTGTTTTCGGCGCCGTCATGTATTGGGCCCGCGAATATATCCTTTATGTGGTCAAGGCCGGGCATATCGCCGTCCTGGTCGAATTGATCGACGGCAAACCCATGCCGGAGGGGAAATCCCAGATCACCTATGCCGCTTCGGTCGTGCAGCAGCGTTTCGCACAGGCCAGCGTTCTCTTCGCCATCGACCAGTTGATCAAAGGCGTGATCGGGGCGATTACCGGATTGATGCGCGGCGTTCTGTCGGTCCTGCCCTTGCCCGGCGTGCAGCAGCTCGCCGGTATCCTGAATGCTTTCCTGAAAGTCGCGGTCGGCTTTATCGATGAAGTCATTCTGGCCCACGCCATCCGCACCGGAGCGACCAATCCCTGGACGTCCGCCAAGGAAGCGCTGGTGCTCTACGGTCAGAACTACAAGGTGATGCTCAAGAATGCCGCCTGGCTGGCGGTGATCGTCTATGTGCTGAGCTTTGTGGTGTTCCTGGTCATGCTGGCTCCGGCGGCGCTGGTGGTTTATCTGATGCCCGGCGCGTGGGCTGCCGGCGGCCTGGTCTTCGCCCTGCTGTTCGCCTGGAGCGTCAAGGCGGCGCTGCTGGAGCCCTTCGCCATTACCTGCCTGATGCAGGTCTATTTCAAGACGATCGAAGGCCAGAGCCCCAACCCGGAATGGGAAGCGCGGCTGGAGCAGATGTCGGGTAAATTCCGCAAGCTGAAGGCCCGCGCTACGGGCGCGTCCGAGGTGGAAACCGGCGGTCTGCGCCCGGCATGACGCATCTTGCGGTACAGGAGACGATGATGAAGGTTTTTCAGGCAGTTCTGGTCGCGACCATGGCGGTCATCATGCCCGGCGCGGCGACTTTGGCGGCCGACGATGTGGTGATCGTCTATGATGCGTCCGGCTCGATGTGGGGCCAGATCGATGGCGTCAGCAAGATCGAGATCGCCCGCGAGGTGATGGCCGACCTGGTGAACGGCTGGTCGGACGAAACCAATCTCGGCCTCGTTGCCTATGGCCATCGTTCGGAAGGCGATTGCCGCGATATCGAAACCCTGATCGAGCCGGGGCCGCTGGATCGGGCGAGTTTCATCGGCATGGTCAATGCCATCCGCCCCAAGGGCAAGACCCCGATTTCCGCCTCGGTCCAGCACGCCGCGGACCTGCTCTCCTATCGCGACAATCCCGCCACGGTGGTGCTGATTTCGGATGGGGTGGAGACCTGCCAGGCAGATACCTGCGCGCTGGCCGAGCAATTGGCCCGGCAGGGCGTGAACTTCACCGCCCATGTGGTCGGCTTCGACCTTGAGGACGATGCCCATGCAAGCCTCGCCTGCATCGCCGAGAATACCGGCGGCGTCTTTGTCCCGGCCCAGAACGCCAGCGAGCTGAAAGATGCGCTGGCCCATGTGCAAAATGTCATGGACCTGCAACCGATCACGCCGGAGCAAGCCGAGCCGGAGCCAGAGCCGGAGCCGCAGGTTGAGGCGGAAATCGAACTTACAGCACCGGCTAGTGTTACGACCGGCGCAAGCTTTTCGGTGTCCTGGTCCGCTTCCATCCATCCGGAGGATTATGTCACCATCGTCCCGGCCGGTGCCGACGCGGGCGCTTATACCAATTACCAGCGGGTGCGCAGCGATACCGAGAATCGGCTGACCGCGCCGGCCGATCCCGGTCTCTACGAAGTACGCTATGTGCTGCGCGAAGGCGGGCGCACCTTGGCTTCCGCGCCGGTGGAAGTGGTCGAGGCCGAGATCGGCATTGCCGCACCCGAACAGGTGACGACCGGCGCGAGCTTTTCGGTGTCCTGGTCCGCCTCTGTTCATCCGGAGGATTATGTCACCATCGTCCCCGCCGGTGCCGACGCGGGCGCTTATACCAATTACCAGCGGGTGCGCGGCGATACCGAGAACCGGCTGACCGCGCCGGCCGATCCCGGTCTCTACGAAGCGCGTTATGTGCTGCGCGAAGGCGGGCGCACCTTGGCTTCCGCGCCGGTGGAAGTGGTCGAGGCTGAGATCGGCATTGCCGCACCCGAACAGGTGACGACCGGCGCGAGCTTTTCGGTGTCCTGGTCCGCCTCCATCCATCCGGAGGATTATGTCACCATCGTCCCGGCCGGTGCCGATGAGGGCGCTTATACCAATTACCAGCGGGTACGTGGCGATACCGAGAACCGGCTGACCGCGCCGTCCGAGCCCGGTCTCTACGAAGCGCGTTATGTGCTGCGCGAAGGCGGGCGGACGCTGGCTTCCACGCCGGTGGAAGTGGTCGAGGCCGATGTGACCATCAGCGCCCCCGAAATGGTGCGCGCGGGCACCGGCCTGCGGGTCAACTGGTCGGTGTCGATCCATCCGGAAGACTATATCACCATTGTCCCTGCCGGCGCCGACCAGGGAAGTTATGCCGACTATATCCGGGTCCGGGACAAATTGCAGGGCGACCTCAAGGCACCGGGAGAGCCCGGCCTATATGAAATCCGCTACGTGCTGCGTGAAGGCGCGCGCACGCTGGCCAGCCAGGATCTGGAGGTGGTGGAAGCGGACGCGCCGCTGGATGAGGGGGCCGGCCTCAGCGCACCGGCGCAATCCAGCGCCGGCGGGACGATTACCGTTTCCTGGACGGGCGGGGCTGACAGCGCCGACCAGCGTATTTCGCTGGCCCGCGCCGATCAGGCCGATTTCAGCTGGATCGTCGCCCACAAGGTGGCAACGGAGAAAACGTTGGAGCTGAAAATGCCGGACGAGCCCGGTCGTTATGAAGTGCGCTATCTTGATGTTAGTGGCCGCAGCGTTCTGGGCCGTGCGATTGTGGAGGTGAAGTGATTATGGGGAGCAATAATCAATGGCCGAACCGGGCAAGGGCGATGATCGTCAGCTGCGCTCTCGTCCTGCTCACGTCGTCGGCTCATGCCGAGATCGACGGCCATGGACCGGATGCCTGGCGAGTGACCGGGGTATCGGCCGGCGATGTTCTCAACGCGCGCATGGGTCCCGGAACCACTTATCCGGTCATCGAGACCTTTGCTCCCAATGAGCGCAACATGCAGCAGATCACCTGCGTCCCCTTCTACACGGCGGCTCATTATATCGCGATGACGCAGGCCCAACTCGACGCCCTGCCGCCACGCTGGTGCCTGATGCGCAATGCATCGATGAGCAAGGCCGGCTGGGTGGCGCAGCGCTATATAACGCCTGAAGGCGAAGCGACCGATATCGCTCCGAACGCCACCTCGGCGCAGCCCGAGCGCGATCCTTACGCCGCAGCCGCCGATATCGATCCGGTTGCCCAGGCTCAGGATCTGGTGCGCGAAATCTACGAGCGTCAGTTCCAGTCCGAGAGCGGCGGCCTGCCCAGCGCATTTGAGCCGTCGGTGGCGCGCAATTACTTCACCGACGATATTGTGGCCTGGCTTGCCTCCGGCAATGTCGGTGCCCATCCGCTCTATGGCGCGCAGGATTTCGATGGCGTCATCGGAGAGCCGATGCCCGATCCCGATCAGCCCATGTTCCGCGGCATGATCACCATCAATGTGGATTTTACCAATTTCGGCCAGCGGCAACGCGCGGTCTATTTCCTGCGCGCCGACACGACCAAGCAGAATAGTCCGCTGCGCATCTTCCGCGTCGAGCATGAGGGCTGGTCCTATCCATAGGCGGAGCGGCTGCGCCATAAGCGCGCGCCTGGTGAACCATCCCCAGGCTACCTCGTTAGGCTCGAACCAACATCGAGGAGTTCCCCTATGAAGAAGGAATTTTTTGCAGCGTCTCTTGGCGCGGCGGCCCTGCTCATGAGTTCATCGGTCATGGCCGAGGATCATCAGGTTCAGATGCTGAACAAGGATTCCACCGGCCGGACCATGCAATTCGAGCCGGCCTTTATCAAAATCGCCCCCGGCGACACGATTACCTTCGTGCCAACGGACAAGACGCATAATTCGGAAGCGCTTCCAGGACTGATCCCGGAAAATGCCGAGGCCTGGAAGGGCAAGATCAATCAGGAAATCACCGTCAGTTTCGATGAGGCCGGTTTCTATGCCTATAAATGTACACCGCATCTGGCCATGGGCATGGTCGGCCTAGTGCAGGTCGGCGAACCCATGGAGGACCTTGACAGCGCCGCAGTGGAAAAACTGCCGAATAAGGCGAGGGAACGTCTGACCGAACTGGTCGCGGAAGCCGAAAGCGCCAGCGAAGCGCCATAGAATAACGGCCCGCCTAGGCGGGCCTTTTTCTATTCGCTTCTCTCGGTAGGGAAATGTGGGGCGAGCGCAGGCAGGCCAGCGCTCCAGCCCCGGCGGCGCCGTCATTTCTGGCAGACGCCGCGCCGCATTATCGGCATTCTGCCATGAAAGGCCATGAGACCTTTGGTCCTACCGGATTATGGCGCGAGCCAGTAGCCGGGTAAGGGATCGGCCTGCCTTGCCTGCCCGCCTGGCGGAGGCGGAAGCGGTTGGCGTGGCTCCGGAGTGGAGGTCACCAGACACCATGGGCAGCGGATAGCGGCGCGTGGCCACGTTCCTGCGCATGACCGGCATTGCCTCGGGGCAGACATACAATCCTCCTTGCTGGCGTTATACCGCGAGCGTTCATGTGTTGATTTGGGCAGGCAGGCCCAGACCAGGACCTTGCTTTCGATGTCGTGCCGATTGGCGAATCTTCAAGTGCGACCAAACGCCCGGATCGGGGTATGGCCGTGGTAAATCATGGCAGCGAGGTGCTGATGGCCGACAAGCAGGCAGGCCTGAAAGCGGGCAAGACCGGCTGGGTCAGCGGTCCTGTTCGTCGCTCCAGCCATTGGCCCACATCAGCCCGATCAGCCCGCCCTTGGCGCTGGGCAAGATAAGAAGCGGCACTATCACCGAGAGCGGCACCAGCACATAGAGATAAATGAGCGGGTTGCTATGGCCGCCGAGTTCCATCCCCAACATCACAAACCCGATGATGTTGACGATCACCGTGATGACCACCAGCGGCAAGAAGAGGCCGACCCGGTAATAGGCGAGGGGTTCGTGGCAGGCCGGACATTGGTCCACCTGCTCGATATAATGGTGAAACAGCCAGGCTTTGCCGCAGCGCGGGCACTTGCACTTCATGCCGCGCCAGATTGCTGGCCACATCCGCTTGGTGGCGCTGTTTGTGTCTTGGTCTGTCATCCGTATTGTACCGCGTGTCGAGCTGCAATGCGCAGACACAACGATTGTTCCTCTCTGTTATCCAGTCTGCGGATCCGCCTGCAGCTCTTCTGCCAGGGCCAGCAATATCGATCGCCGACGCCCCTCGGCCAGTTGCGGCAGCAGGGTGTGCAGGTGCTGTCGCAACAGGGCAGGGAGGGCATGGGGCGCGCTATCGGCGAGATCAGGGATTGTGGCGCCCGGATCGATGAAATCACGCAATATCGATATGTAACGGGCGTAGAATAGGCCGTTCTTGGTGAAAGGCGGCTGCTCAGCGCTCTCGCCCATGCCGGCGAGCGAAGCTGCCAGGCCGGCACGAAGCAGATGGACCAAGGCCGTTGTCTCAGCGGCCGCGGCCGGCTCTTCCAGCAGCCCCATATAAGTGTTGCTCACCTCGTCGGCATAGCAGACCGGTGAAGCTCGTTCGATGGAGTCCGGGGAGGCCGGCAGGGTCAGGAGCGCTTCCGCCTCCTCCAGAATATCGTCTATGACTGTCCCTGCCGGCTTTATTTCGGTGATGCTGCCGACGCCGGTGCCCGCATAAAGCGCCATGGAAGCGAAATCGCCGGTCATCGTGCGCAGCGGGGAATCGGTGCTGAAGAGGTAAATGGGTCGCCCTTCCTCCTCTCCGATCGGCCGCTCGGCGCCAGCTCCCGGATTGTCGATCCGGCCCGCGGTGACGGCGCTGCGCAAGACGCGCACCATGGCCCCTGGCGGCCAGTTTATGTGGAAGATGTCGGTGAGCAGGGTGTCGGCGGCGGTCGCCGCCAGCAATCGCTGTTGGTGAAAGGAATGGGCAAAGGATTCCGTCGTGGCGATCAAGGCCGTTCCAAGAACGATGCCCGCCGCCCCCAGGGCTCGGGCAATGACCAGATCGGCGCCGCTGGCCAGCCCGCCGGCAGCCAGGACCGGAATGTCGACTTTTTTTACTATGGCTGGCAGCAGGCGGCGCAGTGGCGTGGCGCCACGGACATGGCCGCCGGCCTCCTGTCCCTGGGCGATGATGATCTGCGACCCCGCCCGTTCGGCCATCAGCGCCTCGTCAACCGAGCCGACCTGATAGACAACGACAATGCCGGCGTCGCGCAAGCGGCGGATGACGGCTCGATCGATCTCCCAGAACAGGCAGACTGCCGGCACCTCAAGGTCGATAATGGCGTCGAGCTGTCGCGCGAGCAGATCGCTGTCGGTGGCGCCGGGAATGATGTTGACCCCGAAGCGCCGATGCCCTCCCTGGCGCAGCGCCTCGACTTCCCGGCCTATCAGGCTGACAGGCTCGCGCACCATGCCGAGGAAACCGAAGCCCCCGGCATTGGTGACCGCCGCCACCAATTCCGACCGCGCCACGCCGCCCATTCCCGCCGATATTATCGGGTGACGACAGCCGAGCAGCGTTTCGAGGGTATTGCGTATCTGATCTTTCATCGGCGGGCCGCCAGGCGTTCGCGCATCATTGGGATCGCAGGGGGCGGATTCAGCCGTTCATCCGGCTAGAACTCTTTGTTCAGCAAAAGCGGCCAATCGGTTCCGCGCCCGCTTCGATCACGATCAGTCTTGCGCGAAAAGGGCCGGGGAGCAAGGGCATAGGGCCGCCTGCGTCGGAGTGTCATCTTCGCCTAAAATGCGGCCCCGCTTTCGTTTTCCCCATTTGACGCGAGCGCGCAATAATCCGATCATAGTCGCCGTCATCGCAAGTTCAGGCGGCGAGTGCTATTGGTCCTGCCGGATTCGCGTTTCCGCGAAACGGTGGCTAAGACACGTCGCCAAACCGCTCCCCACCAGTTCGACCCAAGGCTCAAACTGGCCCCATTGCCTCATCCAGACCTGTCAGGAGATTTCATGTCAGATCAAAGCAATTCCAAAAACTTTCATTCCGGTGCTTCGACCACCGGTGCCGGCGCTCCGGCCCCGAGCGACCGGAATTCGCTGACCATCGGTGCCGATGGTCCGATCGTGCTGCACGATGTGCATTTCCTCGAGCAGATGGCGCATTTCAATCGCGAGAAGGTTCCCGAGCGCCAGCCGCATGCCAAGGGCGCCGGCGCTTTCGGCGTGTTCGAAACCACCGAGGACGTCTCGGCCTATACCAAGGCGGCTCTGTTCCAGAAGGGCGCCTCCACCGAGATGCTGGCGCGCTTCTCCACCGTGGCCGGCGAAATGGGCAGCCCCGATACCTGGCGCGACGTGCGCGGCTTCTCGCTCAAATTCTATACCAGCGAGGGCAATTACGACCTCGTGGGCAATAATACGCCGATCTTCTTCGTGCGCGATCCGATGAAGTTTCCCCACTTCATCCGCAGCCAGAAGCGGCTTCCGGATTCCGGCCTGCGCGACAATCACATGCAATGGGATTTCTGGACCAATAATCCGGAAAGCGCGCATCAGGTGACCTATCTGATGGGCATACGCGGCCTGCCGCGGACCTGGCGCCACATGAACGGCTATGGCTCGCACACCTATATGTGGGTCAATGACCAGGGCGAGAAATTCTGGGTCAAATATCACTTCCATACCGAGCAGGGCATGGAATTCTTCAGCAATGCGGAAGCCTCGACCATGGCCGGCGCCGATGCCGATTTCCACCGCCGCGATCTGTTCGACGCCATCGAGCGCGGCGAACATCCGAGCTGGATCCTGTCGGTGCAGGTCATGCCCTATGAGGAGGCCAAGACCTATCGGATCAACCCGTTCGACCTGACCAAGACCTGGCCGCATGCCGATTATCCGCTGATCAGGGTCGGCAAGATGATGCTGAACCGCAATCCGGAGAACTTCTTCGCTCAGATCGAGCAGGCGGCGTTCTCGCCCGGCAATACTGTGCCCGGCATCGGGCTGTCGCCGGACAAGATGCTGCTGGGCCGCGCCTTCGCCTATAATGACGCGCAGCGCAACCGCATCGGCACCAATTTCCATCAATTGCCGGTCAACCAGCCGAAAGTGCCGGTGAACACCTATATGTTCGACGGCCATATGGCCTATCATCATTCGGGCAATGCGCCGGTCTATGCACCCAATAGCCATGACCGCCAATGGGCCGACGATACCGGACCGGTGGCGGAAGGCTGGGAGGCCGATGGTCAGATGGTGCGCAGCGCCTATACGCTGCGCAGCGACGACGACGATTTCGGCCAGCCGGGCATTCTCGTGCGCGACGTGTTCGACGACGCGCAGCGCGCCGCCCTGGTGGACACGGTGGCGGGCAGCCTGCTTGGCGGCGTCCGCGAGCCGGTTCTGGGCAGGGCCATCCAATATTGGAAGAATGTCGATGGCGATATCGGTCAGCGCATCGAGGACAAGGTGCGCTCGGGCACGGCTCCGCGGCCGGCCGAAGGCATGGGCGAAGGCTGAACGGCCTGACGGATTGTCGCAATCTCAACGCGCCGCTGCCACAGGCAGCGGCGCGTTATCGTCTCAGCATCCCCGCGCCTACAACATGAAGGCGTCGAGCTCCGTTTCGCCTTGCGGCTCGGGAGCGGCGTTGAGAGGGAATATTCGGTCGTGGATCATGCGCTCGGCTTCCATCGTGTAGCTGCCGCGCAATTGGCCGAGAATGTCGGTCAGGGGCGATGACAGCGTCGAGGGCAGGGACTGGCTCGTGAGGCTGGCAATGGCGAGAGCCGTATCGTCCAGAATTTCGGCCAGAGCGGACTGGCCGGACAGGCGGCGCGCCGCCCCATCGAGCAGGCCGATGACCTTGGGACCATCGGAATTGAGGCGGGCGAGGGCAGCGGCGATGCGCTGGTCGAGCTGACCGAGGATATCGAGGGCCAGATTGGCCTGTTCTTCCAACTCGCCGATCTGACCGGCGCCATTGCCGCTGGCGGCGGCGCCGAAGGAGCCGGCAAGGGCCGAGGATTGATCGAGTTGGGTCATGGCGGCTTCGGCCGCGACGACCGTTTCCGTAGTCAGCTCCCGCAATTGCATGGCGATGACGGTCAGCGAAGCGCCGCGCGGCCCCAATTGGGCGCAGCGCACGGCGGCGTTGAGGCTGACCAGGCGCATATTGGCCTCGATGTCCTGCACGGCACCGACATGATCGAGCAGGACGCGGACCGTTTCCTGCACCGCATTGGCCACGATTTCCAGCTTGGCCCGTTCGCTCTCGAAGTCCTTGAGAATGGTGACGGCGGTGCGCAATTGGGCGCTGAGACTGGCAATGGCCGAGGATTGGCCCCGGTCGTCGCCGTGGAAATCGCGGCTGCGCGCCATGATGGTGCCGGCGTCGCTGGCCAGGGCGTTGAGGTCCTGCTCGGCCTGCTCGACTTCCTGGGCGAAAGCGGCGGCGATGTCGGTGAGCTGGGTTTGTTGAAGCATGGTCAGCGCAGCGATGGCGCCGGGCCGGTCTGTCGGCTCGATCGTGTCGCCGGCAACGAGCTCTTCGAGGCGCGCCAGGCCGGCTTCGACATGTTCGAGGCGTTGCCGGGTGGCATCGCCCACCTGCAAGGACATCACGGCGCTACCGATCCGGCCGACGATCTGCCGTGAGACGCGGCCGGTTTCGGCGCTGCTGTCGACGGCGGCGGCGCGTTGGCGGTCCAGGGCCTCGATGGTGGCCGTGAGGCTTTGGGCAAGGCCGGAAAGCGTATCGGCATGAGCCGCCTCGAAGCGGGCGCGCTGAGCGGCGGCGCGATCCACTTCGGTGGTCAATTGCCGATAGACCTGGGCGAATTCCTGAATGGTCTGGCTGGCCGAGTCGGAGAGGGTAGCGATATCGGTGGTGAAGACGTCGAAATCGTCGCTGTCCCCGACAATGCTGGCGGCGGTGACCCGGGCGTTGATCGAGACGATGCCCATCATCTTCACGGCGCGCCGTAGATCGGAAATGGGCGAATTGGCGGCCGCGACAACTTCGACCAGCCGCGCCAGATCGGCCTTTTCCTGGCCGAAAGTGCCGGAGAGCGCATCGGCTCTCGCAACCACGGCGCCAAGATGGGCCAGCGCCTCCTCGACCTCGGCGCCTTGCAGGGCATCGGGCAGGGCTCCGAACAGCTTGCTCAGGGTATTGAGCAAGGCGGCGCCTTCGGTCAGGCGCATACCCACTGCGACGAAGGCGGTTTCGATGTCCCGCCTCGGGCGGGCGAGGTCGTCGGCGAGACGATGGATCCGGGCTGGATCGAGCGGCGTGGTCATGCTTTGTCTCCTGCGCCCGTTCTGGCCTTGCGGCCGAAAGCGGCGATTTCTCCGGCCATCTTGTTGAGCGGCAGAACGCGGCTGGCGGCGCCGCGTTGAATGGCTTCCTTGGGCATGCCGAAGACCACGCTGCTCGCCTCGTCCTGGGCGAGGGTGGGGCTGCCCATCTGGCGCATTTCCAGCAGGCCCCTGGCGCCGTCATCGCCCATGCCGGTCAGCAGCATGCCCATGGCGTTCCGGCCGGCCGATTGGGCGGTGGAGCGGAACAGCACGTCCACCGAGGGGCGGTGGCGCGACACATGCGGACCATCCGCGATCCGCACCGTATAGCGCGTGCCGTTGCGCACCAGCAGCATGTGCAGGTTGCCCGGCGCGATCAGCGCCAGGCCGGATTGCACCAGGTCGCCATCCTCGGCTTCCTTGACGCGGATGGCGCAGGTGGCGTCGAGCCGCCGGGCGAAGGCGGAGGTGAATTTCTCGGGCATGTGCTGGACGATGAGAATGGCCGGGCTGTCCGCGGGCAGCGCTTCCAGCACTTCCCGCAACGCCTCGGTGCCGCCGGTGGAGGCGCCAATGGCTACGAGGGACTCGCTGACTGGCAGGCGGCTCATGAGGCTGTGCCGTCGGGCCTCCGACAAAGGCGGCATGATGGCGTCGGCGGTCAGCTTGGCTTCGACCTTTAGGTCCGATTGCGCTTGAATGACGGGCGAGGATTTCTGGACGCCGCGCATCTTGGCCTGGGCGGCTGCTTTGGCGGCGTCACAGATGCGCATGCGCGATTCCTGCAGGAACTGGGCGGTGTCGACCCGGGGCTTGGCCACCACATCGACCGCGCCGGCTTCCAGCGCCTGCATCAGCGTCTCGGAGCCGGACTGGGCGAGGCTGGAGCAGATGACCACGGGAATGGGCCGCTGCGACATGATTTTGCGCAGGAATGTCAGCCCGTCCATGCGCGGCAATTCGATGTCGAGGAAAATGACATCGGGCACTTCCTGGCGGATGCGTTCGACCGCCACATAGGGGTCGGCGGCCGTGGCCATGACCTCGAGGTCGGGATCGGCAGAGATGATGTCGCTCAGCGTCGTGCGCACGGAGGCGCTGTCGTCGACGATCAGGACGCGGATTTTACCGCTTTTGGCGCTCATAACACGGACTCAGATCTTCTGAAACACCGACGGGGCAACCTGCCGCATGGTGATGGATGTCCCCACCATAGACTCGGAATGTCCAAGCAAGAGGTAACCGCCGGGCCGCAAATGGCCGATCAGGCGGGAAATGACCGCTGCCTGGTCGGGCTTGTCGAAATAGATCAGCACATTGCGCAGGAAAATGATGTCGACGTCCCGATCGACCCGATAGGTATCCGACATGAGGTTGAGCCGGCCGAACCGCACCAGCCGGCGCAATTCGGGCGCGATGCGGATATCGGGCCGGATGCCGGCTTTGCGGGCGAACATCAGATAGCGCGACTGCATGGTTTGCGGCACGGGCGCGATCATCTCGGCCGGATAGACGGCGCGGCGCCCTTGCGCCAAAACCTCGGTGGAAACATCGGTGCCCAGGATGGCGAAGCGAAAATCGCGGCGTTGCGCCGCCATGTCGGCCAGTACCATGGCGATGGTATAGGCTTCGGCACCGGTCGAACTGGCGGCGCTCCAGATCTTGAGTTGCGGATTGCGCTCGCCGGCGCGCAATGTCAGCAATTCGGGCACCAGCAATTTCTCCATCAGGTGGAAATGCTCGGGCTCGCGGAAGAAATCGGTCTTGTTGGTGGTGACGGCGTTGATGAGAAAGGGCAGTTCGCTGTCCAGCCCGTTCTGGCGGAACAGGTAGTCGCCATAGGCGCGCAGATTGTTCAGTTCGAGCGCGCGCATGCGCTTGCGCAACCGGCCCTCCACCATCAGCCGCTTGGTCGGGGGCAGGCGGATGCCCACCTGCTCCCCGATCAGGCTGGAGATGCGCTGGAAGTCGGCGGTGCTCAAATGGTCGGGGTCGGCGGATACGGGCAGGGCTCGGGCAAGATTGGACAAGGCGAACTCCGGATACTCATAAAAGCGGCGGGCATGGACTAGCCAGCCGATGAGGCGGGTGGATCATGCGGCCTGGCCGGCCAGATCCGCGACCTCGCCGAGCAAGCGGTCGAGATTGAGCACCGTGACGAATCTGCCATTGCGGCGGCCGATGCCCTCGATGCAATGCCCGCTCCAGCCGGCCTTGATGGCCGGCGGCGGACCGAGTTCGTCGCTGTCGAGCACCGTGACCTCGAAGACCCGGTCGGCCCGCAGGCCGAGGATGACCTCGCCAGTCGAGCCCGTCACCGAGAGCACCACGATACGGGTGTTTTCGGTATCCGCGGCCTCGGCCATGTCCAGCGTCAGGCGCAGATCGAGTACCGGTACGCCCTGCCCGCGCACGTCGATCATGCCGAGCAGGTTTTCCGGGGCGCGGGGCAGGCGGGCTATGGGCCGCATGTCGAGGATTTCCTGGACGCGGCTGACGGGCGCGGCGAACATTTCCTCGCCGACGCCCAGGGTTACATATTGCGATCGTTCGGCCATGACGTTTTCCCTATTACTCGGCGCGAGATGGACGGCTGATCCCGGCCAGCCTTCTGGACGGCCGGGATCGGAGCACCGTCGATCAGGCGGCGCCGCGGCGGGTGAACTCGCTGTCGAGATCGTCGTGATCATCGCCGTCGAGGTCGAGGTCGAAACCGCCGCCCTGGGCCATCTTGCCCTGGCCGGACCGGCGCATATGCGGCGCCTTGGCCAGGATGGCCTGCTTCAGGTCGCCGGATGACCTGGCCGGGCTATTGGCCGTCACCGGCATGGCGCCCGCCTCGATGCGGAAATAGCTGATCGCGGCCTGCAATTGCTCGGCCTGGCTGGCCAGTTCCTCGGCGGTCGAGGACATTTCCTCGGCGGCGGAGGTGTTTTGCTGGGTCACCTTGTCGAGCTGCTGGATCGCGGTGTTGATCTGCGCCGCACCGGCATTCTGCTCGCGGCTGCCGGCGGAGATTTCCTCCACCAGTTCCGCCGTGCGCTGGATGTCGGGCACGAGCTGGCCGAGCATCTCGCCGGCCGACTGAGCGGCCTTGACCGTGGTGCCGGACAAGGTCGAGATTTCGGCCGCCGCCGCCTGGCTGCGTTCGGCGAGCTTGCGCACTTCCGAAGCCACCACGGCGAAGCCACGGCCATGTTCGCCGGCGCGGGCGGCTTCCACCGCGGCGTTGAGGGCGAGCAGGTCGGTCTGGCGGGCAATCTCCTGCACGACCATGATCTTTTCGGCGATGGTCTGCATGGCGGCGACGGCATTGTTCACCGCTTCGCCGGAGGCGATGGCGTCGGCAGCGGACTGGCGGGCGATCTTCTCGGTCTGGGAGGCATTGTCGGCCGATTGCTTGATGGTGGCGGCCATTTCCTCCATCGAGGCCGAGGCCTCTTCGGTCGAGGATGCCTGTTCGGTGGCGCCCTGGCTCAACTGCTCGGCGGTAGCCGACATTTCCTGGCTGCCGGCGGTGACGTTATGAGTGGCGGCGGTCACCTCGGAGACCACTTCGCGCAGCTTGGCGGTCATGGCGTTGAGGGCCTTGATCAGATCGCCGACCTCGTCGTCGGACTTGAGATCGGCAGTGGCGCTGAGATCGCCATTCGACACGTCGGTGGCCAGGCGCACGGCGCTGTTCATGGCCCGGGTGATCGAAACCACGATCCAGGTGGCGGCGACCGCGGCGATGATGACCGAGCCGATCAGCAGCGCGATCAGGAACAGGCGGCTCTGTTCATAAAGCGTATTGGCCTCGGCGAGGGCGGTGGCCACGGTCTGTTCGTTGCGAGCAACGATCCGGTCGATCGTGGCGACGGCCTCGGCCCGCAGCGGCGCGCCGATCTTGTCGACGATTTCGGTGGCGTTGAACTGCGAGCGCTGGATGGCAATGGTATTGCCCTTTTCCATCGCCGTGAACATGGCGTCGAAATCGGACCGCAATTCGGAGACGAGCGCGGCTTCGGACGGACCTGCCAGGCGCGCTAGCCGGTCGATATTGGGCTGCATGCGGTCATAGACGCCGTCGAAGTCGCCGAACCATTCATCCTGCTTGGCCGGGTTGCTGGACGCCAGCAGCACATTGCGGTGCTGGCGGAATACGTCGCTGGCGTCGAGGAAGAGGGTGCTGGCGGCCTCATAGGCGGGGAAAGCCGAGGCATCGCCGGCCATCACGCGCTGCGACAGGGCGGGCAGCAGCTTGCCCATGGTGTTTTCGACGGCGGTGATCGCGGCGCTGCCTTCCGAAGTGGTGATGGCGAAAGCCGTCGTATCGGTATTCTTCATGGCCTCGGCCCTGGCATCGCCAAGCGTGGCCCAATAGGTATCGAGCGTAGCGATGAAGCTCTGCATGTCGCTGGCATTGTCGACATTGGTGAAGCTGCCGGCCAGATCGTGCGCGACAGCGTTCAGCTCGTCAAAATTCTGCTGCATGGCGGCCTGCCGCGTGATCAGTTCCGCATCCTCATTGCTGAGCAGCATGGCCCGCATATTGTTGGACAGGGCGGTGAGCTCGACCTGGATTTCCTTGAGCTGCTGCGAGCGCTGGACCGGTCCATTGATCACCGTGTCCATGGATTGGTTGATCGTTCCCAAGCCCTGCAAAGCCAGGAACATACTGGCGCCGGACAGCGCAACCACGGCAACGAATGTCGCCGCCAGTTTTGTCTTGATAGTCAGTCTCACGATGCTGGCCTTTCTTCTGATGCTGCCAAGGGCGGGGTTCTGCCGCCCTGTGTTTCGAAAATCCGTTCCATGTTCGGAATGATGATGAAGCCGCCATTGCGCTTGCCGATGCCCTTGACGAATTCGGGGCGCCAGCGCATGCCGACCTTGGGAGCCTCCTCGATGGACGCGGTCTCGATATCGGTGACGTCATGCACCTTGTCGGCGAGGATGCCGGCAATGGTCGGCTCGCCATCTATGTCCACTTCCATGACGACGATGCGGGTATCCTCGTCCGGTTCGGGCCGTTCCATGCCGAACATGACCCGCAGGTCCGCCAGCGGCACGACGCGCCCGCGCACATTGATGAGGCCGCCAACATAAGGCGGCGCATTGGGCACTTCGGTGATGGGGACGAGATCGAGAATCTCGCGCACCTTTCCAGCCTCGACGGCGAACAATTCGTCCTGGAGGCGAATGGTGAGCGCGTTCATCGGTGTATCAGGCGCACTCATGCTGCCCTCCCGGCGATGGAATGGTCGACATAGGCCTGCCCGGACGCCGCCAGATGGGCGGTGTCCAGAATGAGCGCCACCGAACCGTCGCCGAGAATGGTGGCCCCGGAAAAGGATTTGAGCGACGAGTGGAGCTTGGAGAGCTGCTTGATGACCGTCTGGTTGTTGCCGATGATCTGGTCGACGACGAGGCCGACACGGCCTTCTCCGGACGAGACGATCACCACCTTCTGGTGCTGCTCGGCCGGCGCCGTGGTGCCGAAGACCTCGCGCAGCCGCAGATAGGGCACCAGCGCGCCGCGGATATCGAGGAAGTTGCGGCCCTTGGCATGGGCCTCGATGCCTTCGGGTAGCTCGACGCATTCCTCCACGGCAGCCAAGGGAATGGTGTAGCGGCCATTGCCGACGCGCACCAGCATGCCGTCGATGATGGCCAGGGTCAGCGGCAGGCGGAGCGTCGCCGTGGTGCCCTGGCCGGGAATTGTCGACAGCTCTATGGTGCCGCGCAGTCCGTCAATGGTGCGCTTGACCACGTCCATGCCGACGCCGCGGCCCGAAAGCGAGGTCACTTCATTGGCCGTGGAAAAGCCCGGTGCGAAGATCAGTTGATAAAGTTCTTGTTCGGTCAGCTTGCTGTCCGCAGCGATGATGCCGTTTTCCTCGGCCTTGGCGCGGATGCGGGCGGCGTCGAGGCCGGCGCCGTCATCGCTGACCGCAATGGTTACTTCCGCGCCCGAATACACCGCCGACAAACGGACGCTGCCCTGGGCCTGCTTGCCGGAGGCCCGCCGCTTTTCCTCGCTTTCGAGGCCATGATCCACCGCGTTGCGGATGAGATGCACCAATGGATCTGCGAGGCGCTCGATCATGGTCTTGTCGAGCTCGGTTTCCTCGCCGGAGGTGATGAACTCGATCGGCTTGCCGAGCTCGCCGGAAAGGTCGTGCACGAGGCGGCGGAAACGGCCGAATAGCGAACCGATGGGTACCATGCGAATGCCCATAGTGGTATCGCGCAGGCCCGAGGACAAACGCTCCAGTTCCTCGGCGATGGTCTTGAGCGCGGTGTCGGAACTGAGGGCGGCGATCTGGCTGAGGCGCGCCTGGGCAATCACCAATTCGCCCACGCGGTCCATGAGCTCGTCCAGCCGTTCGGCCGGGACGCGCAGCGAGGTCGCGGCCGGGGCGCCATCCGGCTTGTCGCTCGGGCGTGGGCGCGGCGCCGGCTCCTTAGGCTGCGGCGCGGCGGCAGCCGGTGCGGCTTCGGCGGGAGATGTGTCGGGATTGTCCAATGGCGTCAGCGTCAGTTCCATATTGTCGCGCAGGAACAGGAAGACATCGTCGATGGCGCCGGATGGATCGTCGGCCTCGATATCGACCTGCCAGCCGATATGGGGCACTTCGGGATCGAGGATGCCGAGTTCCGGTACGCGGTCGGTCAGCGCGGTCACCTTGGTGGGACCGATCTCCGCCAATTCATCGAGCAGCAGCAGCGGATTGGTTCCATAGATCAAGGCGTCGGCGGGGAGATAGAAGACCAGCCGCCAGAACCTGGATGCCTTTGCCGGGGCAGGGGCCTGCGGTTCAGATACGCGCCGCTGCGCTGGTGTTTCCTGTGCTTCGGCCGGACCGCCCTCGACGACGTTCCGCAGATGGGCGAGAATCCTGTCGCCGCCTTCGACCCGGGTTTCGGGGCTCTCGATCAGCAGGTGGATATGATCCTTGGCGTCGAGCGCCACCTGGATCAGCGCGGCATCGGCCTGGCTCTGGCCCTTGCGGACCCGGTCGAAGGCGGTCTCGAATTCATGGACGAATTCGGCCACGGCGGTGAAGCCGAACATGGCGCCCGAGCCCTTGATCGTGTGCAGCGCCCGGAAGGACGAATTGATCAGGTCGTCATTGGCGGGGTCCTGCGCCAGATCGAGCAGGCCGGCTTCGAGCTGGTCGAGCAGTTCGCGGGCTTCCTGCCGGAAGGTTTCGGTGGGGTCTGAGATGTTCATGCGCCTGTCACCTTTTTAATGACGGCCAGCAATTGGTCCTGCTTGAAGGGTTTGACGATCCAGCCGGTGGCCCCGGCTTCCTTGGCCTGGCGCTTGAGCTCTTCGTCGGATTCCGTGGTCAAAAGGATGATCGGCACGCCCTTGCTGGCGGGGTGCTGCCGGTATTTCCTGATGAACTCGATGCCATTGAGGACCGGCATGTTGAGGTCGGTCAGGATCGCGTGGACTGTATTGGCGATGGCCTTGTCATAGCCTTCGGCGCCATTGGCGGCCTCGATGACGTCGAGCCCGGCCGAGATCAGCGTCATGGACACCATCTGCCGGATGGAAGCGGAATCATCGATGGTCAGAATGGTCTTGCTCATGCCGTTGCGTCCTTAAGGCTGATCGGAGGAAATGGCCCAGAATCCCCGGTTGGGCTGGGCGGGCGACAGGAAGCCGGCATCGCTCAGGACAGCGTGCAGCGCCGGGCTCACCGGCGCGGCCATGAGCAAGGTCCGGCCCTGCGCCTCTGCGGAAACGCGGGCGGCGATCAGCGATTGCACGGTGGTGAGATCGGCGGCGGTCAGGGACCGGGTGTCGACGCTGACGGCCTGGTGGCTCTTGAGGGCTGCGCCGAGGCCGGCTGCGACGTCCGCCGCGAACTTGATGCCGGCATCACCCGACAATAGGTGCGTGTGGATTGGTGTCCCGGTCATGAGCCTGACCGGGTTTGGCTGCTTGTAATGGGCGACATTCTGTCTTTCTACCGTAAGTGCCTTCTGGGAATCGGTAGCCGAAAATAGGACTGGCGCGTACCTGACCCGCTTTGTTGCAGTGAACTGGTTCCATTCGCCGTATTCCCATCCGGCTTGTTACTATATTCGCACTCACTACTTAACCGACGGTTACTTCTTGAAATGTTTTAAAAACCTTCATAGCAAGTATTATTAGTTAAACTGGAAATACATATGATACATCATTCCCTGTTCTTGAATCATGGGTGAATTGACTCTGGCGCCCTGCGAGTCGATTCAGAATCGAGACGCAAGAAAACCAAATGTAATATTTTTGATTCAGCGGTGGAGCCGGCGATGCCAGGGCTCGCTTGCCAAGATCAGGCAGCAGGACACATTCGGCAATCGTCCCGCGCGGCGGTCCGGAGGCGGGAACGATTGGTCAGGTCTAGAGACCAGCGGCCTTGAGGGGCGGCTCGCCCTGCATGATGGTGTGGATGTCCGCCCATTTGGCCTCGAAGGCGGCGACGCAGGCCGGATCGAAATGGCTACCGCCGCACTGGACGATTTCAGCATAGGCTTTTTCGATCGGCCAGGCGGCTTTGTAGGGCCGCTCTGAACACAGGGCATCGAAGACATCGGCCAGGGCCACGATGCGCGCCTCGACCGGAATGTCGGTGCCGGCCAAGCGGTCGGGATAACCGGTGCCGTCCCATTTCTCGTGATGGCTCTGGGCGATCAGCTCCGCGGTGCGGATCAGGTCGGAATCGCCGCGTTCGAGAATACGTGCCCCGATGCTCACATGTTCGCGCATGATGGTCATTTCCTCGGGCGTCAGCTTGCCGGGCTTGGAGAGGATGGCGTCGGCAATGCCGATCTTGCCGATATCGTGCAGGGGGGCGGCCAGATAGATCATGCGGCAGCGATCGGGCGGCAGGCCGATGCCCTCGGCGATAATCTGGCTGATCTGGGCCACGCGGGAAACATGTTCGCCGGTATCGCCATCGCGATATTCGATGGCCCGGGCCAGGCGGTAGATGATCTCCTCCTCGCGGGCCAGCAGATGGGCGGTGGCGCGCTCGACTTCGCGGGTCAGCCATTGGGCGCGGTCGGCCAGTTCCACCTGCGCCTGACGCAGAGCCAGCAGGTTGGAAACCCGGGCCTGTAATTCGATGCGGTCGAAAGGCTTATGCAGGAAATCGGTGGCGCCGGCCTTGATGGCGCCGATGCGAAGATCTTTGTCCATGTCGGAGGTGACCATGATCACCGGCACAGTGCGATAGGCGGGACGCGAGCGCAGGGCCCCGGTGAAGGCGACCCCGTCCATTTCCGGCATGATATGGTCGACGATGACGAGGTCGAACTGTTCGGTGCCGCATTTTTCCAGCGCCGCGAGCGGACTGAGACAAAGCTCCGGCTTGTCCCCCAACGTCTCCTGGACGATGGAGCCGATCAGGGCCAGGCTCGATCGGCTATCGTCGACGACCAGAAGGCGCATGCGCAGAGATCCCCCATCTCCTATCGGGGGAATGATAGCCAAGAAGCTCTTAGGCGAAACTTAACGGGCGAAATCGCCGCGAATGGCGATCTTTGCCTAAGGTCATGCTATGGCGGGGCCGAACTGGACAGATGAAAGCCGGATATGGGCGCAGGACGGATCGGCATTGTGGGTGGTGGGCCGGCGGGGCTTATGGCGGCGGAAGCCGCGGCTCGGAAGGGCGCGGGCGTGACCCTGTTCGAGGCGATGCCCAGCGTCGGCCGCAAGCTGCTCATGGCGGGTAAGTCCGGGCTCAACATTACGCATGCCGAGGACCATGAGGCGCTGCTCGGCCGCTATGGGGCAGGGCGCCTGCGGCTCAAATCCGCGCTGGACCATTTCGGCAGCGCGGCGGTGCGCGAATGGTGCGCCGGGCTCGGGGTGGAGATCTTCGTCGGGTCCTCGGGCCGGGTCTTTCCCAGGGCGATGAAGGCGTCGCCGCTGCTGCGGGCCTGGCTCGGCCGCTTGGCTGAACTGGGTGTCGAAATCCGCACGCGGCATCGCTGGGTCGGGTTCGAGGGCGATCGCCTGCTGTTCGACACGCCGAATGGCCGGCCGGCCGAAACCTTCGACGCCGTGGTGCTGGCATTGGGCGGGGCGAGCTGGCCGAAACTGGGTTCGGATGGCGCCTGGCTGCCATTTCTTGAAGGGAAAGGCGTGAGCGTGGCGCCGTTCCGGCCGGCCAATAATGGCTTCGAAACCGATTGGAGCCCGGTCTTTGTCGAAAGATTCGCCGGCGCACCGGTCAAGGCCGTGACCGCCCGGAGCGCGCTGGGAGGAATGCCGGGTGAATTCGTGGTCACCGCCTGGGGCGTCGAGGGGAGCTTGATTTACGCGCATTCCGCGGCACTGCGCGAGGCGCTGGAGCGGGGCGAGCCAGCCGCGCTGGAACTCGATCTGGCTCCGGGGCGGAGCCTCGACCGGCTGTGCCGTGATCTCGAGCGCCAGCCGGCTAAGGCCAGCTTTGCCAACAGGCTGCGCAAGGGGGCCGGGCTCGATGGCGTCAAGCTGGGCCTGCTGCGTGAATTGGTGCCCGACATAGCCGGCCTCGCCGCGCCGGTGCTGGCGCAGCGGATCAAGTCGCTCAAGCTCCCGGTCAAGCGCGCGCGGCCGATCGCCGAGGCGATCTCGGTGGCCGGGGGCGTCGCCTGGGATGGGGTGGACGAGCAGTTCATGCTGAAATCGGCACCGGGCCTGTTCGTCGCCGGCGAGATGCTGGATTGGGAGGCGCCGACCGGCGGCTATCTGCTGACGGCGTGCCTCGCTACCGGACGAGCGGCGGGAATGGCCGCGGCGCATTATGCGGCAGAATCATAGCCGTGCTGCCAGAGCGGCCGATCAGGCCGAGCCGCCGGGAGACTGCGCCGGGCAGGCGGCGCCCTCACCGCTCCAATCGATTTCGATAGTGGCGTGGTTGACGCCGTGTTCCCGCCATAGGGCGTCGCGCACGGCGGCGGTTAGCTTGGCCGGATCGGCTCTCGGCGCCAGTTGAATTTCCAGCGTCGCCATGGTCTGGCCCGATGACAGCGACCAGACATGCAGGTGCCCGACGCCGGCGAGACCGGGAATATTGGCCAGCAATTCCTGCTGCAATTGCGCCGGATCGAAGCCGTCGGGAGCGCCTTCCATCAAGATGTTGAAGGTGCGCATCAGCAGAGCCCAGGCGCTGCGCAGGATCAAGAGGCTGACCAGAACCGACAGGATCGGGTCGATGGGCATCCAGCCGGTCAGCCAGATGATGATGGCGGCGGCGATGGCGCCGACCGAGCCGAGCAGGTCGCCCAGCACATGCAGCAGCGCGCCCTTGATGTTCACATGGTCGGCATCGGCGGTGGAGAGGATGCGGAACACCAGCAGGTTGATCAGCAGGCCCAGGACGGCGACCACGAGCATAGGGCCGGCCAGAACCTCCTGCGGCTCCAGGAAGCGCTGCACGGCCTCATAGGCGATCCAGGCGACCAGCGCGAAGAGGGTAATGGCATTGATCAGCCCGGCCAGTACTTCGAGACGCGAATAGCCGAAACTGCGGCGCGCATCGGCGGGGCGACGGCCGAGCCGGAAACCCAGCCAGGCGAGGAACAGGGCCACGGTATCGGTGAGCATATGGCCGGCATCGGCGATCAGGGCCAGCGAGCCGGAGAGAACGCCGCCGATTAATTCGACGAGCATGAAGCTGCCGGTCAGCAGCAGGCCGATCAGCACAGCGCGCTCATTGCCGGCGCTGACCTTGGGCGCATGGCTATGGCCGGCATGATCGTGGTCATGAGCATGGCCGGAATGCTGGTGATGATGGTGGGGGTCAGGCGCGGACATCATGGCATCTTTCTTAGATGCATATATGAATACTCGTTCATATGATAAAGTCAAGGATGAATGTGGAGCCTTGCCGAGAGCAACAGCGCGGCAGGATCGGAACCCCTCCGCAAGACGAACGCGGCTGCTTGCTGGTGCTCATGAAAGGTCCTGCGGTTCCTTCGCCCCCTCCCCCTTGAGGGGAGGGCCGGGGTGGGGGTGCTGCGGTTCCTACACAACCGGCAGCCTCGCCCTGGCTCCGACACCCCCACCCTCAATCCCTCCCTTAAAGGGGAGGGAGGCGATGGAGCCGCCCCGTTCGGCTGTCACCCTGTGATTTCCGCTGGTCCGGAATGAAGTTATGCCCGTTCGCCATCTGAGCCCATCAATGGCCCTGATCCGATGCTCACCCTTATCTACGCCTCGTCGTCCTCGCCCCCATCATGCTCTTCCATCGCATGGTCGAGCATGTCGGTGAGCATATTGGCGATGTGGTCGTCGGCGGCTTCGTAGAAGACCTGTTTGTTGCGCCTGGTGCCGCGGACGAGGCGGGCGGCGCGGAGCAGGCGGAGGTGGTGGCTGACCAGCGATTGGCTGGCGCCGGTGGCCTTGGCGATGTCGCCGACGGCGATGGGGCCTTCGAGGCAGGTCAGCAGGACCTTGAGCCTGGTGGGGTCGCCGAGCAAGCGATAGGTCTCGGCGATGACCGTGATGTAGTTTTCTTCGGGCAGGGGCAAGGACGGCGTCCTTCTGGGCTTGCTACATCTCTAGGTAAGGCGCTTTGCCGGACTTGGCCAGATAGGCTCAGCGATAGCCGGCGGCCTGCAATTCGAACAATTCTGCATAGCGGCCCTGGCGCTTGACGAGTTCCTCATGGGTGCCGGATTCGAGAATGGCGCCATTGTCGAGCACTAGGATGCGGTCGGCCATGCGCACTGTCGAGAAGCGATGCGAGATGATCACTGCCGTCTTGCCCTGGGCCAGGCCCTTGAAACGGGCGAAGACCTCGGCCTCGGCCTTGGCGTCGAGGGCGGCGGTGGGCTCATCGAGAATGATGAGTTCGGCGTCGCGCATATAGGCGCGGGCAATGGCGACCTTCTGCCATTCGCCGCCGGAAAGGTCGCGCCCCTGCTTGAACAGGCGGCCCAATTGCTGGTCATAGCCCTGGGGCAGCTTGGCGATGACGCTATCGGCCAGGCTCTGTTCGGCGGCCTGGTCGATGCGGGCCTGGTCCTCGCGCGCCTCGATGCGGCCGACGCCGATATTGTCGCGGGCGGTGAAGCTGTAGCGGATGAAATCCTGGAAGATGACGCCGACATGGGCATGGATGTCCTTGGGGTCCATGTCCCTGACATCCACACCATCGATGCTGATGCGGCCTTCGCTGGGATCGTAGAGGCGGGTCAGCAGCTTGGCGATGGTGGTCTTGCCGGCGCCGTTCTCGCCCACCAGCGCCAATGTCTCTCCGGCGGGCAGGGTGAAGGAGAGGTTGCGCACCACCCAATTGTCGGTTTCGGGATAGCGGAAGCCGACATTTTCAAAACAGATCCCCTTGGCGATCGGCACCGGAAAGGGCTTTGGCTCGGCCGGCGGCAGCACGGTCGGCTCGATCTCGAAGAAGGAGAAAAGATCGTCCAGATACATCGATTGCCCGGCGATCTGGGTGAAGCCGAGAAGGATTTTCTGGAACAGGCCATTGAGCCGGAGGAACGAGCCGGACAGGAATGTCAAATCCCCCAGGGTGAATTCGCCGGCAATGGTGCGCCAGACGATGAAGCCATAGGCGGCGTAATAGGCCAGGCTGGCAACGCCGGTGAACAGGGCGCCCCAGCCGGCGCGCAGCAGGGCGATGCGGCGGTTTTCGAGGAAAATCTGATGGGCGAGGGTGCGGAAGCGGGCGATGAGATAATCGCCCAGGCCGAACAGCTTGACCTCCTTGGCGGTTTCGGCGCTGGCCCCGATATGGCGCAGATATTCGATCTCGCGCCGTTCCGGCGTGCGCCAGCGGCTTACCATATAGGCCAGGGTGTTGAAGCGGGTCTCGCCCCAGATGGAGGGGATGAAGCTCAGCGGCAGCAGCAGGATCAGCCAGGGCGCATAGATGAACAGGCCCGCCGCCAGGGTCAGGACGGTGAGAATATCCTGGGCCTGGCCGAACATCTGGCTCAATAGCGCATTGCGCCCGGCGGCCTGGCGCCGCGCCCGCTCGAGGCGGTCCTGATATTCGGCGCTTTCGAAATGTTGCAGGTCGAGCCGGGCCGCATGGGCCATGAGTTCGATGCTGACCTGGTTGGCATGGAGCTCGGAGAGGATGGAATCGACGAGGCCGGTGGCCCGCGCGATTATGTCATTGGCCAGGACCAGCGCAAATTCCAGCAGCAGGAAGCCGAGCACCGGATTGAGCAATCCGGTCTCCCACCAATCCATGATGCCGGGTCCGGGCGGGGTGGTGCCGCTCAGCCGCACCACTTCGTCGACGATGAGCTTGGCCGTAAACAGCACCGCCACCGGTTGCAGCGCCGCGATCAGGCGCAAGCCGATACTGGCCAGGGTCAGCCAGCGGCTGGTGCGCCAGATCTGGGCGACCAGGCGGCCCAGATGAGCCAGGTTTTCGAGGCGTTGCCGAAGAGTGGGATTTTCGTCGGGAAGCGGGGGCGGACGGCGTCCGGGCAGGTCGGTCATGGCGCAATATGTAGCGCGCGGCCGGCGCGGCGGAAATAGGGCCTAACGCAGATTGCGCAGAAAACCGGCCAGATCGGCGGTGACGTGATGCACATGCGGGCCATCGGCCCGGTCCATCTCCCAGGCATCGATCTGTTCATGAACAAAATCGTCGCCGGCTACCACCTGAACCGTGGCCATGCCCATTTCGTGCGGCACGACGAGGTTCTTCTCCAGATCGTCGAACATGATGGCGCGGGTCGGGTCGATGCCGTGGCGGGCGAAGAAGCCGTCATAGGCCGCGCGGTGCGGCTTGGGCACGAAGGTCATGGCGCGGATATCGTGGACGTCTTCGAAAAGGTCGGTGCCGCCCAGGCGCGACAGCACCGAGCGGGCATGGCCGGTATCGCCATTGGTGAGGATGAATTTCCGGCCGGGCAGGGCGCGGATGGCATCGACCAGTTCGGGATGCGGATCGACCGGGGAATAGTCGATGGCGTGGACATTGTTGAGGAAATGGTTGGGATCGATGCTGTGCTGCTGCATCAGCCCGTTCAGCGTGGTGCCGAAATCGCGGTAATAATTCTTCTGCAGGATGCGGGCGGCGGCGAAATCCAGCCGGGTGATATCCATCACATAATGGGTGATGCGGATATCGATCTGCGCGAACAGATTGCATTGGCGGGGATAGAGGGTGTTGTCGAGATCGAACACCCATTCGGTGACATGGCTGAAGCTGGAAAACATGGACATGGCGGCATGATGCCACAAAAAGATAAACGCTTCATCAGAGGCGATGCGGGAGCCGGTGGCCGGCTCCCGCAAAAACACGTTACTGGTTGGCCGCGACCGTCAGCCCCAGGGCCGTGATCAGGCCGGCCGGATTGGCGGCCGCGGCGGCCAGGACCAGGAAGCTGGTGGGGCTGGGCGGCGCCACGGCGATCTCGAAGCTCTGCGGATCGTCGAGGAAGGCATTCACCTGGGGAACGACCAGTTCGGTCAGGGCGGGCACGCCGGCCTGGCCGATCATGGCGGGAACCATGGGCTTGATGACTTCGACGAACTGGGCGCGGCCGACACCGGACTGGGCCGCGAACATGTCGAGGAGATTGCCGGCCAGCCCGGCATCGTCATAGCGGACCGAGGCGCTGACAATGCTCAGGGCCTGGGCGATTTCCATGCCGGTCATCATCTGCCGGGCCTGGGCTTCCTCGCTGGTCGATTCGAGATCCAGCGCCTGCATGGCATAGACCTTGTCGAGCACGTCCATGGTGAAGCCGGTGATCTCGAAGGTGAAATCCAACGCGCCGATATCGGCGAAATCGAGCAGAAGCTGCTCGATCGCCAGATGTCCGTCCTCCATGGTCCAGCTCATCGACTGGGTGATGTTGCCGCTGACCGTGTCGAGGCCCAGCGCCTCGATGATAGCGGCGGTCTCGGGTTCGTCCTCGCCTATAATGGACAGATCGGCCCAGATATTGGCGATCGAGACATCCGAGCGGACGCTTTCGAGGGATTCGTCGGCGGCGTAGGAAAAGTCCGAGAGCATTTCCATGCTTTCGATCCTGATGATCTCGGCGCCGTCGCGGCTGACGACCAATGGACCGGTCGCGACCCGGGCAACGGTCTGCATCAGCGATTCCGCGCTGGTATCGCCCTCGGGCGGCAGCCAGATATCCTGCGCCACCATGCCGGTAAGGCTGACATGCCCGACCGGATCGCTGGCGAATTCGGTGTCGATGTCGGGAATGCGCAATTCCCGGGCGGTGAAGCTGCCGTCCTCGTATTCCTCGACGCCGGTAAAGGTCAGCGTGATATCGAACTGGGTGGGTTCTTCGTCGACGCCGGCAATGCCGATCCGGACGCCCTCGACAATGACATCGCTGCCCTGGACGCTGGCCGGGCCGAAGCTGAATTCGTAGCCATTGGCCTGATAGACCGTCTCGATGCGATCGATGAAGGCGTCGGCGTCCAGCGCCATGGCGGGCTGCATCATCGCCAGCGTGGCCAGGCCGGTGGCCAGCATGAGGCCCTTTGTCTGCATCGTCTTCATCGTCCATTCCCTCAATATTGAAAATCGGGGCAGTTGCGCCCCGGCGCCGTCATTTGAAAATTGCCGCTTGTCCCGCCAATTGCAAGGACATGGGGCTAAAATGCGTCGCCCAGATCGAGGAATTGCCGATAGGCCGGATTTTCGGTTTCGTCCCAATAGGGGAAGCCGATGGCGTCGATATGGGCCAGCAGGTCGGCGCGGGTGTCTTCGGATACCTGGATGCCCACCAGCACCCGCCCGTAATCGGCGCCGTGATTGCGGTAGTGAAACAGGGAGATGTTCCAGGAATCGTTGAGCCCTTCGAGGAATTTCAGCAGCGCTCCCGGCCGCTCCGGGAACTGGAAACGGAACACTCTTTCGTCGGCGAGGCCGGCGACCCGGCCGCCCACCATATAGCGCACATGGAGCTTGGCGACCTCGTTGTCGGTCATGTCGGTAACGCCCAGGCCATGGGCTTCGAGCAGCGCGATGATCTCGCGTTTTTCCGCATCGCCGCCCGAGAGCTTGACCCCGACAAAGATATTGGCGCTGGCGCCGGGGGCGAAGCGATAATTGAATTCGGTGATGGCGCGCTGGCCGATCAGGCGGATGAAGGCGCGATAGGAGCCGGGCCGTTCCGGGATGGTCACGGCCAGCAGCGCCTCGGCCCGCTCGCCGATCTCGGCGCGTTCGGCGACATGGCGCAGGCGATCGAAATTGACATTGGCGCCCGAATTGATGGCGATGAGCGCGCCCTGGGGCGCGGTACCGTTCTCGACGTCGCGCCGCAGGCCGGCCAGGGCCAGCGCCCCAGCCGGCTCGGTAATGGCGCGGTGATCGTCGAAAATATCCTTGATGGCGGCGCAGATCTCGTCGGTGCTGACGGTGACGATGTCGTCGAGCAGGTCGCGGCAGAGGCGGAAGGTTTCCTCGCCGACCTGGCGCACCGCCACGCCATCGGCGAACAGGCCCACCTGGTCGAGCGGCACCGGTCTACCGGCGGCGATGGCGGCCTTCATGCTGGCCGCTTCCTCCGGTTCGACGCCGATGACGCGGATGTCGGGGCGCAGGAATTTGACGAAGCTGGCAATGCCGGCGGCGAGCCCGCCGCCGCCTATGGGCACATAGATGGCGCCGATGGGCTCGGGATGCTGACGCATCAGTTCGAGCCCCACCGTGCCCTGGCCGGCAATGACATCGGGATCGTCGAAGGGATGGACGAAGACATAGCCGTGCCGTTCGGCCAGCCCAGCCGCATGGGCGCGGGCCGCGTCGAAACCGTCGCCGAACAGCACCACCTCGCCGCCCAGGCGCTTGACCGCATTGACCTTGATGAGCGGGGTGGTCGTGGGCATGACGATGACGGAGCGGATGCCCAGCCGGGTCGCCGACAGCGCCACGCCCTGGGCGTGGTTGCCGGCCGAGGCGCAGATGACGCCGCGGGCGCGCTCGCCGGCGCTCAGATGCACGATGCGGTTATGGGCGCCGCGAATCTTGAAGGAGAAGACCGGCTGCAAATCCTCGCGCTTGACCAGAATATCGCGTCCGAGCCGTTCGGAGAGCAGTTCCATGGGCTCGAGCGGGGTCTGCTCGGCCACTTCATAGACCGAGGAGGTCAGGATCTTGCGGATATAATCGGTCATGGCGGGCTCCGGAAACTGCCGGTGATGGACGCCCGCAGGGGCGAAAAGTCAACAGCGTCGGCGCTTCAGCTCAGCAATTGCCAGGTCTGGAAACAGGCCAGGGCCATGACGAGACCGCCGACCAGCATCATCAGCCGCTGGGCCGGGATCATGCGCACGACGAAGCCGGCCAGCGGCGCTGCCAGGACGCCGCCCACGACCAGGCCGGCCACCGACCAGATATGGCGCTCTATGCCATCGGCCTCTTCCCAATGGCCGGTCAGGAGCGCGGTGACGAAGGCGATGGAGACGGCGGTGGTGACGAAGAATTCCACCGTATTGACCGTGCCCACGACATAACGCGGCGCGCCGCCGGAGCCGATCAGGCTGGAGGTGACGATAGGCCCCCAGCCGCCGCCGCCCGCCGCGTCGACAAAACCGCCGGCCACGCCCAGCGGCAGCACGATGCGGGTTCTGGGGTCTTTATAGGCGCCGCGAATGCGGAAGGCGCGGAAGAGGATATAGATGCCGAGCAGGCCGAGATAGATGGTGACGAAGGGGCGCAGGACCGCGCCGTCGATGGCGGTCAGCACATAGGTTCCCAGAATGCCGCCCAGAATGCCCGCTGGCGCCAGGCGCCAGAACAGCCGCCAGTTCACATTGCGGTGGCTGACATGGCTGGTGGCCGAGGCGGCCGTGGTGAACATTTCGGCGGCATGGACGCTCGCCGAGGCGGCGGCGGGCGGCACGCCGAAGGCCAGCAGCATGGTGGAAGAGACCACGCCATAGGCCATGCCCAGCGCCCCGTCGACGATCTGGGCGAAGAAGCCCACGGCTGCGAAGATGAAGAACTCTGGTCCCAAGAGGCTATTCGCTCCGCGGCTGGCCGTGACGTCCGCGGTGACAACCGGGCCGGGGGGCGCGGCGTTCCATTCAGCGCACGATCAGCGTGCCGGCGCCGTGCTCGGTGAACAATTCCACCAGCACGACATGCGGCGTCTTGCCATTGAGGATCACCACCCCCTCTACGCCATTGTCCAGCGCTTCGAGGCAGGTTTCGACCTTGGGGATCATGCCGCCGGAAATGGTGCCGTCGGCGATCAGCGCCTTGGCTTCGCGCACCGTCAGCTCCGGCATCAGTTTGCCTTGCCGGTCGAGCACACCGGGCACGTCGGTGAGGAACAGGAGGCGCTTGGCGCCCAGCGAGCCGGCAATGGCGCCGGCAAAGGTATCGGCGTTGATATTATAGGTATTGCCGTCATGGCCCGGCGCCACCGGGGCGATGACCGGGATCATTTCCGAGCGCGCCAGCAGATCGAGCAAGGTCCGATCCACCTCCACCGGCTCGCCGACAAAGCCCAGATCGAGCACGCGTTCGATATTGGAGCCGGGGTCCTTGACGGTCTTTTCCGCCTTTTTGGCGAAGACCATATTGCCGTCCTTGCCGCATAGCCCGATGGCCCATTCGCCTTCGGCATTGATCAGGGCGACGATTTCCTTGTTGATCGAGCCGGCCAGGACCATCTCGACCACTTCCATGGTGCGGGCGTCGGTGACGCGCAGGCCGCCCTCGAACTTGGATTCGATGCCCAGATTCTTGAGCATGGACGCGATCTGCGGACCGCCGCCATGTACGACGATGGGATTGACCTTGGATTGCTTGAGCAGGGCGATATCGCGGGCGAAAGCCTGGCCCAGCGCGGGATCGCCCATGGCATGGCCGCCATATTTCACCACGACGGTCTTGCCCTCATAGCGCTGCATATAGGGCAGGGCCTGGGCCAGGATGCCCGCATCGTGGCTGAACCGGTCGGTGGACGGATTATCGTTGGACATGGCTCAGGGGCTCCTCAGGACGGTCGGGGAAAGGGTCTATTCGATTTTGCCGGGGGTTTAAATCGGCAATGCGGATAAATTTCTTGCACAGCCCCGATAGGCCTCATGGCGTTTCTCACGCCATGTTGCGCACATGAAATGTCAGTCAATCAGAAATTCCATACGCACCCGCTCATCGAACGACCAATTGCCCAGCGCCAGGAGGTTTCCATCGGCGTCGCGCACCAGCGGGGCGGTGCGGATGGCTTCGGTGGGACTGGCGACCTTGACGCCCAACAGGCTTTCGAGCTGGTGGCGCGGCATGGCATCGGTGGCGCCGGCGACGAGGCCGATAGTGCCGGACCGATTGGCGATGCGGAAGCGCCGGTCCCAGACCAGTTCGCCGTCCGGCGGCAGTTCCCGGTCTTCGGGCAGGGCCCGGCCCGGTTCGCGCGCGATGGCCAGCCTGTCGCCCCGGAGCCGGACCACGGCGCCCAGCAGCGTGACGGCGCGGGGCAATCCGTGGTCGGCGATCTGGTCGTAAAGCCGTTCCACCTGGCCAAGGGCCCGCGGTTTCTGGCGGCCGCCGACAATCTTGAGTACCCGGCCCAGAACCCGCCTGCCGATCGCGGGGCTGAGGCTTTGCAGGGCGGCCAAGGGCAGGGTGGCGGCGCCGAAACCGTCAAACCCGACCAATTCGGCAAAGACCGGCCCGGCCATCTCGGTCAAGGCCGCGTCGGCCTCCGCCATCCGGGTGGCGAAGCGCGACAGGACGGCGCTGTCCAGCCCTTCCTCGGCCAGGGCCGGCAATAGCTGGCGCCAGCGGACGCGCTCATAGCTGGTATCGTCGTTGGAGGGATCCCGGGCGGCCACCAGGCCGGCCTCGTCCACCAAAGCGGCGAGAATGGCCGGCTCGATATCGAGCAGGGGGCGGAAGATGCGCAGGCCTTCGACATGGGCCAGCGGCGTCATGGCCTTGAGCCCCTCGATGCCGCTGCCATGAGCCAGCCGCATCAGCACGGTTTCGGCCTGGTCGGCGCGGTGATGGGCGGTGAGCAACAGGGTGGCGCCATCGGCGCGCATGGCCTCGCCGATCAGCCGGTAGCGCGCCTGGCGCGCCGCCTCCTGCAGGCCGGTTTCCGGCTTTGGGCCGGTCCAGGCCAGTCCGCGCGCCGGCAGGCCTGCTTGGGCCGCGATGTTGAGCACCATGGCCATTTCGTCCGCCGCTTCGCGGCGCAATCCATGGTCGAGGCTATAAACGAAGAGCCTGGGAGCATTGGCCAGGCCGGCGGCCCAGTTCCGGGCCAGGAGCATCAGCGCCAGACTGTCCGGCCCGCCGGAAACGGCAAGGCCGATGGCCGGCTCGGCGGCAGCCGGCGCGAAAAGACGCGCCAGCATCGCCGGATCGCGCAGGCCGGCGGTCAGGCCGGCGGACATTCGGCCCGGGTCTTCTCCTCGGCCAGCCGGGTCTGGAAGGCCGGAATGGTGTCGGTATAGCGCCGCTCGATCTCGGCGAAGGTGCGGCAGGCGGTTTCGCGCTCGCCCACGCCGGAAAGCGACATGCCCAGCTTGAGCAGCAGGTCCGGCGCCCGCGGATGGTCGGCATTCTTCTGATAGGCTTCCACCAGCACGTCCGCCGCTTCGGCATAGGCCGAGCGGGCCATCAGCGCCTCGCCCAGCCAATTGGCGGCGTCGGCCGCCTGGGGATTGTCCGGATAGAGTTCCAGGAACTGGCCGAATTGCTGCTCGGCGAAATCGTAATCGCCGTTGATCAGCGCTTCATAGCCGGCCCGGAACTGCGCATCGGCGTCGGGATTGCCGCTGGCCTCGGCGCGGGGATCATAGCTGAGATTGAGCGGCTGGCCGGTGATGAGGTCGATGCCTCCCGCCTGGCCGGTGCCCACCAGCGGATCGGACGATTCGCCGATGGAGCCGTCGTCGAAGGAAGGATCGAATTCCTGCTCGCCCGGCAGTGGCCGCACCCCCTGCTCGGGGATGATGGTGGGGGAAACGGTTTCGTCGGTGGATGGGGCAGGGTCCTGCGGCAACGCCTCAGGCTGCGTCGCGCCGCCTGGTGGGGTTGCCGCCTCAGTTTTTCCCGGCGCACCGCCTTCCAGCTGCTCGAAGCGGAATTCGCTGTCTTCCTGGAAGCGGTTGAGGATTTCCTGCAATTGGGTGAGCTGGAAGGTCAGTCCCTCGATCTGGCCATTGAGCAGGCGGATCTGCTCCTCCATCTGCTGGATGCGCACCATGACCTGGGCGCTGTCGGCCTGGGCGACGAGCATGCGTTGCGGCGGCAGGGTCTGCGCCTGGACGCCATTGGCCGCCAGGCCAAGGCCGAGAGCGCATAGCGCCACGCCGCTCCATTTTGAAATTCGTCCTAAGGTCAAGCCTGGTCTCCAATGTTGCTGCCAGCCAAGATGGGTTCTTTCCCGGTGCCGATAAAGGGCAATTTTGGTAAAAAGAAAGCACCCGGGCCTTTTTAGGGGCTCCGGGCGCTCTTGCCTCCAGTTTGCACTGGATCAGGTCGGCTTTGATGAAAAGCCGTGTCTCTTACTGGACCACGGTGACCGCGCGGCGGTTCTGGCTCCAGCAGGAAATGTCGTTGCAGATGGCGACCGGGCGTTCCTTGCCGAAGGACTGGCTGGTGATGCGCTGGGCATTGACGCCGCGGCTGACCAGATAATTGACCACCACCGAGGACCGGCGGGCGCCGAGCGCGATATTATATTCGCGGGTGCCGCGTTCGTCGGCATGGCCTTCGATCATCACGCGGTAATTGGCATATTGGTTGAGCCATTGGGCCTGCTTGTCCAGCGTGGCCATGGCTTCGCTGGTCAGCGAGCTGGAATCGGTGGTGAAAAAGACGCGATCGCCGACGGTGACGATGAATTCCTGCTGGCTGCCCGGCGCGCCGGCGCCGGTATTGCCGACGCCGGTCAGACCGACATTATCGGTGGCGCTGCGGGAACAAGCGGCAAGCACGATGACGAACAGCATCATCGCGGCGGCGCGCAGAACATTGTTGATGGGTGCGGGGATGACCACGTGAGGCTCCTGAAAGCTACAATCTTAAGCGCAGCATTTACCGCGCTTAATCTTAAAAGCCGGTGTGCCAACGTGGTTAATCTTTGCCTATTGGGGCGCGGATGTGGCAGGAATCGGGGCTTTTTTGTGATGTTGCCCTTCGGCCACAGCGGGAGAGCGCCTGGGCGTTAAGGTTAAAGGGGATGAATCCACCAAAGCGCGTCACCCTCGGGCTTGACCCGAGGGCGTTCACGATGGTGCCGCATGGCTCCGGGCGTGATTTCGCCAAATCGTTCCACTGGAGCGCTTTGTTTCGCCGGCGGCGAGCCGGAAATCACCCCTCGGTCAGCTTGAACTCGATGCGGCGATTGCGACGATAGGCTTCGTCGTTCTCGGCCGGATCGAGGGGGGCGAATTCGCCGAAGCCGGCGGCGACGAGCCGGGCCGGGGGCACGCCCTTGAGCACCAGATATTGCGCCACCGAAATGGCCCGGGCGGCGGACAATTCCCAGTTCGAGGGGAAACGCGCATTGGAGATGGGCCGGCTGTCGGTATGGCCGTCAATGCGCAGCACCCAATTGATGTCGGGCGGGATTTCCTGCTCGAGCTGGAGAATGGCGTCGGCCAGGGCGTCGAGCTCGGGCAGGCCGGCGCTGGCGATATCGGCCTGGCCGGGATCGAACAGCACTTCGGACTGGAAGACGAAGCGGTCGCCCACGACGCGCACATCGGCGCGGGTTTCGAGAATTTGCCGCAGCCGCCCGAAAAAGTCGGAGCGATAGCGGGACAGGTCCTGCACCCGTTGCGCCAGGGCCAGGTTGAGCCGCCGGCCGAGATCGGCGATCTGGGTGCGGCTTTCCGTGTCGCGGGCTTCGGAGGCTTCGAGGGCGGCTTCGAGGGCGCTGATCTGCATGCGCAAAGCCGCCAATTGCTGATTGAGCAGGGCGACTTGCGCATTGGCCTCGTCCGATAGCCGTTCGGCGTCCATCAGGTCCGCTTGCAGCCCGGCAATGGCGTCGTCGCGGTCGCCCAGTCCCGAGCCGATGCCGGCAAGCTGGCCGGCCAGGCTCTGGTTCTCGGCCTCGGCGCCGGCCAGGGTGGCGGTGAGGGTCGCCAATTGCGAGGTCAGGTCGTCGGAATTGGCGCGTTCGAGCTGCAGCAATTCGGTCAGTTCGGCGATCTGGTTGTTGAGCCGGGCCAAAGCGGTATCGCGGCCCTGGATTTCCTGGCCGAGGAAAAACTGGGTCAGCATGAACAGCGATAGCATGAAGATGATGACGAGCAGCAGGCTCGACAGCGCATCGACGAAGCCGGGCCAGTAATTGGCCTCCTGGCGCCGGCGGGAACGGGCTCCCGGCATGGATCAGCTCCGCCGCTCGTTATCGGCTTCGTTGAGCATGGCCTCGATCAGGTCCCGCAGCTTCTTGTTGGTTTCGCCCTGTTCGGTGATATAGCGGCGCAGATCGTCCTGCTCGGTGCGGATATGTTTGACCAGCCCGTCAATGCCGCGCGCCAGCTCGGCCATGGCCCGGATGGCGTTCTGCGAGGAATTCTGGTTCTGCGTATTGGCGCCGAGGCGTTCGATCAGGGCCTGGATGTCGGGGCCGCCGGCATTGACCTGCATGGCGGTGACCGGATGATCGAGTTCGGTCATCGAGGTCATCCAGTCTTCGAGATCGGTATAGAAGGCGTTCTGCGCCTGGCTGGTCTGCAGATCGAGAAAGCCCAGCACCAGTGAGCCGGACAGGCCGAACAGCGAAGACGAGAAGGCGGTGCCCATGCCGCCGAGCGGGGCGACGAGCCCTTCGCGCAGATTGGTGAACAGGGTCGCCGAATCCCCGGCTGTCACGTCGAGCGCGTTGATGACGGTGCTGACCGAGGTGACGGTTTCCAGGAGGCCGTAAAAGGTGCCGAGCAGGCCGAGAAAGACCAGCAGGCCCGTCAGATAGCGCGAGGTGTCCTTGGCCTCGTCCAGCCTGTTGCCGACCGAATCCAGGATCGAGCGCATGGAGGAGGGGGTGATGATGGCTTCCCCGATCCGCTCGCGCAGAATGCCGGCCACCGGGGCCAGCAGGATCGGCGGACGCGCCGTGGTCACGGTGCCGTCCTGAAGCGAATTGACCCAGCTTACCTCGGGAAACAGCCGGAAAACCTGCCGGAAGCTGAGAAATATGCCGATCGCCAGGGTGAAGAAGATCAGCGAATTGATGAAGGGATTGGCCCAGAAGAAGGTGATGATGGTGGAGAACAGGATTGCGGCGACCAGGCCCACCAGCACCAGAAAGATCAGGATCTTGACCAGATAAACGGCCGGGCTGGCGAGGTGATAGGGATCGTAACCTTGCGTCATCTTTGCTGAACCTAGCCCCTCGCGCACAAATCAACCGCCACGAGTCTAGAGGCGGGTGAAAGGCGTGACAATGGAAAAGGTTAACAGGGCCTTCAACACCGCGCGCGCTGGCTTTGCGAAGCGGGTCAGCGGTCGGCCTCGTCCTTCAACGAGCTCAGCAGCTTACTGGATCGGCTTCAGCGCCTTGAGCAACGCGCCTTGCAGGGCCTCGTTGCCGGCGACGATCTGGCCGTTCCACACCGATCCGGGCTGGCCGGCATAATCGGTGACCAGGCCCCCGGCTTCCTTCACCATCAGCAGGCCCGGGGCCACGTCCCAAGGCTGGAGCCCGGCTTCCCAGAGCGCATCGTAGCGGCCGGCGGCGAGCCAGGCCATGTCGAGGCAGATCGAGCCGGAGCGGCGGATGCCGGCCACGGCCGGGTTGATGGCGGCCAATTGGCGCAATTGCAGCGTATCGTTGGCGGTGCCCTGGGTCTTGATGCCGGTGCAGACCACGGCGTCGGACAGGTGCCGGCGGCTGGCGACGCGCAGGCGCTTGCGGTCGGACAGCCAGGCCCCGCCACCCTTTTCCGCGGTATAAAGCTCGTCCATTATCGGATTATAGATCACCGAGGCGACGATCTCGTCGCCCCGTTGCAGCGCGATGCCCACGGCGAAAAGCGGGATGGAGTGGAGGAAATTGGTGGTGCCGTCGAGCGGGTCGACGATCCAGGTATGCTGGCCGTCCGTGCCGGCGACCTCGCCGCCTTCTTCCATCAGGAAGGCATAGGTGGGGCGGGCCTTGCGCAACTCGTCAAAGACGATCTGCTCGGCCCGCAGATCGGCCTTGGAGACGAAATCGGCCGGACCCTTGCGCGATATCTGCAGGTTCTCGACCTCGTTGAAATCGCGGCTCAGCGACCTGCCGGCCTTGATGGCGGCATTGACCATGACGTTGAGAAGGGCGGAACGCGCCATAGGAAAGTGCTCGCTGGCTCATGCGACCCGCCCGGCATCGGCGTTTTCCGCTGCCGTCCGGCCAATGGACCCGGAAGGTCCCGTCGCTGGGTTTAAATGTGGCGGGCTTATTGCCCCAGAAAGAGCCCTGGTTCAAGGGTCTTGCGCTTCGGGCTCCGTCGCTTCGGGCTCGGCCTCGTCCGCGGGGGCCGGCGCCGGGGCGTTTTCGGCATCCATGGGACTGGGCAGGATAGGCGGTCCGGCTGCCGGCTGGGCATTGATGCTGACCGTCCCGCTATCGGCGCCGGGCGGGGCGGAGGGCCAGAAGCGGGCCCGTTCCTCGGCGCGAGCCAGCCCATCGGCGGGAATGGAGACCAGCAGGCGGTCGAGCGATGGGTCCGACAGGCCCTGGCGGCGCGCCAGCGCCCGCCACATGGCGGCCTCCTCCAGATCGAGCTGGATGCCTTCGCCCACGGCCAGCAGCTTGGCAAAACGGTTCTGCGCCACCGCATTGCCGCCCTCGGCGGCGCGGCCATACCAGGATGCCGCCGCTTCGAGATCGCGGTCGACGCCCTGTCCGAGATAGAACAGGGTTGCATAATCGATCTGGGCGGCCAGCAGGCCCTGTTCGGCGGCCAGCCCGATATAATGCGCGCCTGCCGCCAGATCGGGCGGCATACCGGCGCCTTCGAGCAGCATGGCGCCATAATCATATTGGGCTTCGGGCAGTTCGGCCTCGGCGGCCTGCTTCATCAGCTCCGCCGCCATGGCGAGGCTGGGTTCGGCATAGATGCCTTCCACATGCAGCAGCGCCATATTGTATTTGGCGGGCACATAGCCCGCTTCGGCGGCGGCGCTGAACAATTCGGCGGCGCGCTCGCGATTCCGGGGCACGCCCAGGCCTTCCTGATAGAGCATGCCCAGTTCGAACATGGCCAGCCGGTCGCCATTGCGGGCGGCGAGTTGATACCAGCCGGCGGCGCGCTCGGGATTTTGTGCCACGCCCTGGCCCTTGGCGTAGATTTCGGCGATCAGCGTCTGGGCGGCGGCGTCGCCCTGTTCGGCGCGGGGCAGGGCCAGTTCCATCGCCGTCAGGTAATAGCCCAGCTGATAGGCACCATAGGCATAATCTACCGGATGGCGCGGGCCGAAGATTTCCGTGCTGATCTGGTCGGCCGCATCGTCCTGAGCGAGGACCGGCAGCGGCAGGCACAGCAAAGCGACGGCGAGAAGGCGCCTTGATCCGATCATGCTTCCTCCCGCGCCGCCCGGTCGAAATCGCCCAATGCGGCGGCCGGGTCGGCATCGCTCCAGATGCAATCGGACAGGGCGATGAATTCGGTCTCGAGATCGGCCAGCAGCGCGATATTGGCGGCCGGGTCGGAATAAACCGCCGGCACTTCGAAGGTGTGGGCCCACCATTGCGCCAGTTCGGCGGCCTGCTTGTCGGCTGCGCCGCCCAAGGGGCCGAACATCACATAATCGACATCCAGTTCGCCGAAGCTCATGGCATCGTGGCGCGAGCGGATATTGCCGGCTCCGACAATGGCGGCGGGCTTGAGCGCGGCAATCGCCTCGCTGATGGCCTTGGCGCCGCCGGTGACGTGGACGCCATCGGCGCCGAGCCGGCGCACCAGGGCCACATCGTCCTCCAGCAGCACGGCGGCGCCGGCGGCCTGGCCGATCTGGATCAGCCGCTCGGCGAGGCTTGCATAGGCCGCGTCGTCCAGCGTGCCGCGGCGCACCAGCATTGCGGCAATTTCCGGCCCGGTCAGCGCGGCCATCAATAGGCGCGGAAACTGCACCGGGTCCGGATCGGCCGGGGTGATGAGATAGAGAAGCGGCGCCATGACGGTCCCGAATTAAAGGCAATGCTCCCTATTTGGCCATTTTGGCGATAAAGGGACAGCCCCCAAATAGGACCTGGGCGATATCGAGGCAATGGCGGTCTGCCGCAGCCGGCGCCGCTCGGGTAAAAGCGAGGCGCGTGCCTCGGGGGGAAGCACGCGCCTTCAGCGACGTTGGGAGGACGTCGGAGGGATGGGATCAGGCGGCCTGATCGAGGCTGTTGGACCATTCGCCCAGGGCGGCGAGCGAGTTCATATGGGCGCGATGGGCGAAGGCCTGGCGGGCAGTGCTGAAATTCTCGCGGCGGCCGGCCCAGTCGCGCAGGGCGACATTCTGCAATGCCCGGCCATAGGAGAAGGTCAGCGGCCAGGGCTTGCCGGCGATCTTGTTCATGGCCGAAAGATGCGCCGTGGCTTCTTCGTCGGTCTGCCCGCCGGACAGGAAGGCGATGCCCGGCACGGCGGCGGGAACGTGTTGCTTGAGCACTTCCACGGTGCGCTGGGCCACTTCCTCGACCGAGGGACGGTCGCGCGAATTGACGCCGGACAGGACCATGTTGGGCTTGAGCAGCATGCCGGCGAGATCGACCCCGGCGAGCCGCAATTCCTTGAACACGTTTTCCAGCACGTCGCCGGTCACCTGGGCGCAGCGCTCCATGGAATGATTGCCCGGCTCGCCATCGCCCACCACTTCAGGTTCGACGATCGGCACGATGCCGGCTTCCTGGCAGAGCATGGCATAGCGGGCCAGCGCATGGGCATTGGCGCGGATATTGTTGCGGGTGGGGGCGATGTCGTTGATGGTGATGACGGCACGCCACTTGGCGAAGCCGGCGCCCAGTTCGGCATAATGCTCGAGCCGCTGGCGCAGCCCGTCGAGGCCCTCGGTGATCTTCTCGCCGGATTCACCGGGCATGGGGAAGGCGCCGCGATCCACCTTGATGCCGGGAATGCAATCGGCATCGGCGAGGATGGCGCGGAACGGGATGCCGCCGGCCGATTCCTGCTTCAACGTCTCTTCGGTGAGGATGACGCCGGAGATATATTTCTGCATCGCCTCGGTGGCACCGAACAGCATCTCGCGATAATCGCGGCGCAATTCGAGCGTATTGGGCAGGTTGATCTTGGAAAAACGCTTACCGATCGTGCCTTCCGATTCATCGGCGGCGAGAATGCCCTGGCCGGGCGTCATGAGCTTCTGGGCGATCGCATTGAGCGATTTGGTCATCGGTCTAGCCTCGGATATGAACTGGCCCAAGATTAGACTTTCGTCAGCGCGCTTGCGATTAGACCTCCGGTTATGCGACGAAAGGCTAATCTTGTATGGAAGATGCGCCCAATGGTCGGCTTGGCTCGCGGCGCGAGGCTCGGAATGAGGTTTCCCCTACTTCTTCAGCGCTTCCACGCCCGGCAGGGGCTTGCCTTCCATCCATTCGAGGAAGGCGCCGCCGGCGGTGGAAACATAGGTCAGCTGGTCCTTGACCCCGGCATGGGCCAGCGCGCTCACCGTATCGCCGCCGCCGGCCACCGAAATCAGGTGGCCGTCATGGGTGCGCTTGGCGACATGTCTGGCGATGGCCACGGTGCCGGCGTCGAAAGGCTCCATTTCGAAGGCGCCGACCGGGCCGTTCCAGACCACGGTATGCGCATCGTCGATGACGGCATTGATGCGCTCGATCGAGGAGGGGCCGATATCGAGGATCATGCCGTCGGGATCGATGGCGTCGACGCCATAAAGGCGGGTGGGCGAATTGGCCTTGAAGTGCCAGGACACCACCGCGTCGATGGGCAGGATGATGGCGCAATTGGCCTTTTCGGCCTTTTCCATGATGCGGCGGGCGGTGTCGGCAAGGTCCTTTTCGCATAGGGACTTGCCCACGCCCTGACCCTGCGCGAACAGGAACGTATTGGCCATGCCGCCGCCGATGACCAGGCCATCGACCTTGGTGACCAGATTTTCCAGCAGGTCGATCTTCGAGGACACCTTGGCGCCGCCGACAATGGCGACGACCGGCTTTTTGGGCTTGCCCAGCCCGGATTCGAGCGCTTCCAGTTCCGCCTGCATGGCGAGGCCCGCCGCCGCCGGCAGCAGGCGCGCCAAGGCCTCGGTCGAGGCATGGGCGCGGTGCGCCGCCGAGAAGGCGTCGTTCACATAGACATCGCCGAGGCTCGCCATGCGCTGGGCCAGCTCGACATCATTGGCTTCCTCGCCCGGATGGAAGCGGGTGTTTTCCAGCACCAGGACCGAGCCGGCGGGCGCCGCGTCGATGGCCTCTTGGGCGGCGCTCACGTCAGTCCAGTCGGTGGCGACGAAGCCCACCGGATGGCCGGTCTCGTTGGCGATCGCCGCGCAGACCTGCTCCAGCGAGAATTCCGGGTTCACCTTCCCCTTGGGCCGGCCGAAATGCGAGAGCAGGATGACCTTGCCGTCCTTCTTGACGATTTCGCGGATAGTGGGCATCAGCCGCTCGATGCGGGTGGCGTCGCTGACCTTGCCGTCGGCTACCGGCACGTTGAGGTCGGCGCGCAGCAGCACGCGCTTGCCCGAGAGATCGAGTTCGTCGAGGGTCTTGAAGCTGTCGCTCATCGTGCAGGCTCCGGGTGGTGATTTCTGGCCGTGGGGTAGCAGAGTGCCACGAATGGCGGAAGGGTGAAAAGCGCCTGTCTGGCGGATGGATGCCGCAAACGAAAAAGGCGCCCCGAAGGACGCCCTTTCATATTCGCTTTCCGGCGGCTCAGAGCGTCTTGCCCAGGGCGACGGCGGTGTCGGCCATGCGGTTGGAAAAGCCCCATTCATTATCGTACCAGCCCATGATGTTGACGAAATTGCCGTCGATCACCTTGGTCTGGTCGAGCAGGATAGTGCAGGAATGGGGGTCGTGATTGAGGTCGCTCGAGACCAGCGGATGGGTCGTATAGGTCATCACGCCCTTGAGCTTGCCGTCGGCGGCGGCCACCAGGGCGGCATTGACTTCCTCGGCGGTCACGTTGCGGCCCGCGACGAATTTGAGATCGACCAGCGACACATTGGGGGTCGGCACCCGGATGGAGACGCCGTCCAGCTTGCCCTTGAGCTGGGGCAGGACCAGGCCGATGGCCTTGGCGGCGCCGGTCGAGGTCGGGATTTGCGACAGGGCGGCGGCGCGGGCGCGATAGAGGTCCTTATGCATGGTGTCGAGCGTCGGCTGGTCACCGGTATAGGAGTGAACCGTGGTCATCATGCCTTTTTCGATGCCGACCAGGTCATCCATCACCAGGGCCATGGGCGCCAGGCAATTGGTGGTGCAGGAGCCGTTGGAAATGACCACGTGTTCCTTGCCCAGCAGGTGGTCGTTGATGCCATAGACCACGGTGAGATCGGCGCCGTCGCCGGGGGCGGAAATGATCACCTTCTTGGCGCCGGCCTTGAGATGGGCCGAGGCCTTTTCCTTGGAAGTGAAGATGCCGGTGCATTCCAGCGCGATATCGACCTGCATTTCGGCATGCGGCAAATCGGCCGGATCGCGGATCGCCGTGACCCGGATCGGGCCGCGGCCGGCATCGATACTGTCGCCATCGACAATCACTTCATGAGGGAAACGGCCATGTACGCTGTCATAGCGCAGAAGATGGGCATTGGTCTCGACCGGACCGAGATCGTTGATCGCCACGACTTCGATATCGGTGCGGCCCGATTCGATGATGGCGCGCAGGATATTGCGGCCGATGCGGCCAAAGCCATTGATGGCGATGCGAACTGCCATGTTAGACGCTCCTAGGGCGGGAGAAAGAAAAAGGGAGGCGCGGCTCTCTTACAATTGTCCGGTGACCGCTTCAACAACGGCCTTCGATGTAATGCCAAAGTGGGCATAGAGGTCGTCGATGGGGCCGGAAGCGCCGAACGAATGCATGCCGACAAAGCGGCCCTTGTCGCCGAGCAGCTTGTTCCAGCTCATTTGGATGCCGGCTTCCACCGCGACGCGGGCCCTGGCGCTGCCCAGCACTTCGGCCTTGTAGGCGTCGGATTGCTTGGCGAACAGCTCCATCGAGGGCACCGAGACGACGCGGGCGGCAACGCCCTGCTCGGTCAGCTGCTTCTGCGCCTCGACGGCGATGGCCACTTCCGAGCCCGTGGCGAAGATCACCGCATCGGCATCGGCGGGGCCGATCAGGTTATAGGCGCCCTTGGCCGACTTGTTCTCGGCGGAATATTCGGTGCGGACCGCCGGCAGGTTCTGGCGCGACAGCGCCAGGATCGAGGGGCGGTCGGCAGTTTCCATTGCCAGTTCCCAGCATTCGGCGGTTTCCATGGCATCGGCCGGGCGGAACACCAGTAGGTTGGGAATGGCGCGAAGGGCGGTCAGATGCTCCACCGGCTGGTGGGTCGGACCGTCCTCGCCCAGGCCGATGGAATCGTGGGTCATCACATAGATGACGCGCTGCTCCATCAGCGCCGACAGGCGGATGGAAGGGCGGGCATAATCGGTGAAGACCAGGAAGGTGCCGCCATAGGGGATGAGGCCGCCATGCAGCGCCACGCCGTTCATGGCGGCGCCCATTTCATGCTCGCGGATGCCGTACATCATGTAGCGGCCGGTGCGGTTATCGGCCTGGAAAGGCAGGGTCTCGGGCGTATTGGTGAGGTTGGAGCCGGTGAGGTCGGCCGAACCGCCCAGCGTCTCGGGCACATGGCTGTTGATCACTTCCAGCGCCATCTGGCTGGCCTTGCGGCTGGCGACCTTGGGCTTGTCCGTGGCGAGCTTCCGCTTGTAATCGGCCATGGCCTTGGCGAAGCCGGCGGGCAGCGTGCCGGACATGCGGCGGGTGAACTCGTCCTTTTTGTCCGACTTGGCGAGACGGGCTTCCCACTCGCCGCGAATATTCTGGCTGCGCTTGCCGGCGGCGCGCCAGGCATCGAGGATCGCGGCGGGGATTTCGAAAGCCGGATAGTCAATGCCCAGGGCCGCCTTGGCGCCGGCCAGTTCCTCGGCCCCGAGCGGGGAGCCATGGACCTTTTCGCTGCCGGCCTTTGTGGGCGCGCCATAGCCGATCGTGGTCTTGGCGGCGATCAGGGTCGGCTTGTCGGTCGACTTCTTGGCGTCGAGCAGGGCCTTTTCGATGGCGTTCTGGTCATGGCCGTCGATTTCGATAGTGTTCCAGCCCACCGCCTGGAAGCGGGCGATCTGGTCGGTCGAGTCGGCGTTGGACACCTTGCCGTCAATGGTGATGTTGTTGTTGTCCCAGATCAGCACCAGCTTGTTGAGCTTGAGGTGACCGGCGAGCGAAATCGCTTCCTGGGAAATGCCTTCCATCAGGCAGCCGTCACCAGCCAGTACCCAGGTATGATGGTCGACGAGGTCGGAGCCGAATTCGGCGGCGAGCTTGGCTTCGGCCACGGCGAAACCCACCGAATTGGCCAGGCCCTGGCCCAGCGGCCCGGTCGTGGTCTCGATGCCCTGGGCGTGGCCGAATTCGGGATGGCCGGCGGTCTTGTAGCCGAGCTGGCGGAAATTCTTGAGCTGCTCGATATCCATGTCCTCGTAGCCCAGCAGGTAGAGCGAGGAATAAAGCAGCATCGAGCCGTGGCCGGCGGACAGGATGAAGCGGTCGCGATCGGCCCAATGGCTGTCGGCGGGATCGAACTTCATCACCTTGGTGAAGAGTACGGTGGCGATATCGGCGCAGCCCATCGGCAGGCCGGGATGGCCGGAATTGGCTTTCTCGACCGCGTCCATCGACAGGGACCGGATCGCATTGGCCAAATCGTTCTGCTGGGCTGTGTTCGTCATGGGCTGACCGCTCTCTCAGGAAGGCTGCAATTTCAAGGGAGCAGAGGCCTGTCCGGCCTTCTCCCGAGGCGGGTTGAGGCATAACAGGTTCGGCTCACCTGTCAATGTCGCCAGCCTCGTTTCCGCTGCGGCATGGCGCCGGATTTCGGGGGTTTCAGGCAGGGATATGGTTGCAATGGTCCGCCGGCTGGGGCAGGTTATTGCGGCTGGAATCGATGCGTCTTGAGGGCGGTAGCGGCCATGAGTGAGACGGAACTTGAAGAGGGGCTGGCTGCGGCCAACGCCCATTTCGACCGGGCGCTGGCCCGGCTCGAAACCAGTACGCGCGAACTGGCGGCGCGCTTGCAGCGGCATCAGCGTATCGAGGTCGATACCCAGCGCCTGGTGCATGAGCGGGCGCGGCTGGCCACCGAGCTCGACAAGACCTCGGCGCGGGCCAAGCGGCTCGACGACAGCGCCCATGAAGTGTCGCGGCGGCTGGTCGACGCCATGGAGACGGTGCGCTCCGTCCTGCAGAAAGCGGAGTAGCGCAGTGCCCGAAGTCAATGTCGAGATCAATGGCCGCAAATATCGCATGGCCTGCGAAGAGGGCCAGCAGGGTCGTCTGATCAGCCTGGCCGAGCGCTTCAACAGCCAGGTCGAGAATCTCAAGGAGGCGGTGGGAGAAATCGGCGACAATCGCCTCACCGTCATGGCCGGCATCGCGGTGCTGGACGAATTGAGCCAGGCGGAGCGCAAGATCGCCGCGCTCCAGGAACAGGTCGAGGCGCTCAGCCAGGCCGGGCAGGATATCACCACCGAGCTTGAAAGCACCGAAACCCGCTTCGCCCGCCGGCTTTCCGAAGCCGCCAAGGCGCTCGAAGGTGTGGCCGACACGCTGGACGGCGCGGCGATCCTGCCGTAATCTGTGGCAAACTTTGGCAAAGATTGCCAAAGTTGTTGGAGATTTGCCATGGCCACGATGAATGTATCGCTGCCCGACGCGATGAAAGACTGGGTCGAGAAACAGGTCGAAACCGGCCAATACGCCAATGCCAGCGATTATGTGCGCGACCTGATCCGCATGGATCGGAAGCGGGCTGACGCGCGCGAAAAACTCCAGCAGATGGTGGATGACGCGCTGGCGAGCGGCATCACCAATTACAGCAAAGAGGAGTTGCTGGAGCGGGTGATGGGGAAGGCGGAGGCCGCGGTCCGACACAAGAAAAGCGCGTGAATCAGAATGGCCTGGAGCACAACGCAGGAGGCCAACGAAGATATTTCCGAGATTGCTTTGGCCGGCGCGCTTGCCTTCGGCCTGCCCCAGTCACGCCGCTACGTGCAACGGCTTATCGCCATGTTCGATACCTTGGCCGCCCATCCGGAGCTGGCTCCCGCGCGCCAGGCGGCCGGCCGATCGGTCCGCCTCATGCCTTGCGAAGCGCACCATATTCTCTACGTGGTTGATGGCGCGGACGTGATTGTCCTTCGGGTCCTGCACCATCTGCAGGATTGGTTCGAGCTTCTTTGACATGCCATGGCGACCATAGCGGCGAATATGGCGATGGCCCCCCATGGCGCCTCGGCGCTCACAGGGTTGTGCAATCCTCTCATAAGTTGTGCCTGCCTCTTTGCATGGGGGGAGGGAAGCGCCTATATCTTGGGCGCTGCCCGGTGCGTGAGGACATCACATCCCCGGGGCCTTAATCGATCCTAAGGGAGCTGTCCCTGACCGGGCCCGTGGGCTCGGACATACGGCGCCCACCTACGTGAGTAGGTTCCCGGGATCGACGATCCCACGGCCAGGGCGGCACGAAATTCGGTGTTTTCAGAGGGCGCATGGCCGATTCTGCAATCGAGGAAACCAAGGCCGCCCTTCGCAGGGAAGCGCATATTGCCCGGGCGGCGCTTTCCAGCGAGGAGCGCGCCGACGCCGCCCGGCAGGTGGCGCGGCTGTTCTTCGAGGACATCGCCTTTGCGCCGGACGACGTCATTGCCGGCTATTGGCGCATCCGCGACGAGCTCGATTGCCAGCCCATTCTCGTCCGGCTGATCGATAGCGGTCAGCAAGTGGTGCTGCCGGTGGTGCAGGGTGCCGAGGCGCCGCTCGATCTGCGGGTCTGGGAAGCCGACCAGCCGCTTTACGAGGCCGGATTCGGCACGCTCGCCCCTTCCGACCTCGCTCCGCGCGCCGAGCCGGACCTGGTGCTGATGCCGCTTCTGGGGTTCGATGATGCCGGGACGCGGCTGGGCTATGGCGGCGGCTATTACGACCGGACGCTGGCCGAGATCGGCAAGAAACCCATGCTGGTGGGTCTGGCCTTCGCGGCGCAGGAATTGCCCCATATTCCGCGCGGTGACCATGATATCCCGCTCGATGTCGTCATCACCGAAGCCGGTGTGCGTTTCTTCGGGAAATCGGCATGAGGCTGCTGTTTCTCGGCGATGTGGTCGGCCGCGCCGGCCGCGATGCGGTGGCCGAGCGCCTGCCGGGGCTGATCGCGCGCTACCAGTTCGATTTCGTGGTGGTCAATGGCGAGAATGCCAGCCATGGCAAGGGGCTGATCGAAAACCATTATCGGGCCTTGCGCGATGCCGGCGCCGACATCGTCACGCTGGGCGATCATGCCTTCGACCAGCGCGAGGCGCTGAGCTATATCGAGCGCGAACCCAATCTGATCCGCCCGCTCAATTACGCCCCCGGCACGCCGGGGCGTGGCGCCATGCTGGCCGAGGGCCGCAATGGCCATCGCGTGCTGGTGGTCAACGCCCTGGGCCGGGTGTTCATGCCGCCCATCGACGATCCGTTCCGCGCCGTGGAAGCGGCCATCGCCGCCTGTCCGCTGGGCGAGCAAGCCGATGCGGTGATCGTCGATTTCCACACCGAGGCGACGTCAGAAATCCAGGCCATGGGCCATTTCCTCGATGGCCGCGCCAGCCTGGTCGTGGGCACCCATACCCATATCCCTACCGCCGATTACCGCCTGCTCAAGGGCGGCACTGCCTTCATGGCCGATGCCGGCATGTGCGGGGATTTCGATTCCATCATCGGCACCGAGACCGACGAGCCGCTCAATCGCTTCCTCACCGGCATCCCCAATGGCCGCTTCACCCCGGCCGAGGGGGAGGCCACTTTGTGTGGCGTCGCGGTGGAAACCGATCCGCGCAGCGGTCTCGCCCGCCATGTGGCACCGTTGCGGCTGGGTGGGGTGCTGGCGCAGACCCTGCCGGATTTCCGCGATTGAAGCCCCGCACCGGCGTCTGCCGCGCGGCGTCGCTTTATTTTTGGCGTCCCGCCTCCTATAAGCGGGCCAATTTCAGAATGTTACGTTCGAGGTAAACATGGCTGGCCATTCCCACGCCAAGAACATCATGCATCGCAAGGGCCGGTCGGATGCGATCCGGTCCAAGGTCTTTTCCAAGCTGGCGCGCGAAATCACCGTCGCCGCCAAGATGGGCCAGCCCGATCCCGCCTTCAATGCCCGGCTGCGCCTGGCCGTGGCCAATGCCCGCGCCCAGTCCATGCCCAAGGACAATATCGACCGCGCCATCAAGAAGGCGTCGGGCGCCGACAGCGAGAATTACGACGAGATCCGCTATGAGGGCTACGGCCCGGGCGGCGTCGCCGTCATCGTTGAGGCGCTGACCGACAATCGCAATCGCACCGCCTCCAATGTGCGCTCCTATTTCTCCAAGAATGGCGGCGCGCTGGGCGAGACCGGCTCGGTGGGCTTCATGTTCGACCGCGTCGGCGAGATCACCTATCCCGCCGGCGCCGGTTCGGAAGACCAGGTGATGGAAGCGGCCATCGAGGCCGGGGCCGAGGATGTCGAGAGCGACGAGGACGGCCATTACATCTATACCAGCTTCGAAGGCATGGCCGAAGTCGCCGCTGAACTCGAAAAGGTGCTGGGCGAGGCCGAGGCGGTGAAGGCGATCTGGAAGCCGCAGAACTCCACCCCCATCGACGCCGAAAAAGGTGCCACCTTGATGAAGCTCATCAATACGCTGGAAGAAGACGATGACGTGCAGAACGTCTATTCGAACTTCGACATGAGCGACGAGGACGCTGCCAAGCTGGATCAGTAGGCATTTTCCGGCGGCTCCTTCCCTCCCTTGAGGCAGGCTATCGGGCCATGACATTGGCCCGCCCCACCTTGGTCACCCTCGCGCTCGACGCGAGGGTTCTTTTTATGGGTCTGCCGCAAACGCCCTCGCGTCGAGCGCGCGGGTGACGATCCAGGAATAAAGCCGTCACCGCCGGCGTAAAGGATGGAAAAACTCTACGCCGCGTCGATCAGGGCGATCCGGTCCCGCCCGGCCGACTTGGCCTGGTAAAGGCAGATATCGGCCATTTTATACAAGGTCCGGAAATCGGTCTGGCCGCTGAACGTGGCGCCGCCGATGCTGATCGAGAGCGGGCAGCCATGGCCGTCGGTGACGAAGGCCAGGCGCGCCACGGCGGCGCGCAGCCTTTCGGCCATCCGGGCGACGCCGCGCTCGTCGAGGCGATGCAGGAAGATGCCGAATTCTTCTCCGCCCAGGCGGCCGAGCGGCGCGTTCTCGCCGGCCGTCTGCTGCAAGGTGGTGGCGATCAGCTTGAGCGCGTCGTCGCCGCGGTCGTGGCCGTGATTGTCATTGATGCTCTTGAAATGATCGACGTCGATGACCAGCAAGGCCCCCGAAACGGAACCGCTCGACAGCGACTGGCTGACCATGGCGGTGAAGGCGCCGCGATTGAGGCACCCCGTCAACCAGTCGAAGCTGGCCAGCTTCTGCAATTGGGTGTTGGCGGCGCGCAATTGCTCCTGCTTGTAGAGGACCAGCCCGATGGCCGGTGCGCCCAGGGCCAGTGGCGTGACGATGGACACCATCAATCCCGCGACATTGATGCCGGACGAGAAAGTTTCCATGATCGCGTTGGTCATGACGATCGACAACACCACCGAGATCGCCGTCAGCAACCCGGTTTTCCGATAGACCCGCAACCATGCCTGCCTGTTGAGCCTGTTTTTCGCTCCGAGCATTCTCATTCCACATTTCTGCATTCCCGGCGGCAAACTAGACAGGCGTTCGTGAACACAATGTTGCCGGCATGGATCAAATTTTGCCAATGCACTATGTTGCTGATTTGTTCACTTTGATCTTGGTAGGCTGCACCAAGCCCGGTACAAGGACGAACATGAAACATCCCGTACGAATCATCGGCATAGATCCGGGGCTGCGGCGTTGCGGCTGGGGTATTATCGAAGCTGTGGACAACCGGCTCGGCTTCGTCGCCGGCGGCACGCTGACCCCGCCGGTCGCTGGCGCCCTGGCCGAGCGGCTGGCGGCCCTGGCCGAAGCGCTCAACGATGTGCTCGATGCCCATCGGCCCGACGAGGTGGCGGTGGAGGAAACCTTCGTCAATGCCGGGATGCGTTCGGCGCTGACCTTGGGGCAGGCGCGGGGGGTCATCCTGGTGACTCCGGCCCTGCGCGGCCTGCCGGTGGCCGAATATGCGGCCAATCTGGTCAAGAAATCCGTGGTCGGCACCGGCCATGCGGCAAAGGACCAGGTGGCCCTGATGGTCAGGACGCTGTTGCCGACCGCAGTGGTCAAGGGATCCGATGCCGCCGACGCCCTGGCCATCGCCATTTGCCACGCCCATCACCGGGTGTCGGCGCGTCGCATGGGAGTGGTGGCATGATCGGCAAGCTCAAGGGCGTGGTGGACGCCTTCGGGGACGATTGGGTGCTGATCGATTGCGGCGGCGTCTGCTACCAGGTTTTCGGTTCCGCGCGCACCCTGCAGGCGCTGCCGCGCGTCGGCGAGGCGGCTTTGGTGTTCATCGAGACCATTGTGCGCGAAGACCTCATTCGACTTTACGGCTTTGCCGACGAGGCGGAAAAGAGCTGGTTTACCCTGCTGACCGGCGTGCAGGGCGTCGGGGCGCGGGTGGCGCTGGCGATTCTCTCGGTGCTGTCGCCGGCGGAATTGTCGAGCGCCATCGCCCTGCAGGACAAGGCCATGATCGGCCGGGCTAATGGCGTCGGTCCCAAGCTGGCCACGCGGGTCGTCACCGAACTCAAGGGCAAGGTCCCGGCCCTCGGCGCTGTCGATGCCGGTACGCTGGGCCTGCAAGCCGCCCTGGGCGAAGGCATTGCCGCCAGCAATGTCGCCGATGCGGCCTCGGCCCTCACCAATCTGGGCTATTCCAGCGCCCAGGCCTCGGCGGCCCTGGCGCGGGTGGTGGCCAAGGAAGGCGACGACACGGCAACGGAAAAGCTGATCCGGCTGGGCTTGCGGGAATTGAGCGCTTAGCCTTGTTTTGGTATTTTTCCTTACTACTATTATAAAGTAAGGATAAGCGGGGGTTCCCAGATGAACAGCGTTTTTCAGGTGGATGCTTCTTCTTCGGTGACGAGCAAGGGGCAAACGACCATTCCAAAATCCGTTCGCGACGCGCTGGGCATCAAAGAGGGCACTCCGCTGCGGTGGAGGCTCAAGGATGGTGTGCTTGTCGTCACCGCCAAGACAAAAAGGCTGGAGGATTTTGCCGGTCTTCTGGGGAAACCGCCGAATGGCCGGCAGGTCGACATTGAAGAAATGAACCAGGCCGTTCTTGATGAGGCCGCGGATCGCTTTCGGCGCAAGACATCACGATGATCGGTCTCGATACCAATGTACTTGTACGCGTGTTTGTCGAGGATTCGTCCGCGCAGACCGAAGCAGCGCTGCGCCTGCTGGGCGAGCTGTCCCAAGATGATCCGGGATATGTTGGCATAGTGGTGTTGGTGGAACTGGCCTGGGTGCTCAAACGCAGCTATGGCTTTGCCGATGACGCTATCTTCGCTGCGCTCGAATCGCTGTTCGAAAGCGCGAACATTGAAATCGAGCGCGCTGACCTGGTGCAGGAGGCCGTGCTGGCCGCGCACGATATCGGTGTCGATATCGCAGATTTTCTGATCGCCCTGACGGCTGCGGAAGCGGGAGCCAGAAAAACGATGACCTTCGATAGGAACGCCGCCAAGCGCATCCCCGGAATGGAATTGCTCGCGTGACCGACCTCACCTCCGCCGCCGCTGGCCGCGACGACAATCTCGACGTTGCCCTGCGGCCATCCGGCTTTGCCGATTTCGTCGGCCAGGCGGCGGCGCGGGCCAATCTCGAAGTGTTCATCCAGGCGGCGCGGCAGCGCGGCGCGGCTTTGGACCATGTGCTGTTCGTCGGCCCGCCGGGGCTGGGCAAGACCACATTGGCGCAGATCATCTCCAGGGAATTGGGCGTCGGCTTTCGCGCCACTTCCGGCCCGGTCATCGCCAAGGCCGGGGACCTGGCGGCATTGCTGACCAATCTCGAAGAGCGCGACGTGCTGTTCATCGATGAAATTCACCGGCTCAACCCGGCCATCGAGGAAGTGCTCTATCCGGCGATGGAGGATTTTCAGCTCGACCTCATCATCGGCGAGGGGCCGGCTGCCCGGTCGGTGCGCATCGATCTCGCCAAGTTCACCTTGGTCGGGGCGACGACGCGCGCGGGTCTGCTCACCACGCCCTTGCGCGACCGCTTCGGCATTCCGGTACGGCTCAATTTCTATACGCCCGAGGAATTGGTGCAGATCGTCACGCGCGGCGCGCGGCTGATGGGCATGCCCATGGCGGCGGATGGGGCGATGGAGATTGCCCGGCGTTCGCGCGGCACGCCGCGTATTGCCGGGCGATTATTGCGGCGGGTGATCGATTTCGCCCAGGTCGATGGCGCTTCGGAGATCAACAGCGCCATTGCCGACAAGGCATTGCTGCGCCTCGACGTCGATGCGCGCGGGCTCGACCAGCTCGACCGGCGCTATCTCACCACCATTGCCGATTTCTACAATGGCGGTCCGGTGGGCATCGAGACCATCGCCGCCGCGCTCAGCGAGCCGCGCGACGCCATCGAGGAAATCGTCGAGCCCTATCTGTTGCAGCAGGGCTTCATCCAGCGTACGCCGCGCGGCCGCATGCTCACCGCCATTGCCTTCCAGCATCTGGGCAAGACGCTGCCGCAGGGTTTTGTCGGCATGCAGTCGAGCCTGTTCGAGGAGAACGGCGAATGAGCGCCCGCCACGTCATCAGCTTTCCCATTGGCGGGCAGCGCTTCAATTACCGCGTCGCCGCCATTATCATCGTGAACGATCATGTCCTGCTCTGCCGCGAGGATGACGATACCTATACGATGCTGCCCGGCGGGCGGGTGGAACTGGGCGAGCCGAGCCTGTTCAGTCTCGAGCGCGAAATCGCCGAGGAATTGGCCATGCCGGCCGCGATCGGACCGCTGGTGGCGACTTCGGAAAGCTTCTATCGCCGCGAGGAACAGGATTTCCACGAATTGGGCTTCTTCTACGCCGCGCAATTGCCGGGGCAGGGACCGAACGGCAATTCCCCCTGGCTGGTGCGGCAGGACGAGGGGCACGACCTGTCCTTCTACTGGGTGAAGCTCGCCGGCACCGCGCTGGAGCAATTCAACCTGCTCCCCGCTTGGCTGCCGAATTTCCTGCGCGATCTGCCGCCACAGCCGGTTCATGTCGTTCACGACGAGCGATCATGACCCGGCACCGCTTTCCCATTCGCATCTATTACGAAGACACCGATTTTTCCGGCAATGTCTATCACGCCGCCTATCTCAAATTCTTCGAGCGCGCCCGCACCGAATTTCTGCGCGATGCCGGCATTCACCATTCCGAACTGGCCGAACAAGGCATCGCCTTCGCCGTCCGTTCGATGCATCTCGACTTCCTCGCTCCCGCCCATATCGACGACATGCTGACAGTGATCACCGAGCCGCTTGCCGCCACCGGTGTCCGGCTCGAATTGCGTCAGACAATTTTGCGTGAAGACGTCGCGCTCACCAAAGCCGAGCTGACAGTCGTTGCCATCAAGACCAGCGGCGGTCCGGCGCGCCTGCCGTCAGCGTTACGCGCGTTGTGCGAGCCTCAACGTTAGCAGTCTGTCAGCGAATACCCTTTTCCGGATTCTCTTTGTTAACCCTTTGGTGACCATAAAGGGCGCAAAGGCGGAACTGTCATGCGCCGGCGCGCCTATCGCCCGGAAAAGCCGGCATTTCTCTTAATTTTGACAGATTTTGTCCCCATCGCACCGACGATGGGGCCGCTTATGTGAGCCGGGCCGAGAAGGAATTTTCATGGAAGCCATGGATGCAGTTGGAGCGGTTGCTCCACATACCGATCTGTCCATCTGGGGCCTGTTCTGGATGGCCGACATCGTCGTCAAGTCGGTGATGCTGGGCCTGCTTGCTGCCTCGGTCTGGTGCTGGGCGATTATTATCGACAAGACAATCACTTACCGGCGCCTGCGGTCGGAAATGAACCGCTTCGAGCGCACCTTCTGGTCGGGCCAGTCGCTGGAAGAGCTCTACCAGCAGCAATCCGAAAAGCCTTCGGGCGGCCTCGGCGCCGTCTTCGTCGCGGCGATGAAGGAATGGAAGCGCAGCCATGAGCAGAACGCGGCGAGCTTCGTCGGCATGCAGCAGCGTCTCGACAAGGTACTGGACGTCGCCATCGCCCGCGAAAGCGAATATCTCGAGAAGCGCCTGGGCTTCCTCGCCACTATCGGTTCGGCCGGCCCGTTCATCGGCCTGTTCGGCACGGTCTGGGGCATCATGAACGCCTTCACCAATATCGCGGCCTCGTCCGACACCAACCTGGCCGTGGTGGCCGGCCCGATCGCCGAAGCCCTGTTCGCCACGGCCATCGGCCTGGTGGCCGCCATTCCGGCGGTTATCGCCTATAACAAGCTGTCCTCGGATGCCGGCAAGCTGACCGGACGCCTTGAAGGCTTTGCCGACGAATTCTCCACCATCCTGTCCCGCCAGCTCGAAGCACGGAGCCGCTGACATGGGTATGGGTGTCGCATCGGGCAGTGGCGGCGGCGGACGCCGCCGGCGCCGCAGGAAGAACGCGGTGATGAGCGAGATCAACGTTACGCCGATGGTGGACGTCATGCTGGTGCTGCTGATCATCATGATGGTCGCGGCCCCGATGATGACCTCGGGCGTGACGGTGGACCTGCCGCGCACCGCGGCCAATGAAATGCCAAGCCAGACCCGTCCGATCACGGTCGCGGTCACCCCGGAGGGCGCCATTTTCGTCGACGACACGCCAGTCTCGGAGACCGAGCTCGTGGGCCTGGTTGGCACGCTGGCGACCCCCGAAGACCGCATTTACCTGCGCGGCGACACCACCGCCAATTACGGCACGGTCATGCGCGTCATGGGCATGCTGTCTGCGGCTGGATATACCAAGATCGGGCTCGTCACCGAGCGCGAGAGATAGGCCGGGCTCATGCGGACGGGCCTGACCGTTTCGATATCTGCGCATGTGCTGCTGCTGGTTCTGGGTCTCATCAATCTGGGGTCCACCGAGCCGTTGGAAGCGAGCGTGCAGTCCATTTCGGTCGACCTCGTGCCCATCGAGGAATATTCCAATATCCGCCTGGGCCAGCTCGACAGCGATGTTGTCGAGACCGATACGCCCTCGGTTGTCGATACGGATGTGCCGGCCGAACTGGCCCAGCCGACCGGGAATACCGAGCAAGATCAGGTGACGCCGTCGCCCGCCGAAGTGCCGACGCCCGCGCCGGTGACCGAGACGGCGCCGGCCCCCGAGCAGCAGCCGGAGCCGGAACCGGAACCTGAACCGGAGCCTGCTCCGGCGCCCGAACCGGTGCCGCAGCCCGAGCCCGAACCAGCGCCGGCGCCGCCTGCATTGCCGCAGACACGGCCCTCGGACCTCGTGCCGGAGCCGGCCCCGACGCCCGAGCCCGAACCGGAGCCGACCCCCGAGCCCACGCCGGAACCCGAGCCGGAACCAGAACCTCAACCCGAGCCGGAGCCACAGCCGGCCCCGCAGGTCAATGTCGCCATGCCTACGGCGCGGCCGAACGATCTGGCCCAGATCCGCGAGCAGACGCAGGCCGCCGAACGCCGCCGCCGCGAGGAGGAAGAGCGCCAGCGCCAGGCCGCAGCGCAGCAGCCGCGCCCGACTCCGCCGGCAACCCAGCCCAGCCAGACCGCCGCCGACCAGATCAACAATATCATCAACAATGCCCCAACCACCGGCGGCACGACGGGGCAGGGCGGTTCGACCACATTGGGCGATACCACCGGCACCTCGGCCCGTCTCAGCCAGACGGCCATTGACGGGCTGGTGGCGCGGATCAAGACCTGCTGGAACCTGCTGCCCAGCGATTTCAACAGCGGCATGAACGTCACCCTGCGGGTTTCGATGAACCGCGATGGCAGCGTCAACGGCACGCCGCAGGTGGTTTCGGCCGATCCTTCGCCCACCGGACAGGGGATCGCGCGGGCCGCGCAGCGGGCGGTGATGCAATGCGGCCCCTATTCAATGCTGTCCGCTGACGCCTATGACCAATGGCGCCAGATCGAAGTGGAACTAAGACCTTGACCTTGAATTTGCCTGTTTGCTGACCAAAGAACGGTCCCAACGGCGAGACTGGAGACGAACCGAGATGAATCTTGTGAACCGGCGCACCGCGCTAAAGCTTGGATTGGCGGGCGGCGCCCTGCTGGCCACTGCTCCCATGTCCCTCGCCCAATTGCGCATCGTGGTGGAAGGGGCCAATTTCCAGCCGCTGCCCATCGCCATTCCGGACTTCGCCTCGTCCGATGCCGGTTTCGGGCGCGAGATCGCCGAAATCGTGCGCAACAATCTCCGGCGCTCCGGCCTGTTCCTGCCGCTCGATCCGGCCTCGCTGCCGGTCCGCGTCGGCGACGTCAACGCCACGCCCGATTTCAACGTGTGGCGCACCGCCAATGTCGATGGCGTCGTGATGGGCGCGGTTGAGCGCGGCGGGCAGATTTCCGCCTCGGTTCGTGTCTGGGATACCCAGCAGGCGGCGCAGGTCGTCGGCAATAGCTATTCGACCGATCCCAATTCGGCCCGGCGCATCGCCCACCAGATTTCCGATGCCATCTATTCTCAGCTTTCGGGCGGCACCGGATATTTCGATACGCGCGTGGTCTATGTCGCCGAGAGCGGCCCCAAGGCCAACCGCACCCGGCGCCTGGCCATCATGGACCAGGACGGCGCCAATGTGAGCTATCTCACCGATGGTTCCACCATGGCGCTGACCCCGCGCTTTTCGCCCGACGGCGACCTGTTGACCTATATGAATTTCGCCGACGGCAATCCCCAGGTCTATCTGCTGCAGCTCTCTACCGGCCGCCAGCAGCGCCTGGCCTCGGTGGGCGCAATGACCTTCGCGCCGCGCTTTTCGCCCGACGGGGGAACAGTGGCCTTTTCCGTCGAGCAGGGCGGTGCCACCAATATCTATGCCATCGCCACCGGCGGCGGCCAGCCGATGCAGCTCACCTCGGGCGCAGCGATCGACACGTCGCCGTCCTATTCGTCCGATGGCAGCCGGCTCGTCTTCGAAAGCGACAGGGGCGGCTCGCCGCAAATTTACATGATGAGCGCCGGGGGCGGGAATGCTCAGCGCATCAGCTATGGCCAGGGCAGCTATTCCACCCCGGTCTGGTCGCCGAGCGGCGATCTGATTGCCTTTACGCGCCAGTCCGGCGGGCAATTCCATATCGGCATCATGAATGCGGACGGGTCGGGCGAACGCCTGCTGTATTCGGGCTATCATGCCGAGGGTCCAACCTGGGCTCCCAATGGCCGGGTGATCATGTTCTTCCAGGACCCGGGTGGCAATGACGGCCCGCGCCTGATGAGCGTCGATATCTGGGGCCGGAGCGCCCAGACCATCCCCACAGAAAGCTATGCTTCGGACCCGGCCTGGTCGGGCCTGCGCCGTTAAATTTTTGACCACTGGATGGCGGCGATGGGAAGGCCGGATTGGCGGCCCAATCCCATCGTCTTCGGCGCCTCACCAAGTCTTGACGGCGCTTTCCCCCTGGCGGGCCTATAATGGCTGCGAGGAGGGATGCCATCATGCCGCTCAATCGTCGTCACGTTCTGCTGGCCGGTCTAGCGGCGCTGGTGCCATGGCGCCCGGCCTTGGCCGAAGAAGCGGTGTTTCCGTTCCAGCTCAGCGATGCGGAATGGCAGGCGCGGCTGGAGCCGGCGGCTTATCAGGTGCTGCGGCACGAGGACACCGAGCGGGCCTTCACCTCGCCGCTCAATGACGAAAAACGCGCCGGGACTTTCCATTGCGCCGGCTGTGACCAGCCATTGTTCGAATCCGCCAAGAAATACGACAGCGGCACCGGTTGGCCCAGTTTCTGGGACTTCATTCCCGGCGCCGTGGGCACCAAGCAAGACAATTCGCTGTGGATGACCCGTATCGAGGTGCATTGCGGCAATTGCGGCGGGCATCAGGGCCACATCTTCGAAGACGGGCCGCCACCGACAGGCCTGCGCTATTGCATCAATGGCGTGGCATTGCGTTTTCAGCCGGCGGCTTGAGGTCGGCTCCGCTATCGGCTACCTGACGAACAATCAAACAGCGCTGGTGGCAATGAAACTCTCAATCATTGAAGTCGGGCGAGTTCCGGAGCGCATCGCGGATCGTTTCGTCTCATTTCCCCGCAAGTTCATGGCCATGTTCGAGGCTTCGGGCCTGCCATTCGCCTTCGAAACCGTCAATGTGCTTGATGGTCAGGAACTGCCCGATCCCAGCAGCCTCGAAGGCGTGGTCATTACCGGTTCGCCCGCCGGGGTCTATGAGGATCACGCCTGGCTCGATCCTTTGCGCGCCTTCATTCGCGAAGCTTATGCCGCGCAAACGCCGATGGTGGGGATTTGCTTCGGCCACCAGATCATGGCCGATGCCCTGGGCGGCACGGTGCAGAAGTCGGATAAGGGCTGGGGGTTGGGACGGCACAGCTATAATGTCGTGGGGCGGCCGGGCTTTATGCGGGACGCCCCGCCGACGCTGGCCATTGCCTGTTCGCATCAGGACCAGGTGATCGTACCGCCGGCGGAAGCCGAGGTGATTCTGGCGTCGGATTTCGCGCCGCATGCGGGCCTGTTCTATCGGTCGGGAAAAGCGCTCAGCTTCCAGCCGCACCCGGAGTTTTCCGATGGTTTCGCCATGGCTCTGGCCGAGATGAGGCGGGACAGCGTGTCCGAAGCCCAATTGGACAAAGCGCTGGCGTCCTTCGCCAACAGGTCGGATAGTGCCTTGTTGCGCGACTATATCGCCCGCTTCCTGTATCAGGCAGCAAAGCCACGATAATCGAATGGCCGGGCCGGCGCGCCGCCTGCAGCCTCAGCTCTCCAGCAGCAGCGCGATTTCGGTGCGCAACTGGCTGAGACCCGTGCCCTTCTCGCTCGAGGTCTGGATGATGCCCGGATGGGCGGCGGGACGCTTGGCGATAGCGGCGCTGGTTTTGGCGACGATGTTTTCCACGTCCTTGGCCAAAGGCTTGTCCACCTTGGTGAGCACGACCTGATAGCTTACGGCGGCCCGGTCCAGTTCGTTCATGACGCTGAGATCGTTGTCCTTGGGGCCATGGCGGCTGTCGACCAACACATAGACACGCCGGAGCGTGGCGCGGCCCGTCAGATATTGGTGGATGAGCTGGGTCCAGGCCCTCACCTTGGGCTCGGGCGCCTTGGCGAAACCATAGCCGGGCATGTCGACGATGCGCAGGTTTTCACTCTGGCTCTCAAAGATATTGAGTTCCTGTGTCCGGCCCGGCGTATTGGAGGTGCGCGCCAGACCGGACGTGCCGCAAAGCGCGTTGATCAGGCTCGATTTGCCGACATTGGAACGGCCGGCAAAAGCGATCTCGATGCGGTCCATCGGCGGCAGGTCGGCAATGCTGACGCAACCTTTCACGAAAGCGAAGGGGCGGGCGAAGAGCAGTCGCCCGCGCTCGATGATATGGGGGGAATAGTCCGGCTGGGTCATGTTTCTGCCCCTTAAAGAGCAAGCCCGCCGGGATAAGCGGCGGGCTCGCAGGATTGATGTGGTTCAGCTCTTGCCGACTTCTTCCGTCGCCTTGGGCTTGCGGCGGAAGCTGTTCATGATGTTGCCGAACAGGTTCACCTCGACGCCGTGCCGCCGCATGATCACCCATTGCTGCATGATCGAGAGCAGGTTGTTCCAGGCCCAGTAGATCACCAGCCCGGCCGGGAAGGTGCCCAGCATGAAGGTGAAGATCACCGGCATCCAGTTGAAGATCATGGCCTGGGTCGGATCGGGCGGCGGCGGATTGAGGCGCATCTGCACCCACATGGTGATGCCCATGATGACCGGCCAGACGCCAAGATGCATGAATGCGCCGAGGAGCGGAACCACGGTCGGGTCCCAGGGAATCAGGCCGAACAGGGTAAAAATATTGGTCGGATCGGGCGCCGCCAGATCCTGAATCCAGCCGAAGAACGGCGCGTGCCGCATTTCCAGCGAGATGAAGATGACGGTGTAAAGCGCAAAGAAAACCGGAATCTGGATGAGGACAGGCCAGCAGCCGGAAAGCGGGTTGATCTTCTCCTTCTTGTAAAGCTCCATCATCGCCTGCTGCTGAGCGGCGCGGTCATCCTTGAGACGTTCCTGGATAGCCTTCATTTCCGGCTGTACGCGGCGCATCGCGGCCATGGAGGCATAGGAGCGGTTGGCCAGCGGGAAGAAGAGCGCCTTGACGATAACGGTCACCGCCAGGATCGCGAGGCCGAAATTGCCCAATACGCCGTACAGAGTGACCAGCAGCCAATGCATGGGCTTGGTGAGGAAGTGGAACCAGCCCCAGTCGATCAGCAGTTCGAGGCGGTCGAAGCCATATTGCTGTTCGTAGGACGCAATGACCTGGTCTTCCTTGGCGCCGGCGAACACATAGGCGGCGTGGCCCACGGTTCCGCCCGCGGGAATGATCACCGGCTGGGTTTCGACGTAATTGGACTGGTAGACATGCGTGCCGGCGGGGGCGCTATAGGCAAATCGCGCATTGATCGCGGTGCCGGCCGCGGGCAGAACCGCTGTCGCCCAATATTTGTCGGCCATGCCGAGCCAGCCAGTGGTCGCGGCGAAGTCGACCTGCCGGTCGTTCTGAAGGTCGTGATATTTGCGGGCCACGTAATTGTTGGACCCGAGCACGCCAATCGGGCCTTCGTGCTGGATGAAGAAGTTCTGCACCTTGGGATCGCCATGGCGAACCACACGGGCGAAGGGGAACAGAGCAATGTCGCCCGATCCGCCATTCTCCACCGTCTGGGTGACGGTGAACAGGTAATAGTCATCGACTGCGAAAGTGCGGCGGAAGACCAGGCCCTCGCCATTGTCATAGCGCAGCGTCACCGGGGTTTCGGCGGTAAGAGTGGTAGCGTCTCCTTCCGCCGTCCAGACGGTCTGGCTGTCGGGCAAGGTGATATTGGAGCCAGCGGCAGCCACCCAGCCCTGCTCGATGAAATAGGCGTCGGGGAGACCGGCCGGCTTGAGCAATGCGATAGTGGGAGAATTGGGTTCCACCGTCTCGCGATAATGCTTGAGCTCCAGATCGTCGATCCGGGCGCCGATGAGATTGATGGAGCCTTCAAGGTCGAGCGTGGAAATGGCGACGCGATCGCTTGCGGCCAGGGCGCTGTCCCGGTCGGCGAAGACCTGAGTACCGGCTGCGGCCGGAGCGGCCCCCGGGTCCTGAGCGCCGGCCTGCGGCGTGGCAAGCTGCTCGTTGGCCTCCGTCTGCTGGGCGGCGCGGATTTCGGCTTGGCGCTGGGCCTGTTCGAGCTGGGGACCGGCAATGAAAAACTGCCAGCCGAACAGCACCATCATGCTGAGCACCACGGCGAGGATCACATTGCGATTGTCAGAGTTCATTGTCTCGTGTTCCGTTGACCGTGGCCGGGACTATTGCGTTTGTGGCCCGCATTCTCGTCATGCACGCGGGTGATGAGGCCGCCCAGATCGGCGACCAGTCTGGCGAAGGGAAGGCTCAGGGCCTCCCGCCGCGCCAGGAGGACATAGTCATGTCCCGGGCGAAAGTCACGCGCACAGGCTGACGCAGCAGCGCGCAGACGTCTTTTTATGCGATTGCGCTCGGGCGAATTGCCGATTTTTTTGGTGACGGTAAAACCGACACCCGGTTCGGATTCGCTGGTGGCGATCATCTGCAGTCCAAACGCAGAACGCCCGGCGCGACTGCCCCGGGCGGCTTTCAGAAACTGCGAACGCCGCTTCAAACGGCGCAATGTCGGTTCAGGCTTGAAATCGTCGGCCGTCATCCGGCCAGCAATCCGTTAGGCCGACAGCTTCTTGCGGCCATCGCGGCGGCGGCGATTGAGAATCGTGCGGCCGTTCTTGGTCGCCATGCGCGCGCGGAAACCGTGACGGCGGGCACGCACGAGCTTGCTGGGCTGGTATGTACGCTTCATAACATCAGACCGCGCTCAGCACGGTTCCTCTTATTGCAGCTGCTTGCAGCAGAAATGGTCTTGGCGGCGAGCATGTCATGCCGCCTTCGGGTTGGTGCGGTCTATAGGGAAAAGCGGTGCCCAAGTCAACGCGCCTTACCGGCCGGATCGCGCGCGGCGTCACGGTTGTCAAGCGCGGCTTTCCCTCGCATAAATGCGCAATCTATTCTGGCCCAAGCGGACATGGCTGATCAATCTCGACCCGATTTGTGCGTTGTCGGCGCTGGCGCGCTGGGAATCGCGTTAGCGCAATATGCCCGGCGGCTGGGCGCACGCGTCACCCTTGTGGATCGCGGCCCGCCTGAGCCGGGCGATGGGCCGCAACAGGCATTGCGCCTGGCCGCCCTGCAGGCCAGCGCCGCCCGCGCCCACGCAATCCGCCATGCGGCGGCGCTCGGCCTGGGCGAGGTCGAGCCAAAAATCAGCATGAAGGCGGTAAGAGAGCGGGCCTCGGCCGCGGCGCTGGAGCAGGCGCCCATGGTTGATCGCGATCGGTTGACCGCCCTGGGGATCGACATCGTCCGGGGCGCATTTTCCTTCATCGATCAAAACAGCCTGCTGGTCGGCGATATCCAGGTCAGGCCGCGCTCCATTATTCTCGCTCTGGGGGCCTCATGCCCCGTTCCAGCGATTCCCGGCCTGGACCAGATCGACTATTTTACGCCCGACACCATTCTCGACAACAATCGCAAGCTAACGCATCTGCTGGTGATCGGCGGCGATGCTGCGGCATTCAGCCTGGCGCAGATATTTGCCCGGCTCGGTTCGGAGGTGACCCTGGTGCCCCAAGGGGCCGCCCTGCCGGATTACGACCAGGACCTCGCCGCAATCCTGCTGACGACGCTGGCCGGCGAGGGAATCCGCATCCTGGATGGCGCGCGCATCGAAGAAATCGTCCCGCGTTCGCAGGGCACCGGGGCATTGGTGGAGCTATCCTCCGGCGAGCGGGAGGCGCTCGACATATCGCATGTTCTGGTGTCTCAAGCCGGCCATGCTGACCTGGAAGCGCTGATGCCCGAAAAGGCACGATTGCGGCCGGGGCGCGACATTGCCGGACAATATGCATTGGGACCGTTGGGCCAGACCAGCAACCGCCGGATCAGGGTCGTGGGGGCAGCGGCGGGCATTGACCAATGGCATCATGCCATCAGCCATGGCCGCGCCGTCGTCGAAACATTGCTGCTCGGTTCGCCGGTCGCGAAGCTTGCGCCCCAGCCGCGCCTGGTGCCGACCGATCCGCCGCTGGCGCAGATCGGCATGCTGCCGGCAAATAATGGCAAGGCGCTGCCGGGCCATCATCTCCTGCGCGCCAGTCTGGTGGAGAATGAGCAAGCGCGGGCTCTGGGCGGGGCACAGGGCCTCGCCAAAGCTCTGATCGCGCCCAATGGCAATATTGCCGGCGCCGGATTTGTCGGGCCCGGGGCAGCGGAAATGGCCGCCATGTCGGGCGTGGCCATGGAAAAGAACATCGCGCTAGCAGCGTTGGCCCATCTGTCCTTGCCACATCCGAGCCTGATCGATTCACTGGCGGGGTTGGGCGAGAGTGCCGCCTTCCTCAAGCCGGTTCCGCTCTGGACAAGGCGCTGGCGCGCGGCGCGGCGGCGGCTCTTGTTCTGGCGGAAGTGAAGGTTCCTGCCGGTCTGGTTGAGTCTGACCGGCGAAGCCGAGGCAGCAAAAAATCTCGGGCACGGTTCTTTCCGGCGGTGGGGGCTGACGCCAGGAGCGGGACTGACATATGATCGGGAGGAGATGAAAGACCAGTCACGCGTCATCAATAGTCGGTTTTCCGGCCTGTCCAACAAGTTGATCGTCACCATTATCGGGGTGATCATGCTGGTCGAGATCGTCATTTATCTGCCCTCGCTCGCCAGCTTCCGCACCACCTGGCTGGAAGACCGTCTGCGGGTCGGCATCGTAGCGGCCCGGGTACTGGATGCGGTTCCCGATGTCATGGCGCTACCACGCGACCTGACCGACAGATTGCTGCTTTCGGCGGGCGCCGATGCTATTGTCTATCGGCGGGAGGGGCAGAGCCAGCTCATCGAACTCACCGAACCGATCATGCCGGAGCGCGCCGTGACAGCCGATCTGCGGCAGCGCGATCTGCCCAGCCAGATCGCCGGGGCACTCGATACGCTGCTGGCCGGGCCCGGCCGCACCCTGCGTATCGTCGGCGAAGGCGACATCAATGAAAGCCTGCTGGAACTGCTGATGCCCGAGGCCCCGTTGCGCCGCGACATGCTGGATTATTCGCGCAGCATCGTCCTGGTTTCGCTGGGCATTGCGGCGATCACCGCCTTTGCACTCTATATGCTGGTGAGCAGCCTGTTCATCGATCCGGTTTTGCGCCTGACGGCCAATATGCTGGCCTTCCGCAAGGCGCCGGAAAATGGGGCGCTGATCCTCAATCCGTCGACGCGTAACGACGAAATCGGCATTCTCGAACGCGAACTGGCCGCCATGGAGAGCGATCTGTTCGCCATGCTCCGGCAACGGCGGCATCTGGCCGATCTCGGCCTGGCGGTGGCCAAGATCAATCACGATCTGCGCAATACATTGACTGCGGCGCAATTGCTGTCCGATCAGGTGGCGACGCTGGACGACCCACAGGTGCAGAGGTTGGCGCCGAGGCTGGTGATGACCCTGGACAAGGCGATAGGTTTCGCCCAATCGGTGCTGGATTATGGCCGGGAGGCGGTGCTGCCGCCGCAATTCACCACGGTGCCGCTGCGGGCCCTGGTGGATGATGCCGGCTTCGAAGCGCGGGTGACCAGCGATCCGCTTATCGGCTTCAGCAATGACATTCCCGACAATTTCCAGATTGTGGCCGATGCCGGCCAGATCGGGCGACTCCTGGTCAATCTGCTTAAAAATGCCCGTGAAGCGCTCGAGACGGTCGCCAAGGAAGGACGGGACAGCCATATTTCGGTAATGGCCGAGGCAGGTCCGCACGAGGCGGTCATATCCATTATCGATAACGGGCCGGGCCTGCCGCCGCGCGCCCGAGAAAATCTTTTCGTCGCCTTCGAGGGATCGGCCCGCTCGGGCGGAACAGGTCTTGGCCTCGCCATCGCCCGCGAGATCGCCGAGGCCCATGGGGGCCGGCTGGAACTGGTTGAAACGGAACACGGTACGCGGTTCGACCTCACTCTGCCGCTGCAGCAGGGTCGCGTTTGAATCCTTCCCAGGAAAATCGCATGGCGCCGCTTGCAATGGTTCTTCCAGCCATGTATGGGTTGCCCCGCTTCGGGATTGGAAGGAACTTTTACCTACATCCCGACAGCCCGCCGCATAGTCGGCTTGCGCGCCCGTAGCTCAGCTGGATAGAGCACCAGACTACGAATCTGGGGGTCAGAGGTTCGAATCCTTTCGGGCGCGCCATTTTGTTTTCACCACATTCAAAAGCACCTAAGACCTTGAACGGTAAGGTTAAATTTGCGGTTCTAAACCCCTCATTTCGTGCATAACGAAGTCGCTCTGCGAACATCAATTTCAGCACTGCGCGACGCCCATCGAAGTCCTCGGAAGCCCATAAATTCCAAGGGTTTGCGAGGAAGGTCAGCGCGGTTCTAAGTGTATCGTCGAAGTTACTGGCAGGTCGCAATGATTTCGCCGCGCGCTCCTTCGCAATGATCTTCTCATCTTCGAGATCGCGAATGCGTTCTTCGAACTTCGCGATCACGCGCGGCTCGCTCACATCGAGGATTCGCTCCAGCAGTTTATCGACATCGCGTTCGATCTTCGCGATATGCGCTTGCAACGCTTTCGCCTGGTCCTTCGAGTTTGCTGAAAGGCCATTCCACCACTTGCGCAACATGCGCTCGGCGACATGGAAGAGTTTTTCATTTGGCTGCACCGCGTGGAGCAATGCTTCGAACTCGCCGTGAATTTGATCACGGCGGATCGACTTGCCGTAGCTCGTGCAACCACGCTGCGGGCAGAGATAATAGGGATGGCGACTGACCCGACCTTTTGACCAACAGGCGGTCAGCGGCGTCGAGCAATCATTGCAAAGCACATAACCGCGAAGCGGGAAGTCCTCGCTCACATTCTGACGACGCGGGGCTGTCGTCTTGCCATTCAGCTTGTTTTGGATGCGCTTGAAGGTCTCATACGAGACCAAGCCCTCATGCTGCCCCTCACGCAGCGGGATATCCCACTTCGGCGCTTCGACATAACCGGCATAGACACAATTGCGCAGCAGGATCGAGACGCGCTGATGGCGCACAATGCCGCGTGTGTCTTTAGGGAAGAGTGGATTGTCCCGAAGGAAGCGCATCACGTCCGCCGCTGTCTCGAAGCGGTTGGAGGCAAAGCCTTCCAACGCTTCTTGCACGACCGAGGCGACTGGCTCGCAGCGGCGGAGCATGCGCCCGCCATTCTTCACCGAATAATATTCGTACCCGATAGGTGCCTGGAACGGCCAGTAGCCGTTCATCAGGCGCGCCTTCATGCGGCGAAGTGTTTGCTCCGCATTCTTCTGCCGGAAGTGCTGCGCAAACGTCGCATGAATGTTCTCGACCATCATCGAGTCCGCGTCGTCGTTAAACTCCATCTTAGGGCTGACGAGCCTGCCGCCCGCTTCGCGCAGCAGGTCGCGCAAATCCCAATGCCCGCGAATGTCGCGCGCAAAGCGATCAATCGCATCGATGATGACGGTATATCCGGCGCTGCGGTTCTTCTTTAGGAAGGCTACCATCGCGCTCATGCCGGGGCGATTGGTGACGCCGCCCGTCATGCTGTCTGTGAAGACTTCATGCACATCGAACCCGGCAAAGCGCGCATATTCGCGGCATGTGGTTTCTTGTGAGCGCAGGCTCGTGCCGCGCATGCCAGCTTTCTCTTCGCTAACGCGGCAGTAGATTACGGCTGGTTTGATGTTTGAATCGGTCATGCGCTGCCTCCGTCAGGTTTCGATGCGCTCTCCATGTTGGTTGATGGAAGCAGCGTACCATTTCCGGGAACAGGGGCGGACGCCTCGTTAAACTCCGCGAAGATCAGTCCACAGAGATCAACCGAATAGCCGAGACGGGCAAAGTGGCCCATGATCGACCAGAGCGTGTGGAGGAATTCGGCCTCCTGCTGTTCGGTCATTCCAAGAACAGCGATATCCGCCCGATAATCCTCAGGATCAAACTGAGGGGCTGGGCGAGCGCCGGAGCCAGTGAAGCCGAAGAAATCAACTCGGCCTTGCCATTATTGTCTAGTATATCAATCCCGCTCATCTTCAGCCTCCTTTCCAGCTATTCTTTAAGCTGTGCTGATAATATAGAACATTTAGCGAACAAACAAGGAAATCATTCCTAATTTGTTCAGTTGCTTGCTCGATTCTTGGTTATGAAATCGCCGCTCGCAACGGTACACCAGGGCAAACTAATCAGTTTTTGCTGGTGTCAGGCCGCTGGCCCGTTAGATCTCAGAACGTTAGCGGGCCGCGGGGGCTAGGATTTATTGCAGAAAATGCATGGCAATGGCCTGATGCTCAACGTGCGGTTCTCTACCGAGGCCGCGCATGATCTGCTTTATGGCTTTTGTATCGGCTTGCCCGTGAAGAAGGTCGCGGCGATTGCCCAAGTCAGCCCGAGGGTTGCGCGGGCTGCCTATATCGCACTGCGAGACGCGCTCTCAGCGTCGCAATTCATGATCTGGCACCAGATGCGCTCGGCATCGCTTTACGATGCCACGCCCATTGATGTGCATATGTCCGTTCTAGCTGAACCAATCGCGGCTTGTTACTTCGACCGCTTCTGCCAACGGAATTACGCGCTCGGCAATAGGCAAAGCCGCCTGTGCCGGAAATGTCCGATCCCGGCAGCACTGCGCGCCGACATGGACGAAGAGGGGCGCGACCACGCACGCGGCTTGGCTGAAACGATCGTCCGCGAAGCCAGCGGCGCGCGTGCCTTTTACGCAATGCTGGGCATGCGAGAGAAGCCCTTCGCCTCTCTGCCATACCTACAGATCATGCACTACCGGACGGTGACAACTGCTCTGGACGCGGTACGAAAACGCAGTGGAGCAATCGATCTTAAAGCCGAGACACCGCTGTCACCACGGACCCTTTACAGGCGCATGGTGGATCATCTTGAAGCGTTCAAGGTGGAGGTTGGATAATCCCGGAAGGGGAGATAGCGCTCTTCGCAAGATGTGCGGTGTAGTACCGCAATCTTGGCAAGGGGGCCGCTAGCGCGCCCCCGTTGCATCCCCCAGGCTAAGGAGGCATCAACAACACTTCACTGAACTTTGGCAAGAAATTCGGCCAGGCCGTTTGGCGCGTCAGATTTGGCTGCAAAACTGGTTAATACGATTTCTGATCGGCGGACTTTAGCCTTCGGCGGCGTCAACGCACCGAAATGCGCTGTGTTGTCATTCGAGTAGTCATCTGCGAGTAAGGACAACCAACGCTCAAAAAACCAATAAGCAAACTTACCACGGTATCTTTCTGCGGGCACGAGCATCTCAAATTCTTCCCTCATACTCGCTAGAACTTCAACACTTGGTTCGGTCTCAAACTGGACAATTTCAGTTGCATTTTTTGTTGGCGGAGTGACCTCTGAGAGGCCCACTAACGCCACATCTTGAATTCGATCAGGAACATGCGTTTTGAGCTTTAGCCCCAACCGCTTTCCTACAAACAGGCGGAAATTCACATCTTTGCTAACAGCTAAAAATCTATCGTAAACACCGCTGAATATTATAACGATGGGATCGCGTATGTCCGGCCTTGAATGACAGTGAAACTCATTCTTTAGGAACTCTCGCAGCGCGTTTTCTGTAACCAAGTAATTTTCTATTGAATAGAATTCTGTCATGTAGGTGGCATCCCCACATGGATGGCCCTGCAAATCGTCAAAATCCCGATCAATAAAGAAGAAGACATTTTCTCCTAAATTGTTCATATCCGCTTCTACAGCTCTTCTAAGTTGCAAAGTTTGCCTCTTTCCAGAGCAAGGAAACGGCTCGTACTTCAATCCTGGGCGCAACCTGCTAATCCATGTGAAGTAAACTATTTTGTCGTCATTTCCTTCAAAAACAAAAATTGGTGTATTCGGGATCATAGAACGTAAGCTTATAAGGCCTATCTTCAAAACAGATGGATTTGCCCTGGAGCTTTTCAGTTCATCAATATAGGTGCTCTCGACGCGCTCAACATTTATTTCAGTCATCCAAATCTTCCAAGCCAGCTTCAGGGTCCAATTTTTGTGCGGCCTCTACATCAATTGCTAACTCGAGAGGTCGTGCGAATGGGTCCAAGGCATTGTCAAAAATGAACGGAGAATGAGTGATCGCAATAATTTGCTGACATAGTGGAGCGTTTATAACATCTGGAATGATCTCTCTTTGCCAATCCAGTGACAAAGAAAGCTCCGGTTCGTCAATAAGTACTATTTTTTTGTTTGGGTAGAGAAACAGTTTTCCGAATAGTGAGACCATTTGTTTCTCGCCAGACGATAATGCTTCTAGAGAAATTTTACGACCGGATCGCACACTCTCTGCGTAAACCTGCAGCGTCCGCCGGTCGAGACGCAACATCTTATCATCAATACCTGCAATACGGTCTCCCTTGTTGTTGTCGCGAGGCATAAAGTCCTCAGCCATTCGGGGAGACAGGTACTTGTTACAACTATCAATAAAATCTTGAACAGGTTTTTCCACTACACTGGTCGCGTCAATCACAGCGCTAAGCTTACTCAAGAAATATCTTAGAAATTTATTTGATTCTGTCGGAATTTCTCCGCCTGAATAAATCTTTTCGATGTTTGGTACGGACACATCTTGAAATGATTGAAAAGGGCCGACGCGACGGCCTTCTTTGAGCCGAGAAAAAAATAAACTGAGATCCGCTTGAGTGGGGATCGCTTCTGAATCGTAATTTCCTCTTTCCAACGTCCCGTCGATAAGCTCGTTGACAATGTCGGCACTGATTTGGCGATAGCCTTTGTTAGAATCTATCAGGATCTTCTGATTTAAATCAGAAAGTCGCTCCGAGATGTCGGCCAAACCAAATTGTATATCGCCTGAAAATAATCCAGATTTATTGAAACGAAATTTCGTTCGTTTCTTCCTTCTATACGGTGAATCTTGCTCAGCAGTCCAAGGTATTTCTATTCGTCTATAAGTGGGAAGGTATACAATCTCTGTGTCTTTAAGGACCGACGCCACGGCTTGGCTAATGGACAAAAGCTCAGGCGAATGTGCGAATGCACTAACTTTGGCCTTTTCAAGGGCTTCCACCACATCAACATGGCGATATCCAACTACGTTTCGAACCGCAGTGTAGACGGGTTCATCGTCCATAAGGCGCAAATCCAACTTGAGCCGATCAAAATCTTCTATAAGAAAAGTTAACAAGACTAGCGGATCTTGATCTGACCTACGCGCCAGTCGTGAAATTTCGCTCTCAGCTGGTATATCAAACAGGCTAATTATGTCTTCCCGGCGAAGAACGAGTTCTTTTTCTACATCACGAAGTTTGCAACGTATTTCTGTAAATATTATTTCTTTAAGCCTAGAGTATTGTCCTTTTAGAAATGCATCTAAAGCGCCAAGTAAAGTTGTTTTTCCGGACCCATTTTGAGCGATTAGGACGGTCGCAGCGTAGGGGGATGAAAGGGAAATAGACCTATAGCCATGTAACCCGTTGATGCTAAATCTCTCGACTATGGATTCTGAGGAGCCCTTGCGATAAGTCCTGGAGGTTTCATCGTCATTCTGGATCATTTGTAATGTGCCTCTAGGAACTATATTGAGATTTATTGTAGTTCATTTTCACCTTATTCTCAATGTCCACTTTTAGAACTTGCGATAGCGAATACTGAATTTAGCCTTGCAACGAGCATCGCGCAACATGCCAGAAAGCTCGGATCTGTCCCAGTAGTTTGGTAAATCGGGGGTGAAGAAGCCGTGATCGCGAGAATCGAGCAGGCCTTTGTCGCCGCCTGTGGCGCGTCGAATATCTTCCACCTGCAAGAGTGGGCGTGATTGCTCAACAAGATTATCGCCTGACCCGTTGACCTGGTTGTTGTTGACGTTGAAGCCGCGCACCATGATGGAAGTTTTGCCTGAACGATGTTCAATGTCTTTCAGCGTTTGATCGTCGGGCAGGCCGCGATAGAGCGTGTGCGCGACGGCCTTCTTCCAGAGACGGGACGTTTCGCGGCCATAGCGGGATTCGATCTGCGCAGCGGCATTTTGGAATACACCGAGGAAATTGATCCCGCCCTCACGGTAGAGGGTGAGGATTTCATGGAAGTTCGAGACGTAAAGCTGACCCCATTCCTCGCCCACAACGAGGGCGCGGAGGGGGCCGTGCGCTGAGACGAAGCGCTGGATGATTGCCGCCGTCATTGCCCCGACGAAGGTGCGACTACTATCTGACGTGGCCGATCCAATAATGAACAATGCCGTAGGCGTAGTTTTCATCTCAGCCGGATCGAATGAATTGTGCTCGGTCACTCTGCGCGCTGCCGCGCCAGGCTGGAATGCTTGCAGCCGTTCGATGACCAGCGAAGAATAGGCGTTCCACTGATCGTTCGAAGCGGTCAAACCAGCAATTTGCTGACACATGCCGGAATCGTCCTGCATCCGGTTATCACTGGCCCATATTAGAAGATCGTCAGCGATTTCATCCGCTGAGCGCCCAAAGAAATCCCACAATCCGCCGGGGGTGCAAGGCCAGCGTTCCGATGGGAAACGCGCCGTGATCTTATTATAGAGCGCAAAGGCAGAGCGTGTGCCTTGCCCGATCCAGCGATGAGCTGGGTTTGGATCAATAGGCACCAGATAGCTTGCCGCGTCATACGCGGCTTCATTCAGAATGCCATAAAGCTCAGGACGGGCCGCAATCTCGATAACACGCGAATTGATGTTGTAGCTGTCTGATGTGTAGCCGTAGAGATTACCGGGATTGATGAAGCGAACAATGTAGCCCTGCCGCTCAAGCGTTTTCCACGACACCCAGGCAAGCTCTGCATCCTTGGGATCTGTGATGATCTTGGTCAGATGCGCCGTGCGCGGCGATACAAGGTTCGGTGCAAGAAATCTGGTGAGCTTTCCCTTGCCTGCCTGCGCATCTATGGCCACGGGCTCTGTGCCGCCATAGACGACTGGCTGACCCCGAAAGAAGCCCAGCTCAATGCCTTTTCTGAGGTTTTTGTATTCACTGGGATGCTTCATTCGATCAGCCTGGACTTTCTCAAGGCGGATTCATCATCGAGGACCGCATGGCCAAGCTGGCCACTTGGATTTGCGTGAAGCATGGCTTGCAGTTGTTGCTGTGCCTGTGTCTCCGCCCGAATGCGGGCGGTGCGCATTTGCGCAGCGTCCCGCCAGGCAAGATATTGCTGGTAGCGAGATATGAGCATCCAAAGAACGTGAAGGGGGCGCGATGGGCTGCTCATGATCGACGCTCTTCCTCATCGTCCCAGGACGCATAAGTGAATGTCGGGGATGGCAGCGCATCCCGACGAGGGACATCGAGGGTGTTACTTTGTTCGTTGACCGGATGCTCGGCCGGGGCTGCGCGCCTTTGCGCGAGGACTAAGATCGCTTCGATACCAACCGAGCCGAGACAATAGCCAATCGCCATCATGACCCAGGCGGTGCTTTGCTGAAGAGGCGTGCGCATCATGATGGCGCATATCGCCACGAACAGGATCAGTGAGACTGCTCCCAAAAGGCCGCGCTTGATAAAGGCACGCGCTCGCGCTGGTTCTATGTGAATAGGGCCTAAAGCCAGTGGCTTCGACCATGCCAACGCCGCGATGATGGTCAACACAAAGGCGATGAAAGCGAAGAAGAAAAACAGCGCCATGGCCACCAACACAACGGCCATCACGATCAGGCCGATATAATCGGCGGGTTGCGCCTTGTTGTATCGTTGCTGGTTCATACCAGTACTCCCTATGAACGTTCGAGACGCAGGCCGATGGATCGCCGACGCGATTGGTCCTGCGTTTGATGGTTACGAGTGAATTTGAAGAAGCGCCCGATGTCGCCGCGCAGCTCCAGGAGCTGCTTGGCCTGAGCGCTCCGCAGCTCTTTGAAGTCCATTTGAAGCGCGGCGCGCTGTTCACGCTGCGCGTCGATCAGGCTTTGCCGCTCGTGCGTTTGTCGCTGGCGCGATTGCTCCGCTTCGTGCTCATTGGCACGGCGAACGTCGCGATACTGGCCGGTGATACGGTGCCACAGGCCGCGCAGGCCCATTGGCAGGCGCGCCGCACGCTCTCGGGTTTCTGTTTCCCATTGCACGGCCTGCCGGGTGCTGAGCGCTGCCCGTTCTGTTCGGTGCGCTTGCGTCATCGCGGATTTTGCCGCGTTCAATTCGGCGGACCGCTTCGCGAAGGACTTCTTGGATTCTTCGATATGCCGCCGGAGGGCAGGCGTCATACGCTGCCCAATTATTTCCTTGGTTTCATCGACGGATTTCAGGTGATCACCCTCGCCAAGGCGCTGGCGTACCTCATTGGTTTTGAGGTCCAGCATGCGCGGGAGGGACCAGACTTCACCCTGATGATCGAGGATGACAAAGCTGCGCTTATCGCCTCGTGCGAGAAAGAAGCCGCGTTCTGAGATGGACCGCTCGAAAGATGATGAGTTGTCAGAGCGCTGCCAGCAATCTTGCAGCGTGGATTTGAGCCAGCGTGGATCAATGCCCTGGCGTTTTGCCTGCTGCCATTCCGCCAGTGTGAAGTTGGTTGGATTACGCTCGCTTGCGCGCTCCAAACCGCGCGGCAATTTCCAGCCGTGCTCAAGGTAGAGTTCGCGCGAAACGCCCATGAGCTTTTGTTTGAAAAAGCTCATTTGCTTAGCGGTCATCGTGTCCGCATCAATGCGCGACCAGACAGCATGAGCATGGCGGCGGCCTTCTTTTTCATGAAAGACAATCGCGCGCGGTTGGTCTTCGAGGGCGAGATGTTTTTCGATGCGGCCTATGGCTTTTTCAAAATCATCCACCGACACCCGCGCGTCGGCAGGCGGGCTGAGCGAAAGCGAGAAAAGATACTGGCGGCACTTCGTGCCCTTGCTGATCGCTTCAACTTCGCGAAAAGCGTCACGCAGATTGTCAGAGGCAAAGCCGCGCAGCTCATGAACAGACAAATGCTCATTGTCATCCATCTTCATCAGGTGCGCCGCCAAATCCTGACCGCCGCCGCGTTGTGAGGCTTTGAGGATCATGCGCGGCCTCCTGCACGATGGCCGAGAGCAACCAGCAGCGCCGACCGAATTTCTTGCACAAGCGCAATCGCGGCGAGCAGTTCGGCTTCGGTTTCCGGGGTGAGGGCGAGCGCCCCGATCTCGGCGGCGCGGGCCATATCCTGCAAGGAGCGAAGAAGATCAGAGCGACCAAGCAGTGCCAGTGCCCGCGCAAGCGCCTTCTTGTCCTCTATGGCCAGGACCTTTCGGCGCTTGCGCCTCTCAGGCATCCCATCCAGAAGTTTGGCTTTGATATAGGCACCAAGCGGAGCGCCCGCAGCCTCCATAGCTAAGCGGGCGCGGTCCGTCTCGCTCAGTCTTATCGAAAAGGGCGCGAGGCGTTTTGCTCTGGCTGGGCCGGTTGTGGCGGTGTGGTTGAAAGTGCCATCTAAGGACATGGCGGCACCGGAGGCTTGCCAGCCTTCAGGTACTCAAGATGGGTGTTCCAATCGGCTAAAACCTCGAATAATTCGTTCGAAGTCGCGCCCTCAAGGCGCGCCAATAGTTTCAAAGGTTTAGCCGCAAATTGCCGTTTCAAAACGGCTATCCTACGGTCTCGGCATCGCGCCGGTCTGGCTGGCAGATGAAACCTAGCTGGCGCTTATACGCCGGTAAGGATCCGGCACCTTCATAGACATATATCCATTGCGTCAGTCGTTTTTGTGCAGGGCGCCGAAGGGTACAAAGCCGGAGGGATCGGCGTAGCAAGGGGTGTTGAAATAGCCCACCACAATGCGTTGTGGGCCGGCGTGAAATCCCGAGTCGAGGCTGTAAACGTTCTCCCTGCCTGGCTCTATGGCGGCAATGTTGACGCCGCCATTGTCGAGCCTTCGGTCCCGGGTCAGCGTCCAGCCCTTGTCCTGCCACTGCGCGTATACTTCTTCGAGAACGGCGCCGGCATCGTCATTGGCCGCCACCAGACGCGTGCCGATCCAGATGGTATAAATATCATCGCGCATACTCCCGTCCGGGGCCTGGCATCGATTGGCCCGGACCTCGAATTTTTGGCGCTCAAGCGGCACTGTTTCGAGGAAGCGCTCGATATGATCCGTGAACGCCCTCGCTGCCTCTTGACTATCCCGGTGCGGCGGGTCTGCCATCTGCGCCTCTGCTGGTAATGAACCAAGAAGCGTTGCCGTAATCAGCCCGACCGACCATGCGGCGGCTTTTCGCCCTCGTGGCAGTTCCTTGTCGTTCATTATTGTCCTCCACCGATGTCCTGCTCCATTAAGGCCACATAGCCATCCCGCAGGATGGCGAGCATGTCTCTTTGCTGGTTCACGTCATCGACCAGTTTACCCATGGCATAATTGGTGCGCCGGGAGGTGCAGTCCTCGGCATCCGGCGCCGGTCGCCGCAACTCGGCCGCTCTTTCCTTCACCTCATCCTGCTGCGCTTCGGGAAGGACCGAAAACAGGGCGATCAGAGCGTCGTAATCGATGCGATACCGGCCCGCATGGCAGACGTCAGCGTAGTCCATGTGCTGATGCGTATCATCGAGCGTGAAAACGGAACGGTTCATGAGATCGCATGCTGCCTACAATGTTTCGATTTCCGTCGCTGAGCCCGTTATAGGCAAGCGGTGGCAGGTCGGAATCGGGCGTGAGCCAGTCCAGCGGACGGATGAGGTCCAACGAGGCGGCGAGCTGCAACAGACACAGCACGCCCGCAACAGCCGCAAGGATTTTGCGGGCAGAATCCCGGGGAGCAGAGGGGCGCAGGACCGTAAAGGCGAGCCCCAGCCCGGCAACCGCCAGAACCATGCCGACAAGGTTGATTTGCTCGTCCCTGACCGTTGCGCCGTTTACGGTAACGGTCTGCGAACAGCCCAGAAAAACGAAGAATGGCAATATGCCAAGCAGAACGGCGATCAGCGGCGTTTTGAACCGTAAAAACAATATTGCCTCCTTGTAATATCGTTACCCGGCCAGCTCAGCATTGGCCGATTATTCTCGCGATATCCAACCCGTCCCCGATCCGCTTCCCCTCCACGATGAGGCAGTCGCCTTTGGCATAGGCGGCGATAACGGCTCGGGTGACGGCGGGGTCAGCACTCGTGAAGCGCGGTTCGGGCTGATTTTGGCGGGCTATCGGAAAGCCCCGCTCGTTTTTATCCGCTGAAATGGGGAAGATGCCCTGCCAGGGACACGGCGCCATATAGCACATCACCCCCGTCCGCCCGACACCCCAGAAGGAATGACCGGCATCGATATCGCGCTGGAATTCGGCGGAAAAGGCGGGCGCGGAAAGGCCAGCCAGGATGGCAACAAACAATAGCGGTTTGGCCCGATAGCTCATTTGAGGTCTCCGGATTGTTTCTGCCTGTAAGACGGCAGCGCATTGGAAAACCTTGGCCGCTCCGAAAATTTATGTCCGGGGCGCATCGAATTGCCCGCCACACGTAAGTTGGGATGCATGGATATAGCGGGCAGCTCTGCCGAAACGGCAAGCTATAGGGCAGGTGTGCCGACCGTAACGCTCCGAAGCGCCACAGTAGGAGGCCGCAATCGAGGCTGGTTCACGATGCCGCCGATCGCAATGAAATGGTGGTCAGATTGGCGAAGGCGGAACTCCAGTGATCGTCGGCGAATGCTGATGGCCGGAATATCGACTGTGGCAAGGGAGAAGCGTCGCTTCGGTTGCCCCGGAAATCCTCACTCGAACAAATCCAGGTTTTCCGATTCAATCTGTGGGAGGTCCTCGATGATGCCTTCGAGATGAGCTTTCATGGCGTGCTCGGCGCGATCGGCGTCGCGTGCGTCGATGGCGGCGATGATGGTGTGGTGCTCGGCGATCAGTGCGCCCATGGAATCGGGCTTGCGCAACTGGAGGTTGCAGACCCGGTCGATATGGGCCTTGACGTCGGCGATGACGCTCCAGGCCATGGCGCAACCCGCCCCGCTGGCCAGCGCCATGTGGAACTGCTCGTCCTCGCGCCGGAAGCGGTTGTAATCCTGAGCCTCGCTCGCCGCGGCCTGACGCTTGAGGATCGCGTCGATGGAGGCCCGCACCCAGGGATCAAAGGTGAGGCACGCCCGCCGCACCACCGCGGTCTCGATCGCCTCGCGCACGAAGCGCGCTTCCATCATTTCCCGCGCCGAAATCTTGACCACGTAAGTGCCGCGCTTGGATCGCACTTCGACAAGCTTGGACTTGGCCAGCGCGATCAGCGCCTCGCGCACCGGCTGGCGCGACACCCCGAGCCGGTCGGCGATCTCCTGCTCGGACAGGCGTGTGCCGGGCAGCAATTCGAGACGAATGATGGCCTCGCGCAAATCCCGCTCCACCTGAAACGCCGAGCTGGCGCCGACGTCTCCCAGTTTTTCCAGTCTCAATGATTCGATGTTCATGGGCGCCATTGTATCCGTTGACAACTGGAATGTACTACCATACCCTACCATACAACAGCAAAAATTGCGACCCCGAGGAGGAAGGCGAAACGCCGTTTGCCCATGAGCCAACAATCGAGCTACATCCGCCCCGACCTGGCCGATGCCCGCCTCGCCGCCCCCCGGCGCTACCGGATGGTGGTCGGCGGCAAATCGGTCGACGCGCAATCTGGCAAGCTCATCGAGCGCGAAAGCCCCGGCCATAACGGCAAGATCGTCGGCATCTGGCCCGAGGCTTCCGCCGATGATGTCAAACTCGCCATCGGGGCGGCGCGCGAGGCATTCGATAACGGTCCCTGGCCGCTTATGTCGGGGGCCGAGCGCTCGACGATCATGCTCAGGGTGGCCGATCGGATTGTCGCCCGCGCGGATGAGTTGGCGCTGGCCGAATGCCTCGAAGTCGGCAAGCCCATCACGCAGGCCAAGGGCGAAATCCTCTATTGCGCCGATCTCTGGACCTATGCCGCCGGCCAGGCGCGGGCGCTCGAAGGCCAGAGCCACAACGCTATCGGCGATGATCGCCTCGGCCTGGTCCTGCGCGAGCCCATCGGCGTCGTGGGCATCATCACCCCGTGGAACTTCCCCTTCATCATCGCGTCCGAGCGCGTGCCCTGGGCCATCGGGGTGGGCTGCACCGTGGTGCTCAAGCCGTCCGAACTCACCTCGGGAACCTCGATCATGATGGCCGAGCTGGCGCTGGAGGCGGGCCTGCCCGAAGGGGTGTTCAACGTGGTCACCGGCTATGGCGACCCTGCCGGCCAGACGCTGGCCGAGGACCCGCGCACCGACATGATCGCCTTTACCGGCTCGGTCCGGGTCGGCAGCCATTTGGCCGAAATCGCCGCCAGGCAGGTCAAGCGCGTCGGGCTGGAGCTGGGCGGCAAGGGCCCCCAGATCGTCTTCGCCGACGCCGATCTCGACGCCGCCGCGGATGGCATTGCCTATGGCGTCTATCACAATGCCGGCCAATGCTGCATTTCGGGCAGCCGGCTGCTGGTGCACGAGGATATCCGCGACGATCTTCTGGCCCGCGTCCTCGATATTTCGCGCCGCGTGCCGTTCGGCGACCCGCTCAACGAGCGCACCAAGATCGGCGCCATGATCTCGCGCCAGCATCTGCAAAAGGTCGATGGATATGTCAGGGCCGGCCAGAGCGAGGGGGCCGAAGTGCTGATCGGCGGCGCGGCCGAAAGCGGGGACGGGCTGTTCTTCCAGCCGACGGTTTTTGCCGGCGTTCGGCCCGAGATGAGCATAGCGCGCGAGGAGATTTTCGGCCCGGTGCTTTCGACCATCGGCTTTCGCACGGCGGATGAGGCGGTGGCGCTGGCCAATGACAGCGAATACGGGCTCTCGGCCAGCGTATGGTCGACCAATCTCGAAAACGCCATGCAGACCATCCGCCGGGTGCGGGCGGGGCGGTGCTGGATCAATTCGGTGATCGACGGCACCGCCGAGCTGCCCATCGGCGGCTACAAGAAAAGCGGCGTCGGGCGCGAGCTCGGCCGCTACGGGTTCGACGAATATTCCCAGTTCAAGGGCATCCACGTCACCTTCGGAAAGCCGCCGGTCTGGTTCGGCGGCTGACCGCAAAGCACGCGGAAGAAATCGGCGGCGCGTCGAGAGGGGTCGCGGCCGAAGACGATTGTCTGACACATCCAAGGGAGGAAACCGGAAATGTCATTCAAGGGACTATCCTATGCCGCCGCCGCCGGGCTCATGGGCGCTTCGCTCCTGTGCTCGACCGCCATGGCCCAGAGCGTGGGGCCGGACGAGCAGGTCACCGCGACCATGATCATCTATCTCGATCCCAGCGTTCAGTTTTTCAATCCGGTCGTACAGGGCGCGCGGGACGCGGCCGAGGCGTTCAATGTCAGCCTCGACGTGCAATATGCCAATAACGATCCGGTCCGGCAGACCGACCTGATCGAAAGCGCCACCGCCGCCGGGGTCGACGGCATCGCCGTCGCCATCTCGTCCTCGGACGCGTTCGACGATTCCATCTGCGCGGCGGTCGAACAGGGCATCATCGTCATCGGCTTCAACAATGACGACCTCGAAGGCGCGGACGGCAATTGCCGCCAGGCCTATGTCGGCATGAACGAGGAAGCGTCGGGATACGAGCTCGGGCTGCGCATGATCGATGCGTTCGGCTTGCAGGAAGGCGACGTGGTGTTCAACCCGCGCGAAATCCCCGAAGCCACCTTCGCGGTCGCCCGTGGCGGCGGCATCGAGCGGGCCATGGGCGAACACGGCATCATCGTGGAATCCGTTCGCGCCGGCCTCGATCCTGCCGAAGCCCAGAACATCATGACCCAGTTCCTGATCGCTAATCCGGACGTCAAGGCCGTGTTCGGCACCGGCTCGGTCACCTCGACCGTGGGGGCGGGCGCCATCCGCGATGCGGGGGTCGACGTGCCCTTTGCGGGCTTCGATCTCGCCGTCGAAATCGCCAATGCGGTGGAATCGGGCGAGATGTTCGCCACCATGGACCAACAGCCCTATCTTCAGGGCTATCACCCGATCGCCCAGATCGCCATGGCGGCCCGCTACGGGCTGACCCCGACCGATGTGGATACGGGCCAGGGCGCCTTCCTCGATGCCAGCCGGATCACGGCCATCAAGGACCTGATCGGCTCCTATCGCTAGGCACCATCGTTTCGCTTCCCGAACTCGTCGTCCCCGGCCAAGCCCGAGGACGACGAGCCAGATAATCCGGTGCGACGGATCGGAAACGCTCGAAATGCCCCACCGCAACGAAAACTCCAAGGGAGCCCGCTCCATGACGCCCATCGCCGAAGGCGTTTCTGCCCCACCTCCACGCGGGGCCGGCCATTATGCCCGCCGCTTCCTGGCCAATCCGGCCGGGTCCATTCTTCTGGTGTTCGGCATCATCCAGCTTGCCTGCATCATCTGGGCGCTGCTCCATCCCGACGATTTCCGCTATCTGTCGCCGCAGAACCTCGCCATCCTGATGCGCGCCGTGCCGGTGCTGGGATGCCTCGCGCTCGGAGTCGGCGTCCTGATGATCGCGGGCGAGTTCGATCTTTCAGTCGGCTCGGTCTATGCCCTGACCGCCATCGTCATGGCCGTGCAGGTCGAAGCGGGGATGAGCGCCTTTCTCGCCGCGCCGCTGGCCATCCTGATCGGCGTCGCCATCGGGGTGCTCAATGGACTGATCACGCTGCGGTTTCACCTGCCCTCCTTCATCGTCACGCTGGGCGGCCTGTTGTTCTGGCGCGGGGCGGTGCTGCTCTATAATGGTGCGGTGCAGGTGCGGTTCGACCCCGAGCCGCTCTTTTCCGATATCTTCGCGGGCACTTTGTTCGGCTTCAACGCCGCTTTCCTGTGGTTCGTCGCGCTCAGCATCGGGTTTTACGCGCTGCTGCACCATCACCGCTTCGGCAACCACGTCTTCGCCACCGGCGGCAACCGCGCAGCGGCCACCGCCATCGGCATCAATACGGGGCGGGTCAAGATCATCGCCTTCGCCATTGCCGGCGGCATGGCGGCGGCGGCGGGCATTCTCGCCACCTCCCGCGTCGGTTCGGTCCAGCCGGGCCAGGGCACGGGGCTCGAACTCCAGGCCATCGCCGCCTGCGTCATCGGCGGCCTGTCGCTGCGCGGCGGGCGTGGCTCGATCATCGGGGTGTTCCTGGGCGTATTGCTGATCCATACCATCACCAACGTGCTGCTGCTGCTGCGCGCGCCGGGCTTCTATCTCGAAATGTTCATCGCCGTCCTCATCGTGGGCGCGGCCATCCTCAACCAGCTCATCGAACGGCGGGGGACGGCATGATGGCGAACACACCCATTCTCGAACTTCACTCCATCACCAAGCGGTTCGGCGGCCTCGTGGCGCTCAACGAACTGAGCTTCCATATCGGGGAAGGCGAGGTCATCGGGCTTCTGGGCGACAATGGCGCGGGCAAATCGACCACCGTCAACCTGATCTCGGGCATCCACCGTCCCAGTTCGGGTCATCTGTCGGTCGACGGCAAGCAGACGCTGTTCACCTGCCGCACCGATTCCGCCGAAGCGGGCATCGAGACGATTTACCAGAACACCGCTCTGGTCGACGACCTCTCGATCACCCGCAACATCTTCATGGGCCGCGAGCGCACCAACGCCCTTGGCTTCCTCAGGGAAGGCGAGATGCGCGAGATCGCCATGGAGGTGCTGAAATCGGCCGTCCACATTTCGGGCATCGACAGCCCCGACAAACTGGTCGGCGATCTGTCCGGCGGGCAGAAACAGGCCGTGGCCATCGCCCGCGCCGTCTTCTTCAAGCGCCGCGTGCTGCTGCTGGACGAGCCGACCTCGGCCCTTTCGGTGCGCGAAACCGAGGCGCTGCTGGGACAGGTTCTCAAGCTCAAGGCCGAGAACGTTTCGAGCGTTCTGGTCACTCACAACATCTATCACGCCTATCAGGTCTGCGACCGCTTCGTGATCATGAGCCATGGCACGAAGGTTTTCGACGTCCTCAAGGCTGATACCGACATTGCACAATTGACAGAGTATGTGGTTCTGACATGACGATGAATTTTACCTCACGCCACGCCGTCGATCCGGTCACCGCCGCCGGCATGGACACGCGCGCCCTGCGCGAAAATTTCCTGATCGACGAGCTGTTCGCGCCCGGCGCAATCTCGCTCACCTATACCCATTACGACCGCATGATCGTCGGCGGCGCCGCGCCCACTGACCGGGCCCTGCCGCTCGAAACCATCAAGCCCACCGGCACCGAGAATTTTCTCGACCGGCGTGAGCTGATCGCCGTCAATATCGGCGGTGCGGGCATTGTCAGCGTCGATGGCACCGCCTATCCCCTCGGCGCGCGCGACATGATCTATGTCGGTCGCGGCGCAAAGACCGTCGCCTTCGCTTCGGACGATCCGGCCGCCCCGGCCAAGTTCTACCTCGTCAGCGCCCCGGCCCATGCCGACCATCCTACGCGCCATATCCGCATCGGCGACGCCAACCGCCTCGATCTTGGCGCGTCCGATACCTGCAACGAGCGCTCGATCTTCCAGTTCACCCATTCGGTCGAGACCTGCCAGCTTGTCGTCGGCATGACCACGCTGGCCTCCGGCTCGATCTGGAACACCATGCCCGCCCATATCCATTCGCGCCGCATGGAGGCCTATCTCTATTTCGACCTCGATCCCGACCAGCGCGTCATCCATCTGATGGGCGAGCCCGCCGAGACCCGCCATCTGGTTCTCGCCAACGAACAGGCCGTGCTTTCGCCCCCCTGGTCGATCCATGCGGGAGCCGGTACCGCCAATTATACCTTCATCTGGGCCATGGCCGGCGACAATGTCGATTATACCGACGTCGAACCGGTCCAGCCCGGGGACCTGTTGTGATCGACCTTTCGGCATTTTCCCTTGAAGGGAAAACCATCATGGTCACCGGCGCCAATACCGGCATCGGACAGGGCATCGCGCTGGCCGTGGTGCGCGCCGGAGGGCGCGTTCTGGCGGCCGGACGGTCCAATATGGACGACACGTCGCGCCAGGCTGCCGCCCTATCCCACATGGAAGCGCCGATCACGCCCATATTCGCCGATCTCGACCCGCTTATGCCGCCACATGCCATGCTGGACGCGGCCTGGGACGCCCATGGCCCCATCCACGGCCTGGTCAACAATGCCGGCATCATCCGCCGTGCCGATGCCCTCGATTTCACCGAAGAGGACTGGGACGACGTCATGGGCGTCAATCTGAAAGCGGCGTTTTTCCTCTGCCAGGCCTTCGCGCGTCGCGTGGTGCAAACCCCCGGTGCAACAGGGAAAATCGTCAACATCGCCTCAATGCTGAGCTTTCAGGGCGGTATCCGCGTCGCCTCCTATACCGCGTCCAAATCCGGTATTATGGGTTTGACCAGACTTCTGGCCTGCGAATGGGCCCAAAAAGGCATAAACGTCAACGCCATAGCCCCGGGTTATATCGAAACCAACAACACCGAAGCCCTCCGCAACGACCCGGATCGAAACACCCAGATTCTGGGGCGCATCCCCGCCGGCCGCTGGGGCGAACCGTCCGACATTGGCGACGCCGCGGTCTTCCTTCTGGCCTCCGCATCCAATTATATGCATGGCGCCACCATCCCCGTCGACGGCGGCTGGTTGGCGCGATAGGGAACCCAAATGACTGATATCAAATTATTTTCTCAATACGACGAAACCCCCTGGACAATTGCGCCCGACGGCAATCAGCGGCGGGTTCTGCTACACACGCCCCAATTGATGCTGGTGGAATTCGGCTTCGAAAAAGGCGCTATCGGCGCCCTGCATTCTCATCCCCACGTTCAGGCCAGCTTCATCGCCGAGGGCCGCTTTGAAGTCACGATCGATGGGACGAGCCAAATCCTTGAACAAGGTGGGACTTTCATTGTCCCTTCCGGCCTCGTGCATGGCGTCAAAGCCTTGGAAAAAGGTCACCTCGTCGACAGCTTCACCCCGGCACGTGAGGATTTCATCACCGATTGATAAGTGGCCCCGACCGATCCGCGAAAGGCCTTTCGTCACAAAGAGAGCGGACACGCCAGGTAGGGAGGCCACTTGCCCAGAGCGGTTCTGGCTTTGACGGAATCGGCGTCTCACCCCGCTCGTCACCCTCGCGCTTGACGCGAGGGTTCTTTGTTTGCGGATCTGTCGCAAGAGCCCTCGCGTCAAGCGCGAGGGTGACGACCGGGAAAGATACGTCTCCACGCCATAGGCGATAGCCTTGCGAGGAAGAGGACACGAATGCCACCGCTTCCATGAAAAGCTGAAACGCCCTAGCGCCGGTAGCTGACCGATCGGAACGTTCCGTCCGAACCCGCGATGTTCGTTTCCATATGCGGAATGATATCGGTGTTGTGCGCCGATGCACAACTCCAGCGATCCGCGGCCCGATGCACGACGAAGGACAGGATGGTGTGGCGCGGGGCAGGTGCAGAAATCCCTGACGCGGATGCTTGTCCCTCGAGACGGAGCTTGGCATGCACGACCGCAATGCTGGGCGACAGGGTCTTCACCTTCATTCGGACGAGGCGCAATGTCGATTGGCCGAAGATGTGCGCGAAGCCATAGGCATGCGCCTTTCTTATCTCGTCGCGATTGTGCCACCATAGTCCCGTGACGTTGACGAACTCGGCGTCCTCATCGAAAAGCGAGGCCAGCTTTTCGGCATCCCGTCGGGCCCAGGCCTCGACAAAGACCTTGGCGATACTTTCCGGTTCGTCGAGCGGGCTGTAGCTCATGGCCTTCCCATAATCTTCAGTGTCCAACCTTCTGATTATTCGCAACGCTATAGAGCGCGTTTGCGCGGTTGAGGTGGTCGCTCATCTGTTGGGCGGCGCGCTCCGCGTCTCCGCTCTCGATAGCGTCGAGAATGGCGGTGTGCTCGAGAATGGTGAGGTCTTCATGGCCCGGACTGCGCACCAGATGCGCATGAAATTTCGCAAGCCAGGAGAAAAGCGCTTCGCTCAGAGCGGCGAAGATCGGATTGCCGCTGATCCGGGCAATTTCGAAGTGAAAATGCCCGTCCAGCTCCATAAATTCCGGAGCCGAATGGGCAACGTTCTTTTGCTTGTCCACCAGCCGCCGCATTTCATCGATCTGCAATTGCGTGCGGCTGCGAGAGGCAATGCGTGCCATTTCCATCTCAAAAGTCAGTCTTGCCTGCTTGAGGTGATCCAAGCTGCTTTCCGAGTGAGACAGCACGTGGTGCATGGTCTGACCCATCTGCAGGATCGCCTGCTCCAGTGAGGGCTGGGCGACCTTTGGCCGTTCGCCATGCCGGATTTCGATCAGCCCCATCCGTTGCAAATTCTGCATCGCCTCGCGGATTGCCGGCCGTCCTACCTGATAGAGCGCCATGAGCTCGCGTTCGGACGGGAGAGGGTCCCCAGGGGCAACATCGCCATTCTGGATCTGAGCCAGCAGCCGCTCTTCAATCTGATGAGAAAGCTTGCGGCGGATAATGGGCTCCGGCGGCCTGATAGTCATTCGATCTGTTCCTTTGGGGCCGTCAGCAAGGCGTTCCACAACACAACACTGCTTGCCCTTGCGGCCCCCGCAAATTTGGTTACGCCATTATACCAGTTTGATTTTCCCTGCAAACAACGGCCGAGGCTTGTCGCGGCACTATAACTGGTATAATGACCGTACCACAATGTGTCGAACTCGTCGTTGGGCATCGTAAAGAACGTGCGGCATTTGCCGGAATTGGGAGTGAAAAAATGACGAAAATCGCGCTGTTGGGCGCCGGTGGTAAGATGGGCGTCCGGCTGTCGAAAAACCTGCAGGGCTCGCGATTTGATGTCGCCCATGTCGAGGTGTCGCCCGAAGGGCAGGCGCGTCTGCTTGACGAGGTGGGGGTGGCCTGTGTCGATCGCAGTGCGGCGCTGGCCGGCGCCGAGGTCGTCGTCCTGGCTGTTCCCGACCGGCTCATCGGCAAGATCCTGCATCAATTCATCGATGAGGTCGAAACCGGCACGGTGATCGTGATGCTCGATGCCGCCGCTCCGCATGCCGGCGAACTGCCCGAGCGTGAGGATGTGAGCTATTTCATCACCCATCCGTGCCATCCGCCGCTGTTCAATGACGAAACGGATTTGGCGGCCAAAAAGGACTATTTCGGCGGCGTCGCGGCCAAGCAGCACATCGTCTGTGCTTTGATGCAGGGGCCGGAGGAGCATTATGCGCTCGGCGAGGAGGTGGCGCGGACCATCTATAAGCCGGTCATGCGGGCGCATCGCTGTACGGTCGAGGCGATTGCCATCCTCGAGCCGGCGCTTTCCGAAACCATTGGCGCCACCCTGTCGCTTGCCCTTCGCGAGGCGACCGACGAGGCCGTGCGCCGTGGCGTGCCGAAGGAAGCTGCCCGCGACTTCATGCTGGGGCATCTCAATATCGAGCTCAGCATCGCTTTTGAGGAATTTCCGGAAGGCAAGTTTTCCGACGGCGCCTTGCAGGCCATCGCCGCTGCCCGCCCGGTGATCTTCAAGGAGAACTGGCTGGATGCCATTTTCGCGCCGGAGGCCGTATTGGCTTCGGTGAAGGAAATCTGCAATCCGCCCGGCGCGGATTCCTGAGGGAATCGGGCGCTGCCGAAAGGTGCGCCGGGGGAGGCGATCCGGGTGACTGTGGACAACGTTCTGGACATTTATGGCACGATGCAGCCCCCGGCGGAGCTGCGTCGTCTCAATGTTGGCAGGCTTGAGCTCTGCTTGGGGGAGGGCGCTGTTCGCGGCCTCTTCTGGGATGGCGTGGAGGTTTTACGGGGCGTCGACTACCCCGTTCGGGACAGCAATTGGGGAACCTTTTCCGCCCAGACCCTGGACGAGGAACTGCAGCAGACGAACGCGGCCTTCACCTATCGCCGCCGGTTTCGCACCGGAGACGGTAAGCTGGAGGGCACTTTCTCCCTGGTTTGCTCCGGCGAGGGAGCAGTCTGTCTCGTCTTCGATCTCGATGTGCTTGACGCGATCGAAATCAACCGCGCTGGCTTCGTCATCCTGCACCCCGTTACCGGCTTCGCCGGCGCGCCGATACGCGTCGGGCACACCGATGGCCGGGTTGAGGACAGCGCCTTTCCCGATCCGATTTCAGCCGGCCAGCCATTGTTCGATATTGCGTCCATTTCTCAGTCGATCAACGGCGTATCCGCCAGGATCGACTTTGCGGGCGAGGTGTTTGAAATGGAGGATCAGCGAAACTGGTCCGACGCCTCGTACAAGACCTATTGCCGCCCGCTGTCGTGGCAGCGCCCCTATATCCTCGCGCCAGGCTCCCATATTCGCCAATCCATCGACATCACCATCGGAGGCGAGGGCGTCGTCCAGGCCGGCGCCGCTTCGGCAGCCCTTGCTCTCGGCTCCTCGACCTATCGGCCGGTTCCCGAAATCGCTCTTGCCCTGGAAGATGGGTGGCAAGGCACTTCGTCGGCATTGGAAGCTTTTGCCGACCTGCCGGCGCTCCTCCGCCTCGATCTCACCGACCGGCGATGGCCTGAGGCGCTGCATGCTCTTCTCAAATCCATCTCATCCTCGGACCTGGATCTGGAAGTTGTCCTGCCGGACGGCGCCGATGACGCTGGACAATGTCTGCGGCGATTGCACGATTATATGGACGATGCGTCTCGCATCCCACGATGTCTTGTCGCCCTGCCTGCCGCCTATCTCAAAAGCTATCAGCCGGACGGCGCCTGGCCGACAAGCCTGTCTCCAGTTGACGCTGCTTCTATGGCCCGCGGCATTTTCAGGAAGTCCCTGATCGGGGGCGGTGTTCTGACCAATTTCACCGAGCTCAACCGGTATCCGGCCGCCGCCTCTGCGGGCGATTTCGTGACCCATAATACTACGGCCATCGTCCACGCCGCAGACGATCGCTCGGTGATGCAAAGCCTGGAGGCCTTGCCTCACATTTTTGCAAGCGCCGAGAAACTGGCGGCAGGGCGGCCATATCGTCTCGGCCTGGTGTCCATCGGCATGCGTTCCAACCCCTATGGCGAAGATGTCGCGGACAATCCGGAACGCATTCGTTGTCCCATGGCGATGCATGACCCGCGCCAGCAAGGTTTGTTCGCTGCCGCTTTCATGGTCGGCGCCGTTGCGGCCACTCAGGCCAGCGGCGTTGAATCTCTGGCTTTGGCAGCGCCATCGGGTCCCTTCGGTCTGGTGGAGGGGCAGCGCATTTTTCCCGCCTATCATGCCTTTTTGGGGCTCAGCCGTCTCGCTGGGCTCGACCGGCGCGCTGTGGAAGCGCCGGACTGGTGCGCCGCCGTGGCCGCGCGATCGGGTGACACGGAGAGCGTCATCCTGGCCAATCTGACGCCGGACCCGCAACGCATCTTCTTGCCGCGAACCGCGCGCTATGTGGTCCTCGATCGGGCGCAAAATGCTGCCCAATGGCTGAATGAGAGCCCTCGGCAATCCGGCACCGCCATCGCTCTTGGCCCCTATGCCGTGGCTTTTGCCAGTAGCGGAACCGGCGACTTGTTCCGGAATAAATCATGAGCGTCCGGCCACCTGCCTATTGTCCAGCCCAGCCGTTCCCTAACTTTCATGCGGAAGGATCGTCCTCGTGAGTGATCGCATCATTGCTCATTATCTGATCGAAACGGCCATCGATGTCCGCAAGGCAGCCGAAATCATGGCTGGCGAGCAATCGTCGGGCACTTTCGTTGCCGTCCCGGGCGAAACGCCCGAACTCACCGCGCGCGCGGGCGCCCAGATCGTGGCGTTGGAAATGCTCGATACCGTCGAGCACCCTTCCTTGCCGGGCGCCAAGCCGGCTGCCGCCGGCGGCCGCTATCAACGCGCCCGCGTGACCCTGTCCTGGCCGTTGGCGAATATGGGCCCGTCCTTGCCTAACCTGATCGCCACAATTGCCGGCAATCTTTTCGAGTTGCAGCAATTCTCCGGTCTTCGCCTGCTCGACATCGAGCTGCCCGCCGCGTTTTTTTCGGCATATCAGGGGCCGCAATTCGGCGTCGCTGGTACGCGGGCGCTGACTGGCATCGACGCTGGCCCGCTGATTGGCACCATCGTCAAACCTAGCGTCGGCTTCGGACCCGCGGAAACCGCAGCGCTGGTGAAAGTGCTGTGTGACGGCGGCATCGACTTCATCAAGGACGATGAATTGCAGGCGAACGGCCCTCATTGCCCGTTTGAGGAGCGCGTGGATGCCGTCATGGCCGTCATCGACGCCCATGCCGACCGCACCGGCAAGAAGGTCATGTTCGCGTTCAATGTGACCGGTGACCTCGATGAGATGAAACGTCATCACGACCTCGTCCTCGAAAAGGGCGGCACCTGCGTCATGGCCAGTCTCAATTCGGTGGGTCTGGTGGGGATGATCGAACTTCGCCGACATGCACAATTGCCCATCCACGCCCATCGCAACGGTTGGGGCTACCTGTCGCGCCATCCGCTTCTGGGTTGGTCCTATGTCGCTTGGCAAAAAATCTGGCGTCTGGCCGGCGCCGACCACATGCATGTCAACGGTCTGCGCAATAAGTTCTCAGAGGATGATGCAAGCGTTACTGCTTCCGCTCGCGCCTGTCTTACGCCGATGTCGGAGCAATCGCCCTGCATCGCGATGCCGGTCTTTTCCTCTGGCCAGACGGTAAGCCAGCCACCCGACACCTATGCGGCGCTGGGTTCTCTCGATCTAATCTATGCCGCCGGCGGCGGCGTGGTGGCGCATCCCGATGGCATCAGCCAGGGGGTCCAGAGTCTCCGCGAAAGCTGGCAGGCTACTGTCGCCGGCGTTCCCCTGGCAAGCTATGCCAAAGACCATCCCGCTCTGGCGCGCGCTTTGGAAAGATTGAGCAGATGACCATTCCTGGCAATGGTCGCCTCATCTCCTGGTATGGCGACGATTATACGGGTTCCGCGGCAGTTCTCGAAGTTCTCGCCTTTGGCGGGGTGGAATCAGTGCTGTTTCTCGATGTGCCGAGTGCAGAGCAATTGGCGGCATTCCCGAATGTGCGTGCCATCGGCATTGCCGGCGTGGCGCGGTCCTGCTCGCCGACCTGGATGGACGAGCATCTGCCCCGGGTTTTCGGGGCCCTTGCGATGCTCGAAACGCCCCTGGTTCATTACAAAATCTGCTCGACGCTGGATTCCTCTCCGGAGATCGGCTCGATCGGACGAGCGGCCGATATAGCCTTGCCTATTTTGAACAGCACCTGGTCCCCGATGCTCGTCGCAGCCCCTCCGATCGGCCGCTATCAGGCATTTGGGCATCTTTTCGCCAGTTCGAATGACGGGATCACGCGCCTCGATCGCCACCCGGTCATGAGCCGGCATCCGGTGACCCCCATGAAGGAGAGCGATGTTGCGCGTCACATCGCGGCCCAGACGACGCTGAAGACCGGCTGTGTCGACCTGTTGGGTCTGCGTGCAAGGGATAGAGGTTTCGCTGCTCTCGAAACTATCCGCGCCCAGGGGGCCCAGCTCATAACGCTCGATACGATCGATCATGCCGACCTCGTGGCCGCGGGGCAGTTGATTTGGGAATGCCGGTCCGAAGCGCCGCTGGTTCTGGGCTCACAAGGGGTGGAATACGCCCTCATCGCCTATTGGAACGCCATTTCCGCCTTGTCCGAACGGCCAATGCCGCCGGGAGCCGGAACTGTCGCCCAGATCGCAGCCGTTTCCGGCTCGGTGTCCGCAATTACTGCTGAGCAGATCGAGTGGGCGCGCAATAACGGATTTGGCCTGGTCGCTTTCGACGCCGCCTCTATCGCCAATCCGGCGGATCTGGATATTGCTGTCGAGAGCGCGGTCAGCGAAGCCAAAGCCGTGCTGTCGACGGGGCAGAGCGTCCTCGTACACAGCGCCCGAGGCCCCGACGATCCCGCCGTCGCAGCCTTCCGCGCAGCCATCGGCGCCTCCACACTCGATTTGGCGGAGGCCAATTCGATAATTGGCATCGCGCTGGGGCAGGTCCTGAAACGGCTGCTGGCACAAGCCAGCATTTCAAGAGCCGTGGTTTCCGGGGGCGACACCTCCGGCCATGCCACGCAGCAATTGGGGGTTCACGCGCTGACGGCGCTGGCGCCCACTATTCCGGGGGCGGCGCTTTGCGTTGCTCATGGATCCCTAAATCGTCCGCTGCAACTGGCGCTCAAGGGCGGCCAGATGGGGACGCCCGACTATTTCGGTTGGATCAGATCCGGCGGTGGCGCTGCCTATAAGGACGGCCGGAGCTAGCCATGTTCCGTCAACTGGTATAATGACATGAACTTTAAGAACTGGTCTTATTCAGGACCTGTTTCGATAGGAGGAGGAGTGAACATGAAAAAAATACTCGCACACGCGATGGTTGGCAGCGCCCTTGGTACTTTGGCGTTTATTGCCACCCCGGCCTTCGCGTCGCCGGAAGCGCCGGTCATTGCCCTGGCCAATTCGTTCTACGGCAATACCTGGCGCCATCAGATGGTGGAGGCCTTTGAAGAGGCCGCCGAGGAAGCCAAGGCGGCGGGCCAGATTGCCGATTACATCGTGCTCAATGGCGACGGCAGCGTCGTTCAGCAGAACAGCCAGATGGCCGAGCTGATCCTCAAAAATGTCGACGTCATCGCTATCAATGCGGCGTCCGAAACCGCGGTAAATGGCATGATCGAGCGCGCCTGTGCCGCCGGTATCATTGTCATCAGCTTTGACTCGGTAGCCTCCGCTCCCTGCAACTATCAGTTGAATTTCGATTTCCTCGGCTACAAGGCCGAGCAGGCCGAAGCCGTCATGCAAATGATCGGCGGCAAAGGCGATGTGATTGTGGTTCGCGGCGTTGCCGGGTCGGCGCCGGATGAGGCCATGTACACCGCCCAGCAATCGGTGCTTGAACAATATCCGGACGTGAATGTTGTCGCTACAGTTTATGGTCAGGCAACGGCATCGGTCGCACAATCGGCCATCGCCAACGTCCTGCCAAGCCTGCCGCGTGTCGACGCGGTTCTGGGGCAGGGCGGCAGCGATGACGTCGGTATCGCCCAGGCATTTCTACAATATGGCGGTGAATATGAAGGCGCCATGCCGATTATCGAAGGCGGCGGCGGCACTGACTTCGTTCGTTGGTGGGCGGAAGCCAATGAAGAATACGGCTATGAGACGATTTCAATGAACACGACCCCGGGCATTGGCGGCGCTGCGTTCTGGCTCGGCCTCTCGCTGCTTCAGGGTGCCGAGGCGCCCCAACAAATGCTGATGCCGGTAGCCACGGTCACCAACGAGAATCTGGCGGATTATGCTGATGTCCCTCCGGGCCGGATCATCAGCCCCTCCTATTCGCTGGAATGGGTGCAGACCAATCTGCTGTCGGAATAGCCCTCGCCCGAACGCCAGGCATCTCCGGAGGCCCAACGGGGCCTCCGGTAATATTTCCAACTGAAGGTTGCTACATGCCCGCTGCGGTTGCCCCTGCACCATTGACCGATATTCCCTCGGTCCATCGCGCTCCAGATTTTCTTGTTCTCAAGGATATCACCAAGAGCTATGGGCCCACCTTGGCGAATGCCAAGATCGATCTCACCGTGGCGCGGGGCGAAGTGGTGGGGCTGGTCGGCGGCAACGGCGCCGGCAAATCGACGCTCATGCGCATTCTCTGCGGCGCGACGCCACCGACACTGGGCGAGATTGCGATTGCCGGGGAGCGTATCCCGTTTGCCGGCTACAATGCAGCCGTCGCCCAAAGGCACGGAATCCGCATGGTGCATCAGGAATTGTCCCTTTGCACCAATCTTTCTGTTGTCGAAAATTTCTTCATCGAAGCGCCGGCAGGGAGCAATGCGGCACCCGGTTGGCGCCGCCGCTATCGCGACCGGGCGCAATCGGCGCTGGACGATGTCTTCCCCGAGCACCGCATCGATGTGAGCGCCGCCATTTCTCGGCTGAATATCGGCGAACGCCAGATGGTGGAAATCGCGCGGGCTTGCGCCACGCCCGGCGTACAATTGATCATTCTGGATGAGCCGACCTCGTCGCTTGGTCCCGAGCGGTCCAGCCAGTTGCGCACCTATATTACCCGCCGCGCCGCCGAAGGCATGTCGTTCATTTTCATCAGTCACAAGCTCAACGAGATCATCGCGGTGGCCAGCAGCATAGCGCTGCTCCGCAATGGCCAGCTTGTCTGGCGCGGAGACGCGGTGGAAGCCTCCGCCGAGCAATTGGTCACCCTCATGGGGGGCTCCCAAGACATTGCGCAGGTCGACCGCAACCTCCCCCTCGCCGCCAGCGGCGAGGCCCTGATCACGATCGATCCGAGCTGGCGTACCGACAATGGCGGCGTCATCGAGCTTCGCCGGGGCGAAACCATCGGCCTTGCCGGGCTTGAGGGGAGCGGCCAGGCCGAACTTCTCCATGCCATTTTCCAGGGCAATCGGCCCGGCGTGAAGAGGCACGCGGACGCCAATTTCGTGACTGGCGACCGCAAGAAGGAAGGCATTTTCCCGTTATGGGATGTCCTTTCCAACATTTCCATCGGCCGCTTGTCCAAGCGCCAAGGGCTCTCCTGGATATCGGCGAGCGCCGAGCAATCCGCCGCGGTGGAGGCTGCATCAAGATTGCGCCTCGATCCGGAACGGATGATCTCGGGAATTACCGAGCTGAGCGGCGGCAACCAGCAAAAGGCGCTCGTCGCGCGCTCGCTGGTGAACGACGCTCCCATCATCCTGCTGGACGATCCGATGCGCGGCGTCGATATCGCCACCAAGCAGGATTTCTACAAACTGGTTGATGACATCGTTCCAACCGGCCGCATCATGGTCTGGCACACCACTGAAGACCGGGAGCTTTTGACAGCAGATCGCGTGCTGGTCTTGTCTCGCGGGAAGATCGTGCGCGAACTCGTCGGCGACGAGATTACCGAAGCGTCCATCGTCGAGGCCTCGTTCACCAGCGAAACGGCCGGGCAAGCCGCGATCGAGCGTCCGGCGTTTGACTGGCGCCGCCTCTTCGTTACCGCCATGCCCTATATCAGCCTGGCCATCGTCTTCGCGCTCATGGTCCGGTCGAACCCCATGGTCGCGACGTCTTTCGGTCTCGATCTGTTGCTCATGCCTGCAGTGGCCTTGGCGCTGGTGGCAATCGCACAGATGTTCATCGTTGGCGGCAGCGAGATTGACCTCGGGGCAGGGGCCTTTGCCGGTCTCGTCAGCGTTCTCAGCGCCACCCTGCTCTTTGAGCAGCCGCTTCTTGGGGCCGGCTGCATTGCGCTGGCGGTGCTGGGATATGCCGGCATGGGCGCGATCATCCAGACCCGAAAGATACCGGCCATCGTCGTCACCCTCGGGGCGTCCTTCATATGGCTGGGCATCGGGCTGTCCATCCAGCCGACGCCCGGCGGCAGCAGCCCGGCCTGGCTTGCCGCCATCGTCAATTGGTCGCTGGGCGGCATTCCCACCGCCATTATCCTGCTGGTATCCGTCGCAGCCATGGCGCTTTTCATCGATCGTACCCCGCTGGGCGTCGTGCTGCGCGGCTTCGGCAACAATCCCGCTGCCATGACCACCAGCGGCTGGTCGGCGCTTCGCTTTGGCGTCATCCGCTATCTCATCGGAGGCCTGTTCGCCGGTGCCGCCGGCATGGTGCTGACCGCCATCAATACCGCCAGCGACATCAATTCGGGGAGTTCATATACCCTGCTCAGCGTCGCGGCGGTGGTCATGGGCGGATGCGCCCTTTTCGGCGGCATCATCTCGCCGCTCGGCGTGGTGGTCGGCGCGGTAACCCTATCCTTGATCGGTGCTCTGCTCGGCATCCTGAATGTGTCCAGCGATTTCAACGCCGCCACCCAGGGCGGGGTTCTCCTCGCCATTCTGGCGCTGCGCAGCCTCGCCAGCCAGGATACGGAGGAAAACTGATGGACACCCTGCGTTATTTCACGAGAACCAACCGCTGGGTCTGGTCCGCAATAGCGGTGGTGCTGCTCTGGCTGGTGCTGGCCCTGGTGACCGGCCGCTGGAGCCTGGCCAGCCTCTCCGGCATAACCCTGTCGGCCTCGTTTCTGGCGCTGGCCGGGCTGGGCCAGATGATGGTGGTCACCACGGGCAAGGGCAATATCGATCTTTCGGTCGCGACGGTCATGACCCTCAGCGCCTATATGGGCATGCTGATCATCCGCGGCTCCGACGAGATGCTGTTTGTCGGGCTATTGGCCACGCTTGGCCTGGGCATTGCCGTGGGCCTCGTCAATGCCCTGCTGGTGATCGCGGTCCGCATCCCCGCTATCATTGCCACGCTGGCATCCGGCTATATTCTGGCGACGGCTACCCTTCTGGCCAATCGTTCGCTGCAGGGGGCCACGGTAAGCCCGCTCCTCAGGCAGTTTGCCAGCGGCCGGCTCATGGGCATCCCCAATATGGCCCTGGTCGCCATGGCTCTGGCGATCTGCCTTGCCATCATTTTGCGCAAGACCGCCTATGGGCAGCAATTGTCGGCCGTCGGGCAGAACCGTAGCGCGGCAGCTCTTGCCGGCATCAAGGTCAATCGGGTGGTTGCGACGGCCTTTGTCGTCTCATCCGTTTTGGCGGCGTTCAACGGCCTGTTGCTCGGGGCCTATGTCGGCGGCGCCTTCCTGGAAATGGGACAGCCTTACCTTTTGCAATCGGTGGCGGTGGTGGTCATCGGCGGCACCCTGATCTTCGGCGGTTCGGCGACGGCTGCCGGCACCCTGTTTGCCTCTGTGCTGCTGGTTCTGGTGGTCACGCTGATGCAAATCATGGGCCTGCCCCGCGGTACGCAGGACATGATACAGGGCGCCGTGGTCATTTTGGTCCTGGCCATGGCCGTGCAGGGGGGCGCGTTCTCCAGACCTAAAGCCAAGGCCAAGACGGCTTGAAGGACTTCAATTATCCCAGCCTGCCGTCCCGGATATTCTCGGCCAGGGGTGCGGGGCGCGCGACCGGGGTTTTGATCGCGATGGTGCGGCCGTCGCGGGCGGCATGCTCGAAGGCTTCCATGACCTCCAGCACGTGCAGAGCCAATGCGCCATTGGCGCGGTGCGGGCGGTTATCGAGAATGCCCAGCGCCATGTCGGCCACGCCCAGCGAGCGGTAATTGCCATCGGCATAGCCCTGCTCGACCGCGACCGGCACCCAGTCCTGCTCGCGTCCGCGCTGGCGCACTTCCACCTGGCCGCCGAAGAAATTCGGGTCGGGCACGATCAGGCTCTGCTCGGTGCCGTAGATTTCCAGCGGCGGATGTTTGTGCGCCGCCACGTCGAAGCTCATGGCGATCTGCACGATGGCGCCATTGGCAAAGCCCAGCGAGCCGGTGACATGGGTGTCGATCCGAACCGGCACTTTCTGGCCCTTTTTGGGTTCGGAGGTGATGGTCCGCTCGTCCCTGAGACGCGAGGACATGGCCGATACCCGGGCCACCGGCCCCAGCAGGTTGACCAGGTCGGTAATGTAATAGGGTCCCATATCGAGCATCGGCCCGCCGCCCAGATCGTAATAAAAGGCCGGATCGGGATGCCAGCTTTCGTGGCCCGGGCATTGGAAGAAGGCGGTGCCGCCGACGATCTGTCCCAGCGCGCCGCTATCGACAATGGCGCGGGCCTGCTGGTGCGAACCGCCCAGGAACGTGTCGGGGGCCGAGCCGATCCGCAAGTCCGCCGCCTCGGCGGCGTCGAGCAGTCTGCGCCCTTCGGCGAAGGTGATGCCCAGCGGCTTTTCCGAATAGACATGCTTGCCGGCGGCGAGGCATTTGAGCCCCACCCCGACATGGGCGCGCGGAATGGTGAGATTGACCACCAGCGCGATTTCGGGATCGGCCAGCAGGTCGTCGACGCTCAGGGCCTTCAGGCCGAATTCGCTGGCCCGGGCTTGCGCTGCATCCTCCCGCATATCGGCCAGGCCCCTGACATCGAGCATGGCGAAGCCCGGCAGGCCATCCTTGCCCAGAATAGCCTTGAGATAGGCCGAAGAAATATTGCCGGTGCCGATGAAGCCGATGCCGAGACGCTTGGCGGACATGCGCGACGATTCTCCCTGATATGCGGGCACGAAGCTAGCCCGACGCCGAAGCAGGCGGAAGTGGATTTGTGTGATTTTTGGGGAGGGCGCCCGGTCCAGTTATTTCGGAACGTGAGGCCCTAAGCCTCGTCTCTCTCTCGGATCGTCCCCCTCGCCTCTCTCTCAGACCGTCACCCTCGCCTCTCTCTCAGACCGTCACCCTCGCGCTTGACGCGAGGGCTCTTGCGGCGGATTCCACAAACAAAAACCCTCGCGTCAAGCACGAGGGACGAGCGTGGGGAGGGGGCAAGAGCAAGAAAAACGGGGCTTTCGCCCCGCTTTTCCGTTCCGGTCAGGTGACCAGGAAGTAGATGATGATCAGCCAGATGGGGACGCCGAGCAGCCAAAGCGCGAGACCTCTGAACATGGATTTTCTCCTTTCTCGGCGGGTTTAGAAGCGGCGGAACACGTCGGCGAAGACGGTGTTGCGGTCGCGGTGATTGCCGCCCTTCTGGGCCGCCCAATAGGCGCCGATGGCCGAAACCAGCGACGAGGCTGCCAGCAGGAACGCGGCGATGATGGCCGTGTTGCGGGCGATGCGTGCCGCCTCGATGGCATCCTGGCGCGCGGCCTCGACATTGGCGATGGTCTGGTCGACCCGGGCCTGCGCCTCGTCCGGCGTCAGGGTCGTATTGGCCGCCACCACATTGGCGAGATAGGTGCGGTCTTCGGGGGAGATCGTGCCGTCATTCAGCGCCGCCTGGGCAAAGATGCGTCCGGCCTCGTCGCGGGCCACGCCCGGATCGACCGGATTGTCGGCGCGGAACAGGCCGTCGATGAAATAGGCGTTGGGATCGACGACATCCTCGGCGACGTTCGAAGCTGCGACAGTTGCCGTGGCGGCGGCACTGCCCATGGCGCTGGCCACGGCGCCGAGGCCGCCCACGGCCAGGATGGCGCCGACAAGCATGCCACCGCCCCAGACCAGGAGGCCATGGGCACCATCGCGCATGTCGCTCTCGTCTTCCGTGGCGTCGAAATGGCGACGGCGCAGCCGGCCGGTAACATAGGCGCCGGCCATGAAGCTCGAAATCTGCACCCACAGGAACCAGCTGGCGGCGGCGATGCCGATGAGCACGGCCGGAGCGCCGGCGCGGGCATTGAAGTCGACGAAATTAAGCCCGATGGCCGAGCCGAAGCTGATCAGCACCAGCGAAATGGCCGAAGCGAAGATGATGCCGGCGAAAATGGCCGGCCAATCGACATAGCCGGATGCTTCGCGGCCTTCGGCGGCGCCGGTTTCCACAATGGCGATGCCGGACGGTGTTTCAATGCTCATGTTCTGTCCTCCTCTGGGCCGGGCTCATGCGAGGCCGATAAAGGACAGGATGGCCATGACGATAACCACCAGGCCGACGAGATAGACGATGCTGTTCATAGGAAAAGCCCTCTTGTTGTGACGCTGGACAAGTCTTGGAGCTGCCGACCCGACCCTGGCGGATCGGAACAGGCTCCAGTGCGCAATCAACTGCTTAGGGCGAGATTTCGTTCCGCGCGGCCCGGCCCAAACGAAACGGGCGGGGATCGCTCCCCGCCCGCTGGTTCGGCAATTGGACGATTTTACTCCAGCCCGTCGGTCACCACGGTGGTATAGGCGCCCTCGGGCGTTTCCGTGATGATGTTCTGGTCGAGCAGCGCCTGCACGGTGCGCTCATAGGTTTCCATGTCGAGCGCGGCGTCGTCGGGATCGACCAGCTTGGTCACTTCGTTGACCATATAGAATTGGTGATCATATTCGGCCGCGCCGGTATCGTCGGCCTCGACCACGATCTCGGCGGCTTCTTCCGGGTTGTCGAGCGCATAGGCCCAGCCCTTCATCGAGGCCCGGACAAAGCGGGTATAGGCGTCGACCTTGGCCGGATCGTCGAGGCTGTCCTCCATGACGTAGAGCCCGTCCTCGAGCAGGTCGTTGCCCATCTCGGTATAGTTGAAGATGGTCAGGTTGTCCGGGCCATAGCCGGCATCGAGCGCCTGTCCATATTCGTTATAGGTCATGACCGAGATGCAATCGGCCTGGCCCTGGATCATCGGCTGGACGTCGAAGCTCTGTTGCAGGACGGTGACGCCGCCTTCCGAGCCGTCGGTGGCCAGGCCCAGCTTGTTCATCCAGGCGAAGAACGGATATTCATTGCCGAAGAACCAGACGCCCAGCGTATGGCCGGGGAAATCGGCTTCCGAGGTGATGCCGGTTTCGGTCGGGCAGATCATCATCAGGCCCGAGCGCTTATAGGGCTGGGCGATGTTGACCAATGGCACGCCGCTTTCGCGCGCCGCCATGCCGGCCGCCATCCAGGTGACGATGATATCGGCGCCGCCGCCGGCGATCACCTGTTCCGGCGCGATATTGGGTCCGCCGGCCAGGATGGTGACGTCGAGGTCTTCCTCGTCGTAGAAGCCCTTGGCCTCGGCGACGAGATAGCCGGCAAACTGCGCCTGCGTCACCCATTTGAGTTGCAGCGTCAGCGCATCGGCGGCCATGGCGGCCGGGGCGGCGGACAGCGCCAGCGCGCCGGCCAGAAGTCCCGTGATGATGTTCTTCTTCATTGTCGTTCCCTTTTCCCTTTTACGCCCGCCCACCACGGACGGACGGATGCCAGAAGGTGACGCCCCTTTCGATGAGGGCGATCACCCCGTAGAAGGCGGACCCCGCGACCGCCGCAACGGCGATCTCCGCCCAGACCAGGTCGATGGCGAGACGCCCCACCCCGGTCGAAATCCGGAAGCCCATTCCCACGACGGGCGTTCCGAAAAATTCCGCTACGATTGCGCCGATCAAGGCCAGAGTCGAGTTGATCTTGAGGGCGTTGAATATGAAGGGGCCCGCAGCGGGAAGCCTGAGCTTCATAAGGGTCTGCCAATAGGAGGCGGCATAGGTTTCCATCAGGTCGCGTTCCATGGACGAGGCGGCATTGAGCCCGGCCACGGAATTGACCAGCATGGGAAAGAAGGTCATGGCGACGACGACCGCCGCCTTGCTCTGCCAGTCGAAGCCGAACCACATGACCATGATCGGCGCGATGCCGATGATCGGCAGCGCCGACATGAAATTGCCGATCGGCAGCAGCCCCGCCTTGAGGAAGGGCGAGCGGTCGACGGCGATGGCGACGAGCAGCCCGGCCAGACAGCCAATGGCATAGCCGGGCAGCACCGACTTGATGAAGGTCTGCACGAAATCGGCCCAGAGGATATTGGTCTCGGCGGCCAGCCGCGCCCCGATGGACGATGGCGGCGGCAGCAGCACCGGCGGCACATTGGCGCCGCGGGTGACCACTTCCCAGACCACCAGCAGCGCCAGCCCGAAGATCACCGGGATGAGGAGCCCGGTTCCGGTTTCGGGCAATTGCCCCGCCCTGATGGCGGCAGACAGCCGTTCGACGAACAGCCAGGCAAAGGCCCAGGCCGATACCAGCGCCAGCCAGTAATGTCCCGGCATGACCCCGCCCGGCAGCGCCGCGATCAGCGCCACGGCGCCCAGAACCGCCAGCCCGCCGTCGAGCCAGAGGCCGAGCGGCACGGCCAGGCGCAGCAGCGACAGCCCGCCCAGCGCGAAGAACAGGGCCAGTAGCGGCGCCTCGCTCAGGCTGGTGAGGCTGAACGCCAGCCCGGCTAGCGCCGCAATGCCGCCGGCCAGCGCCAGCACCTGCTGTAATGGGGTGAGCGATTTCATCATGCCCTTACCCCCATGCGTCCGTTCGCCCAGCGTTCGGCGCCGCCGACAATGGCGACCAGCACCGCCGCGAGCCCGGCGGCCAGGAACAGGGCCGCCCAGATCTGGATGGTCTGGCCGTTATAGGAGCCGGTGAGCAGCCGCACGCCCAGCCCGCCGCCCGAGGCATTGGACAATTCGGCCACCACCGCCCCGATCAGCGAGATGGCGATGCCCACTTTCATCGAGGCGAACAGGAACGGCATGGCGGCCGGCCAGCGCAGCTTCCAGAACAATTGCCAGCCATTGGCGTCATAGGTGCGCATCAGGTCGAGCTGGATCGCTTCGGGCGAGCGCAGGCCCTTGACCATGCCGACCACGACGGGGAAGAAACTCAGATACATCGAGATCAGCGCCTTGGGCACCAGCCCGGTCAGCCCCACCGCGCCCAGTCCCACCACCACCATCGGCGCCACCGCCAGGATGGGGATGGTCTGGCTGGCGATGATCCAGGGCATGAGCGAGCGGTCCGAGGCATCGTTGTGGATGATCGCCACCGCCAGCACCACGCCCAGGGCCGTGCCGAAGCCGAAACCCAGCAGTGTCGCCGACAGCGTGATCCAGCCATGATAGGCCAGCGAGCGGCGCGAGGTGATGTCCAGCGCGATGGTGGCGTTCCAGATTTCGCTGGCCACCTGATGCGGCGCCGGCAGCACCGGCTTGTCCTGCGCCCAGGTCTGGGCGGCGAATTCGGTGAAGGGCACGTTTTCGAGCCCGGCCCGGCCGTTAAGAATATTCTGCCAGGGCGCGTTCATCGGAATCGCCGCGGCGTACCAGATGACGAGTATGGCGATGAGGATGGTGAGGATGGGCAAGGTACGGTTCATGTCGCCACCCCGCGCGCGATGCGCCCTTCTCCCCTCTCCCCTGGTGGGAGCGGGCCAGCAGTTCTGCGTTCAGCAAAATTGCAGGGTGAGGGGGGCTCTCCGCCCCTCGCATCCGCATGGACGGATCGCGAACCCCTCATCCGCCCCTCCGGGGCACCGTCTCCCACAAGGGGGAAAGGAACGCCGGCACGGGTGAGGCCATACCCCATCACGCCACCTCCTCATAGGAATGCCCGGCCCGCAGCCCGTCGCGCACCCGCGCCGCGATTTCGAGGAATTCCGGCGTCTCGCGAATGTCCAGCGGCCGTTCGCGCGGCAGGGTGCTTTCGATGATATCGGTCACCCGGCCGGGACGCGGCGACATCACCACGATCCTGGTCGACAGATAGACCGCCTCGGGAATGGAATGGGTGACGAAGCAGATGGTCTTCTGGGTGCGATCCCAAAGCTTCAAAAGCTCGGAATTGAGATGATCGCGCACGATCTCGTCCAGCGCCCCGAACGGTTCGTCCATCAGCAGCAGGTCGGCGTCGAAGCTCAGCGCCCTTGCGATGGAGGCCCGCTGCTGCATGCCGCCGGACAGCTGCCAGGGAAATTTCTTCTCAAAGCCGGCCAGATTGACCAGGTCCAGCGTGCGCTTGACCCGCTCGGCCTGCTCGGCGGCCGAATAGCCCATGATTTCGAGCGGCAGCGCCACGTTCTTCTCGATATTCCGCCAGGGATAAAGTGCCGCCGCCTGGAAGACATAGCCATAGGCCCGGCTCTTGCGTGCCTCTTCCGGCGTCTGCCCATTGATGCTCAGCGTGCCCGAAGTGGGCTTTTCGAGGTCGGCAATAGTGCGCAGGAACGTCGTCTTGCCGCAGCCCGAGGGGCCGATAAAGGAAACGAAGTCGCCCTTTTCAATGGTGAGGGTCACGTCGGACAGCGCCACGACGTCGCCGTCCCCTGCGGGGAAGGTCAGCCCCAATTGGTCCGCGCGGATCACCGGGGCGGTCCCTGCCGCTGCCTGTCCTGCGCTGTTATCGATCGTCCCGGCCAATAGCCCACCCCTATTTTTTATTCCCGCCGGACAGGTCCGTCCGGCAGCCTTGTCGTTCTTGCAAGCTCCGTGCCGTTCCCGGGAAGCGCAGGTCTTTGCCTCTGCTCGCTTCCTCTCCCTTGTGCACGTGCCTCATTATTGGTCAGTATGCCGAGAATTATACCCCACTTGCCGGAATGCCTGTCCGCTCAACCTTGCGCGGCGCGACGATTTCCTTCCACTGGCTAAGCGCGCGGTTCACAGGATTCTTGGCCTCGCGGGCCACGAACTTGCCATGGCCCGGCTCCGCCTTCACCTCGTTTTCGGCCACCGACACCTTGCCTCGGCTCAGCACGTAGCGGGGCAGGCCGGTCACTTCGAAGCCTTCGAACACATTATAGTCGATCACCGATTGCTGGCTTTTGGCCGAGATCGTCTTGCTGCTTTTGGGGTCCCAGACCACGAGGTCGGCATCGGCGCCCACCATCACCGCCCCTTTTTTCGGATAGAGATTGAGGATCTTGGCGATATTGGTCGAGGTCACCGCCACGAATTCGTTGGGCGTCAGCCGGCCGGTATTGACCCCTGCCGTCCACAGCACCGGCAGCCGGTCCTCCAGCCCACCGGTGCCATTGGGAATCTTGGCGAAATTGCCGATGCCGGTGCGCTTCTGCTCGGAGGTGAAGGCGCAATGGTCGGTGGCCACGCAGGAGAGCGAGCCCGCCTGCAGCCCGGCCCAGAGCGAGTCCTGATGCGCCTTGTTGCGGAAGGGCGGCGACATCACCCGCCGCGCCGCATGGTCCCAATCGGGGTTGAAATATTCGCTCTCGTCCAGCGTCAGATGCTGGATCAGCGGCTCGCCATAAACGCGCATGCCCTTCTGCCGCGCCCGGCGGATGGCTTCATGCGACTGCTCGCAGCTGGTATGCACCACATAGAGCGGCACGCCCGCCATATCCGCCAGCATGATGGCGCGGTTGGTGGCTTCGCCCTCCACTTCCGGCGGCCGCGAATAGGCATGGCCTTCCGGGCCGTTATTGCCTTCGGCCAGCAGCTTTTCCGTCATTGCCGCGACCACGTCACCGTTTTCGGCATGCACCAGGGGCAGGGCGCCGAGGGCGGCGCAGCGCTGGAAGCTGGCGAACATCTCGTCGTCGTTCACCATCAGCGCGCCCTTATAGGCCATGAAATGCTTGAAGCTGGTAATGCCGCGATCGACCACTTCGGCCATTTCCTCGAACACCTGCTCGCCCCACCAGGTGATGGCCATGTGGAAGGAATAATCGGTGCTCGCCTTGCCGGCCTTGTTGTCCCACATCTTGAGCGCCTCGAGCAGGCTCTGGTCGGGATTGGGCAGGCAGAAATCCACCACCATCGTAGTGCCGCCGGCCAGCGCGGCCCGTGTGCCGCTCTCGAAATCGTCGGCCGAATAGGTGCCCATGAACGGCATTTCCAGATGCGTATGCGGATCGATGCCACCGGGCATGACATAGCAGCCACTGGCGTCGAGAACCTCGTCGCCGGACAGGTTCTGCCCGATCTCGACGATCACATCGCCCTCGATCTTCACATCGGCTTCATAGCTGAGGTCTGCCGTAACGACAGTGCCGCCCTTGATAATCGTGCTCATGATGCGTTTTCCTCTCGTCTTTTAGACCCTTCATCCATCTCCCCGAGAGAGAGCAGAACGGACCGAGCCATTATTGAAGCTTTGGCGCTATCGGAGGCGCGCATCCCTCTTATTCCTCTCCCCCTCGGGGAGAGGGTGGCCGAAGCGAAGCGGAGGTCGGGTGAGGGCGAACCCTCGATCACGCCAAGGATGGCCGACAGCACACCCTCCCGATTGCCCGTCACCTCGTTGTTCCAGAACCGCAGAACGGCATAGCCCTCGGCATTGAGAAATGCCGTTCGCCTCTCATCGGCAGCATTTTCCGCATGCTGCCCGCCATCGAGTTCGACGATCAATGCAGCCTCGCGGCAGGCGAAATCGGCGAAATACGGGCCGACCGGAAATTGCCGGACGAATTTATGCCCGGCCAGCCCGCGATTGCGCAGCACGTACCAGAGCCGGTTTTCGGCAATGGACGCATTGCGGCGCAATTGGCGGGGCCGGGTGGTCATGGAAAAATGCCCTCACCCGTCTCGCGCTTCGCGCGATCCACCCTCTCCCCGAGGGGGAGAGGAATAAGAGCGAGCGCCGGACCATTCTTCTCCCCCTCGGGGAGAAGGTGGCGCGCAGCGCCGGATGAGGGGGCCTTAACTCTCACTCTACAATCCCCGCCGTCTCGACCACCGCGTGGAACAGCACATCGGCTCCGGCGGTTGCCCATTCCTTGGAAATGTCTTCCGCCTCATTATGCGAGAGCCCGTCCACGCAGGGGCACATGATCATCGTCGCCGGCGCCACCTTGGCGGCCCAACAGGCGTCGTGGCCGGCGCCGGACACGATGTCCATATGGCTGTAGCCGAGCTTTTCGGCCGCCTCGCGCACCCGCGCCACCAGCTTTGGATCGAAGGTGACGGGATCGAAATGCCCCACCGCTTCCATGGCATAGTCCACGCCCAGATCGGCGCAGATGGCCTGCGCCTGCGCCTCGATCCGCTCGCGCATGGCGGTGAGCTTGGCCAGTTCGGGCGAGCGGATATCGACGGTGAACACCACCGTGCCGGGCAGCACATTGCGTGAATTGGGGGAGAACTGCATCTGCCCGACTCCGCCCACCGCGCCCGGCTGGTGCTCCATGGCCACCGCCTGCACCATGTCCAGGATCCGCGCCATGGCCAGCCCGGCATTGACGCGCATCTTCATCGGCGTCGAGCCGGTATGGGCTTCCTTGCCGGTCAGGGTGAATTCGAGCCACCACAGGCCCTGGCCATGGGTGACGACGCCGATCTGCTTGTTCTCTGCCTCGAGGATCGGTCCCTGCTCGATATGATATTCGAAATAGGCGTGCATCTTGCGCGCGCCCACCTGCTCCTCGCCGCGCCAGCCGATGCGCTCCAGCTCCTCGCCGAAGCTCTTGCCCTCCCGGTCCTGGCGGGAATAGGCGTAATCCTGGCTCAGCACTCCGGCAAATACGCCCGAAGCCAGCATGGCCGGGGCGAAGCGCGCGCCTTCCTCGTTGGTCCAGTTGGTGACGACGATCGGATGCCTGGTGCGGATATTGAGATCGTTGAGCGAGCGCACCACTTCGAGCCCGGCCAATACCCCCAGCACTCCGTCATATTTGCCGCCGGTGGGCTGGGTATCGAGATGGGAGCCGACATAGACGGGCAGGGCGTCCGGATCGGTTCCGGGTCGCGTCATGAACATGGTGCCCATCTGGTCGACGCCCATGGAAAGGCCGGCCTGTTCGCACCAGCTCTGGAACAGCTCGCGCCCCTGCTTGTCGGCATCGGTCAGCGTCTGCCGATTATTGCCCCCGGCAATGCCCGGCCCGATCTCGGCCATTGCCATCAGGCTCTCCCAGAGCCTGTCGCCATTGATCCGAAGGTTTTCGCCGGGAGAGGTCATGATGCGCGCTCGTCGTGATGGTCGGAACGAAAAAGCCCCGCCGCCGCATTGACGCGGGCGGCAGGGCCGGGAGAACTCATGAATGAGCGGGCAAGGCCCGCTCCGCAAGGAGAGGGAGAACGGGCCAGCGATTTGTGGATGACGCTGACCATCTTGTCCCTACTTCACGCTGGGAAAGCTGAATTCCGCGCCGCCCTTGATGCCGGCGGGCCAGCGGGTGGTGACGGTCTTGAGCCGCGTATAGAAATGCACGCCTTCCGGTCCATAGATGGCATGGTCGCCGAACAGGCTCCGCTTCCAGCCGCCGAAGGAGTGATAGGCCACCGGCACCGGGATCGGCACGTTGATGCCCACCATGCCCACTTCGATCTTGTCGGCGAAGTCGCGGGCGGCGTCGCCGTCGCGGGTGAAGATCGCCGTGCCATTGGCATATTCATGGCCATGGATGAGGTCGACCGCGTCCTTGAAGCTGTCGCGGCGCACCACCGACAGCACCGGGCCGAAGATTTCGTCCTTATAGATGTCCATATGCGGCTCGACATCGTCGAACAGGGTGCCGCCGACATAATAGCCGTTTTCATAGCCCTGCAGCGTGAAGCCGCGGCCATCCACCACCAGCTTGGCGCCCTGTTCCTCGCCCTTGTCGATATAGGAGACGATCTTGTCGCGGTGCATCTTGGTGACCACCGGACCCATTTCGGCGTCCTTGTCGGTGGCCGGGCCGATCTTGAGCGCCTCGACGCGGGGCTTGAGCTTGGCCACCAATGCGTCGGCGGTTTCCTTTCCAACCGGCACCGCCACCGAAATGGCCATGCAGCGCTCGCCGGCCGAGCCGTAGCCGGCGCCCATCAGCGCATCGGCCGCCTGGTCGAGATCGGCGTCGGGCATGATGATCATGTGGTTTTTGGCGCCGCCCAGGGCCTGCACGCGCTTACCCGCCGCCGTGCCGCGCTGATAGACATATTCGGCGATCGGAGTGGAGCCGACGAAGCTCACCGCGCTGATATCGGCATGGTCGAGGATGGCGTCCACCATCTCCTTGTCGCCATGGATGACGTTGAGAATGCCCTCGGGCAGCCCGGCATCCATGAACAGGTTCCAGGCCAGCATGGACGCGGAGGGGTCGCGCTCAGAGGGCTTGAGGATGAAGGCATTGCCGCAGGCAATGGCCGCCGGATACATCCACATCGGCACCATGGCCGGGAAGTTGAACGGGGTGATGCCGGCCACCACGCCCAAAGGCTGGCGATCCGAATAGGTGTCGATATTGGGCCCGACATTGCGGGAGAATTCGCCCTTGAGTAATTGCGGAATGCCGCAGGCATAATCGACGCAATCGATGCCGCGCGCCACTTCGCCCAGCGCGTCGTCATGCACCTTGCCATGCTCGCGCGAAATGGCGCGCGCCAGCTCGTCGGCATGCTGGTCGAGCAGTGCCTTGAATTTGAACATGATACGAGCGCGCTTCATCGGCGGGGTATGGCCCCAGGCCACCTGTGCCGTTTTCGCCGAGGCCACCGCCGCGTTCAGCTCGTCCGGCGTCGACAGCGGCAATTCGGCGCTCTGCTCGCCCGTCGCCGGATTGAACACCGGTACGCGCCGCGTCGAGCTGGAGACATAGCGCTTGCCGGCTACGGCGTTTTCAATGACCTGCATCAGCCAATCCTCTTCTTAACGGGAACAAAAATTCTATATTTTTCATCATAGAATGTTTGTTCCGATTTACTCAAGCGCCTTGAGGATGCCCGCGAGCGTGGAAACGATCTGGTCGATCTCTTTTTCCGAAACGATCAGCGGCGGCGACAGCGCGATGATATCGCCGGTGGTGCGGATCAGCAGACCCTGCTCATAGGCCTTGAGGAAGGCGGCGAAAGCCCGCTTGGTCGGTTGTCCGGCAATCGGCTCCAGTTCGATGGCGCCGACCAGGCCGATATTGCGGATATCGATGACATGCGGCAGCCCCTTGAGGGAATGCAGCCCGTCCTCCCACACTTTGGCCAGCTCCTGGCCGCGGGTCAGCAGGCCCTCTTCCTTGTAGGTTTCCAGCGTCGCCACGCCTGCGGCGGAGGCAATCGGATTGCCCGAATAGGTATAACCGTGGAAGAATTCGATCAGATGTTCCGGCCCGCTCATGAAGGCGTCGTGGATCTCCTTGGAGACCAGCACCGCGCCCATGGGGATGACGCCATTGGTCAGGCCCTTGGCGGTGATCATGATATCGGGGATGACGCCGAAATAATCCGCCGCGAACGGGGTGCCCAAGCGCCCGAAGCCGGTGATCACCTCGTCGAAGATCAGCAAGATGCCGTGCTTCCTGGTGATCTCGCGCAAGCGCTTCAGATAGCCCGGCGGCGGAATCAGCACGCCGGTCGAGCCGGCCACCGGCTCGACGATCACTGCGGCAATGGTCGAGGCGTCATGCAGGGTGACGATGCGCTCCAACTCGTCCGCCAGGTCGGCGCCATGTGCCGGCTCGCCGCGCGAAAAGGCGTTCCTGGCAAGGTCGTGGGTATGAGGCAGGTGATCGACGCCGGTGAGCAGCGTACCGAACATCTTGCGGTTGGAGACGATGCCGCCCACCGAGATGCCGCCGAAATTGACCCCATGATAGCCGCGCTCGCGCCCGATCAGCCGGAAGCGGCTGCCATCGCCCTTCACCCGATGATAGGCCAGCGCCACCTTGAGCGCCGTTTCCACCGATTCCGAGCCGGAATTGGTGAATAGCACATGGTCCAGCCCTTCGGGCGCCAGGTCCACCAGCCGATTGGCCAGCTCGAACGCCTTGGGATGCCCCATCTGGAAGGCCGGCGCGTAATCGAGCTCGGCGGCCTGATTGGCGATGGCCTCGACGATTCTGGGCCGTGCATGGCCGGCATTGACGCACCACAGGCCCGCCGTGCCGTCCAGCACCTGCCGTCCGTCGCTGGTGGTATAGTGCATGTCCTTGGCGGCCACGAACATGCGCGGGGATTTCTTGAACTGCCGGTTTGCCGTGAACGGCATCCAGAAGGCGCTGAGGTCGTTCGGCGCAACGTTGGATGTAGTGGACAAAAAACTCTCGCTCCCGATCATATTGGGCTGGTTTTTCGTTTGGGGCTTGACGTTGGCAAGTGAACCCAAGAAATTTTGACCAGTTGGAAAAATGTTAGCATCCCTACACATTCCCGCAAGGCGAAAATGGCACCGCGAAAAATGAAAGCCGTCGAGCAGCCGATTTCGGCCCGGAAGGGCGCCGGCAGCCGCGTCCCGGGGCGGTCACGGCCGCTGACCCGCATCCAGAAGGAAAAGCAGGACATCATCCTCGAAGCGGCGCTGGAAGTGTTTTCGGTCCACGGCTTTCGCGGCGCCACCATCGACCAGATCGCCGAAGTGGCGGGGATGAGCAAACCCAACCTGCTCTATTACTTCCCCAAAAAGGAAGAGATTCACCGAAGGCTGATTTCGACCCTGCTCGATACCTGGCTGGCGCCATTGCGCGAAATGAACGATGGCGGCGACCCTTTCGGCGAAATCCGCTCCTATATCCGCCGCAAGCTGGAAATGGCCCGCGACTTTCCGCGCGAAAGCCGGCTCTTCGCCAATGAAATGCTGCGCGGCGCCGAACATGTCAGCGACATGATCGAGATCGATCTCAAAAATCTTGTCGATGACAAGGCCAAGGTGCTGCTCGCCTGGATGGACCAGGGCAAGCTGGTGCGCACCGATCCCTATCACCTGATCTTTTCCATCTGGGCCACCACCCAGCATTATGCCGATTTCGACGTTCAGGTCCGCGCCGTGCTCGGTCCCGACCGCAACGGCGACAACCGCTTCGACGACGCCGCCCGCTATCTCGAACAGGTCTTCATGCACGGCCTCGCCCCCAAACCGCGCGCAGACGGGTAGGGGAGGCCTCTCGGCTCCGGCGGGAGAGGCGCGGCCGCCTATAGCCTTACCCGGAACCATCGCCCTGCGCCTCCCTCCCCCTTGAGGAGGAGTGTTTACATAGGGCACTTCGAGCTAAGTTGTCTCGGGACGTGAGACCCTTAGCCCCCTCCCCCCTTGAGGGGAGGGAAGGGGAGGGGGTGCTGCGGTTCCTACACATCCGGCAGCCTCGTCCCTGGCTCCGACACCCCCACCCTCAATCCCTCCCCTCAAGGGGAAGGGGGGATGGAGCCACACGCCTCGCGTCAACTCAGTCTTAAACCATTCACTGCGCAGCGCTTCTCGCGGCCAGACTGGACGTCGCCCTCGAACCAATAACCATCCAAAAAATCCCCTCCACCCCCCATTAACCCCGGCCGGGTCATCCTAAGCCCCACCCGCCCAAAGGACCTCTCCCGTGTCGTCTTCCACGCTCAATCTCCGTGACCGGCACTGGTTCATCCTGATCTGGTCGCTGGTCGCCGTCGCGCTGATTGTCCGCAGCTTCGCCACCAATGCCGGTGCTCCGCTCTTCATCGATACCGACGATGCCATGCACATGGTCGTGGCCCGCGATTTTCTCGCCGGGCAGGGCTGGTACGATCCTATCCAGCATCGGCTCGACACGCCCTATGGCGCCGATATCCATTGGTCGCGGCTGGTCGATCTGCCGCTGGCTGGCTTGCTGGCTTTTTCTTCTCTCCTGTTCGAACCGCAGGCGGCCTTGGCGGTCACCGGCACGATCTGGCCGCTGCTGCTGCTGGGCCTGCTGCTCTGGCTTTCCAAGCGCGTGACCTTCGAACTGGTCGGGCGCGAGGGTCTATTGCCCGCCTTGGCGCTGCCCATTCTCGCCCCCGCCGTCCTGGCCGAATTCCTGCCCGGGCGAGTGGACCACCACAATGTCGTCATCGTGCTGACCATGGCCTGCCTGCTGGCGACGCTGCTGGCCCTGCACCGTCCGCTCTGGGCCTGGCTCGCCGGCCTGGCCGCCGCCACGGCGCTGTCCATCGCCGTCGAGGCCATACCCGGCGTCGTCGCTACGATCCTGGCATTCGGCCTGGCCTATGCCGCCGATCCGGCCCGCGCCGTCAATCTGCGCCGTTTCGGGCTCGGCTTTGCCGGCTTCATGCTGGTTCATTTCCTGCTGGCCCGGCCGCCCGGGCGCTGGCTGGAAGCGGCCTGCGACGCGATTTCGCCGGTCTATGTGCTGGCGGCGCTGGCAATCGGCGGCGCCTATCTCCTGGTCTCGATCCTGCCGGCGCCGCGGGTGCTCTGGCAGCGCCTAGCCCTATTGTCCAGCATGGGCCTGGCCGCCGCCGCCCTGGTGGTTCTCGTCTATCCGCAATGCCTCGCCGGCCCCTATGCCGCGCTCGATCCCTGGCTGCGCGACAATTGGATCGCCGCCATTGTCGAGGCTCAGCCCTGGCATCAAGCGCTGGCGACAATGCCCGCCTATGCCATCGGCGTCGCCGTGCCGATCCTGCTCGGTCTGCTCGCCGGGCTGGTCGCCTGCCGCTTCGACGCGCGGCACCGCCTCGCCTGGCTGATCCTGTTGGTCTTCATCACCTGCACCGCCTTCATCATGCTGGCCCAGATACGCGGGGCCCGGCTGGCCGTGTTGCCGGCGGTTCCGGCCGCCGCCTGGCTGATCGTCATGGCACGGCGCGCCTATCTGGCCCATCCGCGCCTGCCGCGGATCATGGCGCTGCTCGGCGCCTGGCTGGCCGCCTGCGGCCTGGTCCTGGTGCTGCTGGTCAATCTGGTGCTCGGCCTCATGCCGCAGGGCGGTGGCCCTGCCATGGCCGAAACGCGGGAAGGCCGCATGGCGTGTCTCGCTCCCGCCGCCTTCGCCGACCTGCGGGCGCTGCCGCCGGAGCGGATCATGGCGCCCATCGATTTGGGCGCCCATATCCTGCTCGAAACGCCGCATGCCGTGGTCGGCGCGCCCTATCATCGCAACCAGCGGGGTCTGCTCGACACGTTCCGCTTCTTCAATGGTCCCGCCGCCACCGCCCGCCGCATCGCCGAGCAACGCGGGCTCGGCCTGCTGGTCACCTGCGAGGCCTTGCCCGAAATGCATGGGCCGGCGCGCGACGAGCCCGGCACCGTTCTCAATCTGCTGGCCAATGATATTCTGCCGGACTGGTTGGTCGACGTCTCCGTCGGCGGCCCGCTCAAGGTCTATGCCATCCTGCCTTGATTTACTCCGGTGCCCGGTGCCGGATCGGGATTTTATGCCAATCCCAGTTCCAGCCGCTTCTTGCGGCTGAGTCGGCCCGCCACCAGCCGGTGCGCCTCCCTGATATAGGCCCTGACCTCGTCGTCGCTCAGGGCGCTTTCATGGGAAATGGCCACCCATCGGGCGCGGGCGAAATAGGGCGCCGGGCGGATGCCGGGCATTTCGGTCATCAGTTCGAAGGCCATGTCCGACACTTTGAGCCAGACCTCGCCGGGATCGCGATCGAGCAGGCAGAAAATCCTGCCGCCCACCTTGGCCACCGAATCGTCGCGCCATTGCCGCACCAGCTCGGCGGCGGGCAGGCCCAGCACGAAGGCCTCGAATGCGGCGCGGTGCATGATCGGCAGATGGGACATGGCTGGAGTTAACAGTCTGCTAGCCAATTGGCCCCCAGGGTGAGGGACTGGGGGCCTTTGCCAACACGGCATTACTTGGCGGGCAGGTAGCGAATACTTGCTATTGGGCGGCCACGCCGAGCCCGATCGGGCAGCTCACCCCGGTGCCCGCCAGCCCGCAATAGCCATTGGGATTCTTGGCCAGATATTGCTGGTGATAGGTCTCGGCATAATAGAACGGCCCGGCCGGCCCGATCTCGGTGGTGATCGGTCCCAGGCCCTTGGCCTTGAGCGCCTCGCCATAGGTTGCGCGGCTTTTCTCAACGATTTCAGCCTGTTGCGGCGTGGTCGTATAGATGGCCGAGCGATATTGCGTGCCCATGTCATTGCCCTGACGCATGCCCTGTGTCGGGTCATGCTCCTCCCAGAAGGTCTTGAGCAGGGTGTCGAGACCGATAATTTTGGGATGATAGACCACTTTGACCGCCTCGGTATGGCCGGTCAGACCGGAGCAGGCTTCCTCATAGGTCGGGTTGGGCGTATGCCCGCCCTGATAGCCCACGGCGGTGACGATCACTCCTGGCAATTGCCAGAATAGCCGCTCGGCTCCCCAGAAGCAGCCCAGGCCGAAATAGATGGTCTCGGCACCTTCGGGATAGGGTCCCTTGAGCAGCTCGCCATTGACGAAGTGATTGGGTTCAATGGACATTTCTTCGGCGCGGCCGGGCAGGGCCTCGGCGGCGGAAGGCAGGTTTGTCGGCTTGTGGCGGAAGAACATCTGGTGCTCCTTTCGACCCGATATATGGTGTCTGGCCCGGCGGAATTACAGGGTCTAGATCTGTTCCTGCCGCAGGAAACGCTCGCGCCGCGGCCGGCGCCCCGCCAGGGCCAGCACCAGGCCCGGTACGGCCAGCACGGCAAAGGCCGGATAACTCAGCAATGCCTGCAGCATAACCTCGAGCAGATCGGCGAAAAAGCGGCTGTCGAAGAAGCTCGAAACCGTCTCCAGGCTGGCAATATGCAATTGCGACCAGGCTTGTCCGAGGCTGGTAAAGACGATGACATTGGCGGCCAACGACCTGGTGCCGTCGATTACAAGAAAAATCAGCGCCAAGCCAATAAGCCAGGTGCCCAATAGTCTGAAGACAAGCCGCATCCATTTTTCCTGTGCTTGCCAGGTTCAAGTCGAGCCGGCCCCGACCCGCTCCCCTCAGCACCAAACCCTTGTGACACGCCAAAACCGTACAATACAAGATGCGATTTCATCTCGGAAAAAACAATCGCCTACCGGCGAAGTGATCCCTTGCGCCGGCAAAGATCATGGGTATATTGCGCCACGCTCGCAACGGCCCTCCGGGGTTGCGTCTCCGGCATCATAGCCCAGACACGCGCGACGCGGAGAGATGGCCGAGTGGTCGAAGGCGCACGCCTGGAAAGTGTGTAGGCGGGGAACCGTCTCGAGGGTTCGAATCCCTCTCTCTCCGCCACTTCGGTATAAAACCGGGAACGCCGATTCCCGCCGATTTCCCTCCTTTTGTGGCTATCAGCGCCCTCAACAGCGTGTTTTTGCTGCCGTTGATGTAGATCGCATCGTCCGCGACCTCGACATGCTGGGCGAAAGCCCGGACGTGATCCCGCCGATAACCGCCCTTTCCGAGCCGAAGCCCGGTCCGCGCTTCGCTCGCCAGCTCCCGCACGGCCGCGCCTGTGAGGCCCTTATGGGCCGAGCTTTTCAGCATGGCCTCGGTCCTTACGGCGTCGGCCCGTGCCTGATCCCGTATCGCCGTAAGGCCCGCGATGCGTTCGCCGAGGGCGGATTCGGCCGGGTCGAGCGAACCCGCCTCGATAGCCTCGTAGAGCCGCTTTAGCCGCATATCGGCCTCGGCCGCGCGCTGGTTCAACTCGGTGATGTGCTGGCTGCGCCGCTCGACGCTCTCCTGCCGGCGATCCAGCAGCGAGGCGAGCACGTCTTCGATCCGCTCGGGGTCCAGCAGCCTTTCCTCGATGTGGCTGACCACGATGCGGTCCAGCTTGTCCATCGGGATCGCGCGGCCCTTGCAGCCGGTTTCGCCCTGCCGTGCCCGGATCGAACAGGCATAGTAGCGGTAGCGGCCGTTCTTGCCCGTGCGCAGCGTCATGGCCCCACCGCAATTGCCGCAATAGCAAATGCCGGTCAGCAGGTTCGGGCCGCTGACGACGCGCGGCGGCGTCACCTTCGGATTGTTGACCTGCAACCGCTTCTGCACCGCCTCGAATATCTCAAGGTCGATCAGCGGCGGCACCGCGACGGTGACGACTTCTTCCTCGGGCTTCACCTCGCCTTTCTTGGACCGGCGGTTGAACCGATGTTCGCCGATATAGGTGCGGCGGGTCAGGACGCGGTGAAGCTGGCCGATGCCCCAACGTCCGCCGCTGCGGGTGAACATGCGGTTCCTGTTGAGGTAGCTGACGATGTTCTTGACGCCCATGGGGCCGGACGTGCCGTCGCCTTCCAATGCTAGGCGGAAGATCATCCGCACGGTGTCGGCGTGCAGCGGGTCGATTTCCAGCTTCTTCTTCATCTTCGTGCCGCGCTGCTCGGCATCGACGACGCGGTAGCCGATGGGCGGCAGCGAGCCATTCCAGAAGCCTTGCCGCGCGTTCTCCTTCAAGGCGCGCAGGACGTGCTTGGCGTTCTCCTTCGACTGGTATTCGTCGAACAGTGACATGATCCGCCGCATCATCTGGTGGATCGGATCGTCGCCAAGCTCCTGCGTCATGGATACGAGCTTGACGCCGTTCTTCGCCAGCTTCCGGTAGTAGTATTCCATTTCAAATTCGTCGCGGAAGAACCGCGAGAAGCTATGCACCACCACCACGTCGAACGCTGGCGGCTTCGACGTGCCGGCTTCGATCATGCGCTGGAACTCGGGGCGGCGGTCGTTGGTCGCCGATGCGCCCGGCTCGATGAAGGTTTCCACAAGCTGATAACCGCGAGACTCGCAATAGGCTTCGCCCTGCCGCTTCTGGTCGGGGATCGACACGTCATGCTCGGCTTGCCGCGCCGTCGAGACGCGCAGATAGAGCGCGGCGCGCAGGGCGACGTGTGGGGAATGAATGTTCATAGCGCGCCTCCTTTCGCCGCGCGGCGTTCGAGCAAGGGCAACGCCAGTTCAACACGGTCATGGACAACCTTGGGCGCGAGCTTGCGGCCTTCCTTCTCCAAGCGGACAAGGCCGTAGCTCTCCATCGTCTTCATGGTGCGTGACAGGTTGGATAAGGCCCGGCCGGTGATCTCCGAAAGTTCCTCCAGCGAGGCCGGAGCTTTCTCGGCGATGACGCGCAGCAGTTCGCGGTTCCCGGCCGACAGCACCTTGGCGAAGGATTCGGTTGATGTGAACCACACCTTCGGATCGTCCGCCGCCGGCTTTTCCTCGCCGCGCGCGATCCGCATGGTGCGGGCCTTCATCTCGTCGTAGCCGGCAATCCCAACTTTCAATGTGGTCATAGGGCACCTCGCTCCTTCAATACCGCGTCCACCGCCTGCCAGAAGTCGGCCAGCAGCGTGGCCGCATCCTCGTAGGCGTAGGGCTTCACGGTCTGGAGGCGGTGTCGATGGTCCATCGGCTCGCCCCTCCTGCCTCGGCCGACCGGATGGGCATTATCGAAGCCGACCAGCCGTTCGCCCGAAGGCCCGTGAAGCGTGAGCGAGTAATCGAGGCCGCGCGGCTTTTCCGGCGATGCCGGAACGCGGGTGATAACGAACTTCACCCAATGGCCGCCCTCGGGATCGACAACGAGCACCTGTCCGTCGAGGTCCAGAAGCGTGTCGAGGCTCGGGTCACGTTCCTCGCTCATGACTTATCCTTATCACTTTCTGATAAGTATGGCAAGGATTTATTCTCGGCTTCAAGGTCGATTGGGCCGAAAAGGCGGTCGAGCACATGACCGAAATACCGCTCGAAGATTTGTAGTTCTTCCTCGGTGATCGGCACCTTTTCGGGCCAGTCGTCGAAGACCGGCAGCGTCTCAACATCGACGATGCGAAGCGGCGAGCTGCGGCGTTCCCGGCCGTCTGGCGTGGGTTCGTCGGCGTAGTCGAAAAGATCGTCGGGAAGTGCTTCGGGGACCGGGTGTCGCGGTCGCCCTTTGCGGGCGCGGCGGCGCTCTGCGCACATGGAATCCTCCTTGGTTCTGGTGGATTCCGGGGCGCAATAGGCCCCGGAATTAGGCGAACCATGGAGGGCAGTCGGCGGCCTGTAGCGTGCCGCATTTGCGTCTATGCGCTGGCGGCACCCCTGCCGGGATGGGACTTAGTTGGCGGCTCGCCGCGCTCTCGCAAACCCCCGATCCGTTGCGATGAACCGCTCCAGCATCGGCACGATGAGCCTGACGGGATCGGCGACAGGCTGGCCCGTCTCGCGCGCCAGCACTTCGGCATAAGCGACCAGATCGCGGTGGAGCGGCGCGGGCAACTCCACCGTCACCTTGACGGGCTTGTCGTCTGGCAGCGGGCCGAGTTTCAGCCTGGTCATGGTCAACCTCCTGCCGGCTCGAACACAAGATCGCGGGTGACGATAATCCTGACCGGAAAGCCGGGCCGGATCGTCAGCGTCGGCGCGACCTGCAACTGGCGTTGGACGATCTGCTGGCCGGCCTGATTGACGGTATCCTGCGCCCCGTCGCGGATGGCGCGGATCAGCCGGTCCTCGTCGCTGGTCGCCAGCTCGGTGCCGACTGCGAGCAGCGTGGACAGCCCTGCGGCCTTCATCAGATCCCACCAATGATAATCGACGCCATCCTCAAGGCCAGCATAGCCGCTGGCGTCCGCGCCCGGCAGGCGTTCCAGAACGATGGACCGGCCGCCCGGCAGGATCAGGCGATTCCAGACCAGCAACACGCGACGCTGGCCGAAGGTCACGCCGTCATTGTATTGGCCGATGATGCGGGTGCCTTGCGGGATCAGCAGCAGCGAGCCGGTCGGGCTGTCATAGACGTTCTCCGTCACCTGCGCGGTGATCTGGCCGGGCAGATCGGAACGGATGCCGGTTATCAGCGCAGCGGGGATCACGGCCCCGGCCTGAAGGATGTAGGGCGATGCCGGCGGCGCAACGCGATCCGGGGCGACGGTCTGCCGGTCCACGGGTCCATTGAGAAATGCCGCGTGGCGATCCTGTGTCGCGGGCTGCCCGCCGAGGCCAAGCCCGGCAAGGCCGGGCATGGCGGTGCCGGCTGGCGCTCCCCTGCGGGGGCCGGACTGGAAAAAGACGTTGCTCAAGCGCGCGGCTTCTTCCTCGGCCCTGCGGCGTTCTTCCTCTGGATCGACGGCGGGCGTCGTGATTGCCGGCGTTACAATGGGCTGCCCCCGGTTCTGCGCGTCGAGGATCGGGCGGCCGAGGTCGCCGGGTAGCGCCGGGCCGAGCGCCGGGCCGCTATAGTCGCGCGGCAGGCCAGACAATCCGTCCGCCGTGGGGCGGTTCTCGGTCGAATAGAGTTCGTCCCCTCCCGGTCCTGCATCGCGGGTCTGGAGCGCATAGATCAGCGCCCCGCCGATGCCGAGAAGCGCGACGGCTCCGACGCCTGCCAGCATCTTGCGCGATAGGCGCGTGACACGGGGCGTTTCGGCGCGCAGGCGCATGGGGGCGGCGGTATCGGTATCGCTCATGAGGACGATCCTCCCGTGGTCGTGCTGGCTGGCTCTGCTGCGGCCTGCGTCGGGTTGGTGCGGACGATCCTGACGACCTGCTGGCGGTTGCCGCTGCCAAGGCGCAACTCGGCCGCGCCGAACAGGCGGTCCACGATCAGGACGTTCTGGTGGATGCGGGAATTGACGATCTGCGGCTCGCCGTTCGCGCCAAGCACGAAGATCGGCGGCATTTCGCCCTGCACAATCCCGGCCGGGAAGACGACATAGACGCGGCGTCCATCGTCGAACACCGAAACCGGCCGCCATGGCGGGCTGTCGCCCTGCACCTGCAAGCCATAGCGATAGTTCCGCGCAGCCTCGGCCGGGATGATTGGCGCGGCCGGGACGGCGCGGCGCTGGCCGGGCGTTGCGGGATAGGACCATGCGACGGAAGGCATGTAGAGCGATTCCCGCGCGCGCAGTTCGATCATGTAGGTGCGTCGGTCGGTGGTGACGACAAGGTTGGTGGAAATGTCCGGCCGTGTCGGCTTCACGAGGATATGGACACGGCGGTTCGCACCGCTGCCGCTCTCGGTGTCGCCGATGATCCAGCGGGCGGTGTCGCCGGCTGCAATCGGCCCCGCGCCGGTCAGACTCTCGCCCGGCTCCAGCGCAATGGTCGTGATCTGCCCGACTGCGGCATAGACCTGATAGAGCGCGCCTTCGCTCCACGGATATATCTGGATGGCGTTGTAGTAGCCTTCCCGGCGCGGCTCGACGCGGGCGGCGGCATTGGCGTTCTCGACGCGGCCGGTTGGCGTGCCTGCGGCGGTGCCGCCGCGCGCCACGGTCCATGCCGGGGGCACATGCAGCGGCCGAGGCGTGTTGTCGGTTGCCGCCACCTGCACGGTCGGCAGCGGCGGCACGCTGGCGTCGTAGCTGAATTGCGGCGTCCGGTTGGTCGCGCAGCCTGCCAAAGTAATTGCCACCGCCGACGCAAAAATCGCATAGGTTAGCGACTTCAGGATCAGTAAGGAGGAACCGACAGAATGGATTCTGTGCCGACGATTGTTGCCCGGTATATCGACGCCTACAACAGGATGAATGTTCAGGCGATGCTCGACTGCCTGTCGGGCGACGTTCGGTTTATCAACAGATCGAACGGAGAGATGACGAACGAAACGCACGGGATCGAGGCATTTCGCGCGCTGGCGGAACAGGGCGTCCAGTTGTTTGCTGAAAGAGAACAGACGATCCTCGACTGCATCGCCATAGACGACCGTGCAGCGGTGCGCATCGGCTATCGCGCCAAGGTCAAAACCGATCTGCCCAACGGCTGGAAGGCCGGGCAGGAGATCGAGATGACGGGCACCTCGTTCTTCATGATCTCCGAGGGGAAGATCAGCGAAGTGATTGATGCAAGCTGACGCTTTCATTGGCTCATCTCCCGCGACCACGAAATTGCATTGACGTATATTCCCAACGGATTGGCGCGCAGGCGCTCGGCGTCGCGCGGGGGCTGGATGACGATGGTGAGAATAGCCGTCCATCGTTCGGTCGTGGAAAGCTGGCCGTTCTCGAAATGCCTTTCCGTCCACGCCACGCGGAAGCTGTTGGGCGAGGCCCGGATGACGCTCGACACCTCGACGGCGACTTGGCTCCGGCCGACGCGGGTGAAGGGATCATTGGTGCGGGCGTAGTCGTTCAATGCCGCCGCACCGCGATCCGTGGTCCACTCATAGGCGCGAAGCCAGTTCTGGCGGACAATGATCGCGTCGGCCGGGATCGCGCGGACCTGCTCGATGAAGCGGCCGAGATGGAACGCGATCTGCGGATCGGTCGGGCGATAGTCGGCGCTCGCGGGGGCGACGGTCTGCGCCTGACCGAGATTATCGACCTGAACGACCCAAGGCACCACGGTCCCACGTGCGGACTGCCAGACCAGCGCCGAGGCAAAGCCGGCCGAAAGGATCAGGGAGCCGAAGGCCATGAGCCTCCAGTTCCTCGCCTGCACGCGGGCCGAGCCGATACGCTCGTCCCATGCCTGCGCGGCCTTCTGATAGGGCGTCTCGGGTTCGGGCGATTTGCCGTAATGGGTTGCTGGTCGTTTGAAGATGCTCATGAGCGGTCACTTTCGGAAAGGTTGACGGAGGAACCGGAGCCGTGGCTGTCGCCGGAGCGGACGGCATGGGCGGTCATGGTGGTGCCATGGTTCATGGCCTGCCGGCGCTGCATCCGCTGCGCCCAAGCCGGAGGACCGCCGGCCGGGCTGGATGGCGCGGCTGCGGGATCGGCACTCGCACCGCCGACCGTGCCCATGGTGGAGCTGCCGCCAGTCGCGCCGAAGCCGGCCTTTACGCCAGCGGAGAAGCTGGATTTGACGCTTTCGCTTGCGCGGGATGTTGCGCTGGAGGCTGCGCGTTTGAGCGGCGAGACGGCGGCCGAGCCTGCCGCTCGGGCGACACCGCCGAGGCCGGAGGCAACGCCCGCCGCGCCGGACTGGCCGAGCGAGCCGACGCTATAGGCAGCGGTCGCCGCGCCCGCGGCGGTCGCGCCGCCGCGGACGGCCGCGGCCCCACCGGACAGAGCAGCAGCGCCGCCCTTCGCGGCAAGCATGGCCCCGCCGCCAGCCGCCGCGCCGCCGGCAAGCACCATGCCGCCAGCGGCGAGGCCCGTGCCAACGGCCGCGCCTGCGCCGAGTTGCGGCCCGCCCGAAACGATGCCGTTGGCGATACCGGGGCCGAAGATGCCGAGGCCAAGCAGCGACAGCGCGGCGAGCACAATCGCCATCGCGTCGTCGATGGTCGGGGTCGCCCCGCCGAAACCGGCCGTGAATTGCGAGAACAGTGTCGAGCCGATGCCGATGATGACGGCGAGGACCAAGACCTTGATGCCGGACGACACTACGTTGCCAAGCACCTTTTCAGCCATGAAGGCGGTCTTGCCGAACAACCCGAACGGGATCAGCACAAAGCCGGCTAGCGTCACCAGTTTGAACTCGATCAGCGTCACGAAAAGCTGGATCGCCAAAATGAAAAAGGCCAGCACCACAAGCGCCCATGCGAACAGCAGGCAAGCGATCTGGATGAAATTCTCGAAAAAGCTGATCCAGCCCATCAGGTCGGAAATGGAATCGAGCAGCGGACGGCCGGCGTCGAGGCCGGTCTGCGCGACGCGGCCCGGCCGCATCAGATCGGTGACAGAAAAGCCGGTGCCCGACGCCATGAGGCCAAGGCCGGCGAAGCTCTCGAAGACGATCCGGGCGAGGTTGTTCCAGTTAGAAATGATGTAGGCGAAGACGCCGACGAACAGCGTCTTTTTCACCAAGCGCGCGATGATGTCGTCATCCGCGCCCCATGCCCAAAAGAGCGCGGCGAGCGTCACGTCGATCACGATCAGGGTGGTGGCGATGAAGGCGACCTCGCCGCCGAGCAGGCCGAAACCGCTGTCGATGTAGGAGGTGAATACGCCTAGAAAAGAGTCGATGACGCCCGTGTTGCCCATGGTCAGCGCCCTTCGCTGGATTGCGGTGCGGCGGGCGCTGGCGTGCGGCCGAGGAAGCGGTCGCGGGATTCAGCCCATGCGGCGAGGCAGTCGGCGTCGCTTGCCGCCGCCTCGCCGAGCTGCTGGCAACGGCGCAGGCTTTCGCGCAGCGGATCGGCCGGGGGCTGGAGGGCCGATGCGGGCCGTGGCGCGGGAGGTTCGTCCTTCCGCGCCATGTCGATTGCGGTCACTGTCAAGGCAATCGCGACGAACACCACGGCCCCGAGCCGGGCCAGCATCTTGCCGTCCATGGCGAGCCTCCCGGTCAGTTGTTACCGTTGAACATCTGCGCGTTGCCCGGCTGGTAGCCGGTGCCCGGCGTCAGGAACCGCTCGCGCTGGATGCGGCCCTGTTCGGCGGCAGTCGCGCGCTCTGCCTCGGTCAGCGCATCGGCGCGGCCATTCGCCGAGATGACCGCGATCAGGTCGGAAAGCTGTTGCGACTGGAGCGCGAGAAGCTGATTGCCGGCCTGCGTGGCTTGCAGCGCGCCGGTTGCGCCCTGACTCTGGCCGACCAGCGCGGCCATCTCGGCACGGTTGCCGTCGATATTGCCGACCGCGCCCGCCTGAACGCGCATCGCGTCCTGCAAGCCGCCGACCGTGTTCTCCCAGCGGCTACGTGCATCGGCGACAAGCTGGGCGTCGGTCGTCGAAAGCGAGACGTTGCCATATTGCTGCTGGAACGCTTGGTCGATCTGGCCGACCTCGAAAGCGATGTTCTGCGCTTGGCCCAAAAGCTGTTGCGTGCGCTGGACGTTCTGCTGGAGCTGCTGGAGCGATGAATATGGCAGGCTCGCCAGATTGCGGGCCTGATTGATGAGCATCTGCGCCTCGTTCTGGAGGCTGGTGATCTGGTTGTTGATCTGCTCCAGCGTGCGCGCTGCCGTGAGCACGTTCTGCGCATAGTTGCTCGGGTCATAGACGATGCGGCCGAAGCCGAATTGCGCATGGGCCGGGCTTGCCAGCATGGGCGAAAGCGCGACGGGCACGGCGAGCGCCAGCGTAAGGGCCGAGGCACCGACGATCTTGGAATAGGTCATAGAAGAATCTCCTGTGTGGGGTGGTTATCGAGCCGGGCCGGCACGGCGGATTCCGGCCGGTCGGCGAGATTGGTGAGGTTGGGGATCAGGTCGGCCGCCCAATCGACGCCGCGCGCCTGTAGCCATGCGGCGAGGAAGCCATCGCGGCCGTGTTCGGCGACGATCTGCGCGATGAGCGTCTGGTCGGATTTGGCGGATGCGGCGCAGAGCGCGAGGCCGACTTCGGACAGGCCAAGCTCGAACAGGCGATTGCCCCTGCGGCTTTGGCAGTAGTAATCCCGTTTGGGCGTGGCCCTTGCGAGGATTTCGATCTGGCGGTCATTGAGGCCGAAGCGGCGATAGATGGCCGTGATCTGCGGTTCGATGGCCCGCTCGTTCGGCAGCAAGAGCCGCGTCGGACAGCTCTCGATAATCGCGGGCGCGATGTTGCTGCCGTCAATGTCGGACAGGCTTTGCGTGGCGAAGATGACGCTGGCGTTTTTCTTGCGCAGCGTTTTCAGCCATTCGCGGAGCTGGCCGGCAAAACCTTCATCGTCGAGCGCGAGCCAGCCTTCATCTATGATGAGAAGCGTGGGTCGGCCGTCGAGCCGGTCGCCGATGCGATGGAACAGGTAGGACAGCACGGCCGGGGCCGCGCCGGTCCCGACAAGCCCCTCGATCTCGAACGCCTGCACGTCCGCCGAGCCGAGGTGTTCCGCCTCGGCGTCGAGCAGCCGGCCATAGGCACCGCCGACGCAGAACGGTCGAAGCGCCTGTTTCAGATCGTTGGATTGCAGCAGCACCGCAAGGCCGGTGATGGTGCGTTCCTCGACCGGGGCCGAGGCCAGCGAAGTCAGCGCCGTCCAAAGATATTCCTTCACCTCGGGCGTGATGGCGACGCCTTCGCGCATGAGGATGGCGGCGATCCAGTCAGCCGCCCATGCGCGTTCATAGGTGTCATGGATGCGGGCGAGCGGCTGGAGTGAAACGAACGCCTCGTCCCCTTCTGTCAGCCCGCCGCCGAGGTCGTGCCAGTCGCCGCCCATGGCGAGCGCGGCGGCGCGGATCGAGCCGCCGAAGTCGAAGGCGAAGATTTGGCTGCGTTCATAGCGGCGGAACTGCAAGGCCATGAGGGCGAGCAGCACGGATTTGCCCGCGCCGGTCGGGCCGACGACTAGGGTATGGCCGACATCGCCGACATGGAGACTTAGCCGGAACGGGGTTGAGCCTTCGGTCTTTCCAAAGAGCAAAGGGGGCGCACCGAAATGCTCGTCCCGTTCCGGCCCCGCCCACACCGCCGAAAGCGGGATCATGTGGGCGAGATTCAAAGTGCTGATGGGCGGCTGGCGGACATTCGCGTAGGCGTGTCCGGGCAGGCTGCCAAGCCATGCGTCAACTGCGTTGAGGGTCTCGGCCATGGCGATGAAGTCGCGGCCCTGAACGATCTTCTCGATCAGGCGCAGCTTCTCTTGCGCCACGCGCGGGTCGGCATCCCAAACGGTGACGGTCGCCGTGACATAGGCCATGCCCGCCACGTCCGCGCCGAGTTCCTGCAACGCCATGTCGGCGTCGAGCGCCTTGTTGGCGGCGTCGGTGTCCACAAGCGCGGACGCCTCGTTGGTCATCACCTCTTTCAAGATCGCCGCTACGGACTTGCGCTTGGCAAACCACTGGCGACGGATGCGGGTCAGCAGCCGGGTCGCATCGGTCTTGTCGAGCAGGATCGCGCGCGTGCTCCACCTGTAGGAGAACGGCAGCCGGTTCATTTCGTCGAGCAGGCCCGGCGTCGTCGCGGTGGGGAAGCCCACGATGGTCAGGACGCGCAGATGTGCATCGCCAAGGCGCGGCTCCAGCCCGCCGGTCAAAGGCTGGTCGGCGAGCAGCGCGTCGAGGTGCATCGGCACCTCGGGCACGCGCACGCGATGGCGGTTGGTCGAGATGGTGGAATGAAGATAGGTCAACGTCGCACCGTCATCCATCCAACGGCATTCGGGCATGAAGCCGTCGAGCAAGGCCAGCACGCGGTCGGTACGGTCGATGAAGCCGCGCAGCAGTTCCCACGGGTCCACGCCCGCTTTCTCCCGGCCCTCGTAGAGCCATGCCTCAGTGCGGGCGGCTTCCTCGGCCGGGGGCAGCCAGAGGAAGGTCAGGAAGTAGCCGGACACGAAATGCGCGCCCGCTTCCTCGAAACCGGCCTTGCGCTCGGCATCGACCAGCGCCGACGCGGGATCGGGAAAGGTGCTGTCGGGATAGGTCGCGGCCTCGCTGCGCTGCGCCTCAACGAAGATGCTCCAGCCGGAGCCGAGGCGGCGCACGGCATTGTTGATGCGGCCGGCGACGGCGACTAGCTCGGCGGCGACGGCGGAATCCAGATCGGGACCGCGAAACTTCGCCGTCCTCTGAAAACTGCCGTCCTTGTTCAAGACGACGCCCGAGCCGACCAGCGTGGCCCATGGGAGATAGTCGGCGAGCCGGGATGCGGTGCGGCGGTATTCGGTAAGGTTCATCATGGCCGCGCCCTCACACCGCCAGAAAAGCCGGGATGCGGATATGTCGCCGCCCGACCTCGACGAATTGGGGGTCGCGCTTCGCCGCCCACACGGCCGCGAAATGCCCGATGGCCCATAGCGCGATGCCCACCAGCCAGAGGCGCAGGCCGAGGCCCACGGCCCCGGCCAGCGTTCCGTTCATGATGGCGATGGCGCGCGGTGCGCCGCCGAGCAGGATATGCTCGGTCAACGCCCGGTGGACCGGGATCGAGAATCCCGGCACCGCGTCGAGCTGTTCGAGGCCGCCCGCCATCAAACGAGCGCCCCGCCGCCGAACGAGAAGAACGACAGGAAGAAGCTCGACGCCGCGAAGGCGATGCTGAGGCCGAACACGATCTGGATCAGCCTGCGGAACCCGCCGCTGGTATCGCCGAAAGCCAACGTGAGGCCGGTGGCGATGATGATGATGACGGCGACGATCTTGGCAACCGGCCCCTCGATGGACTGAAGGATTTGCTGAAGCGGCTGCTCCCACGGCATCGACGATCCCGACGCATGGGCGGCCGGGGCGAGCATGAGACTGATGGCAAGGATGGATGCGGCGGTCGCCATGCGGCGATAGCCGCGCGAAATCGTGCGGATCATGAAGATTCTCCTGTGTTGGTGGGGATTGCCGAAGGGATGGGATGCGTGATGCGGTAGTCGCCGTCCGGCCCCAGCCCTTCGACGCGGGCAAGCTCGGCAAGCCGGCGCGCGGAACCACGCCCGGAAAGGACGGCAACAAGGTCGATTGTCTCGGCGATCAGGGCGCGCGGGACGGTGACGACAGCCTCTTGAATGAGCTGTTCAAGGCGACGGAGCGCGCCGATGCCGGTGCCGGCATGGATGGTGCCGATCCCGCCCGGATGGCCGGTGCCCCACGCTTTCAGAAGGTCGAGGGCTTCCGATCCGCGCACCTCGCCAATGGGGATGCGATCCGGGCGCAGGCGTAGCGAGGAACGGACCAGATCGGAAAGCGTTGCCACGCCGTCTTTCGTCCGCATGGCGACAAGGTTCGGCGCGGCGCATTGCAGCTCGCGCGTGTCCTCGATGATGACGACGCGATCCGCCGTCTTCGCCACCTCGGCGAGCAGCGCATTGGTCAACGTGGTCTTGCCGGTGCTGGTGCCGCCCGCCACGAGGATGTTGGCGCGGGAAGAAACGGCCGCGCATAGCGTCGCGGCCTGATCGGCGGACATGATGCCCGCCGCCACATAGTCGTCGAGGCTGAACACCGCGACTGCGGGCTTGCGGATGGCGAAGGTCGGGGCGGCGACCACCGGCGGCAACAGGCCCTCGAACCGCTCCCCGTTCTCCGGCAACTCGGCCGAGACGCGCGGGCTGCGGGCGTGAACCTCCGCGCCGACATGATGCGCGACCAGCCGCACGATGCGTTCGCCATCGGCGGCGGACAGCCGTTCGCCCGTATCGGAAAGCCCTTCGGACAGCCGGTCCACCCAAAGGCGGCCGTCCGGGTTCAACATCACCTCGGCCACGGCCGGGTCTTCGAGCAGCCGGGCAATGACGGGGCCGAGCGCGGTGCGCAACATGCGCGCGCCGCGCTGGACCGCTTCCTGCCTGTGGTGGTTGGTGGTCATGTCGGCCCCGCTTCTTCATGGGGCGCGACATGCGATCCCCGGATCGGGGTCGATTAAAAAAGCCCGGAATTGGGCTGGTTCAACAAGTATCTAGCTGCGTGCGGTGATCGGCGGCGAACGGCGGCAAATAGGATGGGTCCGAATACTTACTCTTGATCGCCGTTGCTCTCGGACTCGTCCGGCAACGGATCGTCGGGAAGTGAGTCGAGGTCACGCGACAGCTCTTTGAGGAACCTGTCGCCCGTCGCCAGACGCCGGCCGATATTTTGCATGAAGCCCTCGAACCGCTCCGCGCCTTTGGCGCGGGCAGCGGATTGTGCGGCTCCCGTGAGCGGCGGCGTGATGGTCATCCAGAAATGGATGAACTGCGCGACTGTCTCGCCGAGAACGGCGAGATCTAGGTCGAGCGTGTCGATCTGCCGGCCGAGCTTGTCCAATCGGCGCGACATGGCGGCTTCAAGCTGGTCGGCGGAATCGCCGGACAGGTAGGACATGACAGCCGCCTCCACGATGGCGGATTTCGAGACATTGCGGCGCAGGGCCACCGAGCGGCGCAGCGCCATCGCTTCGATCTGCGGAATGAGCGCGGGGTCGAAATAGAGATTCAGGCGGGTTCTGGTTGCCATGGGCGTGTCCTCAAAGGTCGATTCCATCATCGGGGTTCAGCGCCACCTGCCGCGCCACCATCCTCATGCGCTGGCGCATGGCGCGGGCCTTGGCCGCGTCAACGTCTGGCTCGTCGCCCAGGAACTCGAACTCCTGTTCGGGCGATGGCGGCGGGGTGACGATTTCCTCTTGGCTTGGCAATTCCGGCTCGCGGCGGATGCCGGCATTGGCCGGGTCGCCCTCGGCCTCGTCTGCGGCGGCCGTCGCGGAACGGCTATCCGCCGCGACCACGCGGCCGGACCAGTCATCGGCGGATGGGCTGGGCGCCAGCGGAGCGGCGACCAGATCGGGCGGGGTCAGGATGCGTTCCTGAAACCGCGCATCCTCGAAATAGCGGGCTTTGGTCGCGCGGATCGGCGGCGTGCCGGCGACCATCACGATTTCGTCCGTGGGCGGAAGCTGCATGATCTCGCCCGGCGTGAGCAGCGGCCGCGCCGTCTCCTGCCGTGACACCATCAAGTGACCTAACCACGGGGCTAGGCGGTGCCCTGCGTAGTTGGTGGAGTCGCGCAGCTCGGTCGCGGTGCCTAGTGCGTCTGAAACACGCTTCGCCGTCCTTTCGTCGTTCGTGGCGAAGCTGACGCGGACATGGCAGTTGTCGAGGATCGCGTTGTTCGGCCCATAGGCGCGCTCGATCTGGTTGAGGCTCTGTGCGATCAGGAAGCCTTTGATTCCATACCCCGCCATGAAGGCGAGCGCCGATTCAAAGAAGTCGAGGCGACCGAGTGCTGGAAACTCGTCCAGCATCAACAGCAGCCGATGGCGCTTGCCGGAGGTGGTCAATTCCTCGGTCAACCGCCTGCCGATCTGGTTGAGGATCAGGCGAATAAGCGGCTTGGTGCGGTTTATGTCGGATGGCGGCACGACCAGATAGAGCGTGACGGGCTGGCGGCTGCCGACCAGATCGGCAATGCGCCAGTCGCACCGCGCCGTCACCCGCGCCACCACGGGATCGCGGTAGAGGCCGAGAAACGACATGGCGGTGGAGAGCACGCCCGACCGTTCGTTCTCGGATTTGTTCAACAGCTCGCGCGCCGACGATGCGATGACGGGATGAACGCCGCTCGGCCCAAGATGCGGCGTGTCCATCATCGCGCGCAAGGTCGCCTCGACCGGGCGGCGCGGGTCGGACAGGAAGTTGGCGACGCCCGCCAAGGTCTTGTCCTTCTCCGCATAGAGAACATGCAGGATCGCGCCGACCAGCAAGCTATGGCTGGTCTTTTCCCAATGGTTGCGCTTGTCGAGACTGCCTTCGGGATCGACCAGAATATCCGCGATGTTCTGCACGTCGCGGACTTCCCATTCCCCTTGCCGGACCTCCAGCAGCGGGTTGTAGGCGGATGATACAGCATTGGTCGGATCGAACAGCAGCACGCGGCCATGCTTCGCGCGAAAGCCCGCTGTCAGCGTCCAGTTCTCGCCTTTTATGTCGTGGACAATGCAGCTTCCCGGCCATGTCAGCAGCGTCGGTACCACCAGCCCGACACCTTTGCCGCTGCGAGTCGGGGCGAAGCACAACACATGCTCCGGCCCGTCATGGCGCAGATAGTGCCGGTCGTATCTGCCGAGCACCACGCCATCGGGGCCGAGCAGACCGGCGGCGCGGATTTCGCGATCCTCCGCCCATCGCGCCGAACCATAGGTGGCGACGTTGCGCGCCTCCCGTGCCCGGATGATCGACATGAGGATGGCGGCGGCGATGGCGATGAAACCGCCGGACGCCGCGATGATGGCTCCTTCGACGAAGATTGCGGGCGCATAGGCGTCAAACGAAAACCACCACCAGAAGAAGGCCGGCGGATAATAGACCGGCCAGCCCGCCAGCTCGAACCACGGATTGCCAAGCTGGAGCTGGAAGCGGAGGCGGAACGCCGTCCATTGCGTCGCTGCCCACACCATCACCAGAACGATGGCGAAGACGACAGCGATCTGACCCCAAAGGATTCGGCCTCCGCGCAATGCAGCCTCCAGTCGGCAAAAGAGACGGAGCCGAACAGAGAGTAGTCAGAATCGGGATGGGCAACAGGAAAGAGGATGCCGGAGGGCTGCCGGATACTATCGGCGGCAAATAGGACGGGTTCCCTTCACGTTATCCGGCCGAGTGGTCGCCATCGCGCAACTGGCCGGGCGAATCGCCGAAACGCCTCATATTGTTTGCAAGGTTGAGCAGGTTTTTCAGCGCGGCGCTGCGATTGAACGGCAACCAGACAGCGGTAAAGGCAACCGGCTCTGGTTCATCCGCAAAAGGTAGGAAGACGATTCCGGTCGTCGGCAGCAGCGCCGTGGCCGCGCCGACGATGGTGATGCCGAAACCCTGTCCGACCATGGACAACATTGTTCCACGCTCCACATCGAAGCGCAGGATCGACGGCGCAGGCCAGCGTCCGGCATGGCGCAGCACGATATGGTCGTGGACTTGCGGGCCAGTGCCGCCATAGCGGACAAGGAAGGTCTCGCCGGCCAGATCGGCCCATGTGATAGCCGCCTGCCCGGCAAGGCGATGCTGTTCCGGCAGCACCGCCACCAGCGGTTCAGTCCAGATCGGGCGGGCATGGCAGTCGGGCAATTCAAGCTTGCCGGCGACGAACGCCACGTCGAGCCGGTCGGCGCGAAGCTGCATCACCGCGTCGCGGGCCGTGCCTTCGATCATCTCGATCTCGATGCCGGGATGGTCTTCCCGGTATTGTGCGATCAGATCAGCATGGAAGCTGCCGGGGATCAGGGCATGGATACCGATGCGCAGACGACCCCATTTCCCTGCCGCCGTCATGCCTGCGGTCTTCACCGCATGGTCGAGCTGATCGACGCCGGCCGCTATCCGCTCGACGAAGTGGCGTCCGGCCTCAGTCAGTCGCACGCCCCGAGCATGCCGCTCGAACAGAAGGATGCCAAGGTCTTCCTCCAGCGCCTTTACGCGCGCGCTGACGCTGGATTGCGCCACGCCGAGCGCATTGGCCGCGTGGCGGAAGTTCAGATACTCAGCGACGGCAAGCGTCTGGATCAGCGATGCGAGGGGGATACGCGATCCGAGCGTGGTCGGCACGCCCCATGGGCAACCATTCATCGGTGCTGATCGCCGCCGTCGCATCGCTCAAATGCCACTACAGTGCTTCATTGCACGCCGTAGCGGACGCAGTTGCTTGGCTTCCTTAGAATGACGCATTGGATTGCCCCTCCCTCTATGTCGCCTACTACGCACAAGTGACTTGCATGATGGAAGTTACACCATTATGGATGTGTCATGCAACGAACAAGCTTTCTGTCATTAGAGTGTCCCGCAGCCCGAGCGCTGGAAAGCGTCGGTGACTGGTGGAGCATCTTGATCCTGCGGGACGCCTTCCAAGGGTTGAGCAAATTCGATGAATTCGAGAAGAATCTCGGTATTTCCGCGAACATTTTGGCGAGGCGATTGAAACATCTCACAGCCGAAGGGTTGTTTGAAAGGCAACGATACAATGATCATCCGCCTCGATTTGAATACGTCCTTACCGACAAAGGGCGAGATTTCTATCCGGTAGCAATCGCCCTGTTCGCATGGGGAAACCGGAACCTTGCGCCCAATGAAATAGCCATGCGCCTTGGCGACAGGGAAACTGGTAGGGAACGAAACGCCATCATAGTCGATGCGGATACTGGAGAAAAAATCACTCCTGAAAACACGGTTCTTCTAGCAGGCCCAGCGGCAACGGAAGAAACGATGCGCGTCATAAACCGCGTGAAGCGGATAAGCTCAGAAAAAGGAGCGGAATAATCCAATGCGTCGAATTGTTGTGACCGGCATGGGTTTAGTCGGCCCTCTTGGTTCCGGGGCTGAAATAAGCTGGAACAGACTCCTTGATGGAAAATCAGGCATTAGAACATTGCCTGATGAAATTTCCAGCAATCTACCAGTGAAAATCGGGGGACTCGTTCCTAGCCTGATTGAAGATTCCGAAGCCGGTTTCGATCCCGATTTGATCGTTGACACAAAGGATCAACGAAAAATGGATCGCTTCATTCTGTTTGCACTTGCGGCCGCAAAGGAGGCTCTTGAAACGGCGGGATGGCATCCCGCGAGCGACTACGAATTTGAGCGCACAGCAACGATTATTGCTTCTGGTATAGGCGGGTTTCCCGCTATCGCTTCGGCAGTTCGCATAACCGACACTCGGGGGCCACGGAGGCTATCACCGTTTACCGTACCATCGTTTCTTGCCAACCTCGCGGCGGGACAGGTTACCATCAGGTATGGATTTACAGGCCCAATTGGCACGCCTGTAACCGCCTGCGCTGCCAGCGTTCAGGCCATCGGCGACGCCGCGCGGCTGATACGCTCCAACGAAGCCGACATCGCTCTGTGCGGCGGGGCAGAAGCGTGCATTGATACGGTTAGTCTCGGGGCATTTGCTGCCGCGCGAGCACTATCCATGGGGTACAATACTACGCCGGAAATGGCGTCGAGGCCGTTCGACACCGAGCGCGATGGTTTCGTAATGTCCGAAGGGGCGGGTCTGATCGTCATAGAGGAATTGGAACATGCCCTGGCTCGGGGTGCCACGCCCATAGCCGAATTGGTGGGATACGGCACAAGCGCTGATGCACACCATATGACTGCCGGTCCAGAGGACGGTCGAGGTGCGGCCCGTGCGATGAAAATCGCGCTCCAGAGTGCCGGGTTGAAGCCAATCGATATTCAACATTTGAACGCTCATTCCACCTCCACTCCCGTAGGAGATCGAGGAGAAATTGCCGCGATAAAATCCGTGTTTGGCAATCATGATGTGGCCGTAAGCGCCACGAAATCGGCGACGGGGCACCTACTTGGTGCCGCAGGTGGTATTGAGGCAATCTTCACGATACTCGCCCTACGGGATCAAATCGCTCCCCCCACGAGAAACTTAGAAAACCCCGATCCTGTTGCCGCAGGTATCGACCTAGTTCACCGATCTGCGCGGCCCGTTCTCATGGAACATGCCATTTCCAACGGATTCGGCTTTGGCGGCGTTAATGCAAGTGTCGCTTTCCGGCGATGGCAATAACAGTCCCGGACGGTGCTTCCGCGACCACTTCGGCTCACGCCCTCGCTATCCGTGGCGGTACTGAATTCGTGCAGACCTGCCGGCCCATGTCGCTGGCGACCGTGAGCAGGTTGCGCAGCGCGGCGCTGCGGTTGGACGGCGACCAGACAGCCGAGAAGGCGACCGGCTCGGGCTCATCGGCGAAGGGCAGGAAGACAATGCCGGTTGTCGGCAACAGCGCCGAGGCGGCCCCGACGATGGTGATGCCGAAGCCCTGTCCGACCATGGACAGCAGCGCGCCGCGCCCCACGTCGAAGCGCAGGATCGACGGCGCGGGCCAGCGTCCGGCATGGCGCAGCACGATATGGCTATGAACCTGCGGGCCGGTGCCGCCATGCCGAACAAGGAACGTCTCGCCCGCCAGATCGGCCCATGTAACGGCCGACCGCTCGGCGAGCGGATGCTGCTCCGGTAACACCGCCAAGAGCGGTTCGGTCCATATGCGGCGGGAATGGCAGTCGGGCAACTCGGGCGTGCCGGCGACGAACACCACGTCCAGCCGGTCGGCGCGAAGCTGCATCACCGCTTCGCGGGCTGTGCCTTCGGTCATTTCGACTTCAACGCCGGGGTGGTCTTCGCGGTATTGGCCGATCAGCTTTGCGAGGAAGCTGCGAGGGATCAGGGCATGGATACCGATGCGAAGCCGGCCGCTTTCTCCGGCTGCCGCCATGCCGGCGGTCTTCACCGCATGGTCGAGTTGGTCGATGCCTGCGGCTATCCGCTCGACGAAGTGGCGTCCAGCCTCGGTCAACCGAACACCCCGCGCATGGCGCTCGAACAGAAGGATGCCAAGGTCTTCTTCCAGCGCCTTCACGCGGGCGCTGACGCTGGATTGCGCCACGCCGAGCGCATTGGCGGCGTGGCGGAAGTTCAGATATTCGGCGACGGCGAGAGTGTGAACTAAGGTCATCATCGGCACTCGCCCCGAGAGGAGATGATGGCTCAACGGATTTAATCCGTCATTCCTCGTAAGTCTACGCATACCAATTCGCCATGACTCAATCACAATGAAGTTGCGAAAGGTCTGAGTAGTATTGGCAGACATATTAAATAGAGGATCGCGCCGACAATCCAAACCCAACCGTTCCATGCTCCTATGGTGGCAGAATAGAGTGCCGTGAAGCCAAGCGGTCCCGCGATAGAGCTTAGATTGGTGAGGCTTGTAAGCGTTCCCTGTAAAGCTCCTTGCTTGTTACTGCTGACATTGTTTGAAAGCATTGCCTGCAAGGCCGGCATGCCAACACCTCCGGCGGCAAGCAGCAACAAAATCGGGAACACCATCCATCCCTGCGTGGCAAAAGCCAGAAGAATGAAGCCAGTCGCATCCGCAGCCATGCCAAAGAGTAGCGTGCGCCGCTCTCCAAGCCGGCTTGAAAGCGGGCCGGTAACAAACGCTTGGAAGATCGCATGTGTTGCTCCAAATGCCGCAAGCGACAAACCAACAGTCGTGGTGTCCCACTGAAAACGGTCCTCGCCATAGATGACCCATAGGGCCGCAGGCACTTGGCCGATCAGTTGAATAATGAAGAAGACTGCGAAAAGCGCAGCTAGCCCGCGCAATGCATCATCCAGCCGGAACAGAACGAATGGTTTGATGCGAACCGGCTTTCCGGTCCCGCCATGGCTGTGATGAGTCTCCTTGAGAAAAATGCAGGCAAGCAGGAACGCGAAGCCGTTGAGAAGGGCAGCGGCGATAAACGGAGCATGGGCAGAAATACCACCGAGCATGCCACCAAGTGCTGGCCCGGCAATCATGCCTGCTCCATAACAGGCCCCCATGTAGCCGAACCAGCGTGCGCGAGAACCTTCCCCCGTCGAATCGGCAATGGTTGAGGCAGCTACGGCTCCGGTTGCTCCCGTGACGCCAGAAACGAGTCGGCCGATATAGAGAACCCATAAGACCGGCGCTGATGCCATAATCGTGTAATCGACTGCGGCCCCCGCAAGAGAAGCCAGAAGCACCGGACGCCGGCCGTAAGCATCTGAAAATTTTCCAAGCACGGGCGCGAAGACGACCTGCATCAACGCATAGAGTGACAGCAAAGCACCATAGTGACCAGCGACCTGTTCCGCCGGCACAAGCTCGCGCAGAAGCGTCGGAAGGACCGGCATGATGAGGCCGAGTCCCATGGCGTCGAGACTGACGATCAGCAGGGCGATGATGGCAGAGCTGCGCACCTGAAACTCCAGCGCCGCTCAATGCGAGCGACTTTATCAATGATAAGAACATAGACATAGAAATTATCGTTGATAAATTGTCAAGCACTGGCAGAGGAACGTGAATGACCAAACTGGACAAAGGCACCGTGATCGCAGCGGCGCTGGAGCTGCTGAACGAGGTTGGCATGGACAACCTGACGACGCGAAAGCTCGCTGAACGCCTCAAGGTTCAGCAGCCTGCGCTTTACTGGCATTTCCAGAGCAAGCGCGCGCTGCTTGACGCACTTGCGGAGGCGATGTTGACGGAACGCCACACCCGCTCGCTACCCGAAGAGAACGAAGACTGGCGGCTATTCCTGAAAGAGAACGCCCAGAGTTTCAGAACGGCGTTGCTCTATTATCGCGACGGGGCGCGCATCCATGCCGGCACTCGACCGACAGAACCGAATTTTGGCACTGCCGAGACACAAATACGCTTTCTCTGCGCGGCGGGCTTTGGTCCGAAGCACGCTGTTTGGGCGCTCCGGGCGGTCAGTCACTATGTGGTCGGTTCCGTTCTCGAGCAGCAGGCATCTGATGCCGATGAGAGAATGTCGGACAGATCAGATGTGTCCGGGCAGGCAGCATCGTCCTTCCTGCACGATCTGTTTCACGAGTTGGAAACAGAAGGCATAGATGCTGCGTTCAACTTCGGACTTGACAGCCTCATCACCGGTTTCGAGCGGCTACGTTCATCTACAACAGATTAGAGGCTTATCCCCCTCTGCCGCGCGAGTTGCCACGATTCCGATCCGCCCTGCACGACGCCCATGACCTCGCGGCCGAGCTGGCGGTCGATGACCGGCCGCCAGCGGTGCCCTCCGTGATTTCGATGTCGAGATTGGGATGGTCCTTCCGATACTGGCCGACCAGCTCTGCAAGGAAGCTGCCCGGAATCAGGGCATAGACACCGATGCGTAGCCGGCCGCATTCGCCTTGCGCTGTCATGTCGGCGGTCTTGACGGCGTGATCGAGCTGATCGACGCCCACCGCGACCAGCTCCATGAAATGTCTGCCTGCATCCGTTAGCCGGACGCATCGCGCATGGCGCTCGAACAGCAGGACACCAAGATTTTCTCCAGCGCCTTCACGCGCGCGCTGACGCTCGACTGACTGACGCCGAGCGCGTTGGCCGCGTGCCGAAAATTCAGATGCTCGGCAACGGCCATGAACTGAACAAGGGAAATGAGCGGTATCCTGCCGGACAGGATACCGCCATTCATGAAGCTGCGATGACGGGTGCGCCGCATGGGTGCCGACCGTCCTGCCAGTCGCCGGTCAGACGACCGGCGACCTCTCGGCGTGAACGTCACGGAATCGAAGTAGCGCAAGACCCGTCGAAACTAGCATCGCCATCGTCGTGGCGTAACAGATCACGGGCCAAGCCGTATCTCCGTTCAACAGCGTTACCGCTAGTGTCCCGACGATGCTGACGATCAGGCTTTGGACGCAGAAATAGAAGGCGACTGCCGATCCTGCGATGTCGTCGAACTGTGCGAGAGCACCATTGGCGGTGACGGACACCGTGAAGACAATACCGACTGCCATTACCCACATTGGCAGGATGAAGCTGAGGAACGATGGTGAGCCGAAAAATTCACCGATTCCCAACAGAATCGCCCCGCAAACGAGCAACGCCATCCCACGCGCCGCGCATCCCGCAATGCCCCATCTGGCTACAAAGGACTTCGCGAAACGGGTTGTCACAATCATGGCGAGTGCGACAGTGGCGAAAGCCAAACTGAACCCGATTTCGGAATAATCGGCTTGGCCTATGAGCACTCGGGGGGCTGTCGAGAAGAAGACGAAGAAGGTGCCCATGCCAGCGCTAAAGCCGACCGTGTAAACCCAAAAGGTTGGACTCACGAAGATAGGCAAAACGGAACGGCGTGTGTTTACTTCATCCGAGGGGCGGGTTTCGTGCCATCTGAAACCGGCGTTCAAGAGTGCAGGCAACGCAAGTGCAGCCAGCGTGACGAATATCGCCCGCCATCCGAAAAACTCGCCGATCAGTGCTCCGGCGATGGGGCCAAGGGCGGGCACGAAGGCCAGCATCGAACTGAAAAGACCGTAGATGACGACACCCTCGGGGCGGCTGGCATAAACGTCGCGAACCGTCGCGAACGTCGCTACCAACGCCGCCGACGCGCCGACCGCTTGTAGCAGGCGAAAAGCGACGAAGGCTGCGGCCGTTGACGACCATGCCGCTCCGAGAGAAGCGACGATGAAAAGCGCCCCACCCGCAAGCAAGATCGGCCGTCGCCCGATGCGATCCGATATTGGGCCAAAGATCACCTGTCCCACGCCGAGCATGACCATGTAGAGGCTCAACGTGAGCTGGATCATGGATGGCGTCGTGTTTAGGATGCCGGGCATCGCTGGGACGACGGGGAGATAAATATCCATCGCCAGTGACGCGAGGATGTCGAAGGGAGCCATCAGCAGCAGGGCTGCCGGCAACGTATAGGCCCACGCGGGGCGTGTGATAGTCATGACGAATCAACCGCTCGATTAAAGATTCCGGGCGGCGTCTGCTCGTCAACAATCAGATTGGGATTGATCTTACAGAACGCCGCAACAACAGTGCTTGTTGTTGCGGCTTACTTGTCTGCTGACTTAGCGTTTCCCATGCTGATAGCTCCACACTTGGCAATACGAATATCTATCTCCTATCCGAATAGCGCCGGTGTCGCAACGCCGTTTCAGGTGCTCTAAAGTCCCAACCCCCTTTGCCGCCCTAGCTGCCACAACACCGATCCGCCCTGCACGACGCCCATGACCTCGCGGCCGAGCTGGCGGTCGATGACTGGCCGCCAAGGGACAAGGGTGAACTCATGAGATTGCTCGACCACCGCGAACTTGCCGCTCGATAGCTGCACGGTGCCGGTGAACTTGCCGCTGACGTTCTCGCCGTCCGTGGCGGCGCGGAACGGCAGCCCCTTCCTTTCGGCCATCTCCGCGCCGACGCGGGCGACCTCCCGCTCGCGCAAGGTGGCGAGAAGGCTGCGCCGATAGAAGATGCGGCCGTTCCGCGCTCGGGCAGCGTCGCCCTCTTCGATGTGATGCTCGCGGCGCTGGTCCATCGCCTCACGCACTTGCTGTCCGAAGCCGGCCGGCGCAAGATCGTCCGTTTCGCTATGGACCAATCGCCGGTCCAGCCAGGTCGCGCCATCCGATCCGACCTGCTTGCCTAGATCGAACGGGGACAGGACGCGAACGCTGGCCTGCCGGTCGCGGCCGGCGTCATGGACGGCGGCGCGGCTGACCAGATCATCGGGAATGCGCCATTGATCTGCGTCGATGCGTTCGACGATCCCGGCCCGGCGTAGCGCCTCCAGTCGGCGGACATGGGCATCGACATAGCCCTCATAGTCGCCGCTCGGAACGCGGCCCTCAAACTTCGCCTGCTCCAGATGGCGGCTCGGCCGATAGATGCCGTCCTCGGCGATGGCTGTGATGGAGCGGTCGGACGGTCGGGCCGTGGCCTCGGCCGGGCCGACCTCAATGACGCTGCCGATGCGGACATCCTCCAGCCGCTCGGGCGCGATGCCGGCGATGTGGTGCGTGCGGCCGTCGATCCCGTCCACCACAACGGTCAGGTTCTCCCCCAGCTCGTCGGACAGGTGCTTGTCCACGACGCGACCGACGATAGGCGTCTCGGGCGCTCCGTCATGGATTTGGAAGCTCATGGGATCGCGTTCGCCTCCCTGCGGGCCGAGCGCCTTCTGCATGGTGCGGATAATGTCGCCACGCTCGCCTAGCTCGCGCAGGGCAGGCTCCATGTCCTTGCTCAATTCCCAAACGGCGGGCGCGTGCTCGGTCGCCAGCCCCATCTTCTCCAGCTTGCCGAGCCTGCGCAAACGCAGCGTCCGCTCGAACTGCCGCTTCGGCTCCGCCGGTTCATGGCGCAGGTCGAGGAAACGGGCATCGGCTTCCTCGACCATGGCGCGGTCGATGCGGGTGAAACGGTCTTGGTCGATTTCGGCGGACAGCTTGCGGGTCTGCTCGATCTCGGTGACGGGGCCGAGTTCCAGACTGGCAAGCTCGCTGGCGCGTTCGCGCAGGCCAGCGGACAGATAGTCGCCATTGATGACTAGATCCCCGCCCGTATCGTCGCGGCCGTTGACAATGACATGCACATGGGAATGGCCGGTGTTGTAGTGATTGACGGCGACCCAATCGAGTTTCGTGCCGAGGTCGGCTTCCACCTGTTTCATGAAATCGCGGGTGTAGGCCGTGAGGTCCGACAACTCCGCGCCGTCCTCGGGCGAGACGATGAATCTGAACTGGTGGCGGTCGTCCTTGCCGCGATCAAGGAAGGCGTCGCCATCGGCGCGGTCCTCGGTCGCCGAATAGAGCCTGCCGCGCTCGCCATCGCGTGACGTGCCGTCGCGCTGGACATAGCGCAGATGTGCGCGGGCGCGGCCGCCCTTCCATGCGGCCCGGATGCTGCGCTGCTTGACGATCACGCGGCGGCTGCCCGGCTGGCGATGATGCCAGTGGCCGGAGATGTTCCGGGCGCGCACGAAGCTCGTGCCACGCCCGCGCTTCACGCCCTTGCCGCTGGCGACCATGGCGCGGGACCGCCCCGGCGATGACGGGCGAGCGGATGACGGCATGGAAGGATCGCGGGAGGCTGCCGCCTGATGCTGGCGGGTGATCTTCTTGACCTGCGTGAAAAAGCTCTTGGTCTTGCCGGCCTTCGGCGTGTCGGATCGGATGCGGCCGGGCTTCGGACGGAAGCGGTTTTCGTCGTCGGCGCTCACGGGCGCGACTCCTGACGAAACCGCCGAAAAACGGCCGATATCGGCCTATGGTGCCGCTCGAAACCCTGCAAAGCCAAGGCTTTGCGCGAAATCGCGGCACGCGGCCCCTCAAAACCATGGTGCCGGAACCGGCAACCTAACCAGTGTGCAGACAACAATAATTTCCAGAAGCGGCCCGATATGGTGCCGTCTTCTTTAATCTTGCCCTCCGCCCTTTCTGCCTTTCTGCCCCACCTGCCGGGAATCCAGCCGGGCGCAAACCTGCCCGACTGGATGCCGAAAACAGCGCCGCCGAGCGCGGGAACGCCGCCCTCATGGCGTTCCCCCGTCGCTGGCGCTCGCCACGAAAATGCTGCCGTCCTGCGGCTCCGCACGGGCGGGGTCGTGCGCCGGAACGGCAGCGCGGCCGTCGCCAGATTGCGCCTCGGACGGCGGCGCACTGGCAGCCCGCGTGTCGGCCGGGCGCATGACGAATAGTGGTGCCTCGCGCCAATCGGGCGGCGGTGCCGGTGGTTGCAACGGCGCATCCGATGGAGCCGCGCCGCCAAGGATCGGGGCGAGCGCGGCGACATAGGCGCGTGTCTCGGCGGGAAGCGGTCGGCCCGTCGCGCGGTGCTCGTCGTAGCGGCCGGGACCGGCATTATAGGCCGCAAGCATCGCGCCGACATTGCCGTAGCGGTCGAACATCTCGCGCAGATAGGCCGTGCCTGCCATGATGTTGTCGCGCGGGTCGTAGGGATCGCGGCCGAGGCCACAGCGGACGCGCTGGCCCGCCCATGTGTCGGGCATCACCTGCATCAATCCCATCGCGCCGGCCATTGAGACCGCGCGCACATCGCCCGCGCTCTCGGCGCGCAGCACGGCGCGAATCCAGTGCTCGGGGATGCCGAAACGCTGCGACGCCTCGGCGATGTGCGCCGCATAGGGATGGGCGACAGCCGGGCGCTCAACCGACGCGGATTGCGCGACAGCGACGCCCGATCCGGTGCAGACGGAAAGCGCCCCCGCCAGCAGCAGGACGGCATAATGCCATACCGGCCTGTCTCCGCTTCGCCGCCAGCCTGCCAGCGTGCTCGCTGCGGTCAAGGGCAAGGCGTAAGCGCCGGCCGATGACCGCCCCTGACCTTCGCTGCGCGCGCCGGCCGTCTGGTCGCCGAGCGGGACGAAGGGATGAGACGGCTTTTCCGCGAACAAAGGGATGCCGATCTTTGACCGGATGGCGGGCCGGACGCGCGCGGCCTTCATTCCTCGTCCTCGATCTTCCGGGGGTGCTTCCAGCGCAGGGTCCAGACCGAAGGATCGTCATTGGACTGGAACAGTTTGGCGCGGATCGGAGACGGGAAGATCGGCCCTTCCAGTCTCATAGAGACGAACTCGCCAGCGTTTTCGCTGGAGTCTTTCCATGCCGGGCCGGCGTCCGGGCCATCCTCGCTATCGAGACGCACGCGATAGTCGGGCGCGTTCTTCACATCGCTCGGTTTGGCCGGGACGATGAACAGCTTCTCGTGGAGGCCGAACGAATGAAGCTCTCCCGCATAGCCGGTTTCGGTGCGCGTGAAGGTGCCTATCTCTGCCATGAAAATCTCCTGCGGTTGGTTCTCGGGGGTGGTTTCAGTGCGTCTGCGCGCGCCATTCGTAGCGGCCGACGCCTTCCTCATCGGTCCAGAGCGGGACCGCTCGGCCGATGACGGAAGCTGCGGGGGTGCGTCCGAAATAGCGGCCGTCGAGGCTGTCGCGGACGTCCCAGTTCATGAGGAAAAGCTGGTCGTCGCCGATAACGCGGCAGCCCTGCCAGACAGGCAGATCGCGGCCGAGGCTGTCGCGCTCCAGCGCCTCGCCCATCTCGATCCCGTCAACGGTGATCGTGCGGCCGATGCGGCAGACCCGCTGCCCCGGCAGGCCGAGGACGCGCTTCAAGAGCGGGACGCCTCGCGCGATATAGCCGCGCTCGGCCATGAAGGCGGCGAGTGGTTCGGGCGGCATGACGGCGACCAGCTCGGGCACGTCGAGCGCGTCGGCCGGCTCGACGGTGTAGAAGCCGATGGGCGCGCTGGCCGTGGCGTTCCAGATGAGTTTCGCAGGCCAATCGACCATGCCTCCGGTGGCGACGCCGATGACGGCCAGCGCCGTCGCCGTGAGAGTGCGGCGGCGCGTCATGGGTCGATCCTTCGGCGATGAAGCCAAGCGGCGTGTCGCTCGGGGGTGTAGGCGTGCGGCTCCAGATTGGCGGTCAAACGGTTGTGGACGTGCCGCCAGTGGTCCGGCGAGGCGTCGGCCGGATCGAGGCCGAGTGCATCCACGGCGTCGATGGCTGCAAGCGCGCGCTGCACCTTGGGCCAGCTATCGAGGCGCAACAGGATTTCGCCACCGGGGCGCACAAACGGCAATGTCTGGAACGGCTCGCCCCGACCGATGGCGCGCACAATGTCGATGCGGGAAACGACCGTGCCATGCTCGCCAGATGCCCATCGGACGAAGGTGAAGACGCTGCCCGGCGCGAAGCCGACGACGCTGCGGCGGCGGTCGATGATCTGTTCGTAGCTCTTGCGGCCGAAGCGTATCCAGTGCTCGACCTTGCGTTTCTCGAAGGTCAGCTCGACCAATGTTGTGAAGGGCGCAGGCCCGTCCGGCAGCGGACGGCCGTGCGCGCTGCGATGGGCGCGACGGGTCATTGTTCGTCTCCGGTGATGTGCTGGGGGCCGCTCGGGCGCAGCGCGTCGAGCGCGGCCATCATGGCTCGCTCCTCCGGGCAGAACCGGCACCACGCTTCACCTGCGCGCGCGTCAAAGAAAAAGAGTTAGATTCTCTGTTAGATAAGTTAGCGGTCGGATTCCGCTTTTCAGGCCAAAGCGTTAGCTGCGGTTCGTGCGCCTGATCTGCCGATAGTGATGCGCCTGATGTGCCGATACCCCGTGCGCCTGATGTGCCGATGGTATTAACAGGGTTATCAACAGTGCCTGTTGATAAGTTTTCGGGGCGGATACGCAGCAGCTCGCGGCCGTCTCCCCGCTCGATCTGGAGGCGATAACCGGGGAGCGGCTGGCGGGCCGCTATCCGGCGCAGGTCCAGCGCGAAGTCGGACGGCCGCGCGAGACTGCCGGATTTCTGATGAAGGTGCGCGACCTCGAAAATCCAGCCGTGGCGCTGGTGCCCGGCGTGCTTTCGAGCGACGCGGTAAAGCCATCGCTCGATGCCGCCAGTCAGCCGGAAATAGGCCGGGTCTATGGTCAGGACCAGCGAATGGTCGATGACGCTATTGTAGAACCATTCGGGCAGGACGAACTCCATGCCCTCGACGCGGCCGGCGCGCGTCGTCATTTCCTCCCACTCGTTGATCCATGAGAATTGCCGGCGACGCCAATGCGGGCCGTTGCGGATCGTGGTGGCAATGACGGTCGATTGCAGCCGCGCCAGCGCGGCTTTCAGAAGCCGGTATTGGTGATTGCCGGTCGGCCGCCCGATGGCGCGCAACAGATGATAAGGCGTGAACCGGACGAAGCGCGAGGTGGTGAGGCCGTTGTTTTCGGCCGCGACGATCTGCGAGGCCGCCCATATCAGCACATCGGCATCCCAGATGGTCGCCATGCCGTGCTCGGGCATCCCGAACACTTGCACCTCTATGTCGGCGGCCTTGTAGAGAATCGGCTTGGTGCGCGGGGTCTTCGCCAGCGAGAAAAACGGCCGTTCCATCAAATCGCGCTGGTCGCGGGGCGGCGCGTCGCCCGTTGCGACCACGAAGGGGTCGAGGCGGCTGCGCTCGCTGTCCTCGGCCGGCCGCGCGGGGTCGTGATCGTCCTCGCGCAGCATCTAGCAGTCGCCCCGTTCTTCGGGCGTGAGCGGACGCGCGGGAAAAACGGTGCCGGCGGTCTTGTCGCGGGTGGATTTGCGCTCGCCCGTCGCGCTCCAGTCTTCCAGATCGCGGACGGTGTAGAGGACGCGGCCGCCGACCTTGCGATAGGTCGGCCCGGTGCCATAGGTGCGATGTTTCTCAAGGGTTCGGACGGATATGCCGAGGAAGCGCGCGGCTTCCTTGGTGCGCAACAGGCGCGGCGGCAGGCCCGCAAGCGGGTTGGGCATGGATCACCTCCAGTCGGAATTGGGCTGCCGGGGACGGCAGCGGACTGTGGCGAACCTTGGCGAGGGATCGGCGGCGCGTAGCGTGCCGCATTTGCGCCTATGCGCTGGCGGCACCCCCCTTCGGGGCGGTGCGCGGCCAATAGATGAGGGATTTCAGCGGCTCATCGCCTGCCGCGCTGAATAGGCGAAGACATTCGCACGCGGTTCGGCTAAGAATGTGGATGGAGCAGACGCGCTGCTCTGGGGCGTCGAAACCCCTCTGTTACCGGTTGGTGCCGGCCGTGACGGCACCAAACTCCTTGACCTTATGGTCGGGGAGCCTGTGGCGTATACAACAGGCTTTCCGAGCTAAAGGCCATGGGGCCGTGTAACAGCGGTTTCGAACTCCCCGATCACCAAGAGTCAGAGAGAATCGTTTGCGGGGGCGCACCGCAGACACAGCCTCTCGGATGCGGGGAATGACTATGAAGGTGCCCGTCGAACTCGATCCCGATGTGGACGATGAAGCGCCGACCGGCGACGCCATAACCGCCTATGACGAACGGCACTACGTTACCTATCTGCGCCTTCTCGATGCCAAGGCCGAGGACGCGGACTGGAAGGAAGTCGCGCGGATCGTGCTGCACCGTGATCCGGTGGTCGAGGAACTTCGGACGCGCCGTTGCTGGCAAAGTCATCTCGAACGTGCGCAATGGCTGTCGCGCGAGGGCTATCGGAAGATTCTGGAACAGGCGGCAGCCAACAAGGCGTGAGGTCAACAGCCGAGAACGATCAACGCTTGTCGGGCTTGATCGGATAGTGGAGCAGGAGGCGATAGCCCCCGCGCATCATCTTGATGCCGTGCGCGACCAGGCGGCGAGCTTTGTTCTTGCGCGGATCGCTCTCAAAATCCTCCTTGGTGCCACGAAAGCCGAGCAGGACTTCAGCGATGGTGCGATAGCTTTCGCCGCGCAACCGCGCGTCGAGCGCGCGCAGGGACAGGATGTGCCATTGCCGGAGCTGGGTGGGGATCGCCCGGAAGTCGGGACCGGGCGCACGGCCGTTGAGGGATCGCCAGAAACGGCGGACCGCGTGAACGCGCAGCTCAAGAAATGAATCCATCGGCAGCGTAGCGGCATAAAAAGCGCCCGCGCCCGGCGTTGCCTCGGGCAGCCAAAATTGGTGTTTGACGCCATCCACCTGCCAGATGCCGTGCCAGCCATCGGCAGCGCGGCGCAGGTCGAGGCCGTAGAGATGCGCCAGCGTCAATATTGGTTCGGTGTCGTCGTCCTTGTGATCGACCGGCGACAACATCACGGCTTGCGGTTGAAGGCGCGGATTCCAGATCGGCGATTGCCGATCATGCGGCGCGTCGGGATCGCAGGGGAAATCGCAAACCCCAGCGATGCGCGAACTCTTCAAGCTCGCGGGCAGCCGCCCCTCCGGTCAATGCGATGGTCTGGCAGTCCCGACGATATTCGTCGTTACGGCGCAGGTATTCCCAAGCGAAACCAGCGGCAGGGATGTGCTTTGTGTGCCCGTATGCCGCCGGAGATCGCCAATCGATGCTGAGCATGGCGTCACCTCCCCAAGCCGGGATGCTGAGCAGCGCCCGGCAAAAAGAGGTTCAAGGATCACTGCAGATATAGAAGCCGCTCAAAGCAGATACCTTGAGCGGCTAACCCGAACATCTTTTAGTATTTTTGGCTTGGCGACAGCCGGTGATTCCGCGACGCCTGCCCGTATGAGCACGGACAGGCAGTCATGTTCTCATCTGCTGGAAAACACATGCACCTCGCCGTGCGCCGTCTCGATGGTGAACAAGTCGCCGCTCATATCTGCGTCGCGCGCCATCGCTTCCCAATTGACATAGTAGCGCAGCGCCTCAGGGATGGTGATGCTCTCGGAGGTCAACTCCTCCATGTAATCGGCGAGGCTGGCGAACTGACCATGATAGCAGTCCTCCAAGGTGGATTCGGCTTGGTCCATGTCGCCGCTGAACTGCTCCAGCAGGCCCGCGCCAAGTGCGCCATGCTCTGCGATGAAAGCAGCCATCCGTGCCACGCTGTCGATGCCGGCATATTCGGAGATGCTGACGCCCTCGAAACCCTCATAGTCATGAATGGCGTATTCCTCCGCATCCTCGACGGGGGAACGGGCAAGTATCGCGGCAATCTCGTCCCTGATCTGGCCTGCGTCCTGATCCGCGTCGATCCACGCTCCATGCAGATAGCCGTTGTTGTAGGCGGCAAGGCAGGCAACATAGATGCGGGGGTTGCTGTCGGCTGGGCTGGTCATGTCTCTGTTCCTCGGGTCTGAAGGTCAGCGAAGCGGAACGCCGCGCCTGACCTTCTGGCCGTCGCCGAGACTGGGGTAGCAACGAGCAAGGGCGGCCGGGGTGGAGGGGGATCACCCGGTCTGCACAAGCGAAGCGCGGAAGGCTGGGGATACCGCCCCGGACGGTTTCACTTACCTTGCTGGCGCGAGGGCAAGGCCCTTAGCAAATTTGTTGATGGTCACGCGGCGGCAGCCGCGCCGGCCCGGAGGCGAATGGGCTTCCACATTGCGCTGTAGCTGTAGAGAGCCGGAGGGCAGTCAATGACAATGCCCCGACACGGAAGCGTGGAGGGATGGACATGCCAGAGCATATAGCCCGACAGGCGCGTATCCTTGCCGATCACGACACGATGGCGGTGGTCACCGCGACGAAAGACACGGCCAGCCGCCATGCCGACGCGCAAGGCGGTTTCCGCCGTCATCGCGCCTTCGTTGGCTTTGCCACGAATACCGTCTGTGCCGAAATATTTGCGCACCATAAGGTCGATTATCCTGTCGTCGGGTCGCCCTCAAAGGGGACATGCCTGCTGAACCGCGAATATAGAGAAATATCCCGAATGTGCAGTTAACGAATTCTTGCGGTTTCTTTCAGCGCCGCCAATACCGCCAGCCCGTCGCGCAAGGGGCGCGGCTCGTGTGTGCGGATGAAGTCAGCTCCACCTGCGGCGGCGGCAAGCTCTGCAGCGAGTGTCGCGGCCCCGACATCCCCCGGACCACGGCCTGTGAGCGCGCGCAGAAAGGATTTGCGCGAAACAGACAGAAGCACCGGCAAATCGAAGCGCAGCCGCAATTCATCGAACCGCGCCAGCACCGAGAGCGAGGTTTCGGGAGCAGCCCCCAGAAAAAACCCCATGCCGGGATCAAGGACAAGGCGGTTGCGTTTGATACCGGCACCCGTCAGCGCCGCGATGCGCGCGTCAAAGAACGCCGCAATGTGATCCATGATGTCGCCAGCGGGTGCCTCGCGCCGATCTGCCTGCCCGTCTTGCACCGAATGCATAACGACGAGTTTGGCAGATGATTTCGCCAATTGCGGATAGAACGCAGCGTCTGGAAAACCGCGAATATCATTGAGATAGGCCACACCACGCGACAAGGCATAGGCTTGCGTCGCGGGTTGATAACTGTCGAGCGAGACGGGAATGCCATCTGCCTTGAGCGCGTCCAGCACCGGCGCGATACGCGCGATTTCTGTGTCGGACGAAACAGGCGCGGCGTCGGGATTGCTGGATGCCGGACCGAGGTCGATCACATCTGCCCCCTCGGCCATCAGCTTACGCGCCTGCGCAATGGCTGCGTCTGGCGCCAGATACCGGCCTCCATCGGAGAAACTGTCCGAGGTTATGTTGACGATGCCGAAAATGATGAGCGATTTATTCATGGGGGCTTCTATAATAATAATAATCGAGCATGAGTCTCATCCTGCATTCCCCAAGTGGCGTGTCGTTTGAGGTGAAGATCGCCTGTATCCGAGCGCTAGACAAGGATTTTCTGCCGCAAGCGGCACCTGCGGTCGCGCAGACTGCTGGATCTGGACGGATCAGACCGCGAAGCCGCTGTTTCCTTGCCCAGGGGCGGCGTTTTTCAGCGCAGCGGACAGATCTGTCCAGCCGCTTTCGTTCAGTTTGAGCGTGGATCGCGATCATGCGCATAGCGGTGGCGCTCGCAATCGGCGGATAGCGGCGAGGATGGCGCGTACCATCGTGCCGGTGACAGCGACCTCGGCCAGCTGGAAGGTGATGGTGCGGGCGTGACGGACCACACGTGCCCCGATCTTGATCAGCTTCAGTTGCAGGCTGGTCAACGACCAGTCGGCCATGGCCTCGGGCAGCTCGATGCAGTGCAAGAAGGTGGCCAGGTTGTACGCCAGGGCGTGCAGTTGCAGCCGCACCTCATTGTCGCGGAACTTCCGGCACGACAGCCGCGTCCAGCGAAAGGCGTATTTGCCCTCTTTGATGTGCTGCTCGGCGGTGCCGCGCTGGTTGTAGAACCGCACCACCCAGTCCGGCTCCATCGGCAGGTTGGTGACGATGAAGCCGACACGCGGGAACAGTTCGCCCGGATGCCATTCGATCTTGGCGATCACCCGGCGTTCCTTGTCCCAGGACGCCGCCTGATACTCGAATTCCTCGAAGAACCGCTTGACCTTGGTCAGTGACGGCCGCCCGACAGGGCGCGTTAGCCGATGCGCGATCTTGTCCTTGAGGACCGCGTTTGCGGGCAGCCGGATGGCGTAGAAGAACCGCGCTTCTTCCAATCGCTCATAGATCGCCGGGATCGCGTAGGCAGCATCGGCCCGGAAGAACCTGCCACCAAGGTCGCGCTCCGCGTAGCGCGCAATGACGGGGTCGAGAACATCACGCCAGCCATCGGCGCTGTGGACGTTGCCATGGCGCAGGGCGCAGCGTTCCAGCATCCCGAACTGGTTGAACAGAAAGTTGGGGTGATAGCAGCTACAGTCGAAATGGCCATTCCAGGCGGACCCTTCCTGGTCGCCATGGGTCGGGCTGACCGAGCTGTCCATGTCCAGAACGATGTACTTCAGCCCGTTACGGTCATGGAACCGGTCGATCCATTGCCCGTTCAGGTCGGCCAGCGCGGCACGGTTCCCGGCCAGAGCCAGCGTCTCGGTCTCGAACCGTCCCATCTGCGATGCCGAGGCCGCTTGTGCATCGACCGCTCTGCCGCCGACAACTTGGCGCATGACCGGATCGCAGGCGAGACGGTTGGCGTCGTTGACATCCTCGTATCCGGCCAGCCGCCCAAAGACTGATTGCCGGAACAGGCCGTCGAGCCGATGGACCGTGTTCTTGCCAGAGCGAGTATCGCGCAGCGCCGCTGACGCCAAATCGGACAACCCGAGCGCGTCATCAAGCTCGCGCATCACCAGAAGGCCGCCGTCGGAACTGAGCTGCGTGCCGCGAAATTCCAGCCGCACGCGAGGGTCGAAATCCACACGATCTGCCCGTTGCAAGCCCGCACCCTCTGGGTGATCCATGAAACGCGCCCCTCGCAGCCTTCAACACCATGTTTTATATAGGAAATATAATGGTCAGGACAGCGAAATCAGCGCCTTACTTGGGAAATGTGGGGCCAGAATATTCTGGCATTTCTAGGGCACTGTCGCGATGGCGCTTGCTTCTCCGTGCAGGACGCAACAATAATATTTGCGACGATGACGGGAGGGGCATGATGAATCACGACGATTTCCCTGCGCTATTTCTAGACGCAGACAACGCTTCCAATATGTATCAAAGAACGTTTCTGCGGCTAATTCGTGGCGAATACATTGCGTTGTTTTTTGCAGCGATATTTTCCATGAGCTTCATGAATGATATCATCTACTACGTGCTTTACGCGGGAGTTTTCGTTGTTGGATTAGTCATCCTCATTGCTCGCGCGCACAGTAAACCGGAGCAGTGGTGGTATAGATGCCGCGCATTAGCTGAAAGCGTCAAAACATTGACTTGGCGGTATATGATGCACGCCGCACCTTTCGAGGGAGAAGATGCACAAGCAAGGACGCAGTTTCGAGGCCAACTGAATACAATTTTTCGCGAAAACATAGAAACCGCGAAACGCATCACGGACGATTGGTCTGGAAATGACCAAATCACCCGGGCCATGGACGCCGTGCGAGTTAAAACCCGCGAAGACAGAATGGCGTATTATCTAAAGAATCGTGTCGAGGATCAGCGGAGCTGGTATAGGCGGAAATCCAAGGCCAATCGCAATGCTTCCCGGATGTGGGTATGGATAAGTGGTGCCTGTTACGTCATCGCGGGTTCGATGGCCTTAAGTCGTATCGCTTTGCCAAGTTGGCAATATTGGCCAATCGAGCCGCTCATTGTCGTCGCAGCTTCCATCGTAGGCTGGATGCAAATTAAAAAGTTTAATGAGCTATCTGCCGCTTACACAGTAACCGCACATGAAATCGGCTTGATTAAAGCACTAACAGACGACATGAGATCTGATGAACAGTTCTCGGAATTTGTGAATGATGCGGAAAAAGCATTTTCAAGAGAACATACCTTGTGGCTTGCAAGGCAATCGGACTGAGGGGGAATAAATGTCTGGCGCTGCTTATGTCGTATTTGACGGCGACAATGATAAATGGGCGTATGCCTACATGAACGGCTGGAAGGCCAATAGAAATATAGATTTCACGTATCAAAATGCGCACGATCTGGACACAATGACAGGCCGCGCACAAGATGAGCAATACGTCAAATCGAAGCTGCGCGAGAGGATGAGGCATTCGTCTGCTGTTGTTGTCTTGGTAGGTGAAAAAACAAAAAATCTATACAAGTATGTGCGATGGGAATTGGAGCTTGCCCTTGAGCTTGGCCTGCCGATCATTGCGGCAAATTTGAATGAAACAAATCGACAAGATAGCAACAGATGTCCCGCAATCATTCGCGACAAGGGCTGTGTCGTTCACATCCCATATAAGCTTTCTGCATTGAAGCACGCGATGGCTAACTGGCCGAGCGAGTTTAGCCGGCTCAGCTATACCGATAGAAACGGTGGCGCTAGGCATTATACTCAGTTCGATGCAAGCTGATTGGATGAGGCAGGCCCCTACAAGAAGCGCGGAAGCTAGGCCCATTCCAAATTGCTTGGGGGAGCAATGTTTAATCTCTTGATGTTCAACGTCGATTGGCCCTCGGGCAGAGTCACCGTCCCTATGGGGCGGATGTTTGAATACACGGATGACCACATCACCGAGCAGTTTCGCGAAGGCGGCAACCCTCTTCTAGATCGTCTCACCGCTTTGCCGTGCTTGTTCTGCGAAGAAGGCACGACCGACGAAACCGCTTATATCGGTCAGATCAACCGTGCGCGCATTGTCGGCAGGGATGTGTCTCTTGAAGTCGGCTTCGACGCGGAGGTGCCACCGCTTCAGAACAGCATGATTCACGCGAACCGTGCAGAGTTGCACATGCCCCACGAATTCGAGTTTTCACGAAATCACTGGGCGGTGAAGGACGTTGACCTCTATAGATTCTTACTCCGCAACGTGCGCCCCCGCCGCCAGCGCCCGGCCGTGTTTCAAATCCCCGAACATGAAAACATCGAGCCTGCCTTAGCATCAGTGATGATGCCGTTCGATGCGGGCTTCAATGATGTTTATGCTGCCATCCAACTTGGCGCTGGCAATGCTGGCCTTCGTTGCAGGCGGGCGGACGACATTTGGGAGAACCCGGCAATCATTCAGGACGTGGTCTCCCTCATCGACCGTTCGCGCGTCGTCGTATGCGACTGCACCGGCAGAAACCCAAACGTGTTCTATGAGGCGGGCATTGCGCACACGCTTGGGCGTGAGGTGATTCTCATCACGCAGAGCGAGCACGACATTCCGTTCGATCTGCGGCACCTTCGCCATGTCCGTTACCTTAACAATGCCGAAGGGCGCGGTGCTCTAGCTGCTACGTTGCAAAGCAAGATGCAGACCATCCTCGGACACTAGATGAAAATCGATGGATAAGTTTGTCGAGAGCTATCCTAGATGGTAGCGATTTGAAGCTGGGGGTGTTGCAAGATGGCGTTCGATTTTTCTGTGCCTTTGCCGCTTGGGGAAGCAATTAACTTCAGTGTCGACGTTGGGCAGGCATTATATGTGCTTGGAGCGAATGGCACAGGTAAATCCAGTTTACTCCAACAATTCTACTCTCAACATCGGAAAAATGGCCGACGAATTTCAGCGCATCGCCAGACTTGGTTTCAATCAAATGCTCTAACCCTTTCAGCGCATGAAAAGAAGAATACAGAGACGTATATTTTAAATGATGATGCGAACCCACATTCGCGCTGGAAGGATGACTATTCTGCACAGAGAGCGAGCGTCGCAATATATGACCTAATTGACGCTGAAAATGTAAGGGCGCGTTCAATAGCGGGAGCTGTAGACGACAAGGATATGGATCTTGCGTTGGCGCTGTCGAAGAAAGACGCCCCCATCAAGATCATAAATGAACTTCTCCGCCTCTCGAACATCCCTGTGGAGATATCCGTTCAAGAATCCGAACAGGTCATGGCATCACGAAACGGGGGAACGAAATATAGTATATCCGAACTCTCGGATGGGGAGCGAAACGCGCTTCTGATCGCAGCAAACGTCCTAACGTGCAAGCCTGGATCAATCCTATTCATTGATGAACCAGAGCGGCACCTGCATCGGTCAATCATATCACCGCTGCTAACACTACTTTTCTCAAAACGGGTAGATTGCGCGTTTGTCATCTCCACGCACGATGTGATGCTTCCTCTAGATAATCGCGAAGCTAGAACACTCCTGATCCGTGGCTGCACGTACCGAGAGTCGAATGTCGTGAATTGGGATGCCGACCTGCTGGACGCGGACGGTGAGATTGATGATCAGTTGAAGCAGGACGTTCTCGGCAACCGCCGAAAGCTGCTCTTCATCGAAGGCACCGAAGCCAGCTTAGACCTGCCTCTCTATAGTCTTCTATTTCCTCAGGTGTCGGTGATCCCCAAGTCCACCTGCCGCGATGTTGAGCATGCAGTATCCAGCATCAGGGACGCGCATGAACTGCACTGGCTGAGAGCGTTTGGAATTGTAGATAACGACCGTCGACCGGAAGAGACAATTGCCGAACTAAAAGCAAAAGGTGTTTACGCGGTATCTGTCTTCGCTGTTGAGTCCATTTATTATAACACCTTGGTTCTTGAACGCCTTGCGGCTCGTCAAAACGAGATGACAGGGGCAGATACGAACCAATTGCTTGAGCAGGCTAAGGTTGCGGCGATCAACGCTGTTCGATCACACATTCAACGTCTCTCTGAGCGGGTGATAGAAGCGTCTGTTCGGCAGCAGTTGATGAGCAAACTGCCGAAGCGCTCAGATATCGCGGAAGCGCAGCCGATTGAGATTACGATTGATGTACCAACAGTTGTTGCGGAAGAGGTCGCGCGCCTAACACAAGCATGCGACGATGGCGATCTCAGCATGATAATCGCGAAATATCCTGTGCGTGAGACGCCGGCCCTTCGCGAGATCGCAATCAAGCTCGGTTTTCAAGGGAGAACCCAGTACGAAAACTCCGTGCGAAAAATGCTGATGGACGATCCCGAAGCCCTCGTCGAACTTCAGGCACTGTTCGGGACTCTCAAATCTGACATTGACGCTGCATGATCATCTACAGAGGTTTTTGTACGAATCGCAGGATAAAAATCCTCATTGCTTCAAGTAGTTAAATGTGATTTTCAGGTTTCATTTTGGAGGGGTATAGCGTAGGTGTAGTTCTCTGTTTCGTCGGCTTCGGCCCGCCACTTGCCTCCGCGAAAGTGTTCTCCCGATCCGCCTGCGGCCGGATTTCTTGTTGTTTTCGAGGGGTTATAGCGATGGGGCTGAACACTGGCTCAATCGCCAGGATGCTCGAACGTGCGCTCTCCCGCCCCTTATTCTCTGGACCTGATGACTAAGCCATTTTAGTGAATAGCCGTGTAGACCATTGAAACATAAGGGTTCTTGGCGGCGCATTTCCGATGTTCGATTCCCGTCGCGTTCGGTTGCTGATGGAGCTGGAGTCGAACTATCGCTGGTCTTTGCTTGGGTGCTTGTGAAATGTGTCGTTTTGATCGGTTTACTGTCCCGATGCTGTTCTGCTTTCGACCCATTGTCGCCGTTTCGTGTGGTTTCCCCATCGCCTGAAACTTGCCATTCATTCACTACTCTACGAACGGCAGATTCGGGGCCGGCAGCAGCCTGTCCGCTTTTGGTGATCGTCGAACGAAAGCCGACATCCTCCGAGTCCGACGGCATCAAGGGCCTCTTTGGGGCCGGTAGCCGACAGTCAACTTTTGGTGGCGGCCACCTTCGCGCCGGTCGATCCTGCCTCCATTATCCCAAAAGTAGCACTCACTGCGACGTGTCTTGGGAAGGCAAAGTGATCGAACTGCCACCTCAACATTCAAGCCCGGAGAGTAAGTTGGCCTTAGTGTCGGAGGTAAGCTCAAACGGGACCACCTCCCGCCCTTTTGGGTCTCGGCCTAAAAATTTGGGATCTATCGACCCTCTATCCGGCAGCTAGACTGCGCGCCAAGCGGTCGGCCGAGAATTTCAGGGTTATGGACTGCGATTCAAGGGTCACTCCGCCGATATGCGGGCTTATGACGACGCCCGGATGCTGCTGTGCCAGCTTTATCAACGGGTGCTGGTCAAGATCGGTGCGCCATTCGCCGTCGATCACATCAAGGCCCGCCGCTCCTACCTTGCCACTCTCCAGAGCCTCGACGAGCGCAGCCTCATCAATCAGGCCCCCACGACTGGTATTGATAAGCGTCACCCCTTCTTTCATGCGCGAAAAGGCCGCGCGGTCCAGCAGATGCCGTGTGCTTTCGTTGAGATGGACATGGAGGCTGATGATGTCGGCGCGTGCCAGCAGGGTGTCGAGGTCAACATAGTCCACGAAATCCAGCGTAAGGCGCGGGGCGGGGTCGCATCCCAGGACTTGCAGGCCAAATGCCTGTGCGTAGCGGGCCATCATTGCGCCCAGACGCCCAACGCCGACTATGCCAACGGTCTTGCCGCGTATCTGGGTGCCCCGAAATTCGTCTCTGGCCCATCGTCCCTCAAGGGCGGCATTGTGGGCTGCAGGTAGCTTGCGTGACGCGGCCAGGAGGAGCGCCCAAGCCAGTTCGGCTGTGGCTGAAACCTGATCGAGCAGGTCGTACTCGACCTTTATACTCTGCACCGCAATGCCGCGCTCCGAAAGCGCTGCGAGGTCGAGATGATCCAGCCCCGTGCTTGGGGTAACGACAGTCTTCATTCTGGTGGCCAGAGCGATGAGCTCGCGGTCCAATGGCACGCTGAGCGCCACCAGAATGGCGTCGTAGTTGCCGATAATTGCGGCTACCAGTTCCCGATCAGGCGGATGAATATCAACCTGAGCGACCGCTTTGAGCTGGTCGAGCACCGATGGAAACAGCGTGACATCCCACAGGCAGAGAACGCGATAGCCTTCGGTGTTCATGCCTGACCTCAGTAAGGGCCGTTGCCGGGCTTGGCGGCAGTAACAGTTACGCCTTCAACCACAGTCCGCGCCTGCGCCGATGCAGCAGCTGAAGAGGTCGCGAGAAAGCCGACATCGCCCCCGCTGATGATCAACTGATAGCCCAGTTCAAGGTTGAGATTGATCATGGCCGTGTCGAAGCCGAGGCCAACGGCCAGCTTGCCCTGATTGCGTGCTGCCGTGGCAATGCGCTCCATGTCGCTGCGCAGCAGGTCCGGTGAGCGCGGCTGGCTCATGGAAATGCCACGGCGCAACAACAGGTCGTCAGGTCCGATCATCAATGCATCAACACCGGGCAATGCTGCAATTTCCTCGGCAATATCGACGGCTGCGGGTGACTCGATCTGCACCACCAGCAGCTGATCGTGATTGGCCGTGTCGGCATAGGTGCGGCCATGCAGGTCGATCTGGCGGCGCGCGCCATAGGACCGGCGGCCATAGGGCGGGAATTTTGCCGCATCCACTGCCAGCTTTGCTTCTTCGATTGTGTCGATGCAGGGCACGATTACGCCATCGCAGCCCGCATCGAGGGCTTTGCCGATCGCGCCGGCCTCAAGCCAGGGAACGCGCACGAGCGAACCTGTTCCGGCAATCTCGCAGGCACGTATGGTTTCAAGAATGTCGCGATAATCCTGCTGCCCATGTTGGGAGTCGATCCAGACAAAATCCCAGTCCCGCCCGATCCGCTCAATGATGCCGGGAGAGGGATACATGGCGCAAAGACCGAGCTGGACCTTGCCGGCATCCAGACGCGAACGAAGACCTGTCATTTCGAATTCCTGTGTTGTTAGGGCGGGGTGCCCAAATCTGCTGTGATGGAGGGGCGAGAGGGTGCGGACTGCAATTCCTCCCAGAAATGGCAGGCGACTTGGACTTTACCAGCCGGGCGCAATTGGGGTCGTTCCTGGCTGCACCGCTCCCGCACGAAAACGCAGCGCGTACGGAAGCGGCATCCTGACGGCGGATCAGCCGGACTGGGAATTTCGCCCTTGAGGATTTGCCTGTTGCGCGATTTTTTGGGGTCGATCGCTGGAATGGCCGAGATCAGGGCCTGCGTATAGGGGTGCTTTGGCGTACTGAACACCTCTTCGCTCGGACCGATCTCCACGATGGAGCCAAGATACATCACAGCAGTTGCGTTGGAGACATGGCGCACGACATTGAGATCGTGAGCGATGAACAGATAGGAGATGCCAGCCCGCTCCTGCAATGTGCGCAGCAATTGCAGGATTTGAGCCTGAATGCTCATATCGAGAGCAGCGACCGGCTCATCGAGGATCAGCAGGCGTGGCTCGACGGCGAGAGCACGGGCTATGCCGACGCGCTGGCGCTGACCCCCCGAAAATTCATGCGGATGGCGCTCGGCTGCATCAAGCGGCAATCCCACGAGATCAAGCAATTCTCGTACACGCTCCGCACGGCCCTTGCGTGTGCCTATCCGGTTGATTTCAAGCGGCTCGGCAACAATGTCACCGATCTTCATGCGCTGGTTGAGGCTGCCATAGGGGTCTTGAAACACCATTTGGGTGGTCTGCCGCAGCTTCCTCAGAGCCTCTCTGTCACCCGAATTGACTTCCAGTCCGTCGATGAGAATCCGGCCCGCCGCCTTGGGCACCAGATGGATGATCGACCGCCCAATCGTACTTTTGCCGGACCCGGATTCCCCGACAAGGCCCAGCGTTTCGCCTGCGCCGATCGAGAGGGACACGCCATCGACAGCGCGTACGCGCCCATAGCGAACTTCAAGCCCCTCAACTTCGAGAAGTGATGATCCCGTACTCACGCTGAAACTCCCTGCTCAAAGGTGCCGGAGAAATGGCAGGCAGCGATATGGCTTTCACCCACTTCGCGCAGTCTCGGAGACTCGGAAAGGCAGCGCTCGACCGCATGGGCACAGCGCGGCGCGAAGGCGCATCCGGGTATCGGCTTTCCAAGGGCGGGAGGAATGCCCGGGATGGGAGTCAGGTCCATTCCCGTTGCCGATTCAAGATCGCGGAACGTCTTGAGGAGGGCGCGGGTATAAGGGTGCTGCGGATTGGAAAAAAGCTGCCGGGTCGGCGCCCGCTCAACGATCTGCCCGGCATACATGACATTGACCACGCTGGCCGTTTCGGCAACCACGCCGAGATCGTGCGAGATGAGCAACATAGCCATGCCCATTTCGGCCTGCAGGTGGGCGAGCAGTGCCATGATCTGTGCCTGCAATGTGACGTCGAGCGCTGTAGTCGGCTCGTCGGCAATCAGCAGGTCAGGATTGCAGGCCAGCGCGATTGCAATCATGGCGCGTTGCTGCATTCCGCCCGATAGCTGATGCGGATATTGCTTGAAGCGGCGCAAAGGGTCGGAAATCTCGACCAGTTGCATCAATTCGATTGCGCGGCTGCGTCCCACCCCACCCTTTAGACCAAGGTGGCGGTGAAGCGACTCGGTGATCTGCCGGCCAATGGTCAGCACCGGGTTCAGAGCGGACATCGGGTTCTGAAAAATCATCGATATGCGCCGACCCCGAATGGATGTCAGGGCTTTCTCGTCGAGCGCCATCAGATCGGCACCCTCGAGACCCAGCATATCGGCGCTCACCGAGGAGCCGTAAGGCGTCAGCCGCAGCAGGGCGAGTGAGGTCAGGCTTTTGCCCGAGCCGGATTCCCCCACCAGAGCAACGCTTTGACCGCGATGGATATCAAAACTGATGCCACGGACGGCAACCTTGTCGCCATCGGGGTGCTGAAACGTGACCTTGAGATTATCGACTTTGACCAATGGTCCGCTCATCGCATGATCCTCCGCCGGCGTGGATCAAGCACATCCTGTATGCCATCGGCGATCAGGGTCAGCGCCAGCACGAGACACGCAATGGCAATGATGGGGAACACCGCATTGTAGATGCTGTGCGAAAGGTACAGTTGGGCATCACTCACCAGCATACCCAGTGACGGATTAGGAGGCTGGCTGCCTAGTCCCAGATAGCTCAATGCTGCCTCTGCCACGACTGCCGCCGGGGCGCTGATGGCAAACTGCACGATCAATGGGTTGATGGTGAATGGCAGAATGTGGCGATGGATTACCCGCCCGCCCGAAGCGCCCATGGACTTGGCCACCTCGACATGGGTTGCATTGAGATTGGACAGCGTCACCGCTCGGACCACGCGGCCAAACACAGGCAATTCGCTGAGGGCAATGGCAATGACGACGCTGGTTGGCCCCGGCCCCACGATGAGAATGAGACCGATAGCGATAAAGATTGCTGGCCAAGCGACCAGTAGGTCGAAGATGCGGCTGACAATGGCGTCGAATACCCCACCGGCATAGCCAGCGGTTACGCCGATCAGTGTGCCGAGAACGGCGGCGAGACTGACCGCCATGACGCCCGACATCAGCGAAGGACGCAGCCCGTATATGAGGCGGCTCAGCGTATCGCGTCCCAGATGGTCAGTGCCCAGCAGATGCCCCCATGAGGGAGCCTGAAGACGGAGCTTGAGGTTCTGCTGGATCGGGCTGTATGGCGCAATCAGCGGGGCAAAAATGGCCAAAAGCACGATAATGGCAAGAACCAGCAAGCCGATGGCTAGCCGCTTATTGCGGCCCGCGATCTGTACAAAGCGGCGGAGATCCATTGCCGGGAGAGCAGAAGCAGAATTGCTCATTTTTTGTCTCCCGTCCGGATACGGGGGTCGATCAAGCCGTAGAGAAGATCAACGATGAACGTATTGATCAGGAACAGGGCAGCGGTCAGCAGCAATGCGGCCTGCACCACCGGGTAATCCAGTCCCTGCACGGCTTCTATGGTGAGCCTGCCGATGCCGGGATAGGAGAAGACGGTTTCTGTCACCGTTGCCCCTGCTAGCAGCGAGCCGATTTGCAGGCCCGCTACCGTCACTGTCGGTATCAGAGCATTGCGCAGGGCATGGCCGATGACTACGCCATTCATGGGAATGCCCTTGGCGCGCGCCGTGGTTATGTAGTCCTGAGACATGACCTCGATAAGCGTGCCGCGCATGAAGCGTGTAAGGATCATTGTGAAGGGTGTCGCCAAAGTAATGGCAGGCAAAGTGAGATAGCGCAGGGCGCTGAAAAATGACTGGCCGGAAGTGCCCACCCCGGATGGGGGAAGCCAGCGCAGGGTGATGGCAAAGATCACAATGAGAATGGTGCCCAATGCAAAGGCGGGAAGCGACAGGCCTATAGAACAGATTGCAGAGATGATGGAGTCGATCCGCCTGCCTCTGTTCAGCGCAGCAACGATCCCCAAAGTGGTCCCCAGGATCAGCGCGATCAGCGACGCATAGCCCGCCAGCTTCAGCGTATGGCCAAGGGCATCGGCAAGAACGCGAGTGACAGGAAGGCCTGAAGAGAAGGACACGCCGAGGTCGAGCCTCAGCGCGTCCGTCACCCATATGAGATATCGCTCCGGGAGCGAACGATTGAGGCCAAGCCTCTCACGCTCGATTTCCACCTGCTCGGGCATGGCGTCGAGGCCAAGCCGCATAAGAGCAGGATCGCCTGGCGCGTTCTGGATAACCGCAAAAACGAGGACAGATGCTATGACTAGCAGGAGTGCGAGTTGACCCAGACGCGACAGACAATAGCGGAGCATGGTGGAGATTATCCAACCTGGGCGATGTTGCCGAAGGACACGTTGCCGCCACGGTCGGCGGTCTGACCTTCAAACTTCTTGTCCCACACATAGACCTTGGTGTCTGACAGCATGGCGATGTTCCACGACTCGTCAAGCAGGACATGGCCGATCTGCAGGAACAGCTCGCGGCGCTTGGCCGGATCGATCTCCACTGCCGCACTGACCAGCAGCTCTTCAAATGCCGGATTGACGTAACCGAAGCGCTGGTTGACGGCGCGATAGAGGCTGTTGGCGGCAAAGAAGATCGACGGATCGATCAGTGAGCGCCCAACGGTCCAGGGCACGAAGTCAATTTCCGGCACCTTGCCCGCGCCCATATCGCGCCAGCGGGCGGCATCCACACGTTCGATCTGCAAGTCAACGCCAATTGCGGCCAGGTCGGACTGCCAGATCTCGCCATAGGTCCCGTAATTGGGGTTCGAATTCGGCGCCGGGTAGGTGAGCTTGAGGTCGCTGACGCCAGCTTCCGCAAGCAGCGCGGCGGCCCGGTCCAGATCGAAAGCGTGGGCATTCACCAGCTCTTCGGCATAGCCGATGCTGTTTGCGTCGTAGAATGGCGATGCCGTCGGCACCTCCAACCCGAAATGTGCAGCTTCCGAGAAGGCTTCGCGGTTCATCGAATAGGAAAGCGCTTGGCGCACCAGCGGATTGTCGAAAGGCGGCTTGGATGCGTTGACCATCAGCACATGGGCGCCAACTGGAACCTGCATGACGCTGAAATCGGGATTGGCGCGCAGCGCCTCCACCTCGGCCTGATTGGCTACGAGGATGCCGTTCACTTCGCCTGCAGTCAGGTTAGGCGAAACGTTGGAACCCTGCGCATAAAGGCTGAAGCGGAAGCCGTCGAGCTTGGCCTGGTCACCAAAATACTCTTCGTTCCTTGTGAATGTCGCATATTGGCCGGCCACATGCTCGCCGAACTTGAACGGACCCGTGCCGACCGGGCCATTCTGAAGCATGACGGTGTCTTCGGCGCTATCGAACCGAATTGCGTAGAAATACCCCAGGATCGCGGTGGCGTAGGGCACCGGGGCGGAGAATGAGATGACGACCGTGGATGCGTCCGGTGCCTCCACAGCGGTGACCGGTGCAAACAGAGACTTTATCTTGCCCACGCCCTGATCGCCTTCATAGGTGGGGTCGGAGAGATAGCTGTACATGGTCACGAAGTCGTCAGCGACCAGCGCCTTGCCGTCATGCCAGAGAACGCCAGGGCGCAGCTTCAGAGTGATGGCTTTGCCGTCATCGGAGAATGCCCAGGTTTCGGCGAGATCGCCAACCAGATTGCCGTCGAGGTCGGAATAGACCAGCCGTGAGAAGACCTGATTGGCGGTGGAGGACTGGGTCAGCACCTGCGCCCATGGGTTGAATGTGACGAACGATCCGGACTCGCCATAGGCCAGCACGGCCCCATCCTGTGCCCAGACGGCATTCGTGCCGCCCAATGCCGCAACGCCTACACCTGCGGCGGTCAGCATCATCATATGACGCCGGTTTATGGTCATTGTCATTTTGCGCTCCCTATTCTGCGGGGCCGACGGTTATCCACGCGCCCTTGAACATCGGTGACTATGCTGGGCAACCGGTTGCATGTCAACATGTGCAATTATGCAAAAATACAGGCCGTTCGGTTAGTGGTGGTGGGGTTGCGCTGCCCTATAAGGCATTGAAATTAATGTATTATATAACAAAACTGATACTTCATCGGTGCCTGGAACGTTAGAAAATAAAACTCACCGGTTCCATGGAATGCGGGATTTCAGGTTCGGTTTGATGCTGGTCCGGTGCTGGAGCGCTCGACCAGATGGGTGCCCAGAACGTGTCTCGCATCGCGTATTGCGTGCGTTCTGAGGCCGTCCATCAGCAATGTCACGGCAATCTCGCCTGTCAGCTCGCAGTGATTGGAAACCGTCGTGAGGGCTGGTGTTGTGGTTGATCCCAGAACGTCATCGCACCCTACGACGCTGAAATCCTTAGGGACATTGACGCCGACTTCGGCCAGGCCGGCCAGTATCCCCTGGGCGAGCAGGTCGTCAAAGGCTATGCAGGCCGTGGCATCCGTTGCGAGCAGCTTGCTCACCACCTTCTTGCCAATATCATATGTGGACTTGGCTGCCGGCACGGAGGTTACTTTCGCCCCCACACGGTCTGCTGCTCGGCGCAGGGCCAGTCGACGCTGCGCATTGGACCATGACCCCGTGGGGCCGCTCACATAGGCTATGCGCTTGTGTCCAAGGCCGTGCAGGTGCTCGACCGCGGCTTCCACGCCCTCGCCACTGTCGATCAGGACGCGCGGAATTGCCTCTACGTCACGGTTTACGAGAACCACGGGTACGCGGGCGGCACTGGCGCGGATTGCCTCGTCAGGCAAGCGCGATGAGACGATGACGATCCCTTCCACCTGGTTGGAAAAACGATCCAGAAGTTGCTGCTCACGGGCGGGGTCTTCATCAGAATCGCCCAGAAACAGACAGAATTCATGCTCTTCGGCCTTCCGTTGTGCAGCACGGATCAGGGGCGGAAAGAATGGGTTGGCGACGTCCGGTACGATGAGGGCGACATTGCGGGAGCGGCCGGTGCTCAGTGCCTGTGCGACCGGGTTGGGCGTGTAGCCGAGCCGTCTCGCAACGCTCAGCACGCGCTCCACCGTTTCAGTCGTCAGCCTTTCGGGCTGCGAGAAAGCACGGGAAACTGTCGAGCGCGCTACATTGGCGGCCAGGGCGACTTCGCCAATGGTTGGGCGTTTCCTTCTTCTGGCTGTCATTGTCGTGCCCCTACATTCGCAACTGGGACAATAGGCAAATGGCGGTCGGTTGCAACCTTTCATCCCGTTTCGTCATGACGACCTTGACAACCGGTTGCATACTTTATTAGCCAGTAGGGACGATCCGCTGCGGGCGCGTCCACTCTGCGCCGCCGCAGCCGGCATTACACCGATACGAAAGTCCCTTCGATGCATGAACTACCGATCGATATCAGGCTGCACGAAAGCCGCGCGGCAATGGATGTGTCTGCGGCGCGCGCTATCGGCGATGCCGTCCGCGATGTCCTTGCCGGGCAGGATAGTGCGAATGTGGTGTTCGCAGCAGCGCCAAGCCAGGCAGGGACGCTGACGGAACTCCTGAAGCTGGATGATGTGGACTGGTCGCGCGTCAACGCATTTCACATGGATGAATATGTCGGACTGCCCGCCGACCATCCGGCAGGGTTCGGCAATTGGCTGCGCCGTCACTTCTTCGATGCCAAGGCCTTTCGCAGCATCAATCTCATTTCGCCGGAAGGGAATGCTGATGACGTTGCCGCGGCCTATGCCAAGGATCTGAGTGCCCGGCCCATTGACCTTGTTTGCTTTGGCATTGGCGTAAATGGGCACATTGCATTCAACGACCCTCCCGTCGCCGATTTCAATGACCCAATGTTGGTGAAGCGGGTTACCCTTGACCTCGTCTGCCGCCAGCAGCAGGTGGACGACGGGTGTTTCGCGACTTTGGAAGATGTGCCAGCGGAAGCGCTGACGCTGACCATTCCGGCATTGCTGAAAGCCCGCCGCATGATCGGCGTTGTGCCGACCGCAGCCAAGCGCGATGCTGTAGAGCGTGCCCTCAGTGGACCGATTACTACAGAATGCCCCGCAAGCATTTTGCGCACCCATCCCAATTGCAGCCTGTTTCTCGAACCGGAGTCTCAGCCCAGATGAGTGAACGGGGCGAATTGGTCGGACGGGCACCAGAAAATGGCCAGCCCTTGCGGGTCACATATGACAATGGCCTCGTGACCACTGTTGAGGTGGCTCCCGCCTCCCCATGCCCGGATAATCTCTATATTGCGCCGGGCCTCATTGACCTGCAGGTCAACGGCTATGCCGGGGTCGACATCAATGCCGCCGGCGTCACCTCCCAGAACGTGATCGATCTCGTCAGGGTACAGCGGCAGGTCGGCACATTGTGTTTTCTGCCAACGCTGGTCACTGCCTCGCGTGAGGATCTGCTAGCGGGATTGTCGTCCGTAGCCGAAGCCCGAAGAGCCGATCCGCAAGTCGCTCACGCCATTCCGGCAATCCATGTGGAAGGTCCATGGATTTCCCCCCAAGACGGCCCACGGGGCGCCCATCCCATAGACCATGTCAGGCCCCCATCTATCGAGGAATTTGATGCCTGGCAGGCTGCAAGCGGCGGCCTGGTCGGGCTTGTGACGCTATCGCCGCATTGGACAAATTCGGCCGAAATCATCGCCTATATGGTCGCGCGCGGCGTCATTGTCTCCATTGGCCATACCGCTGCCAGCGAGGAAGATATTCAGCGTGCTGCTGATGCCGGCGCTACAATGTCGACCCATCTTGGCAATGGCATAGCGCTCAATCTGCCGCGTCACCCCAACCCCATCTGGGCCCAACTGGACGACGACCGCCTGACGGCCTGCCTGATTGCCGATGGCTTCCATATTCCCGGCTCGGTGTTCCGCTCAATGCTGCGTGCAAAACAGCAAGAGAGGGTCGTCCTCGTGTCCGATTCGGTCGCATCTGCTGGTCTCAAGCCGGGCCGCTACCGTGGCGTCGGCGGCGAGCTTGAGCTGACGCCCGAGGGTCGTCTCGGCATAGTGGGCACCAGCTATCTGGCCGGATCGGGCATGAATCTGGCGCAATGCGTCGCCATCGCCACGCAAATGGCCGCCATCGCGCTGGACGAAGCACTTGCTCTCGCCACGCGTAATCCCGGCCACCTATTGGGCCAGCCCGGTCGCATTGCCGTGGGTTCACCTGCAGACCTCATCACATTCAACTGGCAAGCCGGTGCAACAAATCTGGACATTCAGAACATCGTTGCAAATGGAAAGCGCTTCCAATGACGCATCACACGCCACCCGCTTTTATTGACGCGGCAATCGCCCGGTATGCGGATATGAACCGCCGCGCGCTTGCGTGGACCTTGAGCCGCGACACTGCCCGCGCGCCTTTCATCGAGTTGAAAATCAACAGCATCACCATGCAGGACTTCACCGATGCGGACGGTTTGCGAGCGCCCGGCTATATCTATGGCTGGATACAGGGGCGCGGGCTGGAAGCGCTGATTGCCCATGCGCAATGGCTGCCCGAAGGCTCGGAGATGGCGGCACAGGCCATGGATCGTGCAAAGGTGCTTTATGGCGTATTGGCCGATCTGGTTGAGCGCGATGGCGGCGTCTATTTCATATATGACAAGACGATGGTTCCCTCCTGGTCGCCAGATGGCATCAACCTCCTGCCACAACATCTCGGCACCGGTTTCCGCTCCTATTCCGATATTTTCGCAGCCAAGGGCCTGATTGCTGGAGCCCATGCCTTTGATCCGCAAAGGCTGAACACATGGCTCGATTATCTCGATGACTGCATTGCCGCCATTGAAGGCGACCGTTTCATCATGGCTGAAAAGCAGGCATTCAACTCATCCACCTGCGCCGCTCAGGCGACCAATTACGGCCCCCGCATGATCGCTCTGGGCGCAGCCCCGCTTCTGCACCGGCTGAATCTGGGTGAACATACGGCCTTTGGCAGCCGTTTTGTCCGTCAGGTGCTGGACAATCATTTGAACACATCGCGTCAGGTGTTGAGCGATGAGATTGGTGGAGACTTTGCCAATCCCGGTCATGCCATCGAGTTTGTGGGCTTTGCGCTGGCCCATTGTCGTGCAGCAGGTGAAACCAGTGCTGTTCCGGAGCTGCTCGAACTGCTTGCCGGCTGCACCGCCTTTGGTTTCCGCGGCCCCGGCGTCTCCATCGGCGCTTCAATTGCAACTGGCGAAACCCTCATCCCCACCTATCCATGGTGGACATTACCCGAAACCATTCGGTCTGCCGCCTATGCCTATGCCATGAGCGGCGAGCAGCGATTTCTGGACATTTGGGCCGAGGCCGACCAGCGCTTCACGACCAGCTATTGGCGGGGCCAGCCGCCATATTCCATTCAGAACCGCGATCTGTCTGGTCCCGTGGACATAACGCCAGCAACACCTGATCTCGATCCGCTCTATCACACCGCATTGAGCCTGCTGGGTGCTATCGCCGCCACCGGGGCAAGCAATTGATGCAAACCAAATGGCGCATTGCTCTATTTGGTGTCGGTCACTGGCACGCAGCAATGCATCTCGATGCTGCCCTGCACGCTGGTGCTCATGTCATTGGCGTCTGGGATGAGGATCAGGCGGTCGCCATTTCCTTTGCCGAACAACACGGCTTGGAAGCGCTGTCTTTTGAGGCCCTGCTTGCCGCTGCGCCTGACATCGCCATTCTGATGGGGCATCCACTCCATGTGCCGCAGCAGGCAATGCGCATTGTCGAGACCGTGCCCACATTGGTGCTGGAAAAACCAGCCGTGCCGACCAGTTCAGATCTGGACACTATAGCCGCGGCGGCGGAACGCCATGGGTGCCATATTGCCATCCCGTTCGGGCATCGGCTGAGCCCGGTTCTGGAACGACGCAGTCAGCTCGAGGCGGAGGGGCGCTCCGGTCGTCTTGTTCAACTGCACTTCCGCATCGTCAATGGCAGTCCGCGACGCTATCGCGATCAAGGCGTTGGCTGGCTGCTCGACCCGGAAATCAGTGGCGGCGGTGCTCTGAGAAATATTGGCATTCACGGCGTTGACCTGATCCTTGCTCATGCAACCGGCCCGCTTGAAATCATCAGCGCCCAGATCCTCAACACCATTCATGATGAGCCAGTCGAGGACTACGCCCATGTTGTCTTGCGCGATGCGGCAGGAGTGCTGTTCACCCTCGAAGCCGGCTACACATTTCCAACGCTAGCCCCCGGTGGTGATTTCGAGCTTCGCCTGGTCACCACCAATGCAGTTCTGCACGACCATGGCTCAATCTCGCGCTGCGCAACGCTTGACGATGGCCGGAACGACGAAATCCACTCGCCGCCACCCGGCCTGCGCTATCGTGATTTCCTGCGCGACACGCTCAACCGCATCGAAGCGGGGCAAGGTGCCGGGGTCACATTGCATGATTACCGCACAGCGATGGACCTGATCGATCGCATCTACGAAAGGGCAAAGACGTGATCCGCGTAGGAATTATCGGTGCAGGTTATTTTGGGGCAGCTCATGCCATTGCGATAGCCGATGCACAAGGCGTTGAACTGGTGGCTGCCTGTCGCAATGACGCCGATGCAATCGCCGAGTTTGCAAGGCAATTCAGCTGTCGCGCCTATCTAGACTATCACGATCTGCTCGCTGATCCGGAAATTGATGCTGTCGTCATTGCCTCACCGCACCATTTGCATGAAAAAATGGCGATCGAAGCCGCCCGCAACGGCAAGCATCTGCTTATCGAAAAGCCCCTCGGGCACAATGCCGCTTCCTGTGCGGCAATCAATGACGTGATTGCCGAAACCGGCGCTACCATGGCGGTCGGCCATGTCATGCATTTCATGCGACACATCATGACGGCTCAAAACATCATCGCTTCAGGACGATATGGCAGGCCAGTTGCAGGCAATGCCCGGATGATCAAGACTTGGATGCAAGGCAATCGCCGCGATTGGCACCTCTTGCCCGAAACTGGCGGCGGAATGCTTATGACAGCGGGCATTCACATGCTGGATGCACTGGTGTGGCTCATGGGCTCACGCGTAAACGGCGTCAGTGCGCTCAGTGCCAGCCTGCAGCATCAGCAAGCCGTTGATGACACGGCTTTGATCTCTCTGCGCTTCGCCAATGGGGCTTTCGGTCAGGTGCAGAGCATCGGCTACACGAATGGAGCACCCACCGTCGATATCGACATCATCTGCGAAGGCGCAACACTCAAACTGGATGCAGATCGCGGCGTAATGATCGGCCAAAACGACAAATGGGAGCATGTTCCCGATTCATCGGAACCCAATGCCCAGCACCACGCATTGGTCCGCCAGTGGGAATCCCTGCGTGCCGCCATAAAAACCGCCGCCCCCGTCGCCATCGATGGCCAATATGCCGCTCACTTAATTGATATTGTTGAGGCCGTGAGCTTGGCAAATCTGAACCGCAGAGAATATGCAATCTAAGCTGTTCTCCGTCTGCACCCACAGATTTGAGGAGCGTTTGGGTTTAGTCATGAGCGAAGGACCCATGATGGTCAAGAAAGCCTGGAACCCAAGACCTGCAGAACACATAGCTATCGATACCACCGATTTCCCGAGTGGCGCGAGGTATCTCTCTGACAAGATGCGCGCCAGAATTGGTCTAAAGCTTGCGGCTCCCGCCCGATACAATTCCGCCCCACATATCCAGCAGTTGGAATGGCGCGCGGTTCCCTGGCTTGCGAACACAGCCTGACGGTCCGCTTTGAGAGTTTACCGGAGTCGCGTGAACGTCTTAATGGGGTGCATTCGCGAGACGCTGCCCTGACCTTGCAACCAGTAATACCCATCCGCGAATATCGATATCCCAGTCGAAACGACTGGAATGGGGCGCTTCGCCGACGGTCTTAAAGTGGCGGTCGGCGAAGACGGTGATAGCTATATTTCCGTTGCCTCGGAAAGCGATAGGGCGTCGTCGACGTCCACGCCGAGGTAGCGAACCGTGTTCTCGATCTTGCTGTGACCAAGCAGGATTTGAATGGCCCGCAAATTCCCTGTGTGTGTTTCGGCATGCAAATTTGACCCCTTACCGGGGGTAATCGGCGTCCAATATTGACCCCCCATTTTGTGTTTTAGGCAGACTGTCCGTCCTTTGGTTTGGGATAGGCGGTTGGGGGATGAAGTGCGTGGATACGATTGCACGGGTTCGTCGGGCATATTTTGTGCAGGGCAAGTCCATCAAGCAGATTGAGCGGGAGTTGCATGTTGCGCGCAACACGGTGCGCAAGATCATCCGGTCGGGTGAGACGAGCTTTTCCTATGAGCGTGAGAAGCAGCCGCTGCCCCGGATCGGTCCGTGGCAGGGGGATCTGGATAAGCTATTGCTGGCCAATGAAGGGAAGGCTGCGCGTGAGCGGCTGACGCTGATCCGGGTGTTCGAGGAACTCACGGGACTGGGCTATTCGGGCAGCTACGATGCAGTTCGTCGCTATGCCCGGAACTGGGATCAGGATCGCTCCGCTACGGTTGCATCCGCCTTCGTGCCGCTGAGCTTTGCGCCGGGCGAGGCCTACCAGTTCGACTGGAGCCACGACGTGGTGCTGATCAACGGCACCACGGTGACGGTCAAGGTCGCCCATGTCCGGCTCTGCCATAGCCGGATGCTGTTCGTGCGGGCCTATCCACGCGAGACCCAGGAGATGGTGTTCGACGCTCATGATCGGGCCTTCGCCTTCTTCAAGGGCACCTGCACGCGCGGCATCTACGACAACATGAAGACGGCGGTCGATACGATCCTGGTGGGCAAGGATCGAGTCTACAATCGCCGGTTCCTGCAGATGTGCGGGCATTATCTGATCGACCCTGTGGCCTGCACACCCGCCTCAGGTTGGGAGAAGGGCCAGGTCGAGAACCAGGTCGGGCTGGTGCGGGAGCGCTTCTTCACGCCCCGCCTGCGCGTGAGCAGCTATGACGAGCTCAATGCCCTGCTGCTGGACAAGACCATTGCCTATGCCCGGGCGCATCGCCATCCCGAGTTCCGCGACCAGACCATCTGGGAAGCCTTCGAGGCAGAGCGCGGCAGTCTGGTGCCTTATGCCGGCCGGTTCGACGGCTTCCATGCGGTGACGGCCTCGGTCTCCAAGACCTGCCTGGTTCGGTTCGATAACAACAAGTACTCGGTGATGGCCAGTGCGGTGGGGCGACCGGTCGAGATCCGGGCCTATGCCGATCGGATCGAGCTGCGTCAGGACGGCAGGCCAGTGGGTGAACATCCCCGCATCTTCGGTCGCGACCAGACCGTCTATGACCCCTGGCATTACGTGCCGGTGCTGGCGCGCAAGCCCGGCGCCTGGCGCAATGGCGCGCCCTTCAAGGACTGGGTGCTGCCGGCCAGCATCGAGAAGATCCGGCGCCGGTTGGGCTCGGCAACCGATGGGGGCCGGCAGATGGTCACCATCCTGACCGCCGTGCTCAGCGATGGCTTGCCGGCGGTCGAGGCGGCCTGTGCCGAGGCGCTGCGTGAAGGGGTCTGCTCCGCCGATATCGTGCTCAACATCCTGGCCCGGCAGCGCGAACCCCGCAGCCCGGTCACCATCCTCAATACCCCACAGGCCCTCCGGCTCCGCGTCGAGCCCATGGCCGACTGTTCCCGCTACGACAGCCTGAGGAGGGCAATATGATGGAACGCTCCGAGATCCTGACCACCATGAACACGCTCAAGCTCTATGGCATGAAGAGCGCCTATGACGAGATCATCGCCACGGCGATCAAACGCGAGCATCAGCCCGCTCGCATCGTCTCGGACCTGCTCACCTCCGAGATCGCCGAGAAGCAGGCCCGCTCGATCAAGTACCAGATGACCATCGCCAAGCTGCCCCTGGCCAAGGACATCGACGACTTCACCTTCGAAGGCACTGGCATCAACGAGACCCTGGTGCGCGATCTGGCCGCCGGCAACTTCCTGGCCATGCAGCGTAACCTGGTGCTGGTCGGTGGTACCGGAACTGGCAAGACCCATCTGGCGATCGCCATTGCCCGGGCCTGCATCCGCAACGGCGCGCGAGGCCGCTTCTTCAACGTCGTCGATCTGGTCAACCGGCTCGAGGCAGAGACCCGCGCCGGTCGGCAGGGGCGCCTGGCCGACTATATGGGCCGCAAGGACGTCGTCGTGCTCGATGAACTGGGCTATCTGCCCTTCGCCCAGTCAGGAGGCCAGTTGCTGTTCCACCTGATCAGCCGCCTCTACGAGCAGACCTCGGTCATCGTCACCACCAACCTCACCTTCGGGGAATGGCCGTCCGTCTTCGGCGACGCCAAGATGACCACGGCGCTGCTCGACCGGCTCACCCATCACTGCGATATCGTCGAAACCGGCAACGACAGCTGGCGCTTCAAAAACCGTATCTGACATCCTGCCCCCGCGGGCCGGATAGCGCCGCAACCCTGACCAGCTCTGCCATCCGCCCCGCTCCACAGCCATCCAATAAGGGGGTCAATATTGGGCGCCGATAAGGGGTCAAAGTTCGGTGCCGATTGACATTCGAAGGGAAAGTGATAGCGCGTAGTCTGCATCACGCCTCGCGCCGGTGAACCTCTGCGCTCACGTGCAATAAGCCCCTCACGTTCGAGGATGTTCAGGCAGTTGTTGACGGTGCCCCTCGACACCACCGCTTCATTGGCCAAACGCGCCTGCGAGATGTAACACCCTGTCTCATGGCGGTGATGCAGTGCCAGGCATTCGAGAAGACGTCTGGCGGTTGGCTTGAGCCGCACTTCGCCTTTAGGCAGTCCGTTAAGCCAGATCAACGCTTCCTGACTCATCGATTGCCCTCCTTGCGGACACGGCCCCCCAACCAGTTTTCCACCTCCGAGCGGCGCCAGCCGATGGCGCGTTGGCCAAGCTGCAGGGGAGCGGGGAAACGGCCAGCCGCGACTTCCTCGTAGAGCCAGCTCCGGCTCATCCCGATTACCGCCATGACGCGGCGGAGCCGCCAGATCTCATCGGTCATTGTCGAATTACTTCCAGTCGGATCGTTCACCAACGGACGTAACTGGATCGGACCGGGGCTGTCACACGCAGTAAATCAGGGGGCGTTTCTTGCGTGTCTTGCGGAGCAGGTTCGCACCCTTCAAGAGGGCGAGTTGCTGCCGATACAGCTTGTCATTGGAACGCACCCCATTTTGACCGGACAGGCGGCCTAGCCGATAAGGCATAGGCATGCGCCCATGAGTACGACTATGTCCAAGAGTTCCGATGACCAGCGCCCCACCTATGGCTATCGCCGCGTGACGGCATTGCTCAACCGGCAGCGGCGCAAAGAGGGCAAGCCCACCGTCAACACCAAGCGCGTCCTCAGGGTCATGCAGCAGAACGGGCTCACCCTTCAAAAGAACACGGCGCTGCGGCCCGCGCGGACCCATGACGGTGTCGTTGTTGCTTTGCGCTCCAATATCCGCTGGTGTTCCGATCATCTCGAGATCCATGCCCGCAATGGCGAGGTGGTGCGCATCGTCTTCGTCATCGACGCCTGTGACCGGGAGATCATCGCCTGGTCGGCTGCGGCCAATGCCGGCATCTCCGGCGAAATGGTCTGTGATCTGATGATCGCGGCCGTTGAACGCCGCTTCCAGGCACTCAAGGTTCCACACCGGTTGGAATGGCTCTCGGACAATGGCAGTGCCTATATCGCCAGGCAGACCGCACAGGTGGCCGCGGCACTGGGCATTGACCTGCTCTTTACCCCGGTACGAAGCCCGCAAAGCAATGGCATGTCCGAGGCCTTCGTCAAAACCCTGAAAAGGGACTATGCCTCCACCGTCATCCTTCCTGACGCCGAGACCATCCTGGCCTTGCTGCCCGAATGGATCGACGATTACTGTGAGGTCCACCCGCACTCCGGGCTCAAGTACCGCTCACCACGCGAGTTCCTGCGCCTCAGTGCTTAAACCAAACCGCCGACTGTCCGGTCAAATGGGGTCCACTCCAGTCAGGGCCCAACAGGAGCAGAGCTGATCGGGACAGGATAAGTACGAGAGAGCAGAACAGGCAGGGCTGAAATGAGGAAGTTCACGAAAAGTAACGGTGCATGGCAGACCCCATGGTTGGCGGCCGCATCAGCTCATGAAACGCTCAATCGCGCTTGCCACGCCTGGACGCAAACCATGCCTTCTCGACTGCCGAAAATGAGCGCGGCGGCTGACCGAGTTCCTTCATGGCCTGCGCCACAATTGCGCACGCACTTCCTTCATTCTCGGAAGCTACATTGCCAACGGCCTTGATGCCATGCTTCTCGACCAACTCTGCTACAACCTGAGCGAGCATCAGGTCAGACAGAACAGTTTTCCGCGTTCGTCCAGGTGGACGGGGACGCATCAGCTTGCCACCCAGGTGGTCGCATACGAACCGACGGAGCGGAACGGACAAACGCTGATCTTCCGCAATTCTTGCTGCTGCATGAAAAGCAAGGGCGTCGAACGCTGCCGGGTCTGCAGAGCATCGGCGACCAAGCTCCTCAAGCTTCTCAAGGTATGCGTGACTCGGAAGAGCACTGGCTCCATCAGGCGCTAGTCCCCGCCGCCAGGCGTTTGCGAGGTCAACGCTGGAAAGACTTTGACCTTGTCCAGAATGAGGGGGCTTGTCATGATCAAATTCCTGGCAGAGTTCCTCGAGATGCTCGAGCAGATCGGCCACTCTGCGTTCCAGCGCTGGCAAGTCAACCCGACCTACCAACGCGCCCAGATCGACCAGGCGCGCTTTGGCGATTTCGACGAGCTCGGAATGAGAGTGCTGCATGACAGGAACATGCTAGACGACAACGAACCATAATCAACGTGCCTGACCACTACTGGACACGTTGAAGGTGAGAAAACACTCACCTTCCCCCCCCATGATGCATGGACGAGCAGACGCCAGCGGGGCGAACTTGAGGCTTTCGGTTACAGGCAGAGACAACAAGGTAACGATCAGCCAATTTCAGGATGGGACCTGATCGTCACGTTGAACAGGTTACGAAACCCAGCCTCTGTCAGTGGCGGTATTTCGCGGCCATCGATTGCAGCTGTGGTCAAGGACTACCTTCGCAGTACCGCAGCAAACAAATCGGGCGTATCGGCGTCGTGCTTCTTTGACAGCCCCTCGCCGAGGTGCAGACATGGGTGCTTGATGCGCGACAAACCTTTCGCGCCCTCGAAGTGCGCCCAGCCACCATTGGGCATGTTCACGCTGATGACCAGAGCACCACATCTCGGGCACTCATGACGATAGCGTGTCAATCGGCACTGAAGTTCACCCCCTTATGCGCCCCCGCGGTTCCTGTCACTTTGGCCCTCAAACAGTTCGAGTGGAACGACCCGGCGGACGGTGCCGAGCGGATATAGTTGCTCATAGCCAGGCACGGTCGCCAAGAGTGATTCCGCCAGTGCGATACCGAGTTCTCGCAGAGACAACGTGAAGCAGGTCAGTTTAGGAACTAGGAAATGCGCCTGCGGGCTATCGCGGCCAATGACCGCGATAGCCTGGCCCGGCGGTAGACCAACTTCATAAAGGCCATTGTAGAGGCCGAGTGACAGGGCTTCGTTGGCCAGCAGGAAGCCGGTTGGTCGCCGTTCCTTCGGCATTGCTGCGATCGCATGGGCAATGGCATGACCGCCACGCTCGTTGGGATAGCCGCGAAATACGAGGTCGGGGTCGAAGTCAATACCATGCCGGTTCAGTACGTCGCGATAGGCACTTATGAGTATGAAGCCGAGATTAGCGTCGTCGAGCGGAGCAAAGATGCCAATGCGACGGTGACCTTTCTCGACCAATCGGGTGATACCCGTTTCGGCCATGCCCTCGAAGTCGAGGTCAAGCCAGGGGTGGCCGGCGTCGGTCTCGGAACGGCCCAGTGCGATAAACGGAATTTTCCGATTGGCGAGGAAATCGATCCGGTGGTCTTCGCGTTTAGTGGCAGAAATGATCAGTGCATCGGCAAAGCCGCGGGCCACCACCCGATGAAGATAGGCGTCCGGATCTTCCTGGGATGAGCAGAGCAAGGCGACAAGGTCGAGCTGATGCCGAGCAAAGACGGTCTGAACGCCGTCGAAGACACTCATGAAGAACATGTCGCCCTCGCCAGTGATTTCAGAACCAGTCTGCATCATGAAGCCGACCACGCCCGTCGAGCCTTTGCGCAAGGCCCGGCCCGCCTGATTGGGCACATAACCCATCGCGTCGGCGGCATCTAAAACGCGCTTGCGTGTCTCCTCGTTGACGTCCGGCTTACCGTTGAGCGCCCGCGAGACCGTGCCGATCGAGAGGTTCAACCGCTGCGCCAAGTCCCTGATGCCGACCATTTTATTCTTCCCTTCTACGGCGGCAAGCTGCATCCGAAAACGTTTACGAAATTCTATTGACAGCAGCAAGGCTGTAAATATAGCGTCGTAAACGTTTACGAGACTGACTGCCCAAGGTCGCAAAAGACGGCAGGGGCGCGCAAAGTCCAGTGGGAGGAAATCTTGGTCTATTCTGCGGTTCTCGCCGGATGCGGAGCCATGTCCAAGGGCTGGCTGTCGGCGCTTTGCGAGCATCCGCTGCTCAAGGGGCGCGTGAACATCGTCGGGCTGGTCGATCTGGATCGGGCCAAGGTTGAGGCACGCGCTGCCGAATTCGGCCTTCAGGATGCACTCATCGGCACAGTCCTGGATGCCGTCCTCTCCCAAACAAAGCCCGACCTTCTCTTCGATGTTGTGGTGCCAGCGGCTCGCGCCGACCTGGTCGAAACCGGGCTGCGCTATGGTTGCCACGTGCTGACCGAAAAGCCCATGGCCACCACTCTTGCAGCCGCTAAGGCGATGGTTGCTCATGCCAAGGCCGCCGGAAGAGTGCATGCCGTGGTGCAGAACCGCCGCTTCATTTCCGGCATCCGACGTATTCGTCGTCTTATAGAAAGCGGCGCGCTAGGTGAGATCACCAGCCTCAATTGCGACTTTTTCATCGGTGCGCATTTTGGCGGCTTCCGCGAAGATATGGACAATGTCCTGCTGCTCGACATGGCCATCCACACGCTTGATGCTGCCCGCTTCATGGCCGGCAAGGCGCCGCGCGCCGTCTATTGCCTCGAAACCAATCCGCGCGGTTCCTGGTATCGCCATGGGGCCGCGGCCAACGCGATCTTCGAATTCGAGGATGATATTGTCTTCAACTATCGCGGCTCCTGGGCTGCCGAAGGCGCCAATACCAGTTGGGAAAGTGTCTGGCGCATCATCGGCACCAACGGCACGCTGATCTGGGACGGCGAGGATCGTTTCGAGGCGCGTGTGGTTGCAGGCGAGACCGGCTTCTTCCGCGATCTCAAGGACATTGAGATCCCTTCACCGGCCGATGAAGACCAGACCCATGGTCATGCCAGCGTCATCGCGGAATTCCTGTCGGCCATCGAATCCGGGCGCGCGCCGGAAACGGCCGGCAGCGACAATATCAACAGCCTCGCCATGGTTCTTGCCGCAATAGAAAGCGCTCGGACCGGCCAGCGCGTCACCATTTCAGTTTGAGGACTTTTTCCAAGATGAGCGATCCTGCCAAATTCATTCGCATCGGCACGATGATTTCGGCCTCCGCAGGCAGGGCTGCCGAGCGCATCGGCGAAATCGCCGATGCCGGGTTTGAAAGCTTCGAGCCCTTCTTCTGGCAGACCACCAATGGTCAGGACATTGCCGAACTGGGCAAGCGCTGTCTGGACGCCATCGGCGACCGCGATATCACCATCTCGACCCTCGGCATGTTCGGCAATCCGCTCGAAGACCAGGAAATTGATCGCCAGACCCTGCAGGGCTGGAAAGATTGCATCGACAATGCCCATCATTTCGGCGCGACCTGCGTGGCAGGCTTTACCGGCCGCATTCGCAACAGACCGCTACCCGAAAGCCTGCCGCAATACAAAAAGGTCTGGTCGGAACTGGCCAAGCGCGCTGCCGACAAGGGTGTCAAAATCGCCTTCGAGAACTGCGCCATGGATGGCAATTGGCAGACTGGCGACTGGAATATCGCTCACAATCCCGATGCCTGGGAGCTGATGTTCAACGAGACGCCGGACGACAATATCGGGCTTGAATGGGAGCCCTGCCACCAGATGGTCTACCTCATCGACCCACTGCCGCAGATCCGCAAATGGGCACACAAGTTCTTTCACGTGCACGGCAAGGATGCGACCATCCGCTGGGACGTGATCAAGGAACACGGCATTTTCGGCAAGGAGAAGTTTGTGTTCATGCGGACGCCCGGTTTCGGCGACAGCAATTGGACCAACATCATCTCCGAACTTCGCCTCGCGGGCTGGTCCGGCTCAATCGACATCGAGGGCTGGCACGATCCTGTCTATCGCGATGCACTAGAGATGACCGGGCAGATGCATGCTCTGAACCACCTCAAGGCGGCCCGCGGCGGTACCTACGTGAATATATAAGTATGACTATTGACCGTAATTGAGAAACCGTTTTATCAAGGGTGAGAAAAGGGTTTACCAGTGAGGTACGCTGACTTGGCCAAGGCAGAGCGCATTCGCATCTACGATGTCGCCCGCGTTGCTGGCGTCAGCGTGGCCACGGCTTCGAAAGCGCTCAACGATACCGGACGAATGACCGAGGCGACACGCCTGCGGGTCAAGCAGACAGCGGCGGCGCTGGGTTTCCGCCCCAATGCGATGGCGCGGGCGCTGACCCAGAACCGCAGCTTCACTGTGGGCCTCCTGACCGACGACACCTATGGCCGCTTCACCCTGCCGGTCATGGCAGGCATCAACGAGGCCCTGGTGGATCAGGGCGTTTCGGTCTTCCTTTGTGGCATTGAAGACGACGCGGCGCTCGGGGAGGTGCATGTCAATGCCATGCTTGACAAGCAAGTGGACGGGATCATCGCCACGGGCAAGCGCATCGACCGCCGCCTGCCGATTGACCTTTCGGGCCTCCCGGTGCCTGTGGTCTATGCCTTCACCCAGGGCCCCGAAGACGCAGTCACTCTCGTCTCCGACGACGCGCAGGGCGCGCGCGAGGCTACGCAGCATCTGGCCGCCATCGGACGACGCCGGCTTGTCCATGTCACCGGCCCGGAGAGCTTTGCCTCGGTAAGAACGCGTGCGGACGCATTCCACGCCGTCGCGGGGTCCGCAACCCCGGTGTTCCACGGTCCCTGGTCCGAAGCATGGGGGCATGAGGCCGTCACCCGGCTCTGGGGCACTCCAAACCCTCCAGATGGTATTTTTTGCGGCAATGACCAGATCGCGCGCGGGGTCATCGATGCGCTGCGCGAGCGCGGCGTGTCGGTGCCGGGCGCCGTATCGGTCATCGGCTTCGACAATTGGGAAATTGTCGCCGCGGCAACGCGACCGCCGCTTACCACCATTGACATGAATCTCAAGGAACTCGGCCGCGAAGCCGGACGCCTGATCCTGGATCTTGCCGAAGGCAAGCCAGTCGAGCCGGGCATCCGCACGCTGCCGTGCAAGCTCGTGGTGCGCCAATCCTGTGGGGGTACAGTGCCCGTCGCAGGCAAGCTGGAGGTGCAGCAGGAGACCTGAGGAGTGCTGCTACAGGCATTGGCGTGCCCGTAGCAGCGAGGAAATAGCCGCAAGGGAAGAGGAAACCCAAGCGGCGCAGCGCGGCCGAGGCCGCAAGGGAGGATATAATGCAGTTCACCAAGCACGGTCTATTGGCCGGTCTCGCTTTTGGCACATTGGTCGCAGCCACAACGGTACAGGCACAGGAAGACGTCACAATCACCGTCTGGTCGATTGACGGTGCCAATCAGGTTGGCCCGTCCGATACGTTCTCGGCCGAGTTCGACGCGATGGACAACGGAATTAAGGTTGACTACCGGATCCTGCAGTTTGACGAGATCGTCAACGAGACGCTCCGCGCCTATGCGACTGGCAATGCCCCGGACATTGTCAGCCTGGACAATCCGGATTTCGCGCTCTTCTCGTCTCGCGGCGCTTTCCTCGACATCACCGACATGGCCGCCAACAGCGACATCATCAATCCTGACGTCTATTTCGAAGGTCCGCTCAATTCGGTGAGCTGGGATGGACGCCTCTATGGCGTGGGCAAATATACCGACACGATCGGCGTGTTCTACAACAAGGACATGTTTGCAGCCGCCGGCATTGAGAACCCGCCACAAACCTGGGCTGAGTTCGAGGAATATGCTCGCAAGCTCTCCAATCCCGACACAGGCGTATACGGCGCGACACTGTCCGCGCGTGGCAATGAGGAAGGCACGTTCCAGTTCCTACCCGTCATCCAGATGTCCGGCGGCGGCTATGAAAACGTCAACACCGAAGGTGCCCGCAATTGGCTCTCCATGGTCAAGGGCATGATTGACGACGGCGTACTGAGCCAGGACGTGCTCTCGCTCGGACAGTGGGATTCTACCGGCACGTTCAACTCGGGCAATGCTGCCATGGCCATTTCCGGCCCGTGGGAAATCGACCGCATGGTCGAAGACGCTGATTTTGATTGGGGCGTGACCCTCCTGCCGACCTTCGGCGAGGGCGATGCGCGCTCTTCGGCTCTCGGTGGCTTCAACCTGGGCATAATGTCGACAACCAAGCATCCCGAAGAGGCCTTCAAGGTGCTTGAATATTTTGTCAGCCAGGATGATCGATTGTTCCCGGAATTCGGCTACTTGCCGACCCGCGGAGACGTCGAGCTCCCAGCCTCGGGCATTGCCAAGAAGGATGCCGCACTCGCGGTGTTCCAGGAGCAGCTTAAATACGCCCAGCCGCGCGGTCCGCACCCGGAATGGCAGAAAATCTCCAAGGCCATCTATGATGCCGAGCAGGCAGCACTCACCGGTCAGATGACGCCGGATCAGGCGCTGAGCCAGGCTCAGGCAAGCATCGACACGATCATCAAGAAGTAATCCTCCCGGACTGACCGGCCGGGGTGCGCTCCGGCCGGCATCTTCTTCAATTGCGCTGGAGGGTCCGGTGACACGATTTTTCAACACCCTGCGCGACGGGGTGGGCTTCGATATTCTGCTTGTCGGCGCGGCCTTGCTCTTTTTGCTCGCTCTTGCAGGCGCCCCGCTTGTCTATAATGTGCTGATGAGCTTCCAGCAGGTGGACATGTTCACTCTGGGTGTTTTGTTCCGGCCCTTTGTCGGCTTCGACAATTATGTAGCCGTGGTGCAGCAGTCAGAATTCTGGCTGGTCACGCGCAACACCTTGATTTTCGTATTTGGCTCCATGAGTGGCCAATTCGTTCTTGGTTTCGCCCTTGCCCTGTTTTTCGCCCAGAATTTCCCGGGCGCAGCCACCATTCGTGGCCTCTTCCTCGTGTCCTGGGTCATGCCAGGCCTGGTCGTCGGCGCCATCTGGAGTTGGATCCTGGCCGGTGACTTTGGCGTGCTCAATGTCATCCTCAAAAATCTGGGCATCATCCAGTCCAACATATTCTGGAAATCGGACCCGAACTTTTCCATCTGGGCCGTGATCATCGCCAATATCTGGCTGGGTCTGGCCTTCAACATGTTGCTGCTCTCGGTGGGACTGGCGGCTATTCCACGTGACCTCTACGAGGCCGCCGAGCTTGATGGCGCCAATGCCTTCCAACGATTCTGGACGATCACCCTGCCGATGATGCGCTCCACCATTGGCGCTGTGCTGTCGCTTGGCCTGATCGGTACGCTGCAGCAATTCGACCTGTTCCCGGCGCTGACGGAGGGCGGTCCCGCCAATTCATCAAACGTAGCAGGCTTCTGGTCCTGGCAGTTGAGTTTCAAGCTCTATGACTTTGCCAAGGGCGCGACAGTGTCCGTCATGATGTTCCTGCTCGTGTTCCTGGCGTCCATCATCTATGTGCGCTCGACCCGCCATGAGGTGCGCGGATGACCAAGACCTATACGCCCTGGTTTCTGCTGGTCGTCGCACTGGCACTGGCCGCCGTCTATCTGTTCCCGCTCTATTGGATGTATGTGACCAGCCTGAAGACGGGCTCTGAAATCTTCGCTAATCCGCCTACCTTATGGCCCAGTGCCCCCAATGCCGACATCTATCCGGAAACCTGGACACGGCGCACCATGCCGGTCTTCCTTCTCAACTCGGTCATCATTGCCGGAGGCATTACCGCCCTCACGGTCATCCTGGGCACGGGTTGTGCCTACGTGCTGGCGCGATACCGAAATGTGTGGATCGATGTTGGACTGTTCTGCGTGCTCATGCTGCAGGTCCTGCCGGCCTCGGTCATGGTGACGCCGCTGTTCGTCGGCTTCAACCAGATCGGCCTGCTCAACTTCCCCCGCACAGCGGTGGTCCTTGCCGCTGCTGCAAAGGCCATGCCCTTCTTTGTTGTTCTGGTCAGGGCCACTTTCATGAGTGTCCCGCGCGAACTCGAAGAAGCGGCCCTGGTTGACGGCAATTCCCGCGTCGGCGCCTTTTTCAACATTGTCCTGCCTTTGGCACGCAATGGCATCCTGGTCTGCGCCATCCTCACCTTCATGAGCGCCTTCGGCGAATACATCTATTCCAAGTCGATCATCCAAAGCCCCGCCCTGCAGCCCGCCAGCGTTGGCCTCAGCGGTTTCCTGGGCCCCAACTCGACCGACTGGAACGGCATCATGGCTTACTCCGCCATCTACGTGACGCCGATCCTCCTTGTCTTCGTCATCCTGCAGCGCCGCATTGTGTCCGGCCTTACCTCGGGAGCCCTGAAATGACCGCACAGATTGAGCTTGTCGATATCGACAAGCACTATGGCAGCTTCCATGCGCTCAAGAATGTGTCGCTGACGATCGACAAGGGGAGCTTCGTTGCCCTGGTCGGGCCATCGGGCTGCGGCAAGTCTACACTCCTGCGCTCCATTGCCGGATTGGAGACCATCACGTCGGGCCGCATGTCCATTGCCGGCAAGGAGATGACAGGCGTGCCGCCGCGACACCGCAACATCGCCATGGTGTTCCAATCCTACGCACTTTACCCGCATATGACGGTGGAGGAAAACCTCACCTATTCGCTGCGGCTGCATGGTGTGAACAGGGCCGAAGCGAAGCGGAAGGCGGTCGAAGTGGCGGCCACTACAGGTCTTTCTGAGCTCTTGGCGCGTTATCCGCGCCAGCTTTCAGGAGGGCAGAGGCAGCGTGTGGCCATGGGCCGAGCCATTATCCGCAACCCCAAGGCCTTCCTGTTCGACGAACCCCTATCCAACCTCGATGCCGCCTTGCGCGTGCAGATGCGCAAGGAAATCCGAGCCCTGCATGATCGCCTTGGCGCCACCTCGGTCTATGTCACGCACGATCAGATCGAAGCCATGACCATGGCTGACTGGGTCGTGGTAATGCGCGCCGGGATCATCGAGCAGCAGGGCCGCCCGCTCGATCTCTACGACAAGCCGGTCAATCGGTTCGTCGCCGGGTTCATCGGCTCACCGGCCATGAACTTTCTGCCCGGCTGCCTTGCGGAAAGCGGTAATACCGTGGACCTCGATGGTGGCGGCACGATCCCGCTGGCCCGCACTATCGAGCCCGGACGGCCGGTGGTCGCGGGTGTCCGTCCGGAGCACCTGCTGGTTCAGGCAGACCAGGCCACTTTTCATCTCGAGATCGGCGCCGTCGAATCCACCGGATCGGCCACCTACCTCACCTCACGCGACGGAAATTTCCAGTTGCTCCAATCGGAACGCACACAACTCGCCTCGGGCGATCGTGTCGGTCTCAGCATCGACCCGTCCCGCGTCCATCTCTTCGATCCCAAAACCGGCATCGCACTCTAAGGCACACCCATGTCCCGTTATGCTCCCGTTCCCTTTCCACAGGTCAAGCTCGAAGGCCAGTTCTGGCACGAGCGGCTCGATACCGTCCTCCATCGCACCGTGCCCAGCCAGCATAAAAAGCTGACCGAATACGGCATTCTCGACTCCCTCAAACTCCCCAATCCACCGCCTCCGCTACGCTTTCCCCGCCACTCAAACGGCTTTACCGTGCAGGTGTTCTGGGACAGCGATGTGGGCAAATGGATCGAGGCGGCCAGCTATGCCTTGGCCCATCGCCGCGACGCCGAAATCGAGACCAAGATCGAGGCTGCCATCGATGATCTGGAAAAGGCCCAGGCGCCGGATGGCTATCTCAATTGCTGGTATCTGGGTCGCGAGCCCGACAAGCGCTGGACCAATCTGCGTGATAACCACGAAATGTATAATGCCGGGCATCTGCTCGAAGGGGCCGTGGCCTATTTCCAGGTCACCGGGCGTCGGCGCTTCCTTGATGTGATGGAGCGCTATCTCGACCATATCTACGCCACTTTCGGCACCGGTCCCGGCCAGCGCCGCGGTTATGACGGCCACGAGGAAATCGAGCTGGCGCTGATGAAGCTCTACTACCTGACCGGTGAGCGCAAACATCTCGATTTCGCGACCTATATGATCAATGAGCGCGGGAACCAGAAGCCGCACTATTTCGACATCGAGCGCGAGCAGCGCGAAGGCAGCGGCGACAAGCGTCAGCCTTATGTCTTTCCGAATTACGAATATTCGCAGTCACACAAGCCGGTGCGTGAGCAGGACAAGGTGGTCGGCCATGCCGTGCGCGCCATGTATCTGTATACCGCGATGGCGGATCTGGCCGCCAAGCTCGAGGATGAGAGTCTCAAGCGTGCCTGCGAGGTCCTCTGGGACGACGTCATGGAAACCAAGATGTATGTGACCGCAGGTCTCGGCCCCTCGGCGCATAATGAAGGTTTTACCCACGACTTCGACCTGCCCAACCAGACGGCCTATGCCGAAACCTGCGCGTCGGTGGCGTTAATCTTCTGGGCGCAGCGCATGCTGCATCTCGATCTCGACGGCAAATATGGCGACATTCTTGAACTCGCCATGTTCAACGGCGCGCTTTCGGGTCTCAGCCGCGATGGCGAGCATTATTTCTACGCCAATCCGCTGGAAAGCGACGGCACGCCGACCCGTTGGGAATGGCATACTTGCCCCTGCTGCACCATGAACGTGTCGCGTCTGGTTGCGTCCGTGGGGCAGTATTTCCTTTCGACTGCACCCAATGGTGTCGCATTCCACCTTTATGGTGGCATTGCTTCGGACGTTGAAATTGCCGGAACCCGGGTCAGTCTGCGCGAAGTGTCGACCTATCCATGGTCCGGCGACATCGCAATCCATATCGATCCGGAAACGCCCGCCGCGTTCGACATCAAACTGCGCATTCCGTCCTGGTGCAGGGGCCCAAAGGTTGCGGTCAACGGCCAGGCTGTCGATGTCGCGGCAACCGAAAGCGGTTACCTGACCATCCACCGGACTTGGCAGAAGGAGGACAAGATCACCCTTGATCTGCCTATGCCGCCCGAGCGCCTTTACGCCCATCCGGGCGTCATCATGGATGCCGGCCGCGTCGCGCTGAAGCGCGGGCCTCTGGTTTATTGTCTCGAAGAAGTCGATAACCCAGGGGGGCGGGTGCAACGTCTGAAATTGCCACGCACGTCAGAATTGCGCGCCGAAAAGTTGGACCTCTTTGACGGCATTGTCGCTCTCAAGGCCGACGCCACTGCCATCGACGAGAGTGAGTTTAACCAGCTTTATCGAACTGCACCGCCCAAGGAAACGGCCTCAACGCTCACCGCAATTCCCTATTTCCTCTGGGCAAACCGCGAGCAAGGCTCGATGGTGGTTTGGGTGCCCGAGGGACAGGGTGCGACTCCACCGTGATATGGACGGTCGATTGGGTAGCGTCCGTCAACGTGGTGTAATTTCGGGTGTGGTTCCGGGCTGTCATGATCAGGCGGCTCTTGGTGTAATCTGAAGCGTCTTCTCCTCCTCGACTGCTGGAGTGTTGAGGTCGGCCATGGCCTCGACCTGCATGTATCGGTGCTGAAGCTGCCACTCGTCATTGGCCTCGAGCAGGACGGCTCCGATCAGGCGGATGATGCTGTCCTCGTTGGGGAAGATGCCGACCACATCGGCGCGGCGCTTCACCTCCTTGTTCAGACGTTCCAGCGGATTCGTGCTGTGCAACTTCGTTCTGTGCTGGGATGGGAACACCATGTAGGCGAGCACATCAGCTTCGGCGTCGTCCATGAAGGCTCCCAGCTTGGGCCATCTGGCCCGAAGCTGGTCGGCGACATGCCGCCAGGTCTGCACGGCATTGTCTTGGTCGGGCTGGATGAAGGCCTGCCGGATCGCGGCCGCGACCATGGTGTGCTGGCCCTTGGACCTCGAAGTTCTCTGCGAAGACGCGCTCGATCTCCGGTTTGAGCTCCAGGTCCCGCTTCGCCCGCGCCGACAGCTTCGCGGGATCAGCGCGCTTGGCGACATGATCGTGGTAGGTCGATGGGGCGATCGGCAGCACCTTGCAGATCGGCTCGACCCCATGCGCCTCGCGGTGATCGTCAATGAACGAGATCATCGTTTGAATGGGCGGTCGAGCTCCGCCTGGGCAAAATAAGCGCTCGCCTTGCGCAGAATCTCGTTGGCCTGCCGAAGCTCCCGGTTCTCCCGCTCAAGAGCCTTCATCTTCGCCGCCATATCCGTCGACAAACCGGCCCGCTTGCCGGCATCGATCTCGGCTTTCTTCACCCAATCCAGCAGCGTGTGCGTCGCACAGCCGATCTTGGCGGAAATCGACTGGCAGGCAGTCCAGCGGGAGGAATGATCAGCTTCGTGATCCAACACCATCCGCACGGCACGCTCGCGCACCTCAGGGGAAAACTTGTTCGTCGTTTTGCTCGTCATGGCTCCATCCTTTTTGGAAGTTGGAGCCTCCGGCAAACCCGGGGCGGTTCAAACCTTGTGGGCGACCCCTCGGACGTCGAGCGAACGATCCCGGTAAGGCGCGCGGTAATCTGCTTGTACCGCTCGTCGGGTCGGGTTTCGATCCAGTCATCCGAAAATCGTTATGGAAGACGGTGCACCTTCCAAGCGCTGGAAGGTCAAGAGCAATCGCTTCAGCGCTGGAACGCCCGTTCGTGCGGGAAACTGCCTTTTTCAAGATACACGTCTTCCGCCTCGGTGGATCTGCGGCCAAGAACGCGATTGCGATGAGGGTGACGACCGAAAGCTTCGATCACTTCTTTTACGTCCCGTGCCTGTTTCACCAGTGATTGGTAGATCGGCTGTAATGGCTCTGGTGCTTCTGCAGCGATCTCCTTGCGCAGCCCGATGAGGCGATTGATGCGTGCAAGGTGATCCGGCCCTTCGCAATGACCGAGCGGCAGGCCGTGAACGATCTTGAACCATGGGGTTGGCAGGGCGGCGTAATGACCATTCACCAACCCATCCAGCGAAAGCTCCAGCGCCGCCGGGTCCTGTGCGAAGGCGCGTGGGGAACCGCGCCAGACCGAGCGCGAAAATTGATCCAGCAATATGATGAGTGCGAGCCTTCCCTCAGGATCGGTGGCCCAGTGATTGAGATTGCCAGCCGCAGCTTGTGCGGTCATGTCTGAAAAGCGGGCGATGACCTCGCGGTCCGCGCCGCCTCGCATCCGCCAGAACCAGTGTTCCCGGTGGGCGTTCGATGCGATTGCCGCGAAGCGTCCCTCGGGGAACCAGAACTGAAGAACCTCGTCCCAGGGTTGTTCGTGGGAGTGAGTATTCATGTCCGCATCTCCGTCAAATCATTGCTGCCGCTTTTTGTACCTTATCGAAAGTTCCATCCCCGCGCCGGTGGGCGCGGGGAGACTCGTCATGAACACAGTTAGGTTCTAGCCCTGACTACCGTTGCGGCGGACGCCTGCGTTTCCCGACTGATGGCCGCGCGCCGGGCCGCCTTCGGCACCCGCAGCAGCCGCATGCCATTGGCGATGACGATCAGCACCGACAACTGATGCACCAGCATGCCGCCCGCCATATGAATGTCGCCCGAGAACACACCGGCCAGCAGTCCGGCAACGGTCACCAGAGCGATCACCAGATTCTGGCGCATATTGCCAAGTGTCGCACGCGAGATCGCCATGGCCTCGGGGATCTTGCCGAGATCATCGTTGAGGAGCGCAATATCGGCGGTCTCGATGGCAACATCGCTGCCCGCGGCACCCATGGCGATGCTGGTATCCGCAGCCGCAAGGGCGGGCGCATCATTGATGCCGTCGCCGACCATGGCGACATGGGCGCCCTCGGCCTTCATCTTGCGGATCAGTTCCAGCTTGTCCTCCGGCATCAGGCCGGCATGAACCTCGTCAATGCCGACCTCGCGGGCAATGGCCTTTGCCGCGCCCTCTTGGTCGCCGGTCAGCATGACGACGCGCCTGATGCCAATCTCGCGCAAGCGGGCAATGGCGTCCTTCGCACCTTCGCGAGCCATGTCCGACATGCCCAGCAGGCCGATTAGCCTGCCGTCCGCTGCAACCAGGATCGGCGTCTGGCCGGCCTTGAGCAGCTGTTCCAGCCCGGCTTCGCCCTCCGTGCCGAGCGGGATGCCAAGCCTTTCCATTAGGCGACGGTTGCCGGCGGCGATATCACGCCCCTCGATGCGGGCGCTGATGCCCATTCCGGCATGTTCGTCCAGGGCTTCAGGCGTCAGCAACGGCCCTTGCTTGCGAGCAGCTACGACGATGGGGCGGCCAAGTGGATGGTCCGATCCAGCTTCGGCAGTAGCGGCAAGGCGCAGCAACTCGTCCTCGCCCATGCCTTCTAGCGCGATCACCGTTGCCAGGCGTGGCTTGCCTTCCGTCAGGGTGCCGGTCTTGTCGAGCGCCAGCGTGTCGATCCGTCCGGCACTTTCCAGATGCTGACCGCCCTTGATCAGGATGCCGCTTCTTGCCGCCCGGCCGATTCCGGCGACAATTGACACCGGCGTCGAGATCACCAGCGCACCGGGGCAGCCGACGACCAGCAAGGTCAGCGCCAGCCTGATGTCCTGCGTGAAGGCGAAGGTCAAAACTGCAAGCCCGATGATCGCCGGCGTATACCATTGCGCAAAGCGCTCGATCATGCGCTGGCTGGGCGCTTTTTCCTCCTGCGCTTCCTCGACGCGCTGGATGATGCGCGCAAGCGTGGTGTCTGCGCCGACATTGGTGGCGCGAATGCGCAGGAGACCGTTCTCCGCTATGGTCCCGGCGTGAACGTGGCTGCCAGGTGCCTTCTCGGCCGGCATTGGCTCGCCGGTGATGGCGGCCTCGGAGACGGCGGCCGTACCCTCGGTCACCTCACCGTCGACCGGGATGCGCTGGCCAGCCTTGGCCAGCACGATCTCGCCCGGCTGCACTTCATGGGCCGGTATGTCGACCGGCTGACCATTGCGCAGGACGGTGGCGGTAGCAGGCGCGGCGTCCAGCAGTTCCTTCAATGCGCCGCGGGTCTGACCCATGGTCCGCACCTCGAGCCATGCACCGAACATGAAGAGGAAGGTGACGGCGGCCGATTCCCAGACTTCGCCAATCACCAGTGCGCCGACAGCAGCAACGGTGACAAGGAGCTCGATGCTCAGATGTTTGACCCGTAACGCCCGCCAAGCGCGCACGGCAATGTCGGAACCAGCCAGTAGGGCGGCGGCGACCATCAAGGCGGACCACAGCTCGATCATGCCAAAGCCATAGCGCGCAAGAAGACCGGTGGCGATCAGTCCGCCACTGCCCACAGTCAGCCAGAAGCGCCGGCGCGCCGGGTGCGCGAAGGCGTTTCTGATCTTCATTGTGACACCGCTCATCTCAACTCTCCTTTTCATCTTCCACAAAATGAACCGGCCGCGCGGTTCTTCGACGCGGCCGGTGAGTGGGGTTGGTCAGAAGGCCGATGGTCTTGCCTCATAGCCAGTGCTCCTGACCGCCTCGACCAGCGCTTCGACGTTCGTCTGGTTTGGATCGTGCTCGACCTCGATCTTGCCGGTGTTGAAACGCACAGCTGCCTTCTCGACGCCCGGCAAGGCATTCAGCGCCTTCTCGATCTTCGGCACGCAGGACGGGCAGGAAAGTTCGTCGCTACGCAGGACGGTTTTCATCGCTTGAGACATGGCTTTCTCCTTTCAGCTTCGGCCAGACGGGTGATGCTGGCCCTCGCTTTCAGATATGGTCTGTGCGAGACTGCATTTTGATTGGCAAAAGCAGCAAAGACGTCTTGCATGGATGCAAAGGCACAAAATTGGGATGACCTGCGCTACTTCCTGGCAGTCGCGAAGACCGGGTCGCTATCTGGTGCTGCAAGAAGGCTCGGGGTGAATCACTCGACCGTATTTCGCCGCATTGGGGCCTTTGAGACGCAGCTCGGAGTTCGTCTATTTGAACGCCTGCCAAGTGGTTATCTGCTTACCCAAGCGGGAGAGGAGATGCGCGAAGGTGCGCTGCGGGTCGAGGATGAGATTGCAAGCCTCAGTCGCAAGGTGACCGGGCAGGATCTGCGCCTCAGCGGCACGATCCGCGTGACCACGCTTGACATGCTGGCCTTTGGTTTGCTGCCGCGCCACCTTGCCAATTTCCGGACCGTTTATCCTGGCATTGAGGTGGAACTGATCGTTGGCAATGTAACGTTGAACCTGAACCGGCGCGAGGCCGACATCGCCTTGCGGGTTGGAAACACTCCACCAGAAACCCTGGTCGGCCGCCGTGTCGGGCAGCTGGTCTTCGCAATCTACGGCTCCGAGAACTATCTGGCCGGCAAGGGCGGTACCGGGCTGGAGCAGCATGACTGGATCGGGTTCGATACCGAGCACGCCGCGCTCACGCGCCGCTTTAGCGCGTTCTTGCCAGCGGCTCAGCCGCTGCTGCGGACAAATTCGATCGCCGCTGCCATCGCCGCCACAAAGGCTGGCATGGGATTGGCTCCTTTACCTTGTGGGCTTGCCGATCTCGAACCCGATCTCGTGCATGTTGCCGCGCTGCCGGAAGACTTCACGCTCGATCTGTGGCTTCTGACCCATGAGGATCTGCGTCAGACGGCACGGATTCGCGCATTTCTTGATTTCCTGGCCGGAGAATTGGCAAGGGAAGCGCCATTGCTGAAAGGAAACGGTCGTGCCGGGCCCGCTTCATCAATGCAGAACCACCCCATGAATGCCGAGGCTCGTGCCTCGGCCACGAGGAGATGATGTGAAACGCCTGTTGCAGATCGATCGTTCTTCCTTGCTGACGGTGCTCACCGTCTTCGGAATGGTGCTGGCAACGCTAGCGCTATGGCCGCTGGACGGCTCCCTTGCGGCATCCGCTTCCGTGACGGGTCTTTCGCTTGTTTATCTGGCTGGCGGTCTGCCCGTGGGCTGGCGGGCGGCCGTCACCTTGTGGCAAGAGCGCGTTCTCGACATCGACCTCCTGATGGTGGTTGCGGCCGTCGCTGCGGCAGTGGTCGGTGCTCCTTTTGAAGGTGCGGTTCTGCTGACGCTGTTCAGCATTTCCACCACGCTGGAGGAACGGGCGCTCGGCCGGGCACGCCGCGCCATCGAGGCACTCATGGAACTTCGACCCGAAACGGCCCTTCGAAAGGCACCGGATGGTTCAGTGACGGAAGTTGCTGCAGTCGACCTTGGCGTAGGCGATGTCGTGGTGCTGCGGCCCGGCGCGCGCGTGCCGGTGGACGGTCTGATCGTCAGCGGGCGCGGCTCTCTAGATGAAGCAAACATTACCGGCGAGTCGATGCCGGTCGCCAGGGAACCTGGCGCACAGGTCTTTGAGGCAACGGTCAATCTCGATGGCGTGCTTGAGGTCGCAGTGACCAAGACGGTCGAGGAAAGCACGATTGCCCGCATGATCGCCCTTGTGACGGAGGCGCAGGCGGCCAGGGCCCCGTCCGAACGCTTCAGCGCCTGGTTCGGCCAACGCTATACGGTCGCGGTGATGGCAGGGGCTGTCCTGGCCTTTGCTGCCTTCTACTGGCTCGGGCGCGACTGGGAAGAAGCACTCTATCGCTCGGCGACATTGCTGGTGGCGGCCAGTCCTTGTGCCATTGTCATTTCTGTTCCTGCTGCAATTCTGTCTGCCCTTTCTGCTGCCGCACGTGGCGGTGTGTTGTTCAAGGGTGGCGGCGCACTTGAAACCCTCGCTGCCGTCGACACTTTCGCCTTCGACAAGACTGGAACGTTGACGACCGGGAAGGCAACCGTCACTGCGGTTGTCGCGCTTGACGGTGATGAGCAGGGCTTTCTGTCGTTGCTCGCAGGGCTTGAAGCCCATTCCGAGCATCACAGCGCAGCGGCAATTCGGCAGGAAGCTGAAGATCGCGATATTGAACCGTCAATTGTCGTAAATGTTGCAGCCCGACCAAGCGCCGGCATTGTCGGCGAGTGGGGCGATGAGCAGGTCTGGGCCGGCAATCCACGCCTTGCTGCACAGATGAAGGCTGCGATCGACCACCCCGCCTTGAAATCGCTGGCTGCTGACACTCAGACCGTCATTTATCTGGGGCGCGGCGCGCAGGTGCTAGGGGCGGTCACGATTGCCGACCAGATTCGCCCGACCTCAGTTCGCGCCCTTGCGGCATTGAGGCAAAGCGGGGTCGCCACCATCGTTATGATGACGGGTGACAGATTGCCCGTCGCGCAGCGGATCGGTGCTGAACTTGGATTGAAGCCCACGGAAATCCATGCCGACATGCTGCCTGAAGACAAGGTGCGGATGGTGAGCGAACTGACGGCGGACGGGAAGATCGCATTTGTCGGTGATGGCGTCAACGATGCGGCGGCGCTGGCTCGTGCCGATGTTGGCATTGCCATGGGGGCGGCAGGGTCGGACGTCGCATTGCAGGCTGCCGACGTGGCGCTGCTATCGGAGGACATGGGACGGCTGGCGGATGCGCATCGACTTGCCCGCCACGCAGCGACAATTATTCGGCAAAACCTCGTCTTTGCCATGGGCGCCATGGCGATCCTCGTCACCGGCGGGCTATTTTTCGAACTGCCCCTGCCACTTGCCGTGATCGGCCACGAAGGTGGAACAGTTCTGGTCGTACTCAATGGCTTGCGCTTACTGAGGGATCCCATTCGCCGGGACGGAACGAAAACAGCGCCAAACACCTCTGTTCCTGCGAGTTCGAGCCAGCCCATTCCGCGAGAGGCCTATAGGAGAAAGGTGCCGAGGCGAGCAGGTTGATAGAACTTGGAATGGAGAAGGTTGGATGTCAGGCCCATCCCCTCCGCCATTTTGCTAATCGGCATCATAAATCCTCCTAACATATTGAACGGTAAAGACTTTTTTGGGGTTCGAAAGCCCTGAATCGGGTCATAGACCAGGTGGTCAGCGAAAGCCAATTTCAAGACTAATTTTTGGTGCGCAGGATTGCCAGAACTCCATAATTTTGAAGGGTTTGCGATAAATTCGAAGGCGAGTTCGAACATTTCCTCAAATGTGCCTCGCGAACGCCCTGCATTCTGGCGTTTTTCTTCCAGCACCAGCTTGCTGCGTTCCAGTACCTTAATTTTGCGCTCAAATGCGCCCATAACGGTTGAAGTCGTGGCCTCCACAATGCGGTCAAGCAAGCCAGATATCTGCTTCTCAACCCTCGCCACTTCACGTTCATAGCTAAGCGCCATCGCGCGGGCTTGGGTCAGTCGCTGATCCCATGCATCGCGAAACATGTCCTGGACCAGTAAAAACAGCGCTGGCGCGGGCGTCAGATCACCTAGAAGACCTTTAAAATCACCTTCCAGCTTGTCGCGCCGAATGGATTTTGACCTGGTTCACAGCCTTTCGTCACGCATAGATAATAAGCGTGTTTGACGCCTGTTTTGCTTTTTGACCAGCACGAGGTCATTGGCCGCTCGCAACAGCCGCAGGCGACCGCCCCACGCAGCGGAAAGTCCGCGCTGATATCCGGGCGAATGGGTATCCGCGCCTTGCTGTTCAGTCGCTCTTGAATGCGTTGGAACGTGGCCAGGCTGATTAGACCTTCATGCTGACCTTGGCGTAACGAGATGCTCCACTGCGGGCGCTCGACGTATCCTGCATAGACTGGATTTGTCAGAAGCTCTGGCACAAGCGTATTGCGCACCATGCCCCGCTTGCTTGTGGGGTATCCTGGATGCCCCTCAATGAAGCGCCGGACCTCTGCTTGCGATTGAAAGCGTCCCGACGCGAACCCTTCCAATGCTTCTTGGATAATGGACGCGATAGGTTCGTCGCGCACTAAAACCTTACCTTTGTCAATCGGCACCGAACTTTGACCCCTTATCGGCGCCCAATATTGACCCCCTTATTGGATGGCTGTGGAGCGGGGCGGATGGCAGAGCTGGTCAGGGTTGCGGCGCTATCCGGCCCGCGGGGGCAGGATGTCAGATACGGTTTTTGAAGCGCCAGCTGTCGTTGCCGGTTTCGACGATATCGCAGTGATGGGTGAGCCGGTCGAGCAGCGCCGTGGTCATCTTGGCGTCGCCGAAGACGGACGGCCATTCCCCGAAGGTGAGGTTGGTGGTGACGATGACCGAGGTCTGCTCGTAGAGGCGGCTGATCAGGTGGAACAGCAACTGGCCTCCTGACTGGGCGAAGGGCAGATAGCCCAGTTCATCGAGCACGACGACGTCCTTGCGGCCCATATAGTCGGCCAGGCGCCCCTGCCGACCGGCGCGGGTCTCTGCCTCGAGCCGGTTGACCAGATCGACGACGTTGAAGAAGCGGCCTCGCGCGCCGTTGCGGATGCAGGCCCGGGCAATGGCGATCGCCAGATGGGTCTTGCCAGTTCCGGTACCACCGACCAGCACCAGGTTACGCTGCATGGCCAGGAAGTTGCCGGCGGCCAGATCGCGCACCAGGGTCTCGTTGATGCCAGTGCCTTCGAAGGTGAAGTCGTCGATGTCCTTGGCCAGGGGCAGCTTGGCGATGGTCATCTGGTACTTGATCGAGCGGGCCTGCTTCTCGGCGATCTCGGAGGTGAGCAGGTCCGAGACGATGCGAGCGGGCTGATGCTCGCGTTTGATCGCCGTGGCGATGATCTCGTCATAGGCGCTCTTCATGCCATAGAGCTTGAGCGTGTTCATGGTGGTCAGGATCTCGGAGCGTTCCATCATATTGCCCTCCTCAGGCTGTCGTAGCGGGAACAGTCGGCCATGGGCTCGACGCGGAGCCGGAGGGCCTGTGGGGTATTGAGGATGGTGACCGGGCTGCGGGGTTCGCGCTGCCGGGCCAGGATGTTGAGCACGATATCGGCGGAGCAGACCCCTTCACGCAGCGCCTCGGCACAGGCCGCCTCGACCGCCGGCAAGCCATCGCTGAGCACGGCGGTCAGGATGGTGACCATCTGCCGGCCCCCATCGGTTGCCGAGCCCAACCGGCGCCGGATCTTCTCGATGCTGGCCGGCAGCACCCAGTCCTTGAAGGGCGCGCCATTGCGCCAGGCGCCGGGCTTGCGCGCCAGCACCGGCACGTAATGCCAGGGGTCATAGACGGTCTGGTCGCGACCGAAGATGCGGGGATGTTCACCCACTGGCCTGCCGTCCTGACGCAGCTCGATCCGATCGGCATAGGCCCGGATCTCGACCGGTCGCCCCACCGCACTGGCCATCACCGAGTACTTGTTGTTATCGAACCGAACCAGGCAGGTCTTGGAGACCGAGGCCGTCACCGCATGGAAGCCGTCGAACCGGCCGGCATAAGGCACCAGACTGCCGCGCTCTGCCTCGAAGGCTTCCCAGATGGTCTGGTCGCGGAACTCGGGATGGCGATGCGCCCGGGCATAGGCAATGGTCTTGTCCAGCAGCAGGGCATTGAGCTCGTCATAGCTGCTCACGCGCAGGCGGGGCGTGAAGAAGCGCTCCCGCACCAGCCCGACCTGGTTCTCGACCTGGCCCTTCTCCCAACCTGAGGCGGGTGTGCAGGCCACAGGGTCGATCAGATAATGCCCGCACATCTGCAGGAACCGGCGATTGTAGACTCGATCCTTGCCCACCAGGATCGTATCGACCGCCGTCTTCATGTTGTCGTAGATGCCGCGCGTGCAGGTGCCCTTGAAGAAGGCGAAGGCCCGATCATGAGCGTCGAACACCATCTCCTGGGTCTCGCGTGGATAGGCCCGCACGAACAGCATCCGGCTATGGCAGAGCCGGACATGGGCGACCTTGACCGTCACCGTGGTGCCGTTGATCAGCACCACGTCGTGGCTCCAGTCGAACTGGTAGGCCTCGCCCGGCGCAAAGCTCAGCGGCACGAAGGCGGATGCAACCGTAGCGGAGCGATCCTGATCCCAGTTCCGGGCATAGCGACGAACTGCATCGTAGCTGCCCGAATAGCCCAGTCCCGTGAGTTCCTCGAACACCCGGATCAGCGTCAGCCGCTCACGCGCAGCCTTCCCTTCATTGGCCAGCAATAGCTTATCCAGATCCCCCTGCCACGGACCGATCCGGGGCAGCGGCTGCTTCTCACGCTCATAGGAAAAGCTCGTCTCACCCGACCGGATGATCTTGCGCACCGTGTTGCGCGCAACATGCAACTCCCGCTCAATCTGCTTGATGGACTTGCCCTGCACAAAATATGCCCGACGAACCCGTGCAATCGTATCCACGCACTTCATCCCCCAACCGCCTATCCCAAACCAAAGGACGGACAGTCTGCCTAAAACACAAAATGGGGGGTCAATATTGGACGCCGATTACCCCCGGTAAGGGGTCAAATTTGCATGCCGAAACACAGGGTGAGGAAATGGCGGCTGGCATACAGACAGGCATTTTCGTCTCGCCCGATGAACATCATGGTCGGCCGCTGTTCGACGGTGCCAATCCGGAGCAGGAGGGCCTCGCCGTCCAGTTCGCCCATGAGACTGTGCTGGGGAGCCTGTCACCGGCGCGGGTGCTGGACATGGCGCGAGAGTTGTATCGGGCAGAGAGAGCGGGTCGGTAGCGGCTTCGCCTGTGCCATCGGACCATTGGTCTGATGGAGGATACGGGGTGGGGATGGGGCGCCCGGTTCAAAAATGGATATGCGCTACCCGGAAGTTTTGGTCATCGATTTTGACCCTTGAACACCCCCGTTACATCCTCAAGATGAGCGGAAGATCCGGAAACCCGCAACACTTATCCGACAAATGCGATTCCCCCATTAGACTAATGGTCCGATGGGGATTTCCATGCCTTGGCAGATTATTTTAGCCCGGCCGCAGATTCGTGCGTGTGGATTTCCAGGATCCAGTATTCATAGAGTGTGCGCTTGTGACAGCAGGCGTGCGTACCGGCCGTCCAGCCGGCGGAGCATTGTCCATGAAGCCCGTGGCATACTCTGTTTCCGATGTACTCAAAATGGTCGGCATCAGCCGCACCACCTTCTATCAGTTGGTCAAGTCGGGCAAGATCAAGGTCCGCAAGGTCGGCAATCGCAGCCTGATCCTGTCCCGCGACCTGGAGGAATGGCTCGACGGCTTGCCCGCCCTGCATGATTTCGGGGATGAGGAATGACCGAGCACCATTCGTCGCGCCTCGCCCGTGAAAAGAAGGACAGCGACCGTCAACAAGCTCACCGTGATGACCTAAAGGCGTCTGGCACTCCAACCACGCATGTGCTGAACCGCGCTCTGGTGGAAGGCCTGATGTGCCAGATCGACCTGCACCGCAAGCGGGACGTTGACCTCAAGGACATGAAGGTTTCGGTCCAGAATATTGTCGCTTATGCCACGTCCATTCTGACAGCGGGCACCAATGCCAGCGACCACTACGATGTGGAATCGGTAGTTGGGACCATTCGCAAGCGCATCGGCCAGCCCAAGCCCGGCAAGTTTCGCCTCGAATACATCCCCCAGCGCCTGCGCAATGCCGATGCCTTGAAGGCCATCGACTACGCCCATGACCTCGATGACTAGGAATCGACCCATGCAGCGAGACGACGTTCGGCTTTAGGGTAAACTTTAGGGTTGATGACGGGGTAAAATCCGAAACATCAGCAAAATCAAATCATTATGTAGGATAAATGGCGGAGAGTCGGGGAGACTCTTCGAACCCTGATTTAGTCGATTTCGATGAATTGTTCCAAGCCCTTTCGGACTGGGAACACCAGTTAAAACATACGGATAATGATATCCGGGAGGTGTTGTGATGAGCAACTTCCCCGGATTTCCCGAATTGGGCGGCAAAAAACGCCGCCCACCGCTGTCCATCCGCCTAACGGAAGAAGAACGCGGCAAGCTGGAACAACTGGCTGGCACAATGTCGCTGGCCGGTTTTATCAAAATGGTTGCTCTCGACGGCCATAAACCCAGCCGGGCACCCGTTCGCATGAAGGCCGACCAACGGGTATTGGCAAAGGTGCTGGCGGCGCTAGGTGCCAGCCAGCTTTCAGCGTCGCTGGAACGGCTGTCGTATGCCGCGCAGAACGGCAGTCTCTATGTCGATGACCGTCTGGCTGCAAAGTTTGGTGCGGCGTGTGATGACATCCGCGCCATGCATCTGCATTTGCTGGATGCTCTGGGCAAAAAGCCGCCTCGCGCACCTGTGCCAGGGCAGCGCCTAGGTATTCGCTTCGCGCAGGCTGCGGCGGATATAGATGAGGGAGTCGATCAATGATTTTGGTTGGCTCCCAGCGTGGCGGTGCGGGCAACCTTGCCCGCCACTTGCTCAATGACAAAGAAAACGACTATGTGACCGTGCAAGACCTACGCGGCTTCACCGCACGGGATTTGCACGGCGCGCTCGAAGAAGCGCACGCCGTGTCGCTGGGCACGAACTGCAAACAATTCCTGTTTTCGCTCAGCCTCAATCCACCAAAAGATACGAATGCTAGCCTCGATGACTTAACCCGTGCCGCTGACCAAGCCGAAGCCAAGCTTGGCCTGATCGGCCAGCCCCGCGCCCTGGTGGTGCATGAGAAGAACGGTCGCCGCCACGCTCATGTCGTGTGGTCGCGCATCGACGGTCAGGAAATGAAGGCCATCAACATGGCCTTCTTTAAAACCCGCCTGAACGACCTATCCAAATCCCTGTTTCTCGAACATGGCTGGAACCTACCAGACGGCCACCGCGAAAACGGCTGGAAAAACCCTCTCAATTTCACGCTGGCGGAATGGCAGCAAGCCAAACGACTCGATCTCGACCCCCGCGAAACCAAGCTGGTGTTCCGCGATGCGTGGGAACGCTCCGACAATCTCCCCAGCTTCAAAGCCGCTTTGGAAGATCGCGGCTATTTCCTGGCCCGTGGTGATCAGCGTGGTTTCGTCGCCACTGATATTCATGGCGAGGTTTACTCCGTCTCGAGAATGGCCGGCGTCAAAACGAAAGAGCTTCAGGCGCGTCTAGGCAGCCCCAATACACTGCCCAGCGTGAATGAAGCGAAAGCCGATACGCATAAGCGTATCTCCGCCCGCCTGCGCGACCACCTCAAGACGGTGCGCACCGAACAACAAGCGGCTTTGCAGCCCATACGGCAAAAACGCCAGCAGCTCGTCATCCGTCACCGTATGGAACGGGACATGCTCTTACGCGGCCAAGAACGCCGTTGGGATACCGAAACAAAAGAACGTAGCGCACGCTTGCGCACGGGCATCAAAGGCCTTTTGGACATCATCATCGGTCGCGCCTCTGCCATCAAAAAACGCAACGAACAAGAAGCCTATCAAGGTTTTCTACGTGACCGCGCGCAACGCGAAGCGCTGTTCAAATCGCAATCCGCCGACACCGCCACGCTGCACAAACTCTATGCCGCCCTGACTGCCCGACAACGGCAGGAACGCCAAACCCTCGCGGGCAAGGTGGGAGAGATGCTGCGTCTAACACGCAAGCCCGAACATACGCCGGAACCCCATCCATCCCGCTCGCGCCAGCCAAGTCGCGGCGCAGATTTCAGCCTGTAGGGAGGCGAATAATGTCTTTGAATCTTCCTCTGCCCTCCGATGATGATGGGCTTGATAACACTTTCATACCACTGGGAACGGCGGACTGGCTCGTCTTTGAAAACGACAATAAGCCGATTTTCAAAGACGGTGATTTCTGGCTTTCTCGTCTACCTTCAGATGAACCGGTAGGCTACCGCGATGACCGTCACGTTCTGGTTGTCAGTGGCACGCGCTCCGGCAAAGGCGCATCCGTCATCATCCCTAATCTGTGCCTATGGCCTGGGTCCGTCGTAGTCATCGACCCCAAAGGTGAAAACGCCATGGTGACGGCCAGACGCCGTGCGGGCGGATCGCAATGGTCATTGGGCATGGGCCAATCCGTGCATATCCTCGACCCCTTCGGCGAAACCACCACACGGCATGACGATTTTGCCGATTTGCGGGCATCCTACAATCCGCTGGATCTTTTGCAGGCCAACGCGCGGGATGCCGTCGATGACGCCGCCCGCATGGCTGATGCGTTGATCGTCTCAGAAGATTCCCGCGAGCCCTTCTTTGATGACTCTGCCAAGGGCGTCATCAAAGCCCTGTTGCTACACGTCGCCAGCTGGCCTGAGTTCCCGCCAGAAAAACGCAATCTGATTACACTTCGCTATATTCTGCTCGCGGGTGACGACGAAATGCGCCGCCTAATGGTGATGAATGATGCCGAGGATGCCCCCACGGGCATGAGCCTTCTATTCCAGACCATGCAACGCAATAGTGCCTATGATGGTTTCATCGCCAATGCGGGTGCCATGTACGCCGAATTGCTGGAAGCCTCGCCCCGCACATTAATGTCGGTGCTACAGGTGGCTCGCACGAATACCGAGTTTTTGGAGAGCCCCATGCTGCGCGGTTGCTTGCAATCGTCCAGCTTCCAACTGGCTGATTTAAAGCACAAGCCCACTACGCTCTATCTGTGCTTGCCACAGCGTTACATGGAGAGCCACTACCGTTGGCTACGCATGATGACCACGCTGGTATTGGGCGAGATGGAACGCACGCGCCCAAGGCCCACACCCGAACACCAGGTGCTTATGGTGCTGGATGAGTTCCCAGCCCTACGGCGCATGAAAGTTATTGAAAACGCTGCCGCTCAAATTGCAGGCTACGGCGTCAAGCTGATGTTCGTCGCGCAAACCCTTGCCCAACTCAAAGACATCTACAAAGACAACTGGGAAACCTTGGTTGCTAACGCTGGACTAAAACTCTTCTTCGGCAACGATGATCATTTTACCCGCCAATATGCCTCCAAACTCATGGGCGAGTTGGAAGTCCGCCGCTGGGGAAAAACTGAAAGTGACACGCAAGGCACATCACATAGTGAGGGTCACGGCACCCATTCCGGCAAATACGGCAGCGTGACACAAGGGTCGTCTTCCAGCATGGGCATGAATGGCGAGCATTTGAGCATGAGCTTTGGCTCATCCAGCAGCGTTACACATGGATGGTCGAACGGCAGATCACAAAATGTTAGTCACGGCAGCAATGAAAGCCATACTGAGGGCACGACGGAGACATTCCACAAACGTAACTTGCTCAACCCCGATGAAGTCGGGCGCTTGTTCGGAAACCGCGAAAACCCTGCCATGCTGGCTATAACATCAGGCCTGCAGCCCCTGGCCCTCAAACGCACGATGTACTTCACGGACCCAAAGTTCAAAGGTCTGTTCGATCCACATCGTGACCACGCCGAACCCATATCGCTCATCAGAGCGATTATGGACGAAGCTTGCGCCCAACAGAAAGTCCAAGGACGAAAAGCCAATCGAGCAATGCCCAAAACCATTGATGCAAGCGTAAGCGCCACGGCGCAATCCGTGCGGTTCTCCAAAACTAGGGCATTTCTACGCACCGCCATCTATCTGGGCTTTGTGGCATCGGTGATTTGGCTGCTAGGCAATATCTTGTCGTAGCTCACACTGCTTATGCTCTCGCGCTCAGAGTGTATCATTTCGGTGGCAGATTCTTCAGTTTGCCACCGTTCGATGTGAGCTTTGAGATCGAGCTATTGCTCCATGTTGGGAGGAACAAGAGCATAGCTTGTACTGCGGCCACCGCCCGGCACCTTTGCCAACACACCGCGATCAAGCAGATCGTTGATATCGCGCAGCGCCGTATCGGATGAGCATCTCTGAATCTTCGCCCATTTACCCGATGTGAGGTTTCCAAAAAAGCCATTTAGCAGGCGCATCAGCATGTCACGCTGGCGTTCGTTGAATGCATCGTTGGCGTGATACTCCCAAAACCGCGCCTTACGCAGGACGTTGGCTAGCGTTTCTTCAGCATGGTCAAAGGCACGATCCAAACAGCCCAAGAACCATGACAGCCAGGGAGTGATATCCAAGCCGTCTTTTTGCGTGCTCTCCAGAATATCGTAATAGTCGTTGCGCTCGATGCGTATCTGCGCGGACATTGAGTAAAACCTCTGTGCGCTGCCTTCGGAACGCGCCAAGACCAAATCTGCTATCGCCCGCGCAATACGCCCGTTACCATCTTCGAACGGGTGAATGGTCACAAACCAAAGATGCGCGATGGCCGACTTGAGCACCAAATCCAGTTTTGCATAACCCTCAATCCAGTCATGAAACGCAGACATCTCAGCATCCAAGCGCGCTGCCTCTGGCGCTTCATAATGAATGCGCTCTCGCCCCATAGGGCCAGACACAACCTGCATGGGGCCGTCTCGATCATCGCGCCACGCGCCAACCACTATGCGGCTCATGCCGGAGCGTCCTGTTGGAAACAGGGCGGCATGCCAATCGAACAAGCGTTCTTGGGTTAGTGGTTTCGTATAGTTCTGCGTGGCATCCAGCATCATTTCTACAACGCCCTCGACGTCACGATCTGCTGGAACGAGGCCGCCTATATCCATACCAAGGCGCCGAGCAATGGATGATCGCACTTGGTCTGCGTCGAGGCTTTCACCTTCGATCTCGCTAGACTTAATAACGTCCTGCGTAAGCGTTTGGAGAACGGCCTCGCCGCGCAGTTCGAAGCCCAGTGCCTCCATGCGTCCAATTAAGCGCCCTTGCCGATGGCGGACAGCAGCAAGCTGGTCTGACAGCGCTTTGTCATCCCATGTGAAATTAGGCCAATCCGACAGCTGGTGGTTATAGTTTATGGGCATAATCTCCGCACTCCTTGCGGTGATTATGCCAGATATTCGTCGCATAAAGCAACCTTATTCGCCGCTCAAAATGCGGTGAATGACCACTTTAATCACCGCATCCGCAGCTGCATAATCGTCTTATATGATAAGGTCAAAACCCTCATAATAAGCTGCGCTAGACACCGCGCGTCAGTTTCTATTGTATATAATATAGCATGAATAGTAATTTGCCTTATTGTAAAATTACTCTGGAAAATCAATGTTAGAATCCCGTTTAAGAGACTTGCTCTCGACGCAGTTAGAAATAATAGAAGACGGCATCGAATTAATCAAAATAGAACAGTATTTACCTAGCTCTCTGGGTACTAGAAGCTTTATCGATATACTAGCCAAAGATCGCCGTGGCCGCTGGGTGTTGATCGAGCTCAAAAGGAGCGATGCAGCCGCGCGCCAAGCAATACACGAGATACATAAATACGTTGAGGCCGTCAAAAGCCATCTAGGGGCACGTGACGATGAAATACGTGCGATAATCGTTTCAACGGAATGGAAGGAACTGATCGTTCCATTTTCGCGATTCTTTCACGATACCCCGATTTCAATTATCGGCATAAAGCTGACAGTCGATGATGCTGGTAACCTGTGTTTCGGCATGCAAATTTGACCCCTTACCGGGGGTAATCGGCGTCCAATATTGACCCCCCATTTTGTGTTTTAGGCAGACTGTCCGTCCTTTGGTTTGGGATAGGCGGTTGGGGGATGAAGTGCGTGGATACGATTGCACGGGTTCGTCGGGCATATTTTGTGCAGGGCAAGTCCATCAAGCAGATTGAGCGGGAGTTGCATGTTGCGCGCAACACGGTGCGCAAGATCATCCGGTCGGGTGAGACGAGCTTTTCCTATGAGCGTGAGAAGCAGCCGCTGCCCCGGATCGGTCCGTGGCAGGGGGATCTGGATAAGCTATTGCTGGCCAATGAAGGGAAGGCTGCGCGTGAGCGGCTGACGCTGATCCGGGTGTTCGAGGAACTCACGGGACTGGGCTATTCGGGCAGCTACGATGCAGTTCGTCGCTATGCCCGGAACTGGGATCAGGATCGCTCCGCTACGGTTGCATCCGCCTTCGTGCCGCTGAGCTTTGCGCCGGGCGAGGCCTACCAGTTCGACTGGAGCCACGACGTGGTGCTGATCAACGGCACCACGGTGACGGTCAAGGTCGCCCATGTCCGGCTCTGCCATAGCCGGATGCTGTTCGTGCGGGCCTATCCACGCGAGACCCAGGAGATGGTGTTCGACGCTCATGATCGGGCCTTCGCCTTCTTCAAGGGCACCTGCACGCGCGGCATCTACGACAACATGAAGACGGCGGTCGATACGATCCTGGTGGGCAAGGATCGAGTCTACAATCGCCGGTTCCTGCAGATGTGCGGGCATTATCTGATCGACCCTGTGGCCTGCACACCCGCCTCAGGTTGGGAGAAGGGCCAGGTCGAGAACCAGGTCGGGCTGGTGCGGGAGCGCTTCTTCACGCCCCGCCTGCGCGTGAGCAGCTATGACGAGCTCAATGCCCTGCTGCTGGACAAGACCATTGCCTATGCCCGGGCGCATCGCCATCCCGAGTTCCGCGACCAGACCATCTGGGAAGCCTTCGAGGCAGAGCGCGGCAGTCTGGTGCCTTATGCCGGCCGGTTCGACGGCTTCCATGCGGTGACGGCCTCGGTCTCCAAGACCTGCCTGGTTCGGTTCGATAACAACAAGTACTCGGTGATGGCCAGTGCGGTGGGGCGACCGGTCGAGATCCGGGCCTATGCCGATCGGATCGAGCTGCGTCAGGACGGCAGGCCAGTGGGTGAACATCCCCGCATCTTCGGTCGCGACCAGACCGTCTATGACCCCTGGCATTACGTGCCGGTGCTGGCGCGCAAGCCCGGCGCCTGGCGCAATGGCGCGCCCTTCAAGGACTGGGTGCTGCCGGCCAGCATCGAGAAGATCCGGCGCCGGTTGGGCTCGGCAACCGATGGGGGCCGGCAGATGGTCACCATCCTGACCGCCGTGCTCAGCGATGGCTTGCCGGCGGTCGAGGCGGCCTGTGCCGAGGCGCTGCGTGAAGGGGTCTGCTCCGCCGATATCGTGCTCAACATCCTGGCCCGGCAGCGCGAACCCCGCAGCCCGGTCACCATCCTCAATACCCCACAGGCCCTCCGGCTCCGCGTCGAGCCCATGGCCGACTGTTCCCGCTACGACAGCCTGAGGAGGGCAATATGATGGAACGCTCCGAGATCCTGACCACCATGAACACGCTCAAGCTCTATGGCATGAAGAGCGCCTATGACGAGATCATCGCCACGGCGATCAAACGCGAGCATCAGCCCGCTCGCATCGTCTCGGACCTGCTCACCTCCGAGATCGCCGAGAAGCAGGCCCGCTCGATCAAGTACCAGATGACCATCGCCAAGCTGCCCCTGGCCAAGGACATCGACGACTTCACCTTCGAAGGCACTGGCATCAACGAGACCCTGGTGCGCGATCTGGCCGCCGGCAACTTCCTGGCCATGCAGCGTAACCTGGTGCTGGTCGGTGGTACCGGAACTGGCAAGACCCATCTGGCGATCGCCATTGCCCGGGCCTGCATCCGCAACGGCGCGCGAGGCCGCTTCTTCAACGTCGTCGATCTGGTCAACCGGCTCGAGGCAGAGACCCGCGCCGGTCGGCAGGGGCGCCTGGCCGACTATATGGGCCGCAAGGACGTCGTCGTGCTCGATGAACTGGGCTATCTGCCCTTCGCCCAGTCAGGAGGCCAGTTGCTGTTCCACCTGATCAGCCGCCTCTACGAGCAGACCTCGGTCATCGTCACCACCAACCTCACCTTCGGGGAATGGCCGTCCGTCTTCGGCGACGCCAAGATGACCACGGCGCTGCTCGACCGGCTCACCCATCACTGCGATATCGTCGAAACCGGCAACGACAGCTGGCGCTTCAAAAACCGTATCTGACATCCTGCCCCCGCGGGCCGGATAGCGCCGCAACCCTGACCAGCTCTGCCATCCGCCCCGCTCCACAGCCATCCAATAAGGGGGTCAATATTGGGCGCCGATAAGGGGTCAAAGTTCGGTGCCGATTGACATGAATGCAATTTCAAGCGCATTGACAGCAGTGTTGGCTGCCATCAGAGCGATCATCGACGCGCCCATCAGTGTTGCAAGACGAGCAGTTTTCATATCCGTTCTCCTCCCTAGACATCTAGGATTTGCTGGATCGGCCTCCACCGACGATCAAACCGTCGCATGTTGATATTACATTTGTCAAACGAAATTACATTTGTATTCTAGGGGGATCTAAGTGATTGGAAATGAGGGCTTTGTGAGCGAAACCGAATTGGTGGCAAAGGCCGCCTGGCTTTATCACGTGGCTGGTTTGAACCAGGAGAGCACCGCAAAACGCCTCGGCATTACCCGGGCCCGCGTCAACAAGATGCTGTCCGATGCTCGCGAGTCGGGACTGGTCAGCATCAGTATCAATCAGGCTGATGTCGGCCTTCTGCCGGTCGAGGAAGCGCTGAAGGCCGAATATGGCCTGGATTTCTGTATCTGTACGCCGGCGCTCAACCTCAGTGCCGAAGAAGATGGCGATTTGAGCCAGAAGTTCGCGTTTCGGGCCGTTGGGGCGGCGGCGGCGGCGCATCTGCGCGAGGTTCTGGCCGAGAGTGCGCATCCGGTCATCGGCACGGGCTGGGGACGAACCATAGAGCAGATGACGTTACAGCTTGCCGGCATGCGTGCGCCCCACGCCCGCTTCATCAGTCTGATGGGGTCGCTGACCGCCAATTCGGCCTATAATCCATTCGAAGTGGTGCATGCGCTCGCCCGGAATACCGGCGGGCAGGGCTTCTTCCTGCCGGTGCCATTCATCGCCGACAGTGCCGAAGACCGCCAAGTATTGCTGTCGCAACGCTCGGTGCAGCGGGCGCTGGACATCGCCCGCACCACCAGTGTGGCCTATGTCAGCGTTGGCGAATTGACCGAAGATTCTTTGCTGCGCCAGCAGGAAATGATCACCAGGGATGAACTTGCGGCGCTGCGGGATTTAGGGGCCGTTGGGGATACCAATGGCATCTTCTTCGACCAGAATGGCGTTCCCGTTGAACACGATCTGGCGCGCCGAACCATCGCGATGCCGCTCGATGAGCTCAAGGAGGCCAGCATTGTTGCCCTGGTCGCGGGGATTGCCAAGGTCAAGGCGGCCAAGGCCCTTCTGCGGTCCGGCCTCTGCCGTGGGCTGATCATCGATGGCGATACGGCGTTGCAATTGATACAGCCGAGCTAGATTTGCAAATTGGTGAAAAAGCGCAGCGTCGGCGCGGAAACGTCAGGTTTTGGTCGGCCCATTTTGTTCGGGACCAAGGATGAGGCGCGCTCTATCGTCTTACTTGTGCAATTTAATCTCGAGGTTCATTCCATGATGCATCCCAAGCTGACCGCCGCAGCCGCGATGGCCGTTCTCTTAACCGCTCCCGCCCTGGCCCAGACCGATATGCTGGGCGTACCCGGGCCGATTTTGTTCCAGGGCGAGGACTATGCTCTGGCTTGGACATCGCAGCCTTCTGATGCCTATTTCAAGCAGGAATATGTGCCGGTGGGGCAGGCGGTCGAGACCTATGCCGACATGGTGCTGGTCGAAGCTGTGGCCGGAGCGATCACCCCGGCGCAGGCGGCGGCGTCGCAGGTCGAGATGCTTGCCTCGCGCAAGGACACCGATCCGGTAGTCAATCATGAAATCATTCGCAACGAGGTAACCGGCGAAGTGCTGCTCGACTTCCTGGTCAGTGACCTCAGCGCCGATCCGATATTGGTCGAGTGGAATGCCTATCGCTACTTGCCGCTCGCCGAAGGCGAAGGCGTTGCCCTGTTCGCCATTAGCCGCCGGGGTTATGGCGAGGATGGAGTTCGCGCCTTCCTCGGAGATTTGGGAACGGTGCGCGGCGAAGCGATCAACGCCCTTGCCACGTTCGATATCCCCGCGATCGGCATCCGCTGACGGTCACTGACGCCACGAGTGCGCATTCGGGCCGAGACGCCTCTCGGATCAGAACGCGCTGAAGAGTGCTTTTTGAGCGATCTTCAGAGCCGCTATGGCGTCATGCGGGCTTTGGGCCTCCTGTGGACAGCGCGCTCGACTATCTCGAACTCGCTGTCCAGCGGAATGAACCCAATGTTCTCGGCGTCAGGCTGGAATTGCCCGTAGCCGTCCTGAGCCAATCGCCGCGTTATGCTGAACTCGTCGCCCTGATCGGTTTTTCCGTCCAATAGATCGCTTCAGATTATAGAAAGGCGCGCTGCGGGCAGCGCGCCTTTCCGGGCTTGGGGTGTCGGCGCGGCTATATTCAGCGCGAATTGATCAGCCAGAAATCCTGCCAATCCTGGAGATGCTCGAAGTCGCTGGCGGCGGTTTCCGAATGCGGGACATGCATCTGGTCGAGATAGTTGATGATGCCCGAGGCTTCCGTTTCCGGCATGGTGGCATTGGTGTTGGTCGCCAGCTTGCCGTCATCGAGCTGCGGGATCATGCCCTCGCCCGACATCATGAAATGGGAGAAGAGCTTGGCGGCGTTCGGGTGCTTGGTGCCGCTGGCGATAACCGCGACGCGGGGGGTAAGCTGGCCGACCCACGGCTTGAGGCCATCGCAGATGCCCATGCCATAGCCATTCTTCTGCGCATCGCGGAAGATCGAGGTCGAGAGGAAGCCCATGAAGGGGTTTTCCTGGCCGGGCGCGCCGATGACCGGGCCGACATCGGTGTCCGAACGGGCAACGCTCGGCTTGTTCTGGGCCAGGCGCTTGACCCATTCGGCGGTGGCGCTGTCCTCGTCGGTCACGAGCTCCTCACCGAAGAAAGCCTCATAGGCCGCGCGCATTTCGGCGTCGTCATGCGTGGCGATCTGGTTGAACCAGAACATGGTCTCGTTGCGCAGGAGCGGGTCGGGGATGGCGACGCGTCCCGTCCATTCCTCGGTGGTCAGCGCCCATAGATTGTCGATGGGGCAGCCATCGGTGTGCACGTCGGTATTATAGGCCCAGACCCAGGGGTTGAGGCTGGTAATGGCCGGGTTCTGGTATTCGGCGGGGACCTGGTCGATCAGATCGGGCGGCATCCAGCTGGTGCCGGCGCCCAGCACCATGATCTGGGTCGTCACCGAAGGCAGGTTGGACATGTTGAACACGTCGGTCTGCACGTTCTGGGCCTGGGCCTCGCGCAGGATGATCTGCTCCTGGTCCTGGCCGCTCATCTTCACGCCGGTGGCTTCGATGCCGTATTTCTCGGTGAAGGCATTGGCCATGTCGACGATCTTGCCGGTGGCGTCGATAACGGTGATCGGACCTTCCTTCTGGGCGGCCTCGATCAGGGCGTCGAGCGAATAATCCGCATCGGACAAGCCGATTTCCTGGGCGGCGGCGGGGCCCAAAAGCATCAGGGCCAGTGCCGAAATACCGGCGGTGAGCGCCATCCGGGCGCGGGCGTGGGTCTTGGACGTGAGAGTCATCTGCTCCTCCTTGTATTGTCCGTTGAATTATTGAATTTCGATGCGGCGACCGGCCGCGTCGAAGATGTGCAGGTGCTCCCGGGAGACCGAGAGACCGACATTGCCGCCCGGCGCCACGCGAGGCGCTTCGGGCGTAATGGCGAAGAATTTATCGTTGTCGACCGACAATTCGACGATCCAACTGCCGCCGGTGGGGACGATGTCGACCACTTGTGCCGAGCGGGTTTCGTCGTCGGTTTCGCTGGTCAGATGCACCGATTCCGGGCGGATGCCGACCGAGCCCGCAGCTTCGGGCAGAGCGAGCTTTGCCAGCATGGTGCGCACCCAGTCGACCAGCGGGCCGCTGGCCCCGTCCTTCAGCTCGATGATATTGATCGGCAGATTGCCGACGAATTCGGCGACGAAGCGATTGGCGGGACGCTCATAGATGTCGTCGGGCGTACCCAGCTGCTGCAATTCGCCCTCGCTCATCACCGCGATATTGGTGGCCAATGTCATCGCTTCCCATTGGTCGTGGGTGACGAAGACGATAGTGGCGCCGACCTCCTGGTGGATGCGCTTCAATTCGGCGCGCATTTCCAGCCGCAGCTTGGCATCGAGATTGGACAGCGGCTCATCGAGCAGGATCACGTCGGGCTTGAGCGCCAGCATGCGGGCCAGCGCCACGCGCTGCTGCTGGCCGCCGGAAAGCTGCGAGGGCAGGCGGTCGCGGTAGCGGGCGATGCCCAGTTTTTCGAGAACCTCGGCGACGATGCGGTCGCGCTCGGGCTTGGCCAATTTGCGCAGCTTGAGGCCGAATTCGACATTCTGCGCCACGCTCATATGCGGCCAGAGCGCATAGTTCTGGAAGACCAGCCCCATATCGCGTTTCTCGGCCGGCACATAAATGCCCTCATCGACGGAAACCAGCGTGCGGTCGCCCACGACGATCTGGCCCTCGGTTGGATGTTCGAGGCCGGCGATCATGCGCAGCGTCGTTGTCTTGCCGCAGCCGGAGGGGCCGAGCAGGCAGAGGAAATCCGACTTGACGATTTCCAGGCTGAGCCGGTCGACGGCGGGCGGCGCCGACTTGGTATAGGCCTTGCGGACGTCGCGGATGCTGATGTTGGACATTAATTGCCTCCCAGGCCATCGGAGAGTTTGGATTTGGTGAGCCGCTGCACGAAGAGCGTGCCGCCGAAGGCGATGACGCAGATCATCAGCATGACGGCATTGCTGGCCTGCGCCATGCCGTAATCGACCAGGCGCAGCGCATAGGTGGTGAGCACGTCGGTGCCCGGAACCGCGAGCACGACAACGAGGCTCAACCCCTTGATGCCGGAGATGAACGGCAGCAGCACACCCGAAACCAGCGCGCCTTTCTGGATCGGGATCACCACCGAGGTCAGCCGGCGGGTGAAGCCGGCGCCGGCATTGCGCGCCGCCTCTTCCGGATCGCGGCCCAATTGCATCATTGAGGAGATGCCGGCGCGCGAGGCAAAGGGCATCTGGTCGGCCATGATGGCGAGAACGAGGATGATCGGCGTGCCATAAAGTGCCGGAACCGGCCCGCGCTGCACGGCGAACATGGTCAGATAGGCGGCGGCAAAGGCAATGCCCGGCACCAGATAGGGCAGGAACGTGACCTGCCGCAGGAACATGGCGACGGCCTTCACTTCGGTGCGCGCCACGACATAGCCGACCAGAAGGCCGAGAAAGCCGGCGCCAAGCGAGGCGACGCCCACGATCCACAGCGTGTTCCAGGTCGCCCGCCAGAATTCGGGCGTCAGCAGGATACCCTGTTGCAGCGCGACGGTGCCCAGGCCGGTGCCGATCCAGTATTCGAGGGTGAAATTGTCGGGCGAGAACACACCCGGCACTTTCATGATGGTGGTGAGGAACAGCGCCATCAGCGGAATGAAGGCGCTGACCACAAAGACCAGTCCGGCAAAGCCGAAGGCAGGCAGCCGCCAGCGACCCAGCCGGGTCGCGCGGTTCATCGATCCCTTGGAGCCGATGACGACGAAGCGGCGTGCTTCCTTCAGCAGGTACATGTCGATGAGAATCGAGAACGAGCCCAGAATGACGATGGTGAGCGCCAGCAGGGCGCTCATGCCGGTCTGGTTAGTCGAGATGGCGCGAAACAGCGAGGTTGCCAGCACGTCGAAACCGACGGGTACGCCCAGGATATAGGTGACGCCGAAATCACCCAGGCACTTGGCAAAGATCAGCGTCGAGGCGGAAACCAGCGAGGGCAGCATCAGCGGCAGGATGATCTTGCGCGCAATGGTGCCGCCGCCGGCGCCGATGCTGCGGGCGGCATCCTCCAGCGAGGAATCGAACTGGCGCAATGCATTGCCGAAAAGCAGGATGACGAAGGGCGTATAATGCAGGGCGAGAATGGTGGTGATGGGCAAGAAACCATAGGCGAGCCAGTCGGGCGGGGTGAAGCCGAGGCTTTCCATCCAACTGGCCGAGCCGCCGGTGGTGCGGTTCTTGAACAGCGTCATCCAGGCCAGCGCAAAGGTCCAGCTTGGCAGCATATAGGGCACGATGAGAGCCGTGGAGAACCACTTCTTGGCCGGCAGGTCGGTGCGGCTGATGAGCCAGCCCAGCGGCAGGCCGACTGCGAGCGATATGGTGATGGCGCAGAGGGCGATCAGCGCCGTGTGCATCAATGGCCGCCAGAACACATCCGTCGAAATGGCGGAGAACAGCACGCGATTGACGTAATAGAGCGTCACCTCGCCCATGGCCTGCTGCGCCCGCGTCTGGTCGGCGAACTGGACCAGAAACGCGTCGGCCACCAGCAATATGACCGGCGCGGCGATCAGGTAGGAAAACAGCACTGCCAGCGCCACGCCAATCAGCGTGGTCGGATCCTGATTATGGACCTTGATTTGATAGAGGCTTCTGCCGGGATTCTGCATGACTTTCCCTGATTGCGGGTGTGCGGGGCAGCGGCCTGGCGTTCTGGCCAGCTGCCGGGGGGATGCTTGGAAATTGCTCTTGGTTCAGAAGGGCGGCGGATCGCTCACCCGCTCGATCACCTCGCGGACCGAGGCCCAGTCGCGATCATAGCTGATCGGCAGGAAATGCTCGTCGCCGCCGAATTCGGCTTTCATCTCATCGGTGAAGGTGAAGTTGAAAAAGCAGCGCTTCATCTCGGCGACGAGGTCGGGATGCAGATCATGCGCATGGGCGAAGGAGGAGGTCGGGAAAAGTCCGCTCTCATAGATGACGCGAAAGGCCTCACGGCGCACCATGCCGCGCTCGATCATCCGTTCGAGAACGTCGGACGCCACCGCCGCCATGTCGTAATCGCCGTCGGCCACGCCGAGAATCGAGCGGTCATGGCCGCCGGACATCAGCGGCACATAATTCTCGCCCGGCACCAATCCCTCGGAGGGGAAGAAGACCTGGGGCGCCAGATGCCCCGAATTGGAGAGGGCGGAAGTATGCGCCACCTTGCGCCCGGCCAGATCGGCCAGGTCCCGATAAGGCGAATCCGCCCGCACGATGGCGAGGACGCGATAGCCGCGCAATTGGTCGCCTATGCCCTTGGCCGCGAAAGGAACGGCGCCGGCATGGTTGACCGCTTCCACGGTCGGCCCGGTGGAAAAGCCGGCAAAATGCAGACGCCCCGAACGCATCGCCTCGATCTCGGCCCCGGTGCTCAACACTGGATAATAGACGATCTGCCGCCCAAGGCAGGTTTCGAGGTGGCGGGTGAAGGTCTTGAAGAGATTGGCATAGACCGCCGGGTCTTCGATGGGCGCATAGGCCCAGACCAGGGTTTGCGGATCACGCCACAGGGCCGGATCGGCGGGTAGGTCCGCGACCTGGTCGCCATCGGCGTCGCAATAGCGCTCGTGCAGGGCGCCCTGGGCGGCACATTGCTCTGCCGCCACCGTCGTCAGCGACGACAGCAGCATCATGCACAATGCCAAGCTCGCAGCCAGATGCCCTGACACCCTGTTTCCTCTACCTCCGACCGCCGGTTTCGCCCATATGGGTTTCCGGGTTTTGACGTAACGCCGATGATACTGGCCGATGCTGTCATAATCCTGTTACTTGCTGGAACATGCGTATCCTGCTGATTGAAGACACTCCCGACATCGCCTTTGCCATCTCGATGCGGCTGGAAGATGAAGGCCATAGCGTAACCGTCGCGCATGACGGCGATGCCGGCGAAGCTTTGGCTATGGCCGGCGGGCACGATCTGGTCATTCTCGATATCAACCTGCCGAGAAAGGACGGCTTTGGCGTATTGCGCAGCATCCGCGATAGCGGCCTCTTGCTGCCGGTCATCGTCATCACCGCCCGCAATCAGGTGGCGGACAAGGTCGGGCTGCTCGATCTGGGAGCCGACGATTATCTGGTCAAGCCTTTCGACCTTTCCGAGCTTGTGGCCCGTATTCGCGCGGTGGCGCGGCGGCATCTGGGCGCGGCCCAACCGGTATTGCGGCTGGGCGCGGTCACCATCGATCTCGCCTCGCGCGCAGTGATGGTGGCGGGCAAGCCGCTCGATCTGGGGCGGCGCGAATTCGACGTGCTGCAAATGCTGGCCAGTCGCTCCGGCCATACCGTCAGAAAGGACAAGCTGGTGCTGAAGCTGTTCGGCTATGAGGATGCCGGCACGCCCAACGCCATTGAACTGCTGGTCTCGCGGGTGCGGCGCAAGCTGGAGGGGAGCGATCTCGAAATCGTCACCCATCGCGGTATCGGCTATATGCTGCGCCGGCGCGCGGAAGGGACGGCCGTTGACGCGTGAATTCTCCATTCAGAGGCGGCTGCTGCTCAGTGGCGCGGCACTGCTGGCCGTTGTCAGCCTGTTCATGTTCCTGGTGGTGCGCTGGTATGCCCATGATGCGGCGGAAGAAGCCTTCGACCGCGTATTGGGCGCCGCGGCGCTGTCGATAGCCGATACGGTGTCGATCCAGGAGGGCGAGGCGACGGTCGATCTGCCGCATTCGGCCTTTGCCATTCTGGGCACGTCGCGCCTCAACCGCATTTTTTATCGTGTCGTCGCGCCCGACGGGACCCTCATTACCGGTTCGCCCATTCTCGGGCTCGAAGTACCGCACGGCACCGGGCCGGGCCTGCGCTTCTTTCCCAGCACCCATCGCGGCGCGCCGGTGCGCATCGCCGCTGCAGCGCGCTATCACACCGATGCGGCCGATGGCGGCTGGGTGGATGTGCTGGTGGCCGAGACCCGGGAGGCGCGCGACCAGCTCGGCCTGCAACTGACCGTCAATGCCGCCCTGCCGGCGATAGCGCTCGCTTTGCTGGCTTTCCTGCTGATCTGGCTGGCAGTGCGACAGGCCTTTGTGCCGCTGCGGGCGGTGGAGGCCGATCTGCGCCAGCGCACCGCGTCCGATCTGAGGCCGGTGGCCGGGCCGGTGCCGCACGAGGTCAGCGCCCTGGTCTCGGCTCTCAACGAATTCATGGAGCGGCTGGATTCGGTGCTGGTGGGGCTGAAGGGCGTTACCGCCGATGCCGCCCACCAATTGCGCACGCCACTGACGGCGATGCGGGCGCTTTCGGAACTGTCGCTCGAAAGCGCGCCGGAAGGCCGCCATCGCGAAATCATGCGCCGCATCCATGCCAATTCGGTCAGCGCCACAATCCTCGCCAACCAGATATTGTCGGACGCCACGACGCTGCATTCGCTTGAAACCCGGCTGCGGGAAAACCTCGATATGCGACAGGTTATCCGCGACGCCCTGCAACGCCTGCAGACCGAAGGTTCCTATCCCGATCTGGGCGGCGCGCTGCAACTCGAGCTTCCTCAGGAGCCGGTCATCGTCGAGGGCGAGCCGACCAGCCTGCGCGAAATGGTGCGCAACCTGATCGAGAATGCCCAGATTCATGCGCCGGGCACGATCGCGGTGGCGCTGGGGCAGGAGGGCGAGGACATTGTCCTCACGGTCGCCGACCGCGGCCCCGGCATTGCGCCGGAAATGCGGGAGAGGGTGTTCGAGCGTTTCGAGCGCGCCGGCAGCAGCCGGCCCGGATCGGGCCTCGGCCTGCCCATCGCCCGCAATGTCGCCAGGGCGATGGGCGGCAGCATCGGCATCGCGGATCGCGAGGGGGGCGGGCTGGCGATCACCGTGCGCCTGCCCAGCAGCGGCGGCAACAAAGGCGGCGGACGATGAAGCGGCGCTCCTTTCTTTCGCTCATGCTGGCAACGCCTTTGCTTGGGGCCGGATTGTCGGGAGGCGCCGCGCAGGAACGCCAGCCGCTGGTGCTGATGGGCACTGAAGCGCCGGAGGTCATGCGGGGACTGGTCGAGGCCCTGGGCCAGTCGGCGGAAAGCGGCGGGCTGGCCGTTGACTATCGGCAAGCCCGGCCGGCCCAGATCGTCTCTCGCCTCTCCTCGCAGGCGGACGCGGCGGCGCTGCCGCATCTGGTGCTGCTGCCGACGCCCGATCTCGCTGTATATCTCGCCAATGAGGGCCATACCCTGCCGCAAGCGCTGCCGGCCGGCCTGCAGGCCCCGCATTGGCGCCACGAGGTCTTCGTGGTCGGCCACGATGCGGCGGTGTTCGTCACCCATAAACGGCGCGTCGCGGACGAAGAGGGGCCCCGGTCCCGCATCGAGCTGGCCCGCATGCTGGAACGCCATCGCAGCCGTTTCCAGGGGCGGGTGGGGCTGGTCAATATCGGTATCGACAATGTGGCCTATGGCTATGCGGCCCAGGATTCCCTGCGCTCGGCCCTGTTTTGGCGCATTTCCGGCGCTTTCGGCGCATCGCGGGCGCGCATCTTCGACACTCCCGAGGAATTGCTGGCGGCGCTTTCCGAGGGGATCATCGATTTCGGCTATAACGTGCCGCTCTCCGCCGCCCGCCGCGCCGCCAGCAATGATCCGGAAATCCAGATCATCATTCCGCAGGATTATGTGCTGGCCCTGCCCTGGACGGTCCTGGTTCCGGCCCGTGCGGGAAGACAGGACGGCATGCTCTTGCCATCCGAGCTTGTGGGGCTGTTTTTCCTGCCCCCTGTCCGCCAGGCATTGAGCGGGATGGGGCTGATCCCGATCGGGGCCGGCAGCGGCATGGAGAATATGCAGATGATCGAGCTGGGGCCGGAACTTCTCGTCTTTCTCGATCCCCTCAAGCGCAGCCGCTTTCTCGATACCTGGTTTCAGCAAGTGGTGCAGAACTGAAGGTGGACTCCCTCCGCTCCCACGCGCCTCAGCCAGTCATTCGTCCGGACGATGCTATCGGTCTCATGGCTTTTGCAAATCGTTGACTGGGCGTGGGGGCGCCAATATGGTCAAAACATGATCACAGGGCGCGATGCTGCCAAACGTGCGGCATTCCGCCCAAATTTGTCCGCTTATCTCATCAAAGGAGCGCCTCGTGAATCGCAATCCTCTCTTCGGCGCCACGGCCCTCGCGGCCATTACCCTGGCCCTGGCGACCTTCTCCGGCGTTCACGCTCAGGACGGCAGCATTTCCGGATCGAACCTGGTCGTCTATACGCCGAACGAAGAAGGGATGCTGGACAGCCTCATCCCGGTTTTCGAAGCTGAAACCGGCGTCAGGGTCCAATTGATCACTGCGGGCACCGGCGAGCTCTACCAGCGGATCCGCAGCGAAGCGGCCAACCCGCAGGGCGACGTCATGTTCGGCGGCGGCGCGGCTCAGGCCAATGCCAATGTCGAGCTCTGGGCCGAATATGTCTCTCCCGAAGATAGCGCGATGGTCGATGCCGGCAAAAACGTTACCGGCTCTATCACCCCCTATCAGGCGGATGGTTCCAACCTGCTCGTCAATGTCAACGCAGCGGCCGATGCCGGGCTGGAAATCGGCAGCTATGCCGATTTGCTGGCGCCGGAGCTCAAGGGCAAGATCGCCTTTGGCGACCCCACGGCGTCGTCCTCGGCATTTGCGCAATTGACCAATATGCTCAAGGCGGTCGGCGGCGATTATGAATCCGATGCGGCATGGGATTATGTCCGTTCTCTGGTCGTCCAGCTCGATGGCATTTCCATCGGCTCGTCCACCCAGGTGGCCCAGGACGTGGCCAATGGCGAATATATCGTCGCCCTGACCTATGAGCCGCTATCGCTCAATTTCGTCAGGAGCGGCGCTCCGGTGGAGATCGTCTATCCGGCGGAGGGCGCCGCTTTCCTGCCCGCAACGATCCAGATCATCAAGGACGGGCCGAATCCGGCGGCGGCGGAAGCCTTCATCGACTTCGTGATCTCCGAGGAAGGCCAGACGATCATTGCCGAGCAGACCGCCGGCCGGCCGCTGCGTGATGGCGTGACCAAGCCGGGCCTGCCGGCTCTTGCCGACATCCCGACCATCGAGGAAGACGGCGCCTATGTTTCCACGCATCGCGATGAGATCGTGGCGAAGTACAAGTCCATCCTCGAGGCACAATTTTGATGCTCAACGGGGCTGATATCGGGGCAGCGCGGTGACCAGCATCGCGCTGCGCTCCCTGCGCAAGGAATATGGCCAGCAAGTCGCGATTCCAGACCTCGATCTGGATATTCGCGACGGCGAGTTCTTCACTCTCCTTGGTCCGTCAGGATGCGGGAAGACCACCTTGTTGCGCATGATTGCCGGATTCAACACGATTGAATCCGGCACTATCGCTTTCGATGACATCGTCATCAACGACCGGTCGCCCGCCGCGCGCAATATCGGCATGGTGTTCCAGAGCTACGCGCTCTTTCCCCAGATGACCGCGGCGAAAAATGTCGCGTTCGGCTTGCAGACCCGCAGGATCGAGCGGGTCGAGAGTGACAGGCGGGTGGGCGAGGCGCTCGAATCCGTGCATATGGCGCATCTCAAGGACCGGCTTCCGGGGCAGATGTCGGGCGGGCAGCAGCAGCGCGTCGCTCTGGCCCGGGCGCTGGTGATCCGGCCCGCGGTGTTGCTGATGGACGAGCCGCTCTCCAATCTCGACGCCAAGCTCCGGGTGGAGATGCGCGATACCATCCGCGAAGCGCAGCGCGAGACCGGGATTACGACGGTCTATGTCACCCACGACCAGGAGGAAGCGATGGCGGTGTCCGACCGCATCGCCGTGATGAATCTGGGCGTCGTGCAACAGGTGGGATCGCCGGCCGAGATTTACCGTCATCCGGCAAACCGGTTCGTCGCCGAATTCATCGGCAAGACCAATCTGCTCGATCGCGAATTGCACCGTCGGAACGGCGCCGCCGTGATCGAACTGGGTGATGGCGTGACGATCGACGTCACGTCCATGGTCGAGCCCGCAGCGGGTGGGCGAGTTCAGGTATCGGTCCGTCCCGAAGCCGTGCATACCGGCGATGGCGGCCTTGGCGCCGAGATCGTCGATGAAACTTTCCTGGGCTCGCATTCCCAGGTTCGGGCGCAGCTGCCCACCGGCGAAACCATCGAATTCCTTGAATTCTCGCGCCGCTCCTCGCGGTGGGAGCGCGGGGAAAAAGTTTTCCTCGAGCTCAATACGGAGATGCTGACATTCTTCGACGCGCAGAGCGGCGTCTCGATCATGCGCGGAGCAGGGGAGTGAAGCTGCCCGGCGACCGCTTGGACGGCTGGACCTCCGTAGCCGTTGTGCTCACCGGCGGCTATCTGCTGATGGTGATCCTGCCGCTGGTCATGGTTCTGATCAACAGCGTCAGCAGCGGCGGCGAATTTACGCTGGCGGGCTTTGCGACCTTCTTCTCGTCGCGACTATATTACGGGACATTGATCAACAGCATCCTGGTTACGGTTTGCGTCACCGTTTTCGCGCTCGTCATCGCCTTCCCGCTGGCCTATTTCATGACGATGTTCCGCGTTCGCGGCAATCGCACCGTGCAGATGCTCATCCTGGCCTCGATGATGTCGCCGCCCTTTATCGGCGCCTATTCATGGATATTGCTGCTCGGCAATAACGGCATGATCACGCGGCTGTTCGAGAATGTTTTCGGCTTCAAATCCCCGAGCATTTACGGCTTTGCCGGGATCGTGCTGGTACTGACGCTGCAATTGGTGCCGCTGATCTTCACCTATCTGATGGGGGCGTGGCGCACCATCGACGTCTCCCTGCTGGAAGCCGCCGAGGGCATGGGCATTACCGGCTGGCGGCGCGCCGTCCAGGTGATCACGCCGCTGCTTTGGCCTACCGTGCTTGCCGGCAGCCTGCTCGTATTCGTGCGCGCCTTCGCCGATTTCGGTACGCCGATGCTGATCGGCCAGGGCTTCCGCACCATACCCGTGCTCATCTACAGCTCCTTCGTGGGCGAGGTGAGCATCGACCAGACCTTCGCCGCGGCGGTCGCGGTGATTGTCATGGTGGTCACGCTGGCCATTTTCCTGGTGCAGAAATATCTCGTCGACCGCCAGCAATTTTCCATGACGGCATTGCGCTCCATCGAGGCGCGTCGGCTGCCGGGATGGCGGGGCGTGGCCATCCACCTCTATGTGTACGGGTTCCTGACGCTGGCGCTGGCGCCGCTGGTGGTGGTCGTCGTCAGCTCATTCCGGAATACGCTCTATGGCCAGTTCGTCGATGGCTTCTCCTTTGACAATTACGTCAAATCGCAGCGCGACATTTTCCGCTATGTCGGCAATACATTCGGGATCGGGATCACCGCCTTGCTGATCCTGGTGGTCATCGCCGTGCTGGTTGCCTATCTCACGGTGCGGCGGAAAGGCATCCTGACCGGCGCGCTCGATACCATGACGATGGTGCCTTACGTCGTGCCCGGACTGGTGATCGGCATTGCCCTGATTACCGCTTTCAGCCAGGGGCCGCTGCTGCTCACCGGGACATTCGCGATCATGGTGATCGCCTTGACGATCCGGCGCCTGCCTTATTCGGTCCGCTCGACGACCGCGCTCATGCATCAGCTCAACCCCAGCATCGAGGAAGCCGCGATCAGCCTGGGCGCGTCGAAATTCCGGACGCTGGTGCGCATCATCGTGCCGGCTCTGGCCCCAGGTATCCTCTCCGGCGCGGTGCTTAGCTGGGTGACGATCATCACCGAATTGAGCACGACGCTGTTCCTCTACAACACCTCGACGCAGACGCTGTCGCTCGGCATCTATGCACAGGTGATCCGGGGTCAGCTCGGGACCGCCGCAGCGCTGTCCACCTTGCTGCTGGTGCTGACCATGCTGTCGCTGTTCCTGCTCATGCGCCTGCCAGGCGGCCACAGGGAATTGCGAATATGATGCGGGTTCGTCGCGACAGGCAGTCGCGCGGCGATAAACCGTCAGGGTACGGATATACCGCAGCCGCGTGACATCATGGCTGCCTGGCAAATTCGACCGCGTCCTCGCCTGCTTGACGTCAACATGCCCGTGAACCGAATATGCCGGAGCTTGAATGCAAGCAGGAAGTGCTTCATAAGGCCCCAAGTCGGCGCGCGCATGCTGCGCTGGCCAATTCTGAAAAAGCATAGGCTATCAACCCATGGACGACCCTTCCAGTCGTTTTCCTAGTAATCGAAGTGCCGCCTCCCACGCGCCACGTTCGACCTTGCACGGCTGATTGCCGCGCCTCGGTCGTCGTCCGTGAGGGACGGCGAAAAGAAACCGAGGTGCAACATGACCTTCGAGACACTCGCCCACGCGCTCGTGACCGGCTCGAACGCCGACACCAAGAACAATCGCGAATTCATCGCAAGCCGCCACGCCGCCGACATCGCGCAGTTCCTCAAGGAACACGACGCGGAGATCGACTGGCGCGTGCTCGACCTTATGGACCTCTCCAAGCAGGCCGACGTTCTGAGCTATCTCGACCGCGGCACGCAAGTTGAGCTCGCCAAATCCGCTCCGCGCAAGCGGCTGGCTAGCATTGTCACCGAGATGAATTCGGACGACCGCGCCGACTTCTTCAATGCCCTTACCGAGGACGAGCAGGAAGCCCTGCTGCCGGCGCTCGCCCAGGCCGAGCGCGAGGATATAAGGCGTCTTGCCGCCTATGAGGAGGGGACCGCCGGGGCGATCATGACCTCGGATTATGCGGTGCTGTCGCCCGAACTCACCGCTCGCCAGGCGCTGGACAAGCTTCGCCTCGAGGCCCCCGACAAGGAGACGATAAATCGTTCCTATGTCGTCGACGAGGACCGCAAGCTCATCGGCTCGGTCCGGCTTCAGGATCTCATCCTCGCGTCGCCGGCGTCCCGGATCGGAAACGTCATGGAGCGCGATACGCGCGCGGTGCGGGTTGACGAGGACCAGGAGGAGGTCGCCCGCAAGATCGCCCATTACGACCAGATCGCGCTGCCGGTGATCGATGCGGACGAACGCATTGTGGGGATCGTCACCTATGACGATGCGCTCGACGTCCTCACCCAGGAAGCCACCGAGGACTTTCACAAGTCCAGCACCGTGCGGGGCCTGACCGAGAGCGTGGGACGCGCCTCGATATTCATTCTGTATCGGGCACGGGTGGGCTGGCTGGTGCTGCTGGTCTTCGGTAACATTTTCTCGGGTGCCGGCCTGGCCCATTTCGAGGATGTCATCGCCGTCCATATGGCGCTTCTGTTCTTCCTGCCGCTGCTGATCGCCTCGGGCGGCAATGCCGGCACGCAGGCTTCGACCCTGACGATCCGCGCCATGGCGACCGGCGACGTGCGTCCAAGAGACTGGACACGGATGCTGGGGCGCGAAATCCTGGTCGCCGGGCTTCTCGGACTGACCATGGCGCTGGCCATTTACGGCATCGGCGCGTGGCGCGGGGGTCCGGACATCGCCGCTACCGTGTCGATCTCCATGATGATCATCGTGCTCGCGGGCTCGCTGATTGGGATGATACTCCCCTTCATCCTCGAACGCGCGCATATGGACCCGGCCACGGCCAGCGGACCGCTGGTGGCCTCGATCGCCGACGTCATGGGAATTCTGATCTATTTTGGGATCGCCCAGACAATCCTGAACTGAAAACGGCTGCGAGCCGCCCGGCCCTTCAATACCGTGGAAAACTTGGTGACCACGGCATTGAAGCGGTGGGCTGGGGGCGCTCGGCCGGGGGCTCGCACTTAGCGGTCCCAGACGACGGTGTTTTCGTGTCGCTTGATTATATGCTTGAGTTCATCGAACACATTGATGACGTGGTTGGCAAAGCGGTCGGCAGCGGGGACTTTGAGGGCATCGTGACGCCGCAGGATACCAAGGGAGCGGTCAGGCTGCGGAATGGAATAGGGCAGGGTGACGATCCGGTTTTCCCGCCGCAATGCGAATACCACCGAAAATGGCAGCACCGCCAAAGCCTCGGAATCGGCGAGAAAGTTGACCACGCTCATCAACGAGCCGCCTGAATATCGAATGTTCAGTTCGGAAACACCCAGGCTCGTCAGGATCATCTGCAGGTCGGTCATCAGCGGTGAACCGGGCAGGGGGGCGATCCAGGGATAGGCTGCCAGATCGCTGGCCTGTGGACGCGCCCGGCGAAGCAGCGGATGGCCGGTGCGACAGGCGACGATGTTCCGTCCGGGCAGGATTTCGATGAATTCATATTGCGATCCCGGATGCGTCGAGCCGATGGGAACGATGCCCAGATCGATGATCTGCGCATCGAGCGCGGAAATCAGCTCGGGCAGATTGCCATAGCTCTGTTGGACGGTGATTTCCGGTTCCTGCTCATGAAACTGGGCAATCATCTGGCTGACGATGGCGTCCATGAAGAACGGCACGCCGCCCACACGCACCAAGCCAGTCGTGCCCTTGAGATGCCCTTCCACCGCGTCGGTGGCACGGCGCGACGCGGTGAGGATCGCCCTTCCGTGAACAGCCAATTGTGTGCCCAATGCGGTGGCCTGCAAAGGGCGCCGGCCACGAACGAACAGCGCTTCGCCGACCCGCGCTTCCAGCATGGATAGCGACCGGCTGACCGCCGATTGCGTCATGCCCAGCATCGCGGCCCCCTCCGATACCCCGCCGGCATCCAGAACGGCTGCAAGCTGCATGAGATGTCGCTCGTTCAGCTTCATAGCAAAATGCTATATTACCTCCACCACAATTCATCAACATCCATGGCGGTGCGTGGCAGATTGTTTTCCAGGGATGGGAGACAATAGAGATGGGCGGCGGCAAGCACGCGAGCATCGACGTCAATGCCAGCGCGCGGCAGGCCTTCGAGGCGCGCCTGGCGACGCTGGCGCCGTCGCGGTTGGTCGAGGCCGTCGGCATTATCGGCGCGCATCTGCATGAGGTTGTCGAAGACCTTCGTCCAAGCCCCGCGGAATTTCGCGCGCTGCTCGCCTTCCTGACCGAGACGGGTCATCATGCCGATGCCCGGCGGCAGGAATGGGTATTGCTGGCAGATGCTCTGGGGCTCTCCAGCGCCATAGAGAAAATCCATTCCGTGCGGCCCGCCGGCGCGACGCCCGATACCGTGGCCGGTCCGTTCTATCGCGCCGACGCCCCTCTTCTCGCGCCGGGCGACGATATTTCCCGGGATGGCAAGGGCGAACCGATGCTGGTGACCGGCCGGGTGACGGCTCTCGCCGGCGCTGCCATCGATGCGGCGATGGTGGAAGTCTGGCAGGCCAATGGAAAAGGCCGGTACGAGAACCAGGAGCCGGACGCGCAGCCGGAACACAATCTGCGTGGCAAGCTGCAAACCGATGCCCAGGGCCGGTTTCGTTTCCTGACCGTCAAGCCACTCGGCTATTGTCTGCCCGCAAGCGGGCCAGCGGGAACGCTCCTGGCCCAATTGGGCCTGCCCCTTAACCGGCCGGCCCATCTCAATCTGCGGGTCTCGGCCGAAGGCTTCGAGACATTGACCACCCATATTTTCGACCGCGACGATCCGGCCATCGGAGAAGACGCCATTTTCGGCGTCAAACCCGAGCTATTGGCCGATTTTCGCGCCCTGCCAAACCGCGAAGGGCGCATTGCCTACGCCCTCGATATCAACCTTGTGCTCTGCCCCAAGGGCGGCGCGCAGCCCATGCCAGGAAGGAACCAAAAATGAGTGGCATCAACGGCTATCATCACCTGACGCTGTCCACGGACGGCGCTCAGGAGGATTTCGACTTCTACACCAAGACCCTCGGGCTGCATTCGGTGAAGCGCACCGTGCTGTTCGACGGCGTCCTGCCCGTCTACCACCTCTATTACGGCTCGCCCGATGGCGATGCCTCGACCATCATCACCACGTTCCCGTTCCGCAAGCCCGGCGTCTATGGCCGGCGCGGCACCAATCAGGCGCGGGCCATCCTGCAAGCCATTCCCAAGGGCGCAGCGGGTTTCTGGGTCGATCGGTTGAATGGTCGCGGCATCGAGGCCAGCAAGGTCACCCGCTTCGGCACCGAGCGCGTGATCTTCGCTCATCCTTGCGGCATTCCGCATGAATTGGTGGAAAGCGACAGCGACAGCCGCGAGCCGATCACCAATGAAGCGCAGGGCATTGGCAAGGAGCATGGCATCAAAGGCATTTATGGCAGCGTCGTCGCCACTACCGACAAGAGCGCCATGGACGATTTCCTGACGATCGCGCTGCCGCTCGAACTGGAATCGCGCACCGATGATGGCGACGTCTATCGCGTGCCCGACGCCAGCGGCGTCATTCAGCGCGTCGAGGTGATCACCGACCGCGAGAGCAGCCAGGGCACCTGGACCTTGTCGGGCGGCACCATCCACCATCTCGCGCTCAATGTGGGCGACGAGGAAACCCAGCTCAAGCTGCGTGCTCATATCGAGGGCCTCGGTTTTACCGACATTTCGGAGCAGAAGGACCGCAATTACTTCAAATCCTGCTATGTGCGGTCGCCCGGCGGCGCCTTGTTCGAATTGGCCTGGACCACGCCGCAGGGCTGGACCTCGGATGAGCCTCCGGGCCAGATCGGCAAGACCCTGGTGTTCCCGCCCTGGTTCAAGGACCGCGAAGCCGAATTGCGCGAAGGCCTCGAACAGGCGGATTTCGTCTGATGTCAATGCAGGCCGGCATGCGGCTGGGGGCATCCGGCTCCGGGGTCAGGGCGCTTTGCGTCCTGGTCCATGGCCGCGGCCAGTCGCCCGAGGAAATGGAGCGCCATATTCTCCGGCGCCTCGATATTTCTGATGTGGCCTTTGCCCTGCCGCGCGCGCCGGGCGGCGTCTGGTACGATGCCCGTGCGGTCGATCCATTGACCGATGGCACGCGGTCGCAGCTCGACGAGGCGCTGAAGGCCTTGCACGCGGAAATTACGGCTCTGCAAGGGGAGTATCCGGGGCTGCCCCTGCTATTGGCCGGCTTCTCCCAGGGAGCCTGCCTTTCTATCGAATATGTTTGCCGCGGCCATGCGGCACCGGATGCGCTGGCGGCCCTGACCGGCTGCCGTGTCGGCACGCCGAGCTGCGAGCGGCCCGATGCCGCCGCCGCCAATCTGCCGGCCTATCTCAGCGGCAGCGACGCCGACCCCTGGATTCCGCTTGCCGCGATGGCGGAAGCGGCGCTGGCGCTTGGCGGCCGGGGCCTTCGTCTACGCGCCGACATCTTCCCCGGCCGGCAGCATGAAGTGTCCGATGCCGAGATCGGCATGCTGGCGGGCATGCTGTCCGACCTGGCGGCGGGGCAGGACCCCGGATTGGCGGCGGCGCGATGAACCAGCCGGCTCCTTCAATCGCGCCAGACGGTATTCTGCTCATGTTGCTGGATGAAATGCGACAGGTTGCGGAACTCGGTTTCGATGAAGCGATGGAATCGGCGCACGGTGGGTCCGGCTGTGTCGACGTCCCGGGTGAGAATGCCAAGCATCCGTTCGGGATGGCCAATGCGGATGGACAGAGCCGAGAGCACCCGCTGCCGCCGGGCCATGAACACCACGGAATAGGGCAACACGGTCAAAGCGTCCGAATTGGACAGGATGGCGGTCATCGAGGCGAGCGTGCCGCCGGAAAAGGAGATGCGCGTATCGTTGACGCCGATATCGCTCAGGATATGGCGCATGTCTTTGTAGAGCGGGCTCGATGCCGGCGGCGCGATCCACGGATAGGGCGCGATGTCGGCCAGACGCAGCGATCGTTTGCGCAGCAGCGGATGCTGGCTGCCGCAGGCGATGACATTGCGGCCCGGAAGCACCGGCACGAACTGGAAGCCCTCGGCAAGCGCGGCCGGGTTCAGCGGGCAGATCGCGACATCCAGCGCTCCGGCGCTGAGTTGGCTCAAAAGCCCGGGCACGTAGCTGTAAGACTGCTCGATCCGCACCTGCGGATGCTTCTGCTGAAACTGCGCGATCAGCGCCGAAATTACCCCGTCCATGAAAACCGGTGTACCGCCGATGCGCACCATCCCCCGGTGCCCCGTTCTGAAAGTGGCGACGATGGCCGAGGCCGTGTTCCCCGCCGCACGGATGCGGCGTCCCTCGCCGGCCAGGCTGAGGCACAATTCGGTCGGCGCCAGCGGGCGCTTGTTCTTCTCGAACAGCGGGGCGCCGATCCGCGCTTCCAGCATGGCGATGGTGCGAGACACGCTGGGCTGAGCCCGGCCGACGCTCTGGGCGCCCTCGGTCAGGCCACCGCCATCGACAATGGCGGCGAGGATTTCGAGATGTCGCGGATCCAGCTTCATAACATGATGTTATGTGATGCCACACTATTTCGATCAAGATGGTATGAAGTTCGTGGCATCTTGCCCGAAGCCGCGTGGCCTTGCCGGCCGCGGGGGAGGGATTGATGTCGCATTTCACCTCGAGTTTCGTCGCCCAGCTCGCCTCGGTCCGCGTTCGGTTCGGCGTCGGAATTCGCCGCCAGGTCAGCGAGGAGGTGGCGCGCCTTGGCTGCAAGCGGGCGCTGGTCCTGTCCACCCCGGCCCAGGCCGACGCGGCCATGGAGATGGCCCAGGAAATCGGCGATATGGCGGTGGGCGTCTTTACCCGCGCCACCATGCACACCCCCATGGCCGTTACGGAAGAGGCGGTGGCCCACGCGCTGTCGGTGAATGCCGATTGCCTCGTGGCTATCGGTGGCGGATCGACCACCGGGCTGGGCAAGGCCATAGCGCTGCGCACCGACCTGCCGCAGATCGTCGTGCCGACCACTTATGCCGGCTCGGAAGCGACCAATATTCTGGGGCAGACCGAAAACGGCGAGAAGACCACGCTGACCGATGCCAGGGTGCAGCCCGAGGTCATTCTGTACGATCCCGAACTGGTGCGCACGCTTCCGGTGGAGTTGACCGTGACCAGCGCGCTCAATGCCATGGCCCATGCTGCCGAGGGTCTTTATGCGCGCGACCGCAACCCGATCTCGACGCTCCTGGCCATCGAGGGCCTGGAGGCCTTCGCCGAATCCCTTGATCAGGTCGTTGCCGATCCGGGCAATCTGGAGGCCCGTGCGCGCACGCTCTATGGCGCCTGGCTCTGCGGCACCGTGCTGGGCCAGGTCGGCATGGCGCTGCATCACAAGCTTTGCCACACATTGGGTGGATCGTTCGACCTGCCCCATGCCGAAACCCACGCGGTCATCCTGCCGCATGCCATCGCCTTCAATGCGCGCGCCGCGCAGCGGGAGTTGCAACCGATCGCCCGGATTTTCGGCGATCCGGCACCGGGCAAAGCGCTGCATTCCTTCGCCAAGAAACTCGGCGCTCCCATGGCATTGAAGGATCTGGGGCTGGGGGAGCGAGACCTGGACAGGGCAGCGGAGATTGCCACGTCCAAGCCTTACTGGAATCCGCAAAAGGTAACGAAAGACGATATCGCCACGCTGTTGGCGGCCGCCTGGAAGGGCGATCCGCCGGCCTTCTGATACCCGCCGCAAGGCTCATGATTTTTGGGAGGAGAACCAATCATGATTACCCGCCGCAATCTGCTCAAAGGCACCGCCGCGACCGGCCTCATCGCCGCGACCGGCGCCTTTCCCATGCCCGCCATCGCCCAGGGCGCCAAGATCAAGCTCGGATATGTCAGTCCGCAATCGGGACCATTGGCCGCCTTCGGCGAGGCCGACAATTTCATCCTGTCCAATTTCGCCCAGAGCGCGGCCGCGTCCGAATTCGAGATCATCGTCAAGGATAGCCAGTCCAACCCGAACCGCGCCGCCGATGTCGCTCAGGAATTGATCATTTCCGATGAAGTCGACCTGATGCTGGTGGCGTCCACGCCTGAAACCACCAATCCCGTGACCACGACCGCCGAAGCAGAAGGCGTGCCGCTGATTTCCACCATGGCGCCCTGGCAGCCCTGGTTCATCGGCCAGCAGGGTAATCCGGGCGATCCGGACAGCTGGCGTCCGTTCAACTATGCCTATCACTTCTTCTGGGGCCTGGAGGATGTGATCTCGGTCTTCACCAATATGTGGGGCCAGCTCGAGACCAATAAGATCGTGGGCGGACTTTTTCCCAACGATGCCGACGGCAATGCCTGGGGGGACCCCGTCAGCGGCTTCCCGCCGGCCCTGGCCGAAAAAGGCTTCCAGATTTTCGATCCGGGCCGCTATCAGAACCTCACCGACGACTTCTCGGCCCAGATCAACGCCTTCCGCCAGGCCAATGCCGAGATCATCACCGGCGTACCGATCCCGCCCGATTTCACCACGTTCTGGACCCAGGCCCGCCAGCAGGGCTTTACCCCCAAGGCGGCCTCGATCGGCAAGGCCATCCTGTTCCCGCAGGCCGTGGAGGCACTCGGCGATACCGGGCACAATCTGTCGTCCGAAGTCTGGTGGTCGCCGAGCCATCCGTTCTCGTCCTCGCTCAACGGCATGAGTTCGGCCGAACTCGCCGAGGCCTATACCGCCGAGACCGGCAGGCAATGGACCCAGCCGATCGGCTTCGTGCACGCGCTGCTGGAAATGGCCACCAATGTGATGGGCCGGGTCAGCGATGCCGGCGATGTCGACGCCGTGGTCGAGGCGATTGCGGCTACCGATCTGCAAACCATCGTCGGCCCGGTCGTGTTCAATGGCGCCGGCGTCCCGCCCTTCGCGGCCACCAATGTCTGCAAGACGCCGCTGGTGGGCGGTCAGTGGCGCATGCGCGACGGCGGCGGCTACGATCTGGTCATCGTGGATAATACCGGCTTCGAGAACATTCCCGCCGGCGGAACCATGGAAGCCATTTCCTGACCGCAATATCCGCCGGGCGCGCCAGCGCCCGGCCAAAGGGGCACCCGTAATGACCATCATTGCGCTCGACAATGTCAGCAAAAGCTTTGGCGCTCTCAAGGTCGCCGACGCCATCTCCCTGGAGGTGCGCGAGGGCGAGGCGCTGGGCATTATCGGCCCCAATGGCGCCGGCAAGTCGACGCTGTTCAACCTCATCACCGGCAATCTCGCCGCCGATAGTGGCACCGTCCATTTCATGGGCGAGGATGTGACGCGCGCTTCGGCCATGCAGCGCTGCCTGAGCGGCATCGGCCGCTCGTTCCAGATTCCGCAGCCTTTCGGCAAGATGACGGTGTTCGAGAACCTGCTGGTCGCTGGCGCCTTCGGCCAGGGCCGCAGCGAGCGCAGCGTCGAGGCGCAATGCGCCGAGATCCTGGAGCGGACCGGCCTTATCTCCCGCGCCAATGCCATTGCCGACAGCCTATCGCTGCTGGAGCGCAAGCGCCTGGAATTGGCGCGCGCTTTGGCCACCGATCCCAAGCTTTTATTGCTCGACGAGATTGCCGGCGGACTGACCGAAGGCGAGTGCCGGCAACTCGTGGCCACGATCAAGGATATCCATGCTCGCGGCACCACCATCATCTGGATCGAACACGTCCTTTACGCGCTCAACTCGGTGGTGGAGCGGCTGCTGATCCTCGATTTCGGCAAGGTCATCGGCATCGGCGAACCGGCCGCCATTATGGCGAGCCCCCAGGTGCGCGAAATCTATCTGGGGATCGAGGTCTGATGCCCATCCTCTCCACCCATGGCCTTACCGCCCATTACGGCCAGTTTCAGGCGCTGTTCGGCGTCGATATCACACTGGAGCCGGGCGAATGCGTCGCCATTATCGGCGCCAATGGCGCCGGCAAGACCACGCTGATGCGGGCCTTGTCCGGCATTCTGAAGAGCGATGCCATGGCGATCCGCTTCAACGATGTGGCTGTGGGCGACCGTCCCGCCGACGAAATGCTCAAACGCGGCATCGCCATGGTGCCGGAAGGGCGCAAGCTCTTTCCGTCCCTCAGCGTCGAGGAAAACCTGCTGATCGGCGCGCATGCCCGCCGCCTGGACGGCCCCTGGACCCTCGAAGCGGTCTATGCGCTTTTTCCGATCCTCAAGGAGCGCCGCAACAGTCCCGGCACCGCGCTTTCCGGCGGCCAGCAACAGATGGTCGCCATCGGCCGGGCTCTGATGAGCAATCCTGACGTGTTGCTATGCGACGAAATCTCGTTGGGCCTCGCTCCGGTGGTCATCCGCGATATTTACAATGCACTGCCCCAGATCCGCTCGGGGGGCGCCGCCTTGATCATCGTCGAACAGGATATCGGGCAGGCGCTGAAAGTCGCCGACCGGGTCTATTGCATGATGGAAGGGCGGGTGACGCTGTCCGGGCCGGCCAAGGACCTCAGCCGCGAAGCCATCCACAATGCCTATTTCGGAGCGGCGGCATGAATTGGGTCGATACAATCGTTCAGGGCGTGCTGCTGGGCGGACTCTATGCTTTGTTCGCCACCGGGCTCAGCCTCGTGTTCGGCATCATGCGGCTGGTGAACCTGGCCCATGGCGATCTCATCATTCTGGGCGCCTATCTGATCCTGCTGATCATTTCGCTGCTGGGGCTCTCGCCCTTTCTGGCGGCGCTCATTGCCCTGCCGCTCATGTTCGGGCTGGGTTATGCGCTCCAGAAGGTGGTGCTCAACCGCGTTCTCGGTGAAGATATCCTGCCGCCGCTGCTGGTCACCTTCGGTATTTCCGTGGTGGTGCAGAATGCCTTGCTGCAGGGCGCTTCTGCCGATACGCGCCGCTTGCCCACCGGCGATATCGGCGTTGCCTCCATCAATCTCGGCCCGGTCACTGTAGGCGTTCTGCCCGTGCTCACCTTCGTTTCCGCATTGGCGGTCATCGTCATCCTCAACCAGGTATTCTATCGCACGGCCATGGGCCGCGCCTTCCGCGCCACCTCCGACGATCCCGTCACGGCCAGCCTTATGGGCATAAAGCCCAAGGCGGTCTTCGCCCAGGCGACCGGCATAGCAATGATGATCGTAACCATTGCGGCGCTCTATCTGGGCATGCGCGCCAATTTCGATCCCGCCATTGGGCCCGCGCGGCTGATCTATGCCTTTGAGGCGGTGATCATCGGCGGGCTGGGATCGCTGTGGGGTACGCTGGCCGGCGGGGTCATTATCGGCGTGGCGCAAACGCTGGGGGCGGCCATCAATCCCGAATGGCAAATCCTCGCCGGCCACGTCGCCTTCCTGCTCGTCCTGTTGTTCAAGCCGCGCGGGCTGTTCCCGCGGGCCTTCGATTGAGGCCCGCCCATGACTGATCCGACATCCCATGCTTATCGCGTCGAAACGCGCACCCGCATGTCGGTGGTCGCGGGCGTCGCGGCCATCGCGCTCGTTGCGGCGCTTGTCGTCCTGCCCGCCTTTGCGTCGCGGAGCCTCGTCCAGGATCTGTTTTTCATTCTCACCATGCTGACCCTGGCGCAGTTCTGGAACCTGCTGGCGGGTTATGGCGGCCTGGTCTCGGTCGGCCAGCAGGCCTTTGTCGGCATGGGCGCGTATGCGCTCTTCGCCGCCGTGATCCTGTGGGGGCTCGATCCCGTGCCGGCCATTCTTCTGGGCGGGCTGGCGGCGCTGGTACTGGCCGTGCCATTCGGTTTTTTCGCCTTCCGGCTGCAGGGCGCCTATTTCGCGATTGGTACCTGGGTCCTGGCCGAGGTCGTTCGCCTGGTCGTCGCGCAATGGCGCGCTGTCGGGGGCGGCACCGGCACGTCGCTGCCGCGTGACGCCACCGAGAACATCATGTTCACCGCCGCCATCGCCGAACTGTTTGGCGTCCGCGCTCCGGCAGCGCGGGACATCCTTGCCTATTGGCTGGCGCTGGCGCTCGCCATAATCGCCATTGGCGGCATCTACTGGCTGTTGCGCTCCAAGCGCGGCCTGGCGCTGGCGGCGATGCGCGACAACCCGCAGGCGGCGCGTTCGGTGGGCATTGACGCCCAAAGGATCAAATGGGTCGTTTTCCTGACGGCAGCGCTCGGCACCGGCCTCACCGGCGCGCTCATCTACATGCAAAAGGCCCGCATCTCGCCCGATGCGGCGTTCTCGCTCAATGACTGGACCGCCTATGTGATCTTCATCGTGGTCATCGGCGGCATCGGCACCATCGAGGGGCCGATCGTGGGCGTACTGGTCTTCTTCATCCTGCAAAGCCTGCTCGCCCAATACGGCGCCTGGTATCTGATGGTTCTCGGCCTGATCGGCATCGGGGTCATGTTGCTCGCGCCACGCGGGCTATGGGGAAGCTTCTCGGACCGCACCGGCATCCAGCTGTTTCCTATTCGGCGGCGCCTCGTCGGCGGTCCCCTCGCATCCAAAACTGCCGCAAGGGAGGAATAATCATGGCGGATATCACCACCGACGTCCTGGTCATCGGCACGGGCCCGGCCGGATCGGCCACCGCGGCCCTGCTCTCCACCTATGGCGTGGATAACCTGGTCATCAACCGCTACCGCTGGCTGGCCAATACGCCGCGCGCCCACATCACCAACCAGCGCACCATGGAAGTGCTGCGCGATCTGGGGCAGGAGGTCGAGCAGGAAGCCTATCTCTACGCGACCGAACAGGAGCTGATGGGCGAGAACATCTTCTGTGAGAGCCTGGCGGGCGAGGAAATCGGACGCATGAAGAGTTGGGGCAACCATCCCCTGTCCCGCGCCGAACACCTGCTATCCTCTCCCACCAGGATGAACGACCTGCCGCAGACCTATATGGAGCCGCTGCTGTTCAAGACGGCCTGCGCGCGGGGCTCGCAATCGCGCATGTCGACCGAATATCTGCGCCACGAGCAGGACGAGGAGGGGGTGACCACCACCTGCCTCGACCGCCTGACCGGCAAGGAGATTACCATCCGCTCCAGATATCTGGTCGGCGCCGATGGCGGCAATTCCAAGGTTGCCGAACATGACGACCTGCCCTTCGAAGGCCAGATGGGCGTGAGCGGATCGATGAACATCCATTTCCGCGCCGACCTCTCGCGTTACGTCGCCCATCGCCCCTCGGTGCTCTATTGGGTGATGCAGCCGGGCGCCGATGTCGGTGGCATCGGCATGGGGCTGGTGCGCATGGTGCGGCCCTGGCATGAATGGCTGATCGTCTGGGGTTACGACATCAACCAGCCGGCTCCGGTCGTCGACGCCGAATTCGCCACTGGCGTCGCCCGCCAATTGGTGGGCGATCCGGAGCTTGAGATCGAGTTGCTCTCGGCCAGCGTCTGGACCGTCAACAATATGTACGCCACCCATTTGCAGAAGGGGCGGGTATTCATCATGGGCGACGCCGCCCATCGGCATCCCCCCTCCAACGGGCTGGGCTCGAACACCTCGATCCAGGACGCCTTCAATCTGGCCTGGAAACTGGCGGCGGTGGTCAAGGGCCAGGCCGGCCCCGGCCTGCTCGACACCTATTCGGTGGAGCGCGCCCCGATCGCCAGGCAGATCGTCACCCGCGCCAATCAGTCCATCGGCGAGTTCGGCCCCATTTTCGAAGCCCTGGGCATGACTGGCGGCTCCGATATCGACAAAATTCGCGCCTCCATGGACGCCCGTTGCGACGCGACGCCGGCGGCCGAACTCCAGCGCGAGGCCCTGCGCCAGGCCATCGCCTTCAAGAAATACGAGTTCGACGCCCATGGCGTGGAAATGAACCAGCGCTACAAGTCCGATGGCGCGGTTACCGATGGCCAGATGGAGCCGAGCTTCGACCTTGATGCCGAACTGCATTACCAGTCGACTACCTGGCCCGGTGCTCGCGTGCCGCATGCCTGGCTTTTCGACAGCAGCGGCGCCAAGCATTCCATCCTCGACATTACCGGTAAGGGCCGCTTCACCATTCTCACGGGTATTGCGGGTGAAGCCTGGGCGAAAGCCGCCGAAACGGTCGCCAAGTCGCTGGGTATCGACCTCGTGGCCCATGTCATCGGGCCGCGCCGCGCGCTGGCCGATCTGGAAGGTTCATGGGCGCGGGCCCGGGAAGTCGCCGATGGCGGCTGCGTCCTGGTGCGGCCCGACCATCACGTCGCGTGGCGCGCCGAGGAAATGATGGCCGATCCGGCGGCCGAACTCACCCGCGTGCTGTCCTCGATCCTTGATCGCGACGCGCTTCCCGGCCGCCAGGCCGCCGAATAGGAGGTCATCCATGACCGATACAATCGACTATTTCACCGAAGAGCGCAGTGAAGAAGTGGTCAATGCCAGCATGGGCGCCGATATCTCCCCGCGGCTTGCCGCGGTGATGACCTCGCTGGTCAAGCATCTGCATGCCTTTGCCAAGGATGTGGAACTGAGCCAGGAGGAATGGGCCTATGCCATCGATTTCCTGACCCGCACCGGTCAGATGTGCGACGCCAATAGGCAGGAATTCATTCTCCTCAGCGACGTGCTGGGCTTGTCGATGCTGGTGGACGCCATCAATCATCGGCGGCCCTCGGGGGCTACCGAGAACACGGTGCTGGGGCCGTTTCATGTCCCCGGCGCTCCAGAATATCCCATGGGCACCGATATATCGCTCGATGGCAAGGGCGAGAGCTGTCTGTTTACCGGCCAAGTGCGCGATAGCGCCGGCAATCCGATCGAGGGCGCGCGCATCGATGTGTGGTGCGACAATGCCGATGGCTATTATGACGTGCAGCAGCCGGGCATTCAGCCGAAATGGAACAATCGCGGCATTTTCGTCACCGGCGCCGATGGCGCCTATAGTTTCCGCGGCATCCGTCCGGTTTCCTACCCCATCCCCGATGACGGCCCGGTGGGCCAAATGCTCGGCGCTCTCGGCCGCCATCCCAATCGTCCGGCCCATATGCATTTCATTGTCAGCGCTCCCGGCCATGAAACCATCGTCACCCATACCTTCGTCGATGGCGATCAATGGTTGAGCTCCGATGCCGTCTTCGGCGTCAAATCGTCACTTGTCGCGACAATGGAGGCAGCAGACGACACCGCCTGGCGCTCGACCTTCGATTTCGTGATAACCCGGGCAGAGCCGGCTTCCTGAGAGAAACAGAAACCGGAATGTACCAGCGGTTCTCGGCTGCAACCGCTGACCTTCTCCACGCGCCGGCGGCGGCGATCATGCCTGGCTTGGCATGGCCAACGCTGTCGGCGTGTCGAACTATTTGTGTGTCGGCACGTCAATTCTTGATAGGTCCGAAAGCAAACAAGCTGCGATATCGAGCCGCATCAAGCATTTGTTCGGAGAACACCCATGGCCTTTCGGGCTTGTCAGGGTACAAAGGTATCCGATTGCGAAAGGAGAATTCATGCTTCATCTCGACATTCCCACTAGAAATGAATTTGCTCTGGTGGCGGACAAGCGCGCCGATGCCTGCGTTTCGATTTATTTGAAAACAACGCCCGTTACCGAGAACATACAGGCGTCCCGCATCGAAATGAAAAATTTCATCAAGGAGGTGCAGCTTCAGCTCGAGGAAGCCGGTCTGGACAAAAGGCGGTTGGCTTTGCTGCTGGATGGCCTCAACGATCTGCTCGACGACGATGAGTTCTGGCGGTTTCAAGCGAACAGCCTCGCCGTCTTCGCCACGCCGGACAGCATCCAGACATATCGGCTGGCCAACGAGCTGACCTCCATGGTGCAGGTTTCCGACCGCTTCCATCTCAAGCCGCTGTTCCGGGCGATTACCTTTCCGCACTCGGCCTTCATTCTTGCTCTGTCGGAGAACGCCGTCCGGCTGGTGGAAATGAATGCCGATCTGCCGGCAAGCGAAATCAAGGTGCCGGGCCTGCCGAAGGATGCCGCGTCGGCGCTGGGGAAGTCCACGCTCAACGACCGCTCGTTCAGCGGCCGCATTCATGGTTCGGAAGGCCAGAATGTCCGGCTCCAGCAATATGTCCGACAGGTCGATGCAGCCCTGCGATCAGTTCTTGCCGGTCGCGAAACCCCGCTGATCCTGGCGGCGACAGGCAGGGTCGCGGAATTGTTCAAGCAGATCTGTTCCTATTCGGCCCTGTTGCCCGAGACGATCGCAGACAGCCCCGACCGGCTGACCGAAGCCGAACTGGTCGCACGGGCGCGGCCGGTTCTCGACAATGCCTATGCCAAGCAGGTTGCGGATATCAGGGCGGTGTTCGACAAGCGCGCTGGGGAACGCCGCACGACGACAGACATTTCCGACGCGGCGCGCGCGGCGACGTTCGGAGCGATCCAGACGCTGCTGGTCGACATCGATTCCGTTGTTGCCGGTTTTATCGACAATGAAAGCGGCGCCGTGACCTTCGTTGAGCAGGACGACGCCAAGGCCTATGGCGTGGTCGACCAGATCACCGCCCGCGCTTTCGTCAATGGCGCAACGGTGCTGGGGGTCCGGCGCGAGGACATTCCCGGCGGCGGCGACCTGGCGGCGATCCTGCGCTATCCGCATTGACAAGGAACGTGCAAGGGGGCGGCAGCCGTCCCCTTGCACTTACTCCGACGGGGAAGACGCTATGTCGATAAAGATCATATTGGTTGCGATGGCGTTGGAGGACGACAGTACGCAGGTCGCCGATCGGGCCATCGCTCTGGCCAATGAGCATAAAGCGCAACTCGTCGGCGTGCATATCGTCGAGACCCTGCCGCCTCGCGATCCCGACTTGCCGCTATCGATCGACACGGACGCGCTGTCGGCGATGATCAGGGAAGAGAGGGCCGGACAGCTTCAAGCCCTGCTCCAGAAAGCAGACAGGCCCGCAATCGTCCATATCGATGCTGGCAAGCCCCACGCAATCATTGAAACGCTGGCGCGCTCCCACCATGCCGACCTGATCGTCATCGGCCCCGGCATTGCCAGGAACTTGCGAGAAAAGGTCTTCGGTTCCACGGCGGATCGCGTGGTCAGATGTGCGCCCTGTCCCGTGCTGATCGTGCGCAAGCATGCGCTGGGGCCCTATGGCCATGTCGCTATCGGCGTCGATTTCTCCGATCATGCGAAAGCGGCCGCGCATTGCGCCGCGCGCGTGTCGCCCAGCGCATCGCGCGAGTTCATTCACACAATCGAAATTCCACTCGCATTCGAGCAGGCCATGCTCAAGGCGGGCACGCCGCAAGCCGAAATCGACCGCTATCGCCGGGCGAAAGCCAAGGCCGCCCGTCAGCAGGTCATGGACACATTCGGCGAGAACGGGCGGTTGCCGGAAGCGGCGCGGGTTAGAATCGTTCAGGGAAATCCGGCCATTGTCCTGCTCAATGCTTCGCGCCGGCGCGGAACGGACCTGGTGGCTCTCGGGACGCAGGGCGCGAACGCCGTGACCCAGCATCTGCTGGGAAGCGTTGCGCGCAAGGTCCTGGCCGGTTCGGGATGCGATGTTCTGGTGGTGCCGGATTCGGCAGTATAGCACCGGCTCGGGCCGAGAGGCCCGGTCAGCCCCTGGCGGCCCTTATCTTATGTCAGGCGTCTATCCGCCGACCGCTATCGGGGTCGAAGAAATGCGGCTCATGGGCGCCCAAGGCGATGGTGGCGGTTTGTCCGACGCGGTTATCGAGGCGGACCCGGTCGATAGTCACGATCTGGGGGCCGCCCACATCGATGAACAAATGCTGCTCCGCACCCATCGGGTCGATCTGGGTGATGGTTCCCGACAATCCGGCATCGGCAAGCACGAAATTTTCTGGACGGATGCCCATTTCGACCGAGCGGCCGGACAGAGCCATGTATTTCGGCGCAAGCGGCAGGGTGCCGGCAATGGTGCGGAACAGGACTTGTCCGCCTTCCGCTATCACCTCGCCATGGATGAGGTTCATCGACGGTGAGCCGATAAAGGTCGCCACGAACCGGTTGGCCGGACGCTCATAGAGCTCCTGCGGCGTTCCCAATTGTTCGAGCACCCCGCCATGCATGACGGCGATCCGATCGGCCATGGTCATGGCTTCCACCTGGTCGTGGGTCACATAGACGATGGTGCTGCCCAGCCGCTGGTGCAATTGCTTGATTTCGGACCGCATGGTGACGCGCAGCTTGGCGTCGAGATTGGAGAGCGGCTCGTCGAACAGGAAGACTTGCGGGTTACGCACAATGGCCCGGCCCATGGCGACGCGCTGACGCTGCCCGCCGGACAATTGGCGGGGATAGCGCTTGAGCAATGGGGTCAGCCCGAGAATTTCTGCGGCCTTGGCCACGGCGGCTTCCCGCTCGGCGCGCGATGCGCGCTTGAGTTCGAGCGAGAAGCCCATGTTTCGCGCCACTGTCATATGGGGATAGAGCGCGTAGTTCTGAAACACCATGGCGACGTCGCGCCCCTTGGGAGGGCGCTCCGTCACGTCTTCTTCGCCAATGTGGATTCGTCCGGCGGTTATGCCCTCAAGTCCGGCAATCGAGCGCAGTAGCGTCGATTTTCCGCATCCCGAGGGACCGACCAGAACCAGAAATTCGCCATCGGTGATGTCGATGTCGATATTCTTGAGGACTTCGACATCCCCGAAGGATTTCCGCACACCGTCGATACGAACCTTGGCCATGGTGTTTCTCCGGTCTTGATCAGGCTGCGACGAGCAACTGGTTCGGTTTGGTCCAGAACGGCGGGAAGCACAGCGGCGTCGAGGACAAGGGCAGAATGCAGTCCTTAAGCGTGATGCCGAGAACGTCGCGCATGAAGTCACGCCGTGCCTGCATGCGGGCATAGACTTCCGGATGCGTCTCGGCGATCCGGGCCCGCAATTGTTCATCAGCGATAACGACGCCATCCTCGCAGTTGAGCCCCTGGCCAGCGGCCATTGGCGCGGGAATGATATCCACCTGGAACACCATGCCGGACTTCACCACATCTTCGGACCCCGCGCGCAAGGGCGAGTTCATCCATTCGTCGTGGCTGATGAGGTGGCCGGGGTTCAGGGCCGGCCGCAGACCGACGGTGGCCAGTTCGGCTTCGACCGCCTTTGCCACGTCCTTGCCGGCCACGCCGATATCCACGGTCTCGTACCAGGCCCGCAACGCCCCAAAATAGGCAATGGCCTTTTCCAGGAAGGCATCGTCGTGATCGGCCATGAGGCCGGCGCGGCACGACAGGCCGCCCCAATAGCCCACGGCGGTGGTGACGCCGTCGCCCGGCCTGATCTGCCGGGCCGAGGGGCTGCGGAGGCCGATAACGGCTTCGGGCGCGGTGGCCGAACTCATCATCACATGGCAGTTCAGCGGCTCGCCGGCATATTCCATGAGCGCTGCGCATTGCAATTCGCTCATGCCGGGCTTGGAGCCCTGCACGATCTTCCACACGGCGGCGGAACTGCGCGCCGAGCCCCATTCAATCTGAGCGATTTCGTCGGCATCGACGATGGCGCGGATGCCATCGGCCGGGCTCATGAGGATCGCCGTCGCATCGGTGATCCGCCCGGAAGGGCCGGTCGCCGCGCGCAGGCTGTCCACAACGAAGGCGGGCACGAAGAAGGTCGGGGCGCTATCGCTCCACTCCTCGGCGACCAGGTATTTCCATCCGGCAAGGGCAATGGACTGGCCGCTCGAAATGCCGCATTCGCGCAATATGGCGATGAGATCGGGAGACTGGCTGCGATCCTGGCCCATGAGGCTGAAGCTTTGCGCCAGCACCCCGCGCGTGTTCGGCAGGATCGCCACGGGCGTATAGTCGATGCTTTCGTTGCCGGTGACGATGATGCGCTCGCCATTGCGGCCCAGCAAGAGCAAGGCTTCTTCGAAGCGCGGTTCGAAGCCGGTCAGGAAGGCGATATTGGCCAGGTGTTCGCGGTCGGCATAGACCACGACCCAATCGCTGGCGGCGCGGTTGATAAGCGAGGTTACGCGAGCCTCGTAGGTGGCGGCGGGCACTTTCGGGCGGGCCTCGGGCACACCGAAATCGGGAACGGAAATTTCCTTGAGGACGACGGTCATATCAAGCCTTCTTCTGTAAAGGGTGGTTGGATGTGGCTGTCAGCCGGTATAGGTGGAATTGCCCGGAGACCAAGCGAAGTCGGGGTCGGCCGGCAAGGCCGGGCGCACGATGTGGCGCCAATCGCGGTTTTCCAGGTCAAGCGAAACAGTGCCTTCGCTCAATAGCAGGATATGGCGGTGCGCGATGTCTTCGATGCGCGGGTGCAGATAGCCCAGCTTGACCACGAATGCGGTAAAGGCAGCGCGGTCAAGGCCCATGGAGTCGAAGTGCTCGGGCGTGGTTATGCCGATGGGCCGTGCGTGGAAGGTCGCCACGATATCGCCGAAACGGATCGCGGTCCAGGCTGCCTCGACGCTGCGATAGGGCTGGAAGCCGGAGAGGTGCAGTTCTTCGCCGCCATTGATGATCTCGCCGGTGACAACCTTCTTCGTGCCTGCGAGGCTGATATGCTCATCGCCCAGCGTGATCTCGATCTGGGCGCCGATGCCTGCCCGGAGCGCTTTCCGCACCAGTTGCGGCGCCGTGATGCCTGCGACAACGGCCTTAGGCGGGGCTGGCAGGTCGAGCATCGCCTGCAATATGCCGGTCAGGTCCCCCGGCGCGCCGGCGGTGGTGTTGTCGCCGGAATCGCTGACGAAGACCGGCCCCTCCGTTGCCGCGGCCAAGCGCGCAAGGCCCTCGGTCACGCTGGCTGTCTCCATGCGCAGCACGAAGTCGTGGCGTCGTTGCCAGATGTCATTCGCCAATTCCTGCGCGCAGGAAGTTGCCAGTTCGGCGTCGCCATCGCTGGTGACGAGCGCCGTCATGCCGCCCCAGGGGACGTCGTTGAAGGCGAAGCCGACGAGAATATTGGCTTCCATGATTCCGTCCCGCGCATCGTATGAAGCAAGGCTCGCGTAAAGGCTCGCTCCGGGTTCGGTGGTGGTCACCGCCGCCTCGCCGGCGGTCAGGATCGGAATCGTGACGGCGGAGATATGCGGCTTGATGCCGGTGCGCAGCACGCGCAATAGCTGATCGGTGGTGCGATAGCCAGTCTGGCGATCGTCGCGATGCGGCGCGGTTCGCAGCGCGCTGATGACGGTCGCCAACTCGATGAATCGCGGGCTCATATGGCCGTGCAGATCCAGCGAAGCGCCGACCGGCACGTCCGGGCCGACCGCTTCGCGAACCGCCTCGAGAAAGTCCGCATCGGGCTGGACGGTGAGACCATCCACTTCGAGCGCGCCGTGATTGATGACAACCACACCATCGAAAGGACCGTTTTGCCGCAGCAATTCGACAGTTTCCTTCCGGATCGCGGCATAATTATCGGATGTCAGCGCGCCGCCGGGCAAAGCGGTCGCCCACATCAGCGGCACGGCCAGGACATGGTCGTCTTCGGCCAGGCGCTGCAGGACGCCGCGCACCATCCACAGATCGCCATCGATCATTTCCTGGCCGCGATAAATCTGCATGTCTGCCTGTTCCGTCTTGAGCGGCGAGCCGATCAGGCACTCAACGGAAAGGCCGACAATGGCAATTCGCAATTCAGTCATGAGATGGTCCTTGGAAAATAAGCGCTCACCACGGGAATGGTCCGTCGGCGTTAAGATAGGAAAGTCCCTGCAGAGCCACCGCCAGGGGGCCGTGGGAATGCGGCTTCTGCGAAAGCTTTGAAATCAGGATCGTGCAATGCGCCAATGCCTCGGGCAGGGCATGACGGCGCAATATGCGTTCCGCCGGCGGCATCAGGTGGGGTGCCAGCACTGCCAGCCCGCCGCCGATCACGATATTGGGCGGGTTGAGCAGGTTGATGAAGTTGGATAGCGCCAGGCCGAGAATCTGGCCGGCTTCATCGAGCACGCCCAATGCTTCCGGAATTCCCTGATCCGCCAATGCCTTCATCTCGGGAAATGAATTGGCGACGAGGCCGGTCCCCTTGAAGCTTTGGCGCAAAGCGGGCCCGGAAATATAGGCGGAGAGACAGCCGCCATCGCCGCATTGGCAGGTCCGGCCAAAGGGCACGATCTTGGTGTGGCCAATTTCGCCTGCAATGCCAAGCGAGCCGGCGTAAATCGCGCCCTCCAGATAGAGCGCGCCGCCAACGCCCGAATGGGAATCGATGAACACGTAGTCGTCGACGTCCACGCAACAGCCGAACAGGCGTTCGGCCAGCCCGGCGCCGCGTGCGTCATTGTCCACCCAGACGCGCTGGCCGAGACGCTGGCTCAGTTCGCCCGCGACGTCGACAGTGCCCCAGCGGAAATTCGACGAGGAAATGAGTTTGCCGCTGCGATCGACCAGACCGGGCAGGCAGACCCCGATGGAGCGCACCTCGGCCAGGGATTTGCCGCTCTGGTCGAGATGCGTCGATACCGCCGCGGCCACGCTGTCGGCGAATTCGTTCTCGTGCACGACGGCAGGATATTCGCTGGTGTGCAGCAGATGTCCGTCTATGCCGGCAGAGATGACCACAAGACGCTCCGGTTCGATATCGATGCCGAGCATCATTCCGGCGGCGCCATTGAGCTTGAAGCTTTCCGATGGCCGCCCGCGACCCTTGCGGGTTTCATCCGCGACGCGCTCCAGAAGCCGCAGGGAATCGAACTGATTGATGACGGCCGAGATGGTGGATTTGTCGATGCCGGTGCGGTCGCCGATTTCGCGCTGGGATATGCCCGGCTGCAGGCGGATGGCGTGAAAAATCTCGATCGAATTCGCCCTCCGCAGCACCGATGAATGCGATCCGGCCACTCCCCTGCTATCTCTGATCATTTTATCCGATGCTCGCACTAATCTTGAGGTTCGCAGCCCTGACGCAGCTTCTTCAGGCCATAATTTCTGCGTATTTTTGATCTATCCATGCAGTTATGTGCGCTATCGAGCAGTATGGTTGGACTTTTTGGCAGTCTTCTCGAGTGAAAAGTACAATGAACATTGTAAATTCTACCAAAAAATTACATGATTGCTCTATATGACGGGCCATTACTGGCCAATCTTTCTATAAGCTCTCAATTCTTTATGCTGTCGCTTGACTCTTGGTAAAGCTCGTCGTTATCATTTTTCCTAGGATCAGAAAAAAAGATCCGCAAGTCAAGGGAGATTTGATGATGAAGAAACTTGGAGCCGCTATCGCGCTCTCCACCATGCTCTCCACCTCCGCTCACGCGCAGGACGCCAGCCAGGTCTGGCACTATTGGGGTGGTGGCGCCGAACTCGATGCTGTCGAGGCATTGCTGTCCGTTGCCAATGAGCAATCGCCCGAAACCCCCATTGTGGGGCAGGATTTCCCCGGCAACGCGATCGAATTGCGGCGGCAATTGCAGACGGCATTGCTCGGCGGCACACCGCCGGCGGCCTATCAGAGTTCCATGGGCTATGAACTCAAGACCTTTGCCGATGCAGGTCAGCTTCGTGACATTTCCCCGCTTTGGGATGAGTTCGGTGGCGACCGGATTTTCCCTGTCGGGCTGCAACGCGTGATGAAAGTGGAAGGCGTGCCTTACGCCGTGCCGCTCAATATGCATGCGATCAGCAATATCTTCTACAACAAGGCGCTGGTCGACGAACTCGGTATCGCCATTCCCACGACCTTCGAGGAATTGCAGGCGGCTTGCGAAGCTATCGAAGCGGCCGGCAAAGGCTGCCTGGCCAATGCCGGTGGACCCTTCTGGAGCCTCTACAATTTCTACGTGCCACTGATCGCCGCCGTGGGCGCGGAAGGCTATTTCCAGCTCGGTTCGGGCGAATTGTCTTTCGACAGCGATGAGTTCCGCGCCGCGCTGGCCAATTACCGCGACACCTATGCCAAGCATTATATCGCCAACTGGTCGGGTAAAACCTGGCCGCAGGGTGCCGATGACGTTGTCGCCGGCAGGGCGGTGTTCTACCAGATGGGCGATTGGGCTGCGGGCTATTTCAAGGATGTCGGGCTGGAGGCGATCACCGATTACGATTTCTTCGCGGCGCCGGGCACGGGCGGGGCAGTGGTGATCCAAGTGGATGCCATCGCGACGCCGAACGGCACCGAAATGTCCAATGCGGCCGCCGACGCCTTGCTGCGGGCTGCCGCGGGGCCGGAAGGTCAGGCCGCGTTCAACGTCCATAAGGGCTCGGTCGCCGCCAATCTGGAAACGCCGACCGACATCTATGACGCCATCGGGGTCAAGACCTATGAGACGATGATGGCGGCCGAACAGAATGGCGCCGTTCTGCCCAATCTGTTCTTCCTGCTGCCAACCGAATTGGGTTCGGAACTGGGCGTACAGATCGAGCGCTTTGCCGCCGACCCGTCCGACGCGACGATGGAATCGGCGATTGCCACGCTGGAGAATCTGCGCCTGTCCGCCAAGGATCAGGGCCTGTTCGTGACTTGGTAATCCCGGGGCCTCCCTCCTGGGCCAAGGAGGCGGCTGTCTTCGGGCAGCCGCCTCTCGCTGAAATCCGACGACCAAATCCGCCTATATCGGAGCAGACGACATGGCAAAAGATCCTCCGGCCCCCTGGCAAAGCGGCTCGATGCGCGTCTATGCCCTTTTTCTAGCGCTGCCTGTCGGCATGTTCTGCCTTTTTTATATCTATCCGGTCTTCGAGACCTTCGTTCTTGCCTTTCAGCGTTGGGATGGCTTGTCACCCAATCGGGTGGATGTGGGTTTCGGCAATTTCGCGGCCCTGCTGCGCGATGGCCGTTTCCATAACTCCTTGCTCAACAATCTGCGCTGGCTGGTCTTCTATGTTCTTGCCCCAACCGGGCTAGGCCTGGCGCTGGCGCTGCTGGCCAATTCGCTGGTGCATGGACGCGGGCTGGCGAAATTCGTCTATTTCCTTCCCTATACATTGCCGCCCGTGGCGGTCGCCGCCATCTGGCGTTGGCTTTATGAGCCCAGTGCGGGGCTCATCACCCGTGTGCTGGAGGAAATCGGCCTCGGCTTTCTGGCGCAGAACTGGATCGGCGATACCGCCATCGTCACCTATTCGCTGATGGTGTCGGCGGCATGGTGGTCGGTGGGCTTCTCGTTCATCGTATTTTTCGCCGGCTTGCAGAACCTGCCACGTGAATGTCTGGAGGCGGCGCGCATCGATGGCGCCAGCGCCTGGCAGACTTTCACCAAGGTGACCTTTCCGCTGCTCTGGCCTTCCACCGCTGTGGCTCTGGGAATGTCCAGCGTCGACGCCATGCGCCTTTTCGACATCGTCTGGGCGACGACCGCCGGCGGCCCCGCCTATGCGTCCGACGTGCTGGCAACGCAGATGTTCGACGTCGCCTTCGGACGGCTCAAAATGGGCGAAGCAAGCGCCATCGCGGTCTTCATGCTGCTCATCTCCGCCGCAGTAATCCTGCCGTTCATCATCTATATGGCCCGCCGCGTCGAGGAGGCCTCCAATGATCAATGATCAAAGCACATCCTGGCTCAGGCATGGACTGGCCCTGATCGTCGGTCTGTTGATGGCAGTGCCGATCCTGGTCGCCATCAATACCTCGCTGAAGACCCCGGCAGAGGTGCTCGACGTGCTGTCGCTGCCCTTCGCCCCGACCTTCGACAATTATGCCGAAGCATGGCGGCGGCTCGGACCGACCTTTGCCAACAGCCTGATGATCACCGTGCCGGGCGTTGCGCTTTCCGTGCTGGTCGGCGCCATCGCCGCCTATCCGCTGGCCCAGATCAAAGGGCGGCTGGGCTTTGTCATCTATATGTTCCTGCTCACGGGCATGCTCGTGCCCTACCAGATCGTCCAGATTCCGCTGTTCTCGCTGATGCGCAATCTGGGGCTTTACAATTCCATACCGGGCATGTGGCTGGTCCACGTCGCCTATGGCGTACCGATTTGCACTTTCTTCATGCGCAATTTCTTCGCGTCGGTGCCGCGCTCCATGTTCGAAGCGGCGCTTCTGGATGGCTGTGGACACGGCCAATATTTCTACAAGGTCCTCTTGCCGGCATCCGGGTCCGGTCTGGCCGCGCTCAGCGTCATTCAGAGCCGTGCCGTCTGGAACGATCTTCTGTTTGCCATGACCCTGACCAATAACGACAATGCCCGTCCCGTAACGGTCGCCCTCAACGCCTTGACCAGCGGCTTTCAGGTGCAACACGGCACCCTGATGGCGGCGACCATCATCACGATCGGCCCCATTCTTCTGGCATACCTGCTCTTCCAGCGGGCGTTTGTCGCGGGCGTTCTGGGTGGCAGTTCGAAATAGGGTCGCGACGCCGAGGCGGCATGATCGGCTTGGGTCAGGACTTCGACGGTGGAGGCGGCACTTGCAGGAGTTGGTCGGCTTCACGCTGCCGCAGGCAACGGTCCAGGGCCTTGAACCAATATTCCTGCTCTTTTCCTTCCGGCCGGCCGTCCTGCTCCCAGAGGAAATAGGCCGTCTGCCGTACGGAATGCTCAAATTCCGGATCGATCCAAGGATCCTTGGTCACGTCATCGCATCCTGCGTCAGGTTTGGCCGGCCCAAATACCGGGCTCGAAGTCAACGGGGCTCCATGACATTGGCTCCCGGCTTTTGGAACAAAAGCGTGCTGAGTATTGTTCCAGCAGGGAAGGGAGCGGATCATGCATTACCGGCAGATAGAAATCGGGGAAGACGCGCCTGACGCCGTTACCGTCGGCATCGAGCGCGGCGAGAACGGTTCACCAATAGCCTCCATCTGGTGGCCCGCGCGCCCGGATGCGGATGCCGATGAGGCGATGTGCAATTCCGTCGAGGAGGCCTTGGAAAAAGCCGAGGCCGCGCGGGAATTATATGGCTTTTCCGAGATCGTCATCGCTCTTCAAAGCAGCGACCTCTGGCAGCCGGCCTGGGGCGAATTGGGCCCGGCGCCGCTTCGGCTCAATGAGGCGGAAGCGCTGGAGCTGGCCAGGGCGACAGAGGCCAGCCGCGACGCGTGACGGGCGAAAATGCTGTGTTGGATCTGGATCGAAACTGGGTGCATATCTGTGTCGATATGCAATCGCTCTTCGCTGAGGAGACCGATTGGCACGCGCCATGGCTGAAGCGAATTCTTCCTGCCGTCGAGGAGCTCGTGGCGGCTTCGGCGCCCCGCACCATATTCACCCGGTTCCTGCCGCCGGAAACGGTGGAAAGCGCTGGAGGCGGTTGGCGCCGCTATTATGAACGATGGCCCGGCATGGTTCGTCGAAATCTGGCGCCGGGCCTGCTGGACCTGGTTCCGTCCCTGGCCCGCTTCGTGCCGCCGGCGCATCTTTTCGACAAGGCCATCTATTCGCCCTGGCTTTCGGGGGCGCTGCATAATGCGCTTCGCGCCCGGGGCATCACTTCCGTGGTGATCAGCGGCGGTGAAACCGATATCTGCGTTCTGGCCACGGTGATGGGGGCGATCGATCTGGGGTATCACGTCGTTCTGCCGATAGACGCGCTGTTCGGTTCGGCCGATGCGACGCATGATGCCACGCTGGAAATCTACAAGAACCGCTTCCAGACCCAGCTCACCATCGCCAGCGTCGAGGATTTGGTTCAGCTTTGGCAGGAACAAGCATCGTGACGCCAGTGTCTGCGGCAGGATGCCTGAAAATATCGGCGCAATTGAGCAGCTAATGATCTGGATATTTCCGACTCAATGTCTTGAGGGTTTCGTCGGCGCCCTGGGGGTCGACTTTGCGCAGGATCGCATCGAGCTTCGCCTCGGAGCGGTCTTCGCTATCCTTCGATTGCGGCGAGCCCACCTGAAGCAGGATCGAGAGGCCCACCACCTGCCATAACAATTGCAGGAATTCCGATTGCCAGTTCTCAAGGGTGTCCCGGAGCATCTCGACGACATAGCCGCCGACCTGTATCGGTGCGTGATGCATGGCCTGCTCGTCGACATAGGCGAACCAGCCGAACAGCCAATGCCCGACAAGACTGATGCCGAAAAAGCCCAGCGTGACCCAGGCGAAGCCATATTTGCGCATCGGTGACATGGTTCTATTCCCTTTGGTTGTGCATCCAGGTCCAGGCAAGTGCGCTCCAAGCACCCAGCCGCACCAGTTCGCCCTGCTGGATGAACTCTCCAGTCGTTATCGGCGTACCGGTCACGACGCAGGCGAGATCGGCGGGGAAATCGCTGGCGTTGAGCGCCATGATCAGAATGCCAGCCTCAAACACACACAGGCGAAATTCAGTGGCCGAACTGCCCAGGTGGGGCCCGAACAAAGCTTTCATGATGTCGTTCCGATGCGATGCCCGGAACAACGAATGGGAGGTGACGGGCGTTCCGCAGCGGCAATTTTTGGCCGGGGTTCGAGGGTTAGGGATCGACAAATCCCAGCACGAAGAGTTCCAGCGTGTCCTCCGAAACCGGCGCGGTAAAATTGAACGTTACTTCGCGCACCGATTCGGCGGGCACATAGTCGAGGACGGCATGGCGGGGCAGGGGGTCGCCAGCCAGGATGCCGGCGATTTCCACTTCGGCGGCGGTGGCGTGGCCGACATTGCGCACTTCGATCACCACGCCATATGCCTGTGCGTGATTGACAATGCGGACCACTTGCAGGCTCAGCAATGGCTCGCCGCCGGACTTGGTGATCCCTTCAAAGACCAGGAATCCCGCAAGGCCCAGGACGATCAGGCCCGACAAGCCGCCCAGGACCCATTCCACGGCATGGACCTTGCCGTTATTGTTGCTTTTCGTGGTTGCGTCGGGGGTCGACATTGGCGCTCCTACAGGATGAGCCTGGCGGCGGCGGCGCCGATTGCGGCGGGAAAGCCCAATACGATGATGGCGGCGACGATCTGGTGGAGCGACATGCCATCCAGCCGGGAAAAAGTCCAAAGCGCGTAAAGTGCGATGGCAAGGCCCATAACATAGCCGACCAGTGTGAAGCGCAGCAGCGGTTGCCATATCGGGGTGCCTTGAGGCAGGGCGCCGCTGCCCTTGAACTCCACGGCGTAAACGAAGCCATGCATGACGAGAATGGAGACGACGACCAGCAGCAGGCTGTGCCAGGGAGTCATGCGATAGGCGATCACCATGGTCTCGTCGGTCGGGGCAATGTTGAGACTGAGAAAGAGGGCGCCTACGGCCATCACGCCCAGTTCCCCTCGATACCCCTCTTCCGGACCATCTTCATCGCGGTCCTGGCCAAGCTGACTTCGCGCCAGCAGGGCGCCCAGGGCGGCGGGTACGGCCTGAAGCACGAGCTTTCCGACAAGCTCCGACAGGGACATGCCGGGACCGGTGATCGCGAGCAGCAGCATGATGGCGCCGCTGGCCAGGATGCCGACGCCATAGGCGACGCCGACATCGCGGAGATCGTCCTGCCAGCCCTCGGTGCGCTCGAAGCCGGAATAGTGAGAAAGGAACATGAGCACCGGGACGCTGGCAAGCAATAGCAGCAGCAGCCGCCAGCGATTCATGGTGAAGCCCAGTTCCCACATTTCCATGGTCATGATCATGGGAAGGGAAAAGATCAGGGCGCCGCCAAAGGCGCGTCCCAGATCAACCGCCAGGGGGCGCAGCGACGAATCTGAAACCTCGCTCATGCGTCACCGGGATTGTGCCGAAAGCGATCGAGATGAGGACGGGCCGTTCATTTGCCCGCCCCGCCGGTTTTCCCGTCATGGGCCGGCTTCGTTGGCGCCTTGCCGCTATGGGTTTGGGGATTGACCTTCTGGACCGTGTCAGGCGGCGGCCTGGCGCCGCCGGGCCGGGCCTGATCGTGATAATGTTCTTCATCTTCCGAATGAGGGTCGTTGAGGCTGACTGGTTCGCTTGGGCCGGGCATTTGATGGCTCCTCAATTGCCTAGCCTGAACGCCTATCCTCCGGCTTTGGCTCCCTGTTGCGGTTCAGGTCAGGCTTTGCCCGGATCGATAAGCGGGATGCCGCTCTCCGGATCCAGGCGCTTGCGCAAATAGCTCGGCGACTCGGTCAGGATAATTTCGAGGGTAGGGCGCACGATGCCTCTCTGAAGATGTCCGGCAAGAGCCGAGCCATTATGCAATCCCAACACCGCGTGGGCGTGTACTGCCGGTTCGCCATCCGGCCCCAGCACGACATCGCCGGTAAAACTCGCGACTTCGACCTGCGCATCGACAGGAATGGCGCGATATTGTTTGGTCTCCCAGTCGAAATAGGCCAGTTCAGCGCGTTCGAAAGCGCCGATGGCGGTGAAGCCGGCCGCCGAGAGCTGTTCCGCCTGGGCGAAGGATTTCAGGCTGGCCATCGCTTCGTCGCCGCTGGCCAGAACGATGGCATAAGTCTTTTGCCCATCGGCCTCGTGGATAAGCTTGCTCTGCATGATTGGTCCTATTCCGATCCGCGCTCGGATGCTTTTTCAAGTTCGGCCACTTCCCGCTCCAGCCGCTTCCGCGGATCGCCGACAGGCTCCGGCGGCGTCGCCGCCTCCTTCAGCGCCTGGGCCAGGACCTGCTTCATCTGGTCCGGCCCGGCGGCGTAATGCTGGTCCACCAGCGTCTTTGCCGCCAGTTCGAAATTGGTGCCCATGATGCTCCTCCACTTTCCGCCTTGAAGCTCAACGCGCGGGCGGGAACAGAGTTTCGTCGGCAATGGCCCGATGATATCGCCAAGGGTCGACCGATGCCCCTATGTCGCCAGCCAGATCGCGGCGACGACGAGGGCAAGGGCGACGATCATGCCGATATAGAGCGCCATTCCGCCCCAGCGATCGCCCGGATCGTGAGCGACATCGCGCCTTTCGGACGGAAAACGGGTAGATACCCCGCCTGCTTCCGCGTCGGTCTCCAGCGGCGCGGCGGCGGGATCGGGAAAGGCCACCTTGTCGCCGGTCCTGCCGGCATCGATATCGTCCCGAAGCTGTTCGCCGGTGATTTTTTCGGCCATGGCTTCACCTAGGCGATGCCCTTGCCACCGGTGACCCCGAAGACCTCGCCGGTGATGAAGCTGCCTTCCTGGGAGGCGAGCAGCACATAGATCGGCGCCAGTTCGACGGGCTGTCCGGGGCGGCCGAAGGCGCTGTTCTGCCCGAAGGTCTCGACTTTCTCGGGAAATTGTCCGCCGCTGGGCTGAAGGACGGTCCAGAAGGGGCCGGGGGCGACCGCGTTGACCCGGATGCCCTTTTCGATCAATTGCTCGGCCAGGGCCTTGGTATAGGCGACGATCCCCGCCTTGGTGGTGGCGTAGTCGAGCAGGTGGGCCGAGGGCTCATAGGCCTGGATGGACGCGGTGGTGATAACCGAAGCGCCCGGCGGAAGATGTGGCACGGCGGCCCTGGCAAGCCAATGCAGCGCATAAAGGTTGGTCTTGAGCGTCTTGTCGAAATCGGCGCTGCTGACGTCTTCCACCGACTCGCGGGCCTGTTGGCGCCCGGCGTTGATGACGAGGATATCCAGGCCGCCCAATTGGTCCACCGCATCGGCGATGATGCGCTTGCAGGTGGCCTCGTCCGAGACATCCCCGGGCAGGGCGATGCCCTTGGTCCCGGCCTTGTCGATATATCCGATCACCTCATTGGCATCGTCCGCTTCGACGGCCAGGAAATTGATCGCGACATCGGCGCCTTCCCGGGCAAAGGCGATGGCCGCCGCCCGCCCGATGCCGGAATCGCCGCCGGTGATGAGCGCCTTGCGGCCCAATAGCCGGCCGAATCCGGCATAGCTTTCCTCGCCATGGTCCGGTGGCGGTTCCATCTTTCCCACCAGGCCTGGGCGTGGCTGGGTCTGACGCGGGAAAGGCGGCGCCGGATATTGATATCGGGGATCCTGCATGGTGAAACGGTCTGTCATCGCGGCCTCCTTGCGCTGCGAAAGCCAATGCCGCAGGCCGGACAAGCGTTCCCTCCGCGCTTCACCGAGCGCCGATCACTTCTTAAAAAAGCGAGCTATTCTTCGTCCGGATAATGTCCCTTGGTCTGCCCGACCAGGCGCGCCAGCGCGGAGAACGAGGCCAGTTCGCCATTTTGCGCTTCGCTGTTCGCCAGTCTCAGCAGGCGGGCCGGAAAGGCCAGGGCGTCCCGGCTGGCCGGGTTCAGGTCTTCCATCGACCTCTCTTCGCCTAAAGCTGCCTGTTCGGCGCGCGACAGGGCCAGGTCGAGCTCTTCCCGGGTCAGCACACCCTTGCTGACCAGACCTTCGAAAATGCCGGCGAGGACGATATAAAGCCCCTGAAGCTGCAGGTTCGACACGTTCATTGCACTTCTCCTTCGGCTGACACAGGCGCATTATCGGCGCGATAGCGGGCTAAAAGGGGGCGGTCAGCGTCCGACAAACATTTCGGGTTTGCCGACGCTGCGCAACACCTGACCTGCGGAAGTGCGGATGCGTCAGACGGTTTGGTGGAAGTGGCGGCTGACCGCGGCGAAAAGTTCGAGATCGGCCATGGAATCCTCGAGGCTGGTCTTGTTAGGGGTGCCGTTTTGCACGCTGTCGAGGAAGGCATTGAGCTCAATGCGGAAGGGATCTTCGTAGATCGGGCCGATGATTTCGGTGCCGGTTTCCGTGGCCGACGAGGTGGTAATTTCGAGGCGTGTCGGGAGGTTACGGATATAGGGGGTATCGTAATTCATCTTGAAATGCTGGGTCTGGGTCAGCACTTCGATGCCGGCGTCGAAGCGGGAGACGTCGTCGATGACGGCCTCGTAGAGGGCGGTGAAATGGCCGTAATCGAAGAGGGCGATGACGGTTTCGCCATGGTGCTGATGGGCATAGCGCACCCCTTGGGGCGGCCCCAGGAGATCGCGCATGGCCGAGAAGCTGTGCGAGGCCAGGCCGGTCAGAACCTGATAGGCGCGCAGGGCGTCGGGAGGGCAATCCTCGCCCATGACGGAGCGCAGCATGGCTTGCGTTTTGGCCCGGCCTTCGGCGATGAGCTCGGGCGAAATATCGTTTGGCTTGAAGATGTTACGGGTCTGCGCGACGAAGAAGGGCGCTTCGCGGATGATGTCGCGGATGCGGACATGGCGGATGGTTTCAAGCGGCGGCAGGCGCTGCTTGAGTTCGAGGAATGCGCGGGAGAAGCGGCGCATATAGCCGACGAAAACCACCTGTCCGGGCCGGCGCGGCATGGCCAGGATCGGCGCGAGCTGGCCGGCGGTGAGGCAGGCGGGCTTTTCGATGAAGACGTGTTTTCCCGAGCGAATGGCTGCTTCCAGCAGCTCGGCATGCAGGTGGTCCGGCGTCAGGATGAAAACCGCATCCACACCCGGATCGGTTAACAGACTGTTAGCATTTGGGTGTAGCTTGCCGACGCCATAACGCACCGCGACGTAGTTGAGGAGACTGGGCGACACATCGCTGATCGCGGCGATGGAAAAACGCTTGTCGTCGGCGAGCAATGGCAGGTGCATGAGCTGGGCGACTTCGCCCAGACCGATCAGGCCGACCTTGAGGGGAGCGGTCATGAATTGATCCCGTTCATATAAGCGAGGTTGCGGGCAGCGAGCTGCAGCGGGGTCTCGGCGGCATTGGCGGCGACGTCCTGCTCGACCACGATGGGGCCGGAGAAGCTGCGGTCGGCGAGCAGGCGCATGATCGCCTGGATATCGACGGCGCCATCGGGCAGGGGGCACATGACGCCGGCGCCGTAGGAGGCGGCAATCGACAGCTCGCCCGAGAGCACGCGGGCGCGGACTTTCGGATCGACATTTTTCAGATGCATATAGGCGATGCGGGAAAAGACCTTGTCCATATAGGCGAGGGGGTCCTGATCCCAGAAGGCGTGATGGCCAGTGTCGAAACAGAGGTCGATTTCGGTTTCGGCCAAGAGGCGATCGATCTGCGCTTCCTTTTCGACGGCGGTGCCGACATGAGGGTGGAAGCTGAGCTTGAGCCCATATTCGCCTTCGACCAGTTTCTGGGCCTCGCGGACCATGGTGACCAGGCCGCTCCAGCCGGCGGCGTCGAGCACGCCTTCTCTTCCTTCGGGATAGAAATTGCTTTCATCCATGATGACGAGGTGGCCGGCGTCGAGCGAGACGAGAAGTTTCGAGAGGTCCCTTAGCGTCGTCATGAAGGCGGGGGCGGAGCCGGCATCGCCCAAAGTGTGGACATGGGTGGCGCCGATCAGCGTCAGGTCGCGCCCGGCCAGCTCGTCCTTGAGCAGGGCGGCGTCTTTGGGCAGGAAGCCGAAGGGGCCAAGCTCGGTACCGCGATAGCCGGCCTGGGCCACCTCATCGAGATATTGCTGCCAGGAATAGGAATTGCCATTGGGATAATTGATGCCCCAGGAACAGGGCGCGTTGGCGATGAGCATTTGGGTCACTCGTTCTGTTCCCCTTCCCTTTGAGGGGAGGGGTTAGGGATAGGGCTGCTGCGGGTTTTGTTCAGAGCGGCATTGGAGGATGCTCCGACACCCCCATTCTCGATCTCGCCCCTCCAGGGGGAGGGAGGCGAAGGAGCCGCACCCGCAGCAAAAGCCTGATTAGCCGCGCACATAGATCGGATTGCTCAATGCGCGGCGGACGGGTTGTTCGGCCAAATCGGCACCCTGGAGTTGCCAGGGGAGGTCGCGGCCGTCGAGGGCGGCGGTGAATTGGGCGATGAGATCGCTGCGGCTGGCCTTGGCGATGATTTCGGCGCGGAGGAATTTTTGCGGGTCGACCGGGATGGTAGCCTGCCAGTCGTCGCTGTCGATCTCCAGCGTGGCGACGGGCCCGGTGGCGTCGATCAGGACAAGCTGGTCGCCCGGCGCGCCGTGCACGATCACGGTGACTTCCGGAAGCGCAGATAGCGTGTCGCCCATGACGGCGTTGCCGACGTGGATTTCCAGATGCGGGCCGGTGGGGCTTTCGGTGATGTAGCCATGGCCGGATTTCATGGCGGCGAGAATGGCGTCCTCGGACAGTTCGGGCAGCCAGAGCATGGTGGTGGGGCGGGCGAGGACCAGCGGACCTTCAGGCAGGACCCGGTCGGGCTGGTGATAATCGGAGCCGCCGATGGCCGAGAGCTTCATGCCGGCGGCGAGGCGCTGCTGATAGCGCTCCAGCGAGACCCAGTTCCAGGCCAGCCAGGTGGATTGCCAGACCTCCTGGCAATCGGCGACGGGGAAATCGTAATCCCAGGGAATGGTGGGCTTGTCGTGGTTGATGGAGAGCAGGCCGCCTTTGTCATGCACCAGCTTTTCCAGCACATGGGCGTCGGAGGGCCGGGTCATGCGGAAGTCGATCCAGTCATCGACGCCATAGACATTGGCATGGCCGATGGCGGTGGTGACTTCCATGGCGCGGACGAAGACCAGATCGGGCGATGAATTGGGATGGAAATAGCGGCGCTGGGTAATGGTGTTGTGGTCGGCCACGGCGAGGAAATCGAGGCCGGCCTGCCTCGCGGCTTCATGCAGCAATTCGGGGGCACCGCGGGCGTCGGAATGATAGGTGTGGCAATGCAGGTCGCCCTTGTACCAGCCGGCTTTCTGGCGCACGGGCCAGGTGCGGGCGGGCTGGGGGGCGAGGGCGCGGGGGGCGGCGTCGAGCGTGATGGTGACGATCGCCTCGGCGCCGGCTTCGGGGACTTTGTAGAGCCCGAGAATGACGTTCCAGGTGCCGGGCTGGATGTCGCCATGGATATAGCCGGGCGTGGCGTCATCCGTGGCGATGAAAAAGCTATCGCGAGCGCCGCCGCTCCAGCCGCGAAAACCGTCCGGGGTGGGATAGCCCGCATCGCGCGGGTCGAAGGCGCCGAGGTCGATGACACAATCCTCGGCCTTTGGATAGGCGAGGGCGACGTCGATGCGGGTCGTGCCCTCAGGCACGGTGAAGGGGATGTAGAAATAGGGGTTCGCTGACTGGTCGGCGCGGGTGATGCGGGTGGTGATTTTGGTCATGACGGGAACAATCGGTCCGTCGCCTCCCTCCTCCTTGGGGGGAGGGAACGAGGGTGGGGGTGCTGCGGGTTGAGGGCGCTTAAAAGCTCATTCGGATTCGAGGATGGGCCGGCACCCCCACCCCTAACCCTTCCCCTCAAGGGGGAGGGGGAGGCGCTGCCTGTGGTGTGGCGGAGGGCAGGCAAATCACTCCCCCGCCGCCGGGATGCGCATGCCGGCGCTGTCGAACAGGTGGACGTGTTCGGCGGTGAAGCTGAGGGTGACATTGTCGCCGAGATCGAGATGGTCGTCGGTGAAGATGCGGGCGGTGACGCGGGCGCCTTCGCCGCGATCGACGGTGACGAGGCTTTCGGGGCCCATATTCTCGTTGGCGAAGAGCGGGGCGGTGATGGTGTTGGCGGCGTCGGGCGCGGCGATGTGGAGATGTTCGGGGCGGACGCCGAGGGTGAGCTTGCTGCCGGCGGACAGGGCCTTGCCGATGGCGTCGGCCATGGGCAGGGCGGCGATGGTGAGGCCATCGGCCTGGAGCTGGAGCTGGCCGTCGCCCTGCCTGCCTTCGACCTCGACCAGGTTCATCGGCGGGTTGCCGACGAAATTGGCGACGAAGGTGGTGGTGGGGCGGCGATAGATTTCGATGGGCGAGGCATATTGCACGATGCGGCCGTGATCCATGACGGCGATGCGGGTGGCCAGCGCCATGGCCTCGGCCTGGTCATGGGTGACGTAAACGGCGGTCATGCCCATGTCGCGCTGCAAATGGTTGAGGAAGCCACGGGCTTCGAGACGCAGCTTGGCGTCGAGATTGGAAAGCGGCTCGTCGAACAGATAGACCCTTGCCGGATAGACCAGAGCGCGGGCCAGCGAGGTGCGCTGCTGCTGGCCGCCGGAAATCTGGCTGGGCAGGCGGTCCATCAGATGGCCGATCTTGAGCACGTCGGCCACTTCCCTGGCGCGGCCATGGCGCTTTTCGACGGGCTCTCCGCGCACCTTGAGCGGATACGCGATATTGTCGGCCAGGTTCATATGCGGATAGAGCGCATAATCCTGGAACACCATGGCGATGTTGCGATCCTTGGGATGGAGATGGGTCACCTCCTCGCCGCCGATGAGAATCCGGCCCGAGGTCGGGGTTTCGAGGCCGGCCATCATGCGCAGCGAGGTGGTCTTGCCGCAGCCCGAGGGGCCGAGCAGGCAGACGAATTCCCCGTCGCCGATATCGAAGCTGACATCGCTGACGGCCTTGAACTCGCCGAAGCTCTTTGTGACGTTCTTGAATTCAACAGATGCCATGGATTTACGCCTTGATGCCGCCGAAGAACCGGAAGCCGAACCTCCAGCTGACGAAGAGATAGAGTGCCACGACGGGCAGCGAATAGATGAGCGAATAGGCCGCCAAGAGCGTCACGACCGGGGTGCCGGCCTCCGAATAGAAGGAATAGATGGCGACGGCGGCCGGCATGTTGGCGCTGGAGCGCAGCAGGATGAAGGGGATGAGGAAGCTGCCCCAGATATTGACGAAGCTCCAGACGACGATGACGACGATGCCGGGGCGGATGACCGGCAGGGCGACATCGAAAAAGGCCTGGACCGGCGAAGCGCCGGCCACCATGGCGCTTTCCTCGTAGGATTTGGGAATGCCGTCGATGAAATCGCGCAGGATGAACATGGCCGTGGGCAGGAGACCGCCGGCAAAGGTGAGGATGACCGCCAGATGCGTGTCCATCAGGCCCATCGAGGACACGATGAGAAAGATCGGCACCATGGCGGCCGAGCCCGAGACCACCGAGGAAAAGAGCAAGAGGATATAGGTGACGGCGCCCTTGCCGGGGATGGAGGAGCGGGAGAGGGCATAGGCGGCGAGCGTGGCCGCCGCGCCGACGAGAATGACCCCGCCCACGGCCTGGATGAAGCTGTTCCACAAGGCCTGCATGGCAAAGGAATTGCCGAAGACGGTCATGAAATTGGCGAGCGTCCAGGGATCGGGCAGGGCCAGGCCCAATTCGGCGCGGGCATTGAAGGGCGCGAACAGGAACCAGAGCAGCGGCAGCGCGAAGATGATGCCGATAATGGTGGCCAGGGCCGAGAAGGCGATGCGTCCGAACAGGGCGGGGAAGGTCAGCTTCATGGCATTGTCCTCAGGTCTTCGGCGCTTTTTTCTTGCGGCCTATGCTCAGATAGACCAGTGCGAAGGCCAGATTGATCAGCATCATGATGACGCCGACGGCAGCGCCCTTGCCGAACTGGAAGTCCTGGAAGGCGACGCGGTAATTGTAGATGGAGACCAGTTCGGTCCGGTAGCTCGGCCCGCCATTGGTGAGCAGGAAGGGGGTGAAGGTGTTGAAGGTCCACATGGTGATGAGGATCAGGTCGGTGACGATATGGCCGCGAATGAGCGGCAGGCCGATATCGCGGAATTTCTGCCAGGAGGAAGCGCCGGCCACGTCCGCCGCCTGGAAATAGGAGGGCGGAATGGAGGAGAAGGCCGAATTGAACAGCATCATCGAAAAGGCGGCGCCGCGCCAGGTATTGAAGACGACGATGACCCAGAAGGGGGAATCGAGCAGGTAGTCCCCGGGCGGGAAGCCGATGCTGGTCAGGATCATGTTGAGGGTGCCGGCATCGCGGTCGAGAAAGGCGAACCAGGCAAAGCCGATGACCACTTCGGGCAGGATCCAGGCGGCGATGACGAAGGTTTCGGTGATGCGCTTGACGGTCGGCGGCACGGTCTGGATCAGCCAGGCGAGCAGCAGGCCGAGCAGCGCCTGGCCGATCAGCGCCGAAGCCAGCACGAACTGGGTGGTCAGGATCAGCGAGAAGCCGAACTGGCCGCGCTGGAAGAAGGTCGCCGGATCGAACAGCGCCAGATAATTGGCGAGACCGACGAATTCGGGATTGAGGGCGGTGCGGCCGAGCAGGGTGCGGTTGGTGAAGGAAACGAAGATCACCCAGAAGAACGGCACGATGACGAAAAGCGATACCAGAATGCCGGCCGGCGTGAGGAAGGCGGCGCCGGCGCGCGAGGAGAGCAGGGCGAAATTGCGGCCCTTGCGCCGGGGGGAGGTCTGGATGGTTTCGGTGGTCATGGCGGTCTCGCGGCATCCATTCCCTCCCCCTTGCGGGGAGGGGCCGGGGGAGAGGGTCGCGCGGCTCCTGCCGAACGATCCGAGCTTGCACGATCACCCGCTCCCCAGCCCTCCCCGCAGGGGGGAGGGGCGAGGGAGCCGGCAATGCTGTGCTTGACAAAGGTGCCCGGCACCCCGAAGGGCGCCGGGCGGCCGAGGGAGCTCTAGAGCAGGCTGACCGTGTTTTCTTCACCGACGATGGCGATGACGGCGCTCTTGTACTGGGCCATGGCCTCTTCGGGCGAGAGTTCGCCGGAAACCACGGCTTCGGTCATGCGCTGGATTTCCTGGCTGACCGAATTGTAATTGGCGTCGTTGGGACGCGCCGTGGTCAGCGGCAGCAGTGCCTGGCTGGTTTCGGTCAGGAAGGGCGAATCTGGGATCGGCACGTCCGAACGCGAACGAATGCCCGGCTGGTAATCCTGGAAGGCGGTCATCTGTTCCTGGCTCATCATGAAGGCGAGGAACTGCCAGGCTTCCTGCGGGCTGTCGGTGTTCGGGTTGATCACATAGCCGGTGCCGCCGGAAACCGAGACGAAGTCCTGGCCGTTCCAGCCGGCGCCCGGCTCCTGGGCCGGCATCTTCTTCCAGTCCATGACATTGTCGCGGTCGGCAACCTCGAATTCGGCGCCCGGCGAGGTGACCGCGCGATAGAACCAGTCGCCCTCGACCAGCATGGCGGTCTTGCCATCGCGGAAATTGGCGAAGGAGCGGTTGCGGCCATCGGCCAGCAGCTGGGCGCGCTGGTCGCCCAGGCCTTCATCGACATAGACGGTCTTGTAGAGGTCGAGGGTGTCGAGAATGCCTTTGCTCTCGACGATATATTTGCCTTCGGCGTCGGTGACGCCTTCGCCGGTGCCCAGGAGAGCCATCCAATAGCCCTGCATGGTGGTGGCTTCGCCCATGGCGACGCCGGCATTGAGCTGGAACGGGGCTTCGACGCCGGATTCCTTGAGCTTGCGGGCAGCGTCGAGCACGTCGTCCCAGGAGGAGGGCTGCCAGGAGGCGGCGTCGATGCCGGCCTGGTCGAGCAGGTCGGTGCGCACGAAGAGCATGCGCACATCGGTGCCCAGGCCCACGCCATAGGTCTCGCCCTCATAGGAGAGGATGGAGCGGATGCCAGGGGAGATATGCTCCCAGCCTTCCCAATTGGCGTAGTCGTCGCCGACCAGCTCGTCGAGCGACTTGAGCAGGCCGCCTTCGGCGAAGGAGGGAATGAGGAAGCCGTCGAAACCGGTAATGTCCGGGCCGGCGCCGGTGGAGAAATCGAGCGCCAGCTGCTGGGTGAGCTGGGCGTCTTCGCCGCCGAACTGGTTGAGGGTGACGCTGATATCCGGATTGGCCGCTTCGAAAGCCGGAATGACGCTCTCTTCGAGCCATTCGGCGGTAGCGGAGTTCACGCCGCCGATGACGCAGCGGCAGGTGATGTCGAGATCAACGGCAAAAGCGGGCGTGGCGAGCGCCGTGGCGCCGACAAGACCAAGCGCAAGGCTGCGCAGACGATTGCTCATGGCAATACCTCCCTGTGGATGGCTCCGAATTCTCCGGTAGCCGGTTTGGCCCGCATCGATCCACTCAGGCGGATGATATAGGCCCGATCAGGTTGAACACGTTTTCACTTTCTGTCAATGCGGAGAATTCGCCTGTTAAAAAGTGGCGCGGGGAAGCGCCGGGCGAAAGTGTCGGCTTTCTGCGACGTTCTCATGACAATTCGAATTGAATTTGCCCACGCTTGTCCCGGGCGCTACCTTGACAGTGCCGGTGCGCCGCGCCAGAAAATGAACACGTTTTCATCCCGACGGATGATGGGAGGGACATTTGTCCGATCAGCAGCTGCCCAATGGGCGGGCGACGGCGGAAATGGTCGCCGCACGCGCCAAGGTTTCGCGGGTGGCCGTGTCGCGCGCCTTCAATCCGGGTGCGTCCCTCAAGCCGGAAAAGCGCGAGCTGATCCTGCGCATCGCCCAGGAACTGAATTACACGCCGGACCGCGCCGCAAGGGCGCTGGTGAGCGGGCGCAGCCATTTGATCGGCGTCATCGTGCCGGATGTGTGCAGCCATTGGGAAAGCCAGGAAATCGATGCCCTGACCACGGCCTTGCAGGCCGAGGGCTTTGCGACGCTGCTGTTCAAGACCCGCACCGATTACAGCATGGACGAGAAGCTGCTGGCCTATATGCGCGGCTTCAATCCGGATTCGGTGATCGCCTTCGTCGAGAACGTCAAGCCGGCGACGCTGGTGCGGTTTCTCGACCGGGCCGTGCCGATCTATGTGCATTATCCCCATCCCGACGAAGTGCCGCCGGCGGCCGAGCCGCTTTATGACCGGCTCAATGTCTTGCAGCGCAACGGCATCGAGCAGGCGGTGGCGCTGTTGCAGGGCTATGGCGCGCAACGGATCGCCTATGTCTCCGGCCTCGACAAATCCCGCGCCAATACGGCGCGCGAGAAGATGCTGCGCTCGGTGATGGCGGCGCGCGACCTGCCGCCGCCTATCGTGGTGGCCGGCGATTTCAGCTATGACATGGCCTATGCGGCCACGCTCGACCTGTTTCGGCTGCATGGCGGCGCTGATGCCATTTTCGCCGCCAATGACGTGGGCGCGTTCGGCGTGCTCGATGCGCTGCGGCACGAACTGGGCCTGCGCGTGCCGGAAGACGTCAAGGTGGTCGGCTTCGACGACATCGCCCAGTCGCATTGGAAAAGCTACAATCTCACCACGGTGAAATTCGACCTGGACGAGCGCGTCAGGGCGCTGGTGCGGCTGATCCTGCGACGCCTCAGCGATCCCGGCATGCCGGCGCTGGAAGAAACCCTCAATACCCGCCTGGTCGTGCGCAGCACGGTGGGCTGACCGGAACATTCATGACGACACCTCTCATCCACCTGGTCTTCAAGACCCATCTCGATATCGGGTTCACCGACCATGCCGGGCCCGTGCGCCGGCAATATCATGACCAGTTCATTCCGCAGGCCATCGCCACGGGCGCGCATTTCTTCAATGAAAATCCCGACGCGCCGGCCTTTGTCTGGACCACCGGCGCCTGGCTGATCTGGGACCATCTCAATTCGCAGGCCCCCGAAAAGGTGCGGCTGCTGGAACAGGCGATCGAGCGCGGGCTGATCGCCTGGCATGGATTGCCGTTCACCACCCATACCGAGCTGATGAGCCCGGCCCTGTTCCGCGCCGGCCTCTCCTATGCGAGCGAGCTCGACAAAAGGTTCGGGAAACGGACCGTCGCCGCCAAGATGACCGATGTGCCGGGCCATACGCTGGGCATGGTGCCGCTGCTGGCCGAGGCGGGCATAAACTTCCTGCATCTGGGGGTGAACACGGCCAGCCCGGTGCCCGATGTGCCGCCGATCTTCCGTTGGCAGGCGCCTTCGGGCGAGGAAGTGGTGGTGATGTATCAAGGCTCCTATGGGGCCACCGACTTTCCGGCCGGCAAGGATATCGGCCTCAGCTTCGCCCATACCAATGACAATATCGGGCCGCAAAGCGTGGCGCAGACGGTGGAGGTGTTGCGCCATATCCACCATGAATTTCCCGAGACGGAAATCCGCGCCTCGACGCTCGATGCCTTCGGCGCCGAAATGTGGGCGCGGCGCGAGAGCTTCCCGGTGGTGACCCAGGAAATCGGCGATAGCTGGATCCACGGCACCGGCAGCGATCCGGAAAAGCTGGCGCGCTATCGGGCGCTGTCGCGGCTCCATACCGGCTGGGCCGGGACGCTGACGCCGGAACGGCTGGCTTTCGGGCGCGGCCTGGCGCTGGTGGCCGAACATACCTGGGGCGTCGATATCAAGACCTATCTGCGCGACGAGACCGCCTGGGACCGGGCGGATTTCGAGGCGGCGCGCCGAACCGATTACCGCTTTGCCTATGCCGAGCAATCCTGGGCCGAGCAGCGGGCCTATATCGAGACGGCGCTGGCGGCTTTGGGGCCGGCGGATCGGGCGGAAGCCGATGCGGCATTGGCGGCGTTGGTCGTGGCGCCGGAAGCCGCGCCCGTAGCCGGCACGACGCTGCGCGATGGCGGCTGGACGGCGGAACTCGATGCGGCGAGCGGCGATATCGTGCGGCTGAGCTCGCCGGGCGGGCGTGTGCTGGAAGGGATGGGCGGCAGCCTGATCGGCTATCGCCACGAAAGCTATGACTGGGCCGAATTGCAGCGCCACCTCGACACCTATCTGCAACACCGGCAGGAATGGGCGGTTCTCGACCATGACAAGCCGGGACTGGCCACGGCGAAGACGGCGCGGACTGCATGTTTCGCGCCGCTGCATCTGGGGGTGGATGGCTCCGGGCGGGTGGCGTCGGGCCAGATGCCGGAAGAAGCGCAAGCGCAATTGGGCGCGCCGCGCCGCGTCGATATCGCCATTCGCGGCCTGGATGAAAACCGGCTCGAACTGATGCTGGTGCTGCGCGACAAGCCGGCCAATCGCATGCCGGAAGCGGGGTTCCTGAACCTGACGCCGGCGGGCGGCGAGGGCTGGGAATTGCGCAAGCTGGGCCTGTGGAACCGGGGCGACAACGTGGTGCGCCGCGGCGGCGGGCAATTGCAGGCGGTCGAGGCGGTGCGGAACGGGCAGGTGACCATGACGCCGCTGGACAGCGCCCTGGCGATGCCGGCGGCAGCGCCGTTCATGCCGTTCCAGCCGGAAATCCCCGATTTCGGGGCGGGGCTGAGGTTCAACCTCTACAATAATAAATGGGGCACCAATTTCCCCATGTGGTGGGAGGGGAGCGCGGTGTTCCGGTTTGTGGTGGAGCTGGGGTAGGTCCTCAAGACCAGGGCTATCGTCTATGGCTCGTCACCCTCGCGCTCGACGCGAGGGCTCTTGCGGCAGCTTCCATAAACAAGGACCTTCGCGTCGAGCGCGAGGGTGACGAGCGATGATCGGGCCAAGCTCATGGCCGCTCGGTCCATATGCGATGCCCTCCCCTCAAGGGGGAGGGGAATGCAGGAGCCGATGCTTTGCCGGTGGGACGGGCCGTGCTCAGCGAAATGCCGGGATCACGTGGCGGCCGTAATTGGCGATGACTTCTTCCTCGTCGCCCGAGTCGAGATAGATGTTGAACTGGGTGATGCCGGCGGCTTCGAGATCGCGGACCTTGGCGATGTGCTCGTCGGGCTCGCCCAGCACGCAGAAGCTTTCCACCACATCGTCGGTGATGAAGTCGAGATAGGGATTATCGGCCTGGCCGTGCTTGGAATAGTCGTAGCCGCGGCGCTTTTCGATATAGGAGGTGAGGCTGGCGGGCACCTTGTCGCTGTCGGCGCCGTATTTCTCGACGATGTCGGCGACGTGGTTGCCGACCATGGCCGGGAACCATTTCACATGTTCGATGGCGCGCTTCTTGTCGCCGAAATAGGCGGGGGCGGCGGCCATGGAGCGGAAATTGGCCATGTCCTTGCCCGCCGCCTTGCCGGCTTCGATACATTGGTCGGTGAACCATTTGCACAGGCCCGGATCGGCGATCTGCAAGACGACGCCATCGGCGTGTTCGCCGGCGGTCTTGAGCGCCAGCGGGCCATAGGCGGCGATCCAGCTGGGCATGTCGTGGCCGATGGCCCAGGGGAATTTCACCGCGGCGGGGATGTCGCCATAGCTGACTTCCTCGCCGCGCACCATGGCCTTGGTCTTGTCGATGAATTCGGCGACGCGCTTGAGGGTGGCCGGCTTCTTGCCCATGACGCGCATGGAACTGTCGCCGCGCCCCACGGCGAGATCGAAGCGGCCGCCCGACTGCTTGGAGAGCGAGCCGAAAATGGAGGCGGCGACCGACCAGTCGCGCACATCGGGATTGGTCACCAGCGGGCCGAAGCGCATATCGGTGGTGTGTTCCATGCACATGGCGATGGCGGCGTAGCAATCGCGCCAGAGAATGTGGCTGTCATAGAACCAGCAATAGGAAAAGCCCGCATATTCGGCGGCGCGCACCAGATAGCGCGCCCGCTCGGCTTCGACGAAGCCCTTGAAGGTGATCCCGAATTCCATGATGTCCCTAAGCTCCCTTGTCGGTCTGAAATTTGACCAGTCGATCAAATTTTTGGGCGGCTGGCGCTGGATTGTCAATCGGGATTGTATGGAGACGTTGCGGCAGCGGCGTCGTCATAGACGATCAGGGGGCGGCCGGAGGCGGGATCGGGCAGCAGGCGGGCGCGGACGCCATAGACCTGGCGCAGCAGGGCGGGCGTCAGCACTTCGGCGGGCGGGCCTGCGGCGGCGAGCCTGCCAGCATGCAGGACCAGCAGATGATCGCAATAGCGGGCGGCGAGATTGAGGTCGTGCAGGGCCAGCAGCACAATAGTGCCGGCGGCGGCCTTGCGGCGCAGCAGGGCCAGCAATTGCAATTGGGCGCTGATGTCGAGATGGCTGGTGGGCTCGTCGAGCAGGAGCAGGCGCGGCTGCTGGGCCAGGGCGCGGGCGATATGCACCCGCTGCTGCTCGCCGCCGGAAAGGGTGTCGAAACGGCGATGGGCAAAGGCCGCCATGCCGGTATCCTCGAGCGCTGCGGCGATGATGGCCCGGTCTTCCGGCGCGCCGGCTGTGGCAAAAGCCGATTGGAACGGGATGCGGCCCAGGGCGACCACGTCCCGGACGGTGAGGCGTTCCTCGGTATTGGCGGATTGCTCGACATAGGCGAGCAGGCGCGCCCGGTCGCGGCGCTTCATCCCGGGCAGGTCGGCGCCGGCAAAGCGCGCCGTGCCCGACGAGAGGACGAGCCCGAGCAGGGCGGTCAGCAGGGTGGATTTTCCCGCGCCATTGGGGCCGATAAGTCCGGTCACGGCACCGGACGGGGCGGTGAAGGAAATGGCCGAGAGGATGGCTTTGCCGCCCCGGGCGACGGAAAGATCGTCGATATCGAGGCTCATGTGATCCGCCGATAGCGCAGGAGGACGAAGAGGAAGACCGGCGCGCCGATCAGGGCGGTGATGATGCCGACGGGCAATTCGCGCGGATCGAACAGGGTGCGGGCAGCGGTGTCGGTCCATAGCATGAAGATGGCGCCAACCAGCATGGCATGGGGCAGCAATCGGCGGTGGCGCGAGCCGGTGGCGAGGCGCACCGCATGGGGCACGACCAAGCCGACAAAGCCGATGGCGCCGCCAATGGCCACCATGATGCCGGTGAGCAAAGCCGTGGCGCCGAGCAGGGTCCAGCGCAGCCGCGGCACGTCGATGCCGAGGGCGACGGCGGCATTGTCGCCGAAGGCGAAGGCGTCGAGCGCCCGGCCGGACAGGAGGATGACGGGGGCGCAGAGCGCCAGGGCGGCGAGGACGAGGCCGGCATCGGACCAGACCGCGCCGGAGAGCGAGCCCATCAGCCAGGAGAGGATTTCGCGATAGGAATCGCCGGTGGCCGACCAGAAGATCAGATAGGAGGTGGCGGCCGAGGCGAGGGCGGAAATGCAGATGCCAGCGAGAATGGCGCGGGAGGGCGTGGCGCCGCCAAGCAGGCCGGCGATGAGCAGGGCCAGGGCCAGCGCGCCGAGGCTGCCGAGAAAGGCGCCGAGCGGCATGAGCAGGGCGAAGCCGCCGAGAAGAAAGAGCACAGCGCCGAGCGCGGCGCCGGAGGAGAGGCCGAGCAGATAGGGATCGGCCAGGGGATTGCGGGTCAGGGCCTGCATGATGGTGCCGGCGAGAGCCAGGCCGGCGCCGACGCCGAGGGCGGTGAGGACGCGGGGCAGGCGCAATTCCCAGACAATGGCGTCGCGCAGGCGGGAGACCGGGCTTTCGGGAATGAGGCCAAGATGGTGGAGAATGACCGACCAGACCTCCTGCGGGGTGATGTCGGCCGGGCCGAAGGCGACAGCGGCGGTGGCGCTGACGACGAGCAGGACGACGAGGGCGGGGAGGGAGAGGCGGCTCAAGGCGAGGTTGCCAGACTTGGCCGCGGCGTCATTCCCGCTTGCGCGGGGGTGACACCGAGAAAAAATACGGCAGCAGCGGGCGCGAAATGGACAAAGCTCATTGGGCGGGCCCGCTCATTCCGCGAAATCCAGCCTCGCCAATTGCGCCGCCATGTCGGCAGTGGCCGGGACGTTGCGTATGCCGGCTTCGGCGGCCGGGAACGGAATGATCAGGTAGCGCTGGTGGATCACCGCGTCCAATTGGCTGGTGATGGGATTTTCGGCCAGCAGAAGCTTTTTCTGTTCGGCCGAATTCCAGACGGCGTCGACCAGCACGATGATGTCGGGATTGGCGTCGACAATGGCCTCCCAACTGGCCGAGGTCCAGCCATCGTCGACATCGGCATAGATATTGGCGAGGCCCAAAGCCTGCATGATCATGGCGGGGGCATTGTTGCCGGCGCCGACATAGGGCGTCTTGATGCCGGAGGAATACCAGAGGGCGGTGAGGCCGCGCCGGTCGGCGTCGATGTCGTCGAGCACGGCCTGCTGTTCGGCGATGAGGGCATTGGCGGTGTCCTCGATGTCGAAAATCCGGCCCATTTCGGCGATCTCGGCGAACAGGGCCTCGAAGGTCAGCCTGGGCGGCTGGACGCTGCGGCAGGCGGGGGGGGCGACATAGGTGGCGACGCCCAAACGCGCCAGCGTGGAGCGCTCGCCCGCGCCATCGGCGGCGAAATTGCTCTCCCAGCCGCCATAGATGAAATCGGGCTCGGCTTCGAGCGCGACTTCCTGGCTGGGCAGCTTTTCGGAAAGCACTGGCAGGTCGGTAGCGAGGTGCTCGGGCAGGGGGCCATCCTGGAAACCCACACCGACGATATTATCGCCCAGGCCGAGCGAGAGCAGCAATTCGGTGGCGGTGGATTTGATGGTGACGACGCGCCGGGGGGCGGCGGGAAAGGTGACGGCGACGCCGCAATTGTCGAGCGTCAGGGGATAGGTGGTGGCGGCCTGGGCGGGGAGAGCGAGCGCCAGAAGCGCGCCCAACATGGCCATGCGCATGGTGTCATTGCCGCGAAAGCGGGAACCTCCGTTTCTCTGGGCAAATGCGGTTGGTAACCATCTTGGTGCGCGCATCATCATTCCTGACGCTGCCTGGTCTTGTTCTTCATCTCCGCCAGCGCCGCTTCGTAGCCGAGGCGATAGGCCTCGGCGCTGCCGAAGCGGAACATGTCGTCGTCGCCGGTGCGGGTGAGGCTGCGGGCGCCGGGAGCGTCGAGATCGCGGACGAAGCGGGCGAGGCCGCGCACCACGGCGACGGGAATGCCGGTGGTCTTGCCCTTGACCAGATCGGCGGCGCCGGCGATCTCGTCGGCGATCACCGCCTGGGTGACGTGCAGGGGCCGGCCATTGGCGTCGTCGGCGCCGCGCAGATCGTCGGTCAATTGCAGGCCGGCGGCGCCGATGGCCATGTCGGTCTGGCCGACGCGCCAGGCCCGGCCGATCGTGTCGGTGATGATGAGGCCGATATCGACGCCGAGCTTGTCCCGCAGGCCGGCGCAGAGGGCACGGGCCGAGGCGTCGGGATCGGCGGGCAGGCGCAGGGCCATGCCTTCGGGGACATTGGACATGTCGATGCCGGCGGCGGCCATGACCAGGCCCTGGCGGGTCTCGACGATACGGAAGGTGCCGCCGGGATGCACGCGTTCGGCGACGACGCGCACCGTATCGGCGGCGATGGCCTGTTCGCGCTCGGCGGCGGGCACCTGCATGCCCTCGGATTTGCTGACGATCTTGGAGGTGATGACGAGGATGTCGCCGGATCGGAGGGTAAGGTCGGGATCGGCGGCGGCCTGCGCCTGGATGGCGGTAGCAATCAGGGCGACGAGATCGTCACCGGCAGCGATTTCGGGCAGGCCGGGAATGCCCCAGACGGCGAGACGGGGAATCATGGCTGGAGGCTCCTGCGCCTCCCTCCCCCTTGAGGGGAGGGATCGAGAATGGGGGTGTCGGAGCAACGGCGAAACTGCCGATTATGTAGAAACCGCAGCACCCCCACCCCGGCCCTCCCCTCAAGGGGGAGGGGGCGAAGGAGCCTGTCGTGCCGCTTAAAGCCAGCCTTGGAATGCGCGAAATATGCATTCGTTTGCAAGGGAGGATGTTTGTGCATTTTCACCCCACCGATTTCTTCAGCCGTGGCAAGATCTCCTTGGCGTAAAGCCCGATAAACCGGCTCTGATCGGTTCCGGGGGCGTGGAAGACCAGGTGGTCGAAGCCATAGTCGATATAGGTCTGGATGGCCGCGACATGCTCGTCGGGGTCGGAGGAGACGATCCAGCGCTTGGCGACGCGCTCGATGGGCAGGGCCTCGGCGAGGCGTTCCATTTCCTCGGGGTCCTGCACCGAATGCTTTTCCTCGGCGGAAAGGGAGAGGGCGGCCCAGTTGCGGGTGTCCTCTAGGGCGCGGTCGGGATCGGTGTCGAAGGAGACCTTCACCTCGATCATGCGCTCGAAAGGCTTGCCGGCCAGTTCGCTTTCGGCGCGCCCGGCTTCGACATTGGGCAGCAATTGCTCGGTATAGAGTTCGGCGCCCTTGCCGGAGGTGCAGATGAAGCCATCGCCGGCGCGGCCGGCATATCTGGCATTGAGCGGGCCGCCGGCGGCGATGTAGATCGGCACGGGCTCGGCGGGCTTGTCGTAGATGGTGGCGTTGACGGTCCGGTAATATTCACCCTCGAAGGAGACACGATCCTCGCGCCAGAGCTGGCGGATGAGCTTGACCGCTTCGCGCAGGCGGGCGGAGCGCTCCTTGAGCTCGGGCCAGGCCATGCCGGTGGCGGGCACTTCGTTGAGCGATTCGCCGGTGCCGACGCCGAGGATGACGCGGCCGGGAAACATGGCGCCCATGGTGCCGAAGGCGTGGGCGGTCACGGTGGGATGCAGGCGGAAGGTCGGCGTCAGCACCGAAGTGCCGAGGACGATCTTTTCGGTGCGGGCCAGGACCGCCGACATCCAGCCCGGCGCGAAAGGCGCGTGGCCGTCGGTGTGCTTCCAGGGCTGGAAATGGTCGGAGACGAAAACGGAATCGAAGCCGGCCTGTTCGGCCTCAACCGCGAAGCGCAGGAGGTCGTTGGGGCCGAATTGCTCTGACGATGCCTTATAGCCGAACCGCATGGTTTTCCCTCCCGAGCGTCGACGGTTTATTTTTTTGATCGTTTGGTCAAAAAACATCGATAGTCAAGCGGCTTCATGTTAGAGGGGCAGCATGACAAGACCATAAGCGGATAGAGATTATCCCCTGACGATCAACGGGCCAATTGCATGAAAGTCATTTTTGACACCGATCCCGGCATCGACGATGCCATGGCGCTGCTCTATCTCAGCAAGCTGCCGGAAATCGAACTGCTGGGCATTACCAGCGTGGTGGGCAATGCCGATATCGCCGCGGTGACGCGCAATGCGCTGTTCCTGCGCCAGCAATTCGGCCTCACCGCGCCGGTTATAGCCGGGGCGGGGCAGACGCTGGATGGCGTCGTCAAGGCCGAGCCGGCGATCGTGCATGGTCATAACGGGCTGGGCGATATCGTCATTCCGGCCGTGGATGAAACCGGTTTGCAGCCGGGCGCGGCCAGCCGCTTCATCATCGACACGCTCAGGGCGCATCCGGGCGAGGTGACCATCATCGCGGTGGGACGCATGACCAATCTGGCGCTGGCGCTGCGCGAGGCTCCGGACGTGGCCGGGCTGGCCAAGCAGGTCGTCATCATGGGCGGCGCCTTCGGCTATCAGGGGCGCAGTGGCAATGTCACCCCGCTGGCCGAGGCCAATATCCATGGCGATCCGGTGGCGGCGGACGAGATATTCGCGGCGGAATGGCCGGTCGTGGCGGTGGGGCTGGACGTGACCCACGATATCATCCTCGACACAGAATATCTTGCGGTCCTCGCCGACGAGGCCGGCGCCAATGGCGAATTGCTGCGCCAGATGTGCGGGCATTATGCCAGGTTCTACAATGAGGTCATGGGCCTGTCCGGCGTGGTCGGGCACGATCTGCTGGCGGTGACCTATGCGCTGCATCCCGAATGGTTCGAAACGCGGCGCGGGCCGGTGGTGGTCATTCGCGAGGGCCTGGCCGTGGGGCAGACGGCGCAGATGCCGGAAAGCCGCAAGGGCGGCCATCCCCTCTGGGCCGGACGGCCGAGCCAGACGATCTGCACCGGCGTCGACAGCGCCAGGGTGCTGGAGCATTACCGGCGGACGGTGGGACGGAACTGAGCGCAGCAGACGCGGCGGGCCTGGTCCAAGCCATTGAGGATTAACGGCATTGTTCCGGGCGGGACGATGCCGTTTTTCGTGCGCATAAAGCCACTTTACATATAATAGTACTTTATGTAGCGTCCTCTGACCGTCCGAGGCGAGAAACGCCGGACGGCTTTTGGGAGGATCCATCGTGAGCATCATGACCAAGCTCGCCCTCGCGGCGAGCCTCGCTACTGCCTTGTCTTCCGCCGCCCTGGCCCAGGATATTTCCGGCAAGGTGGTGGGTTTTTCGCAGATCGGCTCGGAATCGGGCTGGCGCGCCGCCGAAACCTCGGTGACCCGCCAGGAAGCCGAAGCGCGCGGCGTCGACCTCAAATTCGCCGACGCTCAGCAGAAGCAGGAAAACCAGATCAAGGCCATTCGCGGCTTCATCGCCCAGGGTGTCGACGCCATTCTCATCGCCCCGGTGGTCGAGACCGGCTGGGACGAAGTGCTCGGCGAGGCCAAGGAAGCGGAAATTCCGGTGCTGCTGCTCGACCGCGGCATCGAGGCGCCGGAAGACCTCTATATGACCGCCGTGATGTCGGACCAGGTGCTGGAAGGCCGGGCAGCCGGCGAATGGCTGGTGAACAATGTCGGCGCGGATGAGTGCAAAGTGGTCGAATTGCAGGGCACGGTCGGCTCCAGCCCGGCCATCAACCGCAAGAAGGGCTTCGAAGAAGCCATTGCCGGCGCCGACAATATCTCCATCGTGCGCAGCCAGACCGGCGACTTCACCCGCTCCAAGGGCAAGGAAGTCATGGAGGGCTTCCTCAAGGCGGAAAATGGCGGTGCCGATCTCTGCGCGGTCTATGCGCATAATGACGATATGGCGGTGGGCGCCATTCAGGCGATCCGCGATGCCGGCCTCAAGCCGGGCACCGATATCCTCGTGCTCTCCATCGACGCCGTGCCGGACATCTTCACCGCCATCGCGGCCGGCGAGGCCAATGCCACGGTGGAATTGACGCCGAACATGGCCGGCCCGGCCTTCGACGCCCTGGCCGCCTATTGGGCCGATGGCACCGAGCCCGAGAAGTTCATCATCACCGAGTCCAAGCTCTATACTGCAGCCGACGATCCGTCCGGCGAATATGAGCGCCGCAAGGGCCTCGGATATTGATAAGATCGCCATGCAAGTGAATGGCCTCCCTCCCCCTTGAGGGGGAGGGAATGCCAGGCGATAGACCGGTGCGAACCGGCAGGGAGGGATAATGGGCGCAGATTATGCGCTGGAAGCGCGCGGGATCATCAAGGTCTTCGGCAATCATGTGGCGCTCGACAATATCAATTTCGGTCTGCGGGCCGGAGAAATCCATGCCCTGCTCGGCGAGAACGGCGCCGGCAAGTCCACCCTGATCAAGATTCTCACCGGGGCCTATCAGCCCGATGGCGGCACGGTGCTGGCCGGTGGCGCGCCGGTCAGCCTCGACAATCCGCAACAGGCGCAGAAGCACGGCATCGGCACCGTCTATCAGGAAGTGAACCTGGTGCCCAACAGGTCGGTGGCGGAGAACCTGTTTCTCGGCCACCAGCCGACAAGATTCGGGCTGGTCGACCGGCGCCGGATGGAGCGGGAATCGCGCGATGTCCTTCAGCGCTACGGGCTCGCCATCGATCCGGCCAGCGAATTGGGGGCCCATTCGGTGGCGGTGCAGCAGATCATCGCCATTGCCCGGGCGGTGGAATTGTCGGGCAAGGTGCTCATTCTCGACGAGCCGACGGCCAGCCTCGACCGCAACGAGGTCGAGCGCCTGTTCGAGATCATCCGCGATCTCAGGGCCAAAGGCCTCGCCATCATCTTCATCACCCATTTCCTCGAACAGGTCTTCGCGCTGGCCGACCGCGTGACCATCCTGCGCAATGGCAAGCTGGTGGAGACGCGGGCGCTGGACGACATGACCCGCACCGATGTGGTGCGGCTGATGCTGGGCAAGGACGTGGCCTTTTCCGGCGCGACGGGGCTTCAGGACGCGCGGCCGGTGGGCGAGGTGCTGCTGGACTTCAAATCCTATGGCCGCAAGCGCAGCGTGCATCCGTTCGACCTGACCATCCACAAGGGCGAGGTGGTCGGCGTGGCCGGGCTGCTCGGCTCGGGCCGCACCGAAATGGCCCGCATCATGTTCGGCGCCGACGCCGCCGATGAGGGCGAGGTGCATATGGATGGGCGGCCCATCGCCCTGGCCCGGCCCGGCGACGCCATTTCCCGCGGCTTCGGCTTCTGCCCGGAGGACCGTAAGGCCGAGGGAATTCTCGGCGATCTGTCCGTGCGCGAGAACATCATCATCGCCTTGCAGGGCAAGCTGGGCTGGTTCAGCGCCCTCAATCGCGACGAGCAGATGGACATTGCCGGCCGGTTCGGCGAGGCCATGGATATCCGCGCCGCCTCGCTCGACATGCCGGTCAAGCTGCTGTCCGGCGGCAACCAGCAGAAGGTGATCCTGTCGCGCTGGCTGGCGACGGACCCGATCTTCCTCATTCTCGACGAGCCGACGCGCGGCATCGATGTGGGCGCGCATGCCGAAATCGTGCGCACCATCAATCGCCTGCGCGACGAGGGGCTGGCGCTGGTGGTCATTTCCTCCGAACTCGATGAAGTCGTCGCCTATTCCTCGCGCATCGTGGTGATGCGCGACCGCGAATTGGTCGCCGAGCTTTCCGGCAAGGATATCAATCCCGGCGTCATCGTGCAGGCGATCGCCAATCATCACGAGGGTCCCGCTTCATGACGCGGCGCATTCTGACCCGGCTGGCCAATCCGCAATTGCTGGCGCTGGCCGGCGTGCTGTTGATCAACTGGATATTGTTTCCCAATTTCTTCCGCATCACCATCCAGGACGGTCGCCTGTTCGGCAGCCTGATCGACGTGCTCAATCGCGGGGCGCCGGTGGCGATCCTGGCCATCGGCATGGTCGGGGTCATCGCCACCAAGGGGGTGGACCTGTCGGTCGGCGCTGTCATGGCCATGGCCGGGGCGGTGGCGGCGACCATGGTGGTGGCCGGCTACCCGGCGCCGGTCGCCGTCGCCGCCGCTCTCAGTGTGGGCCTGCTCTGCGGCTTGTGGAACGGCTTCCTGGTGGCAGTACTCGATATCCAGCCAATCGTCGCCACGCTGGTGCTGATGGTGGCGGGACGCGGCATTGCCCAGCTCATCACCCAGGGTTTCATCGTCACCTTCAACGATCCGGTGCTGATCTTCATTGGCACGGGGTCGTTTCTCGGCCTGCCCATGGCGGTGGTGATCGCCATCGCGCTGTTGATCCTGGTGACGCTGCTGGTGCGGCGAACGGCCATCGGGCTGTTCATCGAGGCGGTGGGCGTCAATCGGGCGGCGGCGAGCCTTGCCGGCATCAGCAGTCGCATGCTGCTGATGCTGGTCTATGGACTGTCCGGTCTCTGCGCGGCGGTGGCGGGCATCATCGTCGCCGGGGACATCCGCGGCGCCGACGCCAATAATGCCGGGCTGTGGCTGGAGCTCGACGCCATTCTCGCGGTGGTCATCGGCGGCACTTCGCTGCTGGGCGGGCGCTTCTCGGTGCCGCTGGCGGTGATCGGCGCCATCATCATCCAGGCGATGAATACCGGCATCCTGGTCTCGGGCTTCCGGCCGGAATTCAACCTCATCGTCAAGGCGGGGCTGATTTTCCTCGTCCTGATCATCCAATCGCCGCTGGCGGGGAAGCTGTTCCCGGCCCGGTTGCGCCCCGTGGTCCAGGAGGCTGACAAATGAGCCGTTCCCTGCGCCCCCTTTTGGCCACGGCGGTGATCTTCATCATCGCCTATTCGCTGAGCGTCATGCAGTTTCCCGGCATGTTCTCGACGCGGGTATTGGGCAATTTCCTCACCGACAATGCGTTTCTGGGCATCGCCGCCGTCGGCATGACCTTCGTGATCCTGTCGGGGGGCATCGATCTCTCGGTCGGGGCGGTGATCGGGTTCACCGGCGTGCTCGTCGCGGTGCTGATCTCGTGGGCCGGTTTTCATCCCCTGTCGGCCTTCGCCGTCGCGCTGCTGGTGGCGGCCATTTTCGGCGGCGTCATGGGGATGGCGGTGCATTTCCTGCAAGTGCCGTCCTTCATCGTCACCCTGGCCGGCATGTTCCTGGCGCGGGGCGGCGCCTCGGTCATCACCCAGGATTCGGTGCCCATCAATCATGAATTCTACAGCTGGATTTCCAGCGTCATGATCCGCCTGCCGGGCGGCGGGCGGCTGAGTTTCATCGGGTTGAGCATGGTCGCCGTCTTCATCGTCGGGGCGCTTTTGGCGCACCGCACCAAATTCGGCTCCTATGTCTATGCGCTGGGCGGCAATCCGGTCTCGGCGTCGCTGATGGGGGTGCCGGTGGCCCGCACCACGATCAGCGTCTATATGCTGTCCAGCGTGCTGGCCGCCTTGGCGGGAATCGTCTTTTCGCTTTATACTTCGGCCGGCTATCCGCTGGCGGCGCTGGGCGTCGAGCTCGACGCGATCAGCGCGGTCGTCATCGGGGGAACGCTGCTCACCGGCGGTTATGGCTTCGTGCTCGGCACCTTTATCGGGGTCATGTTGCTCGGATTGGTGCAGACCTACATTATTTTTGACGGGACATTGTCCAGCTGGTGGACCAAAATCGTCATCGGTGTGCTGCTGTTCCTGTTCATCGTGTTGCAGCGGTTGATCTTTGCGGCCTCGGCACCGGGAGAAAAGGTGACCGAGAAGAGCTAGCATGATCGAAACAGGCAGCCTTATCCGCTCGTTGTCCGGGCGACGCGCTGCACGAAACTTCCACACCTTCGTCATCAACGAAATCGGCCAGGCAATCGTCACAGGCCAGTTTCCCATCGGGTCGGTGCTGGCGAGCGACGCGGTGATGATGGAGCGCTATGGCGTCTCGCGCACGGTTCTGCGCGAGGCGCTGAAGACGCTCGAGGCCAAGGGGCTGGTGGAAGCCCGCCCCAAAGTGGGCACTCGGGTTTCCCCGCGCAGCCGCTGGAACTTCTTCGATCCGCAGGTGCTGGCCTGGCATTTCGAGGCGGCGCCCGATCCGGCCTTCTATGAAAGCCTGTTCCGCGCCCGCGCCGTGCTGGAAGAGCCGATGATCGCGCTGGCGGCGCGGCACCGCACGGCCGAGCATGTGCGCCTGCTCAAATATTGGTGCCACCAGATGGAAACGGCCGGCGACAGCATCGAGCAGTTCGGCCTGGCCTGCCTGGAAGTGCATGGCATCATCGCCGACAGCGCCCAGGACATGCTGCTGCGTTCGGTGATCGGGGTGGTGGAACTGACGCTGGCCCTGGCGCTGACCCGGGACGGCGCGCTGTCCGGCGCCGCTTACCGCGCGCAATCGGCGGGCCTGTTCGCGGAGGTCACCGCCGCTGTCGAAGCGGGCGATGTCGAGGCGTCCGTGGCGCTGTTCGAAACCTGCAGGCTTCTGGATCGGCGGCAGGTTTATTGAGTCCGGTTCGACGTTGAACTTCGTGGCTATCCGTAGGATGCTTTCCGTATGGACGGGAGGCGCCATGACGGATAATGGCGGATTCGATGAGAGGTTCGGGCGCCCGATAGCGGCGGATGAGCATGTGGTGTTCGCCACTTCGCTGCTCGGGCTATACGGCCATCGCTGCGCCGTCACCGGGCGCGCATTCGCCCCGGCCGATATATTGCCGCATCCCGATCTGGACGTCATGCTGTTTCAGCCCCTGTCGCATCGCGGCCTGCTGGTTCCGGGCAATGCTCTGGTGGTGGAAATAGGGGCCGCCGACCTGCTGCGCCGGGGCGTGCTTATGATCAATGACGATTATGAAGCCTATATCGCGCGGCCCGAATTGCTCGATCCGCCCGGCAATGTGCCGCCGCCGCCGCGAAAGCTCCGCCTGCCGGCCGATCCGGCGCTCTGGCCCGACCGATCGGCATTGGCCTATCACCGCAGCCTGTTTCAGGTTCAATAAGCGGGGCTATTTTATCGGTGCGGGAACTTCGCTTTCGGCCGTCCGTTGCAGGTCCAGCGTCATCACTCATGCAATCGGAGCTGAAGACAAATGGCTGACAAGCAATTGGACGATCTTTTCCTCGATACGCTCAAGGACATCTATTACGCCGAGCGGCAGATTCTCAAAGCCCTGCCCAAAATGGCCAAGGCGGCCAGTTCCGAAGAGCTGCGCGCCGGCTTCGAGCAGCATCGCGCCGAGACCGAAATACATGTGGAGCGGCTGGAACAGGTGTTCGAACTGCTGGGCAAGGCCCCGCGCGGCAAGACTTGCGACGCCATCCTCGGCATTCTCGACGAGGGCAAGGAAATCATGGACGATTTCAAGGGCACTTCGGCGCTCGATGCGGGCCTGATTTCCGCCGCCCAGGCGGTCGAGCATTACGAGATCGCCCGTTACGGAACGCTGGCGACCTGGGCCAAGCAACTGGGCCACAAGGAAGCGCTCGACCTGTTCCTCACCACGCTCAAGGAAGAGGAAGCGACGGACGAGAAACTGACCATGCTGGCCAAGAGCTCGGTGAACTTGCAGGCCGCATGAGGCCGGAGCTTGCGACGGATTCAGAAAAAAGAACCCTCGCGTCGAGCGCGAGGGTGACGAGCGTGGTTTGGACTGATCGCGCCGGACCGCGCGAAGCGCGAGCGCAATTCAGTCCTTGGCGCGTTCGACGTAGGAATTGTCTTCGGTGAGGATGACGATGCGGGTGCCGGTGTCGATATGGGGAGGCACCATGACGCGCAGGCCGTTATTGAGCACGGCGGGCTTGTAGGACGAGGAGGCGGTCTGACCCTTGACCACCGGCTCGGTCTCGACGATCTCGAAGGTCAGGCGCTGCGGCAATTCCATGGAAAGCGCGATGCCCTCATGGGTCATCAGGTGCACCTTCATGCCATCGGTCAGATAGGCCTTCTGGTCGCCGACGATCTCGTCGGAGACGACGAGCTGCTCATAGGTTTCCGGCTCCATGAAGTGGTGGCCTTCGCCGTCGGAATAGAGATAATCATATTCGCGGTCGTCCACATCGGCCTTTTCGACCATTTCGACGGTGCGCCAGCGGCCGACCACCTTCACGCCATCGGAAATGCGGCGCATGGTGACGTTGGTCACCGAATTGCCCTTGCCGGGATGCACGTTTTCGGCGGTGAGGATGACGTGCAGATTGCCGTCCTGCTCGACGACATTGCCTTTCCGCAGCGAAGAGGCGATGACCTTGACCATAATTCTTCCTTGTCCGTATCGATGGCGCGGTTTAGAGGCAAGGCCATCCGCGCGCCGCACTATGTCCTGTCGAGCGCCCGATAAACCATTCTGTGCCTTTTCGCCAGACCACACGGCAAGAAACCCGTCATGACGGCATCCGCAACCTCGCCCTTCTGGCATCCCGAACGCCATGCCGACCGCCGGCCGGCGCTGCTGGCGCGCGCGCGCATCGACGCCGCCACGCGCCATTGGCTGGCCGAGCGGGACTTCCTCGTCATCGACCCGCCGGCCCTGCAGCGCTCGCCGGGCAACGAGACGCATCTGCATGCCTTCGGCACCAGCATGATCGGCAATGACGGGCGGGGGCAGGACATGTATCTGCACACCTCGCCGGAATTCACCATGAAGAAACTACTGGCGGCGGGGGAAAAATGCATTGCCAGCCTGCAGCATGTATGGCGCAATCGCGAGCGCAGCGCATTGCACCATCCCGAATTCACCATGCTCGAATTCTACCGGGCCGACGAGCCCTATGAGGCGGTCATCGCCGACAGCCTGGCGCTGATCCGGCTGGCGGCCGAAATTACCGGCATCGAAAACTTCCATTTCCGCGGCCGCGAATGCGATCCGCGCGCCGAAACCGAGCGCATCAGCGTCGCCGAGGCCTTCATGGCCCATGCCGGGATCGATCTGCTGGCGAGCATGGACGATAACGGGGTGCCGGATGGCGAGGCTCTGGCGGCACAGATGCAGGCGGCCGGCATGGCGGTGCCAGAGGATCGGAGCTGGAGCTATCTGTTCACCCAGATCCTGGTCGACAGGGTGGAGCCGCAATTGGGCAATGGGCGGGTGACGGTGCTGGACCGCTATCCGGCCTGCGAGGCGGCTTTGGCGCGGCGGGTGCCGGGCGACAGGCGGGTGGCGGAGCGCTTCGAAATCTATGCCGCCGGCGTGGAGCTGGCCAATGGCTTCGGCGAATTGACCGATGCGGCGGAGCAGCGCCAGCGGTTCGAGGCAGAAATGGCCGAGAAGCAGCGCCTTTATGGCGAGCGCTATCCGATAGACGAGGATTTCCTGGCGGCACTGGCCTTCATGCCGGAAGCGAGCGGGGTGGCCCTGGGCTTCGACCGGCTGGTCATGCTGGCGACCGGCGCCCAGCGGATCGAGGCGGTGCTGTGGGCGCCGGTGGCCGAATGAGCGTGTCCAAACCCCTCACCCGTCTCGGCCTGCAACCGATCCAGTCTCTCCCACAAGGGGAGAGGGGCGCTGGAGAAGGTGCCCGAAGGGCGGATGAGGGGGAGCGGTCCGTCAAGTCAGTCCATGGCCTTGTCTCTGCCGGCTTGGTGCGGTCGGATTCAGAGTCCGCTCTCGATGCCGTTGCGAAAAAATACGCCATCGGCATCACGCCGGCCATGCTCGAGCTGATCGATGCCAGCGATCCCGACGACCCCATTGCCCGCCAATTCGTGCCATCCCCCGAGGAATTGGCGACCACGCCCGACGAACGCGCCGACCCGATCGGCGATCTGGCCCATTCGCCGGTGGAAGGGATCGTGCATCGCTATCCCGACCGGGCGCTGCTCAAGGCGGTGCATGTCTGTCCGGTTTATTGCCGTTTCTGTTTCCGCCGGGAAATGGTGGGGCCGCAGGGCCTGGGTACGCTGACGCCGGCCGAGCTGGAGGCGGCCATCGCCTATATCGCGGCGCATGAGCAAATCTGGGAAGTCATCCTCACCGGCGGCGATCCGCTGGTGCTGTCGCCGCGCCGGCTGCGGGCGATCATGGAGAGGCTGGCCGGGATCGGCCATGTCAAAATCGTGCGCTTTCACACCCGGGTGCCGGTGGTGGAGCCGGAGCGGATCGATGCCGAGATGGTCGCGGCGCTGACAGCCAGCGGCAAGGTGACCTATCTGGCCGTCCATGCCAACCATCCGCGCGAGCTTACCCCGGCGGCGAAGCTGGCCTTTGCGCGAATGATCGATGGCGGCGTGGCGCTGGTCAGCCAGAGCGTGCTGCTCAAGGGCGTCAATGACGATGTCGAGACCTTGGCGGCGCTGATGCGCGGCTTCGTCGAAAACCGCATCAAGCCCTATTATCTGCACCATCCCGACCTGGCGCCCGGCACCGGCCATTTCCGCCTCGGTATCGAGGAAGGCCAGCAATTGGTGGCGGCGCTGCGCGGCCGTCTGTCCGGGCTGTGCCAGCCCACCTATGTGCTCGATATTCCCGGCGGCCACGGCAAGGCCGATATCGGCGCCGCCACGATTGCCGGCACCGATGGCTGCTTCACCATCCGCGACTGGCAGGGCGGCGAGCATCTGTATCCGCCGGGGTATTCGTAGACACCCTCTCGGATCGTTACCCGCGCGCTCGACGCGGGGGCTCTTGCGGTAGCGCCCACAACACAGCCCCCTTGCGTCAAGCGCGAGGGTGACGAGCGGATATGGGTGGAGGCCATCTCTCATAGACCTCATCCTGAGCTTGTCGAAGGACGAGGTCGGAGACCCAGTGGCCGCCTTCGACATGCTCAGCCGGCTCACATGAGCTCCAAGGGGTGTCGGGAGGAGAGGAGCAAGGAGCCGTGAAAAGCTCCTCAGCCTGCCGCCTCAATAATCGCGTTCGTAGAACACGCCGATGCTGGAATTGCCGTCCTGGCCGGCGGCGCCCTTGATGGTCAGATCGTCGGTGACGTCGAGATTGATCGTCACCCGGGACTGGCCATTGGCGCCGGCGGTGACGCCGAGATAGACATTGTCCTGGATATAGGTGCCGGCCTGGACGCCGACATTGCCTTCATCGTCGGTGACGATGTCGAGATCGGCGAGGCCCGCCGCGCCGCGCAGGCTGTCGACCAGGCCGCCGCCGCCACCGCCGCCGACCAGTTCGGCCGCCGCGGCGGCGAGCTGGGCCAATTGCAGCGGCGAGAGTTCGCCCATGGAGCGGTTGAAGATCAGCCGGCTCAGCACCTCGTCCTGCGGCAGGCTCGGATTGGAGCTGAAGGTTATGTCGGGCGCCGAGGCGCGGCCCGAGACGATGACGAAGACGGTGATGCCGTCGCCCTCGGTGCGGGCGACGAAATTGAGCTGCGGGTCGAGATCGCCGGTCAGGGTCACGGTGCCGGATTCGAAGATGACGCGCTGGCCGAGAATGGCCAGCCGGCCCCGCGTCAGCGAGAAGGCGCCGACCGGCTGGACGGCGCTGACCGGTCCGGTCAGCCGCACCGAACCGCCCACTTCCGCATCGAGCCCACGGCCCCGGATGAAGATCTGGTTGGGGGCATCGACATTGATGTCGAGCAGGAGGTTGGGACCGCTGCCGCCGGTCGACATGCCGGTACGCTCATTGATGCGGGCACGGTCGAGCGTCTGCTGTACCGGGGCCGGCGTGCGGGCATGCTGTACATCGATGAGCTGGGCGCCGCCGCCCAGGCTTTCCGGCACGGTGATATTGGCCTGCTCGACCAGCACATTGCCTGCCAGCAATGGCGAGCCGGTCAGATTGCCGGTCAGCGTCAGCCCGCCGGACAGGGTGGCGACGAAAATATCGCCATCGGCATAGCGCGCCGAATTGATGCTGAGCGACAGATTGGCGGGGAAGCCGTCGCCGAGGCCGATCGTGCCGGAGGCCGAGAGGCTGCCGCCGGTCGCCAGATTGGCCGACAGGCTTTCAACATTGGCATTGGTGCCGCTCAGCGCCACGCGGCCGGCAATATCGGTCAGGCGCAGATTGAGCTCGGGGTCGATATAGCCGGCGCCGCTGGTCGAGACGGTGCCGGAAAATTGCGGGTTGGACAGGGCGCCGCCGATATTGGCGTCGAAACTCACCGTGCCCGAAAGCTGCGCGCCGCGCTCGGCCACGAATTGATTGGCCAGCGCCAGCGGCGCCGAGCCATTGAGCGACAGCGCCAGGCCCGGCCCATCGAGCGGCACGCGGCCCGAGCCGGTGACGGACAGGCCGCCATTGCCATTGGCCGTCAGCGTATCGAGGGTAACGGCCCCGCCCGCATAGGAGCCGCTGGCCGCAACGGCGAGCGGCGCAATGCCGAACGGCGCGATGGCGCTGGCGCCGATGCCGCTGGCCCGCGCCTCGAAGCGCACCTGCGGATCGGCGGCGGCGCCGGACAGCGTGGCGCGTCCATTGACGATGCCCGACAGCCCCAGATCGGGCGCAATGGCATTGGCGATGGATAATGGCAGCTCGGAAATATCGACCACCATGTCGAGGACATTGCCCGCCGTGCCGCTGGCGGTGATGCTGCCTGAGCCGACATTGAAGCGGACGGCGTCGAGCGCCACGCTATCGCCGCTGACGGCGAGCGCGGTGGGGCTGGCGAGGCGCGCCGAGAGATCGCCCTGCACCAGATCGGCCCGGTCGAGCGCCAGCCGATAGCCATTTTCCACCGGGCTCAGCGAGCCGGCAATGTCGACATCCGTGCCGGTGGCCAGCGAGGCCTGCGCATCAAAGCTGGTCACATTGCCGTTCTGGCTGGCGCGGGCCGCGAGGCTGGTGACGCTGACGCCGCCGGCCAGCACATTGCTGGCCGTGGCCGTACCATCGATTACGGGAACGCCGAAAAGATCGGCAAGCCCGGCGGAAATATCGGCGCGGCCGACGCTGATATCGTTGATGACGAGATTGGCCGCATTGGCAGTGATGCCGGCGCCCTGCCGGCCATTTTGCGGCGTGAGCTCGACGGCGGCATTGAGCGTGCCGGAGGCATCGGCCAGCAGCAGCGCCGCCGCCAGCGATATATCGGGGGCAGCGACATCCAGCCGGCCTTGCAGCAGGCCGGTTTCCACCGCGCGCGTCACCTCGCCGGAAATGCGGGTCCCGGCGATTTCGAGACCGATGCCGGACAGCGCCTGTTGCGCGTCGTCGGCTGTAAAATGCGTGTTGAGCGTCGCCCGATATCCGTCGAGCATGGCGAGGCCGGTGACATCGCCGGCAATGCTGCCGTCGAGCAGGCTGGCGGCGACGCCGACCTTGGCGTCCCGCAGATCGCGACCGCTCAGCGTGCCGCTGGGCACCTCGGCGTCGAGCAACAGCATGAGCGGCGCTTCGGCGGCCTCGGAGCGGGCTGAGCCGCGTACGGTCAGGGCTCCGCTCGCCTCGTCCGAAAGCAGGCCGAGATCGCGGAGATCGAGCGCGATGTTGAAATCCGAAACCGCGCTGGCATAGCTGCCATCGGCCCGGAACTGCACCTGTTCATTGGCGATGGAGAAGTCATCGGCGGTGATGCCGGCCGTCGTCCGCGCCAGGCGGCCGGACAGGGTGACATCGCCCTCGAGCAGCGCGTCGACGGTCGGATCATCGACGCTGAGATCGGTGCCGATGCCATCGAAAACCAGGTCGAAGCCGCCGCTGACCGGCATGATGCGGCCATTGGCGGCCAGGGTCAGCGCCCCGGCGAGCGAGCGGCCCGCCAGAGCGGAAAACGGCGCGATATTGCCGGTTTCGATTCCGATGCGGCCATCGAAATCGGTGCCGTCGATGAGGCCCGACAGGCCGGCGGTCAGCGCCTCGCCGACGACGCGGAATTCGGCAAGCTGGATGGGCTCGCCCGCATTCCACAGCCCGGCCAGGCCCAGCCCGACGCTATCGCCCAGGGCAGCCTCGATGCCCGGATCGGCGCTGATGCCGGAGAGGGTCCCATCGCCATTGAAGGTGACCATGCGGTTGGCCGGATCGTCGAGATTGCTGGCCACCCCGCCGATGGCGAGGCCGAAGCTCTGCGCCGCAAAGCCAGCGGTGGTGAAGCCGTCGATATCGAGCCCGGCATGCCATTCCTCGCTCGCCCCGGCGCCGAACTGCACCGTAAGCTGCGCCGCTTGCAGGCGCGTGGCGCTGCCGGCCACCGGCAGGGTGACCAGGCCGCCCGCTGGATCGGCGATCTGGGCGGAAAGCTCGAGCCGCGAGAGGAAATTGTCCGCCGTGGTCGTGGCATTGGCCGAGAGCGCCAATTGCCCGCCGCTGAGCGTGAGATTGGAAATCTCGATGCCGCCGCCATCGCGCAGCAGCGCATTGGCGGTCAGCCGGGTGTCGGCGCCGAAAAAGGGACGATAGGGCGCGGCCATCAGCGTCGACAGCGGCCCGCCCAGATCGGCGGCAATGGCAAAGCCGTCCGGCTGCTGGGCGATCCGGGCCGTGCCGGCCAGGGCCTCGCGCTCATCGGCGAGCAGGCGCATCTCCGCCGTCAGGTCGGCCACCGGCCCCGCGCCTTCCAGCGTCAGGGTCATGGCCGGGCGGCCGTCGATATTGAGCAGATTGGCCATCACGCCATTGGGCGGCTCGACCAGCGCCAGGCTCAGATCGATAGCATTGCCCTCGCGCCGATAGGAGACGTCGAGGTCCAGATTGCCGCCCGGACCGTCGAGACGCTCGATATCGAGCACCGCATCGAGATTGCCGCCTTCCAGCGACATCGAGCCGGAAAGCGAGATTTCCGAGCCCAGGCCGAACACGCTTTCGCCGAAGGTGACGCTGGGCACCGACAATTCGCCCAGCTGGATGGCGACGGGAAATTCGGGGATTTCGAACGCGCCGGCTTCGGGCGGCGGCAGGTCCACCGCGCCTTCGACGGGCACGGCATTGCGGATATAATCCACGGATTCGGCGGTGAGCGAGCGCACGTCCAGCCGCCCGGTGAACAGGGCGGCCTGGTTCCAGTTGAGGCTGGCATTGCTGACGCGCAGCCACACGCCCTCGGCATCGGAAATGGTGATTTCGCGGATGGAAACGTCCGAGCCGAGAATGCCGTCGATATTGGAGAGGCGAATCTGCCGCTCGGGCGTCGACAACTGGCCTTCGACGAAACTGGTCAGCCAGTCCTTCTGCTCTTCATTGTTCAGGTCCTGCGCCACCAGCGCCACCGGCACGGCGGCGGGGACCAGCAGGAGGGCGGCGAGCAACAGGGTCTTGCGGGAAGGGCGACGCATCAGAAAGCCTGTCCGATACCGGCATAGATGGCATAATCCGCATCGCCCGGCCGCTTGTTGAGCGGCACGGCCACATCCAGCCGCAGCGGGCCGAAGCCCGTATAATAGCGAATGCCGAGGCCGGCGCCGAGGCGCAGGTCCTCGAGGCCGGGGAAGACGTCGGCGGCCACATAGCCGCCATCGACGAAGCCGACGACGCCGATATCTTCGGTGACCTTGGCCCGCGCCTCCAGCGAGGCTTCGAGCAGATAGCGCCCGCCGGTTACAGTGCCCGAGCCGTCATCGACGCCGATGGACTTGAAAGCATAGCCGCGCACCGAGCCGCCGCCACCGGCAAAGAACAGCTTGTCGGGCGGAATTTCGCTGAGTTCCGGCCCGAGCAGGGCGCCGGCCTTGAGCCGGCCGGCCAGCACGAAGGGATCGTCCTCGCCGAAGCCGAAATAGGTGCGCCCCTCGGCCTCGACGCGCAGGCCGGTATTGCCATAGATGAAATCGTAATAGGGCTCGACATTGGCGGCCGCGTACCAGCCCTCGGTGGGATCGACCGAGCTGTCGCGCCCGTCGAAGATCACCCCGGCATAGATGCCGGCCGTGGCGAAGTCGCGGGTGCCGAAATCGTCATCGAACCGGGCGCGCTTGAAGGTCGCGCCGCCCTCGAAGGTCACTTCGTCCGAGAAGAACCAGGAGAGGCCGAGGCGGCCGGCAGCCGAGGTTTCGGTATAGGTCGGATAGATGGTGCGCTCGGCCGAAACGGCAGCCACCAGGTCGACGTCGGGATGATAGAAGCCCGGCTTGGTGAAGGTGCCGCCGGCAAAATAGTCGAACTGCGCCGTGTCGATCGGCCAGGCAATGCTGGCAATGCGCGCATCGAGCCGCAGCCGTTCGGCCTGCCCGAACAGGTTGCGCCACAAATGATAGCCTTCGAGGCCCAGCCCGTCGATCGTGGAATAGGTGGCGCCGAGGCCGAAGCGGCGGCCGGGCAATTCCTCGACCAGCAATTCATAGGGCAGGAGGCCATCGGCGCCGATGGACTGGGCCGCCTCGAACCGGGCCGAACGGAACACTTCCAGCCGGTCCAGCCGCTTCTGGGCGCGGCGAACATCGTCGGGGTCATATTCCTGGCCCACGACCAGGCCGGTCTGCTGGGCGACGAATTCCGGATTCATGTCCCGCGTGCCTGAGACCGTCACCGGCCCGAAGGCCGCATGGCGGCCGGGATTGACCACGATGGTCGCATCGACGCTGTTGGTGGCATGGTCGGCGATGACATCGCGCGAGACGATTTCAGCCTTGGCATAGCCCAGTTGCCGCCAGGCTTCGAGCGCCAATTGCTCGGCCCTGGCGATCACCGCCGAGCGGGCAATTTCCCCGGCTCCGAAACCGCGCATCACCGGCAGGTCGACCTGATCGCCACGATCGGAGGTCGGCGGCGCCTGGTTGACGATATTGACATTTGCGAAGCGGAACAGCGGCCCGGCGGTGACGGCGATAGTGACGTCCACCGGATCGGGCAGGTTGGTATCGGGCGGCAGATTGGCCGCTTCGACCCCACCGATGCGGATGCTGATCGAGCCGCCATAATGGCCTTCGCCATAGAGCGCGGCGAGCAGGCGGCGATAATCGCCCCTGGCCTTGGCGATCAGCCCGGCGGCCCCCGATGCGGGCTCGTCCTGATCGGCGAGCAATGCCGAAGCATTGCGCAGGGCCGTTTCCACCGAACCGCCTTCGCTGGCGGTGAAGGTGACATTATAGGGCTGAGGGTCGACGATCACCGCTTCCGCGTCGCGGTCAGCCTGATCCTCGAAGAATTTGATGCCGAAGAGTTCGAAGGCATGCAGCGGCGGCGCGAGGGCAAAACTCGCCATCGCGATGCACAAGGCGCCAAAACTCGTTACCAGACGCGCACTTTGCAGTGGTCTATTCCCGCCCATTTACGCTTCAACCAATATAGGGCCGAAGCCGATCATTGCCGCATGGGCGGAAAGATTCCGTTAAGCCTTCCCCGGCCCCACCTGCATCCGCCCAAATGGCGAAGATTTCGTGGCGAGTTTAGGGCCGACAGGCCGGCAGCACTACCCTTGAAGCCAAATTTGTTCCGATTTGGCGGGCGGATCGTGGCGGATGGGCAACGGATTTGCCTCTACCTATTCTCCCGTGCGGGACGCTGCCCGCAGGACGAATGGACTATTCGACCACTCTCGGGTCCACATCCTTGCCGTAATCGACGCCGCCGACCCCGAAGCCGAAGAGCTTCAGGAATTCCTCGCGATATTTCGGCAGGTCGGCCAGCGCGGGCAGGGTTTCGGTGGTGAGTTCGCCCCAGCGTCGGGTCAGCTCGGCCTGCATCGGCGCGGACAATTCCCAATCGTCGACGCGGATGCGGTTTTCCGCATCGAGCTTGAGCTCGCCCTGGAGTTTGTCGCGGAACAGGCGGTCGATCTGGTGGATGGGGCCTTCGCCAAGGCCCATTTCGTCCTCGACCTTGATCAGCAGCGTGCCATAGAGCGGCACGACGGGGATGGCGGAGCTGGCCTGGGTCACCACGGCCTTGAGCGCCACGACATGGGCGGCGTGATCGCCATGGGCGGCGCGGATGGCGGCGGCGGCGCGGTCGAGATCGGCCTTGGCCTTGCCCAGCGTGCCCTTGTGATAGATGGGCCAGGTCAATTCGCTGCCCAGATAGGTGTAATTGAGCGTCTGGAAGCCGTCGGCCAGCACGCCGGCATCGGCCAGGGCCTTGATCCAGAGTTCCCAATCCTCGCCGCCCATCACCTTGACGGTGGCGGCGGCTTCTTCTTCGGTCGCCGGTTCGACGGTGATTTCAGAGACTTCGCCGGTCGCGGTATTGAGCGTCTTGGAGGTCACCTGGCTGCCATAGGGCTTGATCGCCGAGCGATAGGTGACGCCGTCCTTGGGATCGGTGCGGACCGGGGAGGCCAGCGAATAGACCACGAGATCGACCTGGCCGAGCTCGGCCTTGATGGCGGCAATCGTCTCGGCCTTGACCGCGTCGGAGAACGCGTCGCCCTCGATGGTGACGGCCTTGCGGCCGGCGGCGCGAGCGCGGTTTTCGAAGGCGCGGTTATTGTACCAGCCGGCCGAGGCGGGCTTGGTCTCGCCCGGCTCGCGCTCGAAGGAGACCCCGATCGTGTCCGCATCGCTGCCGAAAGTGGTGACGATGCGCGAGGCGAGGCCATAGCCGGTCGAGCAGCCAAGCACCAGGACCCGCTTCCTCTCCGAAGCAATGGGCCCCTTGATCGCCACATGATCGATCTGGCGCTGCACATTGGTGGCGCAGCCAGTGGGATGGGCGGTGGTGCAAATGAAGCCGCGAATCTTGGGCTCGATAATCATGGGATTTTCTCCTCGACTTGAGAGAAGCCAATAGCGGCATTGGCCGGCAAGTTCCAGCCGCCGCGTGCGCTTTTACCCGCCGGACCGATAGCGGTTCGGGCCTATTCGCCGCGATAGATGTCGAAGGGACCGATGGCCTGGGTCGTCGCCATCAACTGGATCTTGTTGACGTTCACATGTTCGGGCAGCGTGGTCGCCCAGAAGATGGATTCGGCGATATCCTCGGCAGTCATCGCCTTGGCATCGGCATAGACATTACCGGCCTTGCCCTCGTCGCCCTTGAAGCGGACCAGCGAGAATTCGGTTTCGGTCAGGCCCGGCTCGATATTGGTGACGCGCACCTTCTTGCCTTGCAGGTCGGAGCGGATGGCGAGGGCGAAATGCTTCACGAAAGCCTTGGTGGCGGCATAGACCGAGCCGCCGGGATAGGCGAATTCGCCGGCCACCGAGCCTAGGGTCACCACATGGCCGCCGCCGCGGGCGATCATGCCGGGCAATAGCAGGCGCACCGTATAGACCAGGCCCGAAACATTGGTGTCGATCATGGTCTGCCAATCGTCGAGATCGGTCTCGGCCGCCGGTTGCAGGCCCAGCGCCAGCCCGGCATTGGCGAGCACGATATTGATGGCGTCGAAGGGCGCGGGGATGGCGGCGATGGCCGCCTGCATGGCGGCGCGGTCGCGCACATCGAGCGGAATGACATGGCAATTGTCGTGGCCCAGCTCGTCGCGCAGCTCCAGCAGGCGATCCTCGCGGCGACCCGTCGCGATCACCTTGCCGCCGGCGGCGACATAGCGGCGCGCGGCGGCGGCGCCGAACCCGGACGTGGCGCCGGTGATGAAGACGATGAAGCGGCTGGGATCGAGCAGCTGGTACATGATAGGTCCTGCGGGGTGATCATAAGAGTGAGAACAGGGTGGACCGCTGGCTTCGCTTCCGTCAACCTTTCCAAAGTTTAATCCGCCCTAACGACAGCTAACGTGAATTTCGGGGGCCAAGGGAGTAGTTTGGCCGTGGAATTCCGTTCGAGGTAGGTTTGTGAAGCGATTTGGCAGATTTCTGATTATCCTGGCGGTGCTGGGCGCCGGCGCGGCTGCCGGCTGGTGGTATTTCTATGGCCAGACCCAGGCCAGGACCGTGCCCAATACGGTGTCGGTAGGCCTGGGGGATATCGAAACCACCGTGCTGGCCTCGGGCGTATTGGAGGCCAGCGCGCTGGTCAGCGTCGGCGCCGAAGTGTCCGGCACCATCAATGGGGTGCATGTGGCGCTGGGCGACGACGTCAAGCGGGGCGACCTGCTGGTGGAAATCGACAGCCTCAATCAGGTGAATGCCGTCAAATCCGCCGAAGCGGCTTTGGCCGGCATCCAGGCCCAGAAGCGCAATCAGGAAGCCAATCTGGCCAAGGCGCAATCCACCCTGTCGCGACAGCAGCAATTGAGCGCCAATAGCCTGATCTCGCAGACCGACCTGGAAGCGGCGCAATTGGCCGTCGAGCAGGCACAGGCGCAGATCGATCAGCTCGACGCGCAGATCGCCCAGGCCGAGCTGACGGTCGAATCGGCGCGGCTCAATCTCTCGCGTACGCAGATCGTGGCGCCCACCGATGGCACCGTGGTGGCTTTGCTGGTCGATGAAGGCCAGACGCTGAACGCCAATTCGGCGACGCCCACCGTCGCCAAGATCGCCAATCTCGACACCATGGTGATCCGCGCCGAAATCTCCGAGGCCGATGTGGTCAAGGTCTCGCCGGGCCAGCGGGTCTATTTCACCATTCTGGGCGAACCGAACAACCAGATCGAGGCGACGCTGCGCGAGGTCGAGCCGGCGCCGACCTCGATCGCCAGCGACACCGCCGCCTCGGGCAATGCCGTCTATTATAACGGCCTGTTCGACGTGCCCAATCCCGAACACAGGCTGCGCATTTCCATGACCGCCTCGGTGACCATCGTGCTCGATGAAGCGCGCAATGTGCTGACCCTGCCATCGGCGCTGGTGTCGCGGCGCGGGCCGGATGGTGGCGCCATGGTCATGGTCTATGACGAACAGACCGAGGAAATGCGCCAGGCGCGGGTCGAGATCGGCCTCAACAACAATATTTCCGCCGAAATCAAATCCGGCCTCAGCGAGGGCGACCTGGTGGTCAACAGCACCGGGGCGCAATTGACCGGCGGCCCGGGCGCTCCCGGCGGCGGCGGTTTCGGCGGGGGACGCGGTGGCGGCGGCATGATGATGCGCGGAATGGGCGGATGAACCAGGCCGCACCGATCCGCTCCGACAGTGCCGCGCCGGCCCGGCCGGCCAGCGCGCCGATCATTGCCATTCGCGGGCTGGTGCGGCGGTTCCAGGCCGGCGGGGAGAGCGTCGACATCCTCAAGGCGGTGGATCTCGATATCCATCGCGGCGAGATGGTGGCCATTATCGGCCAGTCGGGCTCGGGCAAATCGACCCTGATGAACATCCTGGGATGCCTCGACCGGGCCAGCGAGGGAGTGTACGAATTTGCCGGCAAGGATGTCGGCACGCTCGACGCCGACGAGCTGGCGGCTTTGCGGCGCGAGCATTTCGGCTTCATCTTCCAGCGCTATCAATTGCTGCCCGATCTCGATGCGGTCGAGAATGTCGAAGTGCCCGCCGTCTATGCCGGCGTGGTGCCGGCGGCGCGGCGGGAGCGGGCGATTGCGCTCTTGACCCGGCTAGGGCTGGGCGACCGGCTCGACCATCGCCCCAATGCCCTGTCAGGCGGCCAGCAGCAGCGGGTCAGCGTGGCGCGGGCGCTGATGAATGGCGGCGAGGTCATTCTGGCGGACGAGCCGACCGGGGCGCTGGATTCGCGCTCCGGCAAGGAATTGATGGCGCTGCTGCGCGAGCTGCACGCCGATGGCCACACCATCATCCTCGTGACCCATGACCCGCTGATCGCCGCGCAGGCGGAGCGCGTCATCGAGATTTCCGATGGCGAAATCATCGCCGACCGGATGAATACCGAATCCACCCAAGCGGTGAAGGCCCCGGTCAGCGTCAAGCAGGCCGCCTCATGGCGCCGCGGCTTCGACCGCATGGGCGAAGCGCTGAACATGGCCCTGCGCGCCATGGGCGCCCACAAGCTGCGCACCTTCCTGACCATGCTGGGCATCATTATCGGCATTGCCTCGGTGGTGGCGGTGGTGGCTTTGGGGCAGGGCAGCCAGCAGGCGGTGCTGGAGAATATTTCCTCCATCGGCACCAATACGATCAACGTCTATCCCGGCTCCGGCTTCGGCGATATGCGCTCGGGCCGGGTCCGCACCCTCAAGCCGTCCGACGCCGAGGCGCTGGCCGAGGAGCCCTATGCCGACAGCGTCACCCCGCAGGTCTCCGCCAGTGCCACGGCGCGCTATCGCAATACCGCCTCCAATGCCTCGATCACCGGCGTCGGCGTCGACTATTTCCAGGTCAATGGCCGCAGCTTCACCGCCGGCTCCGGCTTCACCCCGGAGAGCATCGACGCCCAGGCGCAGGAAGCGGTCATCGACCAGAACGCGGTCGATGCCATCTTCACCGACGGGCAGGACCCGATCGGCGAGGTGATCATGCTGAGCAATGTGCCGGTCCGGGTCATCGGCGTGGTGGCGACCAGCAGCGGTTTCGGGCCGGGCGGCAACAATGCCAATGTCTATATGCCCTATACTTCGGCGATGAGCCGGGTTCTGGGCCAGTCCTATCTCAGCCAGATCACCGTGCGCATCGCCGACGATTACGATACCAGCGAGGCGGAAGCGGCGATCACCGCGCTGATGGTGCAATTGCATGGCGGCACCCAGGATTTCTTCCTGCAGAACACCGATACGATCCGCGAGACCATTCAATCCACCTCGGCGACGCTGGCCGTGCTGATTTCCACCATCGCCATCATCTCGCTGGTGGTGGGCGGCATCGGGGTGATGAATATCATGCTGGTCTCGGTCAGCGAGCGCACCAAGGAGATCGGCATCCGCATGGCGGTGGGCGCGCGGCGCAGCGACATCATGCGGCAATTCCTCATCGAGGCGGTGCTGGTGTGCTTTGCCGGCGGGGCGGCAGGCGTGGCGCTGAGCTTCGCCCTGGGCTACGGGCTCACCGCCATCGTGCCGGGGGCGCGGCTGGCCTATTCGACCGAATCGATCGTCCTGGCCATTTTCTCGGCCAGCCTGATCGGCGTGGTCTTCGGCTTCATGCCGGCCCGCTCGGCGGCGCGGCTCGATCCGGTCGAGGCGCTGGCGCGGGAATAGGGGGCTCGTTCTCTCGCCGGTGGAGCTTGTCCCGCAAAAGCGACAGCCACTTTTGCTGGAAACGCCCTATTGTCCCGTCGCTCCCCCGGTGCGCGCCGCCTTGTCCGGGTCCCACCACCACAGCGCCGGGAAGCCGGACGAGAATTCCGGCAATTCCTCGGGCCGGCTGAAACGGTCCCAGCGGGCGGCGCGGAGCATGCGCAGGGTATAGCTGGGGATGACGAAATGGTGGGCCAGCACCACCCGGTCCAGCGCCTTGGTCACCGCTTCCTGCGTTTCCCGGTCATCGGCGACGATCAGTTTCTCGATCAGCGCATCGACACCCGGATCGGCCAGGCCGGCATAATTCTGCGCGCCCTGCTGCTCGGCGGTGGAGGAGCCGAAGAAGAAGCGCTGCTCATTGCCCGGCGAATAGGATTGCACCCAGCCATTATAGATCATGTCGTAATCGAAGCTGCGGGCGCGGTTGATGAATTGCGGGCTGTCGACGGTGCGGATATTCGCCACCACGCCGATCTGGGCGAGATTGGTGACCAGGTTCTGCGCCACCGGCTCGATAGTGGGGCCGTTGAGCAGGATTTCGAGGGTGAACGGCGTTCCGTCGGCGCCGAGCAGGCGATTGCCCTCCAGCCGGTAGCCGGCCTGGGTGAAGAGGTCGAGCGCGGTGCGCAGATTGGCGCGGAGCGCGGCGGGATCGCCGCTGACCGGATTGACATAGGGCGTGGTGAATACCGTTTCCGGCACCAGGTCGCGGACGCTTTCGAGCACCTCCAGCTCCTCGCCCTCGGGCAGGCCGGAAGACTTGAACGGCAGGCCGAAGAAGAAGCTGTCGATGCGCTCATATTGCCCATAGAACATGGTATTGCTCAATTCCTCGAAATCGAAGGCATAATTGAGCGCCTCGCGCACCAGCGGATCGGCGAACTTGTCGCGCCGCAGGTTCATGATGAAGCCGACCATCAGCCCGGAACTGGCATAATCCTGGGGGAACAATTCCTTGATGATGCGGCCATCCGTTACCGCCGGGAAATCGTAGGCGGTGGCCCAGCGGCTGGCCTGGTTCTCGCTCCACCAGTCGAACTGGTCGCCCTTGAAGGCCTCGAACATCACCGTCAGGTCGAGGAAATATTCGATTTTGTAGGTGTCGAAATTGTTCTGGCCCACATTGGTGGGGTGGTCTTCGCCCCAATAATCCTCGACCCGTTCATAGGTGATGGTGCGGCCGGGATCGAAGCTGGCGAGATGATAAGGCCCCGAGCCCATGGGCGGCTCCAGCGTCGATTCGGCGATATTGCGCGGCTTGCCATTGGCGTCCTCGCCTTCCCACCAATGCTGCGGCAGCACATGCAATTGCCCCAGGATCAGCGGCAATTCGCGGTTGTCGGTCTGATCGAAACCGAAGGTCACCTCGCCTGGCGCCGTCACCTCGGCTGAGGTGATATTGGCGTAATATTGGGTGCGGTCGGGATTGACCTCGATGAGCTTGTTGAAGCTCCACACCACATCCTCGGCCGTCACCGGCTCGCCATCGTGCCAGCGGGCATCGGGATCGATGCGGAAGGTCACCGCGCTGAAATCGGGCGCGATCTGCAGCGCCTCGGCCACAAGCCCGTAATAGGTGTTGAGTTCGTCCGCCGATGGCGTCAGCAGCGTTTCATAGACGAGGCCGATGCCGCCCGCCGTTTCGCCCTTGGGCAGAATGGGATTGAAGGTGTCGAAGCCGCCCAGATCCCCCAGCCGCACCGTGCCGCCCTTGGGCGCGTCGACATTGACATAGTCGAAATGGCTGTAATCCAGCCCATATTTCGCCTCGCCCTCCAGCGTGAAGGAATTGCTCCATTGTCCGGTCGGGGTTTGCGCCATGGCCGGAGCGGCCATGAAGACGGCGGCGAGGCCGGCCAGGGTCAGGGATGTCAGCTTGGTCGAGAGCGTCATGTCGCGGTTCCGCTTCTTTGGTCGGGTAGAGGTTAGAGCCTTTCAGCTGGTCACGGAAGCGGTGATGTTCGCTCCTCCCCATAGACCTCTTGATGAGCTCGTCGAACCATGGGTCGCGGCTCTTACCATCGCGTCATCCCCGCGAAAGCGGGGTCCCCCGTTGCCCAAGTGAGGCCCCCGCTTTCGCGGGGGTGACACCGAGAAAAAGATGACAGTAGCGCGCGAAATGGGCTTCCCTCCCGCGCGTCACCCTCGCGCTTGACGCGAGCGCGTTACCGGCACCGCAAGAGCCCTCGTGTCGAGCACGAGGGTGACGATCCGGGATTGGGGGAGCGCCGGCGTCTGCGAGAAAATCGGGCACCTTCCAAGCCCTGTGGCGCCGCCGCTTCAGCCGCTTCCCGGGGCGGCCAGGTCGAAAGCAGCGGCCAGCAATTGGCGGGTATAATCCTCGCGCGGCGCGGCGAAGATGTCGGCGGCAAGTCCCTGTTCCACCACTTTGCCATCACGCATGACGATCAGGCGATGGGCGAGGGCGCGCACGACCTTGAGATCGTGGCTGATAAACAGATAGCTCAGATTGCGCCTGTGCTGCACATCGCGCAGCAGGTCGATGACCTGGGCCTGAATGGAGACATCCAGCGCCGAGGTCGGTTCGTCCAACACCACGAGATCGGGTTCCAGCACCAGCGCGCGGGCAATGGCGATGCGCTGGCGCTGGCCGCCGGAAAATTCGTGCGGATAGCGGCTGGCATGGGCCGGATCGAGGCCGACTTCGCGCAGGGCCGCCGCCACCTTGGCGGCGCGCTCGGCGGCGCCGAGGCGCGGCATGTGGACCAGCAGCCCTTCCTCGACGATCTGGTTCACCGACAGGCGCGGGCTGAGCGAGCCGAACGGGTCCTGGAACACGATCTGCATATGCTTGCGCAGCGGCCGCAGCGCCCGCCAGGAGCTTCTGTCGACCGATTGTCCGAGCACGATTATGCGCCCTCGCGAGGGGATCAGCCGCAATAGCGCATAGCCCAGCGAGGACTTGCCCGAGCCGCTTTCGCCCACCACGCCCAGCGTCTCGCCCCTTGCTATGGCCAGGTCGACGCCATCGACGGCGCGGATATGCCCGACGGTGCGGCGGAACAGGCCGCGCTTGATCGGGAACCACACTTTGAGGTCGCTGGCTTCCACGACATTGGCGGCGCCGGGGGCAGGGGCCAGCGGCTCGCCGCGCGGCTCGGTGGCCAGCAGGTGCCTGGTATAGGCGTGCTGCGGATTGGCGAAAATGTCGGCCACCGGCCCGGTCTCGACGATTTCGCCGCCATTCATCACGCAGACGCGGTCGGCAATGCGCCGGACGATGGAGAGATCATGGGTGATGAACAGCATGGCCATGCCGTTCTGTCGTTGCAGCTTCTTGAGCAGGGCGAGAATCTGGGCCTGCACCGTCACGTCGAGCGCCGTGGTCGGCTCGTCGGCGATCAGCAGTTTCGGATCGTTGGCCAGGGCCATGGCGATCATCACCCGCTGGCGCTGCCCGCCGGACAGCTGGTGCGGATAATCCTCGAGCCGGTTCTGCGGGTCGGGCAGGCCGACAGCCGCGAGCAATTCCACGACGCGGCGGCGCGCCGCATTGGCCCGCATGCCCTGATGCACCGCCAGGATTTCGGCCACTTGCCGGCCGATCGTCTGCACCGGATTGAGCGACGACATCGGCTCCTGGAAGATCATGCCGACCTGATTGCCGCGCACGGCACGCAGGGCGGCGTCGGAGGCGCCGACCAGTTCCTGCCCGGCGAAGCGAATGGAGCCGGAAAGGCTGGCGGAGGGCGGCAGCAGCTTGAGCACCGAAAGCGCCGTCACCGACTTGCCCGAGCCGCTTTCGCCCACCAGCGCCAGCGTTTCGCCCGGGGCGATGTCGAACGCCACCTTGCTGGCCGCCGCGAAGGCGCCGAAACGGATATCGAGGTCGCGGACGGCGAGCAGGGCGCTCATCGGAAGGTCTTTCGCGGGTCGAAGGCATCGCGCACCGCTTCGCCGACAAAGACCAGCAGCGTCATCAGCAGGGCGATGGTGAAGAAGCCGGTCAGCCCCAGCCACGGCGCCTGCAAATTGTTCTTGCCCTGGGCCAGCAATTCGCCAAGCGAGGGCGAGCCCGGCGGCAGGCCGAAGCCGAGAAAATCCAGCGAGGTGAGGGTGGCCACCGAGCCGGACAGGATGAAGGGCATGAAGGTCAGCGTCGCCACCATGGCATTGGGCAAGAGGTGCCGCCACATGATGGTGCCGTTGGCGACGCCGAGCGCCCGGGCGGCGTTGACATATTCGAAATTGCGGGCCCGCAGGAATTCGGCGCGCACGATGCCCACCAGCGTCACCCAGGAAAACAGCAGCAATATGCCGAGCAGGACCCAGAAGCTTGGGGCGATGACCGAGGAGATGATCAGGAGCAGGTAGAGCGAGGGCACCGAGGTCCAGATTTCGATGAGGCGCTGGGCGATGAGGTCGAGCCAGCCGCCGAAATAGCCCTGCATCGCCCCGGCCGCCACGCCGATGACCGAGGAGGCCAGGGTCAGCATCAGCCCGAACAGGATGGAGATGCGGAAGCCATAGATCAGCCGCGCCAGCACGTCGCGGCCACGATCGTCGGTGCCCAGGACATGGAAATTGCCCGGCACGCAATTGGAATCCTCCATCCCCAGCGGGTAGCGCTGGCACAATTGCTCGCGGGTCAGCAACCAGCTGGGCGGATTGGCGCCGGGAAAGGCGATATAGGTATCCACCGTGCCATAGGAGAAGCGCACCGGCGGCCAGAGCATCCAGCCATGGGCCTCGATTTCCTCGGCGATGAAGGGGTCGCGGAAATTGGTGGTGGCGAAGAAGCCGCCGAACCTGGATTCGGGATAATCCACCAAAGCCGGCAGCAGCAATTCGCCCTTGTAGGAGACCAGGATCGGGCGGTCATTGGCGATAAATTCGGCGCCCAGCGTCAGGATGAACAGGACGAGGAAGATCCAGAAGCTCCACCAGCCGCGGCGATTGGCCTTGAAATTGGCCAGCCGCCGCTGGTTGAGCGGCGAGAGCCGCGCCGCTGGGGCCATGACCTCGCTCATACGTCGCGGCTTTCGAAGTCGAGCCGCGGATCGACCCACATATAGGCCAGGTCCGAGACCAGCCCGATGACCAGTCCGAGCAGCGAGAAGATATAGAGCGTGGCAAAGACCACCGGATAGTCGCGGGTGACCACCGATTGGAAGCCCAGCAGGCCGAGCCCGTCGAGCGAGAAAATGGTCTCGATCAGCAGCGAGCCGCCGAAGAACACGCCGATAAAGGCGCCGGGAAATCCGGCGATGATCAGCATCATCGCATTGCGGAACACATGGCCGTAAAGCACCTGGCGCTCGGTCAGCCCCTTGGCGCGGGCCGTGGTCACATATTGCTTGCCGATCTCGTCGAGAAAGGAATTCTTGGTCAACAGGGTGGCGGTGGCGAAGGCGCCCAGGCCCATGGCGATGACCGGCAGTACCAGATGCCAGGCATAATCGAGCACCTGCCGATACCAGGGAAAGCCGTCGAAGCCCGGCGAGGTCAGGCCTCGCAGCGGGAAGATCGACCAGAACGAGCCGCCGGCGAACAGCACCACCAGCGCGATGGCGATGAGGAAGCCGGGCACGGCATAGCCGACGATGATGACGGTCGAGGTCCAGACGTCGAAGCGCGAGCCGTCGCGCATGGCCTTGGCGATGCCCAGCGGGATGGAAACGCCATAGGCGATCAGCGTCATCCACAGGCCCAGCGAGATCGAGACCGGCATCTTTTCCAGCACCAGGTCGATCACCGAAATGTCGCGGTAATAGCTCTGGCCGAAATCGAAGCGCAGGTAATTGCCGATCATGGCGAAGAAGCGTTCCAGCGGCGGCTTGTCGAAGCCGAACTGCTTTTCGATCCGCGCCACCAGTTCCGGCGACAGGCCCTGGCTGCCGCGATAGCCCGATGTCGTGCCGCCCTGTCCGGGCTGGCCGGCGAAATCGCCCGCCTCGCTGCCGGTAATGCGTTCGGCAATGCCGACATTCTGCCCGGACAGGTTGGCCAGGGCCTGCTCCACCGGCCCGCCCGGAGCGAATTGGGTGATCAGGAAGGAGATCGCCATGATGCCGAACACGGTCGGGATCATCAGCAAGAGACGGCGGATAATGTAGGCGCCCATTGCTGCTCCGGCCGATCCAGCGGGTTGTGGTCCTCATTGTGCCGCCGCCAGCGCGGCAGGCAAATCACCCTGCGGTGAAATCTCGGCGCCAATGCACCATTTCGATGACGGCTTGGCAATCGCCTTGTGGCTTCAGGGGCTTGGACGGCATCCGGCGCCCGGGACGAAACGCGAGCCCGGCGGGTCATTCCCGCTTTCGCCGCAATGCAGGCGCGGGTAAGATCGCCTTCCCGCCGGTCCGAACAAAAGGCAATTTCATGCGCTTCACCCCCATCGCCCAGGTGAAAGGCCAGTCGCAGGCCCGCGTCCTGCTGGTCGCCCTGCGCGCCCATGGCTTTCATCCGCTCGAACCGCGCGAGGGCGGATTGCCGGGGGTGCCGAACCTTATCGGCGCTGACGGGTTTATACTGGAAGTGCCGGAAGACGAGGCGGAAGACGCCGCGCTGCTTGCGGCCGAATTGCTTAAGGATATGGGCCAGCCCGCCCCGTAAATCGGCCATAATAGTGTGAGACCGGGGACGATGCGGGTTGGGCGATTGAACCGAATGGCCGCTTTGAGATATAAGCCGCCACAAGTGTTAAAATGCATTAAGCCTTTGCGGCAGGAGTGATCGATGCAGGATTGGAAGCACAGCTTTACATCCGTGGCGGGACTGGCGGCCATTGCCCTTGTGCTGGCGGCGTGTTCGCCGAGCAGCCGGACCAATACCGCCAACCTCAATGTGGTTGGCCAGCCGCAACAGCTTCAGCCGGTGCAGCCTTCGAACGTGCAGCAGAACAGTCTGCCGCCGATCGGCGCCACCGGCACTCCGGCGCCGGGTCTTTCCGGGCAGCCGGTCCTGGGCGGGCAGATTGCCGGCGGAACCCAGGTGGCCGGCACGGGCGCCGGCTCCATCGTCTCGCTCGACCAGCCGATGTCCACCGGCATTTCCGTCGGCCCCGAAGGGGCCTGGGACGTGGCCGCCGCCGGCCAGTCCTGCCGGCTCAACCTGCCGCTCACCGCCAAGACCGGCACCAATTATTACCGGGCCTCGGCCCCCGGCTGCACCGTGCCGCAGATCGCCTCGGTCACCGGCTGGCAGCAGGTGGGCAGCCAGCTCCAGCTCTATGATGACAACGGCAATATCGCCGCCTTCCTCGCCCCCTCCGGCGGCCGCTATATCGGCACGATGGGCGGCGGTCAGGCCGTCTCGATGTCGCGATAAGCCGGATGCCCCATTTCTTTGGGGCCGCCACCAATCGGCACCCTCGCGCCTGACGCGAGGGTTCTTGCGATCTGGCAGGACCGGTCTTGTTCTCCGCTCGATCGCTCCCCTCCAGGCTTGACCCCTTAACGCGCTGCGCTCTATGCAAGCACGGTGTCACCCCCGCGAAAGCGGGGGCCTCTGTTTTGCATGTCGATCAGCAGGATTCCCGCTTTCGCGGGAATGACCCGGTGGTAATTTCTTTCATGTCTTCTTCTCCCTCCGCTGCCGTCCGCGCCGCCTATGACGATCTGGTCGCCCGGGCGGCGCTGACCGCCGATCCGGCGCAGCGCGATGCGGCGGGCGAGCTCGACCGTGTGCTCCAGGATCTGCTTGCCGCAAAGCCGAAGCGCCTGTTCGGACTGTTCGAGAAAAACCGCGCGGTCCGTGGCCTCTACCTTCATGGCGAGGTCGGCCGCGGCAAGACCATGCTGATGGACCTGTTCTTTGCTGCGGTTCCGTTCAGGGAAAAGCGGCGGCTGCATTTCCATGAATTCATGGATGAGGTCCATAATGGCATTGCCGCCTTCCGCCAATCGGCCAGGGGCAAGGACGACAATGCCGATCCGATCGAGGCGGTGGTGAAGCCCATCCTCAAATCCGGCCTGCGCCTGCTCTGCCTCGATGAATTCCACGTTCACGACATCGCCAATGCGATGTTGCTCGACCGGCTGTTCGGCAAGCTCTTCGCTGGTGGGGTAACGCTGGTCGCCACCTCCAACATGGCGCCGGACGGGCTCTACAAGGACGGTCTCAACCGCCAGCTCTTCCTGCCCTTCATCGCCCTGTTGCAGGAAAAAACTGTGGTGGCCTCGCTGCCCTCCGAGCAGGATTACCGGCGGCTGAAATTTGCCGGCCAACAGGTCTATGCCTTTGGCAGCGGCCCGGAGGTCGAGGCGGCGATGGACCGTATGTGGCTGCGCATCACCGGGGGAGAGCAGGGGACTCCGGGGGCGGTCGAGAGCATCGGCCGCCAGATTCTCGTGCCCCTCATGGCCATGGGGGCGGCGCGGTTCGACTTTGCCGATCTCTGCGAGACGCCGCTGGGCACCCGCGACTTCGTGCGCATCGCCCATCAATTCGACTCGCTGGTCATCGACAATGTCCCGCAGATGGACCGGACGAAATCCGACGCGGCCAAGCGCTTCATCCTGCTCATCGATTCGCTTTACGACCGGGGCGTCAAGCTCGCTGCCAGCTTCGCCGTGCCGCTGGAGCAATTGGGCGCCGACGACAAGACCGCCTTCGAATTCCAGCGCACCCTGTCCCGCCTCGCCGAGATGCAGTCGGAAGACTATCTGGCCAAGGGTCTTCGAGCCGAGCCATAGGCAAATTCGCTCCGGTGGAGCGAATTTAGGTGAGAAGGCCATGAGAGCTACGCTCGAATGGCGGGGCCGAGCCATAGGCAAATTCGCGCCACCTGCTCTCCGAGGGGGAGAAGAACAGATCGCTGCGGATCTCTTATTCCTCTCCCCCTCGGGGAGAGGGTGGATCGCCCGCAGGGCGAGACGGGTGAGGGGCTCTTTGCCCAAAAAGCATACCCCCTTCGCCCATGAGCATGGCCCATTTCCGCCTTACGACGAACGGTTCACTTGCCGGGCCATGCCGCTGGGGTTAAGAACTGCGCCAATTCAACGCAGTCGGGATGAAGGCTTATGGCGCGCAAGAAGATTGCCCTTATCGGTGCGGGACAGATCGGCGGGACGCTGGCCCTGCTGGCGGCGCAGAAGGAACTGGGTGACGTCGTGATGTTCGACGTGGTCGATGGCGTGGGAGCGGGCAAGGCGCTCGATATCGCCCAGTCGGCTACTACCCAGGGCTTCGACGTCTCGCTCAAGGGCACGTCCGAATACAAGGATATCGAAGGCGCCCACGTGGTGATCGTCACCGCCGGGGTGCCGCGCAAGCCGGGCATGAGCCGCGATGACCTTTTGGAAATCAATCTCAAGGTCATGGAGCAGGTGGGCGCCGGCATTGCCAAATATGCCAAGGACGCCTTCGTCATCTGCATCACCAATCCGCTCGACGCCATGGTCTGGGCGCTGCAGAAATTCTCCGGCCTGCCCGCCAACAAGGTGATCGGCATGGCCGGCGTGCTGGATTCCTCGCGCTTCTGCCACTTCATCGCCGAAGAGCTGGGCGTCTCCATCCAGGACGTCAATGCCTTCGTGCTGGGCGGCCATGGCGACACCATGGTGCCGCTGGCCCGCTATTCCACCGTGGCCGGCATTCCGCTCACCGACCTGGTCAAGATGGGCTGGATGAGCAAGGACAAGCTCGAGCAGATCATTCAGCGCACCCGCGACGGCGGCGCCGAGATCGTCGGCCTGCTCAAGACCGGCTCGGCCTTCTACGCGCCCGCCGCCTCGGCCATCGCCATGGCCGAATCCTATCTCCGCGACAAGAAGCGCGTCCTGCCTTGCGCCGTGCAACTGGGTGGCGAATATGGCGTCAAGGGCACCTATGTCGGCGTGCCGGTGATCATCGGCGCCGCCGGGGCTGAAAAGGTCGTCGAGATCGCGCTCAATTCCGCCGAGCAGAAGGCCTTCGACAAGTCGGTCGCGGCGGTCGAAGGGCTGATCGAGGCCTGCAAGAAGATCGCGCCGAAGCTGGCGTGACCACAAACACGGCGTCATCCCCGCGCCAGCGGGATTTCCGTGTGGAGCGCCGAAGTGAGATTTCCGCTGGCGCGGGAATGACGCGGTGGGGGTTGAGGCCCGGTGATCGCGACGAGATACCCATCCAGGGGAAACAGACATGAACATCCATGAACATCAGGCCAAAGAGCTGCTGAAATCCTACGGCGCGCCCGTCGCTGCCGGCGTGGCCATCTTCGCCGCCGACGAGGCGGAGGCGGCGGCGAAATCGCTGCCCGGACCGCTTTATGTGGTCAAGAGCCAGATCCATGCCGGCGGTCGCGGCAAGGGCAAGTTCAAGGAATTGGGTCCCGATTCCAAGGGTGGGGTGCGGCTGGCCAAATCGGTCGATGAGGTGGTGGCCAATGCCCGCGAAATGCTGGGCAATACGCTGGTGACCAAGCAGACCGGCGAGGCCGGCAAGCAGGTCAACCGCCTTTATATCGAGGACGGCGCCGACATTGCCCGCGAGCTTTATTGCTCGCTTCTGGTCGACCGCGCGTCGAGCCGCGTCTCCTTCGTGGTCTCCACCGAAGGCGGCATGGATATCGAGGCGGTGGCCGAGGCGACGCCTGAAAAGATCATCACCGTCGCCATCGATCCCGACACGGGCGTCACCGATGCCGATATCGCCAGGATCAACACGGCCCTCGAGCTTGACGGCGCCGCCGCCGAGGATGGCAAGAGTCTGTTCCCGATCCTCTACAAGGCGTTCACCGAAAAGGACATGAGCCTGCTCGAGGTGAACCCGCTGATCGTCATGCAGGACGGCCGCCTGCGCGTCCTCGACGCCAAGGTCAGCTTCGACGGCAATGCCGCGTTCCGCCATGAGGAACTCAAGCCCCTGCGCGATCTCAGCGAGGAAGACGCCAAGGAAATCGAAGCCTCCAAGTTCGACCTCGCCTATGTGGCGCTGGACGGCAATATCGGCTGCATGGTCAATGGCGCGGGCCTGGCCATGTCCACCATGGACATCATCAAGCTCTATGGCGCCGAGCCGGCCAATTTCCTCGATGTGGGCGGCGGCGCGTCCAAGGAGAAGGTCACCGCGGCCTTCAAGATCATCACCGCCGATCCGGCCGTGAAGGGCATTCTCGTCAACATCTTCGGCGGCATCATGCGCTGCGATGTCATTGCCGAGGGCGTCATCGCGGCGGTCAAGGAAGTCGGCCTCGAAGTGCCGCTGGTGGTTCGCCTCGAAGGCACCCGCGTCAAGGAAGGCAAGGAAATCCTCGACAATTCGGGTCTCGACGTCATCTCCGCCGACGATCTTGACGACGCTGCGCAAAAGATCGTCGCCGCCGTCGGCAAGGCCGCCTGAGCCCCACCTGCAAGAGAGAAGTAACCCATGTCGATTCTCGTCAACAAAGACACCAAGGTTCTCGTGCAGGGCCTGACCGGCAAGACCGGCACCTTTCACACCGAACAGGCCCTGGCCTATTTCGGCACCAAGATGGTGGGCGGCGTGAACCCCAGAAAGGCCGGGGAAACCTGGACCTCCGGGCTCGATGCCTCCGCCACGCTGCCGGTCTATGCCAGCGTTGCCGAAGGCAAGGAAAAGACCGGCGCCAATGCCTCGGTCATCTATGTGCCGCCGGCGGGTGCCGCCGCCGCCATCGAGGAAGCGATCGACGCGGAAATCCCGCTCATCGTCTGCATCACCGAAGGCGTGCCGGTGCTCGACATGGTCCGCGTCAAGGCCAGGCTGGAAAAGTCCAGTTCGCGCCTGATCGGCCCCAATTGCCCCGGCGTCCTCACTCCGGAAGAATGCAAGATCGGCATCATGCCGGGCTCGATCTTCTCCAAGGGCTCGGTGGGCATCGTCTCGCGCTCCGGCACGCTTACCTATGAAGCGGTGTTCCAGACCACCAATGAGGGCCTGGGCCAGACCACGGCGGTCGGCATTGGCGGCGATCCGGTCAAGGGCACCGAGTTCATCGACGTCCTTGAAATGTTCCTCGCCGACGAAGCCACCCAGTCGATCATCATGATCGGCGAGATCGGCGGCTCGGCCGAGGAAGAGGCCGCCCAGTTCCTGATCGACGAGGCCCGGAAGGGCCGCAAGAAGCCGATGGCCGGTTTCATCGCCGGCCTCACCGCCCCTCCCGGCCGCACGATGGGCCATGCCGGCGCGGTGATTTCCGGCGGCAAGGGCGGCGCCGAAGACAAGATCGCCGCCATGGAAGCGGCCGGCATTCGCGTCTCCAAGTCCCCGGCCCGCATCGGCGCCACGCTGGCCGAAGTGCTGAGGGGATAGGCTCTCATAGACCTCATGGTGAGCTTGTCGAACCATGGGGTCGCGGCCACCGAGCTGCCAACCGCCTCCTGCGGCATCCTGCGCTTGCCGAAGGATCAGGATGAGGGCTACGAGAGGCCATGCGACCAATGTCGGTCGCGCTTCGGTCATGGTTTGGTGCTAAGTCATGACCTGGACGATCGAGTGAGCCGCACCGCCTCTTGAAGGCGCTGCAAGTCTTAACAAGATACAAAGGAAAAGCGGTCATTATTGCCTCGCTTTTAATGACCGCATTTGCAATCGGCGCCGCCGGTTCGTTGAGAAGGATGGCAGGGCGAGAGGTCCTGCGACACACGCGATGACACGACAGGAAAAGAACGACACGTTCTTGCTGACCTCGTTCCTCTATGGTGGGAACGCCGACTACATCGAACAACTCTATTCCAGGTTCAAAAGCGATCCTTCCAGCGTCGACGAGAGCTGGGCCAGCTTTTTCTCCCGGCTCGACGACAGCCCGGACGCGGCGCGGAAGAATGCCGACGGCCCGAGCTGGAGCCGCCGGGACTGGCCGCCGGCCGAAAGCGGCGACCTGGTCAATGCCCTGGACGGCAATTGGGGCGAACTCGCCGTAAAGACCGAGCAAGCCACGGCCCGGCAGGCGAAGGAAGCGGGCAGACCCGCCCCCAGCGCCGACGAGGTGCTGCAAGCCACCCGCGATTCCATCCACGCCATCATGATGATCCGCGCCTATCGCATGCGCGGGCATCTGCATGCCGATCTCGATCCGCTCAAGCTCAAATCCGCCGACCAGGCGTCCGAGCTCGATCCGAAGAATTACGGTTTCACCGAGGCCGATTACGATCGCAAGATTTTCATCGACAATTATCTGGGCCTCGAATACGCCACCATTCCCGAGATGCAGGCCATCCTGCAACGCACCTATTGCGGTACGCTCGGCATCGAATTCATGCATATCTCCGATCCGGAGGCCAAGCACTGGATTCAGGAACGTATCGAAGGTCCGGACAAGGAAATCTCCTTCACCCCCGAAGGCAAGAAGGCGATCCTCAACAAGCTGATCGAGGCCGAGGGCTTCGAGAAGTTCCTCGACGTCAAATATACCGGCACCAAGCGTTTCGGCCTCGATGGCGGCGAAGCCACCATTCCGGCGCTGGAACAGATCATCAAGCGCGGCGGCGCGCTGGGGATCAAGGATATCGTGCTGGGCATGGCCCATCGCGGCCGCCTCAACGTCTTGACCCAGGTGCTGGGCAAGCCGCACCGCGCGCTGTTCCACGAATTCAAGGGCGGCGCCTTCTACCCCGACGATGTCGAGGGTTCGGGCGACGTGAAATATCACCTCGGCGCGTCCTCGGACCGCGAATTCGACAGCAACAAGGTGCACCTGTCACTGACGGCCAATCCCTCGCACCTCGAAATCGTCGATCCGGTGGTGCTGGGCAAGGCCCGCGCCAAGCAGGACCAGCATATCTCGCCCGATGGCAAGCTGGTCAATATCGAGCAGGAGGGCCGGCCCGACCGCTCCATGGTGCTGCCGCTGCTGATCCATGGCGATGCGGCCTTTGCCGGCCAGGGCGTCGTGGCCGAATGCCTGGGCCTGTCCGGCCTCAAGGGCCATCGGACCGGCGGTTCGATCCATTTCGTCATCAACAATCAGATCGGCTTCACCACCTCGCCGATCCATTCCCGCTCCTCGCCCTATCCCACCGATGTCGCCAAGATGATCGAGGCGCCGGTTCTGCATGTGAACGGCGACGATCCGGAAGCGGTGGTATTCGCGGCCAAGGTCGCGGTGGAGTTCCGCCAGAAGTTCGGCAAGCCGGTCGTCATCGACATGTTCTGCTATCGCCGCTTCGGTCACAATGAAGGCGACGAGCCCAGCTTCACCCAGCCGCTGATGTATTCCAGGATCCGGTCGCACAAGACCACGCTGGAACTCTATTCGGAAAAGCTCATCGCCGAAGGCCTGCTGAGCCAGGCCGAGATCGATGCGCTCAAGGCCGATTGGCGGGCCAGGCTGGAGGCCGAATTCGAGGCCGGCCAGGATTATCGCCCCAACAAGGCCGACTGGCTCGACGGGCAATGGAAGAGCTTCAAGCCCGCTCATGATGAAGGCCCGCGCCGTGGCGAAACCGGCGTCGCCATCGACCGGTTGGTGGAAATCGGCACCAAGCTCACCCAGGTGCCGGCGGAGTTCAACGTCCACCGTACGGTGAAGCGTTTCATGGACAACCGGCTGGCCGCCATCGAAAGCGGCGAGGGCATCGACTGGGCCACCGCCGAGGCGCTGGCCTTCGGCACGCTGGTCACCGAAGGATATCCGGTGCGCCTGTCCGGGCAGGACGTGGAGCGCGGCACGTTCAGCCAGCGCCATTCGGTGCTCAACGACCAGAAGGTCGACAACAAGACCTATACGCCGCTCAACCATCTCGATCCCGGCCAGTCGCGCTACGAAGTCATCAATTCGATGCTGTCGGAAGAAGCGGTGCTGGGCTTCGAATATGGCTATTCGCTCTCCGAGCCCAAGGCGCTGACCTTGTGGGAAGCCCAGTTCGGCGATTTCGTCAACGGGGCGCAGGTGGTCATCGACCAGTTCATCTCGTCGGGCGAACGCAAGTGGTTCCGCATGTCGGGTCTGGTGATGCTGTTGCCGCATGGCTATGAAGGGCAGGGGCCGGAACACTCGTCCGCGCGCCCCGAGCGCTTCCTGCAGCTTTGCGCCGAAGACAATATGCAGGTGGCCAATTGCACCACGCCCGCCAATTATTTCCACATCCTGCGGCGGCAGTTGAAGCGTGATTTCCGCAAGCCGCTGATCCTGATGACCCCCAAGAGCCTGTTGCGCCACAAACGTGCCGTCTCGGGTCTGGCGGAGCTGGGGCCGGACAGCGTGTTCCATCGCCTGCTCTGGGACGATGCCGAGGCGCCCGGCCTGCCCAAGACCACGATCAGGCTCACCGGCGACGAGAAGATCCGCCGCGTCCTGCTGTGCACCGGCAAGGTCTATTACGACCTGCTCGAAGACCGCGAGAAGAAGGGCATCGACGATGTCTATCTCCTGCGCATCGAGCAGCTCTATCCGTTCCCGGCCAAGGCGCTGCTGGACGAGCTGAGCCGCTTCCCCAACGCGGAAGTGATCTGGTGCCAGGAAGAGCCGCGCAATATGGGCGCCTGGGCCTTCATCCAGCCTTATGTGGAATGGGTGTTCGACCAGATGGGCCGCGGCAATCAGCGTGTGCGGTATATCGGCCGTCCCGCCGCCGCCTCGCCCGCCACCGGGCGCATGAGCGTGCATCTGGAACAGCTGCAGGCATTCCTCGACGACGCGCTGGGCACCTAGGCCTTGTGACAAGACATAAAGAGCGTCACATTCTTTTCCAGGACGTGGCGCTCTGGCCCGCAAAATAAGGACTAACTTCATGTCGACAGAAATCCGGGTGCCGACCCTTGGGGAAAGCGTTACCGAGGCCACGATCGGCCAATGGTACAAGCAGGTGGGCGATGCCGTCGCCGCCGACGAGCCTTTGGTCGAACTCGAAACCGACAAGGTGACCATCGAAGTCCCCGCGCCGGCCGCCGGCGTGCTCGAAGCCATTGCCGCGCAGTCGGGTGAAACCGTGGATGTGGGCGCATTGCTCGGCGCTATCGGCACCGCCGCTGCTGGCGCTGCCGCCGCTGCGCCCGAAGCCGAAGCCAAGGCGGACGCGCCGGCCAATAATGCTGCGGGCCCCGAGGCGATCAAGCCGGAACCGGCTGCCAAGCCGGTGACCGCGACCGACCGCGCGCCCGCCCCCTCGGCGCAAAAGCTCATCAATGAGAACGACCTCAAGGCCGATGACATTGCCGGTTCGGGCAAGGCTGGCCAGGTGCTCAAGGAAGACGTGCTGGCTTCGCTGGCCAAGCCCGCCGCCGCCCCGGCTGCCCCGGCGCCGGCTCCCGCCGCCGCGCCGCGCGCCCCGGTCGCCGCCGACGATGCCTCGCGCGAAGAGCGGGTGCGGATGACCCGCCTGCGCCAGACCATTGCGCGGCGCCTCAAGGAGGCGCAGAACACGGCGGCCATGCTCACCACCTTCAATGAGGTGGACATGCAGCCGGTGATGAACCTGCGCAAGCAATACCGCGAGCTGTTCGAGAAGAAGCATGGCGTCAAGCTGGGTTTCATGGGCTTCTTCGCCAAGGCGGTGGTGCATGCCCTCAAGGAAATCCCGGCGGTCAACGCCGAAATCGACGGCGACGATCTGATCTACAAGAATTACGCCCATATCGGCGTGGCCGTTGGCACCGACAAGGGCCTCGTGGTTCCGGTGGTGCGCGATGTCGACCGCATGTCGATCGCCGAAATCGAGCAGGAAATCGGCAATTTGGGCCGGAAGGCCCGCGACGGCCAATTGTCGATGGCCGACATGCAGGGCGGCACCTTCACCATCTCCAATGGCGGCGTCTATGGCTCGCTGATGTCCACGCCCATCCTCAATGCGCCACAATCGGGCATTCTGGGCATGCACAAGATCCAGGAGCGCCCGGTCGTGGTCGACGGTCAGATTGTCATCCGGCCGATGATGTATCTGGCACTCAGCTACGATCACCGGATCGTCGACGGCAAGGAAGCGGTGACCTTCCTGGTCCGCGTCAAGGAAAGCCTCGAAGCGCCCGAGCGCCTGGTGCTCGATCTCTAGAACCCAAGCGGGCCGGATCGCGGCCCGGCAATCGCCATTTTCGCAATTTAGAAGGGCCCGCTTCGGCGGGCCCTTTATGTTCACCAAATGGTGTGTGGGGAGCCGGCATCGGGTAACAATCTGTTAGCGAATTGCGTCATTATGCGAAGGAATGGCGCATCGTCACAGCGCTGATCGGAGAGGTTTGTATTGCGTCGGATTCTGATTGTCGCCGCTGCCCTTTTGGCTATCGTCCTGCCCGTCCAGGGTCAGGACGAGGCTGTCGACACCGCCCTGGTCGGCGAGCTGATGGCCTTCCATGGCTCCAAGGCCATCGTCGAGGCCATGAGCACCCATTGCTATGAAACCACCGGCCTGGACAATGCTTACAAGGAAGCGGCGGCGAACTGGTATCTGAGGAATATCAGTTACTTGGACCTGGCCGACCGGGTCATCAACCGCCTGGGCGGCGGGTCGGAGGCAGAGCTTGAGGCCGCCGAGAATTATGGTGGCAGCCAGATCATGAGCGCCTATAATCAGGCGGCCGACAAGAACGCCTTCTGCCGCACTTTCCTCGAACAGGTCGAAAGCGGCACGCTCGATATCGACAAGCAATTGCCCGAAATCCTCAAGCGCGCCCAGGATATATCGGCGTCGTGAATTTTTGTTAGCTACATAAAATCAAAGACTTACCTCGCGCGGAGCCATGATGACCATCGAGCTGACCTTGCTGATCTGGAGCGCCGTTCTTGCCCTGGCCTATGTGGCGGTGCAGTCCTTGGCCGCTCTGCGGGATTACGGCCCGGACTATGCCAGCAGCCAGCGCGACGGCGAGCCCCCGGCGGGCAAATGGGCCGGACGCGGTCAGCGCGCCCTGCGCAATTTCCTTGAAACATACAGCATTTTCATCGCCTTAGCGGTGGCGGTGGAACTGACTGGCCGCTCCGACTCCCTCACCCAATGGGGCGCGCATATCTGGTTCTGGGCGCGCTGGGCCTATATCCCGGCCTATTTCACCGAGGTGAGATATCTGCGGTCCGGCATCTGGGCCTTGTCCATGCTCGGCCTCGTGCTGTTGTTCATCGGCGTCGCCTTTTAGCCTGTGGATTTTTCCCGCCGGGCATCCTAAGTGAAGACAGAGCGGCCAGGCCATGGCCGCACCGCACAATGACAGTTTGGGGCACCCACATGGCAGATCAATTCGACCTCACCATCATCGGCTCCGGCCCCGGCGGCTATGTCTGCGCCATCCGCGCGGCGCAATTGGGCATGAAGGTTGCCGTGGTTGAGAAATGGGCGACGCTGGGCGGCACCTGCCTCAATGTCGGCTGCATCCCCTCCAAGGCGCTGCTGCATACGTCCGAACTGTTCGAGGAAGCGGGCCATGGATTCAAGGCCTTAGGCATCGATATCCCCGCACCGCAGCTTAATCTCAAGCAGATGCTGAACCACAAGGCCGAGACCGTGGCCTCCAATGTCGGCGGCGTGGATTATCTGTTCAAGAAGAACAAGATCACCGTTTTCCGCGGCATCGGTTCGATCCCCTCGGCCGGCAAGGTGCTGGTGACGCCGCAAAGCGGGGCACAGACCGAAATCGCCACCAAGAACATCGTCATCGCCACCGGCTCGGTATCGGCCAATCTGCCGGGCATCGAGATCGACGAAAAGAGCGTCGTGACCTCGACTGGCGGCCTGACGCTGGAGAGCGTTCCGCGCCATCTCGTCGTCATCGGCGCCGGGGTCATCGGGCTTGAGCTGGGTTCGGTCTGGATGCGGCTGGGGGCGCAGGTGACCGTGGTGGAATATCTCGATCGCATCCTGCCCGGCATGGACAGCGAAGTCGCCCGCCAGTTCCAGCGCATGCTGCAAAAGCAGGGCATGGAATTCAAGCTTTCCAGCAAGGTTGCCGGCGTCGACAAGCAGGACGATGGTTCGCTCAAGATCAGGATGGAGCCGGCCAAGGGCGGCGAGGCCGAGGAACTGGATGCCGACGTCGCTCTCGTCGCGATCGGCCGCCAGCCCTTCACCGAAGGGCTGGGCCTCGATATTGCCGGGGTGGCCATGGACGAACGCGGCCGGGTCCGGGTCGATTCCCATTACAAGAGCTCGGTCGACGGCATCTATGCCATTGGCGACGTCATTGCCGGCCCGATGCTGGCCCATAAGGCTGAGGATGAAGGCATCGCCGTGGCCGAAATTCTCGCCGGCCAGGCCGGGCACGTGAATTATGGCGCCATTCCGTCAGTGGTTTATACCAATCCGGAAGTCGCCGCCGTCGGCAAGACCGAGGACGAACTCAAGGCCGAAGGCGTGGACTACAAGATCGGCAAATTTCCCTTTACGGCCAATGGCCGCGCCAAGGCCATGCTGGCCACCCAGGGCTTCGTGAAGATCCTGGCCGATGTCGAGACCGACCGGGTGCTGGGCGCCCATATCGTGGGCAAGAATGCCGGCGAGATGATCCATGAACTGGTGACGCTGATGGAATTTTCCGGCGCGGCCGAAGATCTGGCCCGCACCACCCATGCGCATCCGACGCTGTCGGAGGCCATCCGCGAGGCGGCGCTGGCCCTGGGCGACGGAGCTATCCACATCTAGCGCGCGTCCGGACCGAGATTGTCGGTCCGGGCCGCGGCCTTTATCGTGCCCTTGGCGGCGGAAGGCACATGCTGGTGGCATAATGCGACCGGCACCACCCGGTCTGGCCAATGCGGGAGGACATCGCCGTGCTGACCATAGCCTTTTATATCGCCATAACGGCCGAGGCGATGACCGCGGCATTGGCGGCGGGACGCCGCAAGATGGATTGGTTCGGCGTTTGCCTGCTGGCCTGCGTCACGGCGCTGGGCGGCGGGACGATACGGGATATCCTGCTCGATCATTATCCGCTGGTATGGGTGGAAAATCCCTATCTGCTGCTGCTGGTCTGCGGAGCGGCAATGCTGACCATTCCGCTGGCGCGGCTGGTGGACCGGTTGAAATGGCCCTTCCTGCTGCTCGATGCGCTGGGACTGGTCGTGTTTACGGTCATCGGCTGCAATATCGGGATCGAAGCCGGGGCGCATCCGATGATCAGCATCGTGGCCGGCATGATAACCGGGATTGCCGGCGGTATTTTACGGGACGTGCTCTGCAACGACATTCCGCTGGTTTTTCAGGGCGAACTCTACGCCACCGTCTCGATAATAACGGGTGCGGTCTATTTCCTCGGCCTGGGTTGGGGCCTGCCGGTGGATTTGCTGGTCATCGGGTCCATCGCCATCGGCTTCACCCTGCGCGTCCTGGCCCTGGTGTTCAAATGGGAAATGCCCCGGTTCGTCTATGATCGGGAAATGCGCAAATGAGGCCGGTGCGCATCGTACTGTCGCGACAGGCGGGCTTTGATCTGCAAGCTATCTCGCAGGCGATCAACGGGTTGCCGGCGCGGTCGGTGGCGCGGCCCAGCCCGTGGGGCAATCCTTTCACCATCGAGGCGGTGATGACGGAAACCGGACTGGACAAGTCAGCGGCGCAGGCGGAAGCGGTGGCCCGGCATAGTCGGTGGATGCGTGGAGAAATCGCGGCGGATAGACCGCGCCCGACGCGGCAGGCTGTCCGCGAGGCACTGGCCGGCAAGAATCTGGCCTGCTGGTGCCGCGAAGGCACGCCTTGCCATGTGGACACGCTGCTGGCGCTTGCCAATGATGGCAAAGCCGGCGAGATGAAATGATTATTACCGGAATGGAGTTCTAAGTGCGACAGACGTGGCGGTGGTTCGGCCCCAAGGACCTCACCAGCATCGATGATATCACCCAGGCAGGCGCGGCGGGCGTGGTCAGTGCCCTGCATCACGTGCCCAATGGCGCGGTCTGGACGCCGGACGAAATTGCCAAACGCCATCGTGAGATCGCGATGCGCCTGGATGGGTCCGAATCGGGTCTCACCTGGGATGTGGTCGAAAGCCTGCCGGTCAGCGAAGACATCAAGAAGCAGCGGGGCAATTGGCGCGAGCATGTCGAGAATTACAAAATCTCGATGAAGCACCTCGCCGAAAGCGGCATCGAGACCATCTGCTACAATTTCATGCCGGTGCTCGACTGGACCCGGACCGATCTGCGCTGGTCCGTTGCCCATGGCGGCTCCTGCATGCGCTTCGATATCAACGATTTCGCCGCTTTCGACATCCATATCCTCAAGCGCCCCGGCGCGGCCACCGACTTCACCAATGCCATTGCCGATGAGGCCGGCCGGCGGTTCGAGGCGATGGACGACGACGACAAAAAGCAATTGGCGCGCAATGTCACCATGGGCCTGCCGGGCTCGACCGAGTCGATGACGCTGGAGGACGTGCAGGCGCATCTGGACGAATATGGCGCCATCAACCGCGAGCAATTGCGGGCGCATTTCATCGATTTTCTCGAACAGGTGGTGCCCACCGCCGAGGATCTGGGCCTGCGGCTGTGCTGCCATCCCGACGATCCGCCATTCGCCCTGCTCGGCCTGCCGCGCATCATGTCGACCGAAGACGATTACAGATATATTCTCGATGCCGTCGACAGTCCGGCCAGCGGCATGACCTTCTGCACCGGATCGCTTGGGGCACGGCCCGACAACGATTTGCCGGGCATGGTCGAGCGCCTCGGACCCAAGATACATTTCCTGCATCTGCGCAACGTCAAGCGGGATAATAGCGACATTGCCGGATCGTTCTACGAAGCCGAGCATCTGGGCGGCGATACGGACATGGTGGCGGTCATCGCCGCGATTATCCGTGAAGAGCGCCGCCGCAAGGCCGAGGGGCGGAAGGATTGGGAAATCCCGATGCGCCCCGATCATGGCCAGGACATCCTGGACGATCTGGGACGCCGCTCCCAGCCCGGCTATCCCACGATCGGCCGCATGAAGGGGCTGGCCGAATTGCGTGGCGTGATGACGGCGCTGGAGCATGCGGATTTGGGATTGGCGCAGGATTAGAGCAGCAGGCCGAGGCGACCGAAGCCAAATGCCAGGGCTGTCTCTCTAATCCTCCAGCAGATAGCCACCGGCTCTGGCCGGCAGAATGTCGGTGCCGACGATCTTGGCGACCGATGAGCCGGTAACGGCATATTTGGCGCTGGCCCGGGAGAGGATGAAACCGTCGGTTCCGGCGCGAAGCGGTGTGCGGAGCAGGAAAGCTTCGGGGCCGTCCATGGCGATGAGGTCGGCCACGATATCGCCCTTCTTCACCCTGTCCCCCAGCCCGACACGATAGGCGAGCATCCCGGGCCGGTCGGCGCGCAACACTTCCGTCGCCTCGAACGGGGTGGGCGTCGGCGCCGGATCGGCGGGGCTGGTGGACGCCCGGATCAGACCGCGGCCGGCGAAGAAGTCGAACAGGCCCCTGGCGTCCTGGCTGCCCAAGGCGTCGTGAGTGTCGGCCTGGCCGCGATATTCCAAGGTGGCGGCCTCGACCGCCATGGGAATGGGCAGTTCGGGATGAGAGCGCTGCGCCTGGCGATACAGGCTGGGCAGCATCTCGTCGAAAGAGCCGCCGCCGCTGTCCTCGGCGGTAAGCGTGGCGGCGGAGCCCATCCGGTCCGCCAGGTCCTGCAGGCCGGGCATGAGTTCGGGCGAGGTGAAGATGTGGATCAGGCTTTCATCGTCACAATGCAGATCGAGGACGATATCGGCGTCGTGGGCCGATTTCAGTACGGTCAGGCGAAGTTTCTGAGCGGCGGTCTCCGGTTGCTGGCCGTCGAGCCAATCGCCGACCGCCTGGCGGATCGCGCTGATATTGGCGGCGGGATCGGCAGAGAGTTTCCCGGCCAAAGCCTCGGCGACAAGCGGATAGAGGTCCGGCCAGCGGCGATTGAAATTGACGCCGGTTTCAAGGTCGTAACGGCCGATATGGCGGCGCAGGACGCGGGTGGCGAGCCCCAGCGGATTGACCGAGGGAAAGATGACGAAGCGGCCGTTCAATTGTCCCGCCGCATCGGCCTGGCGCAACATGGGCAGGAGGTGGTGCAAGACCATGGTGCCGGGTTGCTCGTCGGCATGCAGGGCCGCCTGCAAGTGTATCTTGGTCGCGGCATCCGTCGGCCCGATGCTATACCAGTAAAGCATGGTGGACTGGCCGGGCGCGTCGCCGGGCAGGGTGGCGGTGTGTTGCTGGAAGGTCATTGAACTAGCGAAGCCATTTGGGAGCGAAGCGCAGGCCCGGTTGCGTCGGCAGGTGGCGCATCAGGCGTTGGTAGATGAGGTCGAAGAAGAAGAATATCACCAGCGACACGAGCAGGAAGTAAAGTGCGGCAATGGAGAAATGCAGGAAGGCATTGAAGTCGCGTTCGAACAGGTCCTTGGCGGTGATCATCAGGTCCTTCTGCGCGCCGACCACCGGCAGAGCGAAATAGACGATGGCCGTGGCGTGGAACAGGAACACCACTTCATTGGTATAGGCTGGCCAGGCCAGGCGGATGAGATTGGGCCAGACGACGCGGCGGAATTGCTGCGAGCGGCTCATGCCATAGGCGCGGGCGGCCTCGACCGCATTGCGGGGCACGGCGCGCAGCGCGCCGTAGAAAATCTCGGCGGTATAGGCGGCGGTGTTGAGCACCAGTACCAGCGGTCCCATGAACAGCGGATGCAGCACGAAGCCGGATATGCCGAGCGGGCGCCATAATGTCATGTTGAGCGACAGCGCCAACGAATAGAACATGAAGAATTGGATGAAGAGCGGCGAGCCGCGAAAGGCATAGATATAGCCGCGCGACAGCCGGTTGATGAGCGGATTGGGCGAGGCCTTGCCGAGCGCCAGGAACACCGCCAGCACAAAGCCGATGGGGATGGAGGCGGCGGCGAAATAGATGTTGAACAGAACCGCCGGGGCCATGATGGCCAGATCGTCGAAAAATCCCTGCATCAGCCATGGGCCTCGCTGAGTATGCCGCGTCCGACCCGGCTCATGATGGCGTTGAAAGCGCGCTCGGACAGCCAGGTGACGAGGATGTAGAAGACGAAGAGCACCAGGTAATAGCGCCAGCGCCAGTCATCATGCACGAGCCCCACGGCGGGCAGGAAATTGGGCGCGCCGAGCCGGTCGGCCCATAGAACGATATCGGCAATCTGCAACAGCGAGAGCAGCGACGTGGCCTTGATGATCAGCATCCAGACATTGGAAAGGCCCGGCAGGGCATAGACCCACATCTGCCTTATATGGACCCGCCAGAGCACCTGGTTCGCCGACATCCCGTAGGCGCGCGCGGCTTCGAGCTGGCCATGGGGCACGGCGCGCATGGCGCCATGGATGACATTGGTGGCGAAGGCGCCATAGACGAGGCCGAGCGAGACGCTGGCCAGGAGCAGGTATTCAGTGGTGCCCAGGAACCAGTTCGCCTCGCGGCAGGGCGGCCAGGCGGAGGTCTGGGCGGCGATTGATTCGGGCGTGCAGACCTGGCTGGCGATGAGCCATTCCACGCCCTGCTCGAAGGCGAGCGGAAAGAACAGGAAAAACAGCACGTCGGGCACGCCGCGCACGATGGCGGAATAGAACGAGCCGACAAGACGCAGCGGCCAGAAGCGCGAATTCTTGAGGGTCGCGCCGGTCAGGCCGAAGACCACCGCCAGCGCACCGCCGAGCAAAGCTGCGAAAATGGTGAACTGGAAGCTGGCATACCAGGTCAGGTGCTTACCATTGGTAAGGTAGCCGACCCAGAAGGCGATGTCGTCGAACATGCCGCTCATCTCGTGGTTGGATGCTCCCCCCGAGAAATCGGAGGGAGCTGAAACAAAGCCGGCTAGGCTTATTCGGTGAAGAACGGCCCCATGCCGTCGAACCACTGGGCGATCAGGGCATCGACAGTGCCGTCGGCCTTGAGCATATCCAGGGCCGCATCGATCTGAGCCTTAAGCTCGGCTTCGTTCTTGCGCATGCCGGCAGCGACGCCGTCGCCGATCAGCACGTCTTCGCCATAATATTCAATGGCGCCGTTGGAGGCGTTGACCACCGGGTCCAGGTAAGCGCCGTCGGCCAGGATGGTGTCGATATTGCCGGCCATCAGGTCAGCCATGTTCTGGTCAGCGGTGGAGAAACTGACGATAGTGTTGCCCTCAGCCAGATTGGCTTCGGCATAGCCGGCCTGCATGGTGCCGCTCTGAACGCCGATACGGGCGCCGGACAGTGCCGAAAAGTCGAGATCGGAGCCGGGCGCGGCCACGAACCTGGACGGATCGGGCGGGAAATAATTCTGCGAGAAGTCGATGGTGGCGAGGCGTTCGTCGGTGATCGACATGCCGGCCATGATCAGATCGTAATTGCCGGCGAGCAAGTTGGGAATGATCGAATCCCAGTCGTTGAGAATCCACTCGCAGGTAAGACCCGCAGTCTCGCAGATGGCGTTGCCGAGGTCGATTTCGAAGCCCGCCGGCTCACCATTGTCATTGAGGAAGTTCCACGGCGCATAGGCGCCTTCGGTGGCGATGCGCAATGTTTCCTGAGCGAAAGCGGGGGCGCCAAGTGCCAGGACGGCGGTGGCCGCCAGCAGCATTTTCTTCATGATTGTTCTCCGTTCTGTGGTTTTTGTCGTTGTGCGCCCGGTTTTCCGGGTCGGTTCCCAATGCAATCAAGCATGGCTGGCGGCATTGAGGAATTGCTTGAGGCGAGCCGATCTGGTAGCGCCGAAGACTTCGGCCGGCGTTCCTTCCTCCTCGATCAATCCCTGATGCAGGAAAATCACGCGGTCGGAAACAGAGCGGGCGAACTCCATGTCATGGGTGACCAGCACCATGGTCCGTCCCTCATCGGCAAGGAGCTTGATGACGCGCAGGACTTCGACCTCCAGTTCGGGATCGAGCGCCGAGGTCGGCTCGTCGAACAGCATGACGCGCGGATTGATGCAGAGGGCGCGGGCAATGGCGGCGCGCTGCTGCTGGCCGCCGGACAATTGGGCCGGATAGGCGTCGACCTTGGCGCCGATCCCCACCTTGTCGAGCATGGCGCGCGCCTCTTCCTCGACCTCGGAGCGCTGGCGTCTCTGGACGATCAGCGGCGCTTCCATGACATTTTCCAGAATGGTCATATGCGCCCAGAGATTGAAGGACTGGAACACCATGCCCAGTTCCGAGCGGATGCGCCGGATCTGGCCCTCGTCGCCGATCTGGCGTCGTGCGCCCTCACCATTGAGGGCAATGGCCTCGCCGTCGATCAGCACCTCGCCCCGATCGGGAATTTCGAGCATGTTGATGCAACGCAGCAAGGTCGATTTACCCGAACCGGATGAGCCGATAAGCGAAACGACCTGCCCTTCATGTGCGACGAAGGAAATGCCCTTAAGGACTTCGAGTGCGCCAAAAGATTTATGCAGATCGCGCAGTTCAACAACTGGCAATGCCCCCGCAACGGCGGGTTCAGCTTGCTTCATGCTCACCCTGAGCCCGAAACGGGCGCCTTCCTGATTGGCGACTGCCTTATGAACCTGGCAATCTTGACCATCTGGTAGAAAACCAGATGCCAGTGAGATAGCAAGCAAAAAAGCAGTTTATCCCTGATCGGTTGGAGATGTTGGCTAATGTTTTTCGTGGCGTCGAAAGCGTTCTGGCTATTAGCGCAGCCGATCAGCCTGGTATTGCTGCTGGTGCTGGCGGGATTGACGCTGCTGATTTGGCGTCGGCGCAAGAGCGCCATCGTGGCGCTCAGTCTTGCGGCACTCATCCACGGGCTGCTCGGCTTTACCAGCCTGGGTTATCTGCTGATCCAGCCGCTTGAGGACCGGTTCAGCGTTCCGGCCCCGCCGCCGGCGGAGGTGGGCGCTATCGTCATGCTGGGTGGGGCGACCATGGGGCGTCCCAGCACCGCGCGGCAGATTGCCGAGCTCAATCAGGCCGGCGACCGGCTGACGACTACGCTCTGGCTGGCGCGGCGCTATCCGGAGGCGCGCATCGTGCTGAGCGGGGGAAGCAGCCTGTTCGACGAAACGGAGAGCGAAGCCGAGACCATGCGCCGGTTTCTCGTCGGCCTGGGTGTCGCCGAAGCGCGCATCGTTCTCGAAGCCGAATCCAGAAATACGGCGGAGAATGCGGCCTTTACCGGTGAAGCGCTCGGCAATATCGAGGGAGAGGTCGTTCTGGTGACTTCGGCATTCCATATGCCGCGCTCGGTGGGCCTTTATCGGGCCGACGACATTGCGGTGGTGCCTTGGCCGACCGATTACCGCAGCAGCGGCATAGAGGAATTCGGGCTCGACCTAGCCAATCCCAACCAGAATGTGGAGACGGCAACAATCGCCATCAGGGAGTGGATCGGCCTGGTCGCCTATCGCGCCACCGGGCGGATCGGGGAATGGTTTCCTGGCCCTTGAATGCAAAAAAGCGGCGCTTCGAAGCGCCGCTTTTTTGTCTTGGTTGCAGAAATCAGGTCCTGCGGAACAAGCCGATCACCAGCGAAATCACCAGGAAGGCCAGGAACAGGAAGAACAGGATTTGCGCGATGCCAGCCGAGGCACCGGCAATGCCGCCGAAACCCAGAACGCCGGCGATCAGGGCGATCACCAGAAATACGAGAGCGTAATACAGCATGGGAAGCTCCATGATTTAGTCCTGCCGGATAAACGATGGGCGAAGACAAGAGTTCCCGCACTGAACAATGCGGCACTGCCTTTATGTTGTTGACCGGATCACGCCGCGGCGCGCGATCCGTCCTCGAAGAACAGGGCCTGGCTGATCAATGCTTTCACCATTTCCGGGTTGAACGGCTTGGTGACCAGGAAGGTCGGCTCGGGGCGTTCACCGGTCAGCAACCGCTCGGGGAAGGCAGTGATGAAAATCACCGGCACCGAATGGGTGTTGAGAATGTCGTTGACCGCATCGATGCCGGAGCTGCCGTCGGCCAGTTGGATATCCGCGAGGATCATGCGCGGGCGGGTCTGATCGAACAGCGCCACGGCTTCCTTGTGGGTGCGGGCGATGCTGACCACCTTGTGCCCCAGGCTCTCCACCATCTGCTCGATGTCCATGGCAATGAGCGGTTCGTCCTCGATAATCATGATTTCGGTAGCCACCTGGCGCGAAATCTCGTTGGAGGCGGCGTCCAGGAGCGAGGCGAATTCCTCGTCCGGCACGGAGAGGATTTCGGCAGCCTGATCGTGGGTGAAGCCCTCCACCGCCACCAGCAGGAATGCCTGGCGGGGCCGCGGCGCCAGATTGGCGAGATTGGCGGCGGCGCGCTGCTCCCAAACGAAGCTGGAAGCCGGCTCGGGCACCGAAACCGCCGACGACGAGAACAGCGCCGAGAACAGCTTATACAGGGCGATGCGGTCGCTAGAGGCTTCGGGGAACAGAGAAATGTCGGCGATCAGGGTTTCGAGCGTGGCTGCCACATAGGCGTCGCCCGAGGTCTGCGACCCGGTGACCGCCCGGGAAAAACGACGCAGATAGGGCAGGTGCGGTGCAATCCGCGTGGACAAAGACATAGACGCGATCTCCCAGATGACGCTTGTGATGTGATCTCACAGCAGCCTGAAACGGCTCGGCAAGAGAAAAGTTCCTCAAAGGGATGGAACTTTTTTGCCTGCGGGACATTCTTAGGCTCCAGGGATGGCAAAAAGACTGATCGGTCGAATTAAGTATGACAAAGGATATATGGGTGACCCAGCGACGTGCGCGAACGCAGCCGGGGCAGGCTGATGACGGCCTTGGGCCGAATTCGGACATCGGATCGCGCCTGCGGGCGCTTTATGGGGCAGTACAGGAAGAAGGCGTTCCTGATCAATTGCTCGACCTGCTCGAAAGATTGGACAATGCCGAAAAGGCGCAGCAGGCCGGGACTAACAAACGGAACGGGGAGTAACGGCATGAGTGCCGAAGGAACCTCGTTCAAACGCGAGATGCTCGCCACGCTGCCCAGTCTGCGCGCCTTTGCCGTGTCCTTGACCGGCAAGCACGACAAGGCCGACGATCTGGTGCAGGATACGGTGATGAAGGCCTGGGCCAAGCAGACCAGCTTTCAGATGGGCACCAATATCAAGGCCTGGCTATTCACGATCCTGCGTAACGAATTCTACAGCCAGATGCGCAAGCGCGGCCGGGAAGTGCAGGACAGCGACGGTATTTTCACCGAACGCCTCTCCGTGCATCCATCGCAATATGGCGCCATGGACCTTGAGGATTTCAAGAAGGCTCTGGCGCAATTGCCTGATGACCAGCGCGAGGCGATCATCCTGATCGGCGCCTCCGGTTTTTCCTATGAGGAAGCGGCGGCGATCTGCGATTGCGCCATCGGCACGATGAAAAGCCGGGTCAGCCGGGCACGGTCGCGCCTGACTGAATTGCTGCAGATCAGCGGCGAAGCCGATTATGGTCCGGATGCGGTTTCCTCGCAGGTGACCTCGGGCAATCACTCGTTCTGATCGCCGGGGCCATGCAGCAGATGCAGCACGGCCACCGCCAGAGCATCGTCGGGTACGGGCTTGACCAATATCGCCATGCCGGAAAATTCCGGCATGGCGCTCTGCAATTGGCTGTCGGCGGTCAGGCCCAATACCGGGACACTCGATCCGAGCGCCTCCCGGACCAGGTGCAACTGATCGGGTCGCCGGGAATCCATCTCCAGGATGGCCAGAACCACGTCGTCCCATGATGTGCGGCGGCGGTGGAATTCCTGCGGACTGGTCATCATCACGACCGGGCCCGCTCCAAGATTTTGCAGTATTGCCCGCATGTTGAGGGCGATGATAATTTCGGTCTCGACGATAAGAACGGTTCGTCCCGCCAACAGGTCATGGCGGCGCAGGAGGAACGAATGCTGGTTGACCATCTGTTGAGCCTCGGCCGCCGGGGTGGCGCCGGAACGCGCCGCCTGTCTCCCTCGCTTCTGCATCAGGGCGTGCTCCTGGTCGACCTAGGAGTGAAACGGATTGAAATTCGACTGAAGCACTAACCTGTCGCCGATAGGCTAGTCTGCTCATCTGGCCGAGCTCGGGCGACCCATGGCAGCCGCGTTGGAGATTTAGAATGCGTTTCAGAGCCATTCTGAACCGGGACGGCGGGACGCTCCGTACCATGGATCTTGCTGATTTTTGTCGGCGGGCAGAAGAGGTGTTTTCGCGGCAAGGCCATGACCTGGAATGCCGCGTGATCGGCGGCGACGAAGTGGAGGCGGCTTTGGCCGAGGCCACCGGCGACGCCGCAGTGGATGTCATGCTGGCGGGTGGCGGCGACGGCACGATATCGGCAGCGGCGGCAGCGGCCTATGCCAGTGGCAAGCCGCTCGCCGTGCTGCCGGCCGGCACGATGAACCTTTTTGCCCGGGCGCTCGATATGCCCATGGATCTGGATTTGGCGCTGGCCGCCATTGCCCGCGGCCGGATCGACCATATCGACATCGCCACCGCCAATGGACGTCCGTTCGTGCATCAGTTTGGCGTGGGCATCCATGCAAGACTGGTCCGCATCCGCAATGGCATGGTGTATCGAGATCGCGTCGGCAAGATGATGGCGAGCCTGCGGGCGATTGTCGCAACCGCCGTCAATCCTCCGCGCTTTCTGGTTGAATTGATTGGCCCGGATGGCGCGAGAACCCAGACGGTTTCGGGCGTCGCCATATCCAACAACCCCTTGGACGATGGTCCGATCCCGGTGGCGGCGCGGCTCGATAGCGGGCTATTGGGCGTCTATGTCGCCGCCGGCACGACGGGCCGGGACCTGCTTGCGCTGGCGCTTGACGTGTTTACCGGCAGATGGCGGGACAATGCGCTGGTCAGCGAAGCGGAGGTGCCAGAACTGGTGCTTCGCTTCCCCAAGCGCAGGCGCGGCAATCACGCTGTTATCGATGGCGAATTGATCGCGCTTGACGCCAGCGTGACACTCAAGATGCATCCGCGGGCCATGCCGGTGGTCCGGCCCGGCGAGATTGCCGGGACGGAATAGGCAATCATCTAGCTCTTGTCGGAACGATCGCGCAGAAGCGCGAAGGCGACGACGGCCGCGGCCGGCAAGCCGAAACGAATTATTGCCGGCGAGCGCAGGAGCATAGGCAGAGCGGTGAGGGCTGCCGTGGTGACGAAGGCGCCGGATTCGCTGGCGCGACGTTGTTCCGCCACTTCCTGCCGGTGCCGGCCCCGGCCGATCAGGGTGCCAGCATAGATGGCCAGGGTCAGAAGCAAGAACGCGCCGCTCAGGATAAGAGCGGCAATGATCGGGCTGAAAAGGTCTGCCAGAGCCAGATAGGCGGCGAGGACGAGAAAAATGGCAGCGGCCAGCAGGAAAAGCGCCATCAATCCATAAAGGATGGCGGCGGCCCGAGCCCGGGCCGCAACGCTTTTCAATTCCAGCCCGAACAGCGCCGTCAAAGGCCCGAGCAAGCCCATGGTCAATGCCGGGTAAGTAGGGCGAGAACGAAGCCGACGCCGAGAGCGGTTGCCACCGCCGTCAGCGGCTTCTCGCGAATGGTATCCTTGAGCTGCTTTTCAACCGCTTCGGCCTGATCCTGGGCTTCGTCCAGCATATGCTGGCCCTTGCGCTTGAGCTCGCGCAATTCGGTGGCGGCGACCGAGCGGGCCTCGTCCACCTTGTCGCCGGTGAGCTTGCCGAGAGTTTCGGTGATGGATTTGAGGTCGTCCTGCAATTGAGCAACCTGGGCCTCCAGGTCACGCTCCTTGCCCTGCGGATCGGTATTGCGTTGCGGCGTGGTATTTTTGCTGGCGCCGCCCTTGCGGCCCGGGGCCATGTCACTCGTAGTTGCCATAAGACGCTCCTATTTTTAAATCGTAGAGAAAACGCATCGGCTCAATTGCCGGTTCCAATGCCCGCCCGAAAGCCGTCCCAACAAGCTCTCGCTCGTCGGGACGAAGGTTGCGCATGGATCGGGGGCGATTATCCATGGGCTATGGGTGCGTTTCCGAAAGACCGGAACGTGCCCGTTTTGCCGGTGGCCTACAGGCGTCCCATCAACACCAGGATCAGCACCACGATGAGCACGACGCCCAGGATGCCTGAGGGGAAATAGCCGAAACCGCGCGAATATCCCCAGGTCGGCAAGGCGCCGATAAGCAAGAGGATGAGGATGATGAGAAGAATTGTGCCAAGCGTCATATGGCCCTCCTGAATTTGGTGCGAATTCCGATATTGCGGAGCGACCCTTAAAGCAGCGCAACGAGCAGCACGGCGGTGGCCAGCAGGATCAGCGAAGCCGGGAGCAGCGCGATGAAGACGTCCGCATAGCGCGGCTGATGATCGAAGCTGTCGGAATTCCACACGGCGGTGGTGCGACCCGCATCTTCAAGCGTTCTGATCTGAAACTGGTTCATTTCGGTCTCCTGCGACGGCCAGTGGCTGCGTGACAGAAGAACGGAAGATGGGAATATTGGTTCCCTGCCGGCCATCGATGCGCCCGGGCGCGCTTATTCAAGCGCGTCGATTGCCTGGCGCTGTTTCAGCATTTCGAGGAAAATCCGGTAATCGCGGTCGAATTGCGGGCGCATCGCCGGATTGGGATGCCGTTGCGTGCTGCTCCGATGCATGGCGAGGCAGGCGCGGTCGAGGCTGGGATAGAGGCCGGCGGCATTGGCGGCCACCATGGCCATGCCGAGCAAGGTGGCGTCCGGCGTATTGGGCTCGATGACGATGCAGCCGGTCGCGTCAGCGTAAAGCTCCATCAGCAACGGATTTTTCGTATGGCCACCAATGACATGCAGGTATTCGACGGGGGAGCGGTCTCCGCTCATGGTTTCCAGGATATGGCGGATACCCAAGGCGATGCCGACACAGCTGCGCCAATAGAGGCGGCAGAGGCTGTCGAAATCGCTGTCGAGCGTCAGGCCGGAAATCACGCCGAGGGCATTTGGATCGCCCAATGGCGAACGGTTGCCGTGGAAATCGGGCAGGACATGCAGGCGGCTGGCAAAGGCAGGGCCAGCCTCGGCGCGCAGTTCCATGACGCGGTCGCAGATGGCTTGGTGCAGTTGAGCGCTGGGCTCGCCGCCGGCGCCGTGCCAGCGCAGGATGTGGTCGAGCAGGGCGCCGGACGCGGATTGGCCGCCCTCCAACTGCCAATATCCGTCCAGGATAGTGCCCAGATGCGGCCCCCAAATGCCTTTCACGGCAAGGCTTTGCCGCGACATGGACATGACGCAACTGGAGGTGCCGGCGATGAGGGCGCTGTGCCGGTCCATTTCCTCGGGACGGGCGGTGAGGGGACCCAATTCTGCCAATGTCCCGGCATAGGCATCGATCAATCCGGCGCCGACGCGGCACCTGGTGGTGAGGCCCAGTTGTTCGGCGGCAATCGGGGTCAGGGGGCCGAGATCGGCGCCTATCGGGGAGGCTTTTTCGGGCAGGGATGCCTTGGCGACCAGGTCCTCGAGGCCGACCTGTGTCAGAAAATCTTCTTTCCACCCAATGGCTTGGTGCGCCGCATAGGTCCATTTGGTGGCCAGAGTGCATTGGGATCGGGCGAGGGAGCCGGTGGCTTTCCAGGAGAGGAAGTCGGCGAGGTCGAACATCATCCCGGCGCGCTGCCAGCTTTGCGGCAGGTGGCGCTTGAGCCACATCAGCTTGGGCACTTCCATTTCCGGCGACATGACGCCGCCGATATAATCGAGCACTTCATGACCGGTGCGGGTGCATTGCTCGGCCTCGTCCAGCGCCCGATGGTCGAGCCAAACTATTGTATCCCAACGATCTTCTCCGTTGCGGGAGACGGTCACGGGCTCGCCGTCACCATCGCGGACGACGAGGGAGCAGGTGGCGTCGAAGGCGATGCCGGCAATGGCGGCGGGATCGGCCCCGGCGGCCGCCATGGCGCCGCGGACGGCGGCACAGACGGCGGACCAGATCTGGCTGCTGTCATGCTCGGCGAAATTGGCGTCTTCGCGCCGCATCAGGATCGGATTTTCGTGGCGCCCCAATAGTTTACCGTCGCGTGTGAAAATACCGGCCCGGGCGCTGCCCGTTCCTACATCCACGCCGACCAGGAAGTCTTGCGACACGCCCGCCCTCTCTTTTTGCTTCGGGCCGGACCATAACCGAAGCGATGGGAGCGGACTAGAGACGGTCGGCCAGATAGGCTTCGAGTGTCGCTGCCGTTCCTTCTTTCCACAGGAAATTCAATGACTTGGTAAAGGAAGATGCGAAGGATGGCGCTTGGGCGAGGTCGCCATAGATGTCGCTCATATCGAGCCAGGCGGCGGGTTTTTCTCGGGCTTTTCTTGCCTGGGCGGTGAGGCGGTCCCAGTTCGGATCATTGGGTCCGATGATGGCACCGCTCTCGGTGGTGCCGAAACAATAGCGGCACCATAAGGCTGACACCAAGGCCAATCCGGTTAACGCATTGTTAGCATTAGCGCGGTCCAAAGCACTGGGAATGATGAATTTGGGCTGACGATTGGACCCATCAAGGGCGAGGCGGCGGACAGTGTCGCCGATCTTGGGATTGGCGAAGCGTTTTTCGCACAGCGCGAAATATTCATACAGGTCGGTGCCGGGCACCGGCGGCACGATGGGGATGATCTCCTCGGTCTCGACCTTCCTGAGGAAAGCGGAGACGAGGGGATGTTCCATCGCCTCGTGCACGAAGTGGATGTCGAGCAGCCCGGCCGGATAGGCAATGGTGGCGTGGCCGCCATTGAGGATACGAATCTTCATGTGCTCATAGGGCGCGACATCGCCGACGAACTGCACGCCCACCGTCTCCAAGGCGGGGCGGCCGGCGGGGAAATTATCCTCCAGCACCCATTGGTTGAAGCTTTCGCAGAAGACGGGCCAGGAATCCTCGATGCCGAAAGTGTCGGCCAGCAGGTCGATCTCGCGCGCGGAGGTGGCGGGGGTGATGCGGTCGACCATGCCATTGGGAAAGGCGATGGAGGATTTTATCCAATCGGCCAGGGCCGGGTCGATGAGGGCAGCAAGGCCGGCGACGGCGTTGCGCGTGACCTGGCCATTGCCGGGGATATTGTCGCAGGACATGATCGTGAACGGCGCGATGCCGGCGGCGCGGCGTTGCACCAGGCCGGCGAGGATGAGGCCGAACGCGGTTTTCGGCGCATGGAAGTGAGCGGCGTCGTAGGCGATGTCGGGATGTGCCGGGTCGAATTTCTGCGAGGCCGGGTCGATATAATAGCCGCCCTCGGTGATGGTGAGGGACACGATGCGGATGGCGGGATCGGTGAGCGCGGCGATCACGGCCCGGCTGTCGCCGGGTTCGAGATAATCGACCATGGCGCCGGTGATGCGCGCCGTGGTGGAACCGGCTTCCTGCTCGACCACGCTGGTCAGCCAATCCTGCCGGCCCAGGGCCTCGCGCATGGCGGCGTCGGATGGCCGGACGCCGGCGCCGATAATGGCCCAATCATGATCCGCGCCGGTATTGAACAGCGCATCGAGATAGACGGCCTGGTGGGCGCGATGGAAGTTGCCGACGCCGAAATGGACTATGCCGGGCTTGAGGTCCTGGCGGGCATAGGTGGGCGTGGCGGCGCCGGCGATCGAGGGCAGGGCGGCGAGAGAGAGTTTGGCGGTCATGGGTCTGTGCTCGGTGCCTGGGACTGCGTCTTCTTCTCCCATGAGGGCGGGGCGGGCAAGAGCCGATGCGTTCGATCGTTTCACGCTCGAACTGAAATGATCGGCAAGACCTCATGGTGAGCTTGCCGAACCACGAGGTCGCGGACACCGAGTTACCCGACCTCGTCCTTCGACAGGCTCAGGATGAGGGTCTACTTCAACATGCCCCCGTATCAAATGGAGCGTGCGCCGCGCTAGCGCGCGCTTCGGCGGGTGGAGGGCGGTGTGCCCATATCGCTCAACGCATTGCTGATATCGCGTTCGGTATTCCTGAGATGGAGGCGCATGGCCTCGGCGGCGGCGCGGGCATTGCCGGCGCGGATGGCGTCGAGGATGCGCTGGTGGGCGTCGATGGTGTCGCGCAGGGTATGGCCGCGATTGGCATGGCCCTGGCGGCTGATCTGGATGCCGCTGCGCAAGGGGCCGGCCATGGCCTCGAACAGATAGCCCAGAATGCGGTTGCCGCTGGCCAGGGCGACGGCTTCATGAAAGCCGACGTCGAAATTGTGGAAGCGTTCCTCGGCGTCGGCATCGTCGGCCGCCTCGGCGTCGCGCATGCCCTGAAGGGCGCTTTCGATGGCGGCGATGCCGGCGCGGTTGGCGCGCTTGGCGGCGAGGGTGGCCGATTGCACTTCCAGCGACAGCCGCACTTCGACCAGGTCGAACAGGCCCTTGGAATCGTTGTGCAGCACCGAGACCAGAAAATCGGCAAAGGCAGCGCCGTCGGGCTCGCGCACCATGGCCCGGCGGCAGCGCGCCAGATCGACCAGGCCGCGCCCGGCCAGGAGCTTGACCGCCTCGCGCACCGTCAGGCGGCTGACGGCATAGCGCTCGGCCAGTTCCGCTTCGCTGGGCAGGCTGGCGCCGGGCGCCATCCGGGTCAGGATTATGTCCGCCAGATCATCGGCGACCGCATTGGCGGCGCTGGGCTGGTCGGGGCGATTGTCGCCGGTCTGAATAGTCGGCCTCCTAAAAGGTATCTGATACCTTTGCGTCTATACCGGCCCTTAGCCAGCGAGATACGGGGATGTTCTTTCCCTTTTCCGGCACCATAGCGTCGGCGAAACGCCGCTGCAACCGGGCTCAATCTATTATTCTAGCATCGAAAAAAATGAATAGGACGCGAGATGATGCTTTACAGACCTATCTGATTATCTTAGCGTCTGAGGCATGGACTGGGGGGTGTTTTACGGCTGAAAGCCGTTCGTACCGGAGAATTTCAAGCAGTTCGGGCCAGTGAAGCAACGCCTGGCGCCGGCCGATTGCGGTGCCGCCAAGGCCGCAACTGCCTGACTGATCCGGGCCCCTCGCGACCAGAAGAAAATCATCTCGAATATCAAAGGGAGTCGAGACGTGAAATTGTTTAAATCAATCATGACGGTGCTGACCGCCGGCGCGCTGGTGACCACTGCCGCGTCCGCCGTGCTGGCCCAGGACAAGGGCGCCATTGGCATCGCCATGCCGACCCAGTCGTCGCTGCGCTGGATTTCGGACGGCAATGAGCTGAAGTCCGCGCTGGAAGGCATGGGCTATTCGGTCGACCTGCAATATGCGGAAGACGATATTCCGAACCAGCTCGCCCAAATCGAAAACATGGTGACCAAGGGCGTGGACGCGCTGGTGATCGCCTCGATCGACGGCACCACCCTCAGCGCCGTGTTGCAGCAGGCCGCCGACCAGGACGTGAAGGTCGTGGCCTATGACCGCCTGATCCGCGACAGCGGCAATGTCGATTATTACACCACTTTCGACAATTTCCAGGTGGGCGTGCTGCAGGCCACCAGCCTGGTGAAGGGGCTCGAAGAGCGCTTCCCCAATGACAAGCCGTGGAATGTCGAGCTGTTCGGCGGTTCGCCCGACGACAACAATGCCTTCTTCTTCTATGACGGCGCCATGGCCGTATTGCAGCCGCTGATCGATTCCGGCGACGTGATCATCAAGTCCGGCCAGCAGGGCATGGACGTGGTCGGTACGCTGCGCTGGGACGGTGCGGTGGCCCAGGCCCGCATGGACAATATCCTGTCCGCCAATTATTCGGACGGCTCGGTGGTCCATGGCGTGCTGGCGCCCTATGACGGGCTTTCCCGCGGCATCATCTCGTCGCTGCGCGGCGTGGGCTATGGCTCGGGCGACCTCGCCTGGCCGATCGTGACCGGCCAGGACGCCGAAGTGCCTTCGGTCAAGGCGATCATCGCCGGCGAGCAGTATTCGACCGTGTTCAAGGATACCCGCGAACTGGCCCAGTATACCGCACAGCTGCTCGACACCGTGCTGTCGGGCGAAGAGCCGGGCGGCCTCGACACCACCACCTATGACAATGGCGTCAAGGTCGTGCCCTCGATCCTGCTGACCCCGTATGAAGTGGATGCCACCAATTACGAGGAACGCGTGATCGCCTCGGGCTATATCCAGGCGGAAGAGCTGGAGTAAGCTGCCGGCAAACGGGAGGGCTTCGTCGGAGGCGAGGCCTTTCGGGGACGTGAATCCGGGGCGCAGAAACAAGAGTTCCTGCGCCCCCTCCCTAATTGAGGGGGTGTTTACATCGGCGGCTTGCTTCGGCGCAGCACCCCGTCCCCCGGCCCTCGCCTCAAGGGGGAGGGGACTAAGGGCCTCACGTCCCGAGGCAGCTTGACTCGAAGTGCCCGATGTAAACACTTTCCAAATTGAGGGGAGGGAGGCGATGGAGCCGATCTTCATGCGGCGGACGAAAAATGCGCTCCCCCATTCCCCGCGCAAGCGGGTCCTGTGGAGAACCCATGAGGCCTCATGGTGAGCCTGTCGAACCAGGAGGACGTGCGCCGGGATCTCGTGCCCCGACCTCGTGCTTCGCCCGTCGACAAGCTCAGGAGGTTGAGGATGAGGTCTATTGAGCGATAGGTCCTATATATGACCAATACCATTTTGGAGATGCGCGGCATCACCAAGACCTTTCCCGGCGTCAAGGCGCTGCAGAACGTCAATCTGGATGTGCGGGAAGGCGAAATCCACGCCATTGTCGGCGAGAACGGGGCGGGGAAGTCCACCCTGATGAAGGTGCTGAGCGGGGTCTATCCGCACGGCTCCTATGACGGACAGATCATCTACAAAGGCGAGGAACAGTCCTTCCGCTCCATTCGCGACAGCGAGGACAAGGGCATCGTCATCATCCATCAGGAGCTGGCGCTGGTGCCGCTGCTGTCGATCGCCGAAAACATCTTCCTGGGCAATGAGCAGGCCAGGAACGGGGTGATCGACTGGGACGAGACCCGTGACGGCGCGCGCAAGCTGCTGGCCATGGTGGGGCTCAACGAGGACCCGGACACGCTGGTGACCAATATCGGGGTGGGCAAGCAGCAATTGGTGGAGATCGCCAAGGCGCTTTCCAAGCATGTGCAATTGCTCATCCTGGACGAGCCGACCGCGTCGCTGTCGGAAAAGGACAGCCAGGCGCTGCTCGATCTGCTGCTGGAATTCAAGCAGCAGGGCATTACCTCGATCCTGATTTCCCACAAGCTCAACGAAGTGTCCCGCGTTTCGGACCGCATCACCGTCATTCGCGACGGGCGCACCATCGAGACCATGGACAAGCAGGATATTTCCGAGGACCGGATCATCACCTCGATGGTGGGGCGGGCGCTGGAAGACCGTTATCCGCCCCATACGCCCAATGTGGGCGAGGTGGTTCTGGAGGTGAAGAACTGGAGCGTCTATCACCCGCAGCACCGCGAGCGGCAGGTGATCAAGAATATCGACATGGTCCTGCGCAAGGGCGAAGTGGTGGGGATTGCCGGGCTAATGGGGTCGGGGCGCACCGAATTCGCCATGAGCCTGTTCGGGCGCTCCTATGGGCAGAAGATTACCGGCGAGGTGTTCATGCATGGCAAGAAGGTGGACATGTCCAGCGTGGGCAAGGCGGTGGCGCGGGGCCTCGCCTATGCCACCGAGGACCGCAAGACCTTCGGGCTCAACCTCATCGACCACATCAAGCACAATACCACTTTGTCCAATCTCAAGGGCGTGTCGCGCTTCGGGGTGATCGACGATCTGGCCGAGCTGGATGTCGCCAACGATTACCGGAAAAAGACCAATATCCGCTCCTCCAGCGTCTATCAGGTGACGGGCAATCTTTCCGGCGGCAATCAGCAGAAAGTGGTGCTGAGCAAATGGCTCTACGCCAATCCCGACGTGCTCATTCTCGACGAGCCGACGCGCGGCATCGATGTGGGCGCGAAATATGAAATCTACACGATCATCAACCAGCTCGCGGCGCAGGGCAAAGCGATCCTGATGATCTCCTCGGAAATGCCGGAACTGCTCGGCATCACCGACCGCCTCTATGTAATGAACGAAGGCCGCATCGTGGGCGAGATGCCCACCAGCGAGGCGAGCCAGGAAAAGATCATGCGCTCCATCGTGCGCGCTGAAGGAAAGGCATCATGACGACCGAAACCGTACCGACCGGAATCCCGGCCGAACAGGCCCAGAGCCACGAGCTGTCCCTGATCGGCGCCTTGCGGGCCAATATGCGCGATTACGGCCTGTTGCTGGCGCTCATCCTCATCATGCTGTTCTTCCAGTATTTCACCAATGGCGTGCTGTTCAAGCCGGTGAACCTGACCAATATCATCCTGCAGAACTCCTATATCATCGTCATGGCCCTGGGCATGCTGCTGGTGATCGTGGCCGGGCATATCGATTTGTCGGTGGGCTCGGTTTCCGGGTTTATCGGGGCGCTGGCGGCGATGCTGATGGTGGGCTGGCGGTTTCCGCCGGAGCTGGCTTTTCTCGCCCATCCCATCGTCGCCGGGGCAATCTGCCTGGTGGCCGGCGCGGTCGTCGGGGCGGCGCAGGGCTATATCATCGCCTATCATCGCGTCCCCGCCTTTATCGTGACGCTGGCCGGCATGCTGATCTTCAAGGGCCTGTCGCTGGCGATCCTGGCCGGCAAGTCGGTCGGCCCGTTCCCGGCCGAATTCCAGATGCTGTCGGCGGGCTTCATTCCCGATTTCATCGGGCCGACGACCATGCCCTGGCTGGCCGAGAACGGCCAGAACGTGGTGCTGCACACCACCACCATGGTCATCGCCATCCTGGCCATAGTGGCGACGGTCTTCTTCTCGATCCGCACCCGGGCCAGGCGCAAGGCGCGCGGCTATGACGTCGAGCCGTTCAGCCTGTTCGTGGTCAAGAATCTGGTCATTGCCGGGCTGGTGCTGTTCTTCGCCTATATGCTGGCCTCCTATCGCGGGCTGCCCAATGTGCTGGTGGTGATGGGGGTGCTGATCGCGGGCTTCGTGTTCCTGACCAAGCGCATGACCTTCGGCCGCCGCATCTATGCGCTGGGCGGCAATCTCAAGGCGGCGGCTTTGTCGGGCATCAAGACCGAGCGGACCACGTTCTACATCTTCGCCATCATGGGGGCGCTGGCGGCCCTGGCCGGCATGATCTATGCGGCGCGCCTCAATTCGGCGACGCCGAAGGCGGGGCAGGGGCTGGAGCTCGACGTGATCGCGGCGGTGTTCATCGGCGGCGCCTCGGCGCTGGGCGGCGTCGGCCAGGTCGCCGGCGCGGTGATCGGCGCCTTCATCATGGGCGTGATGAATAACGGCATGTCGATCATGGGCGTCAATATCGACTGGCAGCAGATGATCAAGGGCGTGGTGCTGCTCGCCGCCGTGTTCTTCGACCTTTACAACAAGAACAAGTCGGCCTGATCTTCAGGGGCTGACGGAGATGAAGCCGCCGGGCACATTCGGCGGCTTTTTTCGTCGGGGAAATGGCTGACGAACAAAAGGATGCAGCGATATGGGTGGCAGTCTCTTCGATGCGCAGGCCGCAGCCGGCTATGCGCAAAGACCGCAGCGGCAGGTGCCGGGATTTGAGAGCCTGCATCGCATGGTGTCGATGCTGCTGGCCGAACGAGTGTCGGCGGATGGGCGGCTCCTGGTTTTGGGGGCCGGCGGCGGACTGGAATTGAAGGCGCTGGCCGAGGCGCATGCGGGCTGGACGTTCGATGGCGTCGATCCATCACCCGACATGCTGGCGCTGGCGCGGCAGGTATTGGGGCCGCTGGTGACGCGGGTGGCCCTGCATGAAGGCTATGTGGAGGCGGCGCCGGAGGGGCCGTTCGATGGGGCGGTGAGCCTGCTCACCTTTCATTTTATCGGGCGCGAGCAGCGCCTGGAGACATTGCGCGCCCTGCGGCGGCGCTTGCGGCCCGGTGCGCCGCTGGTGCTGGCGCATATCAGTTTTCCGCAGGACGAACCGGAGCGGTCGCGCTGGATCGCCCGCCATTCCGGCTATGCCGATGGCGTGACGGCGAGCGGGGCGCAATTGGACAATGCGTTACAGGCCATGAGCACCAAGCTGACCATTCTGGCGCCGGCGGAAGAGGAGGCGCTGCTGGAGGCGGCCGGCTTTGGCGATGTCAGCCTGTTTTACGCGGCCCTGAGCTTTCGCGGCTGGGTGGCCTATTCGCGATAATTAGGGACATCGCCCTGCCAGCAGGCTTCGATATTATTGCCGTCCGGGTCGAGCACGAAGGCGCCGTAATAATCGCCGGCGCCCTGACGCGGGCCGGGCGGGCCATTGTCGGTGCCGCCATTGGCCAGGGCGGCCTGGTGGAAGGCGTCGACCATGGCTTTGTTCCTGGCCTGAAAAGCCACATGCATCTGGTTGAGGCCGGCCCGCGAGCCCTCTACCCAATAGGAGGGGCGGGTGACGCCGATCCACAGATAGGGGATTCGCTCTTCGGCGCTTTTGCCGAAGAGGAAGGCCTCCTCGCCATTGTCGGCCGTTTGCAATTCGAGCGCGGCGGCGATGGCGTCGTAGAAGCGGCGGGCCTTGGCGAGATCGGTGACGACGATGCCGGTATGATCGAGCATGGCAATCCTTCCTTGGGCATTTTGCTTGTCGCGTTTCCGAACCGCAAAACCGAGGCCGCTTTTGCTGGAAAACGTTCTAGCTTTCTATTTCGGCGTCGGGCCTCGAGCCCCATTCGGCCCATGACCCGTCATAGACGGTAACGTCGCCGGCGCCGGCCTGTTCCAGCGCCAGGGCCAGGGTGACGGCGGTGATGCCGGAGCCGCAGGAGGTGATGATCGGGCTGTCGAGGTCGAGGCCGCGTTCGGCAAAAAGCGCCCGGAGGGTTTCGGTATCCTTGAGCGCGCCGTTCTCGGTGAGCAGCCCGACCGGCACGTTGAAGCTGCCGGGAATATGGCCGGACTTGAGGCCAGGGCGCGGTTCGGGAACTTCGGCATGAAAGCGCGGGGCGGGGCGAGCGTCGACGATCTGAGCGGCGCGATCCTTCGAGCGGGCATTGACGATGTCGAAATCGGCGACGGCAAGGGGATCGAGGCGCGGCTGGAAGATGGTGGGATGACGCTCGACCAGTCCGGCTTCGACATGGCGGCGCTCGGCGCGCCATTGGGGACCGCCGCCTTCGAGCATGAAGACATTCGGGGCGCCGAAAGTGCGGAAGGTCCACCAGGCGCGCGGGGCGCTGAACAATCCCACTTCGTCATAGACGACAATATTCATGTCCTCGCTAATGCCGAGCGCGCCGACGGCGCGGGCGAAATCGGCGGGCGCGGGCAGCATATGCGGCAGGCTGGACGCGGTGTCGGCAATGCCGTCGATGTCGAAGAACACGGCGCCGGGAATATGGCCGGCCAGATATTCGGCCTGGGCGTTGCGGGACGCATTGGGCAGGTGCCAGCTGGCATCGACCACGACGAGGCCGGGATCGGACAAATGCTGGGCCAGCCAGGCGGTGGTGACGAAAGGCGAAGTCATGAACGTACTCCGAGGCCGCCAGGGCGGCATAGGCCCTGCCGCAGGCAAAGCGCCGCTCCAGCACGATGCCCGAGCGCCCAATGCGGCATGGCGAGAAGCATAGCACAGGCGCGGGGCGAGCGCAGCGAATGGGTCAGGGATTTCGCAAAGGCGCCGAGCTTTCCCGCAGCACCAGCTCGACCGGCCAGATTTCGTGCACGTCTTCCACATGCTTGCCGGCCAGGACCTGGGCGATCAATTCGGCGATGCGGGTGCCGGCCTGGCGGATGGAGGAACGGGTGGTCGACATGGTCGGATACATGTTGTCGGCATTGAGATAGGGGAAGACGTCGTCGTGGGCGATCATGGAGATGTCGCGGCCCAGTTCCAGCCCGGCCTGGCGGATGGCGCGGAAAATACCCAGGGCCGTCATCATCGAGCCGGCGAGGAATGCCGTGGGGCGGGGCCGGCGCTCGAGCATGAACTGGGCGAGGCGGAAGGCGGTCTCGTCGGTGAAGACGGAATTGACCATAAGGGCGGGATCGAACGGAATGCCGCGCGCCGAGAGGGCGGCGAGATAGCCCAGTTCCCGATGCTCGGAAAAGGTGCGGCCCTTGAGGCCGTTGAACAGTGCAACGCGCTGATGGCCGAGATCGAGCAGATGGCCGGTGGCGCGTTCGAGGGCGCCGGTATTGTCGATGTCGAGCCAGGCGACGGGGTGACCGATATCGGTGCGGCCATGCAGCACGAAGGGTATCTTGAGATCGAGCAGGAGTTCGGCGCGCTCGTCGCGGAGGGTGGGCGAATGGAGCACCACGGCATCCACCTTCTGGCTGGCGGCCAGGCGGCGATAGGCCGCCAATTCCTCCTGCTGGCTGGCGACGGTGGAGACGAGAACGTCGATTTCGCGATGGGCCATGGAGGCGCCGAGCCCGGAGAGGAATTCGGACATATGCGGGCCGAGTTCGTCCGCGCCGCGCAGGACCAGGCCGATAGCGCCGGCGCGGCCGGTGGCGAGACGCAGCGCACTGGCATTGGGGCGGTAGCCGAGCGCGGTGGCGGCCGCTGCCACCCGGCGGCGGGTGGCCTCGTTGACTTCCGGATAATTGTTGAGCGCGCGGCTGACCGTGGTGGGGGACAGGCCGAGATGCTCAGCGAGGTCTTTCAGTCTCATAGCGGTTTTCGGCCCGGATGGTTCGACGGTCCGGCCCCCTGTGCCGGCAGCTTGCCTGGCGTCGAACCGGTCGGGTCTTGCCTTTAGGGCAGGCGCATTCCCATGAACAGGGCCTATCGCCATTCTCCTCCGGCGAGCATTCAAAGCGATTTCAAATTCCGTGGCAAGAGGGGGAAATCGTCGGAAATGTTTTGAGGTGCGTACATCATCGCCGCGCGGCACGAAATTAACCATTTCAGGAGCTGTTTTGTCATAACTTATTGTTTTTGTTTCTAAATTTTCGGATCGAATGGAAAGTTCCTAAAATTCTCCCGGCGAGCCGCTTGACAGCAAATAGGCTCTCTGGTTCCTTTCTGTCCAAAGCGCTTTAAAACCGCATGGCAAAGACCGGGCGGTGGGGTGCTTTTGACGGGGGAGGAGAATTGGCCGGGCGCGGAGGCGCCGGACGGATTCGACACGCTTCTCCCGTGACCTGTTTCTTTCGGGAGGATTTCCAATGAAGATGAACAAGCTGCTCGTCGGTCTTTTGACGAGCGTGACGCTGGTGGCGGGTGCGGCGCAGGCCGCCGAGCTCTCGATCGTGTCCGGCGATACCGGCACGGGCCTCGAATTCCTGCGCGGCCAGCTCGACAAGTTCGAAGCCGATACCGGTCACTCGGTCACCATCGTGCCGATGCCCTCGTCCACCACCGACCAGTTCGGCCAGTACAAGCTGTGGCTGGCGGCCGGCAATACCGATATCGACGTCTATCAGACCGACGTGATCTGGGCCCCGCAGTTGGCGGACCAGTTCCTCGATCTGAGCGAAGCCGCCGCCGGTGTGCTTGACGAGCACTTCCCCTCGATCATCGAGTCGCAGACCGTGAACGGCAAGCTGGTGGCGATGCCGGCCTTCACCGACGCCCCGGCGCTGTTCTACCGCACCGACCTGCTGGAAAAGCATGGCAAGTCGGTGCCGGCCACCTGGGCGGAAATGACCGAGACCGCCAAGGAAATCATGGATGCCGAACGTGCCGAGGGCAATTCGGAAATGTGGGGCTTCGTGTTCCAGGGCAATGCCTATGAAGGCCTGACCTGCAATGCGCTGGAATGGGTCAAGTCCTATGGCGGCGGCCAGATCATCGAGGCCGATGGCACCATCTCGATCAATAACGAGCACGCCGCCGCCGCGATCGATCTTGCCGCAAGCTGGATCGGCACCATCTCGCCCGAAGGCAATCTGGGCTATATGGAAGAGGAAAGCCGTGGCGTATGGCAGCTCGGCAATGCCGTGTTCCACCGCAACTGGCCCTATGCCTATTCGCTGGGCAATGGCGAGGATTCTCCGATCGCCGGCAAGTTCGACGTGGCGCCGCTGCCCGCCGGCGATGGCCCCGATGCCCGCTCCGCCGCCACGCTGGGCGGCTGGAACGTCGCCGTTTCCAAGTACTCGCCCGACCCGGATGCCGCCATCGAACTGGCGCTCTATCTGAGCTCGGCCGAAGTGCAGAAGGAACGGGCGCTGATGCAGTCCAACCTGCCCACGATCGAGGCGCTGTACGACGATGCCGACATCGCCGCCGGCCAGCCGATCATCCCGGCGTGGAAGGAAATCTTCCAGAATGCGGTTCCGCGTCCGTCCGCGCCGACCCAGGCCAACTACAACGAGGTCTCCTCGCTGTTCTGGAGCGCCGTGCATGACACGCTTTCGGGCAATGGCTCGGCAGCCGAGAATCTCGAAGTTCTCGAAGCCGACCTGACCGATCTCAAGGGCGATTCCTGGTAAGTCCTCCCAGGACCCAGAAGCGAGGCGGACGGCGGGGTTTTCCCGTCGCCCGCCTCGCGCAATAATGACGATGCGCGTCGGGAGGAAAACGATGGCGACGGAGACGATGGGACTGGCCGCCACGGCGCCGGCCCCCAGGGAGAGGTCGGAGCTGACGCAGCAGCGCTTGAGAGCTGCCCGGCTGTTCCTGATACCGATGTTGGCGGCTTTGGCCGTGGTGGCCGGCTGGCCTCTGATACGCTCGATCTATTTCTCGTTCACCGACGCCTCGCTGAGCAATCTCGATGCCGCCGAATGGTATGGCGTGGGCAATTATCTGCGCTGGTCGGTGCTGGAAAGCGGCACTGTGCGCTATCGCGGCCTGCTGGTCGATCCGGCCTGGTGGAATGCGGTGTGGAACACGGTGCGCTTCGCCTTCATCTCGGTCGCCTTCGAGGCAGTGCTGGGCATGATCGTGGCGCTAGTGCTCAATGCCGAATTCAAGGGGCGCGGCATCGTGCGCGCCGCCATCCTCATCCCCTGGGCCATTCCCACCGTCGTGTCGGCGAAGATGTGGGCCTGGATGCTCAATGACCAGTTCGGCATTCTCAACGATTTGGGCATGCGGCTGGGCCTGCTCAGCCAGAAAGTGGCCTGGACGGCCAATGCGGACACGGCGATGACCGCGGTTCTGGTCGTGGATATCTGGAAGACCACGCCATTCATGGCGCTGCTGGTCCTGGCGGGCCTGCAGATGATCCCCAAGGATATCTATGAGGCCGCCGAAATCGACGGCGTGCATCCGATCAAGCAGTTTTTCCGCATCACGCTGCCGCTGGTGCGGCCGGCGCTGATGGTGGCGATCATCTTCCGCCTGCTCGATGCGCTGCGCATTTTCGACCTCATCTATGTGCTGACGCCCAATAGCGCCTCCACCAAGACGATGAGCGTCCTGGCGCGGGAGAACCTCTTCGATTTCGACAAATTCGCCTATGGCTCGGCCATGTCGACGCTGCTGTTCCTGATCATCGCGGCGCTGACCATCCTCTATATCTGGCTCGGCCAGGTGCGTTTCGACGGAGGAGACCGCTAATGGGCGCGACATTCGATCTGTGGAAATTCACCAAATGGGTGCTGTTCTACCTGCTGGTGGCGGTCATCGTGGTGGTGAGCGTCTTCCCCTTCTATTACGCCGTCCTCACCAGCTTCAAATCCGGCACGGCGCTGTTCCAGATCAATTACTGGCCGACCTCGTTCAGCCTCAATAATTACTTCAACGTGCTCAATACCGGCAGCTTTCCGCGCAACCTGCTGAACTCGGTCTTCATCTCGACCGTGACGGTGCTGCTGGCCCTGTTCCTGGCCATCACCGCCTCCTTCGCCCTGAGCCGGGTGCGGTTCCGGGGGCGGGGGCTGCTGCTGATGACAATTCTGGGGATATCGATGTTCCCGCAAATGGCGGTGCTGGCCGGCCTGTTCGAGGTGATCCGGTTCATGGGCATCTACAATACCCCCTGGGCGCTGATATTCTCCTACACCATTTTCACCCTGCCGTTCACCGTCTGGGTGCTGACCACCTTCATGCGCGACCTGCCGGTGGAAATCGAGGAAGCGGCCATTGTCGACGGGGCGACGCCCTGGGTGATCATCACCCGCGTTTTCATGCCGCTGATGTGGCCGGCGCTGGTGACCACCGGGCTATTGGCCTTTATCGGGGCGTGGAACGAATTCCTGTTCGCGCTGACCTTCACGGCCAGCAACGACACCCGCACCGTGCCGGTGGCCATCGCACTGCTGTCGGGCAGCACGCAATATGAGATCCCCTGGGGCAATATCATGGCCGCGTCGGTGATCGTCACCGTGCCGCTGGTGGTGCTGGTGCTGATCTTCCAGCGCAAGATCGTTTCCGGCCTGACCGCCGGCGGGGTGAAGGGCTAAGGAGTAACAAGAAATGGCAAGCATAGAGCTTCGCAATATCCGCAAGTCCTTCGGCGTCATCGACGTCATCAAGGGCGTGGACCTGACCATCAACAAGGGCGAATTCATGGTCTTTGTCGGCCCCTCGGGCTGCGGCAAATCCACTTTGCTGCGCCTGATCTCGGGCCTGGAGGACATCACCTCCGGCGACATGCTGTTCGACGGGCAGCGGGTCAATGCGCTGGCCCCGTCCAAGCGCGGCATCGCCATGGTGTTCCAGTCCTATGCGCTTTATCCGCATATGAACGTTTACGAAAACATGGCCTTCGGGCTGACGCTGGAAAAGGGCCACAGCAAGGACGATATCCGCAGGCGCGTGGAGAAAGCCGCCGATATGTTGCAGATCGGGGATTATCTCGACCGGCTGCCCAAGCAGCTTTCCGGCGGCCAACGCCAACGCGTCGCCATCGGACGGGCCATCACCCGCGATCCGCAAGTGTTCCTGTTCGACGAGCCGCTCTCCAATCTGGATGCGGCATTGCGGGTGGCGACCCGGATCGAGATTGCCAAGCTGCATGAAGGCATGGCCGAAACCACCATGATCTACGTGACGCATGACCAGGTGGAGGCCATGACCCTGGCCGACCGCATCTGCGTGCTGCGCGACGGCATCATCGAGCAGGTGGGCACGCCCATGGAGCTCTACGAACGGCCGGACAGCATTTTCGTGGCCGGCTTCATCGGCTCGCCGAAGATGAATTTCATCACCGGCGACAAGGCCGTCAATTTCGGCTGCACCACGCTGGGCATTCGCGGCGAACACATGATCATCCGCCAGGACGGCATCTGGGAAGGCACGGTGATCCACACCGAAAATCTTGGCGCGGACGCCTATGTCTATCTCGAAATGGGCACCGAAGAGCCGGTGGTGGTGCGCCTGGAAGGCGCGGCGCAATATGTCAGCGGCGACAGGCTGCGGGTCTCGCCGATGGAGGACAAGATCCATCGCTTCGACGAGGCCGGGAAGCCGATCCGCTAACGTTCAATTTTCGGTGGCGGCCCCGCAACTGTCACCTTTCGCACACAGGCTGCCATTTCCGTCAAGGCGGGAACCTCCGTTGAGCAAACAAGGGTTCCCGCCTTTGTCGGAATGGCGCAAAGACCATCAGACTTTTCCGGCGCCTCCCCGCCGACATTTCATCAGGAGACTATCATGGCAATCCGTACCCTGGTCTGGGGCGAAAACGTTCACGAACAAAAGAACAAGCAGGTCGCCGAAAACTATCCCGAAGGGATGCATAACCAGATCGCGGCGCTGCTGCGTCAGGACAGCAATATAGCGGTGAAGACCACGACGCTGCAGGAGCCCGAGCACGGCTGCACCGAAGAGGCTCTGGCCGATACCGATGTGCTGATCTGGTGGGGTCATGCCGCGCACGACCAGGTGGACGACGGCGTGGTCAAGCGGGTGATGGAGCATGTCTGGCAGGGCATGGGATTGATCGTGCTGCATTCCGGCCACCATTCCAAAGTGTTCAAGGGGCTGATGGGCTCCCCCGCCAATCTGCACTGGCGCGAGGCGGGCGAGCGCGAGCGCCTTTGGGTGGTCAATCCGGGCCATCCGATCGCCAAGGGATTGCCGGCCTATTTCGAGCTCGAATATGAAGAAATGTATGGCGAGCCCTTCACCGTGCCGGAGCCGCTGGAAACCGTGTTCGTCTCCTGGTTCCAGGGCGGCGAAGTGTTCCGAAGCGGCCTGACCTATCGCCGCGGCGCCGGCAATATCTTCTATTTCCGGCCCGGCCACGAAACCTATCCGACCTATCACGACGCCAATGTGGGGCAGGTGCTGCGCAATGCGGTCAACTGGGCCTATAGCGGCGAGCGACAGGCGCAGTTGATGAAGGCGCCCAACAGGCCGGTAAGCGAAGCGATCGAGAAGATCGAGGAGCGCGGGGCCAAGCTGTCGGCGGCGGATCATGCGGGCGAAGTGAAGGTCTAGGCCAGTCTTGCAGGCGTCATTGCTCCCGCAGATCACGCAGGCGGGCCAGTGACGATCATGGTGTAAATGTCGGGACGTCTCGCCTTGCGGGACTGTTCCGGCGGGAATGTAAACATCGGGGCAACATCCCCAAGGAATAGCAGACTATGCGTATCCTCATCCTGGGTACCGGCGGCATGGCCAATACGCATGCCAAGAACTTCGCCAATATCGAGGGCGTGACCCTGGTTGGCGGCGTCGACGTCGAACCGGCGCGCGTCGAGGCGTTTTGCGCCGCCCATAATATCGAGCGCGGCTTCGGCTCGCTGGACGCGGCCCTGGCCTGGGGCGAGTTCGATGCCGTGGCCAATGTGACGCCCGACAGCGTGCATTATCCCACGACCATGGCGGCCCTGGCCGCCGGCAAGCATGTGTTCTGCGAAAAGCCGCTGGCGACCGACCATGCGCGCGCGCTGGAAATGACCGAGACGGCCGAGGGGCTGGGCCTGGTCAACATGGTCAACCTCACCTATCGCAATGTGGCGCAATTGCAGAAGGCGCGGGAAATCGTCAGCAGCGGACAGCTTGGATCGGTCAAGCATTTCGAGGCGAGCTATCTGCAAAGCTGGCTGGTGTCGAAAGCCTGGGGCGATTGGCGCACCGAAAGCCAGTGGCTGTGGCGCCTGTCCAAATCGCACGGCTCGAACGGCGTATTGGGCGATATCGGGGTCCATATCCTGGACTTCGCCGCCTATGGCGCGGGCAGCGATTTTTCGCGGATATTCTGCCGGCTGGAAACCTTCGAAAAGGTCCCCGGCAATGTGATCGGCGAATATGACCTCGACGCCAATGACAGCTTCGCCATGACGGCGCAGCTGGAAAATGGCGCGCTGGGCGTGATCCATGCCTCACGCTGGGCGACGGGACATTTCAACGAATTGCGGCTGCGGGTCTATGGCGAACTGGGCTCGCTCGAAGTGCAGCACCGGCACGACTGGTCCAAGCTCCTGACCTGCCTGGGACCGGATGTCGAGACCGGCACCTGGACCGAAGTGGAGGTCGACCCGGTGCCGACCAATTATCAGCGCTTCGTCGAGGCATGCCGGGCGGGCAAGAACCTCGAACCGAGTTTCCGCCACGCCACCAATATCCAGAAAGTGCTGGACCTGGCGACGGCGACCGACCGGGACCGGATGGAATACGCGGTTTAGAGCTGGACTGCGAGAGAAGCGCTTTGTGTTAAACGGAGGCTCCCACTTTCGCGGGAAGCATTTTATATTGGCAGCTTACTTGGGCGACTGGGTCAGCGCTCCGTCGCTTCCCTCCCCCTTGAGGGGAGGGATTGAGGGTGGGGGTGGCGGAGCGAGGCTGCCGGATGGGCAGGAACCGCAGCACCCCCTCGGGCCTCACATCCCGCGGCAACTTGACTCGAAGTGGCCGCAGCAACGGCAAGCCCGTTCCGCAAGCTGCAGCTCTTTCGTTCACGATCCGAAGACGAGCCAAGATGTGATCGATCTTGCAACCCGGCAGGGGACTTCCGACTTATCCGGTGGACCGAACACGGAGCGTCACATGTCAATCGTCTGGGCTATCATTATCGGCTTTTTCGCCGGCCTCATCGCCAAGTGGGTCACCCCGGGCGACAACAAGCCTTCAGGCTTCATTCTCACCACGGTGCTGGGGATCGTCGGCTCGGTGCTGGCGACCTGGCTCGGCCAGCAGATCGGCTGGTATGGGCCGGGCGACGGCGCGGGCTTCATCGCCTCGATCGTCGGCGCGGTGATCGTGCTGCTGGCCTGGGGCCAATTGGCGCGGCGGACCTGACGGGCCGGCAGTGCCGAGAGGGGCGCCCCGCCCGGGCGGCGGGGCGCTGCCGGTCGGTCGCAGGGCTGCATCCCGACGATGAAAAAGGGCGTCCCGGAGGACGCCCTTGCCGAAATCCGCTGGGATCTCTGCTATTCGATGATGGTGATGCGGCCATCGGTATAGGGGGTGTAGGTGCCGCCCTGCTTGGCGATGAAGTCGGCGACGACGTCTTCAAGCGGCGGGCCGAAATCGTAGGGATTGCTACCTTCGGCAAAGGTGCCGTAACCATCGCCGCCGCCACGCACGTAATTGTTGGTGACGATGATATAATTCGCGGCTTCGTCGATCGGCACCCAGGTGTCGCCGTCGCCCTTGACCAGCACGTCGCTGACGCGGCTGCCGGATGGCTGGGACAGGTCGAAGCTGTATTTGAGGCCGGCGACCTGGGCGAAGCGGCCGGCGCCGTTCTCGACATCACTGACGCCGTTTTCCAGCGCTTCGATGACATCGGCACCGCTGATCTCTACCGTGGCCAGGGTGTTGGAGAAGGGCAGGACCGTCAGCACGTCGCCGATAGTGACCTCGCCCGCATCGATGGAGGCGCGGATGCCGCCGCCATTCTGGAAGGCGATAGTGGCGCCCTGATCGGCAACGCGGTCGAGAATGGCATCGGCGAGCAGGTTGCCCATCGAGCATTCCATGGCGCGGCAGATTTCGCGGGAGCCTTCGATCTTGTCGGTGGCGGTGCCGATGACGGTGGTGGTCATTTCCTCGATCGGGCCGAGCAGGACCGCCAATTGGCTCTTGAAGTCCTCATTGCCGGTGACCGAAGCGTCGATGAGATAGGGTTCGCCCACGGCCGAGGTGACGACGCCGTCGTCGTCCCAGGTGATGGCGATGTCGCCCAGATATTTGCCATATTGATTGGCCTGCACCACCGGCACCTCGATGCCTTCGGGATTGGTGACCATGGTGGGGTAGGGGCCGGCGGCGCCCTCGGCAATATTGGAGAGCAGCGTGTGGCTGTGGCCACCGACGATGACGTCCACCAGCGGCAGGGCGGCGGCGACTTCCAGGTCGAGCGTGTAGCCGATATGGCTCAGCAGGATGATCTTGTCGATGCCGGCGGCATCGAGCGCTTCGGAGGCGCCGCGGACATATTGGATGACGTCGTGGAACTCCACGTCATCGCCCGGCGAGGCGATGTCCGGCGTGTCCTCGGTGGTGGCGCCGATAATGCCAATCTTTTCACCGCCGATCTCGACGACGATGGAGCCCTTGATCTTGCCGCGCAGATTTTCGTCGCGGGTGACGTCGAAATTGCCGCCGATGATGGGAAATTCGGCGGCCTCGATGAATTTCATGAATTCTTCGGGACCATCGTCGAATTCGTGGTTGCCGGTGGCGACCACGTCGAAGCCCATCTGATTGAAGAAGTCCGAAACCACCTTGGACTTGTAGGTGGTATAATAGAGGGATCCCTGGAAATTGTCGCCGGCCGATAAGAGGATGGAATTGCCGTCCGCATATTCGGCGCGGGTATCGTCGATGATGGTCTTGAGACGCGCAATGCCGCCGAAGCATTCGCCGGCGGCATCGGTATCGACGTCACAATTGGAATCGCTGTCCGTAATCGGATCGAACCGCGAGTGGAAATCGTTGATATGCAGGATGTTGAGCGTGAACTCAGCATAAGCGGCGCTGGAGAAGCCGGCGCAGATGGCGAGCGCGGTTGCGCCCAGCAATAGTTTCTTCATCCCTGTTATCCCTTTGCTCTTTGCGGTCGACGTCGCAACGTGCCGGGATGCCGGCAACGGGCCGCGTCGCCAGCAGTTAATCACCTATTTGTGACAGGCGAAAGTGGACCTTCCGGTCAAAATTCTGGCGTACGTGCAGCAAATCCGGACCGGTGCGGCAAGCGCCGCTTCCGGGCTTCGTTCACATCCCGGCCCCGGGCGCGGCAACGGGGTTTCAATAGCGGACGAGTAGGGTATTCTCCGCGCGCTTGATTTGCGGGGAATATTCATGCGCAGTGCTTTGATTGTTTACGGCGGTTGGGAAGGTCACGACCCCGAAGAATGTGCCGCCATCTATCGCCGTTGGCTGCACGAGGACGGCTATTCGGTTCGGACCGCTACGGAAACCAGCGCTTTCGCCGATCCCGCCATTCACGACCTGTCGCTGATCGTTCCGATCTACACGATGAGCAAGATCGCCAAGGAAGAGGTGGAAAATCTCACCAAGGCGGTGGAGAACGGAGTGGGGCTGGCCGGCCATCACGGCGGCATGAGCGACGCTTTCCGCGACTCGGTGGAATACCAGTTCATGGTCGGCGGCCAATGGGTGGCGCATCCGGGCAATATCATCGATTACAATGTCGATGTGGCCAAGCCGGACGATCCGATCATGGCGGGGATCAAGTCGTTTCCCTATACGTCCGAGCAATATTACATGCATGTCGATCCGTCGATCGAGGTGCTGGCGACCACGACCTTTTCGGGCGAGCATGCGCCCTGGATCGAGGGCGTGGTGATGCCGGTGGCCTGGAAACGTCATCACGGCCAGGGCCGGGTCTTCCATATGACGCTGGGCCACCGCGCCAAGGAATTCGAGAATGCCAATATGGCGACGATCCTGCGCCGGGGCATGAATTGGGCGGCCCGCGACGAATAGGCTCAAAGCAAGGTGAGTTGAAACCGGCGCGGTTTTGACATCGTATTGCTCCCGGGAGGTGGCGATATGAGTCACGAGGTGCCCGAGAGCCTGCCGGCGGCCAAGGGGCCGCTGGTTTATCGCCAGTCCGTCTGGACGCGGGTGACCCATTGGGTCTGGGCGATCTGCCTGTTCTTCCTGCTGCTTTCGGGATTGCAGATCTTCAATGCCCATCCGGCCCTGTATATCGGCCAGGAAAGCGGCTTCGAATATGACAATGCGGTGCTGCGTATCGGCTCGGTGAACACGCCGGACGGGCCGCGCGGGCGCACCATATTGTTCGGCCGGCAATTCGACACCACCGGCGTGCTGGGTGTGAGCGGCCCGGAAACCAGTCCGGCCTTCACCGCTTTTCCGGGGATGGTGACCATTCCCTCGTTCCGCGATCTGGCGACCGGCCGGGTGGTGCATTTTTTCTTCGGCTGGCTTTTCGTCGGCGCCTTGTTCGTCTGGTTCGTCGCCAGTTTCATCAACGGCCATCTGCGCCGCGACATTCTTCCCCAGGGTAGCGATGTGAGCGGTTTGCCGGGTGACGTGGTCGACCATGCGCGGTTTCGGTTCCGGCGGGGCCGATCCTATTCGCCGTTGCAGAAGCTCAGCTATTTCATCGTGTTTTTCGTGCTGTTTCCGCTGATCGTGCTGACGGGCCTGACCATGAGCCCGGGCATGGACGCGGCCTGGCCCTGGCTGCTCGATTTGTTCGGCGGGCGGCAGACGGCGCGGAGCGTGCATTTCATGATCATGGTGCTGCTGGTGCTGTTCTTCATCGTTCATCTCATCATGGTGCTGCTGGCGGGACCCCTCAATGGACTGCGCTCGATGATCACCGGCTGGTATCGCGCCGGGCCCGATATGGATGTGCGGGAAGGAGACAGGCCATGAGCCGGCTGATCGTCAATCGCCGCCGCTTCCTGCTCGGCTCGGCCGCCGCCGGATCGGGGCTGATCCTGTCGGGCTGCGACCAGTTCGATTTCCTGGCGCAGCGCGGCAATCCGGTGCGCGAGACAATGGAACAGGCCAATGTGCTGACCTATTCGGCGCAGCGGGCGCTGATCGGCGACCAGGTGCTGGCGCGGGAATATGAGGCAAGCGAAATCCGCCAGGGCATGAAGCCCAACGGCTCGACCGAGCCGACAACGGCGGAATACACCTCTCTGCGCCTGGCCGGCTTCGAGCCCTATCGGCTGCGTATCAAGGGCATGGTGGAGCGCGAAGTGAGCTTTTCGCTGGCCGAATTGCGCAATATGCCGGAGCGTACGCAGATCACGCGGCACGATTGCGTCGAGGGCTGGAGCTGTATCGCCAAATGGACCGGCACGCCGCTGGGCCCGGTGCTGGACCAGGCCGGGTTGAAGCCGAGCGCGCGGTTTTGCGTCTATCACTGCTACGACAATATCCAGCGCACCATTTCGGGCGACATCCTCTATTATACCAGTTCGGACCTGGTGGACGCCTATCACCCGCAAACGATCCTCTCCTATGGGCTCAACGATCAAGTGCTGCCGGTCAGCAATGGCGCGCCGCTGCGGCTGCGGATCGAGCGGACGCTGGGCTACAAACAGCCGAAATATCTCCACACCATCGAATTGGTGGACGATTTGTCGGCGTTCGGGCGCGGCAAGGGCGGCTATTGGGAGGACAACGGCTATGATTGGTATGGGGGGATTTGAGGGAGGGATGGGGGCATTTTGGCGCCACCCGGCAGTCTCGCCCTGGCTCCGCCACCCCCACCCCCACCCTCATTCCCTCCCCTCAAGGGGGAGGGAGGCGCAGGAGCCGGCGGCTTCGTCAAGCCGGAAGCCTCACTGCCAATCGTCACCCTCGCGCTTGACGCGAGGGTGTTACCGGCACCGCAAGAGCCCTCGCGTCAAGCGCGAGGGTGACGATCTGGGTTGGGGAGTGGTGACGCTCGGGGCGGGGTTGATCCTCGAATGCACAATGCTCCCATGCGCTTGTTGTGCTTGCTATTTTTCTGCAACTCCCCCATATGTGCATCACGTCGCGGCAGAATGACCGCTGATGGACTTCTCTTCTTACTCAAGCGGTGAGCAGCGGAGTCGGCCCGGAGACCTGAAAGCGGTCCGGGTTTGAGCCTGCACCCGCGCGATAAATCCCTATCGCCCGATTGCACAATTCAAGAAGCGCTCGCTGCGTGTGCGGTAGGCGTGCGCGCGGTTTCGCGCCATATGAAAGATTAATAGTTTGAACGATTTCATTTCGCTCGGCCTGCCGACGCTGATTACCGACAGCCTGACTGCCGGCGGCTTCACCGAGCCCACTAAAATCCAGAGCCAGGCGATTCCCAAACTGCTCGAGGGCCGGGACGTGATGGGCATTGCCCAGACCGGCTCGGGCAAGACGGCGGCTTTCGGCCTGCCGATCCTGGCCGGCCTGCTCGAACTGACCGGCCGCCCCCGGCCGATGACCACTCGGGCGCTGATCCTGGTGCCGACGCGGGAACTGGCCGTGCAGATCGACGAGAATATCCGCAAATTCGCGGGCTCCAAGATGAAGCTCGATACCGTGCTCGTGCTGGGCGGCGTGTCGCGCTACCATCAGGTGCAAAAGATCGCCAAGGGCGTCGATATCGTCGTGGCGACGCCGGGCCGTCTCAAGGACCTGCTGGACGACAACAAGATCCGTCTGAACGAAACGCGCTGGCTGGTGCTGGACGAGGCCGACCGCATGCTCGACATGGGCTTCATCGCCCCGGTGCGCGCCGTCGCCAAGGCGATCGGGCTGCGCCGGCAGACCATGCTGTTCTCCGCCACCATGGCGGCGGAGGTCGAGGACCTGGCCAAGACGCTGCTGAAGGAGCCGGTCAAGGTCGAGGCGACGCCGCAGGGCTCAACCGTGGTCAAGATCGATCAGCGGGTGATCCTGTCCGGCTCCAAGGCCAAGCGCGGCGTGTTGAACGACCTGCTTGCCGACGAGAAGGAAGGCATGGAGCGCGTCATCATCTTCTCGCGCACCAAGCATGGCGCCGACCGGGTGGCCAAGAACCTAGCGATAGACGGGCATGAGGCGGCCGCCATCCATGGCAATAAGAGCCAGAATGCGCGGCAGGCGGCGCTCAAGGGCTTTGCCAGCGGTTCGGTGCGGATTCTCGTCGCCACCGATATCGCGGCGCGCGGCATCGACGTGCAGGGCATCACCCATGTGGTGAATTACGAATTGCCGGACGATCCGGAAAATTACGTGCACCGCATCGGTCGCACCGGGCGCAATGGCGCGTCGGGCATTGCCATCACGCTGTGCGACGGTACAGAAAAGAGCAAGCTGCGTGACGTGGAGCGGCTGATCCGCCGCACCTTGCCGGTATCGGGCGATGTCAATCTGGTCGAGGAAGTCACGGCGCCGCGCGTGGCGCGCAATGCGCCGGGCGGTCCGGCCGGGGCGCGCAGTCCGCGCAATCCCAAGGCCAATGCGCGCAAGTTCAATACGCCGCGTCCGGGTGGTGAGCGGGTCCGCTCCGGCGCCCCGGCAGCGGGTGAGCGGCGCAATGATGTCCCGGCCAAAGCGGTGCGCCGCGATTCGGAAACCGGCAAGATCATCAGCACCAAGCCCAATAGCGGCAAGGGCGGCAAGCCGCGCTGGACCAAGGGCCAGCGCGATGCGGGCCGGGCCCGCCGGGCGATGGCAAACGCATAAAAAAGGGGCGGTCCTGCGGGGCCGCCCTTTTTGATTGCGGATGGGGCGCCTCTTTCTGGGAGCGTCACCCTCGCGTCGTCAGAAGCGCGCTACGCCACGGAGGCCAGATAGAGAATGTCCCTGGTGGTGGATTTGTCCTGCATGCCCGGCGCCAATCGGGCGAGAAAGCCGAGGGCCCAGTCATCGACATTGTGCTTTCTGGCGGCGGCCATCAGCGCCTGCCAGCGCTGCTGGCGTTCGTCCTGAGGCATGTCGAGGGCGATGCGCAGGGCCTCGGCGGTTTCGTCGGTGTCGAAGGGATTGACCAGCAGCGCCTCCGGGAAGATTTCGGCGGCGCCGGCGAAGCGCGACAGTACCAGAACGCCGGGATCGGCGGGGTCCTGGGCGCCGATGAATTCGTGGGCCACCAGGTTCATGCCGTCGCGCAATGGCGTCACCAACGCGACTCGGGCGAGACGGTAGAGGCCGGCCAGGCTCGGCTGGCCATAGGCGCGTTTCACATAGGTCAGGGGCTGCCAGTCGGGTTCGGCGAATTTGCCCATGACGCGGCCGCATATGGCGTCCAGTGCGTCGCTGGTTTCCTGATATTCCTTGATACTGTCACGCGAGGGCGGCGCCACCTGCAACAGGTGGACCGAGCGGCGCAGGCGCGCATTGTTGGTCAGGAGCTTTTCATAGGCTTCCACACGCTGCGGCAGGCCCTTGGAATAATCGAGCCGGTCGACGCCCAGGATCAGGCGCTGGCTGCCCATGGCCCGCCTCATGCGGTGAATCATCTTGGTTGCGGCGGGGCTGACCGCCAGCCGCGCAAAGGCCTCGGGGTCCGAGCCGATCGGAAAGGCATCCACCTCGGTGCGGCTGAAATCCACGGTCTTGGCGCGATGGCCACCAAAGGTCGAAGACGCTTGATGTTCGGCGAATTCGGTGAAGGCGGACACGTCACGTTTGGCCTGCATGCCCACCAGATCGTAACGCGAGAGATCGCGCATCAATTCCTCGTGGTGCGGGATGGCATAGAGCGCGTCGGGGGTGGGGAAGGGGATATGAAGATAAAAACCGATGCGGTTGCGGGCGCCGAGATTGCGCAATTCGGAGGCCAGAGGGATGAGGTGATAATCGTGCACCCAGACGATGTCGTCGGGCTTGAGCAGCGCCAGCAGCGCGCGGGCGAATTGCTGGTTCACCCGGCGATAGCCTTCATACCAATGGCTCTCGATGGTGGCGAGGTCGAGCCGGAGATGGAAGCTGGGCCAGAGGATGGAATTGGAAAAGCCGGCATAATAGGCGTGGTGATCGTCGCGGGTGAGATCGATCTGGGCGACCGTGAGGCCGTCAATATCCTCGAAGCGCGCCTCCGGGGCAGGTTGGTCGGTGAGCTTGCCGGACCAGCCGAACCAGAAGCCCTCGCGTTCGCTGAGTACCTTTCGCAGCGCCACGGCAAGGCCGCCGGCGGCGGGGCCCTTGCCGGGCGTGCGGTTCGATACGATGACAATGCGACTCATGGGGCCTCTGGCTCCTTTGCTGTTTGACGAAAGAATGCGGCCGCCGCGGCGGCGCGTACAAGGTCAGTGCGTGGTTTCCGCCATGGCCGGATTATCCGATTGATTGCGGTTGGCGATGTCGCCCAGGCCTTGCAGCAGGGCGTAGACCGAGGCCACATCGGCGATGCGCATGCGGGCGGCAGTATCGCCCTCGCCCAGCTTGATGCCGATGCCGCCCAAATCCTGGGCAGCGCGGAAGGCGTCTTCATCGGTGCGGTCATCGCCGATGAAGATCGGCGTACGGCCGGCAAAAGGTTCTTCCTGCATGAAGGCGCGGAGCGCCGCGCCCTTGTCGAAACCGATGGGGCGGGCTTCGAGCACCATCTTACCGGGCACCAGGGTGAATTGAGGATGGTCGAGCAAGGCATCCTGCATGGCCTGATGCACCGCGTTTTCCAATTCGGGTGCCTGGCGGAAGTGCAGGGCGACGGCGCCGTCCTTGGCTTCGACCAGCAGGCCGGGATTGGCGACGGTCAGCGCCTCCAGCGAGTGGGCGATGGCGTCGGCACCGGCAATGATCGCCGCGTCGACTTCTTCGCGGCTGCCGTCGGCGCGGCGGCGCTGGGCCCCGTGGGCCCCGGCCACCGGCAATTGCAGGGGCGACAGATAGCGGTCGATGTCGGCAATCTCGCGGCCGGTCAGGACGGCGAAGGCATTGCCAAAATCGTGCAGCGCCCGGTCGATGCGTCCCGCCAGTTCAGACGGCACTTCGATCGAATCGGGGGTTTCGGCGATCTCGACCAAGGTGCCGTCGAAATCGGTAAAGACGGCGAGCAGGGGAACCGAGCCGCCGGAATGAGCAATCAGGTCGGACATGGAAACTTCCTCGGTTGCAATACTGGCCAGCATTTCCAACGCCGGGAAGCTCAAAAGGTTCGGGCCGCATGGCAGCCATGCGCCTGGCGGGATTTATGCGGGCGGGGGCGAGAGCGTATTGGGGTGGCGGTCAGGCCAAGAGCGAGGTGTCCGAATGGCGCGGGTGAAAGCGGGGTTGCAAATATTCTTCACCGCGCTGGCGATCAGCGTTCTGACCTTTGCTGCGACGTTCGCCGAGGTGCCGCGCAGTCAATATCTGCCAGCGGCGGTGGCGGCGGAATAACCCTGGCTATGCCAGCGGGATGCCTTTATGGCCCTTGTCCTGCTGATAGGTCTTTGAAAGCTCGCCATAAAGCGCGGTGATCTCGTCAAAGCGGGCCATCAGCGCTTCCTTGCCGCTGCGATCGAGGCTGGCGATCATTTCCTGGATGCCATGGCTGGTCCAGAACGAATTGCTGCGATTGTAGAGGTCGCGATCGGGAGAGACTTGCCCGGTTTCCGGTTCCGGCACGGCATAGACCGCCTTGAGAATCTGGATGTCGTAGGGAATGGCGAAGCTGTCGCGGCTGTCCTGATGGCTGAACAGATAATAGAAATTATCGAAGCCCGACCAGGTGATGCCGGAAAGGCATAGCGAGCAGGGCTCGTGGGTGGCCAGGAACAGGCAATCCTTGGCCAGCGGGCGCTGGTCCGCCGGGATTTCGAAGAAGCGCTTGATGGCGTGCATTTCGCCATGCCAGAGGGGATTGTCGATCTCGTTATTGGTTTCGGCCACGACCACCGAGAGATCGGATTTCCGGAGGATCGCCGCGCCGAAGAGTTTGTTGCCGCGGGCGACGCCGGCGGCCGTTACCGGAGCGATATGCTTTTCGATGACGTCGAAAAGGCGTGAAATCAGCGCAGCATTGTCCAAGCCATTATTCCTTCGGGCGAACGAGACCGATCAGCGGCACACCGGCGGCATCGAGCAGGCGCAGGCTGTCGCCATCCAGTTCAAAGGATGCCACAGCGGCGAGCGCGGCGAAATAGGCGCTTTCCTGGGCCATGATGTCGGGTGCGCAGGCCATGCGGGTGGCCGCGGCAGGCCCGAAGGCAATGGCGCGGCCCTCTATGCTGGCCTCGGAGAAATAATTGTTGCAGCCGCCATTGCCACCGGCGCGCTGGTCGGCGGCGATGGACAGCGTCACCGGTCGCGTGCCGATGGCCGGACGCCCGCCAATACTGGTGACCGACCAGATATTGTCGATCAGGTCGGGTGGCAGCAGCGGCAAAGTGTCGAGAGGTTCCCGAGGCACGGATTGCAGCAGGATGTGGACTGGAAGCGCGGCATACGGATCGACGGGGACGGGCGCGGCATTGCGGAACAACGTATGGCCGCCGCTGCGGATTTCCGCGACCAGCCCATAGGCGTCGCCGCTCAGCTTACTGCGGATATTGAGCGAAAAGGCCAGCGGCACCTGGCCGATGACGGGAATATCGGACGAGGCCCCGACGATAGCCGCGCCGGACGGCAAGGCCACCAGCGATATCCGCAATTGCGCGCCTTGGGGCAGGGCGATGCGCTCGCGATAGGTGACGGTGCCGTCAAGCGTGACGGTCTCGGCCATTGCCGGCGCCGCCATCAGCGTCAGCGCCAGGACGATGCGGATGAGTTTGAGGACAAGCATGGATGTCTCCCTGCATTTCCCGTTCAAACTAGCGAATAGCCTGTGGGGTTGCGAGCGGCGGCGTGGATTAGGGTTAGCGGGGAAAGCAGGGCGCTCGTCTTACTGGACGATGCGCCATGGCACCTGGAAATGATGTTCTTCGAGATTATTGCCCTCGCCGCCCCGGTCGACGACGAGAAAGTCGCTTTGCCGTTCCAGTGGGGTCAGTACGCCATGCCAGATGTTCATGGCGATATTGACGCCCTGTCCGGGCGCCGGGCGGAAGGCGCGCAGGCGGGCCGGTTTGCCGGCTTCGTCCTCGGCGGCGATGGCCAGCCAGGGACTGGCGGAGAGCGGATAAAAGGCCTGGCTGCCCAGCGGGTGCCGCTCCACCAGTTTCAGGTCCAGCGGCAAGGCATAGGGCTGGCCGCGAAAGATGGAGATCAGCGGCCGGGGATGAGTGCCACCCAGTTCGACCTTCGCCAGATCATGGTAGCGCTCGGTCATGCCATTATTGATGGGATAATGATGCGCGCCGGCGAGCTGGATGACCTGGCCGAATGGTGCGAAGGCCTCGGCAGTCAGCGGCTCGATATGGATGATGCGATCGGGCATGGCTCAGAAGGGCAGCTTGGCGTGGCGATTGACGTCCTTGTAGAGCAGGTAGCGGAACCGCTGCGGCCCGGCATAACAAGCCTGGGGACAGAAGGCCCGCAGCCACATGAAATCGCCGGCCTCGACCTCGACCCAATCCCGGTTCAGCCGATAGACGGCCTTGCCTTCCAGCACGTAGAGCCCGTGTTCCATGACATGGGTTTCCTCGAAAGGAATGACGGCCCCCGGTTCGAGGGTGACGATATTGACGTGCATGTCGTGGCGGATATCGGCCGGATCGACGAAGCGGGTGGTGCCCCAGGTGTCCCCGGTGTCCGGCATCCAGCGGATCGGCTCGTCCTGCTCATTGGCGACGAAGGCAGGAGGAATATCGACGCCGTCCACCACTTCATAGCGCTTGCGGACCCAGTGGAAACGAGCCGGCGCGGTGCTGCGGTTGACGAGGCTCCATTGGCAGCCCGGCGGCAGAAAGGCATAGCCGCCTTCCTTGAGGGAATGGGCATTGCCGTCGATAGTGAGCGTCACCTGACCGTCGACCAGGAACAGCACGCCTTCGGCTTCCGCATTCGGCTCCGGGCGCTCGCTGCCGCCGCCGGGGGCGACTTCCACGATATATTGCGAGAAGGTTTCGGCGAAGCCGCTCATCGGGCGGGCGATGATCCAGAGGCGGCTGTCGCGCCAATGCGGCAGGTAGGAGGTGACGATGTCGCGCATCACCCCTTGCGGGATCAATGCATAGGCCTCGGTGAAGACGGCGCGGCCGGTATGCAGGGCCATCTGGCCCGGATGACCGGCGGGGGGCGAAGCGTAGGAAGCAGCCATTCTGGTCTCAGGACAAGCAGTAATTCATTCTTGATAGCGCAGTTCGCGCGCCATGGCATCCCATCCGCATGGTTTCGCGTCAGCGACTTCATAAGTGAGAGGGATTTCGCTTTCGTCTCGTTAAGGTTACCCAATCTTCAACATTATCTTCTAGCCTGGACCGATGCGTAGCGTGTCAGCGAATATCGGTGTCCCTCCGCGCCATTGGGTGCAGCACAATCTGCCCTGGCTGGCGGTGCTGGCCATGCTTTTCGGATTCGATGGCGCCGAAGACGACACGCATGCCGATGCGAACGGCCGGCACGGATGAAAATCCTAGGGCAGGATCGCCTGGAGCCTTAGCAGGGCGATCCGCTCCACCTGCGCGCAAGCCGTGGCAAATTCCTCATCCGCCGAATTGGCGAGCCGCCGCTCGAAATTTTCCAGGATCGACGCCTTGGTATGATCGCGCACGGCGATGATGAAGGGGAAGCCGAATTTATCGATATAGGCCTGGTTGAGCGCGGTGAATTTCTCCCGCTCGCCATCGGTCAGGGCATCGAGGCCGGCGGAGGCCTGTTCGGCGGTGGAATCCGCGGTCAGGCGCTTGGCGGCGGCCAGCTTGCCCGCCAGATCGGGATGGGCGCGCAGCACTGCCAGCCGCTCCTCGGCACTGGCCATGCGGAACTGGCTGCGCAGCGCGAAATGCAGGCCGATGGAATTGTCGTTGGCCGGCCCCATTTCGTCTTCCCAGGCGCGTTCGGCGATCCAGGGCGAGTGTTCGAAGATCGAGCCATAAAGCTGGACGAAATCGTCCTTGCCGAGCTGGCTGGGGATGGTTTCGGGCGCGATATAGGGATGCTCCCTGGCCCAGTGCTGGGCGATCTCCAGCCGCGTCGGCACCCAGACCTTGTCGAAGGTCTTGATATAATCGACGAATTTCCTGAGGCCCTGATAGCGACCCGGCTGACCCACCAGACGGCAATGCAGCCCCAGCGACATCATTTTAGGCGAGCCGGCCTGGCCTTCGGCATAGAGGCAGTCGAAGCTGTCCTTGAGGAAGGTGAAATATTCCTCGCCATTGCTGAAACCGGGCGCGGTGACGAAGCGCATGTCATTGGCGCTGAGCGTGTAGGGAATGATGAGTTGCGGCTTGCCGCCAATGACCTTCCAATAGGGCAGGTCGTCGTCATAGGTGTCGGAAATATAGGCGAAGCCGCCGTAATCGGCGACGAGGTCGATAGTGTTGAGACTGGAACGACCGGTATACCAGCCCAGGGGACGCGAGCCGGTGGCAATAGTGTGCAGGCGCACGGCCTCGGCGATCTGGGCGCTTTCTTCAGCCGGCCGCATGTCCTTGTGCTGCACCCATTTGAGGCCGTGGCTGGCAATCTCCCAGCCCGCTTCCTGCATGGCGGCCAATTGGGCGGGTGCGCGCATCAGCGCGGTGGCCACGCCATAGACGGTGACGGGCAGCCTCGCTTCCGTAAAAAGACGATGCAGCCGCCAGAAACCGGCGCGGGAGCCGTATTCATACATCGATTCCACATTGGCGTGACGCTGGCCGGGCCAGGGCGCGGCGCCCAGGACGTCCACCAGGAATGCTTCGGATTCCGCGTCGCCATGCAGGATGCAATTCTCGCCGCCTTCCTCGAAATTCAATACAAATTGTACCGCCACATGCGCGCCGCCGGGCCAGTTGGCGTGAGGCGGATTCTGGCTGTGGCCATGCATATCGCGCGGATAGCGGTTCATTTTACGGTCTCGTCCTGTTTGGGCCGCCGGGAGTGTAGCGGCATCGCGCTGGCGCACAAGATGTACAAAAGTGGACCACTTGGTAAAAAATGTGCATTGCGGTTCGGCTTCATTGGGATAATCTGTTCTCCGGGGAATGAGGATTTTGCGCATTCCGAACCTGGAAGGTGGACCTCACTTTCAGGCGGGGCGCGGAAGGGAGCAGCAGCAATGGCGGGCGGTCGCCTGACGACGCATATACTCGACACCATGCATGGCAAGCCGGCGCGCGGAATGCGCCTGGAACTGCATGTCGTGCATGGCGACCATACCCATCATCTGCTCGACAGCTATAGCAATGAAGATGGCCGCGTGGACCAGCCATTGCTCGCCGACGACCAGTTCCAGCAGGGCGAATTCGAAATCCGTTTCCATGTCGGGCAATATTTCGAGCGGCTCGGCGTCGAGATCGAAACGCCGTTCCTCGATGTTGTACCGATCCGCTTCACCATTTCCGAGGACAAGCATTATCACGTGCCGCTCTTGGTCAGCCCCTTTTCCTATTCCACCTATCGGGGGAGCTGAACCATGGTCGAAATCGCCAATGCCATCCGGTTCCTGCTCAATGGCGAAGAGGTGGCGCTGAAAGATGTGGCGCCCGACCTGACCCTGCTCGACTGGCTGCGGCTGGAGCGGCGCCTGCGCGGCACCAAGGAAGGCTGCGCCGAGGGGGATTGCGGCGCCTGCACCGTGCTGGTCGGCAAGCTGCTGGACGACGAGATCGTCTATGATTCAGTGACGGCCTGTATCCGCTTCGTCGGCAGCCTGCATGGTACGCATGTGGTGACCGTCGAGCATCTGCGCGGCGAGAACGGGGCGTTGCACCCGGTGCAGCAGGCCATGGTGGATCATCACGGCTCGCAATGCGGCTTCTGTACGCCGGGCTTCGTGATGAGCCTTTACGGGCTGTGGATGCGCGATCCCCAGCCGTCACGGACGGCCATCGAAAAGGCCTTGCAGGGCAATCTCTGCCGCTGCACCGGTTATGCGCCGATCATTCGCGCCGGGCAGGCGATATCCGATTATGGCCAGCCGCAGGGCGACCCGCTCTGGGCCGAGCGCATCGCGGTCAAGGACAAGATCAAAGCGCTCAATGACGGGCGCCGGGTCGAGATCGGCGACGGTGGCAACCGGGTCATCATTCCGGCCAGCCTCGACGACTTCGCCGCAGTCTATGCGGAAAATCCCGAGGCGCGGATCGTCGCCGGCTCGACCGATGTGGGCCTGTGGGTGACGAAGTTCATGCGCCATATCGGACCGGCGATCTTCATCGGGCATTTGCAGGAGCTGAAGCGTATCGACGAGAGCGACGGCGAAGTGCGCTTCCATGCCGGGGTCACCTATTCGGAAGCCTTGCCGGTCATCGCGGCCAGATTTCCGCAGCTTCAGGAATTGTGGAACCGCTTTGCCGGCGAACAGGTGCGCAATATGGGCACGATCGGCGGCAATATCGCCAATGGCTCGCCGATCGGCGATACCCCGCCGGTCTTCATCGCGCTGGGCGCCAGGCTGGGCCTGCGCAAGGGCGAGCAGCGGCGCGAGATCAGGCTGGAGGATTATTTCCTCGCCTATGGCAAGCAGGACCGCCAGCCGGGCGAGTTCGTGGAAAGTGTCACGTTGCCGCTATTGCCAGCGGCAGAGACATTGGCCGTCTACAAGATTTCCAAGCGGCGCGACGAAGATATTTCGGCGCTGTGCGGCGCGTTCCGCGTCGCCCTCGACGACAAAGGCATGGTGGAGATGGCCCGCATCGCCTTTGGCGGTATGGCGGCTATTCCCAAGCGCGCCAGCGCCGTGGAAACGGCCTTGCTCGGCATGCCCTGGACGATGGAAAGTGTCGAGGCGGCGCTGCCGGCTTTTGCCGAGGATTACCAGCCGCTCTCCGATATGCGCGCCTCGGCGGAATATCGGCTGCTGGCCGCCCAGAACCTGCTCAAGCGCTTCTATCTGGAGACGCAGGGGCAGGGCGAGCGGCTGAGACGGGAGGTGGCATGATGGAGCTCACCATGGGGACTCCGGCGGCAAAGGTGTGGCCATGAACAAGCATGAGGCCCCTATCGCGCTCGCGGTTTTGCACACCAATACCCGTCATGACAGCGGGCCCAAACATGTCACCGGCACCGCCGAATATATCGACGACATGGCCGAGCCCATCGGTACAATGCATGCCTATCTGGGCCTGTCGACCAGGCCGCATGCGGATATCCTCGCCATGGACCTGTCGGCGGTGGAGGCGGCGCCGGGGGTAATCGGGGTGCTGACCGCCGAGGACATTCCCGGCGAAAACGATGTCAGCCCGAGCCATAAGCATGACGAGCCGATCTTCGCCATCGGCAAGGTGCATTTCTGGGGGCAGCCGGTTTTCGCGGTGATAGCGGAGACGCGCGATGCGGCCCGCCGCGCGGCGCAATTGGCCAAGATCGATTATGGCGACCTGCCCTGGCTTCCCGATGTGCGCGCCGCGCAGGCGGCGGGCGGCGTATTGGTGACCGAGCCGTTGAAGCTGGAGCGCGGCGAGGTGGAGGCCGGGCTCGCCGCCGCGCCGCGCCGGGCAAAAGGCGCCATCGCCATTGGCGGGCAGGACCATTTCTATCTCGAAGGCCAGATCGCCATGGCGGTGCCGGGCGAGGACGACGATGTCGTGGTCCATTCCTCCACCCAGCATCCCAGCGAAGTGCAATTGATGGTCGCGGCCGTTCTCGGGATTCGGCACAATGCCGTCACCGTCAATGTGCGCCGCATGGGCGGCGGCTTTGGCGGCAAGGAAACCCAGGGCAACCTGTTCGCCGCGGTGGCGGCCGTGGCGGCCAAGAAATGGAATCGCGCCTGCAAGATCCGCCCTGACCGCGACGATGACATGCAGGCCACCGGCAAGCGCCATGACTTCGTGGTCGATTACGATGTCGGCTATGACGACAATGGAAAAATCCTGGCGGTGGATGCGGTCTATGGCACCCGGGCCGGCTTTTCGTCCGATCTGTCGGGGCCGGTTTCCGACCGGGCGCTGTTCCATTGCGACAATGCCTACTGGTTTCCCGCCGTGCGGGCGCGCTCCGAGCCGCTTTATACCAATACGGTTTCCAATACCGCCTTCCGGGGCTTTGGCGGGCCGCAGGGCATGATGGGATGCGAGCGCTGGATCGAGGATATCGCCTATGCGCTGGGCAAGGACCCGCTGGATATCCGCAAGGCCAATTTCTACGGCACCGACAAGGATAATGTGACGCCTTACCACCAGGTGGTGGAGGACAATATCATCCATCGCGTGGTGGACGAATTGGAGGCGTCGTCCGATTATCAGGCGCGCCGGCAGGCGATCCTCGCCTTCAACAAGACCAGCACGGTGCTCAAGAAGGGCATTGCGCTGACCCCGGTCAAGTTCGGCATCTCGTTCACCGCGACCTGGTATAATCAGGCTGGCGCGCTGGTTCACGTCTATAAGGACGGTTCGATCCACCTGTCCCATGGCGGCACCGAAATGGGGCAGGGGCTCTATATCAAGGTGGCGCAGGTGGTGGCCGACGCTTTCGGGGTCAATCTCGACAATGTCCGCATCATGGCGACCTCGACCGGCAAGGTGCCGAACACCTCGGCGACGGCGGCTTCGTCCGGCTCTGACCTCAACGGCATGGCCGCCTGGGATGCCTGCGAGCAGATCAAGCGCCGCCTGGAAGCGCATGCCGCCAAGCTCTACGAGGCTGATGCAGCGGACTGCCAATGGGTACAGGGCGGTATGAATGTGGGGCACAAATTCGTGCCCTTCGCCGAGCTGGCGGCATCCGCCTATCTCAATCGGGTGCAATTGTCGGCGGCAGGCTTCTACAAGACGCCGAAAATCCACTGGGACCGGGCGACCGGGCGCGGCCATCCGTTCTACTATTTCGCCTATGGCGCCTCGGTCAGCGAGGTCTCCATCGATACGCTGACCGGCGAATATAGCGTCGACCGGGTGGATATTCTCCATGACGTGGGCAAGTCGCTGAACCCGGCTATCGATATCGGCCAGGTGGAAGGCGGATTCATCCAGGGCATGGGCTGGCTGACCACCGAGGAACTGGTCTGGGACGCCAAGGGGCAATTGCGGACGCACGCGCCCTCGACCTACAAAATCCCGCTGGCCTCCGATGTGCCGCCAATCTTCAATGTCAAATTGGCCGAGTGGTCGGTGAACCGGGAGCCGACGATCGGTCGCTCCAAGGCCGTGGGCGAGCCGCCGCTCATGTTGGCCATGAGCGTGGTCGAGGCGCTGGGCATGGCGGTGGCGAGCGTGGCGGACTACGCCCATGCGCCGCAGCTGGATACGCCGGTGACGCCCGAGCGGGTGCTGATGGGGGTCGAGCGGATGAAAGGGATGAAGGGGTGAGGATTGCGCCGGTTGCATCGCCCGGGCCGCTCCATATGCGAGGGGCAGGCCAATGAACGCGGCCAGCCTCGCCACTTTTCTCGCCGACAATTCCTCCGCCATCGCTTGCGAACTCACCGCCGTGCGCGGCTCTTCGCCCCGGGAACAGGGGACCTTCATGCTGGTGGGGCCGGCGACGATCCTTGGCACGATCGGCGGCGGCGCGCTGGAATATATGGTCATCGACCATGCGCGGCGGCTGATCGCTGAGGGGCGCGCGGCGGAGGCCATGGATGTGCCGCTGGGCCCGGAAATCGGCCAATGCTGCGGCGGCCGGGTCAAGGTGGCGCTGCGCTTCGCCGACGGGGCCCTGCGCCAGGAGCTGCTGGCGCGGGCGGCGGCCGAAGAGGCCAGGGCGGCGCATGTCTATATTTTCGGCGCCGGCCATGTCGGCCGGGTGCTGGCGCAGATATTGTCGCTGCTGCCGGTGCGGCTGGAAGTCATCGATACGCGGCAGGAGGAGCTCGACCTGCTGGCGCCCGGCATCCCGCATAAACGGGTCGCCATGCCCGAGGCGGTGGTGCGTTCCGCGCCCCATGGCAGCGCTTTTGTCATTGTGACTCATGATCATGCGCTGGATTTCCTGATCGCCAACGAGGCGCTGGCGCGGCGGGATGCCGCCTATGTCGGCATGGTCGGCTCCAAAACCAAACGGGCGAAATTTTCCAGCTGGTTCATCGAGCAGGGCGGGGAGCGGACAGCCTTGGAGCGATTGATCTTGCCGATCGGGGCGCAAGGGCTTGGGGATAAACGGCCATCGGTGATTGCGGCGCTGGCGGCGGCTGAAATTATGGTCCACATCGGGGACAGGGACGTTGCTGCCGGGCCTGCGCCCATTCCCGGCACGATGGGGGTGGCGAGTGGAAGCTAATATACCAAGCCGGCTGGAGCTGGTCGAAATTACCAAGCAATTTCCAGGGGTTCTGGCAAACGACAATGTTTCGTTTTCGGTCAGGCCCGGGGAAATTCACGCGCTTTTGGGCGAGAACGGCGCGGGCAAGTCCACGCTGGTCAAGATGATCTACGGCATCATGCAGCCCGATGCGGGGGAAATCCGCTGGAATGGCGAGACGGTGATCGTGGCCAATCCCAAGGCGGCGCGAAAGCTGGGTATCGGTATGGTTTTCCAGCACTTTTCGCTGTTCGAAGCGCTGACCGTGCTGGAAAATATCGCGCTGGGCATGGACGCCAAAATCCCGTCGCGGGAGTTGGAGGCGCGGATTCGGGAGGTCATGCGGACCTATGGATTGGCGCTCGATCCGCATCGCACGGTGGCGACCTTGTCGGTCGGGGAGCGGCAACGTATTGAAATCGTTAGGGCTTTGCTGCTCAACCCTTCACTGCTGATCATGGATGAGCCCACCTCGGTGCTGACGCCGCAGGAGGTGGAGCAATTGTTCACCATCTTGCGCCAATTGGCCAAGGAAGGCTGCTCGATCCTCTACATCTCGCATAAGCTACATGAAATCAAAGCCTTATGCGATACGGCGACGATCCTGCGCGGCGGCAAGCTGGTGGATACCTGCGACCCGAAGCAGGAAACCAGCCGCTCCATGGCCGAAAAGATGATCGGCGCCGGGCTCAAGGAAATCGTCAAAAGCGCCGGCAGAACCTTTGGCGAAGCGAAGCTGTCGGTTAACAGATTGTCAACATCAAGCACCGGCCATTTTAACGTTCCGGTCAATGATGTGAGTTTTACGGTACGCGCCGGGGAAATCCTGGGCATAGCGGGGGTGGCCGGCAATGGGCAGAACGCGCTGCTCGACGCGCTGTCGGGGGAGATTCGCAGCACGGACCGCCAGACCATCAGCATCGACGGCAATGGCATCGGGCTGATGGACACCACCGAGCGGCGGCGGCATGGCCTCTGCGCGGTGCCCGAGGAGCGTAACGGCCACGCGGCGGTGGGGGATTTCTCGCTGTCGGACAATTCGGTGCTGACGGCGCGCGACCGGCTCGGCATGGTGATGCTGGGGCTGATCAATTCGGGAGCGGCCAAGACCTATACGGGCAAGGTGATCGCCGATTTCGCGGTCAAGGCGCTGGGGCCGGGCTCCACCGCCGGCTCGCTGTCCGGGGGGAATTTGCAGAAATACATCATGGGCCGGGAAATCCTGCAAAGGCCGTCGGTGCTGGTGGTCAGCCAGCCGACCTGGGGCGTCGATGCCGGCGCGGCGGCGGCGATCCATCAGGCGCTGGTCGACCTGGCCGCCGCCGGATCGGCCATTGTGGTCATCAGTCAGGACCTGGATGAATTGCGGGCCCTGGCCGATACGCTGGCGGTGATCAATATGGGACGGTTGAGCGAGGCGCGGCCGGTGAAGGATTTCAGCGTGGAGGAGATCGGCCTGCTGATGGGCGGCGTCCATGGCGGGACGGAGGCGGCATGATGCAGATACGCCTCGAAAAGCGCCTCGAACCCTCCAAGACCATGCTCTACCTGTCGCCGATCGGGGCGGTGCTGGTGACGGCGCTGGTGGGCGCGCTGGTATTTTCTCTGATCGGCTATGACGGCGTGGGAGCGGTGCGGGAGATTTTCCTCACTCCGCTGCTCAACCCGCTCAAATGGCAGGACCTGGCGGTCAAGTCGGCGCCGCTGATCATCATCGCGGTGGGCCTTGCCATCGGCTATCGCGCCAATGTGTGGAATATCGGAGCCGAGGGCCAATATGTGCTGGGCGGGCTGGCGGCAACCGGGGTGGCGCTGCTGACGCGCGACATGAGCGGCGCCTGGATCTTGCCGCTGATGATCGTCGCCGGCATGGCGGGGGGCATGGCCTGGGCGGCGGTGCCGGCCTTTTTGCGGACCCGGCTGCAGGTCAATGAAATCCTCACCAGCCTGATGCTGACCTATGTGGCCATCCAATTGCTGAACTATCTGGTCATCGGGCCCTGGAAGGACCCGATGGGCTTCGGTTTCCCGCAGACCCGGATGTTTACCGGCGACCAGATGCTGCCGCGTGTGGTGCCCGGAACCATCGTGCATCTGGGCGTGCCCATCGCCATCATCGTGGCTCTGGGAGCCTGGTTCTTCATGAGCCGGTCGGTGTTCGGCTACCAGATCAAGGTGGTCGGGGCGGCGCCCAGCGCGGCGCGCTATGGTGGCTTTTCGGTCAATCGCACGATCTGGCTGGCGCTGCTGACCGGCGGCGCGCTGGCGGGGCTGGCGGGGGTGCTGGAAGCGGCGGGACCGTTCGGGCGCATGGTGCCGTCCTTCCCGACCAATTACGGCTTCACCGCCATCATCGTGGCCTTTCTCGGGCGGCTGCATCCGATAGGAATCATTTTCGCCGGGCTGGCCATGGCGGTGGCCGTGGTCGGCGGCGAGGTGGCGCAGACGACGATCAAGCTGCCGGTCGCGGCGGTGGGCATTTTCCAGGCGATGATGCTGTTCTTCCTTTTGGCCAGCGACGTCCTGGTGCGCTATCGGCTGCGCCTCGGCGCCAGGGCCGAAGTGGAGATCGCGCGATGAGCATGGACCTGTTGATCCCCATCATCTTCACCCTGATCGGCGCCTCCACGCCGATCCTGATCGCCGCCTTGGGCGAATTGGTGGTGGAAAAGAGCGGCGTGCTCAATCTGGGCGTCGAGGGCATGATGCTGATCGGCGCGGTGGTCGCCTTCGCCGTGACCTATACGAGCGGCAATCCCTGGCTGGCCATTGGCTGCGCCGCTTTGGCCGCCGCCGCATCCTCGATGATCTTCGCCTTCCTGACGCTGACCCTGTCGGCAAGCCAGGTGGCCACCGGGCTGGCGCTGACCATTTTCGGCACCGGTTTCTCGGCCTTGTTCGGCCAGGGCTATACGGGCCGGCCCATCGATATCTTCCGCTCGGTGTTTCCGGCGGAGCTGGCGAGCCATCCCATCTGGCGGCTGATCTTCGGCCATAGCCCGCTGGTCTATTTCTCGCTGATCCTGGTCTTCGCCGTCTGGTTCTTCCTCAACAAGACCCGGGCGGGCCTGATCCTGCGCGCGGTGGGCGAGAACGATTTCTCCGCCCATTCCATCGGCTATTCGGTCATCGGCGTGCGCTATGCCGCGGTGGCGTTCGGCGGGGCGATGGCCGGCATTGCGGGCAGTTGCTTTCCGCTGCTGCTCACGCCGCAATGGGCCGAGAAGCTCACCGCCGGGCGCGGCTGGATCGCGCTGGCGCTGGTGGTGTTCGCCGCCTGGCGGCCGTTCCGCCTGCTGGCCGGCGCCTATCTCTTCGGACTCGTGATGACCATCGAGCTTTATACCAAAGCCTCGGGCAGCATGGGTCTGTTGCCGTCCGAATTCTGGGCAGCGCTCCCCTATCTGGCGACGATCATCGTTCTGGTGCTGATCTCGCTGCGGCGTTCCGGACATTCGGCAGCGCCCGCCTGCCTGGGCAAGCCTTTCATGCCCGGCCAATAAAAAGACTAGCAACAACAGTTTTCAGTCAAGGAGAACAAAATGACCATCATCACCCGCCGCACAGCGCTCAAGCTCGGCGCCGCGGGCCTGGCCCTGCCGCTGGCGAGCTCGCTCGCCTTCGCCCAGGACGGCCCGCTCAAGATCGGGTTCGTCAATGTCGGTCCCAAGGACGACAATGGCTGGACCTATGGCCATTGGGTCGGCGCCCAGGCGCTGGAAGAAGAATTCGGCGACCAGGTCGAGATCACCTTTGTGGAAAGCGTGCCGGAAGGCCCGGACTGCGAACGCGTGCTGCGCGAACTGGCCCAGCAGGGCAACAAGATCATCTTCGCCACCAGCTTCGGCTTCGGCGACTACGTGATCAAGGTGGCCCGCGAATTCCCCGACGTGATCTTCGAACACGCCACCGGCTATCAGCGCTCGGACAATGTCGGCACCTATAATGCCCGCTTCCATGAAGGCCGCGCCGTCATGGGCACCCTGGCCGGCCATCTGAGCAAGACCAATAATATCGGCTATATCGGCACGTTCCCGATCCCCGAAGTGGTGATGGGCATCAACGCCTTCACGCTGGCGGCCCGCAAGGTCAATCCCGAGATCACGGTCAATGTCGTGTGGCTCTCGAGCTGGCACGATCCAGCCAAGGAATCGGACGCCACCCGCGCGCTGATCGATCAGGGCGCCGACATCATCTCGCAGCATTCCGACGGTCCGGCGGCGCTGCAGGTGGCCGAGGAGCGCGGCATTATCGGCGGCTTCGGCCAGGGCGCCGATATGAGCGCCTTCGCCCCCAATGCGCATCTTTCCGCGATCATCGACGTCTGGGCACCCCATTATATCCAGGTGGTCAAGGACGTGCAGGCCGGTAACTGGGTGTCCGATGACAGCTGGCCGGGCATTGCCGCCGGCGAAGTGGTGATCGGGCCTTATAACGAGAAGATTCCCGCCGAAGTGGTGGAAGCCGCCGAAGCGGTCAAGAACGGCATTGTCGATGGCTCGCTGCATCCGTTTACCGGGCCGATCGTCGACAATACCGGCACCGAACGCGCGGCGGCCGGCGAAACCATCGACGATGCCGGGCTGTGGGCCATGGATTGGTATGTGGAAGGCGTGAAGGCCTAAAGGCGTTCATGCCGGCAGGCCGGCGTGAGGCGCCGGCCTGGTCTGTTTAGCTGCTCTCCCTCTCCCTTGAGGGGAGGATTGGGGGTGGCGGAGCGAGGGCGAGGCTGCGGATATGTAGGAAACGCAGCACCCCCACCCCGGCCCTCCCCTCAAGGGGGAGGGGGGCGCAGGCGGTTGGGGAATCATTTCCGCTGGCAGCTGACATGCGGGAAAAACCCCTCACCCGGTTTCGTCCGCTGAACGCGGACAAAACCACCCTCTCCCACCAGGGGCGAGGGGCAAATCGAGTATGAGGCTGGAATGGGCGATCTGGCGATTTTCTATGAATGGGCGATGTTCGCCGTGCGCTGGCTGCATGTGGTGACGGCCATTGCCTGGATCGGCTCGTCCTTTTATTTCATCGCGCTGGACCTGGGCCTGCGCAAGACCCCGAGCCTGCCGCCGCTGGCGCATGGCGAGGAATGGCAGGTGCATGGCGGGGGTTTCTACCACATTCAGAAATATCTGGTGGCGCCGGAATTCCTGCCCGAGCATCTGACCTGGTTTAAATGGGAGAGCTATGCGACCTGGCTGTCCGGGGCCATGCTGCTGGCATTGCTCTATTATGTGGGCGCCGACCTCTATTTGGTCGACCGTAATGTGCTGGACGTGGCCAATTGGGTGGCGATCCTGCTCTCGATCGGCTCCATCGTGCTCGGCTGGCTGCTTTACGACGCGCTGTGCAAGTCGCCGATCGGGCAATCCACCACCGGGCTGATGCTGGTGCTGTTCGCCATCCTGGTGGCGATGAGCTGGGGCTATACGCAATTGTTCACCGGCCGCGCCGCCATGCTGCATATGGGCGCGTTCACCGCCACGATCATGACCGCCAATGTGGCGATGATCATCATTCCCAACCAGAGAAAAGTGGTGGCGGACTTGAAGGCGGGGCGGGTGCCGGACGCCAAATATGGCGTCATCGCCAAGCAGCGCTCGCTGCATAACAATTACCTGACCCTGCCGGTGATCTTCTTCATGCTGTCCAGCCATTACCCGCTGGCTTTCGCCACGCAGTGGAACTGGATCATCGCCTCGCTGATCTTCCTGGTCGGCGTCGTCATCCGGCATTATTTCAACACCCGCCACGCCCGGAAGGGCAATCCGCACTGGACCTGGGGAATGGCCGTGGTGCTGATGCTGGTCATCGCCTGGCTGTCGACGGCGCCGAAATTGCCGGGCATGGGCGATGAAACGCTGCCGACGGCGGCGGGCGAGCGCTTCATGCAGACCGGACATTTCGCGGCGGCGAGCCTCGCGGTACAGACCCGCTGCGCCATGTGCCATACGGCCGAGCCGGTGCATGAGGGCATTTATCAGGCGCCCAAGAATGTCATTCTCGACAATGACGTGGCCATTGCCAACCACGCCCATGAGATCGCCATCCAGGCCGGGTGGAGCCATGCGATGCCGCCGGGCAATGTCACGGAGATGACCGGGGCGGAGCGGGCTTTGCTGGTGGAATGGTATCGCGAGGGCTCGGGGTCATGAGCCGCACCATTCTGCGCGGGCGGGTCTTGAGCTTTCACCGGGCGCCGCAGGGCCTGGACGATGCGGACAGCTATCTCTATCTCGAAGACGGCGCGGTCAGCATCGAGGATGGCAGCGTTGTCGCCTTGGGGGATTTTTCGGCGGCGGACATTTCCGGCGCCGTGGTCATCGACCATAGGCCCAACCTGATCCTGCCCGGCTTCATCGACCTGCACCTGCATTATGTGCAGAGCCAGATCACCGCCGCCTATGCCGGATCGCTGCTGGAATGGCTCAATACCTATACGTTCATCGAGGAACAGAAGTTCAGCCAGCAGGGCCATGCCGATGCGGTGGCGGTGGATTTCTACGATGCGCTGATCCGGCACGGCACCACCAGCGCGGTGGCCTATTGCTCCAGCCATCCGCGCTCGGTGGATGCGTTCTTCGCCGAGGCGCAAAGGCGCAACATGCTGATGGTCGGCGGCAAGGTGATGATGGATCGCAATGCGCCGGCAGGGCTCTGCGACGACGCGCAATCGAGCTATGACGATTCCAAGGCGCTGATCGCGCGCTGGCATGGGCGGGGCAGGGGGCTCTATGCCATCTCGCCGCGCTTCGCCATCACCTCGACGCCCGCACAGATGGAGGCGGCGCGGGCGCTGGTCGCAGAACATCCCGAAGCCTATGTGCAGACCCATCTCAGCGAGAACGACGCCGAGATTTCCTATTCGATGGAGCTGTACCCGGAGGCGCCGGATTATACGGGCATCTATGAGCATTACGGCCTGCTGGGGCGCAAGACGCTATTGGGCCATTGCATCCATCTCAATCATCGCGAGACCGGCATTCTGGCCGAAACCGGTTCGGTGGCGGTGTTCTGCCCGACCTCCAATCTCTTCCTGGGCTCGGGCCTGTTCGACCGCGAGCGGCTGCTGAACAACGGGGTGCGGATCGGCATTGCCACCGATATCGGCGGCGGCACCAGCTTTTCCATGCTGCGCACACTGGACGAGGGCTACAAGGTATTGCAATTACAGGGGCAGCGGCTCAATCCGTTCGCCTCCTTCCATATGGCGACGCTGGGCAATGCCGAGGCGCTGGGACTGGAACGGACCATCGGCGCCATTGCGCCGGGGCGGGCGGCGGACCTGGTGGTGCTCGATGCCAGGGCGACGCCGACCATGCGGATGCGCATGGCCAATGCCGAGACCCTGGCCGAGGAATTATTCGTGCTCCAGACGCTGGGCGACGACCGGGCGGTGGCCGAGGTCTATGTCGCCGGCGCAAGGGCGAAGTCCACCCTAGGCGGGTTGTGACGCCCGCGACGATGGCCTAAAGCTGTCGCCAAAGCTGTTTCCCAAGGACATCTGGCATGACTGAATATCAGACGAGATCCGGCCTTTCCGTGCATCCGCTGCTGGTGGATTTTGTCGAGAAGGAGGCGCTGGCGGGCACGCCGGTTACACAAGAACAATTCTGGGACGGCTTTGCCGCCATGCTGGCCGAGCATGTGCCGACCAATGCCCGTCTGCTGGCGCGGCGCGACGAATTGCAGGGGCAGGTCGACGACTGGCATCGCCAGAACGGGCCGGTCGCCAACAATCCGGCCGGCTATGAGGCCTTTTTGCGCCGGATCGGCTATCTGGTCGAGGAGCCGGGCGAGTTCAGCATCGAGACCGAGGGGCTGGACCCGGAAATCGCCACGATCTGCGGGCCGCAACTAGTGGTGCCGGTATCGAATGCCCGCTATGCGCTCAATGCCGCCAATGCGCGCTGGGGGTCGCTCTACGACGCGCTTTATGGCACCGACGCGGTGAGCCGCGATGGCGAATTGGCGCCGGGCAAGCAATATAATCCGGCGCGTGGCGCCGAAGTGGTGGCGCGGGCGGCGGCGTTCCTGGACGAGACCTTTCCATTGGCCACGGGAAGCCATGCCGATGCGACCGGCTATCATGTGATCAAGGACGGCGAGAGCCGGATTTTCGCGGTGGACCTGCCGACGGGGCAAACGGGACTGCGCGATCCATCGGCTTTCGTGGGCTATGGCGGCACCGAGCAGGCAGGAGAAATCGTCCTGCGCCATAACGGGCTGCATGTGGTGCTGATCATCGCCCCGGACACGCCGATCGGCGCGGCCCATGCCGCCGGCCTCAGCGATGTCGTCGTCGAGGCGGCGCTGACCACGATCCAGGATTGCGAGGATTCGGTCGCGGCGGTGGATGCCGAGGACAAGGTCGGGGTCTATCGCAATTGGCTCGGGCTGATGGACGGCACGCTGGAGGACACGTTCGAGAAGGGCGGCAAGTCGGTGACCCGCAGGCTCAAGGGCGACCGGACCTATAAGGACGTCAATGGCCAGGAATTGGTGCTCAAGGGCCGGTCGCTGCTGCTGGTGCGCAATGTCGGCCATCTGATGACCACCGATGCGGTGCTGCTCGACGGCAAGCCGGTGGGCGAGGGGCTGATGGATGCGGCGCTGACCGCGCTCTGCGCCCTGCATGACAAGGGCAATAATGCCCGCAACGGTGCGATCTATGTGGTCAAGCCCAAAATGCATGGCCCCGAGGAAGTGGCCTTTGCCTGCGCGATTTTTGCCTCGGTGGAGAATTTCCTCGGCCTGGAGCCGAACCGCATCAAGATCGGCATCATGGATGAGGAGCGCCGGACTTCGGCCAATCTCAAGGCGGCGATCTACGAGGCGCGCGCCCGGGTATTCTTCATCAATACCGGGTTCCTCGACCGCACGGGCGATGAAATCCATACCTCGATGGAAGCCGGGGCGGTGCTGCGCAAGGACGAGATCAAGGACGAGCGCTGGATCGGCTCCTATGAAGACCGCAATGTGCTGATCGGCCTGGCCGCCGGCTTCTCCGGCAAGGCCCAGATCGGCAAGGGCATGTGGGCGCGGCCCGACGATATGGCGGCGATGCTGGAGGCCAAGATCGGCCATCCCAGTTCCGGGGCCAATACGGCCTGGGTGCCGTCGCCGACGGCCGCAACGCTGCATGCGCTGCATTATCATCAGGTGGACGTGTTCGAGGCGCAGAAGCGGCGCCACAACCAGCCTCTGCCGCCGCTGGCGGAGCTGTTCTCCATGCCGGTGCAGGCGTCCGATGCGCTGAGCCACGAGGAAATCATCCGCGAGCTGGAAAACAACGCCCAGGGCATTCTCGGCTATGTGGTGCGCTGGGTGCAGCAGGGCGTCGGCTGTTCCAAGGTGCCGGACATCAACGATGTCGGGCTGATGGAAGACCGTGCCACCTGCCGGATTTCCAGCCAGGCCGTGGCCAATTGGCTGCGCCATGGACTGGTCAGCCGCGACGAGGTGACTGCCGTATTCGAGCGCATGGCCAGCGTGGTCGACCAGCAGAATGAAAGCGACCCGATCTATCGGCCCATGGCGGAGAACTTCCAGTCCGTGGCGTTCACTGCCGCCCTCGACCTGGCGCTGCATGGCGCCGACCAGCCCAGCGGCTATACCGAGCCGATCCTGCATGCGGCGCGGCGCAAGGTGAAGGCGCGGGACCGGAAATAGACTGGGGCTGCTGACAAAGAACCCTCGCGTCAAGCGCGAGGGTGACGAGCGGCGGTTTTGGGGCGATCACCCGGTCGGGCAGTCCATTTCGCCTGTGGGCTGTTTCGCTTTTCCCGGTGTGGCCCCCGCGCAGGCGGGGGCCTTCGTTATTGTAACCGAGGTTCCCGCTTTCGCGGGAATGACGCCGTGGTTGAACAGGTCCCCTCTTTCTTTCGATAGGCATCCTGATCGGGGCTTTGACGGCGTTTCCTTCCGGCGTGGTTTCTTGGCTGCTTCGTTTTCCTGGTGTCACCCCCGCGAAAGCGGGGGCCTTCATTATTGTAACAGAGGTTCCCGCTTTCGCGGGAATGACGCCGTTCAGCTCAATTTCAACTGACGAAATCGAAGCGATCGACGTCGAACAGGCCCCTGTCGGTCATTTTGAGATGGGGAATGACGGGCAGGGCGAGGAAGGCGACCTGGAGGAACGGTTCGGGCAGGATGCAACCGAGCGCCTTGGCGGCATCGCGGAGGAGGCGGAGGTCCTGGGCGACGTCCTCGAAGCTCTTGAGGCTCATGAGGCCGGCTATGGGCAGGGCCAGTTCGGCGGTGACCTTGCCGTTATCGGCGGTGACGAAGCCGCCGCCCAGCTCGATCAGCCGATTAACCGCCAAGGCCATGTCGGCATCGTCGGCGCCGACAACGGTGATGTTGTGGCTGTCATGGCCGACCGAGGAGGCGATGGCGCCGCGCTTGAGGCCGAAGCCGGTGACGAAGGACCGGCCGATATTGCCGTTCTTGCCGTGGCGCTCGATGACCGCGAGCTTGATGACATCGGCGTCGAGATCGGGTTGCAGGCCCTTATCGGTGACGGCGAGGCTGGCTTCTTCGCGGAAGGTGAGGATGAGGCCGGGTTTGACGCCGATAACCGGCACGCGGTTCTGGCCGGGCTTCGGCGCGGTGACGAAAGCCTCGGCATTGACGGGCCGGGCTTGCATCGAGCGGAGACCCACCGGCTCGACGGAGCCGCGACGATCGAACAGATCGGGGGTGACCAGCCGGCCGGCGGCAATGACATCGGAGACGCGGCAGGTTTCGAGGTTGTCGACCAGGACGATATCGGCGCGCCAGCCGGGGGCGACCAGGCCACGGTCGCGGAGCCCGAAAATGCGGGCGGCGGAATGGCTGGCGGCGCGATAGACGTGATGCAGCGGGCGGCCCATGGCGATGAGGCGGCGGATGGAGCTGTCGAGATGGCCTTCCTCGGCGATGTCGAGGGGATTGCGGTCGTCGGTGCACAGAGCGACGAAACTGGAGGTGTTTTCGTCGAGGATCTCGGCGAGGGCTTCCAGATCCTTGGAGACCGAGCCTTCGCGGATGAGGATGGCCATGCCCTTGGCGAGCTTCTCGCGGGCCTCGGCGGCGCTGGTGGCCTCGTGATCGGTGCGGATGCCGGCGGCGAGATAGCCGTTAAGGGCTTGCCCGAGCAGCAATGGGGCGTGGCCATCGATATGGCCGTTCTGGAAGGCGGCCAGCTTGGCGATGATGCCGGGATCGGCATTGAGCACGCCGGGAAAGTTCATCATTTCCGCCAGCCCGACCACTTTGGGATGGTCGCGGAAGGGCAGGAGGTCGTCGATTTCGAGTTGGGCGCCGGCGGTCTCGAAGGAGGTGGCGGGCACGCAGGAGGACAGATTGACCCGCACATCCATGATGGTGCGTTCGGCGCTGTCGAGGAAATAGCTTATGCCCTCCGCGCCCAGGACATTGGCGATTTCGTGCGGATCGCAGAGCACGGTGGTGACGCCATGGGGCAAGACGCAGCGGTCGAATTCCAGCGGGGTAACCAGCGAGGATTCGATATGCAGATGCGTATCGATGAAGCCGGGCACGGCGTAACGGCCGGCGCCATCGACGATTGCGCGCCCCTCATAGGCGCCGTGGGCGCCGACGATGCGGTCGGCGACGATGGCGATATCGGTGACATTCACCGCGCCGGTGATCACGTCGAGCAGGCCGACATCGCGGATGACGAGGTCGGCGGGGACCTTGCCCTGGCCGGCCATAATCATGCGGGTGAGCAATTCGGGCGAGGGGGTGGAGGAGGGGCTGATCATGCCAGAGCCTTTATCGCCGCCCGGTCGCCGTCAAGCCCTCGTGACGCAGCAAGGGAACCGGCATGTATGGCAGGCGTTGGATTCCAACGGAACCTGGAGCTTTACATGGAAACCTATGACCCGGACAAGAACACGACGGAAGTGCGGCAGGGCAATCCGCGCAAGATGAACCTGCGCGTCTTGATGATTTCCACGACGCTGATCATCGTGGTTTTCGCCATCATCTTCCTGGTGTTTTCTATTCTGCAGCCGGCGCCGGCCTGACCGCAGGGGCGATCTGGCATTCGCCCGGACGATGCGCTAATGCTCGCAGGTCTGCCGAGGAGGACCTGATGGCCAGGATGCGCGCGCTGGTGCTGGAACGTCAACACGAACTGGCCTTGCGCGACATCGACATGCCGCTTGATGTCGGCCCGGGGATGGTCAGGATCGCCATTCACACCGTGGGGGTCTGCGGATCGGACGTGCATTATTACACCCATGGGCGGATCGGCGGCTTCGTGGTTCGCGAGCCGATGGTATTGGGCCATGAGGCGGCGGGCACGATCGTGGAAACCGGGGAGGGGGTGACCCATCTCAAAATCGGCGACCGCGTCTGCATGGAGCCGGGCATTGCCGATGCCAACTCGCGAGCCAGCCGGCTGGGCATGTATAATGTCGATCCGGCGGTGCGGTTCTGGGCGACGCCGCCGGTGCATGGCGTACTGACGCCCGAAGTGGTGCATCCGGCCAATTACACGTTCAAGCTGCCGGACCAGGTCAGCTTTGCCGAGGGCGCCATGGTCGAGCCCTTCGCCGTGGGCATGCAGGCGGCCAGCAAGGCGCGCATCCAGCCGGGCGATATTGCCGTGGTGCTCGGCGCCGGGCCGATCGGCACCATGGTGGCCCTGGCCGCCCTGGCGGGCGGTTGCGCCCGGGTGATCATCGCCGATCTGGCGCAGCCCAAGCTCGACATCGCGGCGCGCTATCAGGGCATCGTTCCGGTCAATATAGCCGAGCAGGACCTGGTTGAGGAAGTGGCGCGGCTCACCGAGGGCTGGGGCGCCGATGTGGTGTTCGAATGCTCGGGCTCGCCGCGCGCCTGGCAGACTATTATGGAATTGCCGCGCCCGGGCGGGGCCATCGTCGTCGTCGGGCTGCCGGTCGAGCCGGTGGCGGTCGATATTGCCGGCGCCTCGGTCAAGGAAGTGCGGATCGAGAACGTGTTCCGCTACGCCCATCAATATGACCGCGCCATCGCGCTGATCGGCTCGGGCAAGGTGGATTTGAAGCCGCTGATTTCCGAAACCTTCGCGTTCGACGATGCTATCGAGGCGTTCGAGCGGGCGGTGGAGGCGCGGCCGAGCGATGTGAAGCTGCAAATCCGCGTCGCGGCGGAATAGGGGGAGCGAATGGATCTGGGGCTCAAGGGCAAGGCCGCAATCATCACCGGCGGCACGGTCGGAATCGGGCTGGCGATCGCCGAGGGACTGGCGGCGGAGGGCTGCCATCTGGCGCTGGTCGGCCGGGACGGCGAACGCGGACGGCGCGAAGCGGATCGCCTCGCCGCGAGCCATGGCGTCAGCGCCGTCGCCATCGCCGCCGATGTCGCCAGCGCCGCGGGATGCGATGCGGTGATCGAGGGGGTGATGGCGGCCTTTGGCGGGGCCGATATCCTCATCAATAATGCCGGCACCGGATCGAACGAAACCATCCAGCAGGCCGACGATGCCAAGTGGCAATATTACTGGGACCTGCATGTGATGGCGGCGGTGCGGCTGGCGCGCGGCCTGGTGCCGGCGATGAAGGCGCGGGGCGGTGGGGCCATCTTGCACAATGCCTCGATCTGCGCGGTGCAGCCGCTCTGGTACGAGCCGATCTACAACACCACCAAGGCGGCGCTGATGATGTTCTCCAAGACGCTGGCCAATGAGGTGGTGGGCGACAATATCCGCGTCAACACGGTCAATCCGGGCCTGGTGCTGACGCCGGACTGGATCAAGACCGCCAAGCAGATCGCCGGCGAGGATGGTTATGAGGCGCATCTGCAAGGCGTCGCCGACGAGGCGGGCGGCATGAAACGCTTCGCCTCGCCGGAGGAAGTGGCGAATTTCTTCGTCTTCCTGTGCTCGGACAAGGCCAGCTATTCGACCGGCAGCACCTATTTCGTCGATGGCGGCTGGCTGAAGACCGTCTAGCGCGGATTTCCGATCCGGCTTCAGGGAACCTGCGGGCATTGGCGGTGTTGTCAGGGCAGCGTCACGGTCTCAGGTGCCCCATGGATGTCGGCAATAGTTTCGGGCTGGTCGAAACCTATCTTCCCCAGCACATCATCGCGCTGCGGCTGCTGATGGCGGCGATTTTCGGCGCCATGATCGGTTTCGAGCGCGAGATCAATACCGCCGAGGCCGGGCTGCGCACCCATATCCTGATTTCGGTGGCGGCGGCATTGTTCACCATTCTCGCCTTCGAGATCTTCCATACAATCGAGGGCGGGCCGGTGGGAACGCGGGCCGATCCCATTCGGGCGGTTGAAGCGGTCACCGCCGGCATCGCCTTTCTCGGCGCCGGGGCGATTTTCCGCAGCGGCAGCAATGTGCAGGGGCTGACGACCGGCGCCGGCATGTGGTTGGCCGGCGCGGTCGGCGTGGCAACGGCGCTGGGCTTTTATGTCATTGCCGGACTGGTGGCGATCTTCGCCGTTCTGGTGCTGGCGGCGCTTCGGGCCTTCGCCCACCGGGTGGTGGGGCACAAGAGCGAGGAGCCGCCCCAGCGGCCCTGAATATGGGAAGCGGGGAGAAACTTCAGGCAGGTCTCGCGGGATCGAGGGACATATCCCGCAAGGCCATCGGCTTCTCCCCCCATACGAACGCAGCCGGGAGGAGCCGCATCCGTGACCCAGCGCCGGCGGCATCCGGGCCAGCCAGCGCTCCAGACCGTCAGCGGTGCAAGCTGCCGATCCGGATCCGATGGCGGAGAGAGACACTTGGGAATGCAGACCGGTGGAACCGGAATGCAGCGTCACTCTCCGCCGAGGCATGCAGCCTGTGGACGCAGGAGCTACATGCCAACCGCATCCAGGCACTGATGACGTGCCCAGAAACTGACAATGGCTGCCGCCTCATGCCGATAGGCAACGAGTTCGGCCTGCCTGAAAAACACATTTGCCGCGCCAGCATCGTGGAGAGCCTGCCGGCCCGCCTGGTCGATGGGAGCGGACATGACGGCGAGAGGAATGCCCTTCTGCCGTAGCATTGCATGGTTGCGGACGACAAATTCCAGATTGGCGCCGCTATGGGCCTTGAGGTCGATGAGGACCAGACCGGGCCAGGTGACGCCGGGGCTCGCAAGGATGGCGGCCAGGGCCTCCTCGCCTGCCGCGCCGCTGGCAAAGTGCCGGATGGCGGGCGCGTCATGGGCCGCCAGCATGCGGGTCAGCAGATAGGCCGAATGATCGTCGTCATCGATCAGCGCCATAAAGGGCGGGTCGGGGATTTGCGCGTACAATGGTCACCTCAAGTCCTGCGTCGTGCAGGCCAATACATGCAGAATACGGAATCCGTCCCGCACGCTTTGGCACCGGATGGGGTGGTGAACAGGGTTGTAGAACAGGGCCGAGCGGGGCCTGGCCGCCGGCGCGCATGTCGCGCCCATGGCATGACGGGCCGCCCTATGCGCCATGAGGAACGTGCCGCAAAGGCAAATCGGGGTAAAACACCGGTAACGCGGGTTGTATTTTACATGTAAAGAGTCACAATCGGCCTCGTTACGGAGGGGGTCCCGGGTGTCCGACGGCGAGCCAGGCGACGAGGAAACGGCCGAGGCCCTGCAACGCTTGCTGGCCTGGCCGGACATGGCCCGCTCGGGGCAATTGGCCAAGTTCCTCCGCTATATCGTCGAGCGCAAGCTCAACGGCGAGGCCCAGGGCATCAAGGCCTATTCGATCGCGGTCGACGTTTTCGGTCGCCCGCCGGATTTCGACCCGCAGGTCGATCCCATCGTGCGGGTGCAGGCGCGCCGGCTGAGAAGATTGCTCGACCAATATTATCGCGAGGCGGGTGCGGAAGAAAATATCCGCATCGTGCTGCCCACCGGCCGCTATGTGCCGGCCTTTATCCGTCGGGATCAACTGGCCGGGGCCGCGCCAGTCGAAGCGGAAAATGCAGCGCCGGCTGCTCCGCCGCCGCCCGCGCGCCCGCAGGCGCTTTCGATCTCCTGGTTTGTGCTGGCGGTGCTGACCACGGGCCTGGCCATCATGGCCTATGCCTTTTCCACCTGGGGGCCGCGTGACGGCGTAACCCTGCCGGACACGGGACGGATCGTGCGACCGGCAGTGCTGGTGACGGAATTCAAGAGCCTGACCGGCGATATTGCCGATCTGAGCATGGCGGCTGGATTGTCGGTTGCGCTGACGAATGCGCTGGATCGATTCGAGATGATCTCGGTGCGCTATGGCGGCGGGGCCAGCGCCGCCGGCGCAGAGGACCGGGATTTCGATTATGTATTGAGCGGCATAATCCGGCGGGTCGGCGGCGGGCTGCAATATAGCGCGATCCTCACTGAGATGACGACCGGTGCGGTGGTGTGGAACAAGGCAATCGCGCTGGGCAGCGCCGAGACGACGCGCGCCGATCTGCTGAGCTACGTGTCGGACAGGCTGAGCGTGGTGCTCGGCAGCCCGCGCGGCCCGCTATTTGGGCGATCCCGGGCGCTGCTCGCCGATTATGTCGCGAATTCAGGGGGCGAAAACCTCTATATCTGCCGGGTGCTGTTCGATCTTTACCGGGAGCGCGAGACGCAGAGCGCGGGAGAAAAGGCGCTGCATTGTTTCGACTCTCTGGGCGAGCGCGCCGGCCGGACAGGTCAGGCGATGGCGGCACGGGCCAGTCTGAGCGTCGAAGGCATAAGCGATGACCTGGCCCAGGACATGCCGTCCGAAGAGCGGCAGGCCTGGGCCGACGACCTGCTGGCCGCCGCCGTGAAGGCGGCGCCGGTCAGCGCTTTCGTCTGGGAGCAGCGGGCGCGGTTTTACGAGCTGACCGGGCAGGGCGAGCAGGCGGAAGCGTCCTATGGCACCGCCTTGCAGATCAATCCGGCAAACAATGATGCCTTAGCCGGCCGGGCGCGCCATTTGGCTTTGCTGGGCCGCCATGAAGCCGCCGAGCGGCTGGCCGCGCGTCTCATGACGGACAGCCCGAACCCGCCGCCCTGGTATTTCTGCGTGCCGGCGCTGGAGGCGCTGCGGGATGGCGATTACCTTTCGGCGGTGGACTATGCGGAGATTTATGCGGAGGCGGACCGCGAATTGGGGCCGATCCTGGCGGTGATGGCCGGGCAGGGCTTGAGGGACAGCGATATCGTCAATCGCTATCTGCCACGGATCCTCGACCATGCCAGTTTTCGCGCCAATGGTATCATGCCCCAGCTTCACCTGCGCATCGCCGATGAGATCCTGTTGAGCGATATCCGCATCGCCCTGCTCTCGGCCGGCGTCCCGGTGGCGGCGCTGATGGGGGCGTTTTAGGGATTTCATGACGGCCCGGTCAGCCCGGCGCCGGCAGGAAGAACTGGCGGCAAAGATCGACGAAGCGGGCGCCGCGCTGCTCGAAATTCTTGAACTGATTGTAGGAGGGCGCGCCGGGCGAGAGGATCAGCGTGTCGAACCGTTGCCGCTGCGCGGCGAGGGCCGCCAGAGCCGCGTCGAGGTCCGGCGCTTCGAGAACCAGAATTGCCGGCGCCCGGTCGCGGGTGGCGCGGGCCAGTCTGTCGCCGGTGACGGGCAGGGTGGCGAGCGTGGTGACGCCGCGCCGGGCGAGCTGATCCGCCAGGCCGCTATAATCCTGCTGGCGTTCGTGGCCGCCGGCGATGAGGGCGATGCGGCGTCCGGGATAGGCGGCAAGGGCCGCCTTGGTGGCCTCGGGCGTGGTGGAGATGGAATCATCGACCGCAACGATGTCGCCGAAAACATGCTCTTCCAGCCGGTGGGGCAGGGGGCGGAAGGCGGCGATGCCCTGCAACACGCCAGCCAGCGTCCCGCCGGCGCCGAGGGCGATCCGGGCGGCGAGGCGAGCATTGTCGAGATTATGGGCGCCGCGCAGTCGCGACCGGGCGGCGGCATCTTCGATGGCTCCGGCCTCGTCCGCCGTCAGCTCGGGAAGCAGCCGGGACGGGTCGCGGATGGCCCCGGCCACCAATGCATTGCCGCTGGCGGCGGCCCCCAGGGCGATGGCGAATGGGCCGTCGCGGTCCACCAAATGCAGCTTGTCGGCGTAATAGCGTTCGACCGAGCCATGCCAGTCGACATGTTCGGGGTAAAGATTGGTGATCGCCGCCATATCGGGCAAAAAATCCATGTCGGCGGTCTGGTAGCTGGAGAGCTCGAACAGGATCACGGCGTGCCGGTCGGCGATATCGAGCGGGGCGAGACCGACATTTCCGGCGAGGCCGGCATCCACGCCCGAATGGGTGAGCATCAGATGTGCCAGGGTCGCGGTGGTGGATTTGCCCTTGGTGCCGGTGATGGCGATGACGTAGCGGCCCTGCCGATAGGCGGCGCCCCATAGATTGAGATTGGAGGTGACCGGGATGCCGGCGGATTGGGCGAGAGCGAAAACCGGCTTGTAGCGAGAGACGCCGGGACTTTTGACGATGAGGCCGAAGCGACGCGCCGCGATGGCGTCGGGCAGCGCGGCGGCGGCTATCTGTTCGGTGTCGGGAATATTGGCGTCGCCGCTATCGACGGCGACGAAGACCTTGAGATCGGGCTGGCGGGCCTGGAGAAAGGCGCGGGTGGACAGCGCTTCCTTGCCGGCGCCATAGAGCAGGACCGGTTCGTCAAACCGCATAGGCCGCCACCTTGGCCGCCAAAGCCGGCGGAATGTGATGGTCGCGGCTGTCGGTCAGGCATTCGGCCATGGCGCGTTGCAGTTTCTCCTCGCCATATTGGGCGAACAGATCGGCTTTCACCGCACGAACCACCGCGTCTTCGTGCCAGTCGGCATGGCGGGTCAGGGTGTAGAGGCAGGCGGCGGCCTCGAGAATTTCGCCGACGCATTCCCAGGGCTTCTGGCCGGTCAGCCCGGCCAATTCGCGGAAGGAATGCTCATTGGCCGGTTCATCGAGCAGGTTCCGGCCGAAAATGCCGAGCAGGCGCTGTTTGGACATGAAGGGCGCGAAGATCAGGAAGACGAAATGGCATTTGGGACAGGTGCCGCACCAGAGCGGGCCATCATTGCCGGTCAGGCGGAAATTACGGTTGCAGCTGGAAAAGACGCTGTCGAATTGCCGGCTCTGGGTGAAAAGCGAGGCGATGCGCGCTTCCGAATAGGGGCGCAGCAGGGAGAAATATTTCAAGGCGCCGCCGGTGGCGTTGGCGAGCGTATCGGCGATCAGCAGTTCGAAGCCCAGCGATTTGGAATATTGGTGATTGGTCTCGCGCCCGTCGAAGACCACATTGCCCTCGCTGGCGGAGCGCTCATTGGACAGCACGACCTGGCTATAGCCGAACAGCAGGGCGCAAAGGGCGGCGATCATGGAATTGATCGCGGTCGAGGGCACGTGGCCGTTATAATAGCCCGGCTCCTGGCCCAGCCGGATCATTTCCGGATCAAGGCTGCGGGTGACGTAGAGCGGAGCGGCGCCGATGGCCTCCACCGAGGTGAGGATCGGGCCCTTGGGATTGACGGCGAAGGGGGTGAAATCCACACCGGTATGGCTGAGCAGATCGACGCTGACCAGGGAATCCTTGCCGCCGCCGATGGGCAGCAGGGTGCGGTCGGGCAGGATGGTCGCGGGCCGGGGCTGTCCGGCATCCTCGGGGGCGGTCAGGACCAGCTTGCCGAAACGCGCCAGTTCGTTGCGGGCGTAGAATTCGCCGAGGCCGTTTTCATAGACATCGATGACGAAGGCGCGTTCGGCGGCAGTGAGGGGAATTGCCGCGGCCTCGATGGCAAAAGGGGCGCGCAGCTTGAAATAGGACACGCCGAGGACGAGCGCGGTGAGATCGAGCAGCTTGCGGAAAGCCGGCGAGGCGGCGGCGATGGTGTCGGCGCCCGGGGGCAGGGTGAGAATTTCGGTGAAACCGAGATCGTTCAGCCGATAGGGGAAGCGGGCCTCGCCGGTGGCGGGATCGAAGGTGGGGCGCTCGATGCGGAAAATTTCGGTCACGGGCAACTCGCTGGGTTTGTCCGTAATATAGGTGATTTGCGGCGGTGGCGGGAGTGGGCTTCGAGCCGTTCCGCAGGGCAAAGCGCGCCAATGCGCGATTTGAGGCGAGAAGGCAGGCAGATTGGCCCAAATCAGGCTCGTCACCCTCGCGGGGGAGCAGTGGCGCCCGCTAATAAATCCGCATCTGCATGCGCATGACGATGTCGTTGCCGAGGCGCTGGAAGCCGAATTCGCGCATGGTGCATTGCCAGCCGGCGCCGGCTTTTTCGATGCGGAAGAGATTGTAGCGGGCCGGGTCGTCCAGCGTGCCGCCCTGGGCGGCGCTGGCGGCGGCGACGCCGATCACCGGGACTTCGTGGTTCTTGCCGGGAATCTGGTGGATCGAGGAGCGGTGGGTATGGCCATGCAGGATGAGTTCGGCGCCCTCGCTGGCGACGACCTGGCGGAAAATGCGGTGGCCCTTGAGGCCGAAAGAGGGATGCTGCAATTCGGCATTGGGCGGATGGTGGATCAGCACGACGCGGAAATAGCCGGCATCGCCCAGCAATTTGAGGATGCGGGCGAGGCGGGTGGCCTGCCTTTCCTCGAAACGGCCGATGGCGAGGAAGGGCGGGGTGGGCACGGCGCTGGAGCAGGAGATGACGGCCAGCTCGCCGACGCGGCGCACAAAAGGGAAGGCCTGGCCTTCCAGGGTTTCGCCCCTGAGGTAATCGCCCCAGATTTCCTGGGCGCTCTCCAGCGCCCCGGGCACATAGGCATCGTGATTGCCGGGGCACACGGCGACATGCCGGCTATCGCCCAGCGATTCCAGCCATTTGCCGGCGCGCGCCACTTCGGTGCGCAGGGCCAGATTGGTGAGATCGCCGGTGACGGCGGTGAAATCGGCCTTCTGCGCCTGCATGTGCCGCACCAATTGCACCAGGGTCTCGCTGTTGAGCTCGCCATGGCGCTTGAGCTTCCAGTTGAGAAAGCCGGTCAGGCGCTTGCCCACCAGATCGCGCAGGCCCAGCCGGGGCAGGGGGGACAGGTGAATGTCGGAGATGTGGGCAAGAGTAATCATCGTGGCGGTTCTGCCAGAAGGAAAAGGGCAAGAAAACGGTCAATCGTGCTCACATACGATTTTGTCGCGGGCAAAGCTCTGATAGCGGTGGCTATCCACAGGGAGCCAAGCCGATGATGAACCGTTACCAGCGCGTCCGGGCCAGGGTATTTCTCACGCTCAAGGGGGTGTGGCACCGCCTGACGATGGGGGCGCGCGTCATGGTGGTGGATGGCGACAAGGTCTTGCTGATCCGGCACAGGCATATTCCGGGCTGGCAGTTTCCGGGGGGCGGCGTGAGCCCGGGCGAAACCGTCGAGGAGGCGGGAGCGCGCGAAACGCTGGAGGAAACCGGGCACAAGCCGATCGGGCCGATGCAGCTTTTCGGGCTCTATCACAATTCCAGCTCGGTTACGAACCGCGATCATGTCGCCTTCTTCATCTGCACCAGTTTCGAAAAAACGTTCGATCACAAGGGCAGTTTCGAAATTGCCGAGGTCGGCTGGTTCGACCGGCGCTCGTTGCCGAACGGGGTAACGCCGGCGACCAGCCAAAGGATCGACGAATATTTCGACGGCGCCGAGAAGCGCACCATCTGGGGATATTGAGTAAGCGCTGCCGTTCGTCACCCTCGGGTGACGAACGGGGAAGCGGGGCGGCTGGTCTGTCGCGTTCAAGATGACAGAATCAATCCAGGAACGGCAGGTCCGGGCCGATGGGGATGATGCGGGTCGGATTGATCGTGGGGTGGCTCCAGTAATAATGGGTGCGGATCTGGTCGAGATCGACGGTTTCCTTGACGCCCGGCACCTCATAGAGCGCCTTGAGATAATGCGAGAGGTTGGGATAGTCGGCGATCCGCTTCCGGTTGCACTTGAAATGGCCGACATAGACGGCGTCGAACCGCACCAGGGTGGTGAAGAGCCGCCAATCGGCCTCGGTGATGCTGTCGCCGGTGAGATAGGACTTCTCGCCCAGAATGGCTTCAGCCCAGTCCAAGGCGTCGAACAGTTTGCCCACGGCCTCGTCATAGGCCTGTTGCGTGGTGGCGAAGCCGGCCTTGTAGACGCCGTTATTGATGTCGTCATAGACGCGTTCATTGATGGCGTCGATCTGCTCGCGCAGCGCTTCGGGGTAATAATCGTCCGTATTGCCGGTCAGCTCGTCGAAGGCCGAGTTGAACATGCGGATGATTTCCGAGCTTTCATTGGAGACGATGCTGTTGGTTTTCCTGTCCCAGAGCACCGGCACGGTGACGCGGCCGGTATAATGCGGGTCGGCCTGGGTATAGACCTGCCACAGCGTGTCCTTGCCCAACAGCGCGTCGCCGGTCGAGCCTTCGTCCTGCCGGAAGCTCCAGCCGGTTTCATCCGGCATTTTTGGAGAGACGACGGAGACCGAAATCAGCTGGTCCAGCTCCTTGAGCTTGCGGAAGATCAGCGTGCGATGGGCCCAGGGGCAGGCGAGCGAGACATAGAGATGGTAGCGGCCGGCTTCGGCGGCGAAGCCGCCTTCGCCGGATGGGCCGGGCGCGCCGTCGGCGGTGATCCAATTGCGGAAACCGGACTGGGAGCGCACGAATTTGCCGCCCGTCTTGCTGGTGTCATACCATTGGGTGGACCATTTTCCGTCGATCAATTGTCCCATATTCAAGCCCTTTCGGTGATTTTTCTGGCGGCCTTGGCAAGGCGAATTCCTGCCGGCGCACAAGGTTGCGGTACTGCCTCTTACCTAGGGGCGGGATGCCTGAACGAAAAGGCCGCTTTGGCGTAACAGTGCGTTATGCATTTGGGACATAGCAGCGCCCCGCAACAAGGAGTTTGGCCCCATGAGGCCGATATTGCCATTTACGGGCAGGTCTGCGGGTGCTATGGCGGATCAGGCATGGAGGCATTCAGATGGTGAAAGTCTTGCAGAGGAACCGACGACCCTAAACGGTCGTTTCGAGCGGAACGCCCAAGGGCCGGCCGCAATCTGTCCTGCACACTTTTCCCGGATTTGCTTTCATGACCATGCTCGTTGCGGCCGACGCCGCCAATCCGCTCGCCGGCCAACCCTATGTGCGGCCCGCCACCCCCGCCGATGACGCCTTTGTCGAGGAATTGCAAGCCCTGGCCTTCGGCCCGGGCCGGTTTGCGCGTACGGCGTTCCGGGTGCGCGAGCGGTTCCCGATCGACGAGAGCCTGAGCCTCATCGCCGAAGTCGAGGGCGCGCCTTGCGGATCGGTGTGGATGACGCCGATCAGCGTCAGCGGCATGCGCGGCTATCTGCTGGGGCCGCTGGCGACCCATCCGAATTTCCGCAAGCGCGGCGCCGGCAAGCTGCTGGCCCGGGAAGCGGCGCAGCGGGCGATGGCGCGGCGCGAGGGGCAATTCGTGCTCCTGGTCGGCGACCAGGATTATTATGGCCCGCTGGGCTGGGACATCACCATGCCGGGTCATATCCAGTTCCCCGGACCGGTCGATCCGGCGCGGGTATTGCTGCTCGCCAAAGACAAGAGCCTGGCCCGGTCGCTCAAGGGCGAAATCGCGGCGTTTTAAGGCTCGCCTTCCGGCCTCGCGCCTCGGCCGGCGCCTGCTCCGCCGAAAGATGGTGCCACTTTGCCGCGCCTGGCCTAAGATTGGCCGGTCATTGTTTTGTCGCCGAGTGTTCTTTGTTCATCGATGAAGATTTTGTTGACCTGCTCAGTACGCGACTGCTGCCCGGGCCGCCGCCGCTGGCGCCGGCCGAAGATCTGGTGCCGGACTGGGATCCGCTGACGCCGTTCTCGCGGCCGCCAGTGCCGGCGGCGGTGCTGATCGCCCTGGTGCGGCGGCCGGAGGGGCACACCATACTTTACACCGAGCGGTCGCCGGATTTGCGGGCGCATTCGGGGCAGGTGGCCTTTCCGGGCGGCAAGGTGGACCGCGAGGACAGGGGCGCGGGCGCAGCGGCCTTGCGGGAGGCCAATGAGGAAGTGGGCATGGCGCCCGGCGATGCCTCCATTCTGGGCTATATGCCGACTTATTATACGGGCACCAATTATCTCATCACGCCGGTGGTGGCGGAGGTCTCGCCGAGCGGACCATTCGTGCCCAATCCGGGCGAGGTGCATTCGGTATTCGAAGTGCCGCTGGGCCGGATACTCGATCCGGCCGCTTATGGCCGCTTCCGCATCAGCCGGGCGGGCAAGGAATATACGACCTGGCAGATCGACCATGACGGCCATGTGATCTGGGGCATCACCGCCAATCTGACGCGGAAATTCCGCGATCTGGCGCTGGGCGAGGCAAGGCCATGATTCCCGAGCGGATCAGCGGCGTGGAATGGCTCGAACGCCCGGCGGTGCAGGCGATTTTCGCAGCGCTGGAGGGAGCGACGGGCCGCACACGCGCCGTTGGCGGCGTGGTGCGCGACAGCCTGCTGGAGCGGCGGCGCGAGAATGCCGATATCGATATGGCGACCGAATTGCTGCCGGTGGCGGTGATGCAGATGGCCAGGGCGGCCGGCATCGCCGCCTATCCCACCGGCATCGACCATGGCACGGTGACGCTGCGGCTGGACGGGACGGTGGTGGAAGTGACGACGCTGCGCCAGGACGTGGCGACCGATGGGCGCCATGCCGAGGTGGCGTTCGGCTCCGACTGGGTGGCCGATGCCGAGCGGCGGGATTTCACCCTCAACGCGCTCTATTGCTTTGCCGATGGCCGGCTGTTCGACCCGCTGGGCGGGGCGGGGGACCTCATCAATGGCCGGGTGCGGTTCATCGGCGATGCCGGTCAGCGGATCGCCGAGGACGGGCTGCGGGTCTATCGCTTCTTCCGGTTTTCGGCCAGCCATGGCGGCGAGCAGTTCGACCCCGAGGGGCTGGCGGCCTGCCAGGCGGCGGCCGGCAGTCTCGATCATCTCTCGCGCGAGCGGGTGGGCAGCGAAATGCTGCGTATCCTGGCCTTGCCCAAAATCGTGCGTACGCTGGCGGCCATGGCGGCGATCGGGCTGCTCGCGCCGGAGGAAGAGGTCCTGACAATGCTGCAACGCTACGAGGCGCTGGGCGGGCATGCGCCGGCAGCGCGCCTGGCGCTGCTGTCAGCGGCGGGGTTGGCGCAATTGCAGGCCGATTGGAGGCTGTCCAATGCGGTGACCGAGCGGGCCGCGCGTATTGCCGGGGCGGCGGACTTGCTGGCCGAGGGCAAGGGGAACTGGGCGGCCTATCGTTTCGGCGAGGATGCAGTGGAAGGGCTCGCCGTGGCGGCGGCCAGACAGCACTGGCCACGGAGCCTGCTGGCCGAGACGGCGCGGGAATTGGGGCGGCTGCCGGCTGCGGCGATGCCGGTCAGCGGCAAGGACCTGATGGCGCGCGGCATGCAAAGCGGCCCGGAACTGGGCGCGGCTTTGCAGGTCCTGGAAAAGAACTGGGTCGAGAGCGGCTTTGCCCTCGACCGGGCGGCGTTGCTGGCGATGCTGCCGGTTTTCGACTAGCGGCGGGGGCCACCGGTAGCGTCGACATCGACGATCCGTTCCTTGATGCGCTCGATCATTTCGGGACGCACTTCGGATTCGCCATTGATGTTCTTCATGTTCTCGACGGCGCGGCGAACCACTTCCGCTTCGGTTTCCGCCTGGGCATGCCAGTTGGAGCCGGGAATGAGCGTGCTGGAATCAAAGCGTTTCATTGCTGAACCTCCTTCGCTGTGGCCGGTTCACATCAATGTGGGGCGCCACGTCGGGTTCCGCAATCATGCTACGGCCATTTTACCGCCGGAGGCATGGAGGAAAGGATGGAATTGACATTGCCGCCGGTCTTGAGGCCGAAAGTGGTGCCGCGGTCATAAAGCAGGTTGAATTCGACATAGCGGCCGCGGCGGACCAATTGCTCTTCGCGCTCGGCCTCGGTCCAGCTTTTCTCGAAATTGCGGCGAACCAGTTTGGAATAGATGTCGATAAAGGCTTCGCCGACCGCTCTGGTAAAGGCGAAATCGGCATCCCAGTCGCCGGAATTGAACTGGTCGTAGAAAATGCCGCCAATGCCGCGCGGCTCGTTGCGGTGGGGCAGGAAGAAATAGTCGTCGCACCAGGCCTTGAAACGCTCGTAATCGACGCCGGAACGATCCTGGCAGGCGGCTTGCATGGCGGCGTGGAAATCGACGCTGTCGGGATCGTCCTGGGTGCGGCGGGCGTCGAGCACCGGGGTCAGGTCGGCGCCGCCGCCCCACCATTGCTTGCCGGTGACGATCATGCGCGTGTTCATGTGCACCGCCGGTACATGCGGATTCCAGGGATGCACGATCAACGAAATGCCGGAACTCCAGAAGCCGGTGCCGGCTTCGGTGCCGGGCATCTGGCGGGCGAATTCCTCGGTGAAATGGCCATGAACGGTGGAGACGTGGACCCCGGCTTTCTCGAAGACGCGGCCATGCAGCATGCCCATCTCGCCGCCGCCGCCGCCGGCACGGTCCCAGGGGGTGCGCTCGAACAGGCCCGGCGCCATGTCGGCTTGGGGCCCGGCGACTTCACGCTCGATAGCTTCGAGCTCGGCATGGATACGATCGCGCAGGGTGTAGAACCAGGCGCTGGCGATGGATTTCTTGGTATCGATATCGGAGGGCAGGGTCATGGCTCGGGAATGGACCTTCAGGAAAGCTGTGTAAAGTTGCCAATCTGTCTCATGGCCTCTCCCAATATCATCGCGCCGGCAAGCGCGACATTGATCGAGCGCAATCCCGGCTGCATCGGGATGCGGACGCGAAGATCGGCCTGGGCGGCGATGTCGTCGGGCACGCCGGCGCTTTCACGGCCGAGCAGGAGAATGTCGCCCGCCGCATAGCTGGCCGCATAGGCCGAATTGGTGGTCTTGGTGGTGAGCAGAACCAGCCGCCGGCCCTGCGAAAGCTGCCAATCGCGGAAGGCGGCGAAGCTGGCATGTTCGATCAGATTCGCCCGGTCGAGATAATCCATGCCGGCGCGCGCCAGATTGCGCTGGGTGATGGCGAATCCCGCCGGATGGATGACGTGAACCGGTACGCCCATACAGGCCCCCAGCCGCAACAGGGTGCCGGTATTGGCGGCGATGTCCGGCTGGTAGAGGGCGAGATCCAGGGCCATGCTGTCTGTTCCAGAGGATAGGGAGCGCCCGGGATCGGGGGCTCGGCTTGGGTATAGTGTCGCAGTTTTGCACTGTCACCTTACGCGCACTGGACAAGTTCCTGGGACAGTGCAAAAAGACCCTACCTGACGGACCGCTTGAGGGCGGTCGGCGGTCGATTCCGCTATGCGGACGCGATTGCCGGAGCCGGCTCCGTCAATTGTGCATCGTACGGGGATACGGACCTTGGCCACGCAAGCAGAACAACATTCCACGAACCGGCGGGACTTTCTCTATGTCGCCACAGGCGCCGTCGGCGCCGTCGGCGCCGCAGCCGTGGTCTGGCCGTTGATCAATCAGCTCAATCCCGATGCCTCGACCCTGGCATTGGCGACCATCGAATTCGATGTCGGCGCTATTCCGGAAGGCCAGTCGGTGACCATCACCTGGCGCGGCCTGCCGGTCTTCGTGCGTCACCGCACGGCGGCCGAGATCGCCGAGGCCCAGGCGGTGCCGCTCAGCGAGCTCAAGGACCCCGAGACCGACGAGCAGCGCACCAAGCCGGGCCATGAGGAATGGCTGATCATGATCGCCAATTGCACGCATCTGGGCTGTGTCCCGGTCGGCGAATCGGGCGATTTCGATGGCTGGTTCTGTCCGTGCCACGGCTCGCACTACGATACGGCCGGTCGTATCCGTCGCGGCCCCGCCCCGTTGAACCTGGTGGTGCCGCCTTATGAATTCGTCAGCGATACGCTGGTCCAGATCGGCTAGTGGGGGCTTTTCCGATGTCTGAACATTCTACCTATATTCCCGGAAATGCCGTCGAGAAGTGGCTGGACGACCGCCTGCCGGTGGTGCGCTTCGCCAAAGAGCACCTGATGGATTTCCCCACGCCGAAGAACCTCAATTACTGGTGGACCTTCGGCGCCATCCTGGTCATGTGCCTGGCGGTGCAGATCGTCACCGGCATCATCCTGGCGATGCATTACGCGCCCAATGTGGCGCTGGCCTTCGATTCGGTGGAGCATATCCGCCGCGACGTGAATGGCGGCCGCATCATCCAGGCCACCCACGCGGTCGGCGCCTCGATGTTCTTCGCCGCCCTTTATATCCACATGTTCCGCGGCCTGTTCTACGGCTCCTACAAGGCCCCGCGCGAAATCCTCTGGATTTTGGGCGTCATCATGTTTGTGCTCACCATGGCCACCGCCTTCATGGGCTATACCCTGCCCTGGGGCCAGATGAGCTTCTGGGCCGCCACGGTGATTTCCAATATCTTCTCCGCGATCCCGCTGGTCGGCGACAGCCTCAAGCAATTGGTCCTGGGCGGCTTCGCCGTTGGCAATCCGACCCTCAACCGCTTCTTCTCGCTGCATTACCTGCTGCCATTCATCATCGCCGCCGTGGTGGCGCTCCATATCTGGGCGCTGCACGTGCCGGGCAATAACAACCCGGTCGGCGTCGAGGTGAAGGACAGCCGCGATACCGTGCCCTTCCATCCGTATTATACGATGAAGGACCTGTTCGCGATGGTCCTCTTCCTGATCCCGTTCGCCTGGTTCGTGTTCTTCGCCCCCGACATCCTGGGTCACGCCGACAATTACATCATGGCCAACAGCCAGGTGACGCCGGCCCATATCGTGCCCGAATGGTATCTGCTGCCGTTCTATACCATCCTGCGCGCGGTCGACTTCAACGTGCTGTTCATCAACAGCCAGCTGGGCGGCGTCATCGCCATGGCGGGATCGATGCTGGTGCTGCTGGTGCTGCCGTGGCTGGATACGTCCAAGGTCCGCTCCGGCGCATTCCGCCCGATGTTCAAGTGGTTCTACGCCCTGTTCGTGGTCAACTTCATTGCCTTGATGTATCTGGGCGCGCAGCCGGCGGAAGGCATCTATGTGACGCTGGCCAAGATCTGCACGGCCTATTATTTCATCTACTTCCTGGTGGTGCTGCCGGTCCTGTCCCGTATCGAGACGCCGAAGCCGCTGCCGACCAGTATTTCCGAGAGCGTTCTCGGCAAGGCAGACGCGTGAGCGGGGCGATAGACATGTTCAAGAGCAAGATCATCATCGCCGCCCTGGCCGCCTTTGTCGGTCTCGCCGCCCTGCCGGCGCATGCAGCCGAAGGCAGCCCGCATCCGGAACGGCAGAACTGGAGCTTTGCCGGCATTTTCGGCACCTATGACCAGAACCAGCTGCAACGCGGGTTCCAGGTGTTCCGCGAAGTCTGCGCCAGCTGCCACGGGGCGCGTCTCATGGCGTTCCGCAATCTTTCCGAGCCCGGCGGCCCCAATTTCTCGGAAGCGCAGGTCAAGGCGCTGGCCGCCGAATATGAGGTCGAAGACCCGACCGCCGAGGGCGGCCGCCGTCCGGGCGTCGCCGCCGACCGCTGGCCCTCGCCCTTCGCCAATGACCAGGACGCCCGCGACGCCATGGGCGGTTCGCTGCCGCCGGACTTCTCGGTGCTGGCCAAGGCCCGCGGCGTCTCCGACCCGTTCCCGACCTGGCTGTTCAACTATTTCACGGCCTATGAGGAAGGCGGCGCGGATTATATCCATGCGCTGCTGGTCGGCTATCACGACGACGTGCCGGCAAATGCGCCGGAAGGCTTCGAACTGGGCGATGGGCAATATTATAACGATTATTTCCCCGGCCACGCCATCGGCATGGCGCCGCCGCTGGCCGATGGTTCGATCAGCTATCCGCCGGGCGAGGACGGTGTGACCGCCCCCGAAACGCTCGATCAATATGCGACCGACGTTTCGGCCTTCATGATGTGGATGGCCGAGCCGCACCTGGTCGGTCGCAAGCAGACCGGTTTCGTGGTGCTGCTGTTCCTGGTGCTGTTCGCCGGCCTGATGTATGCCACCAAGCGCAAGCTGTGGGCCGGCATCGAGCATTAAGCTGCTGGTTTTCCAGAATTGAAAGGGGCCTTTCGAGGCCCCTTTTTTATGCCGGTCGCTTCGTTTTGCCGCCTGCGCAAAGCCGTGAAGGCCTTGTCATTGGGAGCGCCAGACGCGATATTCCACCCGTTCGGGTTGTTGGAGAGAATGCGATGTCCGCCATTCGCCTGGCTGTTACCGTCGTCAGCACCGCTTTCGCGGTCAGCCGCCATCCGGCGGTGCGCGCCATGGTCAATAATCCCAAGACCCGCGAGACCGCCATCAGCACGACGCGCAACGCCGCCTATAATGCCGGCGTATTGGCGCGGCACCTGCTCGGCCGCAACAACAAACTCTGAACCGCTCTCCAAACCAAGGCTATCGATGTCGCTCGACCTCAAGTCGCTGGTCCGCACGATTCCGGACTATCCCAAGAAGGGCATCCTGTTCCGGGACATCACCACGCTGATCGAGCATGGCGAGGGCTTCCGGGAAAGCGTCGAGCGCATCGCCGCTATGCATCGCGACCAGGGCATCACCCATGTGGCCGGAATCGAGGCGCGGGGCTTCATTTTCGGGGCGGGGATTGCCATTGCGCTGGGAACGGGATTCGTGCCGATCCGCAAGAAAGGCAAGCTGCCGGGCGAAATCATCGGGCAGGATTACGCGCTCGAATATGGGATCGACACGATCGAAATCCATGCCGATGCCGTAGGGCCGGGACATAAAGTACTGTTGGTGGACGATCTCATCGCCACTGGCGGCACGGCGGTGGCGGCGGTGAGCCTGTTACGCCGCGCCGGCGCCATTGTCGATCAGGCCGCCTTCGTCATCGACCTGCCGGAACTGGGCGGGGCGGAAAAACTGGCTGCCGAAGGGGTGAGCGTCAATTGCCTGATGGCCTTCGAGGGACATTGAGCCCTACCAGCTATTGCGCCCGTCTACCTGTTCGACGCTGACCAGCGACCAATCCAGATCATCGATCAGGTTGAGATTGACCGCATAGATGCGTTCCGCCGGCATGGCGTTGGCATCGCCATTCTTCGGTGTGCCGTCGGCATTGTACATTGAGGCCCAATCGGGGGAATCGCCCCAGGTCTGGATGCCGCATTTGCTGCAGAAATGATGGTGGTTCATGCCACTGGGCGAATAGACCGCCTCGCCTTCGCGCGAGATGAATTCCAGTTCGTCATGCTTGTAATAGGCCCATACGGCGCCGGTTCGGGCGCAGAACGTGCAATTGCAGGATTTGGCCTGGACAGGCTGCGAGGGCAGGGCGATGCGGGTGGCGCCGCAATGGCAGGTGGCGTGCAGGGTCATGGCGGGGCTCCGTCTGGCGTTCGTCGCAACCCTTGCAGGAGGCGCTGACAAGATGTGTCAGCACAAAGCGTTACGGGCCAAGCCGTCAGGCGGCCAGGGCTTCGCGGCGGTCCACGAGGCAGAACTGATTGCCTTCCGGATCACGCATGATCGTATAGGTCGGCAGGACGCGCTCGACGCTGGCGCCGGCCTGTTTGAGCCGCTCGACCTCGGCGGCGCGATCGGCGACCTGGACGTCGAAATGTACCCGATTGTTGTCCGGCCGCTGCCCGTCGACATTCTGGAAGCAGAGCGAAGGGCCGGGGCCATCGACCATCAAAGTGGTCGGCTCGGCCGGATCGAGCCCCAAGGCGAGGCTTAGAGCCGCGCTGGTCGTGTCCAATTGGCGCACCGAATAGCCTTCAAGCAGGCTGGCCCAGAAACTGGCCAGCGTTTTTGGTTCGTCGCAGTCGAAGACGATTTCGTGGATGGCACCCATCGGCGATCTCCTTTGTCGTTTCCTCCGATTCGTTAACGAGTAATTACGGCAAGAAAGGTGCAAAGGCCCGGCGTCCGGGCCGGGCCTTGCGGGCACCTCGACACGGTAATCGCCATCCGGACGGGCCGGATGGCGAGGAGGCGGGAAAGCGCTCGGGTTTACGGCTCCAACTGACCGGTCTCGGGCCGGTCTTCGGCGCTGATATTGGGCTCGTTGCGGGTCTTCCACAGCGAATAGAGCACACCGCCCGCCAGGATCGAGAGGGTGACGATCAGCGAGAGCAGGGTGTCGATGTGGATATTCATCGGCACGAGGAAAATCTTGATGCCGATCAGCACCAGGATGATCGCCAGCGAAATCTGTAGATAGCGGAAGCGGTTCATCGCGGCGGCCAGGGCGAAATAGAGCGCCCGCAAGCCGAGAATGGCGAAGATATTGGACGTATAGACGATGAACGTGTCCTGAGTGACCGCGAAAACCGCCGGCACCGAATCGACGGCGAAGATCAGGTCGACGAATTCGACCATGATCAGCGCCACGGCCAAAGGGGTCAGCCAGGTGACCATGGCGCCGGTCTTGGGATCGGGCTCGCGTACCGTGAAATTGCGGCCGCGCAGGTCCTTGGTGATGCGGAAACGTCCGCGCAGGAATTTGAGGAGCTTATTGTCCTCCATATTCGGTTCATCGCCGGAATGGCTGAACATGCGGATGCCGGTGAACACCAGGAAGGCGCCGAAGAAGAACAGGACCCAGTTGAAATTGTTGACCAGGGCGGCGCCGACACCGATGAGAACGGCACGGAACAGGATCACGCCCAGAATGCCCCAGAACAGCACGCGGTGCTGGTAGAGCCGGGGAATGCCCAGAAAGCCGAATATGGTGGCGATGACGAACATGTTGTCCATCGCCAGCGATTGCTCGATCAGATAGCCGGTGTAGAATTCCAGGCCCGCCTGCGCGCCGCGCTGGAACCAGACCCAGGCGCCGAAGGCCAGGGCCGTACAGACATAGAAGCCGTAGAGCAACAGGCTCTCTTTGGTTTCGATCTCGTGCTCCTCGCGGTGCAGGATGCCGAGGTCGAAAACCAGCAGGCCGATCACGATCGCGATGAATGCGACCCAAAAATAGACGGGTGTACCAAGAAAATCGCCCGATAGGGCGGCAAGAAGCGATTCCATCGCCGGACCTCTCCATGTAACCAGTGGAGCAGCTCCGACATCGCCATGGAGAAGCCATGACCAGAGGGGCCCGGCGCTGCCCCCTTAAAATGCGTAAAAAATGGAAAAGTTCAACCCCTTGCGCAGAGGGCGTGTTTACAGCGGCCCCATAGACAAGGAACCCTCGCGTCAGGCGCGAGGGTGACGAGTGTGGTTTGGGCCAAGGGGAGAAGGCGCAGGAACTGCCGATCTTGAGGCTCGCTCGGGGGAGCGGGGCGCTATAGGTTCAGCGCGGCGTGCAGAGCATGACGATGGCTTCGGCGGTTTCCATCTGCAAGGCCACGCCATAGCTGGGATCGTTGATGACGCGAACCGCCTGCACATTGCCGTTGAGGCGCAGATTGCCGTCATTGACGCCGATGCCGTCCTGATAGGGGGTCAGCATGCCGGTGCCGGAATTGGGATCGCCAGGGGTACGGGAGGCCCAGCCATAGACCTGGCCATAGATGGTCAGGATGCCGGCGCGCTCGGTACTGGCGTCGCGGCAGCTCCAATTGCCCTGATAGGCCTGCGCGAAGGCGGCGGTGGCGGTGAGGGCGGTGAGGGCGAAGACAAGGGCGAATCGGCGCATGGGCAGAGAGTGCCGATGCGCTTCGATGGATTCAAGAGCCGCGCCGGATCAGCTTGCCGAGAACAGGCACTTTGGTGAGCGCCAGCAACACTCTGAGCCTTGCCGGCATGCGATAATCCCGCAATTTCGAAAAACCGACGAGATCGGCGGAATAAACCAATTCGCCCCGCTGGTTGATCGCTGTCAGGCGGTTGAACAGCAGACCCCAGCCAGGAATGGTATTGGACCGGCGCTTGCCGGTGACGATCAATTGATAGGTCACCGTGTCGCCCGGGCGCACCGGCGCCTTGAAGTCCATGGCATTGACGCCGGGAGAAGGGCCGGACACGCCGGGCTCCTGTCCCAGGGCACGCAAGCGCTCTTCCTCGGCAAACAGCGCATCGACCATCTTGCGGTGGCCGACGCTGACCGTGTGCCAGCCCGAGGCGATCAATCCGCCGAAATGGCTGTGTTTGGCGAGATTCGGATCGGTATGGAAATATTGCGGATCGTAAAGGCCGCCGAAGCGGATGATTTCCGCTTCGGTAAAGGTGTGACTGCCGAGCGGGAAGGCCTCGTCAAGCGTGACGTCCTCGAACCAGCGGGTCATACGCCGGTCTCGGGATGGCGGCACTCGACCAGATTGGCCAGCCGCATGGTCATGACCGGCTTGCCATGCTGATTGCCGATAGCGAAGTCGAGCGTCACGATGCCCCATTGCGGGTGGCTGGCCGAGCGGCGCAATTCGGCAATCGTGGCGGTGCCCCCGATAATGTCGTCGACCATGACGGGATTTTTCCATTTGAGATTGCGAAATCCCAGGCCGCCGCAGGACGCGACATTGGCCAGGAAACGGTCGACCAGCATGCGCAGGCTCAGGGCGCCGGTCTGCCAGCCGCTGGAGGCCAGGCCGCCCAAAAGGCTCGCCTTGGCGGCTTCTTCGTCGAGATGAAAGGGGAAGGGGTCGAATTCGCGCGCGAAAGAGGTGATCATCTCCCGGCTGACGCTGGTGCGGCCCAAATCGATGACTTCGCCGATTGCAAGGTCTTCGAAGTGGCGCCGATCTTTTGTGACGGGGTTGGTCATTTACTTGTCCTATACGTCAAGAGGCGTTTTGGCATGAGCCCGCCGCAAGGGCAAGGCTGGCCAGAGCTTGGCGCGCCGGACAGCATCCGGGTCCGCGCCGCGCCGCCAAACATTGACATCGGCACCGATCCGACCCAATTGGAGCCCAACGATTTCCCGGAGATATTCATGGGCTTCAAGATGGGCATTGTCGGCCTGCCGAATGTCGGCAAGTCGACGCTTTTCAACGCATTGACCCGCACCGCCGCCGCGCAGGCGGCCAATTTCCCGTTCTGCACCATCGAGCCCAATGTGGGCGAGGTTTCAGTGCCCGATCCGCGTCTGGACCAATTGGCGGCGATCGGCAAGTCGATCAATGTCCTGCCGGCGCGCATGAGTTTTGTCGACATTGCGGGGCTGGTGAAGGGCGCTTCGCAGGGGGAGGGGCTGGGCAATCAGTTCCTGGCCAATATCCGGGAAACCGACGCCATCGCCTATGTGCTGCGGTGTTTCGAGGATGCCAATGTCATCCATGTGTCGAACCAGGTCGACCCGCTGGCGGATGCCGAGGTGGTCGAGACCGAATTGATGCTGGCCGACCTCGAAAGCCTCGAAAGGCGCCGCGCCGGGGTCGAAAAAAAGGCCAAGGGCAATGACAAGGAAGCCAAGCAGGCACTCGGCCTGATCGACCGCGCCCTGGCCGTGTTGCGGGACGGTAAATCGGCCCGCTTCGTCCAGCGCGACCCCGAGGAAGAAAAGGCCTTCAACGAGCTGCAATTGCTGACCAGCAAGCCGGCGCTCTATGTCTGCAATGTCGACGAGGCTTCGGCGGCGACGGGCAATGCGCTGAGCCGGAAGGTGGAAGAATACGCCAAGGCCAACGATGCCGGCGTGGTGGTGATATCCGCAGAAATCGAAAGCCAGCTGGCCCAGCTTGCCGACGAGGAACAGGCGGAATATCTCTCGTCGCTCGGGCTGGAGCAGCCCGGTCTCAACCGCTTGATCCGCGCGGCCTACGATCTGCTCGATCTGCAAACCTATTTTACCGTCGGTCCCAAGGAAACCCGCGCCTGGACCATCCATAAGGGCGACAAGGCCCCACAGGCCGCTGGCGTCATCCACACCGATTTCGAGCGCGGCTTCATCCGGGCGCAGACCATCGCCTTCGAGGATTTCGTGGCGCTGGGCGGTGAGCAGGGCGCCAAGGAAGCCGGCAAGGCGCGGGACGAGGGCAAGGAATATGTAGTCAAGGACGGCGATGTGATGCTGTTCAAGTTCAACACCTGACCCTTTCGGAATCGTCACCCCCGCGTTTGACGCGAGGGTGGCGAGTGGGGGGAGCGCGCCGAAGCGGGGTCTTTATTCCCCCTTGCCGAATAATTTGGCGAGCATATCGGCCATGGGGCCGGTTTTCGGCAGGTCGGCCTGGCTCCTGGCCGGGCGAGCCTGGCGGATATGGCTCTGGGTCTTGGGACCCGGCTTTTTCTCCTCGCCGCCCTGCGCGATCAGCGCCAGCTTGTTCATGAAGCCGGCATCGTCGCCCTTGAGCAGGAGCGGCGCCTGGCGGGCGATTTCGTCCAGCAGGGGATCGAGCCAGGCCTTGTCGGCCTTGGCGAAATCGCCGAGCACGTGGGGGGTGACGAATTCCTTGCCGGGATGGCCGATGCCGAGGCGGACGCGCTTGTAATCGAGGCCGATCTGCGGATCGATGGAGCGCAGGCCATTGTGCCCGCCATTGCCGCCGCCGACTTTCACCCGGACCTTGCCAGGCGCGAGGTCGAGTTCGTCGTAGAAGACGATGATGTCCTCATTGCCGATCTTGAAGAAGCGGGCGACCTGCTGAACGCTGTCGCCGGATCGGTTCATATAGGTCTGCGGCTTGAGCAGCAGCACACGCTCGCCGCCGATATTACCTTCGGCGAGCAGACCGGCATGCTTGGATTTCCAGCCGGAAATGCCGTTGGCGGCAGCAATCGCATCCACGGCCATGAAGCCGATATTGTGGCGGTTGCCGGCATATTGGGCGCCGGGATTGCCCAGACCGACGAGCAGTTTCATGATCGCAAGCCTCCCAAATGAATGAGGCGGCCACGGGGCCGCCTCGAAACGCATTGCAATGCCGACAAGGATTACTCCTCGGCGGCGGCTTCCTGCTCGTCTTCACCGGCGGCATCCGCCGACTTGAGGCCCGAAGGCGCGACGACGGTGGCAATGGTGAAGTCGCGGTCGGTGATGACCGGCTTGGCGTCATCCTGCAGGGCGATCGCCGAAAAGTGGATGGAATCGCCGATTTCAGTGCCGGTGAGGTCGACAATGAGGGAATCGGGAATGGCGTTGGCCGGAACGTTGATTTCCACGCTGTGACGCACAACGTTGAGCGTGCCGCCGCGCTTGAGGCCGGGGCTCTGCTCTTCGTTGATGAAGTCCACGCGAACGTCCACATTGAGCCGGGCATTGCCCGAAATGCGCAGGAAATCGATATGCAGCGGCTGGTCCATGACCACGTCCAACTGGTAATCGCGCGGGATCACCTTGTGGACGGTGCCATCGACATCGAGGTCGAGGACCGTCGACTTGAAACCGCCGGCATAGATGAACTTCAGGGCGTCCTTGAATTCGACGGAAACGGTGACGGGGGGCTTCTTGTCACCATAGATAACAGCGGGAACACGTCCCTGACGACGCACTTCGCGAGCGGCCCCCTTGCCCACTCCCTCACGCGCCTGTGCCTTGAGCACTGGATTGGCAGCCATGGAAATCATCCATTCTGGGTTGGTGTATGTCATCACTAAACGACATACGCGCCCGTCCTCCAGGGGTGACGAGCGCTTCATGGAGGCGGGATATAAAGGAAAGCCGGATGGTGGGCAAGAGATTCCGCCATCGCTGGCGGGCTTATGCTCCCGGCATGGGCAGGCATTCCATGATCTCGACGCCGGTGCCGGGAAAGATGCTGAAATGCGGATGGTCTTCGAACATGCGGGCAGCGGCGGTATGGGATTCGGCTTCGACGATGACATAGGCGGCCACCGCATTCGCCATGGGCGTGACGCCGTCCCGATTGGCTAGCAGGGTCTTGCCAAGGGGCGAGCCCATGTCGCGGATCGCCTGCTGGTGCCGGCCAACCCACGCGCCCCAGGCATGCATCGCCCGCTGCTGCGCTCCGATTGCTCGGCATCGGAAAGCTGGTCCCATTGGCGCTGAAGCTCGGAATCCTGCGTACCCATATAGAGCGCTAGAAAACGCGGCATTTCACCCTCCTTGCGGCTCGGCCCGCGAGAAGCATAGCAGCAAAGCGGGCGGAAATCAGTCGAACAGGCTCGACACGCTCTGCTCGCTGGCGGTGCGCGCAATGGCTTCGCCGATCAACGAGGCAATGGTCATGCGGCGGATATTGGCGGCGGCGCCGGTCGCTTCGGTGTCGAGGATCGAGTCGGTGACCACCAGTTCCTTGAGCTTGGAGGCGGCGATGCGCTCCGAAGCGGCGCCCGAAAGAACGCCATGGGTGATATAGGCGGAAACCTCCTTGGCGCCGGCATTGAGCAGGGCCTCGGCGGCATTGACCAGGGTGCCGCCGGAATCGACGATGTCATCGATGAGAATGCAGGTCTGGCCCTCGACATCGCCGATGATATTCATGACTTCAGAAACGCCGGCGCGGGGGCGGCGCTTGTCGACGATGGCCAGGCTGGCGCCGATGCGGCTGGCCACATTGCGGGCGCGGACCACGCCGCCGACATCGGGCGAGACGATCATGACATTCTTGATGTCGTAATTGTCCTTGATGTCGCGGACCATGACCGGCGCGGCGGTCAGATTGTCGGTGGGAATGTCGAAAAAGCCCTGGATCTGGGCGGCATGCAGGTCGAGCGTCAGCACGCGATTGGCGCCGGCCTCGGTGATCAGATTGGCGACGAGCTTGGCCGAAATCGGGGTGCGCGGCGCCGATTTCCGATCCTGGCGGGCGTAACCGAAATAGGGCAGCACGGCAGTTATGCGCCGGGCGGAGGAGCGGCGCAACGCATCGGTGATGATCAGCAATTCCATCAGATTGTCATTGGCCGGGAAGCTGGTCGACTGGAGAATGAAGACATCCTCGCCGCGCACATTTTCCTGCACTTCGACATAGACTTCGTTGTCGGCGAAGCGCTTGACGGTGCAATCGGTAAGAGGGAGTTCGAGATAGCTGGCGACGGCCTGCGCCAGCGGACGGTTGGAATTGCCGGACACCAGCTTCATGGACGCGATCCTGTCTCAACTGGTCCAGCGGGGGCGGACCTACCAGTTTCGCGGGCACCTTTAGCGGGTCGCTCCCGGGCTGACAACGCCACTTTGGGCGGATCGGTAAATTAAACCTGTGTCAGGCCGATGACAGCGATCTGGCGACCGGTTTTCGTGCCCCGATGGGTGGCGAGGCGATGAGAAAAATAGCGGTCGGGATGGGCATAGGTGCAGGCGCCGACGCGCTCGACCCGGGTGATGCCGGCGGCGCGCAGCCGCGCCTCGACGAAACCGGGCAGGTCGAAATGCGGCTGGCCGCCGGGCGGGGTGTGGAAATGATGTTCGCCGCCGGGATGGAGGGCGAGAAAGTCGGACCTGAATTTGTCACCGACCTCGTAATTGGGGGCGGAAATGCTGGGTCCATAGGCGGCGCTTATATTGGCAGGGTCGGCGCCAAGCGCGGCCATGGCGGCGACTGTGTTGCCGACTATGCCATCCACCGCGCCGCGCCAGCCCGCATGGGCGGCGCCGACCACGCCGGCATCGGGATCGGCCAGCAGGATGGGGGTGCAATCGGCGGTGAGGATAGCCAGGGCGAGGCCGGGCGTGGCGGTAACCAGGGCATCGGCTTCCAGGGTGGAGGGCGCGACGGCGCCGTGGATGGTTTCGACGGCGGCGGAGTGAACTTGCCTGACGACGATCAGCGGGCCGATAGCGGTCGCCTGCCGAACGCTCTCCCGGTTCCGTTCGACGATCTGCTGATCATCCCCGACCGCCCAGGAGACGTTGAGACCGGCGAAATCGCCCGTGGACATGCCGCCCCTGCGACCGAAAAAGCCGTGGCCTATATTGGAGATAGCGTCGAGGGCGGGGGAGGTTTCGCGTTCTATCATGGCGCGAAACCGGCGGGGCTGAGCCCGGGACTGTGGGCGCAGAAGACCTTGAACAGGCTTCCCATCTGGTCCTGGCCGACCAGGCGATCATGGGCGGCCCTGATTTCGGCGGCGGCGTCGGGATTGGCGCCGGAGAGCGCGGCGGCGCGTTCGCCGATGCCGAGCCGGGTCAGGAATTGCCCTTGCGTGGCAAGCGGTTGCGCGGCGAGGCCGGCCTGGCGGGCGACATTGGCGAGGGCGTCGAAATCGACATGGGCCGAGAGATCGGTGTCGCCGGGGGCGTCGAGCACAGCGGCATAGGCATGGCGGCGAACGCCTTGCAGGGTCTCGCCGGTCTGGGTCCGGGCATGGCCATAATCGATGGCGAGAATGCTACCGCCTTGTTTGGCGATGGTTTTCCCGAGCCGTGACAGGATTTCGGCAGCGGCGAAGTTGACCTCGAAAATGGTGTCGGGCTCGGCGTTGGCGACGGGGTCCGGCATGGCGGCGGGCGGGATCGGGGTGGGGGAGAGGCCGAAGGTGCGCTTGCCGTCGACGAGGCCGACCTGGCGTTCGTGCCAGCCGGTTTCCTTGCGGACGAATTGGCGGATCGGCAGGGCGTCGAAGAATTCATTGGCGACGATCAGGACCGGGCCATCTTCGAAATTATCAAAGTTTTGCAGCCACTTAGGGTCGTAAACTTCGAGCCTTGCCTTCTGTTCGGCCATGAGGTTGGGGCTGGTTTCGAACAGGTTCAGATGCAGGGCGTCGCGGAAGCCGGGGGCGCGGCAGGCGACGCGCAGAATATCGGCCATCAGCGTGCCACGGCCGGGGCCGAGTTCGAGCAGGGTGAAGGCTTTCGGCTCGCCCATCTGCTGCCAGAGATTGACCAGCCAGAAACCGATAAGCTCCCCGAACATCTGCGAAATTTCCGGTGCGGTGATGAAATCGCCAGCGCCGCCGATGGGGTCGCCGGCGCGGTAATAGCCCTTGGAGGGATGGGTGAGGCAGAGGCCCATATAGGTGGCGACGGAGATGGGGCCGCCGGTCCGAATCTGCAGATCGATCTGCTCCGCCAGGGTCAGCGTGTCATTCACTTCGGAGTCTCACTTCGGGCAATTGGTTAACAGATTGCTAGCCTTCAGGGCCGCAAAGAATTATCGCGGCGCGACAGGGCGTAGATGATGAGGATAAGCCCGCCGACCAGCAGGGGCAGGCTCAAAATCTGCCCCATGGTGACCCAGCCGAAATAGAGATAGCCAAGCTGGATATCGGGCAGGCGCACGAATTCGACGGCGATGCGCGACAGGGCATATCCGATGGCGAAAATGCCGGCGACCAGGCCCGGCCGCCGCAGAGCATAAAAGACATGGGTGGCGATGCGGATGACGAGGAACAGCAGCAGGCCCTCGAGCACGGCTTCGTAGAGCTGGCTGGGATGGCGGGCAACCTGCAGCGGGTCGGTGGGAAAAATGACGCCCCAGGGCGCATCGGTGGGAGCGCCATAAAGTTCGGCATTGATGAAATTGGCGAGGCGGCCGAGAAAGATGCCGATCGGGGCGACGGCGCCGAGCAGGTCGAGGCTGGAGAGCCAATTGCCGGCTTTGGAGCGGGTGAACAGAATGGCGGCCAGCATCAGGCCGAGCATGCCGCCGTGATAGGACATGCCGCCATCGAGGGTATTGACGATTTCGAGCGGGTTCTGGGCGTAATAGGGCAGGTTGTAAAACAGCACATAGCCGAGGCGCCCGCCGATGACGATGGAGAGCATGGCCCAGAAGGCGAAGTCCCAGACATCCTTGGCGGGGAAGGGCGGGGCGCCGCGATGCCAGAGGCGCTCATTGGCCAGCAGCCGGTAGCCATAGGCGGCGCCGAGCAGCACCCCGACGAGATAGGCCAGCGCATACCAGCGGATGGCGAAGGGGCCGATGGCGAAAGCGATAGGGTCGATATTGGGGAAGGGCAAGGGGCGCTCCAGATGTTCGACCGGGTGTGCCGCGCGAATGCGGCATTATCGTGCCTGGCGTACCCCCCTCCTGGGCCTTGCCGCAAGAGGGGAGGGAAAGAAAAGGCCGCACTGTTCAAGTGGCCATGGGTGCCTTACATATCACTCCACAGCACGGTTTTGCGGAACGGACGACAGCCATGAGCCAGAACAACAGGATTTTCGACGGATTGGGCCGCGTGATGAATGAGGCGGCGGGCGTGGCCGATGGCGTGCGTCGCGAGGTCGAGACGGTGGTGAAATCCCAGGCCCAGCGCATCGTCAACGACATGGACCTGGTCAAGCGCGAGGATTTCGACGCGCTGCGCGAACTGGTTCAGGTGCAGGGCGAGGAGATCGACGCGCTGCGCAAGGAAATCGCCGGGTTGCGCGAGGGCAAGCCGGCGAAATAGGCGGTATCGCTGGGCGCGGGCGGGGTGGAGCGACCGCCTGGGCTCGCAGGGCGTTTTGCGCGTTGTTGCCTCGATTTTCTCGGTGTCACCCCGGCGGATGGCGGGAGTGTTTACAATGGGTTCTTGCTTCGGCAACAGGGCCGGGGGTTCCTGTGCCTCCCTCCCCCTTGAGGGGAGGGATTGAGGGTGGGGTGTCGGAGCCCGGACCAGGCTCCCGGATGTGTAGGAACCGCAGCACCCCCACCCCTTCCCTCCCCTCAAGGGGGAGGGGGCTAAGGGCCTCACGTTCCGAGACAACTTGGCTCGAAGCATCCATATCGCTCGGCGCGGGTGGAGCGACCGCCTGGGCTCGCAGGGCGTTTTGCGCGTTGTTGCCTCGATTTTCTCGGTGTCACCCCGGCGGATGGCGGAGCCAGGGCCGGGCTCCCGGATGTGTAGGAACCGCAGCACCCCCACCCCGGCCCTCCCCTCAAGGGGGAGGGGGCTAAGGGCCTCACGTTCCGAGACAACTTGGCTCGAAGCATCCATTGTAAACACTTCCCCGCGACGGCGGGCTTGGTTTTGGCAACAGCGGTTCCCGCTTTCGCGGGAAAGACGCGGTGGACAGGAACGCGGTCCGGCGCCGCAGAGTCTTTTTCGACGGGCGTTCCATTGGGGCATTGCTAGCGTCTCCAATCCCGGTTCGTCACCCTCGCGCTCGACGCGAGGGCTCTTGCGGTACGACCAACGAGTGGGGATGGGGCGAGGGTGACGAGCGGGGTGGGCGAGACCGGCTGTTTGCAGTCGATATGCGACGGCTCGCCTCGAGGGGCGCCGATTTCGTCCTGGCGGGAAGCCTCCGGTGTGGCGCTGGAGGGGTTCGGCGGCTGTGGCGCCCGATGAAGTTATTAACAGATCGTTGATGCTAAAAGCGCCGGAATGCCGGGCGCTTTAACCCTTCGTTAACTTCGGCGGGCGGATCATCATCCACAAGAGAATGTCGTTCCTCCGAGCGGCTGCGTCCCCTGAATCAGCGGCGCAGTGTAGGTTTCGCTCAGGAGGACGATTCGATGCCGTTGTTGCGGCCTGTTGTTCCTTCCCGCGTATCCAAGAGCGCCGGCCCGGTGGGCCGTGTGGACGACCAATGCCTTAGCAGGACGGACCTTTTTTATGTCCCTGATTGAATTCGAGCCCGACCGGACGTCCCATCCCGTGGACCTTGTCGAGCATATCGCTTCGATCAATGACTGGACTTTCGAGCGGCAGGATGCCGACGAAATCTCCATTTCAGTGCGCGGCGGCTGGAGCGATTATCATGTGTCGTTCAACTGGATGGAAGATCTCGAAAGCCTGCACATCGCCTGTGCCTTTGACCTCAAGGTGCCCGATGGCCGCCGTGCCGAAATCAAACAATTGATCAGCCTGATCAACGAACAATTGTGGATCGGCCATTTCGATATCTGGCACCGGGAAGGTGTGGTATTGTTCCGCAATTCGCATCTGCTGACCGGCGGCGCCGATGTGTCGCCGCAGCAATGCGAGGCGCTGTTGCGCTCGGCATCCGACAGTTGCGATTTGTATTATCAGGCCTTCCAGTTCGTGGTATGGGCCGGCAAATCGGCCGCCGATGCGCTCAGTCATGTGATGTTCGAGACAGTAGGCGAAGCCTGAAATGACACATCTTCGCTCGATTGGCCCGGTCATGCTGGTTGGCGCCGGCAAGATGGGCATGGCCCTGGCGCGCGGCTGGCTGGATGCCGGCTTGCCGCCGACCAATCTGGTGCTGGTCGATCCCTCGCCCGGCGAGGCAGCCCGGGAACTGGCCGAGGATTTCGGCCTGGTCATCCATGAGCAGGCCAGCGGGCTCGAGCCCAATGTGCTGGTGCTGGCGGTGAAGCCGCAGATCATCGGGCCGGTCATGGACGGGCTGTTGCCGGTCATGGGGCCGCAGACACTGGTGCTCTCCGTCGCGGCGGGCATTTCGATCGCCCGATTGTCGGAAGGGCTGGGGACGGAGCGGGTGGTGCGTACCATGCCCAATGTGCCGGCCCAGATCGGCAAAGGCATGACCGGCGCCGTGGCCGGGCCGGAGGTCGAGCCGCGGGATCGCGAGGCGGCCAATGCGCTGCTGGCGGCGGCGGGGCAGGTGGCCTGGTTCGCCGAGGAAGGCGATCTCGACACGGTAACGGCGGTTTCCGGGTCGGGACCGGCCTATGTGTTCAACCTGGTCGAGGCGCTGGCCGCGGCGGGCGTGGCGCAGGGCCTGCCCGAGCATGTGGCGATGCAATTGGCGCGGCAGACGGTGGTGGGCGCGGCGGCCTTGCTGGACGCCGATCCGGCGCCGGCCAGTGTGCTCCGGCAGAATGTCACCTCGCCCAATGGCACGACCGCTGCGGCGCTCGCCGTGCTGATGGCCGATGACGGATTGGCCCCGCTCATGGCGCGGGCGGTGGATGCGGCGCGAAAGCGCAGCGAGGAATTGGGGCGGGGCTGATCCTGCGGAGAGCCAGGATGCGGTCTGCTAATGGTTCTTGCGCCTGACCGCCTCGATGAGCATGCGGCGCAGGGATTTGAGGCGTTCGGCCATCAGGGGATGGTCGTCCGTCGCGATTTCATCAAGCGCGAGATTGGCGGCCATCAGGTGGCGGGCCTCGCCCGAGCGCAGGAATTGCTGGTGATAAGCGCGCACCAGATTGATCCCCAAAGCGGGCGGCGTGTTGAACGGCGTGTTTCCGCCTAGCAGGCTGCGCGCCTTGCCCAGCCATTTGATCGCCTCATCGAGGAGGCGGTCACTTTTCGGATGGGGCGCGGTTTCCAGAAATTCATAGAGCAGGGCGGCGCCGAGATTAGCCCAGGTTTCGTATCGGGCGGCCGGATTGTCCAATAAGGCGGGTTCGTGCAGCAGGACGCGATATTCCAGCGCGGCGCGGCGGAATTGCTGTTGCTCCATGAGCGTGTCCGCCACGCGCATCAAGGCCGCCAGTTCCTGCGGAACGGGATCGCGCTGCTCCAGTGTCATTGCGGATTTCAGGCGCTGTCGCGCCCGGCTCCCTCCCCATGGGACAAGACGATATTGGAGCCCCCGAGGGAAGGCAAGTTGGCCCGAGCGCTAAATATTATCGGTGAGGCGCAGGCGGTCGAGGGTTGGCCGATCTTCGGTCCTGACCATGGCGACGAGGAAGCGGCGCACCTGGACCGCCGCTTCGGGGGGAAGCGAGGCGATCGCCGCGTCGATGCGGGTGGCCTGATTGGCTGAGAGATCGGCGAAGAAGGCGCGGCCCTTGTCGGTGGCATAGAGCAGGCGCTGGCGGCGGTCGGACGCGCCGGTGCGCTGTTCGACATAGCCATTGTCGAGCAATTGGCGCAGAACGCGGGCGAGACTCTGCTTTGTGATCTTCAGGATGTCGAGCAGGTCGGCCACCGGCATGCCGGGCTTGAGATTGACGAAATAAAGCACGCGGTGATGGGCGCGGCCAAAGCCCTGGCGTTCGAGCAGGGCATCGGCATCGCCGGTGAAATCCCTGTAGGAAAAGAATAAAAGCCCCATGATGTCGAGGGGCAAATGGGCATGCTCGGACAGCGAGGAATTTATGTCAGCCTTGTTGACACTTTTTCGAACCGCTGACATAGTCGCTCCATAGCCGCTGCCGTTTTGTCTTATCCCAAAGACGTTCCGGTTTGCCAAGGGTTTGGGCCTGATGCATGATCGGCGGCAACGGAAACGCGAAGGCGCGACTAAGGCAAGATTTTCTGGAGAGGAACTATGGCAGGCCTGCCGATGGACCAGCGTGATGGCTGGATCTGGTTTGATGGCGAACTCAAGCCCTGGAAGGATGCGAAGATCCATGTATTGACGCATGGCCTTCACTACGCCAGTTCCGTATTCGAGGGCGAGCGCGCCTATGGCGGCGAGATTTTCAAGTCGCGCGAGCATAGCGAGCGGCTGATTCGCTCGGCGGCCATGCTGGACATGCCCTTCCCCTATAGCGTCGACGAGATCGAGGCGGCCAAGCGCCTGGTGCTGGAAAAGAACGGGCTGGTCGATGCCTATGTGCGGCCCGTGGCCTGGCGCGGCTCGGAAGAGCTCAGCGTGCCGGCGCGCAACAACAAGGTGCATGTGGCCATCGCGGCCTGGGTGTGGCCGAGCTATTTCTCGGTCGAGGAAAAGCTCAAGGGCATTCGCCTGGAATGGAGCAAGTGGAAGCGGCCTTCGCCGGAAACCATTCCCTCCGCGGCCAAGGCGGCGGGCCTCTACATGATCTGTACGCTGTCCAAGGACGCGGCCATGGCCAATGGCTATGCCGACGCGCTGATGCTGGATTATCGCGGCTATGTGGCGGAAGCCACGGGCGCCAACGTGTTCTTCATCAAGGGCAAGGAAATCACCACGCCGACGCCGGATTGCTTCCTCAACGGCATTACCCGCCAGACGCTGATCGCGCTGGCCAAGGAGAACGGCTACACGGTCACCGAGCGGCATATCCTGCCCGAGGAACTGGGCCAGTTCGACGAATGCTTCCTGACCGGCACGGCGGCGGAAGTGACGCCGGTATCGCTGATCGGGGATGTCACGTTCACCCCGGGCGAGGGCTGCCGGACGCTGATCGACGCCTATGCGGCGGCGGTGCAGCCGAAACAGGTGGCGGCGGCGGAATAGATTTTCACTGGAATTGCGTGCGAGGCCGGGGTCATTCCCCGGCCTTTTTGTTTGGGGGGCACGATGCTATATTGGCGGTATGAAGACGCTGACCATATCGGTGACCGAACAGCAGGCGACGCTTCTCGAAGCGGCGGTGGCCGAGGGTAAATATGCCTCGGACAGCGAAGTGGTGCGCGAGGCGCTGAAGCTCTGGGAGCGGCGGGAGGCGGCGCGGTTGCAGGAATGGGCGCGGCTGCGCGCGGAGGTGGAGGCGGGGCTGGCCAGTGGGCCGGGCGAGCCCTTCGACTTCGACGATTTCCTCGCCAAAGCGCATGCCCGGCATATATCGCGTGGCTAGCTTCCGGCTAACGCCGAAAGCTCAAAACGATCTCGAGAATATCTGGGACTATATTGCCCGCGACAATCTGCAGGCTGCCAATGAGCTCATCCGCCAAATCCAAGGAAAGATCGAGCTGGCAGCGGCAAATCCGTCCATGGGGTCAATGCGGGACGTATTCGGTGAAAAAGTGCGGATGCTTATCGCCGGCGCTTACCTGATTTTTTATCGGCCGGAGCTTGACGGCATTCTGGTGATTGCCGTGGTCCATGGCATGATGAGTCAGGAATCCTGGCCGGACTGACGCCACCGTTCCCGGGCCGCGTCGTCGGCGGTCCTGGCTTCGACCCAGCGCAGACCGGATGGCGTTTCCTCCTGTTTCCAGAAGGGGGCGCCGGTCTTGAGATAGTCCATGAGATATTGCGCGCCCTCGAAGGCGGAATGGCGGTGGCCGGCGAGGGTCATGACCATCATGATGGTCTCGCCGGGCACCAGGCGCCCATGGCGGTGGATGATGGCGGCATCGATGAGGTCGAAGCGGGTGATGGCGGCATCGCGGATGGCGGCGATCTCGTTGCGGGCCAGGGGCTCGTAGCATTCGAGGATGAGGGCGGAAATCGGATCGTGCGGCTGGGAGCGGACCAGGCCGGTAAAGCTGACCATGGCGCCGGCTTCGATATGGGCGGCCTGGAAGGCATTGGCTTCGGCGCCGGGATCGAAGGGCTCGGTGGCGATGCGGATCATTTTCAGCCGCCGGTCATCGGGGGCAGGATGGCGATCTCGCTGGCCCCGGCGATGGGGGTGTCGCCGGGAACGATGCGGGCATTGAGGGAGAGCTTGAAGATGGCGGGGTTTTCCATTGCCAGATCAAGCGCTTCGTCCTGGCTGCGCAACCAGTGGACGAGGTCATCAAGGGTCACCACATCGGCCGGCGGGGCGACCTCGTCGCTGGCACGGTTGAGGCGCTCGCGCAGCCAAGCGAAATAAAGCACTTTCATTTGCCGATGCCCGAAAGATGCGGCCAGGAGGCGCGCAGATAGGTCCAGCCGGTCCAGATCGTGATAGCGCCGGCGACCCAGAGCCCGATGTCGGAGGCGAGGCCCAGGCCGGGAATGATGCGCTCGGCCAGGATGATGGCGAGGGCGACGAGCTGGATGGTGGTCTTCCACTTGGCGAGTTTGCTTACCGGCAGCACTATGGTCTTGTTGCCGAGGAATTCCCGCAGGCCGGGAATGAAGAATTCGCGGAAGAGGATGGCGCAGGCCGGGATCATGTCCCAGCCGGACAGGCTCCCATCCCAGGCCAGGGCGGCGATGAGGATGCCGACCAGCAGCTTGTCGGCGATGGGGTCGAGCATGCGGCCCAGATCAGAATATTGGTTCCAGGCGCGGGCCAGATAGCCGTCGATCCAGTCGCTGGCGGCGGCGATGACATAGAGCACCAGCGCGACGATGCGCAGAATGATGTCGCCATCCATCACCAGCCAGACGATGGGCCCGATCGCGAGGATGCGGGCGATGGTGATGATGTTGGGGACGAGGAGCAGCGGGTTTCTGGCCATGGGCGGAGAGAACAGGATGGCGGCCGGAGGGTCAAGGGCAGTGTTTACAATGGGTGTCTGCTTCGGCGGCAGGGGCTATCGCATATGAACCGAGAAGCGATGAGATTGGCCACGACGATCCGATGTGCGCGCAGCGCGAAGGCCCTCGGAGCGAGTCCGAGGGCCGGGTTTTACTAGGCTACGGCCTGATTGGTCGCGGCGCGGCGCTTGTCGACCGCCTGGGCCAGTGCCGTGAGGGCTTCGACGGTGGTGTCCCAATCGATGCAGCCATCGGTGATGGACTGGCCATAGACCAGGTCGCGGCCGGCAACGAGGTCCTGGCGGCCGGCGACGAGATTGGATTCGACCATGACGCCGATAACGCTCTTGTCGCCATTGGCCAACTGGTCGCCGATCTCGGCGAGGACCTGGGGCTGGTTCTCGGGCTTCTTGGAGGAATTGGCGTGGCTGGCATCGATCATGATCGCCGGATTGAGGCCGGCTTTGGTGGCGACTTCGGCGGCGGCGCGGACGCTGTCGGCGTCGTAATTGGGGGCCTTGCCGCCGCGCAGGATGATGTGGGTGTCTGCATTGCCGCTGGTGGCGGCGATGGCGGAGCGGCCATCCTTGGTCACGGCCATGAAATGATGCGGCTGGGAGGCGGAGAGCACGGCGTCGAGGGCGATGCGGACATTGCCGTCGGTGCCGTTCTTGAAGCCGACCGGGCAGGACAGGCCGGAGGCGAGCTCGCGGTGAATCTGGCTTTCGGTGGTGCGGGCGCCGATGGCGGCCCAGGAGACCAGGTCGGCAATGTATTGCGGCGTCGTCATGTCGAGGAATTCGCAGGCGGCGGGCAGGCCGAGATTGTTGATGTCGAGCAAGAGGGCGCGGGCGGTGTGCAGCCCCTGCGTGATGTTGAAGCTGCCATCGAGCTCGGGATCGTTGATCAGGCCCTTCCAGCCGATTGTGGTGCGGGGCTTCTCGAAATAGACGCGCATGATGATTTCAAGGCGGTCGCCCAGCGTATCGCGCAGCGCCACCAGCCGGCGGGCATAGTCCATGGCGGCGGCGGGATCGTGGATGGAGCAGGGGCCCACCACCACGGCGAGGCGGTCATCCTGGCCGGTGAGGATATTATGGAAGGCGTGGCGGGCCGACAGAACGGTGCGGGTGGCGGCATCGGTGCGTGGATGCTGGCGCATGACCTCGATGGGCGTGGTCAGCGGTTTTATTTCGATGATGCGCAGGTCGTCGGTGGATTTGAGCATGTGTCGGTCTTTCGAGGTTTACTCGAAGCGGCCAACAAAAAAGCCGCCTCGAAAGTCGGGCGGCTGGCTTGCGGTTTGGTCTGGTCGTCAGGGATCAGGACGCGCGCGCATTAGCCTCCGCCGGGAGCGGATAGCTAAAATACCAATAGAAGGTGGCGGCGTTGATCATGGGCGGGAAGGTAGCGAGGAGTTCCGGGGTTGTCGAGTCCCGACTTTGGTAGGGAGGGTTTGCCGCTCCTTCCTGGCGCCGCGGTGTTACCGACCTCGTCCTTCGACAAGCTCAGGATGAGGTCTATGGGAGATTGCAGGGCGGAGGGGAATGAGCCGGGTCAGCCCGCCATGTTGAATTGCTGCAGGTGGAGGATGGTGACTTCGCCGTCCCATTCCGGCCAGTGCTGGCGGTGCAACTCGACGAAGCGCTGGGTCCATTGGACGATCTCGGCCTCGCTGTCGAGCTCATAGATGGCATAGCCGCCGACCAGTTCCTTGGTCTCGGCAAAGGGGCCGTCGGTGGTCAGCGCGCCTTTCCTGGTGGTGACGGTGCCGGCAAGGGACATACCGCCGGTCTCGGCCATGCGGGCGCCGGCCTCGATGCCGAGCTGGACGATGGCGGACATGAGGGCCGGTGGCGGGTTGATGGCCGTTTCGGGATTGAACGTCTTGACCATGGTGAGGAATTTCATCGGGCTACTCCGGGTTGCTGCCAGGGCGACGAACGGGGTGGAGGGATTTCGACGGGGGCGGTCAGGTTCGGTTGAAATGATCGTAGATCAATTGCGCCATGGTGCGGGAGATGGTGGGCACGGCTTCCAAATCGGCGAGGGAGGCGCGGGAGACGGCTTTGGCGGAGCCGAAATGGTGGAGCAGGGCGCGCTTGCGGGCGGGGCCGATGCCGTCGATCTCGTCGAGCGGGTTCTTGACCACCTCCTTCTTGCGGCGGGCGCGGTGGGTGCCGATGGCGAAGCGGTGAGCTTCGTCGCGCAGGCGCTGGACGTAATAGAGCACCGGATCGCGATGCGGCAGCATGAAGGCGTCGCGGCCTTCCATGAAGAATTTCTCGCGCCCGGCATCGCGTTCCTCGCCCTTGGCGATGCCGATGAAGGTGACTTCGCGCGGCAGGTTGAGCTCGGCGACCACCGCGCGCACGGCATTGAGCTGGCCAGCGCCGCCATCGATGAAGACGATATCGGGCCAGTCAGGCATGCCGGTGGCCTCGTCCTCGGCATCGGTCCGGCTTTCGCTGGCGAGGCGGGAAAAGCGGCGGGTGAGCACTTCGCGCATCATGCCGAAATCGTCGCCGGGGGTGATGTCGGTGGAGCGGATATTGAAGGTGCGGTAGTGCTTTTTCGAGAAGCCTTCCTCGCCGGCGACGATCATGCCGCCCACTGCATTGGTGCCCGAGATGTGGGAATTGTCGTAAACCTCGATGCGGCGCGGGATTTCTTCCAGACCGAAGGTCTCGGCGACGCCTTCGAGCAGGGCGCGATGGGACGCGCCTTCAGCGAGCTGACGGCCCAGGGCCTCGCGGGCATTGTTGAGGGCGTGATTGACCAGATCGCGTTTTTCGCCGCGCTTGGGCTGCTCGATATAGACGCGGCGGCCGGCGCGGGTGGTCAGCGCCTCTTCCATCAGCGCGTGTTCGGACAATTCGTGGCTGATCAGGACCAGGCGGGCCGGGGTTCGGTTTTCGTAGAACTGGCCGATAAAGGCCTCCAGCACTTCGGCATCGCTGAGGCTGGCATCGGCGCGGGGGCGATAGGGATAATTGCCCCAGTTCTGATAGGCACGGAAGAAGAAGACCTGCACGCAGAACTGGCCGCCTTCATGATGGATGGCGAAGACATCGGCTTCTTCCACTGAACGGGCGGTGGCGTCGCCCTGCGACTGGGTGAGCGCCAGGGCCGAGAGCCGGTCGCGGATCATGGCGGCGCGCTCGAAATCGAGGTCTTCGGCGGCCTTGTTCATATCGGCCTGGAGATGATTGCGCACGGCATCGGACTTGCCGGAGAGGAATTGACGGGCATCCTCGACCAGTTCGCCATAGGCTTCGAGACCGATCTCGCGGGTGCAGGGCGCAGCGCAGCGCTTGATCTGGAATTGCAGGCAGGGGCGGGTGCGGGCGGCGTAGAAGCTGTCCGAGCAATTGCGCAGCAGGAAGGCCTTTTGGAGGCTGGCAATGGTGCGCCCGACCGCCGTGGCCGAGGCGAAGGGGCCGAAATAATGGCCCGGGCGGCGGCGGGCGCCGCGATGTTTGGTCAGCTCGGGCGCTTCGTGATCGGTGGCGATGAGGATATAGGGGAAGCTCTTGTCGTCGCGCAGCAGCACGTTGAAGCGGGGTTTCAGCCGCTTGATCATATTTGCTTCGAGCAGCAGCGCTTCGGATTCGGTCTCGGTGCGGACGAATTCCATGCTCACCGTCGAGGCGATCATGCGCTGCAGGCGCAGTTCCAAGCCTTCGGGGCGGGTGTAATTGGTGACGCGAGCCCTGAGGTTGCGGGCCTTGCCCACATACATAACCTCGCCCGCCGCATCGAGCATGCGATAAACCCCCGGCGCGGCGGGCAGGGTGCGGACAAAGGCCCGGATGATTTCCGGGCCGGATGGGAGCGGAGCTGGGTCTTCGGTCATAAGCTGGGCGTCGGCCCGTTCTTGGGCAAATATTCGAGATGTTCGCCGCCATCGAGCGCCAGCAATTGCCCGGTGAAGGACGGCATGGAGAGGATAGCGAGCACGGCGTTGGCAATGGCTTCGGGACCGGCATGGCGTTGCAGCGGCAGGGCCTTTACCGAGGAATCGAATTCGGCCTGGGTCTGGCGCGAATTGGGCAGGACCGGGCCGGGGCCGATGGCGTTGACGCGGATGGCCGGCGCCAGCGATTGCGCCAGGGTGCGGGTAGCGGTCCAAAGCACCGATTTGGACAGGTAATAGCTGAAGAAACCGGGCGTGGGATGCAGGACCCGCTCGTCGATCATGTTGACGATATTGCCCTCCACGCCTGCGGGCAATTGGGCGGCGAAATCGCGCGCCAGGAAGATCGGGGCTTCGGCATGAACGGCGAAATGGGCGTCCCAGAGGTCCTCGTCGACATCGCGGGCCGAATCCGGCTCGAAGATGGAGGCATTGTTGACGAGCAGGGTCAGCGGCCCGAAAAATTCGGCGGCGCGGGCGATGAGCGTGCGGCGCTGGGCGCGCTGGCCCAGATCGGCCGCGAGGATTTCGGCGCGGCCGCCCGCGGCGCGGATGCGCGCCTGCATCGCCTGGGCGCCCGCGGCATCCGAGCGGTAATGGATGATGACGGCATGGCCGTGCATGGCCAGCGCGAAGGCGATAGCCGCGCCGATGCGGTCGCCGGCCCCGGTGACCAGGGCGGTCTGATTCGTGGTGGTTTCGCTGGTCTTCTGCATCATGCGGAGCTTAGGCCGGAACGGGTGGTTTCTTCAATCGGCGGCGGGCGGGCCGGGCCTGCCTATGATCGAGGCATGACAGGAACTGGCAGGAGCTTTTTTATTTTGTCTCGGCATGAAACAGGGATAACCTTGCCCGTGTCGCCGGGTGGAGGACTCGGTGACACCAAAAAGAGGGGGTAATTATGGAAGCAATCGTTCCTATTCTGGTGCAATTGATTACTGGCGGAGCCGGCGGCAATGTGGTCGGTCAACTGGCCAAGCAGCTTAATCTGGGCACGGCGGGCAATTCCATCGTCGGCGCTATTGGCGGATTGGCGGGCACCTGGCTGGCCGGAATGATCCCGGGTCTCGATTCCCTGGTCGGCGCGGCAGCCGGTGCCGCCACGACCGGCGGGCTCGATCTGGGTGTATTGGTCGGGCAGGGCGTTACCGGCCTGGTCGGCGGCGGCCTGCTGACGGCGATTGCCGGGTTCGCCAAGTCGGCCATGGCGAAGTCCTGAGGCTGATATAGGATTGAAGACGCCCCGCGGCCAGGCCGCGGGGCGTCGTTGATTTTTCGAGGCGATGTATCGCCGATCAGCTATTCATGCAGAAATAGCCATTGGGGCCATTAAAGCAGAAGCTGGCGCCGGGATTTCCGGGGCGAACCGGATAGACCGGCCGCGGATTGGAATTCCAATGCGGGGGCTGCGGACGCGGCCGCGGATTCCAATGGGGCGGGCGCGGCGGGCGCGGTGGCGTCCAGACCGGCGGCGGCGGGGGCGGGCGGTTCCAGCCGCGATCGCCGCTGCTGAGATAATTGGCCGAGACCCAGCCATTGGGGCCGCGCTTTTCGACAAAGCACCAGCTGCCGCGACAATGCTGGACGTCAACCTGTTCGCCGCGGCGCAGCGTATCGACGACGCCATAGCTGGTGCCGGGGCCGGAGCGGACATTGACATTGCCGGTGGCGACAGCCGGGGCGGCCGAGGCGGCGATGGTGGTGACCAGGAGGCCGAGCGTGGCCAGGCCGGTCGTGAGCAGTTTCCTGTTAAGAGCCATGAAGGAGCTCCTTTCCCAATGCGTTTGGCGTTCGTGCCTTGAGCGCTAATCAACACGATGGCGCATGAACCCAAGCTGAACGATGCATTGGGTTTTAAACGACGAGGGGGAGCGGCAGTTCCAAGGCCAGCTGGAGCATGTCACTCTCGTTTGGTTCCAGTCAGCTTTTTCCCGCTGTCGCGGAAATGACGGTGAACCGTTTTACAGGCGCAGCAATTCCACGAAGCGCCCCAGCGCGGCGGCGAAGCGTTTGCGATGCTTGGGCTTGAGTTCGCCCATCAGCGCCTCTTCAAGCAGGGCCCAGTGATCGGCGAGGCCGTTGCGGATGCGGAGGCCGCGCTCGGTCAGCGCGAAGCCGGGCTCCAGTTCGGGGCCGACGGCCTGGCGGATGACGAGATCCCGTTCGGCCAGACGTTCGAGCCGGGCAGTGAGCAGATCGGGCGGCAGGTCCAACTCGTCGGCCAGAGCGGTTTCGGTGGCGCCGGAACGCCCGAGCACGAACAAGACCGCGTCGTCGCCGGGTTCGAGACCCTTCTCGATCACCGGAACCAGCAAAGCCTTGTGCGCCAACTGACCGGCCTCGATAAGCCGGTAGAGCGCGGATCGTGAAGATGGCTTGGACATGGGCGGAAAAATAGTCCGAACTCCGGGTCGGCGTCGATCAGGCATCCCATCCTATCGTTAATCCCCCAACGGCCAAGGGGCGTTATTGTTCACCCAACGCAGATGAGTTATGCCTTGATTGACCCTTTTATGGTGAACGGATTTCCATGATGCAAGACATCGGCCGCATTCGTGCTTTCGTTCAGGTCTTCGATGCCGGCGGGTTTTCGGCGGCGGCGCGCCAGCATGGCCGGTCCAAGGCGCTGCTCAGCAAATATGTGACCGATCTGGAAGATTATCTCGGTGTGCGGCTGATGAACCGCACGACCAGGAAGCTCAACCTGACCGAGGCGGGGGAGGTCTATTATCGCGAGGTCTCGGCGCTATTGCAGCAGCTCGACGACCTGGACGCCACGATCAGCGACCAGACCAGCGAGCCGCGCGGCCTGTTGCGGGTCTCGGCGCCGCGCAATTTCGGCGAATCGACATTGGCGCCGGCAATGTTCGAATATCTCCGGACATATCCCAAAGTGTCGCTCGATCTGCGGCTGGAGGACCGTTATGTCGACTTGGTCGACGAGGGCATCGACCTGGCCCTGCGCATTTCGACCCTGGCGGATTCCTCGCTGATCGCCCGCAAGATCGCCGACATGCATGTGGTGACCGGGGCCTCGCCGGAATTGCTGAAACGGCTCGGTACGCCCCAGCATCCCGAGGATTTGCGGCATATGCCCTGCATTGTCGACGTCAACTTGCAGGGGCAGTCCAATTGGCGTTTCACCGAGGACGGCAAGACGATTTCCGTGCCGGTCACCGGGCCGGTGCGGGTCAATTCGCCGCTGGCGGCGCGCACCGCGGCGATCATGGGCCTCGGTTTGGTCACCTTGCCGTCCTATCTCGCCGATCCGGCGGTGGAGCGGGGCGAACTCGTGCCGGTGCTGACGGACTTTCTGCCCAAGGGGCAGACCTTGCAGGCCGTCTATCCGCATCGGCGGCATCTGGCGGGCAAGGTCCGGGCGCTGATCGACCATCTGGTGGAGTGGTTCGCCGCCCATCCGATCAAATAGGGGCTAATAATCTTGGGTTTCTCGGGCTGGCGCAAATGGGTCGCCGCAACGGCATTGGCATGGCTTGGAACGTCCCTGCCGGCGGTGGCGCATCCTCATATCTTTATCGACGCACAGGTCGAAATCGGCTTCGATGAGGCGGGCCGGCTCTCGGCGCTTCATCACAGCTGGACCTTCGACACTGCGTTTTCCGTGTGGATGGTGCAGGGGCTCGATGCCAATGGCAATGGCGTGGTCGAGCCGGAGGAAATGCAGGAACTGGCCGACGAGAACATGCTCGGGCTGGCTGATTACGATTTCTACACCGTGGCCGGAGACGGCATGGATTTCGTCGCGACCGGCGACCAGCGCATGCGCTACGAGGACAATAGGGTCACGCTGGATTTCACCATCGAGGCGGTAGAGCCGCAACCGGTGGGCGGGCGTTTCGAGCTGGGCGTCTACGACGCCGAATATTACGTCGCCATCGCCTTCGACGATGTGGCGGATGTGGCGCTGAAGAATGCGGCGGCGGATTGCACGATCCGGCTCGAACCACCGACGCCGATGTCGCGCGAGATCGAGGAACGGCTTTATGCGCTGGGGCCGGAAGTGCTGGAATTGCCGCCCGACCTGGCGGCGGCGATGCGCGGCACGCAGGGCATGATCGTGCTGACCTGCGGCGCGGCGCGGCCGCCGGCAAATGCGGTGGAGGCGGTGAACGAAATGGCGCAGGGCCGGGCAGCGACGCCTTTCGGCGGGCCGCCGCCGGAAGTAGGACTCAACCTGCCGCGCACCGGCTTTTTCGGCTGGCTGCAACAGCAGCAACGCGATTTCTACATGGCGCTGACCGGGGCGCTGGACGCGCTGCGCAGCGATTGGACCGCCTTCTGGGTGCTGGGCGGGCTGAGCTTTCTCTATGGCGTGTTCCATGCCGCCGGACCGGGGCACGGCAAGGTGGTGATTTCTTCCTATGTGATGGCCAATGAGCGGCAATTGCGCCAGGGCGTGGTGCTGAGCGGCATTTCGGCCTTGATGCAGGCATTGGTGGCCATCGCCTTCGTGCTGGTGCTGGCGGGATTGCTGAACCTGACCAGCACGGCCATGGGCGAGGCGGCCCATTGGGTCGGCGTGGTTTCCTATGGCCTGGTGGCGCTGCTGGGGCTGTGGCTGGTGCTGCGCAAGGTCTTTGGCTGGGGCCATAGCCATGGCGCACACGATGGACATCATCATCATGACCATGCCGATCACGACCATATGCATCATGCCGTGGGGCCGGGGGATATTCGCGGCGATTGGCGGGAGCAATTGGGCGTGGTGCTGGCGGTCGGATTGCGGCCCTGTTCGGGGGCGCTGGTGGTGCTGGTCTTCGCGCTGTCGCAGGGCTTGCTGGCCGCCGGCATCGTCTCGGTATTGCTGATGTCGCTCGGTACGGCGATCACCGTGGCGAGCCTGGCGACGCTGGCGGTGATGGCCAAGGGGCTGGCGGCGCGCATTGGCGGGGCGGAAAGCGCCCTGGCTGGCCATATCGTGTGGTGGGCGGAACTGGCGGGCGCGGTCTTAGTGCTGGGTTTCGGCGTTCTGCTGCTGATTGCCAGCTTCTAGAGCGCGAAAGCGGGCATGACATTGTGGGAACCGACTGAGCCGGAACGAGAGTGAAACGGGTCAGTCGCTGATCCAGATCAATCCGGAGCGCGACCCATCGCCGCCTTGCCCTCGGGGCATAAAAGGTTAAGGTGCGCGCCATTCTGGAACCCTTCCAAACTGGTCCTTATGTCCGCACAGCTTTCTCCCGCCCATTCGCCCGCTTCCAATGAGAAGATCGGCGTCCTGCTGATCAATCTGGGAACGCCGGACGGCACGGATTATTGGAGCGTGCGCCGCTATCTGGGCGAGTTCCTGTCCGATCCGCGCGTCATCGAGACGCCGAAATGGCTGTGGTGGCCGCTGCTCAATCTCGGCATTCTCAGCACCCGCCCGCAGAAAAGCGGCGAGGCCTATGCGCTGATCTGGGACCGGGAGCAGAATGACAGTCCGTTGCGCGTTATCACCAAGGCGCAGCAGGTCAATCTGGCGCAGCGCCTGGCGGGCGAGAACATCGTCGTGGATTATGCCATGCGCTATGGCAATCCCTCGATCCGGAGCGCGCTGGACAAGATGGAGCAGGAGGGCTGCCGCAGAATCCTGCTGGTGCCGCTCTATCCGCAATATTCGGCGACGACGACGGCAACGGCCAATGACAAGGCGTTCGACGCGCTGCGCAATATGCGCTGGCAGCCGGCGGTGCGCACGGCACCGGCCTATTACGCCGATCCGCAATATGTCGCGGCTTTGGGCGATTCCATCCGCGATGGCGTCGCGGCGCTGGATTTCGAGCCGGATGTGGTGCTGACCTCCTATCACGGCTTGCCGCAGAGCTATGTCGATCGCGGCGATCCCTATGAGCGGCATTGCCACGAGACCACGCGGCTGGCCTGCGAATATCTCGGCTGGCCCGCCGAGAAGATGAAGGTCACCTTCCAGTCGCGCTTCGGGCCGACGCAATGGCTGACGCCGGCGACCGACACGACGCTGGAAGAGCTGCCCAAGCAGGGCAAGAAGAAGGTGGCGGTGCTGGCCCCGGCCTTCCACGCCGATTGCATCGAGACGCTGGAAGAGATTTCCATCGCCGGCCGCGAGAGCTTCCTCAAGGCCGGCGGCGAGAAATTCGCCTATATTTCCTGCCTCAATGACAGTACCGCCAGCATGGATTTCATCGAAGCCATGGTGCGGCGCGAATTGTCGGGCTGGCTCTGAGCTCTCCCTGAGCTCGGCCTGTCTGAAGGCCCCTCACCCGGCCTTTGGCCGACCTCTCCCCCAAGGGAGAGGTGAAGCTACCAGCCCGGGCCGGCGAAGTCCGGCGGGGTGACGTTGACCAGCCCGCGGCCGACGATCTGGTTGCGGGCGACCCAGCCATAATCGGGAATGCGGCAGAAGGTCTTGGCATTGGCCGGCCAGAGCGTGTGGCCGGCATCGCCGATCCAGGAGCCGCGGCGGCTGTCGCTATCGGTCTGGGTGCAATAATCGATGGGGATTTCGGTGCCGTCGGCAATGCGCCCGATGATCGGGAAGCGGTCGTCGGGGCCGGTATAGACGGCGATATTGCCGCCCGAGACGCGGGCGGTGATGGTCATGGCCTGAGCGGGGGCGGCCAGGACAAGGGCCGCGAGCAGGGCGAGAAGGATGCGGGTGCGCATGGGACGCTCCGAAAAGGTTGCTTCTCTGTCAATGCGCGACGGGCGTGGCGGGTTCAAGGCATGGGACCCCTTGCCTCGTCCGCAAGCCCGTGCATTCGCGTGAATATGTTCGGCGTCAGCGGCGGCGGAACAGGGCCAGCCAGATCAGGCCGATGCCGATTATTCCCAGCGCCGCGCCGCCCAATGCCCAGGGCAGCGACGGTCCTTCCAGCGCCTCGCAGGCGCCCACGCAGGCGATGGGCTCGATGACGATGGCGCCCACGCCCTGCAAAAACCACAAGCCGCCCAAGAGCAGGGCGGCAATTCCCAGGATGAGGCCAAGCCATTTCATCTTTGCGTCCTTCCGGAAGGGGTCAGGTCGTTCGAGAAGCGATGCAGGGCAGGCAAAGGAACCGCCGATTCCCTCTCGGCATCCGCTGCTCCAGACCGTCAGACACCAGCCGCCATTCGAGCATAGAGATTTGCCGAAGGCTAGGCGTCCGTCATGCCCGAGCCTTCCAGCGTATCCAGTTCCATTTCCCGCAGGCGCTTGACTTCGTCGCGCAGTCTGGCGGCTTTCTCGAATTCGAGGTTCGTTGCCGCCTCGCGCATTTCGCGTTCCAAATCCTTGATGACGGTGGCCAGATTGTCGCCGGTGACGGTCTTTTCCTTGCCGTCCTTGCCCTTGCCGATGGAAATGGTGACGTGGTCTTTTTCGTAGACGCTGTCGACGATGTCGTTGATGCGGGCCTTGACCGATTGCGGGGTGATGCCGTTGGCCTCGTTATAGGCGACCTGCTTTTCGCGGCGGCGGTTGGTTTCGGCGAGGGCGCGGGTCATGGAGCCGGTTTCGCGGTCGGCATAGAGCACGACGCGACCGTCGACATTGCGGGCGGCGCGGCCGATGGTCTGGATCAGCGAGGTTTCGGAGCGCAGGAAACCTTCCTTGTCGGCGTCGAGAATGGCGACGAGGCCGCATTCGGGGATGTCGAGGCCTTCGCGCAGCAGGTTGATGCCCACCAGGACATCGAATGCCCCCAGGCGGAGATCGCGAATAATCTCGATGCGCTCGATGGTGTCGACGTCCGAGTGCATGTAGCGCACACGAATGCCCTGTTCGTGCATATATTCGGTCAGGTCCTCGGCCATTTTCTTGGTGAGGACGGTGACGAGCGTACGATAGCCCAGCTTGATGGTCTGGCGGATTTCGTCGATGACGTCATCCACCTGATGGGTGGCGGGGCGGATTTCGACCGGGGGATCGATCAACCCGGTGGGGCGGATGACCTGTTCGGCGAAGACGCCGCCGGTCTGTTCCATCTCCCAGGAGCCCGGCGTGGCCGAAACATAGACCGATTGCGGGCGCATGGCGTTCCATTCCTCGAAGCGGAGCGGGCGATTGTCCATGCAGGAGGGGAGGCGGAAGCCATATTCGGCCAGGGTCGCCTTGCGGCGCAAATCGCCGCGATACATGGCGCCGAGCTGGCCGATGGTGACGTGGCTTTCATCGACGAAGACCAGGGCGTCGTCGGGGAGATATTCGAACAGGGTCGGGGGCGGCTCGCCGGGCTTGCGGCCGGAGAAATAGCGCGAATAATTCTCGATGCCGGCGCAGGAGCCGGTGGCTTCCATCATTTCGAGATCGAACAGGGTGCGCTGTTCGAGGCGCTGGGCCTCGAGGAAGCGGCCGGCGCCGTTGAGCTCCTGCAGGCGGGCGGCAAGCTCGCTGCGGATCAGCTTGATCGCCTGGTTCATGGTGGTGCGCGGCGTCACGTGGTGGGAATTGGCATAGACGCGGATGAAGGTGAGATCGGCCGACTTCTTGCCGGTGAGGGGGTCGAATTCGGTGATGTTCTCGACCTCGTTGCCGAACAGGGTGACGCGCCAGGCGGCGGCTTCATAGTGGGCCGGGAAGATTTCGACGGTATCGCCGCGCACCCGGAAGGTGCCGCGCACGAAGCCGGTATCGCCGCGCTTGTATTGCAGGGCGACGAGCTTGGCGAGCAGCTGGCGCTGGTCGATCTTCTCGCCCTTCTGCACGTCGATGGTCATGGCGGTATAGTCTTCCACCGAGCCGATACCGTAGATGCAGGAGACCGAGGCGACGATGATCACGTCGTCGCGTTCGAGGATCGCGCGCGTCGCCGAGTGGCGCATGCGGTCGATCTGCTCGTTGATGGTCGATTCCTTCTCGATATAGGTGTCGGTGCGCGGGACATAGGCCTCGGGCTGGTAATAATCGTAGTAGGAAACGAAATATTCGACGGCGTTATCGGGGAAGAAGCCCTTGAATTCGCTGTAGAGCTGGGCGGCCAGGGTCTTGTTGGGCGCCAGGATCAGCGCCGGACGCTGGGTGCGGGCGATGACTTGGGCGGCGGTGAAGGTCTTGCCGGAGCCGGTGACGCCGAGCAGGACCTGGTCGGTCTCGCCATTTTCGACGCCTTCCACCAGTTCGGCGATAGCGGTCGGCTGGTCGCCGGCGGGGACATATTCGGTGTCGAGGCGGAAGGGCTTTGAGGCGCCGCTTTTGAGCGGGCGTTCGGGACGATGCGGCACCCAGGGAGCGGAGCCCTCCACCTCCTTGCGGCCATGCAGGATGATCTGTTCCAGCGCCTTGACCGTGGCGGTGACGCCGACAGTGGTGGCGTTGGCCAGGTCCTCGCCCTTTTTCGCCTTGGCCTTCTTGGTGGCATCGGTGAGGGCGGCACGAATTTTCGCCGTGGTTTCGGGATCGGCGGCGGCGGCGCGGGAAATGTCGCGGGCGGAAAGCTGCGAGGCCGGGACATGGTTGAAGCCGGCCTGCGGCGCTTCACCGAACCCCTCGAAGTCGACGCGGTCGACGGCATTGATCTTGGTCTTGCCGGTCTTTTTCGACATGCCGGTGGCGGTGTCGTGGCTGGATTTGGTGGTGCGGCGCTTCTCAAGGGCGGTCTTGGGAGCGGCCGCCGCTTTTTCCGCCGCTTCCGCGCGGTCGAGGGCGCGCTTGTTCTTCATGCGCTCGGCATAAAGCGGCTTGCTGGCGGCGATGTCCTCGGCCTTTTCGATCTCGGCGAAGAACTCGTCGATGGAGAATTCAGCCTTGCCCGGCCGAGTGGACTTGGGAGCCATGGAAACACCGATGCGCTGGAATGCGACTCACATGGGGAACGAGACGCATGAATGCAATGTTCCGGCCAGCATAAAGGCTATCGAACGGAGAGGGAACAGGGGCTGCTGACAGGCGGCGTCAGGAAGGCAGCTTCTGGCCGCCGGGCCGGGTGGCGATCCAGATGGTGTGGCGGGCGCCACGGCCGGTTTTGCGGGCGCGGACGCCGAGTTCCTCGACGGTGAGGCCGCTGCGCTTGAGCCGGCGGGTGAATTGGGCATCGGGCGCCGAGGACCACACCGCCAGATGGCCGCCGGGCGTGAGGGCGGCCTTGGCGGCGGCGAGGCCGGCGGCATTGTAGAGCCGGTCATTGGCGGGGCGCGACAGGCCATCGGGCCCATTGTCGACGTCGAGCAGGATGGCGTCGAAGGGCTTGCCGCCGCCAATGGCCTTGGCGACATCGCCCTCGTGAATGCTGACGCGGGGATCGTCGAGGCTGGCGCCGTGGATGGCGCTGAGCGGGCCGCGCGCCCAGGCGATGACGGAAGGCACCAGTTCGGCAATGACGATGTCGCTGTCGGGGCCGAAACTATCCAGGGCGGCGCGGAGGGTGAAGCCCATGCCCAAGCCGCCGATCAGTACACGGGGCCGCTGGCGGCTGCCGATGCGGGCGGCCGAGAGGGTGGCCAATTGCTCTTCCGAGCCGCTGAGACGGCTGTTCATCAGCTCGATCGTGCCGGACATGATGGAAAACTCGCCGCCGCGCTGCATCAGCTTCAGCGGGCCGCCGCCCGGCATGGTGGTTTCATCGAGCTTGATCCAGGGCAGCATGAGGGACTCCTGTGTGACCGGTGCCGGCGCGGGCTGTAGTCCTGGCTTGTAGCCAGATTTTTCCCCGGCGTCATTGATGATGGGACGGCTGGCGACGTGCGATGATGTCGAATCCCGGAGCATTCGTTCGTTGACAGGGCATGGGCGGCGCGGTGCCGCTATTGGAGAGGGTCGAAAAATGCAAAAAGCCGGATGGGTGCTGAGCGGGTTGATCGCGCTGTTCATGCTGGCGGCGTCGGTGGCGCCGAAATTACTGCAACTCGATATCGCCAGCGAGCCGATGGCGGTGGTCGGCTGGCCGCCGAAATATCTGGTGCTGATCGGGCTGATCGAGCTGGCCTGCGTGGTGCTGTTCCTCATTCCCCGCACCGCCTTGCTGGGAGCTCTATTGTTCACCGGACTTCTGGGCGGGGCGCTGGCGGCCAATCTGCGGGTCGATAATCCACTGTTCAGCCATACGCTGTTCAGCCTTTATCTCGGCATTGCCGTCTGGGTGGCTTTGTGGCTGCGGGATGAGAAGGTGCGGGAAATATTGCCGCTTCGGCGCTAGGGCGGAGCCGGAACAGCGCCGCCCCAGGGGGCGGCGCCAGGCATCGGATGCGTCAATGTATCGGCGGCTGCCGGATCAGCGGACGCGGATCGAGGCGATATATTTGTCGAAATCACCGAGGCTCGAGGCGCTGGTGCTGTAAGTGCGGCAATTGCGGAATGCCACTTCCGAACAGACTTCGACGCGGACACGCGACGGATTGTTAATCGAGGAGATGCGGTCGGTCCAATTGCCGAGATCGCGGATGCTCTCACCCTGCTTGGCGCAGATGCTGGTGCCGCGGAAATTGGTGCGATCGAAGAAGCAGACCTCGGCAACCGGGCGAACGATCGGCGGTGGGCGCGGGCCGGGGCGCTGCGGCTGATTGCCGACGCCGATATTGATCTGCGGGCCATCCGGACCGCCAATGGTGAAGCCGAAGGACAGGCCCGGATTGGATGGATTTACCGGCCGGCCGCTGGTCGAGAGATAGCTGGCGGAAACCCAGCCATTGACGCCGCGGGCTCGCACCAGGCACCACGAGCCCTGGCAGCGTTGAACGTCAACCTGCTGGCCGCGATGCAGGGTGCTGATGACTCCATGACTGGTGCCCGGGCCGGAGCGCACATTGACATTGGCGGTGGCGGCGCCGGGCGCGGCCTGTGCCGCCGGCAGGAATACCAGCGCTGCGGCAGCAGCCACGGCAATGCCGGTGACGATATTGAGCAGTTTCTTGCGAGTCTGACGGTGCATCTCATGCTCCCTCTGGCGCTGGCTTGCCGGCTCCGGCCTTCCGGAGCAATGCAGGCGGCTAGCTTGCCGATTGTTAATGTTCTGAGAAACGGAACCGGGCCCGAAAGGGTTCCGGCCATCCCCAGGCGGCGCCCGCAGGCAGCCTGGGCAGAAAGAAACACGTGCTGGCTGAACGCAGTCTGAACGGGCGTCAGGCGGGTGGGATGGGCGCCTTCTTGCCGCTGTCGTCAATGGCCACATAGACGAAACGGCCTTCGGTCACTTTCACCCGGTCGTCCTGGCGGTTGCGCCGGGCCCAGGCTTCCACTCCCACGGTGATGGACGTGGTGCCGATCCTCTCGATCGTCGTATAGACGCAGAGCACATCGCCCACCTTGACCGGGGAGATGAAGGTCATGGCTTCCACGGCGACCGTGACGGTGCGACCCCTGACGCGTTCATGGGCGGCAATGGAGCCGGCAATATCCATCTGGCTGAGCACCCAGCCGCCGAAAATGTCGCCGGCGGGATTGGTGTCGGCGGGCATGGCCAGGGTGCGGATGGTCAGTTCGCCCCTGGGCTGGGCAGCGTCGTTCGGCATGATCTAGGGTCCTTTCACCGGCCAGCGGCCGAAGGCTTCCTCCCAATGCCGGCGGCAGAGGGAAACATAATCGGCCTTTTCGGGCGCTATGTTACTGCCATCGGTCTGCACGCGGCCATGCTCATTGCGCCGCACGACCATGGTGGCCTTGGCGCCGCAATGGCAAATGGTGCGGATTTCGCGCAGATTATCGGCAATGGCGAGAAGTTCCACCGCGCCGGGGAAGGGGCGACCGAGAAAATCGGTGCGCAGCCCGTAGCACATCACCGGAATATTCAGGCGATCGGCGACACGGGCCAATTGCCAGACATGCTCGCGCGTCAGGCACTGTACCTCGTCGAGGAAAACGCAATCGATCTTGGATTCCTGGGCATAATCGCGGATGCGCTGGAACAGATCGTCATCGTCGTCATAGAGCTCGGCGGGCTCGGAAATGCCCAGACGCGAACTGATCGTTCCCGGCTGGCCGCCCGCATAGGCGGCGCAGGTGAACAACAGGACCCGCAGGCCGCGTTCGCGGTAATTGTGGGCGGCTTGCAGCAAGAGGGTAGATTTACCCGCATTCATTGCCGCATAAGAGAAGTAGAGTTTGGCCATGATCCTGCCCGGAAACTGGGTTCCGTTGTGGCCCAGCCGGAGGCGGGGCGCGAGGGCAAAACCGGAGCGTCCACAAAAAAAGGCCGCCCGCTGGGGCGGCCAGGACAGATCGGTGGCAAGTCCCGGCTATGGGGAGGCCGGGACGGATGAACCATTAGTCCAGACGGGTGACGGGAGCGTGACGATGGCGTTCAGTTTGCGTTCAGCCGCCCCGGGGCAGATTTCGCGCCAGTTTCAACGGGAGCCCAGTATGACCAGATTGTCCCGCTATATCCTCGCCATCATCCTCGGCCTTGCCACGGCTTTGCCGGCAATGGCCTCGCCGGTGGGCCAATGGGAGATCGAGTTCGGGGATTCCCGCTATGACGTGACCATGTGCGGGGACGGCACGCAATTATGTGCCGAGCTGATCTGGCTGGGCAATGGCGCCGACAATGCCGAGAACATGCCTTATCTCAACACCCTTTTGATCGACCGCGCCACGCCGGTCCGGCCGGGTCAGTGGCGGGGCAAGCTGCATCTTTTCGGCCAGACTGCCGATGGCACGATCACCCAGGTGAATGCCGGCCAGATCACGCTCAGGGGCTGCGTTGTTTTCGTGATCTGCAAGAGCTACGATCTTTATCGGATGGCGCCGTAAAACCGTCCCCAAACTACGCTCGTCATCCTGGCGGTTGACGCGGCTCAATTGGTGATGCGGGGCGCGTGGGTCTTGCGCCGCGCCCAGAGCGGGGGCACCGCCTCCACCATGAAAATGGCCGCGAAAATCAGCGTGGCTCCGGCATAGCCCACCGGCGGCAGGCGTTCGCCCAGGATCAGGGCCCCGCCCAGGGCGGCAAAGAGGCTTTCGGCCGAAAGGATGATGGCGACATTGGCCGGAGGCACATGTTGCTGCCCCACCGCCTGAAGCGTGAAGCCCACGGCCGTGGAGAATATGGCGGCATAGGCGATTTCCATCCAGCCGCCGGCAATGGCCTCGACGGTCGGCGCTTCGGCGCCCAGGGCGATGGCGCTGGCGACAAGGCCGGCAAAGAGAAAGCTCATGGCCGAGACGAAGATGGGCAGTCCGGTCAGGCGCGCCACATGACCGAGCAGGATGACATGCAGGGCCCAGAAGACGGCGCTGCCCACGATCAGCCAATCGCCGCTATTGAAGCTGTCGAGGCCGCCGCCGTTCAAATAATAGATGCCGACCAGGGCCAGGGGCACGCCGACGAAAATGATCGGATGGGCGCGGGTGCGGAACAGGACATAGCCGAGCAGCGGCACGAAGAAGACATAGAGCCCGGTGAGAAAGCCGCCATTGGTGGCGGTGGTGGTGGCCAGCCCCGCCTGTTGCAGCCAGGAGCCGAGGAAAAAGACCGTGCTCATGGCGGCGATGAAAAGCCAATGCAAGCGGGTGAGCGTGACCGGCTTGCGGCGGCGCTCATGCAGGGCGAGCGGCAGGACGAGAAGGCCGCCGAGCAGATAGCGTGTCCCGGCAAAGCTCAGCGGCCCCATGCTATCCATCGCCGATTTCTGGGCGATGAAGGCGAAGCCCCAGAACATGGTGCAGACGAGCAGCAGGGCGGTGGCGAGGGGGCGGGACATGAAGGCGATCCGGTTGGTGCAGAACCTGCCCTTGCCCGCTCCCGGCCTGTTCCGCAAGGGGGAAACGGCTTGTCGCCCTCGCATCAGACGCGAGGGTGACGATCCGGGGAGGAGGTCCGGTCAGCCGGCGATATAGTCGCGCAGGGCCTCGGCTTCCTGTTCCACCTGCTCGATCTTCTGCTTGACCACGTCGCCGATGGAGACGATGCCGACCAGCTTGCCGTCCTCGATCACCGGCATGTGGCGGATGCGACGGCTGGTCATGCGCTCCATGACATCGGCGATGGGGGTCAGGCGCTCGCAGGTGATCACCCCCTTGGTCATGCAGGCGGCGATATTGGCGGCCAGCGCGCCCGTGGGGTTGCGGCCGAGCTGGCGGACGATGTCGCGCTCGGAGAGGATGCCGGCAATGGCGTCGTTTTGGCCGGTAATGACCAGGGCGCCGATATTGTGGGTATTGAGCAGGGCAATGGCATCGGCCAGCGTGCCGGTTTCGGGAAGCGTGTGGACCGTAATGCCCTTGGTCTGCAGGATAGTCTCAACGTGCATTGGTCAATCCTCCTTGCGGCAAGGAGTGTGGACTGTGGCGCCAGGCCCGGCAATAGGCCGAAAGTCACAAAAAAGGCCGGCGCGGGCGCCGGCCAGTAGCAAGAGGGAGAACAAGTTCGTGTTTGCTGGCTCAGCCGCCGGGCTGGTCGGGCGACCAGCGGAGCCGCCGGGAGGGGCGGTCGGCGAGCTGAGCGGGGAGTGCACCGCGCCGCACGAAGCGGGCGGCTTCGAAGAGCAGGACCAGGACCAGCAAGGTCAGCGGGATCATGAAGATCGCCACCTGGGTATCGGGCTGGCTGGCAATATTGGCGGCCTTGGCCGGGGTGACGCCGGCAATAAGCGCCATAACGGCCGAGGCCAGAACCAAGATGCCGAATAAAGCTGCAAGCCCGATTTTCTTGCGGCTGGGGGACGTGGATATGTGCATGGGATCGACGTCGCTATCCTCGCTTCAACGATTTCATAGAAGCGAGCCAATGCGGTCCCAATATGAAGGGCTATGGGTCATTTGGCGGCGGAAGTGTGGCGCGGCAGACGGTTTGCGCTTCCGCCGCGGCCCCGCTTGCACTAAACCGGAGCCGCTAATCTGGAGGCGGTGATGGGTTTTCTTTCCGATGCATTGGGGCGGGTGGCGCCATCGGCGACGGTAGCGATCAGCCAGCAGGCGCGGCTGATGGCGCAGGAGGGCAAGGACATCATCGCGCTCTCCGCCGGCGAACCGGATTTCGACACGCCGGAAAATGTCCGCGACGCCGCCAAACGCGCCATGGACGAGGGCAAGACGCGCTATACCAATGTGGATGGCATTGCCGAACTCAAGGAAGCGGTGGCGGCCAAGTTCCGCCGCGATAACCGGCTGGAGGTGAGTGCCGCCGATTGCTTTGTCGCCTCGGGTGGCAAGCAGATCATCTTCAACGCGTTGATGGCGACGCTCAATCCGGGCGACGAGGTGGTGGTGCCGGTGCCCTATTGGGTGAGCTATCCGGAAATCGTGCGGCTCTGCGGCGCGGAGCCGGTATTCGCGGTGGCCGATGCCTCGACCGGCTTCAAGCTTAAGCCGGAGGCGCTGGAGGCGGCGATTACGCCCAGAACCAAGTGGCTGATCCTCAATACGCCGTCAAATCCGACCGGCGCGGCCTATTCGGCGGCGGAATTGAAGGGGCTGGCCGAGGTGCTGATGCGACATCCGCATGTGCATGTCCTGACCGACGACATCTATGAAGTGCTGGTCTATGACGGCAAGTCCTTTGCGACCATCGCCCAGGTGGAGCCCGGCTTGCAGGCCCGGACACTGACCATGAACGGGGTCTCGAAATCCCATGCCATGACCGGATGGCGCATCGGCTATTGCACCGGGCCCCGGCCGCTGCTGGCGGCGATGACCAAGTTGCAGGGGCAATCCACCACCAATGCCTCGTCCATTTCGCAATGGGCGGCAGTGGAGGCGCTGACCGGACCGCAGGATTTCCTCAAGGAATGGCGCGAGGTGTTCCAGCAGCGCCGCGACATGGTGGTGGCAGGGCTCAATGCCAATACCGGGCTCGATTGCCTGACCCCGGAAGGCGCGTTCTACGTGTTTCCCTCCTGCCAGAGATTGCTGGGCAAGCGAAGCGCCGGCGGCAAAATGCTGGCGACGGACGAGGATTTCGTCATGGCGCTGCTGGAGGAGCAGGGGGTGGCGCTGGTGCATGGCGCGGCTTTCGGCCTGCCGGGGCATTTCCGCCTCAGCTATGCGGCGAGCAATGCCGAACTGGAGGAAGCGGTGCGGCGAATCCAGGGATTCTGCGCGGGTATTTCCTGATCGGTTCGTCGCGGTGTGAACGGTTTGGCAAGCAGAATAGTTGGACTAGAGTGACAACGTGCCGTTCGCATCGCGTTTAACCCGTTAGGTCTGATCATGTCTGAGCGTCCCTCCATGCTGGCTCCCTTCCGGCATGAAACTTTCCGCATGCTGTGGCTGGCGACGCTCGTGTCCAATCTGGGCGGCCTGGTGCAATCGGTCGGCGCGGGCTGGATGATGACCACCCTGACCACCTCGCACAATATGGTCGCCCTGGTTCAGGCATCCACCACCTTGCCGATCATGCTGTTCTCGCTGGCGGCGGGGGCGCTGGCGGACAATTTCGATCGCCGGATCGTCATGCTCGTTGCGCAGTTCGGCTTGATGGCGGTGTCCATCATGCTGGCCGTGCTGACGGTGCTGGGCATGCTGACGCCATGGCTGCTGCTGAGCTTCACCTTTCTGATCGGATGCGGCACGGCGCTGTTCAATCCGTCCTGGCAGGCTTCGGTGGGCGATATCGTGCCGAGGAGCGACCTGCCCGGGGCGGTGACGCTCAACTCGATGAGCTTCAACATGATGCGCAGCGTCGGGCCGGCGGTGGGCGGCCTGATCGTGGCGCTGGCGGGCGGCGCGGCGGCGTTCGCGGTGAATGCGGTGTCTTACGTGCCGTTGATCGCGGCGCTTTGGCGGTGGAAGCCGGAGGCGACGACGAGAAAGCTGCCGCGAGAACGCTTTGGCAGCGCCATGTGGGCGGGCATCCGCTATGTGTCGCTATCGCCCAACCTGACCACTGTGCTGTTCCGCGGCTTCGTGTTCGGGTCGGCGGCGGTCTCGATCCTGGCGCTGCTGCCGTCCATAGCCAACGAATATGTCGGCGGCGGGGCCCTGGTTTACGGCACTTTGCTCGGCTGTTTCGGCCTGGGGGCCATTGGCGGGGCGTTTCTGAACGGGCGCATTCGCGAACGCTTCAGCAATGAAGTCATCGTGCGGGTCGCCTGTCTGGGCTTTGCCGTGAGCTGTATCGGCCTAGGGTTCAGCCGCGATCCCCTGCTGAGCCATCTGGTGCTGATGCCCGCCGGCGCCTGCTGGGTACTGACCATGTCGCTGTTCAACGTCTCCATCCAGCTCTCCTCGCCCCGTTGGGTGGTCGGGCGGGCGCTGTCGCTCTATCAGACGGCGACCTTCGGCGGCATGGCGCTCGGCAGCTGGGTCTGGGGCGTGGGCGCCGATATTGCCGGCCCTGACTGGGCACTGGTGGGGGCGAGCGTGGTTCTGCTGCTTTGCGCGGCGGTGGGCCTGAGCGCGCCGCTTCCGGAATTCAATTCGCGCGACCTCAACCCGCTCGGCACGTTCAACGAGCCGGTGCTCAAGCTGGATCTGCGGGCGAGGAGCGGCCCGATCCTGGTCATGGTGGATTATCGCATCGATCAGGCGGATATCGACAAGTTCCTCGAGCTGATGGCGGCGCGGCGGCGTATCCGCATCCGCGACGGCGTCAGGCAATGGGCGCTGCTGCGGGATTTGCAGCAGCCGGACCTGTGGATTGAAAGCTATCACGTTCCCACATGGGACGATTACGTGCGGCACCAATTGCGGCGCACCAAGGCCGATGCGGAAAATACGGAGGCGCTGCGGGTCCTGCATAGCGGGGAGAGGCCACCGGAGGTGCACAGGATGATCGAGCGTCAGACGGTGCCGCTGCACGACGATACGCCGCTCCGGGATCTCCCGGAGGTCTGAATTTCTTCGACGGTTCGTGAAAAAAAAGCCCCGCCCGAGGGGATGGGCAGGGCTTAGGTCGTTGGCCGGGGCCGCTGACCTTGGAGGAGGCGGGTCACCACGAATGCCGCCGTTGGCGACAATATCTCCCGCCGGCTTACGGATCGCAAACGCTCAATCGGAAGTGCTGCCATGCAGATTCGCGGATGCAGCCGGCGCGTGAACAAAAAAAGAGGCTCCAACCGAAGTTGGAGCCTTTGATAGGGCCGAAGCCAAATCGCAAGTAATGGCCCGGACGCTAGGGAGGAGGAGAAGCGCCAGGCCGGTGAGTTGAAACCGAGGGAGGGAAGGACGGTTTCAACTCGGGTGTCGGCAACGCGGGTCCGAGGGAGGAGGAGACGGAGCGGCGTCGCAGCGACAAGGCCAATGTAGGTATGCACCGTCCGATCGGCAAGGCATGGCTGCTCATGCCAGCCATGCAACGGGCACAGCGTCAAACTGTCCCTTTTTTCCGGCGCGGGCCCAAGACGAAAAAAAGGCCCTATCCGAAGATAGGGCCTGATGACTGGGCCGAAGCCAAATCGGAAGTGGGGCAGAGAGCAAGGGAGGAGGAAATGCGCTCTGCCAGTGAGCCTTGGATCAAGGGAGGAGGAGAAGATCCTTGGCTCGGTGTTGCGATGCGGGGTCCGAAGGGAGGAGGAAAACGGAGCGCGCCTCAGCAACGAGGACATATATGAACTCTATCGATTTGATAGACAATCCCGTAACTGACATGTCAGCCATGCGTTTTTGCAGAGCCTGGAGCTTCGGCAAAAAGAAAGGCCCCACTCGAGGGGAGAGTGGAGCCTAAGATGGACAGGCCCGAAGGCCTGTCAGGAGGGAACGCAGCGGAGCAAGGGAGGAGGAGAAACATCCGCTGTGATGTATTGGCGTATAGGAAAATGCCGCCGGCCCGCCAATGCGCCTCGGCTCATGTCAGCCATGCGCCCTGCGCATGCGGATGGCGGCGATTTGTAGAGGCTCTCGGCCAGTGTGTCGTTCCCGCGGAAGGGGGACGCTCTGTTAAACGGAGGCCCCCGCTTTCGCGGGGAGCGAGCAAGAGCGCGGCTATCGGATGTGTAGGAACCGCAGCACCCCACCCCGACCCTCCCCTCAAGGGGGAGGGGGCGAAGGGTCCCACGTTCCGAGATAATTTCACTCGAAGTCCGCCGATACACCGAACCCTCGCGGCAAGCGCGAGGGTGACGAGTGGGGGAGGGGGTGGCCGGCGGGAAGAAGGGGTGAGCGGGGGCGGAAGGCCCTAGAAGCTCCACTCGCGGGCCTTGGAGACGAGGAAGTCGCGGAAGACGCCGACGCGCTTGGAATTTTTCAGTGCGGGCGGATAGACGAAATAGGCTTCGTAGGCGGGCAGTTCGATCTCAGGCAGGACCTGGACGAGGCCATCTTCCTTTTCGGTCACATAGGCGGGCAGCATGGCGATGCCGATGCCGGCGCGGCAGGCCTGCATCATACCGTAGATCGCATTGACGCGCAGCGCCGCGCGGCGCGGGCTGGAATCCGGCCGTCCCATGCGTTCGAGGAAATTGATGTCGCCCAGATAGGAGGGCACGGGCTCGCCGAAACTGATGATGCGGTGATCGTCCAGCGCCTCGGGCGAGGCCGGCATGCCGTGTTCGTCGATATAGGAATTGCTGGCGTAGAAATAATTGTGAACGGTGAACAGCTTGCGCTGGATCATTTCCGACTGGTTCGGGCGGTGCAGGCGAATGGCCACGTCGGCCTCGCGCATGGCCAGGTCCAGTTCGGCGTCGTTGAGGCGGATTTCCAACTGGATCAGCGGATAGAGCTTGAGAAATTCATCGAGTCGGGACGAGAGCCAGGTGGAGCCGATGCCGACCGTGGTGGTGACGATCAGCGGCCCGGTCGGTTCGTCCTGCGATTCCGACATCTGGGTTTCGACCTGCTGCAATTCCCAGTGCATGCGATGGGCGGTGCGGAACAGCTGCTCGCCCACTTCGGTGAGCACCAGGCCGCGCGCGTGGCGGATGAAGAGCTTGAGGCCCAGATCGTCTTCGAGGGCGGAAATCTGGCGGGAAACCGCCGATTGGCTCATGCCGAGTTTTTCGGCGGCGTGGGTGAAACTGCCCGACTCGGCGGCAATGTGGAAAATCCGGAGCTTGTCCCAGTCGAGCATTCTCATGACGCGTTCTTCTCGTTCTCGTTCAGCCGGGCCAAGCCCTGTCCACTGCCTTAGGCGAGTGGGGCGCAGGAATTGTGACGTATGAAGGTTTTCCAGGGGTCATGCTGTCGCAGTCTATTCCGCCGCCTCGGCCAATTCGTGTTCGGCCAGGAAGCGCTCGGCATCCAGCGCGGCCATGCAGCCCATGCCGGCGGCGGTGACCGCCTGGCGATAGACATCGTCGGTGACGTCGCCGGCGGCGAAAACGCCGGGAATATTGGTTTCCGTGGTGCCCGGCTTCACCTGCAGATAACCGCCGGGCTTCATGTCGAGCTTGCCGGCGAAGATCGAGGTGGCCGGCGCGTGGCCGATGGCGACAAAGACCCCGTCGATAGGCTGTTCATAGGTTTTTCCGGTGACGCGATCGCGCAGCGTGACGGCGTTGACCGAGGGCGGCATCGGCGCGCCGCCGACTTCGACCACTTCGGTATTCCAGCGGACCTCGATCTTGGGATGCTTGAACAGGCGGTCCTGCAGGATGCGCTCGGCGCGGAATTCGTCGCGGCGATGCACGACGATGACCTTGTCGGCGAAATTGGTGAGGAACAGGGCCTCCTCGACGGCAGTATTGCCGCCGCCGACCACCAGCACCTGCTTGCCGCGATAGAAGAAGCCGTCGCAGGTGGCGCAGGCGGAGACGCCGAAACCCTGGAATTTCTGCTCGGAGGGCAGGCCGAGCCACTTGGCCTGGGCGCCGGTGGCGATGATCAGCGAGTCGGCGGTGTAGGTTTCGCCGCTATCGCCATGCAGCACGAAGGGGCGGCGGTCGAGATCGACGGCGGTGATGACGTCGTTGACGATGCGGGTGCCGACATGTTCGGCCTGCGCCTTCATCTGGTCCATGAGCCAGGGCCCCTGGATGACATCGGCAAAGCCGGGATAATTTTCGACATCGGTGGTGATGGTGAGCTGGCCGCCGGGCTGGAGGCCCTGGATCATCACTGGCTCAAGCATGGCGCGCGCCGCGTAGACCGCGGCCGAGTAGCCGGCCGGGCCGGAACCGATGATGATGACTTTCGCGTGCATCGCGACGCTTCTCCAAAAAGACAGGAACGCTTCCTCGCCTTAGTTAAGGGGCGAAGCGGGCAGGTTTCAAGGCAAAGTCACTCCCGCGGGGCAGATGCCTGCGGGAGTGAACAGAAAAGATGCAGACCAGGGCGGCGATGCCCGTATTTTGGGCGTCAGATATAGACGACCTTGACGATCTCGTAGCTTCTGGAGCCGCCCGGAGCTGCGACTTCGAACGAATCGCCTTCCTCCTTGCCGATCATGGCGCGGGCGATGGGCGAGGAAATGGAGATGCGGCCGGCCGAGGCGTCGGCCTCCGGATCGCCCACGAGCTGGTAGACCTTTTCCTCTTCGGTGTCCTCGTCCAGGAAAGTGACGGTGGCGCCGAACTTGACCTTGCTGCCGCTGAGTTTGGTGACGTCGATGATCTCGGCCAGCGCCAGCATGGCTTCCAGCTCCTGGATGCGGCCCTCATTGAGGCTCTGCTGCTCCTTGGCGGCGGAATATTCGGCGTTTTCCGAAAGGTCGCCATGGGCGCGGGCTTCGGAGATGGCATTGATGATCCGGCGGCGCTCGTTCTGGGTGCGGTGCTCGTATTCGGCGCTGAGGGCCTGGTGCCCCTGAACCGTCATCGGAATCTTGTCCATAATTGTCCTGCCTCCAATCGGCTCGGCAAAATGCAAAGAATTGTGCGCGGCTGGTTTCCCGGGCCGCGACACGAAACGAAACTGTTATGTGCCAGCGGCAGGTTTGGCTGCCTGCATGGCTTCTTCCCGCCAAGCTTCGTTCGGCCAGTGCTTCACGATAAGTTTTCAGGGAGATGCCATCCAGCTTGCCCGGCTGCCGCGTTGCGGTCAAGCGGGTGTGCCCGGTTGGGGCAGGCACTCCACATGGCAATGCAATGGCGGGCGCTTCCGCCTGACAGAAAGGCAGAACAATGATGATCCGACTTGTTGCACTTTCCACCCTGATTGCGGCCACTACGCTGATCGCATCGCCCGGCCAGGCCCAGAATGTGGACTCGAGCGCGGGGCGACTCAATGCCGCGATCCTGGTCGAGGGATTGGAGCATCCCTGGGCGCTGGCTTTCCTGCCGGATGGACGGTTTCTGGTGACCGAACGGCCCGGGCGGCTGGTCGTCATCGAGGACGGCGCGGCCGGGACGCCGATCGAGGGGGTGCCGCAAGTGGAAGCGCGGGGGCAGGGCGGCCTGCTCGATCTGGCGCTGGCGCCCGATTTTGCCGAAACCGGGCAGATCTATCTCAGCTATGCCGAACCGGCGGAGGCCGCCGGATTGCAGCGCGGCACCGGCACGGCGGTGATGGCGGCGCGGCTGGTGCTGGACGGGGATGGCGGTCGGCTGGAAGACCAGAATGTCATTTTCCGCATGAACCGCTTCGACAATTCCAACCGGCATTTCGGCTCCCGCATCGTTGTCGGCCAGGACGGCAATCTGTTCGTGACGCTGGGCGATCGCGGCACGATGGACCGGGCGCAGGATGCGGCCGATCTCGCGGGCGGGGTGGTGCGCATCGCCCCGGACGGCTCGATCCCGGCGGATAATCCCCGGATCGAGAATTGGGCCCCCGAATTCTGGAGCATCGGGCATCGCAATCCGCAGGGCGCGACGCTACGGGACAGCGATGGCGCGCTGTTCATGGTGGAGCATGGCGCGCGTGGCGGCGACGAACTCAACCGGGTGGAAGCCGGTCGAAATTACGGCTGGCCGGTGATCACTTATGGCCGCGATTATTCCGGGCTGCCTATCGGCGTGGGCCAGCAGCAGGAGGGACTGGAGCAGCCGCTGCATTATTGGGACCCATCCATTTCCCCTTCGGGCCTCGACTTCTACCAGGGCAGCCTGATCCCCGATTGGGACGGCGACCTGCTGCTGGGCGGGCTGAGCGGCAATGTCCTGGTGCGGCTCGACATGGAAGGCGATGAGGTGGTGGCGGAGGAAGCCCTGTTCCAGGGGCAATTGGGTCGCATTCGCGATGTTCGCGTCGGCCCTGACGGGGCGATCTATCTTCTGACCGACGCCCCGAACGGGCAATTGATCCGCGTGGCTCCCGAGGGGGAATAGGCAAAAAGGCAAGGGGCGCGTTCCTCTGCGGAACGCACCCCTTTTATCGTTGTCCGTGAATCAGTCGGCGGTGAGATTGTCGGCGGCGGATTTACCGGTCCGCTTGTCCTTGACGATCTCGTAATTGATTTTCTGGCCTTCATCCAGGCCATTGAGGCCGGAGCGCTGGACGGCGGAGATATGGACGAATACGTCCGCACCACCCTCGTCCGGCTGAATGAAGCCATAGCCTTTTTGGCCGTTGAACCACTTAACGGTGCCCGTTGCCATGATGCGCGTTCCCTCGTGCAATCGCTGCTGGTTATGGTCCCTTCCGTGCACCCGGCTGGAACCATAATTGATATCAAATATCGGAAGATGACGTCAGCAATGGCGAATGGCATTCGCGTCTTCGGATCAGTCGGCCGCAATATTCGATATTGCAAATCTAGCCTGAAAATTCCAGAGCATCAATATGGCGTATCGGCGAGGTGAAGCATTCGGCAAAACGCGTGGTTTTGCCGAGTGAGCAAGGCTCTGGTTCCAAAAGTTCCGCTCCGGGCCGAACTGAAACCGGCGCCAGCGTGGGCAAGGCGGTCCGATCGGGCAAAGTGACGTCGGACGCCCCGCATTCTAGTCGAGTCCGGGGCGTTTGGAAGGTGCAAATAATGACGGCGGTGAAGGCGGCCTAGCCAAACCCGCCTCGGCTTGGCACAAGACCATGTTCTTCTCCCGGAGCCCGCCATGAACGTTGTCCGCCACGATTTCCGCTCCGATACGGTGACCCGGCCCAGCATCGGAATGCGCGCCGCCATGGCAGAGGCCGAGGTGGGCGACGATGTGTATGGCGAGGATCCCACCGTCAATCTGCTGGAGCAGCGCCTGGCCGGGATGCTGGGCAAGGACGCGGCCCTCTTCGTGCCCTCCGGCACGCAATCGAACCTGCTGGCATTGATGAGCCATTGCGGGCGGGGCGAAGGCTTCATCGCCGGGCAGGATGCGCATTGCTATAAATACGAGGCCGGCGGCGCCGCGGTCCTGGGCTCGATCCAGCCGCAACCCATCGTGCAGCAGCCGGACGGCACCATGGCGCTGGACGATATCGAGGCCGATATCAAATCCGGCGACAGCCATTTCGCCACGACGCGGATGATCGCGCTGGAGAACACCTATGGCGGCCGCGCGCTGCCGATGCGCTATATGGAGGCGGTGGCCGATCTGGCGGACCGATATGGGCTGGGCCTGCATCTCGATGGCGCGCGGGCCTTCAATGCCTGCGCGGCTCTGGGCGTCGGGATCGCGGAATTCACGGCGCGCTTCGACACGGTTTCCATTTGCCTCTCCAAGGGCCTGGGCGCGCCAGTCGGCTCAGTGCTGGCCGGACGCGCCGATCTGATCGAGACAGCGCGCCGCCACCGCAAGATGCTGGGTGGTGGCATGCGGCAGGCGGGCATATTGGCGGCGGCGGGGCTCTATGCACTGGACAACAATATCGCCCGGCTGGCCGACGACCATCGCCGCGCCCGGATGCTGGCGGCAGGCCTGGCCCGGCACGAGGCGTTGCGGGTGACCATGCCGGATACCAATATTGTTTGGGTGGACATGGATTCCGCTATCGGAGAGCGGCTGACGCCCTATCTCGCCAGCCATGGCGTGGCGGTTTCGGGGCGTTATGGCCAGCAACGCTGGGTGACGCATCTCGATGTGGGTGACGCGGATATTGAACAGGCATTGAACCTGGTGGACCGCTTTTTCCTTAGTGACGGTAATGCTTTACCATTTGGGCAGAAAGACTTTGTCTAATGCGCCGGGCAATTGCAAAGTCCATACGGGATTTTACGGTATCCGCGGTCAGGGGAATTGCAGCAAGTGTGGCCAAGGGGCAGCATTGCCACGCGTGTGCTCGGCACGCTGGAAGAGATCGAGGCCATTGCTGCGGCATGGCGCGGGCTCGAGACCGATTGCGCCGATCCGCTGGGCTATTTCCAGAGCTATGATTGGTGCCGCAATTGGGTGGCGCGCTTCGGCCGGGATGGCGCATATCGGCCCTATATCGTCACCCTTTGGTGCGACGAAAACCTGATCGCCATCTGGCCCCGCATGATTGTGGAAATTGCCGGCATCAAGCGGCTGGAAACGCTGGGCATGCCGCATAGCCAATATTGCGGCGTACTGGTGCGGCGGGACGCGGCGCCCATGGCCAAGATCGCCCGGCAGCTTCGGGCCGCCGTCCAGGCTTCGAAATGCGACGTGACGATTTCCCGGGCGGTGCCGGAAGGGTCGGCATTGGCGGAAATATTGGCCGACAAGCCGGTGGTGACGGGCTCTGACAACCTGGCCTCCCTGCTCGATCTGTCCGGCTTTGCCTCTGCGGAGGCTTATACCGCCCAATTGGGCAAGCTGCAGAAGCGCAATCGTAACCGGCGCCGCAACCACCTGGCGCGCCTGGGGGAATTGAGCTTTGAGGTGATCTGGCCCGATCATCCCGAATTCGAGGCGCTGGTGCGGCAATGCACCGAGATGAAGCGCCGTTGGCTGACCGAGACCGGACGGTTCAGCACCGGCTTCTCCATGGGTGGCTATGAGGATTTCCTGGCCTTGCTCGCCGGCGACAGCGTTAGGCATTCGGGGGCATGCCTGTCGGTGTTGCGGGTGGGCGACCGCGTGGCCGCCATCGAATTGGGCCTGCTCCATCAAAAGCATTATTACGCCTATATCGGCGGCTTCGACTGGGATCTGCGCGATCTGTCGCCGGGCAAGGTGCAGATGGACCTGACTGTGGGCTGGCTGATCGACCATGGCATTGCCGCCTATGACCTCTTGATCAATCAGGCCGATTACAAGACCAGCTGGACCAATAGATCGATTGCCGTGACCAGCCGGGCCGAGGCGCTGAGCTGGCGGGGCCGCTTCTATGCGTCAGCATGGCTGCCTCGACTGCGTCCGGCACTGAAGCGCTTGCATGGGCGCTTGCCGAAGACGGTGGAGCAGGCGACCAATTTCCTCAGGCCGGCGGTCTGCCTGCTGCTCTATGTCTGATGCCCGATCCGGGATGCTGGATGCCGCCATAGCCCTGGGCATCCGCGTGTTGAGCGCCGGATTGGTGTTCGGCTTGCAGGTGCTGCTCGCCCGGCTGATGCCGGCGGATGGCTATGGCGGTTTCGTGACGCTGTGGACCTGGATGCTGGCGCTGGGAAGCTTCGCGGCGCTGGGCTTTGCCGAATCCAGCGTCCGTTTCCTGCCGCGCTATCACCTGCGGGGCCGGGTGGCCGCCTTGCGGAATTATTGGCGGTTCGGGCTGGCAATGGTGTTCGGCGCCAGCGTGGCGCTGGCGATCGCGGCAATCGCCGTGGCGGTCGGCATCGGCATTGCCGATGGACCGGGATTGATGCTGCTGCTGGTGGCACTGGGATTGCCGTTCCTGGCCATGGAATATTTCCTCGAAGGGGTGGCGCGCAGCTTCGGCTGGTTCCGGCTGGCGGCTCTGCCGGTTTATATCGTGCGACCCATCCTGATCGGACTGATCTGTGTCGGCCTCAGCGCCGCCGGGATAGTCCTGAGCCTGCCGATTGTCGGCGCCGTGCTGATCGGCTCCATGGCGCTGGTGACGGCCGGTCTGGCGCTGGTGCTGGCGCGGCGGCTGCGGGTCGTGGCGCCCGAGGGGGCCGCGCCGACGCGCCGCCAGCGGCGCTTGTGGCTGATGGCCTCGCTGCCTTTGCTGCTGCTGTCCGGATTGGAGGATCTGACCGGCTATGGCGATGTGCTGGTGCTCAGCCTGCTGGCCGAGCCGGAAGCGGTCGGGATCTATTTCGCCGCGGCGCGCAGCCTGGCGCTGGCCGGCTTCGTCACCTATGCGATGACGCTGGTGGCCGGCCGGCGCTTCGCCCTGGACCTGGCGGGAAAATCGCGGGCCGACCTGCAAGACAGCATTCTTGAAAATACCCGGATGACCCTATGGGCGACCATCGCCGCCGTGGCCCTGGCCCTGCTGGCGGGACCGCTGCTTCTCGGCGCTTTTGGCGAGGCGTTCATTGCCGGATATGGCGTCATGGTCGTGCTTGGCGCCGGCATGGTGGTGCGGGCCATGGCAGGGCAGGCGGGTGAGGCTGTTATCGTGTTGGGACGCCAGCGGGAGGGCTTGCTGGTGGCGCTGGGCGTGCTGGCGATAATGACGGCGCTGGCATTGGCGCTGGTGCCGCTATTCGGCATTGTGGGCGCCGCCCTGGCCAGCGCCACGGCGATGACGTGCCGGACGCTGGCTCTGGCTTTGGTGCTGCATCGGGTCGAAGGCTTGCGCATATTGGCTTTCGGTTTGCCGCGTATTCGGCGCAAGCCCTTGTTATCGAAGCCGATTTGATCCGGTGCGAAGAGCGGATCAGGCGGCGAAATAATCCTGCAGGGCGCGGACCTGGAGACTGCCATTGCGGATGGCGAGGATGCCTTCCACGGCGGCGAGCGCGCCGTCGACCGTGGTGTAATACGGGATTTTCGCCAGCAATGCGGTGCGCCGGATGTCGCGGCTATCGCTGATCGACTTCACGCCATCGGTGGTGTTGATGACCAATTGCACCCCGCCATTCTTCATGGAATCGACGATGTGCGGACGGCCTTCGAGCACCTTATTGATCTTTATTGCTGGCACATCGTTATCGTTGAGGTAGCGCTGCGTACCGCCGGTGGCGAGAATCTCGAAGCCGGCTTCGACCAGGTGACGGGCCATGTCGACGATATGGGGCTTGTCGGCATCGCGGACCGAAATGAAGGCGGTTCCCGAAACCGGCACTTTCTGGCCGGCGCCCATCTGCGACTTGGCGAAGGCCATGGCGAAATCGGTATCGAGGCCGATGACCTCGCCGGTGGACTTCATTTCCGGCCCCAGAACCGTATCGACCCCGGGGAAGCGGTTGAAGGGGAAGACGGCTTCCTTGACAGCGATATGATCGAATTTCTTCTCGACCAGATTGAAGCTGGCCAGGCTTTCGCCGGCCATGATGCGCGAGGCGATCTTGGCGATGGGCTCGCCGATGACCTTGGCGACGAAGGGCACGGTGCGCGAGGCGCGCGGATTGACCTCGATGAGGTAGATGATGCCGTCCTTGAGGGCGAATTGCACGTTCATCAGCCCGCCGACCTTGAGCGCGAAGGCCAGTTCGCCGGTCTGGCGCTTGAGTTCGGCGATGATCTCGGGCGAGAGCGAACGCGGCGGCAGCGAGCAGGCGGAATCGCCGGAATGGATGCCGGCTTCCTCGATATGCTCCATGATGCCGGCGACGAACACGTCCTTGCCGTCGCAAAGGCAATCGACGTCGATTTCGGTCGCCCCGGACAGATAAGCGTCGAACAATAGTGGATTGTCGGAGAGGACCGAATTGATCTGGCCGGTCCGGTCATTGGGATAGCGTTGCAGGATATCGGGCGGCACCAGGCCGGTCAGGGTATCCTGAACATAGCGCTCGAATTCATTGGCTGAATGGACGATGGCCATGGCGCGGCCGCCCAGCACATAGGAGGGGCGGATGACCAGCGGATAGCCGAGGCGCTCGGCGATAAGGCGGGCCTGTTCGAGGCTATAGGCGATGCCGTTCTTGGGCTGGGTCAATTCCAGCTTGTTGAGCAGCTTCATGAACAGGTCGCGGTCTTCGGCCAGGTCGATGGCGTCAGGCTGGGTGCCCAGGATCGGCACACCGGCCTTCTGCACCGCCTCGGCCAGGTTGAGCGGGGTCTGGCCGCCGAATTGCACGATGACGCCATGCAGCGTCCCGTTCTGCTTTTCGGTCAGCAGGATCTCGATGACGTCTTCTTCGGTCAGCGGCTCGAAATAGAGGCGGTCCGAGGTGTCGTAATCGGTGGAGACGGTTTCGGGATTGCAATTGACCATGATGGTCTCGTAGCCGGCCTCGGCCAGCGCGAAAGCGGCGTGACAGCAGCAATAGTCGAACTCGATGCCCTGGCCGATCCGGTTGGGGCCGCCGCCGAGAATGACCACTTTCTTGCGGTCGGAGGGGCGGGCCTCGTCCTCGACCTTGCCGGCAAAGGGGGCTTCATAGGTCGAATACATATAGGCGGTCGGCGAGGCGAATTCCGCGGCGGAGGTATCGATGCGCTTATAGGCCGGGCGCACTTCGAGCGAATGGCGCAGCTTGCGGACGTCGGCGGGCTTGAGATTGGCGAGCTGGGCGAGGCGGGCGTCGGAGAAGCCCATCGACTTGAGCTGGCGCAGATTGGCTTCGTCCTGCGGCAGGCCGAATTGCCGGACCTTGGCTTCCATGTCGACGATGCCGCGCATCTGTTCGAGGAACCAGGGATCGATCTTGCAGGCTTCGAAAATATCTTCGTTGGAGACGCCGAGGCGCATGGCTTCGGCCACATGCAGCAGCCGGTTAGGCGTCGGGGTGCCGAGAGCGGCCTTGATGGCGTTCTTGTCCTCGCCTTCGCCCAGGCCCGGAATGCCGACCTCGTTGAGGCCGGTCAGGCCGGTTTCGAGGCTGCGCAGGGCCTTTTGCAGCGATTCCTGGAAGGTGCGGCCGATGGCCATGGCCTCGCCCACCGATTTCATCGAGGTGGTGAGGCGATTGTCGGCGCCGGGGAATTTCTCGAAGGCGAAGCGCGGAATCTTGGTGACGACATAGTCGATGCTGGGCTCGAACGAGGCCGGGGTAGCGCCGCCGGTAATGTCGTTTTCCAATTCATCCAGCGTATAGCCGACGGCAAGGCGCGCCGCGACCTTGGCGATGGGGAAGCCGGTGGCCTTCGAGGCCAGGGCCGAGGAGCGCGAAACGCGCGGATTCATCTCGATGACGACCATGCGGCCATCGGCCGGATTGATGCCGAACTGGACGTTGGAGCCGCCGGTTTCCACCCCGATCTCGCGCAGGACCGCCAAAGAGGCGTCGCGCATGATCTGGTATTCCTTGTCGGTGAGCGTCAGCGCCGGGGCGACGGTGATGCTGTCGCCGGTATGGACGCCCATCGGGTCGATGTTCTCGATGGAGCAGATGATGATGCAATTGTCCTTCTTGTCGCGGACAACTTCCATCTCGAATTCCTTCCAGCCGAGCACGCTTTCCTCGACCAGGACTTCATTGGTGGGCGAAGCGTCGATGCCGCTTTCGCAGATGGCGAGATATTCCTCGCGGTTATAGGCAATGCCGCCGCCGGTGCCGCCGAGGGTGAAGCTGGGGCGGATGATGGCGGGCAGGCCGATGACTTCGAGCGCCTGCAGGGCTTCGATGCTGTTATGAGCGAGCATGGAGCGCGGGGTTTCGAGCCCGATCTTCTTCATGGCGTCGCGGAACAATTCGCGGTCCTCGGCCTTGTCGATGGCCTCGGCGGTGGCGCCGATCATTTCGACGCCGAATTTTTCGAGTACGCCCATCTTGCGCAGCGACAGGGCGCAGTTCAGCGCCGTCTGGCCGCCCATGGTGGGCAGCAGCGCGTCGGGCCGCTCCTTCTCGATGATCTTGGCGACGACCTCGGGCGTGATCGGCTCCATATAGGTGGCGTCGGCCAGGTCCGGGTCGGTCATGATCGTCGCCGGATTGGAGTTCACCAGAATGATCCGGTAGCCCTCTTCCTTCAACGCCTTGCAGGCCTGGGTGCCGGAATAGTCGAACTCGCAGGCCTGCCCGATAATGATGGGACCCGCGCCGATAATGAGGATCGATTTGATGTCGGTACGCTTCGGCATTCGGGGCTCGCTCTATGACTGACTAATAGGACAGCGGGCGAGGGGAATCGCCCGGACGCACCCGTCCGCGCGAAACCTGCGTGGCAGCTGAGCACTGCGGCGCGGGGAAGAAGACCGAACATGGTGGTTAAGTGGGCGGTTTAGCGGAAAGGAACGGCGATGGGAAGGGGTGGATTGAGCACAGCGGCTATGTCCGGCGCGCTTTGCCGCAGACGATCGGAAAAGCTCGGGCGTGCACGCGCTTCAGAGGGTTTTCAGCGGCAGCCTCGATGATCTCGCCTCTTCCTTGATTCACCGCTCGTCACCTTCGCGCTCGACGCGAGCGTGACGATCCGAGAAAGAGGCGTCATCGAGGCCATATGCGATAGCCCTGCCTCAACAGGAGGAGAGAAAAGGAGCTGCGGGTTCCCCTCGAAGCCGGAAGCTCTGGGGAGACGTCAACTAAACAGGGCGCTCGCCATCCTGGCGGCGCAGGATCTTTTCCATGGCCTTGCCCTTGGCCAGTTCGTCGATGAGTTTATCGAGATAACGGATTTCGCGCATGAGGGGATCTTCGATCTGCTCGACCCGGACGCCGCAGACGACTCCGGTTATCTGCGAGCGGGACGGGTTCATCCGGGGCGCGCGGGCGAAAAAATCCTCGAAACTGGTCTGGTTCGTCAGTTCGGCCTCGAGCGAGGCCTGGTCGTGGCCGGTGAGCCAGCGGATGATTTCGTCGACCTCCTGGCTGGTGCGGCCCTTCTTTTCCGCCTTGGTGACATAATGAGGATAGACGCTGGCGAGGCTGACTGAATAAATCCGGTGCTTGGTCATGTCGCTTGCCTGGCTGAAATGATGTGGTGGGACGGGCGTTCAGGCGATGTCATCAGTGTTGAGACGCTGGCCGGGTTTGCTGCGTTTCGGTGACTTGCCTTGACTTATACGCAATTGAGACCGATATTGGCAGCATACGTTTTCTGCCCCTGTCGGCAAACTGATCCTTCCGGCGCGGCCGGTTGTTTGGCTTTCCTTCCGATCTGCAAACGTTTTTAGGCCCCTGATGCACGATGCGCAGGGGAAACCTGCTCGTTTGCAATGCTTCGAGCTAATCCGAAAGGGCGCCAAATGATTAACGGCACCGTGAAGTTCTACAATTCGACCAAGGGCTTCGGCTTCATCACCCCCGATCAGGGCGGCAAGGACGCTTTCGTCCACGTGTCGGCTCTGGAACGCGCCGGCATATCCGGTCTCGGTGATGGCCAGAAGGTCAGCTATGATCTCGAGCAGGGACGTGACGGTCGTGAATCGGCCATCAATATCCAGCTGGCTTAAGCTGTATCCGGCCTAAGCCGAATTTTTGTGGGGGCGCCTGGCGCGCCCTCATTTCTTCCGAACAGGAGCGTGCCATGCCCCACCTTTACAAAGTCGGCCAGATGCTTGAGCTGCGTTCCGCTCCTCGGCACAGCAATCGGCCCGCCGGGCCGTGCGAAGTCGTCTCCTGCATGCCGCATGACAAAGGCCCCGTGCTTTACCGGGTCAAGTCATTGGGCGAAAGCAATGAGCGGGTGGTCGAAGAACTCGACCTGTCGCCCAGCAATGTGATGAAGACCGAATATGATGAAGACGAGAACGTCTTCAGCATCGCCATCAGCAAGAGGTGAGCGCGAGCCTGGACTGGTCCGCGTCAGCCGAACTTTATTCAAGCGTCGCGACGTTCAAGTCGCGCAATAGCCGCTATCAGCGGTTCCCTTCCGCCGCCGAAGCCATCCGCTTCGCCATCGAGGAAATGCCCCGCGCGACATTGCGCAGCGTGGCTCTCGAATGCGGCGACGAACGATATGAGGGCGAGGCGATCCGGGAGCTCTATCATGCCCCCGATTACCCCCTCCAGCGCGGGAAGCGCTAAAAAACAAGCCGGGTGAACCGGCAGAGAGAGTAAAATGAATATCCAAATTCTTAACGCGCCGGCGGACCTGTTCCTCGGCAGCGACGCCGCGACCGCCTTCGCGCAGGGTCCGCGTCATTTCCGTTCCGCGGCCAAGGCCGTCCGCTTCGCCATGGAACATGCGGCGCCGGTAAGCCTGCGCGGCGCCATGCTGAAGATCGGGGACCGCAAACTCGGTCCGGCGCAGATCAGACACCTCTATCGCGGGCTCGACAGCGGCCGGGCCGCCGGCGGCCCTGTCCGTAATAACGGACAAGGCGCTGACGGCTTTTAGCTGGCGGGACGGCTCTGAGGCCGCGGAGGCGTGCGCTCGACCCGCTTGGGCGCGGCGATCAGCCCTTCGCGGATCGCCTGCTTACGCGCGTTCTTGCGCGCGCGGCGCACCGCCTCGGCCTTTTCCCGAATCCGGGCTTCGGAGGGCTTTTCGAAATATTTACGGAGCTTCATCTCCCGGAAGACGCCCTCGCGCTGAAGACGCTTCTTCAGCACCCTTAGGGCTTGGTCGACATTGTTGTCGCGTACCTGAACCTGCAAAAATTATCCTAACGTGATTTTTCGCCTCACCGGAGAGGCAGGCGGGGATCGGCCGGATGGCCGTCGGGAAGGCTCTATCAGCCCGAGCGGCCGCTGGCCAGCCGCCGGGTCGCCCGGCTGCCATGCGATTGGTTGCCGGGATCAGGGCTGAAGGCCGAGCGGCACCGGGGGGGCGGAATGCAGGACGGTGATGCGCACCCGCTCATTGGCGGCCATATAGGGATCGTTGGGGAAGAAGGGCTCGTCGGTGGCACGGCCGATCACCGATTTGATCCGGTCGTCGGACAGGCCGAATTCGCCAAGCGTCGAGCGCACCGAATTGGCACGGTCGGCCGATAATTCCCACGGACCGTAACGCGGATTGTCATAACGGCCGCCCGCCGCCGTATGTCCGGAAATGTTCACCTGGGCATTGAGCTGTTGCAGGATGGGGCCGATGGCGGCGATCGCCGCCCGCGTGGCTTCCAGCGGATATTTCGAGCCCTCGGGGAACATCGGGCGGCCCTGTTGGTCGACGATCTGGATATCGAGGCCCTCATCGGTCCGCTCCACCAGCAAATTGTCCATGAACGGGGTCAGTTCGGGCAGGGCCTGCCAGGCCTGCCTGATGCTGGCGGCGGCGCTGTGGAAGGCCTGGTCGTTCATGGATTTGAGATCGTATTCGCTGTCGCTGCTGGGCTGGGCCTCGCTGCCCTGCTGGCGCGCCGCGCCACCGAGATTGTTCTCAATCGCCTCGCGCTCGGCATTGTGGGGGGAGGCGGGGGAATCGGTGATGACATCGGCCGCCGAGCCGGACATCAGGCTGCCGGAATTGTCCATGGCGGTGCCGCCCAGCACCCCGCCCGATCCGCTGGAGGAGACGCTGGCGGCCGAGGGGGCGAAATAATCGGCCAGGCCTTCCTTCTGCTCGGGCGAGGTCATGCTGATCAGCCAGAGCAGCAGGAAGAAGGCCATCATCGCCGTGACGAAGTCGGCATAGGCGATCTTCCAGGCGCCGCCGTGATGGACGTGCTTGGCCTTCTTGATCTTCTTGATAATGATCGGCTGGTCGTAATTGGCCATTCTGGCTTGCCCTTTCCGGGAGGATCAGGCGGTGGCCGGCAGGGCCGCCGTCGCCGCTTCCACCTCGTTGAAGGTGGGGCGCACTTCGCTCATCAGGGCCTTGCGGGCGAATTCGATGGCCATGACCGGCGGCTGGCCGCTGATATGGGCCAGCAGGCCGACCTTGAGCGACAGGTAATATTTCGCTTCCGCCTCGAAGGTGTTCTTGAGCGACTGCGCCATGGGGGCGAAGAAGCCATAGGCGACGAAGACGCCGAAAAACGTGCCGACCAGCGCGCCGCCGATCAGATGGCCGAGTACTTCGGGCGGCTCGGTGATGGCGCCCATGGTCTTGATGACGCCGAGGACGGCAGCGACGATGCCCAGTGCCGGGGTGCCGTCGGCAATGGCCTGGACGGCGGAGACCAGGCGGTCCTGTTCCTGGTGATGGGTTTCCAGCTCCTCGTCCATCAGGGCGTCCATTTCATGCACATTGTTGGAGCCCATGGTCACCATGCGCATGTAATCGCATACGAATTCCACCGCGTGGTGGTTCCTGGCAAAGGAGGGAAAGGCGTTGAACAGCGTGGAATTGGCCGGGTCCTCGATATGCGCCTCGATGCCGAGAATGCCCTTTTGCTGCACCAGCTTGTACATGGAATATTGCATGCCCAGCAGTTCCACATAGGCGGCCTTGTTATATTTGGGCCCCTTGAACATGGTGGCGAACATGAACGGTACCGCCTTGAGCACCGGGGCGCCGTTGGCGATGACGAAGGCGCCGAAAGCGGCGCCCAGGATGATCACGAATTCAAAGGGTTGCCAGAGCACCAGCACATGTCCGCCCATGGCGGCATAGCCGCCGAACACGCTGGCAAAGACAACGATGACACCGATGATCAGACGCATGGACGCAATACTCTTGCTCGGACGCAATGATGCGCCAGCGGAATCAGGCCGATCCGCGAACGCGGCTTCATCATGCCGTTCCCAGGCTTAACAGCGCGTGTATGTCCAATCCGGCAGGCGGGCGGCGGCGTGCAAAGCCGCCGCCTCAAGCGCCGATAAGGCGCTTAGACCGTGCCGCGCGCCTTGCGTATGGCGAGCACCTCGTCGATATCGGCGGCGCTGTGGCGTTCGGCGAGCTGTTCGTCCTCGGGACCGCCGGTGGCATTGACGCAGCGGCCGCGCTTGACCGGCTCGCGGGCATCGATCTGCTCGGCCCAGCGCAACAGGTTCTTGTAGCTGCCGACATCGAGGAATTCGGCGGCGTTATAGGTCCGGCCCAGCACGATGCCGCCATACCAGGGAAAGATGGCCATGTCGGCAATGGTGTAGTCGCTGCCCGAAACATATTCGTGCTCGGCCAATTGCCGGTCCAGCACGTCGAGCTGCCGCTTGGTTTCCATGGCATAGCGATTGATCGGATATTCGAGCTTTTCCGGGGCGTAGACGTAGAAATGCCCGAAGCCGCCGCCGACAAAGGGGGCGCTGCCCATCTGCCAGAACAGCCAGTTCATGGTCTCGGCGCGCTTGGCCGCGTCCCTGGACAGGAAGGCGTCGAATTTGTCGGCGAGATAGACCAGGATCGAGCCGCTCTCGAACAGGCGGATCGGCTCGGAGGAACCGTAATCGACCATGGCCGGAATCTTGGAGTTCGGATTGATCGACACGAAGCCGGAGCCGAACTGGTCGCCCTTGCCGATATCGATGAGCCAGGCGTCGTATTCGGCGTCATGCCCGGCAGCCAGCAGCTCCTCGAGCATGATGGACACCTTCTGCCCGTTCGGCGTCGCCAGCGAATGCAATTGCAGCCTATGCTGGCCGCGCGGCAATTCGGCTTCATGGGTGGCGCCGGCTATGGGCCGGTTGGTGCTGGCGAAGGCCCCGCCATTCGACTGATCCCAGGTCCAGACTTTGGGCGGCACATATTCGGTCATTGCGGACACTCTCATTTTCATTTCGGCTGACGGCGAGGATTTCATCGCCTTCTGCCGATATAAGCATATTGGGCCGTCCGCGTAACCCTCCCCGCTTTTGTAACCGCTTCGGCGCCCCCGCCAGAGCGAGGTGCGTTCTATCGTCTTGTTGTCACATCGTTGTTTGCAGAAAACCGGATTTCCACTTTTCTGCACGATGCTCTAATGCTCCGTCATGACCCTGGTTCCTTTCGACATTTTCCTCGTCGCCACCCCCGGCCTCGAAGCCCCGCTGGCCGACGAGGCCCGCGAGGCCGGCTTCGCCGATGCGCAAATCATCGATGGCGGCGTTACCTTTTCCGGCAGCTGGCCGGATGTCTGGCGCGCCAATCTGACGCTGCGCGGGGCGACGCGCATTCTGGCGCGGATCGCGTCCTTCCGGGCCCTGCATCTGGCGCAGCTCGACAAGCGCGCCCGCAAGCTGGCCTGGGGTGATTTCCTGCGAGCCGATGTGCCGGTGCAGGTCGAGGCTTCCTGCAAGCGCTCGCGCATCTATCATGATGGCGCGGCGGCGCAGCGGGTGGCCAAGGCGATCAACGCGACTTTGGGAGCGCCGATCACCGAAGACGCCGCGCTGCGCGTCATGGTGCGCATCGAGGACGATCTGGTCACCATCAGCACCGACACGACCGGTGCATCGCTGCACAAGCGCGGCTTCAAGGAAGCGGTCAACAAGGCGCCGATGCGCGAAACCATGGCGGCGATGTTCCTGCGCCAATGCGGCTATAAGGGCGATGAACCGGTGCTCGACCCGATGTGCGGCTCGGGGACGTTCCCCATCGAGGCCGCCGAAATCGCCGCTGGCCTGCTGCCCGGCCGCGAGCGCCATTTCGCCTTCGAGCATTTGCCGAGCTTCGATCCCGCCGCCTGGGCGGCCTTGCGCGTCGCAGCGCCGGCCAAGCCCACATTGCTGCGCTTCCATGGTTCCGACCGCGATGCCGGGGCGATCCGCATGGCCGAGGAAAACGCCATGCGGGCGAGATTGGCCGATTTCACCCGCTTCGAGCAGAAATCCATCGAAGAGCTTACCCCGCCCGCAGGCCCGCCGGGCCTGGTCATCGTCAATCCGCCCTATGGCGGCCGCATTGGCAGCAAGGGGCCGCTCATCGCGCTGCATCGGACGCTGGGCATTGTGCTGAAAAGCCGGTTTCAGGGGTGGCGCGCCGGCATCGTCACCGCCGACAAGCAATTGGCCCAGGCGACGGGACTGAGCTTCGAGCCCATGCTGCCGCCGGTTCTGCATGGCGGCATCCGCGTGGCGCTCTACCGGACGAGCCAGCTCTGAGCGCGGGGCGCTGCGGGCCCTGCAAGTCGGAACAATTTGAACCAAATGCTAACCATGATGGCAGCCATGCGCCTGGCGGGTGCAACCAAAGGCGGCCCAATCCGCTTGCCCTTGCAGCGTCGCCCATAGAATCATTTCTGTCGCAAGGGACCAGTCCCATGTCCAAATTGTCGCGTATCCTCGCCGTCGAGGACGAGGTTTTATTGTTGCTCGATCTGGTCGATTCGGTCGCCGATCGCGGCATCGAAGTCATTCCGGTGACCAGCGCCCGTGGCGCCATCAGCCTGATCGACGCCGATATCGACGCCCTGATCACCGATATCGAATTGCCGGGAAGCTATAATGGCTTGCAATTGGCCCGGCTGGCCGCCCGCCTGCGGCCGGGCCTGCCCATTGCCGTGGTCTCCGGCGGCGTCCGTCCGGCCCCGGCCGATTTACCGCCCGGCGCGGTCTTTATGCCGAAACCCTACAGGATCGAGGCCGTGCTGGCCGCGCTCGAACGGCAGATCGCCGTCCGAGCGGCCTGATTCCGGCGCGCCGATCCAGCCAAGGCCGGAACGCTCCGGGATGTCGGGCGTTGAGTCTTCATACGAATTCAAAAGGAGACCACAATGGATTGGAACCGTGTTGAAGGAAACTGGAAGCAGTTTACCGGCAAGGTGAAGGAGCAATGGGGCAAGCTCACCGATGACGATATTGCCCAGATCAACGGCAATCGCGAGCAGCTCGAAGGCAAGATCCAGGAGCGCTACGGCAAGGCCAAGGACGAGGTCCGCAAGGAAGTCGACGATTGGTCCGGCCGGATAGATTGATCAGGTCTTCCATGATGACGAGAAAGGTCCGGCAGGTGCCGGGCCTTTTTTGTATAGGCGGCGGATGTTCCACGCGCAGAGCCTAGCAGGCTTTCACCTGGCCGCTACAAGAGCAGCTTGAAGCCCATATGGGTCTGTTCGAAGCCCAGCTTTTCGTAGAAGCGGTGGGCGTTGAGACGGACCTTGTTGGAGGTGAGCTGGACGAGGCCACAGCCGGCTTCGCGGCAGCGGGCCACCGCCCATTGCACCATTTCCGAGCCGAGGCCATTGCCGCGCTGGTCGGCGCGGACATGGACGTTTTCCAACATGCCCCGCTTCATCCCGAAACGCGGCAGTCCGGGGATGAAGCTGATCTGCAAGGTGCCGACCACTTCGCCACGGCGCTCGGCGACGATCAGCCGATGGTTCGGATCGGCAGAAATGGCGTCGAAGGCGGCGCGATAGCGCGGATCGTTGAGGCTGGCTGGGTCGAGGGGCGGCGCGTCTGCGCCGCGTGCATCGCCCGCATGGGCCAATTGCAACAGGGTAGGAATGTCGGCCGGCGTCGCATCGCGGAAGGTCAGGTCGGTCATGTCAGGCGGGCCGTGGAGCGATGAGTCGCGCCAAGCCTAGCACGCCGAGCGCGGCAAGGGCAGGAAGAAGGGCCAGCGGGGTGCCGGCGGCCCAGAGCGCGCCGGTGCCGGCCCAGAGAATGGACGAGAAGGCCTCACATAAAGTGGCGGCGCGCGAGGCGGTCTGGCGGCGGCGGAACATGGAGCGCTTGGCGGTGACGCGGAACCAGAGCTGGATGGCGGTGGCCGAAGCCGAGGCCAGGGCGGCGCAGCAGGCGGTGATCAGGGCCATGGGCCAGGAGGCAAAGGCCAAAAACACCAGGAGCGGAGCGAGGATGACGGCGATGACGACCAGCACCGCCTCGACCTTGGCGCGGAGAATGGTTGCGGGAAGGAGCGGCGCGGTGGCGACGAGGTCGTGCGCGTCTTCCCCGGAAATGGCCAGCCAGGCGAGGCCGCCGGCAAGCTGCCCCGAGGCCATGACCAGGACCGGCACGACGACGAAGAACGTGCCTTCGCCAGCGCCGTAATTGACCCAGAGCAGCAAGGCCGGCGGCACCAGATAGAGCAATTGCATCAAGGTCTGGGACAAGAGCCAGGGATCGCGTTGCAGCAGCTTCCATTCCTTGCGGCGCAGCGCCCGGCGCTGGCTGGTGGGCGCGAAGCTGACCCCGGATGCCCGGCGCTGGCTGCTGATATGGCTGAGCCCGGCGGCGGAGGTGGCGAGACGGCCATAGCTGGGGGCAATGAAGGCGATGGCGAGGCCGAGCACAACAAGCGCGGCGGCGAGGATGAGGGCGGCGGCTGCCAGGTCCCCCATGGCGGCGCGGGCGGGCAGCCAGAGCAGGCTGGTTTCGTCCGGGGCGGCGGCGATCAAGTCGGCGGACTGGAAGAAGGCGAAACGCGAAAAACCTTCATGGGACAGGATGGCGGCGGCCTGGATGCCGATGACGAAGCCGGCGCCGACAATGCCGGCGACGATCTGGGACAAAAGGCGCGTCCGCTTCGGCCCGGCAAGCTGGAACAGCAGCCGGGTGAGCGCCATGGCGATGGCGACCGAAAGGGCGGCGAGCGCCGCCAGGAGCAGATAGGCGGAGAGCCAGTGCCAGCCGGCTTGCAGCGCCAGGGCGAAGATCAGCGGGCTGATGAGCAGGGCGCCGAGCGCCGTGGTGGTGAGGCAGACCGCGCCGGCCCTGATGGCAAAGACGCGGGCGCTGGAGGTGGGGGATGACAGGATGAGATCGAGATCGGAGCGGCCGTAATAGACCCGGGTGACGGCTTCGAGCGCCTGGGACAGGGTCACCGCCCAAAAGAGCAGGCCCATGCCGGAAATGACCAGCAAGGTCTGCTTGTCGAGCACGGCGCCGGCCGTCACCCAGGGCCTGACGGCGAACCAGGCGATGAGGGTGATGAAGCCATAGACGGCGGTGCCGCCGACGATCCAGCTGATGAGGCGGGTTCGCTTGCCCCCGGTCATCATGGCCATCCATTCGCGCCAGGTGAGACGGAATTCGTGGCGGGCGAACCAGAGCAGGGAGGCGGATTTCATGCCGCGTCGTGTCCCTGCGCCACCAGATCGAGGAAGATTTCCTCCAAGGTGGTTTCGCGGCCGATGCGGGCGCGCAATTGGGCGAGGGTGCCTTCGGCGATGAGGCGGCCCTCGGCAATGACGCCGATGCGCTCGGCCATGCGTTCGGCGACTTCGAGGATATGGGTGGTCATGATCACCGCAACGCCGGACGCGGTTTTCTGGCGCAGCACGTCCTTGACCTGGCGGGCCGAGCCGGCATCGAGCCCGGTCAGCGGCTCGTCGAGAATGATCAGCTGCGGATCATGGACCAGGGCGCCGGCAAGGGCCACCTTTTGCAGCATGCCCTTGGAGAAGCTGCCGCACAGCTCGTTGGCATGGGGCGCCAGTCCCAGCCAGTCGATCAGTTCATGGGCCGCTTGCCGGGCCCGGTCCGGCTCGACCTGCCAGAGGCCGGCAACGAATTCGAGATATTCCAGCGGCGTGAGCCGGTCATAGACCATGGGCTCGTCGGACACCCAGGCCATGAGGCGCTTGGCGCCGACCGGGTCGGCAAGGGCGTCGATGCCGAAAATGGCGATGGCGCCGGCATCGGGCTTTAACAGGCCGGCGACCATGCGCAGGATCGTGGTCTTGCCGGCGCCATTGGGGCCGAGCAGGGCATAGAATTCGCCGGGCTGGATAGTGAGGTCCACGCCCTTGACCACGGGGCGATCGAAGGATTTGGCGAGGCCGGTCAGGGCAAGGGCGGCGGGCATGGCGGCTCCGAAAGATTGAGCCTGCGGGCAATCGGCACATCGGAACGCATGGCGCATTCCCTCCCCGCAGGGAAAGCGAGCCTAGTCTTGCTGCCCTTTCGGCCAAGTGAATGGCGATCGTTAACAAAAGCTCAGTGGCGGGCCGTTTTTACCTGAAGCCGACCGCGTCCACCTGGCCGGATCGACAATCGATGGCGGCGGGGTCGGCGGCGCCGATCAGCTCGGCAAAGGCATCCGGGCCGGTGATCGGGCCGGTCAGATTGATCCGCAATTCGGTAATGAGGGTGCGGTTGCCGTCCGCGGCGCAATCCATGGCTACCCGTTCGCCGGCTCCGGCGCCGAAAGCCGCGTCAAAGGCGGCGCGAATCTCGGCCAGGGTGAGGCGCTTGCCGATATTGGCGGCGAATAATTCGGTCACTTCGGAGGCGTTGAGCGCCCGCATGAGAGCGAGCGAATCGGCGTAATATTGGCGCTGATCGCCGCCATAGCAGGAGCCATGCTTGACCCATTCGTGGCGGTCGAGACCGGAAAGACTGCCGGGCATGACCCGGTCGAGTTCGCGGCGCTGGGCCATGGTGAGGTCGAGCGCCGGCAGGTCGCGCCAGCGGCCGTCCCGGCTGGCCCAGCGCTGGCGTTCGGAAATATTGCAATATTCGTTGCCGCGCGGCTGCGGCCACAGACCGTGCAGGGTGAAATTGGTCGCCTCGAAGGCATCGGGGCGCTGGTCGCGGCATTCGCGCACCCGGCTATTGAGTTCGCAAAAGGCCGGCTGCCAATTGACCGCGAGGACATATTGGGTGCCGCGATAGGCCGGCATCGCGGCGGGCTCGGCCTGTGGGCCATTGGCGGCGAGCGCCGGGCTGGTGCCACATGCCACCGCGACCCAGCGCTGCGCCGGCCGGGCACTCGGCACGTGGATACGCAAATGGGTGGCCGGCAGGCGATTGGCGGCGAGCAGATCATAGGTCTGGCCGGGCCCGATGCTGATATTGCCGGGATTGGTCCGGCGGCTGATCGACTGATAGGCCGGGCAGGCCTGTGCCGCCGTGAAGGTGCCGGTGAGCGGCACTTCGGCGCTGGCCGGATGGGCCAGGAGCGCGAGGGCGAGGCCCAGAAGGCGCGCCCGCATGCTCACCGCACCAGCTCGGGGTCCACCAGCGCGCCCTTGTGACCAATGACGATGCCGGCAATGCGATGGGCGGCTTCGGCGGCCTGCTGCAAGCCCTGACCATTGAGGCGGGCGGTGAGATAGCCGCCATTGAAGCTGTCGCCGGCGCCGGTGGCGTCCACGACCTTGGCACCGGGCGCGGGGGCGACGCGAACGCGTTCATTGGCGGTGGCGATCAAGGCGTCGTTGCTGCCATCCTTGACCACGACTTCCTCAGCGCCGAGTTCGAGATAGCGGTCGGCGGTGTCGTCGATGCTCTTGTCGCCGAAAAGCGGAGCCTCGTCGCTATGGGTGGGCAGGACGATGTCGCACAGGCTGGCGGCAGCGGTGAGAACGCCGGCCATGACGCGCGGGCTGGACCAGAGGGCGGGCCGCAGATTGGTATCGAAGGCGATCCGGGCGCCATTGTCGCGCGCCTTGACGATGGCTCCGAGCAGCCGGCCGCGGGCGCGGGGCGCGAGGATGGCCAGGGTAATGCCGGAAAAATAGACCAGTTCGGCCCCTTCGAGCGCATTGGCGAGGGCGGGCTTGTCATCGGCAAGCAGCTTGGCGGCGGAACTGTCGCGCCAATAGGTGAAATGCCGGTCACCCTTGTCCTGGTGGATCATGTAGAGGCCGGGGCGCCGGTCGGGGATGGTCTGGATGTGGCCGGCGCCGATATCGTTGTCGGTGAGGAAAGCGCGGATGTCTTCGGAATACCGGTCTTCCCCCAGAGCGGTGACATAGTCCACCGACCAGTCCCGGCCCAGCAAGGCGCGCAGATACCAGGCGGTATTGAGCGTATCGCCGGCATAGCCGAGCCGATAGGTGCGGTCCTCGCCGCCGCTCATCTCGATCATGCATTCCCCGATGGAGACGATACGTCTGCTGGCCACCCTGGTCCCTCCTTGCTGGTGCTTGCCCATACCCACAGCGCCGTTTTCGCGCAAGCGGGAACCCAGTTGCGCCGAAAACGCCGAACCTCGCTATCGCGGCAATGATTCCGTGGATAGAGACGGGGCGAGAGCACTATCCGAACTTCCATACAAGATTGGAAGTGACTATGGTGCGCGCCAGTCAAATTGCCGGAGTCTAATATGACGCGCCTCAGCGCCGCTTTCCTCAAAAATCCGCCCGCGGGAATACGCCTGCCCGATTATGACCGCAGCACGATAAAGCCGGGAATCGTGCATCTGGGGATCGGCGCCTTCCACCGGGCGCATATGGCGGTTTATATCGACGACCTGCTGGGCGAAGACCCCAATTGGGGCATTGTCGGCGCCAGCCTGCGCCGGCCCGATACCAAGGAGGCGCTGGAGCCTCAGGACGGGCTCTATACCATCGCCGTGCGCGACGCGGCGGGGACGCATCCGCGGGTGATCGGCTCGATCCTCAAGGTAATGGACGCCAATTCGCAGCGCGAGGAATTGCTGGCGCTGATGGCCGATCCGGCCATCCGGATCGTGTCGCTGACGGTGACGGAGAAGGGCTATTGCCACGATCCGGCAACGGGAGAACTGGACCAGCAGCATCCCGATATCGTGCATGATCTCGCCAATCCCGCCGCGCCGAAATCGGCGCCGGGCATGCTGGTCGAGGCCTTGGCGCGGCGCAAGGCGGCGGGCGTCCCGCCCTTCGCGGTGATGAGCTGCGACAACCTTCCCAATAATGGCGAGACGGCCAAGCGGATCGTGACGACATTCGCCGCGCTGCGGGACGCGGAACTGGGGCAATGGGTCGCCGCCGCCGCCTTTCCCTCCACCATGGTCGACCGCATCGTGCCGTCCACGACCGAGGCCGACCGTGAGGAAGTGGCGGGGCTGATCGGGGCGGACGATGCCTGGCCGATCATGACCGAGCCGTTCACCCAATGGGTGATCGAAGACGACTTTCCCGAGGGGCGTCCGGCTTTCGAAAAGGCCGGCGCGCAATTGGTGGGCGATGTCGAGCCTTTCGAGCATATGAAACTGCGCATGCTCAACGGCTCGCATTCGACCATGGCCTATGCGGGTTATCTGGGCGGCTATGACGCCATTGCCGATGTCATGGGCGATCCCGCCTATGTGAAATTGATCCGGGAGCTGATGAGCGAGGAGGTGATGCCGACCCTGGACATGCCCGGCGCCGATCTCGAAACCTATCGCGACCAATTGCTGGAGCGCTTCCGCAATCCGGCGCTCAAGCACCGCACCTGGCAGATCGCCATGGATGGCTCGCAAAAGCTGCCGCAACGCCTATTGGGCACGATCCGCGACCGGCTGGCGGCGGGGCAGGGGATCGAGCGGTTGGCGCTCGGTGTCGCCGCCTGGATGCGCTATGTCACCGGCGTGGCGGAAGATGGCAGCGATATCGATGTGCGCGATCCCCATGCGCTCAAGATGCACGCCATCGCCGCCGGCGCCGGGGACGATCCGGTGGCGCTGTTCGAGGGCCTGACGGCGCTGACGGAAGTGTTCGGCACCGATCTGGCGGGGAATGCGGTGTTCCGGTCGGCGGTCATCGGCCATCTGGAGAGCCTGTTCGACGACGGAGCGCGGGCGACGGTGGCCAGGGTGGCGGGCTAGGCGCTTCCGGTTCCGAGGCGCTGGCGCGACCTCAGATAGACCTCATGGTGAGCCTGGTGCTCGACTGAAGTTCGTCTGGTCACGCCGGGGCAGGCGGCGTGTCGAACGGCGCGCCGCAGGGAACCCGTTTCCTCTCCCCACACTTACTGCTAGCGTCCCCAGGACTATCGAAAGGCGTCGGCGATGAAGTGGCAGGGTCGGGAGCGCAGCTCCAATATTGAGGATCGGCGGGGGCAACGGGCCGGTGGCGGCCTGGGCGGTCTCGGCGGGTTGGGCGGCAATCGCGGCGGCATCCGCATTCCCACCGGCGGACGCGGCGCCGGTGGCGGCATTTCGGGCCTGATCGGCGTCGTCGTGGTGCTGGGCATCATCTGGTTCGCCACCGGCCAGAATCCGCTCGACCTGCTGACCGGCGACGGCATGAACGCGCCATCCGCCAGCGCCACTTCGCGGCAATTGCCGGCGGAGGGCCAGGACGAACTGGCCGATTTCGTCGCCGTGGTCGTCCGGGAAACCGAGGATTTGTGGAACCAGCAATTCGCCGCTATCGGCGAGAATTATCCCGAGCCCAATGTGGTGCTGTTCACCGACCGGGTGAATTCGGCCTGCGGTCTGGCCGATGCATCCATGGGGCCGTTTTATTGTCCGGGCGACAGCAAGGTCTATATCGACCTCTCTTTTTACGATCAATTGCATCGCGAGTTCGGGGCGCCGGGCGACTTCGCCCAGGCCTATGTGCTGGCGCATGAGGTCGGGCACCACGTGCAGAACCTCACCGGCATATTGCCCGAATTCAACCAGCGGCGGCAGAGCATGAGCCAGGAACAGGCCAATGCCTATTCGGTGCGGGTGGAATTGCAGGCCGATTGCTATGCCGGAATCTGGGCCAATTATGCCGGCCAGCAAAACCTGCTCGATAGCGGCGATATCGAGGAGGCGCTGAACGCCGCCGAGCAGATCGGCGACGATACGCTGCAAAAGCGCATGCAGGGCTTTGCCGTGCCCAAGACCTTCAATCACGGCACCTCGGCGCAGCGCAAAGCCTGGTTCGAGCGCGGCTACGAATCGGGCAATCCGGGCGATTGCGACACGTTCTCGGGCAGCATCTGATCGAACTGACTTGGCTCGCGGCGCGTTGGGCCGTCAACCAAGGAGTTTCTCATGCTGGGCAATATCGCAAATGTCGCGTTCGAGCAGTTCGCCGATGACGGCAGGTTTCCGAACAGCAATCTGCCGGTGGTGATCTACCGGCAGGCCATCGGCAGCGCCGAAATCTCGCCGGAGGCGATGGAGGCACTGTTCGGCGTCAATGGCTGGCCCAGCCGCTGGCGGGCCGGAATCTATGATTACGACCATTATCATTCCACGGCGCATGAATGCCTGGGCGTGGCCGGCGGCTCGGCCGTTCTGCGGCTCGGCGGTCCCCAGGGCCGGGACGTCGGGGTCAGGGCCGGCGACGTCCTGCTGCTGCCGGCAGGCACGGCGCATCGCTGCGTCAGCGCCGATGAGGGCTTCCTGGTCGTCGGCGCCTATCCGCCCGGACAGGATTGGGACGTGCTGACCGGTGAGGCCGGCGAGCGGCCCGCCGCGGATGAAAACATCGCCCGGGTGCCGCTGCCGCAAACCGATCCGGTCGGCGGGCAGGGCGGACCCTTATTGGAGAAATGGGGCTAGGCCGCGCTCTCCGGCGCCTTATATTCCGGCTTTTCGGGCAGACCCTTCTGCTTGCGCACTTCGTTGAGGAAGCGGGTGAACAGGTAATGGCTGTCGCGTGGGCCGGGGCTGGCCTCGGGATGATATTGTACCGAGAAGATCGGCTTGCCGTCGACGGCGAGCCCGGCATTGGAGCCGTCGAACAGCGAGATATGGGTCTGGGTGACGCCGGATGGCAGGCTGTCCGCATCCACGGCGAAGCCATGGTTCATCGAGGTGATCTCGACCCGGCCGGTGGTGAGGTCCTTGACCGGGTGATTGGCGCCGTGATGGCCCTGATGCATTTTCGACGTGGTGCCGCCCAGGGCCAGGCCCAGGAGCTGGTGGCCCAGGCAGATGCCGAAGATCGGCTTGCCGGTCTCCATCAGCTTCTGGATGGTGGGGACGGCATATTTGCCGGTGGCGGCCGGATCGCCGGGGCCATTGGAGAGGAAAATGGCGTCGGGCTCATGGGCGAGGACTTCCTCGGCCGTGGCGCCGGCCGGCACCACGGTCACCCGCGCCTGCTGATCGGTCAGGCAGCTCAAGATATTGCGCTTGATGCCGAAATCCATGGCGACCACATGAAATTGCGGATCTTCGAGCTTGCCATAGCCCTTGTTCCATTCCCAGCGGGTCTGGTCCCAGGGATAGCTCTGGGCGGTGGTGACCTCGCGGGCAAGGTCGAGGCCTTCCAGGCCCGGAAACGCCTTGAGCTCGGCGGCGATCGAGGCTTCGTCGAACTGGCCCGTCGGCTCGTGGGCGATGATGCCATTGGGCATGCCATGTTCGCGGATGCGGGCGGTGAGGGCGCGGGTATCGATGCCGGCAATGGCGATGATGTTGCGCTTCCTCAGCCAGGCATCGAGCTTTTCGGCGGCGCGATAATTCGACGGATTGGTGATGTCGGCCTTGAGCACGACGCCGCGCACGCCCGAAAGCGCGGCCATGTTCACCGTCTCGATATCCTCGTCATTGGTGCCGACATTGCCGATATGGGGGAAGGTGAAGGTGACGATCTGGCCGGCATAGGAGGGATCGGTGAGCACTTCCTGATAACCGGTCATTGCCGTGTTGAAGCAGACCTCGCCGGCCGCATGGCCGGTGGCGCCGAGTCCGAAGCCTTCGAGGCGGGTGCCGTCTGCCAGAATTAGCACTGCGGTCGCGGGATTGTGCTGCCAGCCGGTCACTTCGGTTCTCCAGGGCTCGGTTTTATGTGGTCGCGCGCCGGGGCGGTGGCGGCAGGGGCCTGCCACGCTGAAGCGGCGAAGATGTCGGTTGAGGCCTCCTCTTAAAAGGCCCTGGCCGGCAGCGCAAGTGGCAGAACCCGCGTTTCTTGCCTATATGGGTGGCACAGATTGCATAGCAAGGAGCCGGACAGACATGCGCGACGATATCAGCGAGGGGCTCAAGCGGGCGCTGAAGGCCCGCGACCAGCGGCGCACCGCCACGCTGCGCTCGATCAATGCGGCCATCAAGGACCGGGATATCGCCAATCGCGGCGATGGCAAGGGACCGGCCACCAATGACGAGATTCTGGCCATGATCCAGAAAATGGTGAAGCAGCGCGAGGAAAGCTTCGCCATCTATGCCCAGGCGAGCCGCGCCGATCTCGCCACCGTGGAAAAGGAAGAGATCGACATTCTCAACGAGTTCCTGCCCAAGCGGCTGAACGAGGACGAGGTGGCGGCCGCCATCAATGCCGCCATCGCCGCGACCGGCGCGACGGAGCCCAAGGATATGGGCAAGGTGATCGCCCGGCTCAAGGCGGATTATCCCGGACGAATCGATTTCGGCAAGGTCAGCGGCCAGGTCCGGGCGGCGCTGAGCGCCTGACCGGCAACGCCGATAGCGCTTACGCCACCAGCCGCAACGCCGCCAGATGCACCTGGTTGCGGCCGCTGCTCTTGGCCTTGTAGAGCGCGTCGTCGGCGCGGCGCAGCACCGATGAGAAGGTCTCGTCCACCCCGCCGGTGGCCAGGCCGGCGCTGACGGTGGCGATCTCGCCGGAATCGCCAATGCCGATGCGGAGCGCGGCGAAGGCCAGGCGCACGCGCTCGGCGGCCTGCCGGGCCGCGTCGCGGTTCAGCCCGGGCAGGATCACGCAGAATTCCTCGCCGCCGATGCGGGCGATGATGTCGTTGGCGCGCAATTCGGTGCGCAGCACTATGGCGAAATCGGACAGGACCTGATCGCCCTTGGCATGGCCGAGGCGGTCGTTGATCTGTTTGAAATGATCGAGGTCGAACATCAGCACGGCGAGGCCGGCGACGATGTCGGTCTCGCGGAAGCGGCTGAACAAGGCGCGGCGATTGAGGACGCCGGTGAGGGAATCGGTATTGGCCTCCTCGCGGTGGCGGCGGGCGGCGCGGGCGTGATGCAGCGTCAGGGTTATGGCGCCGATGCCGGTCAGGCCGACCAGCGACAATATGGAATTGGCGTCCTCGGCCCAATTGGCGGGCGGGCGGTCCAGCACCCATTGCCCGTCCGCCGCCAGGACGATGGCGCAGGCCAGGAAGGACAGCGCCACCAGGGTGTAGAGCATGGCATTGGCGACCATCGGGATGGGAGCATCCTGGCGGCCGCGCCAATATTCCCGCCCGCTGAAAAACATGAGAACGGCGCTACAGGCATTGAGCATCAGCGTGCCGATGCCCGAATAGCCGGCGATGAGCGGCATGGCGGTGAGCGTGATGGCCGTGCCGCCGAAAAGCAGCGGCGGCAGGAGACTGGATTGTGCGTCGCGAAACCGGCGGACGCCGGCAAAGACCAGCGCGAAGCCGGCCAGCAGCGCCGAAAAAGGCACGAATTGCGAGATGAGGTCATAGCGCCCGTCGCGCAATCCCATGATGAGCAGGGCGAAGACCACGAGGCCCATCCCCGCCGCGCCATAAGCGAGATAGGATTGCTGCCGCGCATTCATCCAGCCGATCAGCAGCGCCACCAGCAGGGAGGCGCTGGAAAAAGCGATTCCGATCAAAAGAGAAGCGTTGTCCAGCATGTTCCTGCGCCCTACGCCCGAGCAATTCCGGGGCCCCCTCATAGCGCCGAAACTGCCAAGGGACCCTTACAGGATTATTGGAAATGCAATGATGGTGACCAGAAGATTACCCGGAAGCTACGGTATTCGCCCTGGGTGGAACGGCGCCGCTGCGCTTTTCGAGAAATGCCGAGATCGTCACGATGACCACCGCCAGGCTCAGGGCCACCGCGCCGATAAGCGGCAGCGAGCGATAGCCCATGCCGGCTTCGAGCAGGCTCGCCCCGAGAACGGCGCCGATGGCGATGCCGGCATTGAATCCGGTGGGAATGAGGGCCGAGGTCAGGTTGGGCGCATCGGCGGCCCAGATCAGCATGCGCGATTGCAGCGGCGAGCCGAAGGCGAAATTGGCGCCGCCCCAGAGCACGACCATGATCGACATGAACATCGGATAGGGGCTGGCGAAATAGAGCCCGATGAAAAACAGCATCTGGATCGTCAGAATGGCGATGAGCGACGGCAAAAGCCGCCAATCGGCCAGGCGCCCGCCGATAAACACCCCGATGGTCGAGCCGATGCCATAGAGCAAAAGGATGGCGGGCAGGGTCTCGGCGGCGAGGCCGGTGACCTCGATCAGCAGCGGCGCGACGTAGGTAAAGAGGCTGTATTGTCCGATCATCACCAATATCGAGACGGCGAGGCTGGTTGCCACCTGCTGCCGCAAAAGCGCGCGGAATTCGTGCCGGACACTGCCCCGTGCCGCCGAGGCACCGGCATTGGCGGGCAAAAATATTGCGATGATCAGCGTGGCGGCGAGGCCCAGCACCCCCACGGCCCAGAAGGTGGAGCGCCAGCCCAGCGCGTGGCCGATGGCGGTGCCGGCGGGAACGCCGAGAATATTGGAGACGGTGAGCCCGGCCAGAATCAGCGCCATGGCGAAGCCGCGCCGCTCCTTCGGGACGATGCCGGTGGCCAGGATGAAGGCAATGCCGAAATAGCTGCCATGAAGCACCGCGACGAAGATGCGGGCCAACATCATCAGCTCGAAATTGGGCGCGAGGGCGCAGAGCGCCTGTCCCAGGGTGAAGCCGATGCCCAGCAGCACGACCAGCAGCTTGCGGTTCATCTTCTTGCTGGCCAGCGTCAGCAGGGGGCCGCCAATGGCAATGCCGATGGCATAGCCCGATATCAGAAAGCCGGCCACCGGGATCGAGATGCCAAGCCCCAGGGCCACGTCCGGCAAGACTCCGGCAATGACGAATTCGGCGGTGCCGAAAGCGAAAGCGGCAAGAAAAAGCGCAAGCAGCGGCAGGGACATGGTGCAACCGGGGGCGTGGGGAAGGAGATGTCACATTCCATGCCCGGCCGCCTGAGGCAATCCACAAAGTGCCGCTACCTTTTTGTGGGAGGGTGATAGCCAGCCTGTTGGCGCTCCTCCGCGATAGGTTTAGGCTCGCTGTCGTGAGTGCTGCGGGTTAGCCGCAAGGAGACATGGAAATGGCTGTTTCGTCCAAAACCAAGAAGCGTTTCGCCCTGGCGACGGCGCTGCGCGGATTGCTGATGCTGCTGGCGGGCATCTATGCCGTCGTCTGGCCGATCGAGGCTCTGGCGGTGCTGGTGCTGTTCGGCGGCATCCTGTTGATCATCGATGGCGTTCTGGGCCTGTGGAGCCTGACCTTCGGCGGCGGCAAGTCGGGCAATTACTGGTTCGACGTGGTGGCCAATGCCGCCTCGCTGATCCTGGGCATCCTGATCCTGATCAGCCCGCTGCTGGCGACGATCTTCACCGTCACCTTCATGTCGGTCCTGGTGGGTCTGGCGGCGATTGTGGTCGGCGTCATGCAGATCGTGGTCATCGTGCGGGAGCGTGAAAGCTATGCCCGTATCTGGCCGGTGGTGCTTTCGGGCGTCGCCTATGTGCTGCTCGGCCTGGTCTTCCTGCTGTTCCCGCTGCTCAGCGCTTCCATCGGCATGATCATCGGCGGCATCCTGCTGATCGTCTTCGCCATCGGCCTGTTCGGCTGGGCCTGGCGGCTCTATCAGGCCAGCCGGGCGGCGTGACCCGATCCGTGGCAGCCGTCATCGATAGATGACGGCGACGCCCGCGACATTTTCGTCCTGGCGGTAGATGTCCGCGCCTTCGGGCAGGGTCAGCTCGATGTTGCCATAGGCGTCCCAGCGCGGCCGCAGGTCGCTCTCCGCGGCAATCGATACGAAGCTGGCGGCGTCGAAAGGGACCTGCTCGCCCGGCGGGACGAGCGCTGCCTGCATATTGGCCTCGGTGGGGCCGCAGGCCCGCGAAAAGGTCACCAGGTCGAATGCGTCGTCCGGCGCGGTAAGGCGCTGGTGCTCGGTGACGGTGCATGCGGGGAGCAGGTCGTTGACGAACCATAATGTCAGCCCGATGGCCAGGGCCGGGCCGATGGTCAGCGCGAGCAGCAGAAGGGGCGGCATTGTCGTTTTCGCGGCCATGGGGTGTGGATAAGCTCCTTATTGGTGACACCGGCGGTTCCAGCGCCTAGATAGCATATATGCGCTTTTCCGATCAGTTCCTGGATGAGATCCGCCAGCGCCTGCCGATCACGCAGGTAGTGGGCGAGCATGTGCTGTGGGACAAGCGCAAGAGCCAGCCCGGCAAGGGCGATATGTGGGCCTGTTGCCCGTTCCATGCCGAGAAAAGCCCGAGCTTTCACGCCGATGACCGGCGCGGCATCTATCATTGCTTCGGCTGCGGCGCCGGCGGCGACCATTTCCGCTTCCTCACCGAAAAGGCGGGGATGAGCTTTCCCGAGGCGGTGGAGAAGCTGGCGGGCATGGCTGGCGTGCCCATGCCGGCGCGCGATGCGCGGACCGAACAGCGGGAAGCCGCGCAGAAAACGCTGGTCGACGTCATGGAGCTGGCGACGAAATATTTCGAAGCCGCCCTGGCGCATAATATCGGAGCGCGGGCGCGGGGCTATCTGTTCGAGCGCGGCGTAACCCTGGCCAGCCAGGCGCGGTTTCGGCTGGGCTTCGCGCCGGACAGCCGCAACGGGCTCAAGGAGCATCTGGCGGCCAATGGCGTGTCGGCGCAGGCGATGATCGATACCGGGCTGGTGAGCAGCCGCGACGACGATCCGCTGACCTATGACCGTTTCCGCAACCGGGTCATGTTCCCGATCAGCGATTTCCGCGGGCGGGTGATCGCCTTTGGCGGGCGGGCGATGAGCCCGGACGTGCCGGCGAAATATCTCAATTCCCCCGAGACCCAACTCTTTTCCAAGCGACAGACGCTCTATAACGGCCAGGCAGCCCGGCAGGCGGCGCGGGACGGGGCGACAATCGTGGTCGTCGAGGGTTATCTCGACGTCATCGCGGCGGTGGCGGCGGGCTTCGAGGGGGCCCTGGCGCCGCTGGGCACGGCGCTGACCGAGGAGCATGTGCAATTGCTCTGGCGCATGAGCGATGCGCCGGTCCTGTGCTTCGACGGCGACAAGGCCGGCCTCAAGGCGGCCGAGCGGGCGGCGGACATGATCCTGCCGCATCTCAAGCCGGGCAAGAGCGTCAAGATCGCCACCTTGCCGGAAGGGCAGGACCCGGACGATCTGATCAAGAGCCAGGGCCGGGGCGCCTTTGCCGACATAATCGAGCAGGCCCGTTCGCTTTCGGACATGGTGTGGAGCTTCGAGACCGGGGGCGGCCTGGTGCCGGAAGCGCCCGAAGAGCGGGCGGCCTTGCAGGCCCGGCTGCGGGAGCGCGCCAATTCCATCCAGGATTCGACCGTCCGCTTCCATTACAGCCAGGCCTTCGACGAGAAGATCAATGCGTTCTTCGCGCCATTGCGGCAGGGCCGGCGCGAGAACTGGCGCGGCGGCCGGCCGGCCTATGGCCAGAGCGGTGCCTATGGCTATCCGGGTCGCGGCACGCCAAGGCTGGTGGTGTCCGATACGCTCAAGAATTCGCGATTGCTGCGCCCCAGCGCCGTGGCCGACGCTTCTCCGCGCGAAGCCGCCATCATTCTGACCCTGGTGAACCATCCGGCGCTGGTCGAAGACCAGTTCGAGGCGCTGGCAGCGCTGGATTGCGAAACCTCGGTGGCGCGGCAGGTTCTCGGCGATATTCTGGCCCTGGCGGTGCGCCACCGCGATATTTCGGCGGCCGATCTGCATGCGGCCCTAGGGGTGCGCGGCTATGGGCCGGCGCTGGAGCGCATGGGCGAGAGCTTGCAGCGGCAAGGCGTTTGGCAGGTGGGGGCGGATACGGCGCGCACCGATGCCGAGACCGGCCTAAATCATGCCCTGGCCTTGCATAACAAGAAAGTTCAGCTAAATAGGGAGCTGAAAGCAGCCGAAGCCGCGCTGGGCGAAGACCCGAGCGAAGAAACCTTTGAAAGGCTGCGCGATATCAAGAACCAGATTACCACTGTCGATGGCACAGAGGCATTGATCGAAGGATTTGGTTCGCTCTCGGGACGCGCAACTCGCAGTTTTTAGGGAAATCCTGGAACGGCGACGATGCGCGATTTTGCGTTATGGCGAATCAGTCGTCCGGCGCGCCCGAAGCGACCGGATTGGCACGGATCGTTAACGGTCCGGTGACCAGACCTTTACCTTGTCTTGAGTTGTCACCACCTAAGACACAGCCGGGACCGCTCGCCCACGGGTCCCGAGGAGTAGATGATGGCCACTAAGGTAGCGAACAAAGTTTCCAAGGATACCGAAAAGCCGGAATCCGGCGCGCCCGAGACGTCGAATGACGGTCCGTTGATCGATCAGAACGACGCGGCGGTAAAGAAGCTGATCAAGGTCGCCAAGAAGCGCGGCTATGTGACCTATGAAGAGCTGAACGCCGTCCTGCCCTCCGATGAAACCAGCTCGGAGCAGATCGAAGACTTCATGTCCATGTTCTCGGAAATGGGCATCAATGTCGTCGACGAGGACGAAGTCGAAGATACCGAGGTGGAAAAGGACGAGGAGGAGAGCGGCACCGAAGTCGCCGCCTCGACCGGCACCGCCGTCGCCAATACCTCCAATGCGAAATCCGGCTCCGACCGCACCGACGACCCGGTGCGCATGTATCTGCGCGAAATGGGCTCGGTGGAACTGCTCAGCCGCGAGGGCGAAATCGCCATCGCCAAGCGCATCGAGGCCGGCCGCGAAACCATGATCGAGGGGCTCTGCGAAAGCCCGCTGACGTTCCAGGCCATCATCATCTGGCGCGACCAGCTCGGCCAGGGCGAGATTCTGCTGCGCGACATCATCGATCTCGAAGCCACTTATGCCGGTCCCGACGCCAAGCAGGCGGCGCCGGAAATTCCGGTGGCGCCCGCCAAGCCGGAGCCCGAGCCGGCCAAGGAAAAGCCCAGGACCGAATCCCGCCGCGCCGCCGCATCGGGCGAGAATGGCGAATATGTGCCCGAGGAGCCCCAGGCCCCCCAGGACCCGGTCGAGGACGACGACGACGAATTCGACAATGCGCTGTCGCTATCGGCCATGGAAGCCGAGCTCAAGCCGCAAGTGGTGGAAACCTTCGACCGCATCGCCGACGCCTATGGCAAGATGCGCGAAATGCAGGACCGCCATGCCGAGGACCGCACTGCCGCCGTGTCCGATGCGGAAACCGCGCGGCTGGGCGCCCTGCGCAGCGAGGTCATCGCCGACGTGAAGTCGCTGTCGCTCAATAATGGCCGTATCGAAAGCCTGGTTGAGCAGCTTTACGACATCAACAAGCGTCTGGTGCGCCTGGAAGGGCGGCTGCTGCGCCTGGCCGAAAGCTATGGCGTCAAGCGCGAATCCTTCCTCGAAAACTATTATGGCCGCGAACTCGATCCCAGCTGGGAGTGGTCGCTGGAAAGCTTCGACGGCAAGGGCTGGGGCGAATTCGCCCGCCGCGAGACCGACACGATTGCCGATATCCGCCGGGAAATCGCCACCCTGGCGACTGAAGCCGGGCTCGATATCGGTGAATATCGCCGCCTGGTGCACAAGGTGCAGAAGGGCGAGCGCGAAGCCGCCATCGCCAAGAAGGAAATGGTCGAGGCCAATCTGCGCCTCGTGATCTCCATCGCCAAGAAGTACACCAATCGCGGCCTACAATTCCTCGACCTGATTCAGGAAGGCAATATCGGGCTGATGAAGGCGGTCGATAAGTTCGAATATCGGCGCGGCTACAAGTTCTCGACCTATGCGACCTGGTGGATTCGTCAGGCGATCACCCGCTCGATCGCCGACCAGGCACGCACCATCCGCATTCCGGTGCATATGATCGAGACGATCAACAAGATCGTCCGCACCAGCCGGCAGATGCTGCACGAAATCGGCCGCGAGCCGACGCCGGAGGAACTCTCCGAAAAGCTCCAAATGCCGCTGGACAAGGTCCGCAAGGTCCTCAAGATCGCCAAGGAGCCGATTTCGCTCGAAACGCCGATCGGCGACGAGGAAGACAGCAATCTCGGCGATTTCATCCAGGACGTGAACGCCATCCAACCCATCGATGCGGCGATCCAGAGCAATCTTCGCGAAACGACGACGCGTGTTCTCGCCTCGTTGACCCCGCGCGAAGAACGGGTGCTGCGCATGCGCTTCGGCATCGGCATGAATACCGACCACACGCTGGAGGAAGTGGGCCAGCAATTCTCGGTGACGCGCGAGCGCATCCGCCAGATCGAGGCCAAGGCGCTACGCAAGCTCAAGCATCCCAGCCGGTCGCGGAAGCTGCGGAGCTTCCTGGATAACTAGGGGATGGGCGATGCCGACTATCTCATGGTTTTACGGCATCGCCATTAGAATGTACGTTGTCGATCACCCGCCGCCGCATTTCCACGCGGTCTATGGCGAGTTTGAAGCCAATGTCTCCATAGAGACCGGCAAAGTTCTGGATGGAAAGCTGCCGCGCAGGGCCGCCAGGCTGGTTTCGGAATGGACTGCCCTGCATCGAGAGGAATTACGGGCCAACTGGGCTATTGCCAGGAAAGGCGATCAACCGGAAAGGATCGCGGGACTCGATGCTGACCAAGGTAATTAAGTTTGATTTCGATGGCGGCCACCGGCTTTCCGTACACTTCAGCACTGGAGAACACGGAGTGCACGATTTCGGAGGCCTGATCGCGAGAGGCGGGTCGATGATCGTTCCGCTTCAGGACGAAGCTTATTTTCGTCGGGCCTTCCTGGAATTTGGTGCGTTGACCTGGCCGAACGGGCTGGATATTTCGCCCGAATGGCTCCGCCGCGAAATGGAGGCTGCCGGGGAGCTGCGCAAAGTGGCTGCCGCCGAATAGTGGGCGCTCCCCTCAAAGTCACCGCCATCCGCGCGGCCATTCCGTTCAAGCTGGCGGTGACGTTTAGCGATGGCACTTCGGGCACGTTCAATGCCGGGCCGATGCTGGCCCAGCGGGGCGAGGGGACCGAGCCTTTGCGTGATCGGGCCTATTTTGCCAAGGTGGCGCTGGCCAATGGCGTCCCGACCTGGCCGAACTATTTTGACATCTCCCCACTTTGGTTGCAGGAGGAGATGGAGAAAAACGGCGAGCTGGAAAGACCCCGGCCCGTACGCAGAATGAAGGTTTAAGGAGGCCCAGCCATGTCGTTCTTGAAGAAGCTTTTCGGCGGCGGGTCCGCCAGCGCCGAACCACAGGGTGACAAGGTTCTGGGCGAGGACAATCACAAGGGTTTTCTGATCAAGGCCATCGAGATGAAGGCCGGCAGCGAATTGCAACTGGCCGGAACCATCGAGAAAGAAATTGGCGGCGAGCTCAAGACCTATCGTTTCATCCGCGCCGACCGCATGAGTTCGGCGGACGATCTGGTGACGCTGGCACTGTCCAAAGGCCGGCAGATCGTGGACGAGCAGGGCGAGCAGATCTTCCGCTAAGCCCATCCCATTATCAGAGTTTTTCGACCGCGAGCCGCCCCGGCTCGCGGTTTATATTTGAAAGGATTGCCGCAATGGCTAGAAAACCAACCGCCCGCATGGAATTCGTGATGTTCGACGTCATCTATGAGGATGGCAGCCAGCGCTCCAACCGCAAGGTCGATGCCAGCCTCCTGGGGGGCCTCGATGGCGATGAGCCGGCGCGCACCGCCATCATGGAACAGGACCGCGCTATTTCCGAAAAATCCGGCATCCCGCCGCTGGCGATCAAGTCGATCACGCGCAGCGAGAAATAATCAGCCGGCAGCCGCGCCCCGCTTGCCGGCCAATGCCTTGTCGATAGCGGGCTTCACCACATTTCCGTAAAGTTCGATGGCCTTCATAACCTTGTCGTGGGGCAGGGTGCCGACACTCAATTGCAGGCCGAAGCGGTCGTGCCCAAACCATTCGTGCTGCATCAGAATCTTGTCGATCACTTCCTGCGGCGAGCCCATATAATAGGCGCCTTCGGCCGTGGTGCTGGCGTCGAACTGGGCGCGGCTGGTCGGCGGCCAGCCGCGTTCGGCCCCGATGCGGTCCATGGCCGCGCTATGGGCCGGAAAGGCGATGTCGCGGGCATCCTGGCTGTCTTCGGCGATGAAGCCGTGGCCGGAAACGCCGAGCTTGAGCCTGCTGGCGTCGTGCCCGGCCTTGGCGCCGGTCTGGCGGTACAGGTCGGTCAGCGGCTGGAACTGGCGGGGGCGGCCGCCGATGATGGCGATCATCAGCGGCAGGCCGTAATAGGCGGCGCGGGCCACCGAATTGGGGGTGCCGCCTACCGCGATCCAGAGCGGGATCGGGTCCTGGACAGGTTTGGGATAGATATCCAGCCCAGGAACGGGCCTGGTATGGGTGCTGCCGGGCCAGGCGACTTTGCCGCCCTCGCGGATTTTGAGCAGCATTGCCAGTTTTTCCTCGAACAGATCGTCATAATCGTTGAGGTCGAGCCCGAAGAGCGGAAAACTCTCGATGAAGGAGCCGCGCCCGGCCATGATCTCGGCGCGGCCATTGCTGATCAGGTCGAGCGTGGCGAATTGCTGCCAGACGCGAATCGGGTCTTCGGAACTCAGCACCGTGACGGCGGTGGAAAGGCGGATGGATTTGGTGCGGGCCGCGGCGGCTGCGAGGACGGTCACCGGCGCAGCGGCGACATAGTCGGAGCGGTGATGTTCGCCCAGACCATAGAAAGCCAATCCCAATTGATCGGCTAGCTCGATCTCCTCGATGAGATCGCGGAGCCGCTCGGCAGGCGATTGCACGACATTGCCGTTCAGCGGGTCCGGCGTGTTCTCGGCGAAAGAATAAAGTCCCAGTTCCATGACGCGTCTCCTTGCGCGCAGATGTGGCGGAGCCCGGCATCCGCTGCAAGAACGCACATGGCTGTGCCTGCTCTTTCAGTGGCGCGATAGCGGCGGGCCGGCCGGCCCTGCGCCCAATAGCAAAGACCCCGGTGGGGAGCCGGGGCCTTCGGGGCCTTGGAGGGAGGAACCAAGGCCGAGGGGAGACGGGCTATCAGACGCCCGGGGCAGCCGGTTCGGCAGCCGGAGCAGCCGGCGTTTCCGTGCCCGCCGGGGTATCGGCCGGGGCAGGAGCGGCATCCATGGCCGGAGCCTCGGTCATCGGGGCGGTCTCAGGAACCGCTGGAGCCGGAGCTTCAGTCATCGGGGCGGGGGTTTCGGTCATCGGGGCCGGAGCTATGGCCGGATCGGTCACGGCGGGAGTGCCATTGACGTCAACGGTCGTGGACGGGCCGGAATTGGCCGAGAACACCAGATAGCCGATTGCCAGCAGGGCGAGAACAACGATTATGCCGACGAACCAGCCGGTACCATTGCCCTCACGAGTATAGACGGTACGGTCGCCGTCGCGGGTATAAGCAGTATCGCGTTCAGGGGTAGCCATCATTCGCTCCTTTGTTTCAACGCTGGCTGGAAAACGCGATGAACAGCGGAACGTTCCCGATAATGTGAATTCTCTGTACGCCTGAATTTTGCCTCGATTCACTCCGTCGAATCAAAGGGTTAGGTGAGGGAGGCCGGTTTTTGTCCTCGGCGGGATTGCGGCTTTTTCGTGAAATCTGGCCTGATATGCCGTCGCAGCAATGAAAAGGCCGGGCAATTGCCCGGCCTCGCTTGCATTGTCCGGCCGATCAGCGGCTGGCAATGGTGATCAGCGGCGTGATCCGGCGGATGGTGACGCGGCGATTTTCGCGCTCGGCCGCCTCGGTGCGGATCTTGAGATAGCGTTCGCCATAGCCCTGGGTGGCCAGGTTTTCCGGCGGCACGCCATAGAAGTCGGTCAGGACGCGGGCCACTGTGGCGGCGCGCAGATCCGACAGGCGCAGGTTGGAAATGTCCGAACCCACTGCGTCGGTATGGCCTTCGATAAGGAAAGTCTCGTTCGGATTGCGTTCCAGGAGCGCCAGCATGGCATTGGCGACGCTGGACAGCGACCGCACCTGATCCCGCCCAATCGTAGCGGCGGCTGTGTCGAAGGTGAGATTACCCACTTCGAGCTTGCGCACGCTGTCGCGCACCCGGGCCGAACGCTTGACCTCATCGATGGAATAGATGCGGGCCACCTGCTCCACCGGCGGCTGGGCGAAGAAGCGTTCCAGCTCGGTTTCGTCGGCATAGCGGGCATCCAGCACATAATCGCGCACCGGAATATTCAGCCGCAGCGGCGGCAGGTCGAGGCCCGGATCGCGCCAGGTGGCCAGATCGTCGCCATAGCGTTCGTCGAAATAGGCCAGCACATATTCGCGGCCATTCGGATCGATGCGCGAGCGGCGCAGGATGTCGCCATTGCGGTTGCGCTCGGTGACGATCCGGGTGCCGTCAGGACGGGTGATCACTTCGCGAACCCGGCCATTGCGGAGATTTTCATAGTAAATCTCGTCCTGTTGCGGGTTGTAGAAGCGGTCGGTGTCCTGCCCGATCGAATTGACGATCAGCTGAGCGCCCACCTGCAGGATGACCTGCGCGATAGCGTCGCCGGTATTCGTCTGCACCACCGGTCCCTCCACCACGGTAACATTGTTCTGCTGGCCGATATTGGTCTGCGTATTGTTGGTCGTGGTGGTATTGTTGGTGATATTGGTGATGTTGTTGATGTAATTGTTCACGATCGTCTGATTGACGGTGGTGTTTTCCGTGGCGGTGACGGCGGTTCCTTCCTCGGCGGTCACGGCGGTCACGGGCTCGGCGGCGAAGGCCTGGATGGCTTCGGATTGCGCCGCCTCGTCGCTTTCAGGGGCCGGCGGCGCCGGCTCCGTGCTCTCCTCCACCGGAACCTCGCCGGCGGGCTCGTCCTTGGCGCTGTCGAGCACCGGGGCGATCTGCTCCAGGGTCACGCCTTCGGGCAGTTCGATAACGGGTTCGGCCATCTCGCCATCGGGCGTGACCTCTTCCACCGGGGCGGGCTGTTCGGCCACCGGCTCCTCATCGAGTACGGGTTCGTCGCCGACAGGCTCTTCGGCCGGAAGCGCGGGTTCTTCCGCTGGAGCAGCCGGCTGTTCGAGCGCGGGGACCACCGGCAATTCCAGGCCATATTCGGCCAGGCAGGCGGTCACGTCCGGCTGGCCGGCTTCGGCGCAAAGGGCGGCGATTTCGGCGCGCGCGGCGTCGATGCGCGCTTGCGCGGCGGCGGCATCGCCCCCGGCCATTAGGTCGGCGACGGCGTCTTCATAGAGGCCGACCTGCTCGGCCAGCAGGCCGGAATAATCGGCTTCAGGGGTTGCCGGCTGCTCGATAGCGGGCTGTTCGACCGCCGGTTCCTCGCTGCTCGGCTGCTCAACTGCGGGCTGCTCAGTCGCGGGTGCTGGCTCTTCATCTGGCGCGGGCTCCTCGATAACCGGCTCGGGCTGCGGCGCCGGCTCCTCGAAGGCTGGTTCGGGTTCCGGCTCGGGCGCCGGCTCTGGCGCCGGTTCAGGCGCGGGTTCCGGCTGGGGCTCGGGTTGCGGTTCGGGAACCGGTTCAGGAATCGGCTCGGGCTCGGGGGCGGGTTCCTCGATCACCGGCTCCGGTTCCGGCTGCGGCTCGGGCGCAATTTCCGGTTCCGGGGCGGGAGCGGGCACGGGAGCGCTGGCGGCGTTGAGCGCGGCGATGCATTCGTCCAGATTGGCGAAGCCGCCGACAATGCAGAACTCGGTGAGGTCGGCGCGGGCGGCGTCGAGCGCGGCAGCGTCCCCGGAGGCCTGGGCATTGAGATAGGCGCGATAGGCCGCCTGGAGGTCGGCGTCCTGGGCCAGTGCTGAGAGCGGCGCAAGGGTCATGAAGCCGATGCTGGTTCCGGCGAGCAGCCAGGTCTTGAGGCGCATATTGTAAATTCCTTTGTGTTTGGCACACGTCCGCCGAGCATGGTGGCTGCTTCCTGAACCCATCCTGAATGGATGAAGCGGCTTACCCAAGCGGCTCGGCAATCTCGCAAAAACCGGAACGCCGGGCTTTCCGCATGGTTCCCGGCGCTGTCACGGCCAGGTGAGCCAGCCCATTGGGGCCGGAATGGGGCAGTGGACGGATTGGCGGCGCATGGTCTTCGGTTCGGGCCGGGATCATGCTAGGCCGTGCTGATGCAGCAAGCCATCGATAGCGTCGTCGTGGAAACCAAGGGGCAGGGATTTTACGAAATGACCCGCGCCCTCGGCAGTTTCGTCGCGCGATCGGGCATCGAGACCGGCCTGTGCACCGCCTATATCCGCCACACGTCCTGCTCCCTCCTCATCCAGGAAAATGCCGATCCGGACGTGCAGACCGACCTGCTGGGCTTCTTCCGGCGTCTCGTGCCCGAGGGCATGGACTGGCTGGCGCACACGCTGGAGGGGCCGGACGACATGCCGGCCCATATCAAGGCGGCGCTGACCCAGACCTCCATCGGCATCCCGGTCAGTAATGGACGCCCGGTGCTGGGCGCCTGGCAGGGGCTTTATCTGTTCGAACACCGGCACAATCCGCATCGGCGGGAATTGGTGCTGCACATCATCGGAGAATGAACATGGATTTGGGCCTTGTGGTCAATTATTGGCCTTTTATCTTGGCTATGGGCCTTACCGGCATCTTTTCCGGCGTGGCGGCGGGCCTGCTCGGCATTGGCGGCGGCGCGGTGATCGTGCCGGCGCTGTCCAACAGCCTGCTGCTGATGGGCTTTGATCCCGATGTGGTGCAGCACGTGGCCGTGGGTACCTCGCTCGCCATCATCATTCCCACCGGCATCATGAGCGCCCGGGCCCATCACGCCCGCGGGGCGCTGGATGTCGGTGTGCTCAAGCTCTGGGCCCCGTTCATCGTCGCCGGCACCTTTATCGGTGGCCTCATGGCCGGCTGGTATTCGGGCGATGCGTTGCGCATCGTCTTCGCGGTGCTGGCCTTCGTCATCGCCGCCAATATCATTTTCGCGTTCCAGACCCGGCTGATGGGGCATCTCAAGGACGTGCCCTTGGTGCATCGGATATCGGCCTTCGTCGTGGGCTATCTGTCCTCGCTGATGGGCATTGGCGGCGGTTCGCTGACCGTGCCGACGCTGGTGGCCTTCGGGCGCAGCATGCACAAGGCGGTCGGCACCTCAGCGGCCATCGGCGTGGTCATCGCCATTTCGGGCACGGCGGGCTTTCTCCTTTCCGGCTGGAATGCCGAAAACCTGCCCCCGGCGAGCATCGGCTATATCAACCTGCCGGCCCTCGTCCTGGTTGGCGTGCTGGCGGCGGTCTGCGCGCCGGCCGGCGCCGCCCTGGCGCACAGGATGGACCAGAAGACGCTCAAATATGTCTTCGCCGCCTTCCTCGTGGCCGTGGGGCTCAACATGCTCTGGAAAGTGGTGCTGGGTTAGGGTGCTTGGCGCCACCGCAACGCCGTTAGACCTCATGGTGAGCCTGTCGAACCACGAGGTCGGTAGCTCCGTGGCCGCGACCTCGTCCTTCGACAAGCTCAGGATGAGGCCTACGAGAACATTGTGCGGCCTCTACCCCGGAGCAGGGCAACCCCCGCTCGTCACCCTCGCGCTTGACGCGAGGGCTCTTCCTTCGCGACCAGAGAAAATTCCAAAAAGGGGTTGGTGGGGACGGAGTGACTACGGTGGAACCGTCCCCACCGCCCAAGCCCCCTCGTTGAGGGGATTCGGGAACATGGCGGCAGATGGAGGACTCGATCCGCCGCCCATGTAACAACGTGCGTTTGGCCGGGCAGGTTTGTCCAAAACATGGCAGGCCCGAAAAGGTTCTGTGGATTAGTCGTTAGTGTTGTCCAAATCCCACGTCACATTGACGCTGATGGCGAAGGTCAGTTCGCCGGCCTCGACGGGAACGGCGGCGGACTGAGCCAGTTCGGCGCGGGCATACATGGGATAGGGCTGCGGGCCGCTGAAATCCTGCCGTTCGGAGATCGATTCCAGCTCGCCCAGACCGACGCCGGCGACATCGGCATAGAGTTCGGCCTTGCCGCGGGCATCGGCAAAGGCGGCCTTGCGGGCCTCGTTGAGCAGGTCGGCCGGATCGGCGACGGAGAAGGAAACGCCATTGACGGTATTGGCGCCCACGGTCACCGATTTGTCGAGAATGGCGCCGAGGTCTTCGAGGTCACGCACCACCACGGTCACCGAATTGGAGACCTGATAGCCATTGATGCGCGGGGGCAGCGTATAGCCCAATTCGTCGCGGGCATCGGAATAGACATAATTGGGATTGACCGAGAAGCCCGAGGTCTGGATGTCGCGGGCCTCGATGCCGGATTGCTTGAGAGCGGCGATCAGCTCGCTCATCGCCTCGGTATTGGCGTCGAGCGCTTCGCGCGCCGTGGCGCCCTGCGTGGTCACGCCGGAATTGATCGTGGCCATGTCCGGTGCGGCGCGCACTTCGCCGCGCCCTTCGATGGCGATCGAGCCGGCATAGGCGGGCAGCGCGGTGGCAAGAAAGGCAAGGGGGGCGAGGACGCTGAGGACACGCATTGGCAGACTCCTTTGGGGTGCATTGGCCCGGGAAGATTTCCCGGGCCAATGCGTCAGTATTGCGGCGTGGATGAACCGGAATTGAACGAGCATGCCCGCGATTGTTCAGGCATGCTTGGCATAAAGTATGATTTATCGTGTTCATGCTTGCGCCGGACCGGAGCACTGCGCTAGTCACTTGCCCTGACATGTCAGGGGCGATGCATATGAATTCAAACCATATTCCGGACGGCATTCTCATCGGGCGTGCCTGGGTTCCCGATTTCGATCATCCCCGTATCGTCACGGTCCGGGACGGGCAGCTTGTCGACATCACGGCGCGCGGGCTGGCCAGCGTACGCGACGTGGCCGAAAGCGGCCGCGCCGCCGAGCATGTGCGCAATGCGCCGGGCCGGCCGGTGGGCGAGGTGGACGCCGTTCTCGCCAATGCCCTGGACGGCAATAAGCGCGCCGATCTTCCGCGGCTGCTGGCGCCGATCGACCTGCAGGCGATCAAGGCTTCCGGCGTCACTTTCGTCGTCTCGCTGCTGGAGCGCGTCATCGAGGAACAGGCGCGCGGCGACATGTCCCGCGCCGAGGCGCTGCGTGGCGAAATCCTCGACCTGATCGGCACGGACCTGTCGCAATTGGTGCCGGGCTCGGATGCCGCCATGCAGGTCAAGGCGAAGCTGATCGAGAAGGGCGTGTGGAGCCAATATCTCGAAGTGGGAATCGGCCCGGACGCGGAAATCTTCACCAAGAGCCAGCCGATGAGCGCGGTGGGCTATGGCGCCGAGGTCGGGCTGCACCCGGTTTCGACGTGGAACAATCCCGAACCCGAGATTGCGCTGCTGGTGACCAGCAAGGGCGAGATCGTCGGCGCGACTTTGGGCAATGACGTCAATCTGCGCGACGTCGAAGGGCGTTCGGCGCTGCTGCTGGGCAAGGCCAAAGATAACAATGCGTCAGCATCGCTGGGTCCGTTCGTGCGGCTTTTCGACGGCGATTTCACCCTCGAAACGGTGAAACAGGCGGAAATCGCCCTGCGCGTCGAGGGGTTGGACGGCTTCGTGCTGGAGGGCCATTCCAACATGGCGGAAATCTCCCGTACCCCGGAATCCCTGGTATCCGCGACCATTGGCGAGCATCACCAATATCCCGATGGGCTGGTGCTCTATCTCGGCACCATGTTCGCGCCGGTGAAGGATCGCGACGGCGCCGGCAAAGGCTTTACCCACCGCATCGGCGACCTGGTCTCGATTTCGACACCCAGTCTGGGTACGCTGGCAAATCGGGTGAACCTGTCCACGAAATGTCCGCCCTGGACCTATGGCACCAGCCATTTCCTGCGTGATCTCGCTCGCGCCAACCTGCTCTGATCTAAGCGCTTTTTCCTCCGAGGCGCATTACCGAAAGGCATCGACATGACCGAATTGCACAAGAACCTCATCGATGGCGAATGGGTGGGCGCGGATGGGGTCGAGAATATCAACCCCTCCAATATCAACGAAGTCGTCGGCCTTTATGCCCGCGCCAATGTCGAGGAGACCAACCAGGCCATCGCCGCCGCCAAGGCCGCCTTTCCGGCCTGGTCGCGCTCGGGCATTCTCGAACGCCACGCCATCCTGTCCAAGGCCAGCCAGGAAATTCTGGCCCGCAAGCAGGAATTGGGCGAGCTGCTGAGCCGCGAAGAGGGCAAGACGCTGCCGGAGGGCATTGGCGAAGTGACGCGCGCCGCTCAGATTTTCGACTTCTTCGCCGGTGAAACGCTGCGTCTGGCCGGTGAGATCCTGCCCAGCGCGCGGCCCGGTCTGACGGTCGAAATCACCCGCGAGCCGGTGGGTGTCGTCGGCATCATCACGCCGTGGAACTTCCCGATCGCCATCCCGGCCTGGAAGATTGCCCCGGCCCTGGCCTATGGCAATAGCGTGGTCATCAAGCCGGCCGATCTGGTGCCGGGCTCGACCTGGGCCATCGTCGATATCCTGCACCGCGCCGGCCTGCCCAAGGGCGTGCTGAACCTGGTGATGGGCAAGGGCTCGGTGGTCGGGCAGACGCTGCTGGACAGCCCCGATGTGAATGCCATTTCCTTCACCGGATCGGTGGGGACCGGCAAGCGCGTGGCCGAGGCCTCGATCAAGCATGGCCGCAAGTTCCAGCTGGAAATGGGCGGCAAGAATCCGACCATCGTGCTCGATGACGCCGACCTCAAGGTGGCGGTGGAGAGCGTGGCGCAATCGGCGTTCTTCTCGACCGGCCAGCGCTGCACGGCGTCGAGCCGGGTGATCGTGACCGAAGGCATCCACGACAAGTTCGTCGCCGCGCTGGCCGAGCGGACCAGTGGTTTGCGGGTGGGCCATGCCCTCGAAAAGGATACGGAAATCGGCCCGGTGGTCGATCCGAGCCAGCTCAAGCAGGACGTGGATTACATCGAGATCGGCAAGGGCGAGGGCGCCAGGCTGGTGGCTGGCGGCGAGCGGGTGACGAAGGATACCGAGGGCTATTTCCTGCAGCCGGCGCTGTTCACCGAGGCCACCAATTCCATGCGGATCGCCCGGGAGGAAATTTTCGGCCCGGTCGCGGCGGTGATCAAGGTCAAGGATTACGAGGAAGCGCTGGCCACGGCGAACGACACGGAATTCGGCCTGAGCGCCGGTATCGTCACGACGTCGCTGAAATATGCCACCCACTTCAAGCGCAATTCGGAAGCCGGCATGGTCATGGTCAATGTGCCGACGGCCGGGGTGGATTTCCACGTGCCGTTCGGAGGCCGCAAGGGTTCGAGCTATGGCCCGCGCGAGCAGGGCACCTATGCGGCCGAGTTCTTCACCATCGTGAAGACCGCCTATACCGCTGCCGGCTAAGCTCCCTCACGCGGTCTGGGCGAAGCGTTCGTCGAAGGCGTAGCCGGCCCCGCGCACGGTGCGGATGGGGTCGGCTTCGCGGCCGCGATTGATGGCGCGGCGCAGCCGGCCGATATGGACGTCGACGGTGCGCTCGTCGACATAGACGTCATTGCCCCAGACGCCATCGAGCAATTGCTCGCGCGAATAGACGCGGCCGGGATGGCGCATGAGATATTCGAGCAGGCGATATTCGGTGGGGCCGAGATGGACGTCGCGATTGGCGCGGCGGACCCGGTGGGTGGTGCGGTCGAGCTCGAGATCGCCGAGCTTGAGCGCGGCGGTGACCAGATTGGGGTTGGAGCGGCGCAGCAGCGCCTGGATGCGGGCGACCAGTTCGGGCACCGAGAAGGGCTTGACGATATAATCGTCGGCGCCGGTGGTAAGGCCGCGCACCCGCTCTTCCTCCTCGCCGCGGGCGGTGAGCATGATGATCGGCACGCGGCTGGTTTGCTCGCGGGCGCGCAGGCGCCGGCACAGCTCGATGCCGGAGACTTCCGGCAGCATCCAGTCGAGCAGGATCAGATCGGGGAGCTTTTCGGCGATGGCCTGCTGGGCCTCGTCGCCGCTTTCGGCGGTAACGACGCGATAGCCCTCCGCTTCGAGATTATAGCGCAGAAGGAGGGCGATATCGGCTTCGTCTTCGACGATGAGAATGGTCGCGGGCATATGGATGTGCTCCGTCGGTCGGCGCTCGGAAGAGGCCGGGGGCTGTTCCGGGAATGACGCTGTAACGTTGTCGCTAAACCTTTATCTGCTGGCGCTGCAATTCCTGTACTTCGACGGTGAGCTGCCGGCCGGTGGCCAGGTAATAGGCGCGTTCGGCGATATTGGTGGCGTGGTCGCCGACCCGTTCGAGGTTCTTGGCGCAGAACAGCAAATGGGTGCAGGTGGTGATGTTGCGCGGGTCTTCCAGCATATAGGTCAGGAGTTCGCGGAACAGCGAGGTGTACATGGCGTCGACCTCGTCGTCGCGGTTGCACACATCGACCGAGGCGGCGGCGTCGCGATTGGCATAGGCGTCGAGCGCGTCCTTGACCTGGCGCAGCACCAGGCCGGTCATGTTCTTGACGCCGTTATAGAAGGTGGGTTGCAGGTTTATGCCTTCGAGCTTGAGCGAGCGGCGGGCCAACTGCTTGGCCATGTCGCCGATGCGTTCGAGGTCGTTGGCGACGTGGATGGCGGTGATGATGGCGCGCAGGTCGCTGGCCATGGGCTGGCGGCGGGCGATCATGGAAACGGCCATGTCGTCGATCCGGCGCTGCATATCGTCGATGCGCTGATCGGCGATGATGGTGATATCGGCCAGTTCGCGGTCGAGCTTGAGCAGGGAACGGGTGCCGTTTTCGATGGCGACTTCGACCAGGCCACCCATTTCGGCGATGGCTTGGGCGAGCCCGGCGAGTTCATCGCTATAGGCGGTAACGATATGTTCAGAACCGGTATTGGGCATGACGATCTCCTTCCCCGCAATCAGCCGATGCGGCCCATGATGTAGTCCTGGGTCTGCTTGTTCACCGGATTGGTGAAAATCTCTTCGGTGTCGCCCTGCTCGATGAGGTTGCCGAGATGGAAGAAGGCGGTCTTCTGGCTGACCCGGGCCGCCTGCTGCATCGAATGGGTGACGATGACGATGGTGTAGTTTTCGCGCAATTCGTCGATCAGTTCCTCGATGATGGCGGTGGCGATGGGGTCCAGCGCCGAGCAGGGCTCGTCCATGAGGATGACTTCGGGGCCGACGGCAATGGCGCGGGCAATGCAGAGCCGCTGCTGCTGGCCGCCGGAAAGGCCGGTGCCGGGTTCGGCGAGGCGGTCCTTGACCTCCTCGAACAGGCCGGCCTTGCGGAGCGAGGACACGACGATCTCGTCGAGATCGGCCTTGGTCCGGGCCAGGCCATGGATGCGGGGGCCATAGGCGACATTGTCGTAGATCGATTTGGGGAAGGGGTTGGGTTTCTGGAACACCATGCCGACCCGGGCGCGCAGCTCCACCACGTCGAGATCGGCGGCATAGATATCCTGGCCGTCCAGTTCGATGCGGCCGCCGACCCTCGCGCCCTCAATGGTGTCGTTCATGCGGTTGATGCAGCGCAGGAAGGTGGATTTGCCGCAGCCCGAGGGGCCGATAAAGGCGGTGACGGCGCGGTCGGGGATGTCGATGGAAATGCCGTGCAGGGCCTGCTTGGCGCCGTAATGGACGGTGACATCGCGGGCGGTGAGGCGAATATTGGGCTCGATCATCTCGATGGGGTCCAGGTTGGCGCTCAAGGTCTTGGCGGGGATTTTGGTCTTGCCGGCCAGAATGTCCATTTGTCAGGCTCCTAAGCGCGCTTTTCAAGCCGCGACCGCAGGAAGATCGCGATGGCGTTGAGAGTGATCATGAAGACCAGCAGCACCAGAATGGCGGCGGAGGCGCGCGGCTCGAAGAAATTGCGGTTCTCATTGCCCTGCCAGAGATAGATCTGCACCGGCAGAGCGGTGGCCTGCTCGATCGGCGTGCCGGGCACGGCGGCGACGAAGGCATTCATGCCGATAAGCAGCAATGGCGCGGTTTCGCCCATGGCCTGCGCCACCCCGATAATGGTGGCGGTGAGGATGGAGGGGAAGGTGACGGGCAGGACGTGGTGGAACACCATCTGCGTCCGGGAGGCGCCCATGCCGAGGGCCGCCTGGCGCAAAGCGGGGGAGACGCCCTTGAGCGCGGCGCGGGTGGCGATGATGATGGTGGGCAGGGTCATCAGCGTCAGCACCAGGCCGCCGACCAGCGGCGCCGAGAGCGGCAGGCGAAACCAGTTGATGAACACGGCGGCGCCGAGCAGGCCGAAGACGATGGAGGGCACGGCGGCGAGATTGTTGATATTGACCTCGATGAGATCGGTCAGTCGCGATTTGGGCGCGAATTCCTCCAGGTAGATGGCGCTGCCGACGCCGAGGGGCACGGCAAGGACGATGACGACCAGCATCATCCAGAACGTGCCCATGAGCGCGCCGAGCAGGCCGGCGGCGGCCGGGGCGGAGCGGCTGTCGACATTGGTGAACAGCGACCAGGCAAAGCCCTGGCTGATGGTGCCGTTTTCCTCGAAAATGTCGATGAGGGCGCGGGCGGGGGCGGAGAGCTGCTGCCGGGCATCATCCAGTTCGCGGTTGATATTGCCCTTGACCCAATTGTCGGTATTGGCCGAGGCCAGCAGGTCGACATTGACGCGCTGGCCGAGCAGGCCCGGATCGCGGACGAAGAGTTCGCGGACGCGGTGCCGGCCATCGCTTTCGGCAATGGTCAGAATCTGGCGGCTGTCGATGTCGAAACCGGCCGGCGCGGCGGCGCGCAGGGCGGCTTCGATGACATTGTTCCAGTTCAGCATGGCCACCTGGCGTTCCCAGGCGAGGCGCGTGGCGCGGAAATCGGCATCGGACTGGCCGGCGGCGCGGATGGGCGCGGGATCGACCTTGAGCAATTCCGGATCGAACCTGACTTCGAGGTGGAGATTGGACTGGGTAAAGGCCGGGATGCCCTTGCGCAGCACATCGGTGAACAGCACCGCCACGAAGCCGAGCGCCAGGACGATGGCGACGACGCCAAAGCCACGGAACAGGCGCTCGCCCAGATGGCGGCGGGCCAGGCCGGCACGGACGCGCTGGCGGCGCTCGGCCGCGGAATCGAAGCTGGCGCTGGTCATTCGTACTGCTCCCGGAAGCGGCGGACGATATAGAGGGCGACGATGTTGAGGCACAGCGTCATGATGAAGAGCGTCAGGCCCAGCGCGAAGGCGACGAGCGATTGCGGGCCGGTGAAATCGGTGTCGCCGGTGAGCTGGTTGACGATGGAGACGGTGATGGTGGAAACCGGCTCCAGCGGATTGCCGCGCAGGATCGGGGCATTGCCGGCGGCCAGCACCACGATCATGGTTTCGCCGATGGCGCGGCTGACCGCCAGCAGGAAGGCGCCGACAATGCCGGGCAGGGCGGCCGGCAGCAATACATTGCGGATGGTTTCCGACTGGGTGGCGCCCAGGCCATAGGCGCCGTCGCGCAGACTGCGCGGCACCTGGCTGAGAATGTCGTCGGACAGCGAGGAGATGAAGGGAATGATCATCACGCCCATGACGAGGCCGGCGGTGAGCGCGCTGGTGGCGCTGACATGCAGCCCGATGGAGGAGCCGACATCGCGCAGGAACGGCCCCACGGTCACCAGGGCGAAAAAGCCATAGACGATGGTGGGGATGCCAGCGAGGATTTCGATGACCGGCTTGACGATCCGGCGCACCGAGCGATGGGCGTATTGGTTGAGATAGATGGCGGCCATGAGGCCCACCGGCACGGCCACCAGCATGGCGATGGTCGAGATCATCAGCGTGCCGGACAATAGCGGAAGCAGGCCGAATTGGCCCGCATCGCCGGTGCCGGTGGAAGAAAATTTCGGCGCCCAGACGGTGCCGAAGAAGAAATCGAGCGGATTGATATAGGTGAAGAAGCGCAGGGCCTCGGTGACCAGCGAGGCGACGATGCCCAAAGTGGTCAGGATGGCGACGGCCGAACAGGCGATCAGCAGCCAGGAAATGGCGCGTTCGACCTCGTTGCGGGCGCGCAGGCGGGCGGAGATGCGGCGCTGGGCGAAGGTCAGGCCGAGCACGCCCAGGCCGGCGGCGGCGGCCAGCATGATGAGAAAGCTGAGAAGCTGGAAGCGGGCGAGATTTTCCCCGGCCTCCTGCTCGAAGGGGCGCAGTTCGCCGGCGACGCCGAAGCCGGAGGCCAGGTCGCGAATGCGCTGCATCTGCTGGTTGAGCCCGGTCTGATCGAGGCTGGTCAGCACCTCATTGGGGATTTGCGAGACGATGTACCAATGAGCGACGCCGGGGGAGAAGAAAGCCCAGAGGGCGAGGACGAGCAGGGCGGGGATCAGGGTCCAGAGGACGACGAGCGTGCCGTGATATTGACCGCGCGAATGGACGCGCTGCCCTTCCGGAATGGCGAGGGCGCGGCTTTTGGTCCAGCCCCGTTGATAGGCGACGCCCAGGAGAACGAGAAGCAGGCCGGCGACGATGAAAGTGTTCACGTGTCAGGCTTCCTCGATTGATCCCTTGAGTGGAACGGGCCGCGGAACACCGCGGCCCGCCGATATTTGGCTTATTGCTGGAAGGCGGAGAGCACTTCGGCGGTGACTTCCGCCGGCTGCGGGATCAGGCCGGCGGCTTCGAGAATGCCGCCATTGCCCGACATGGCTTCGGACAGGAAGTATTCGGTGAATTCGACCAGGCCCGGAACGGTGCCGATATGCTCGCCCTTGACGTAGAAGTAGAGCGGGCGCGAGACCGGATATTCGCCGGCGGCGACGGTTTCCAGCGACGGGATGATGCCGTCGACGGTGGCGACCTTGAGGATGTCGCGGTTCTGGTCGTAGAAGCTGAGGCCGAAGACGCCGACAGTGTTCGGATCGGCCGTCAGGCGGGCGAGGGTCTCGGTATAATCGCCGGCGATTTCGACCACCACATCCTGGCGGAACGTGGTTTCCACGGCGCTCTTTTCCTCGGCGGAAAGGTTTTCCGGCAGATCGGAGGCTTCGGCGCCGGGGGTCACGACGCGCTCCTGGAAGACTTCACGGGTGCCGTGATTGGAGCCGGGTATGGCCAGGACGATCGGCTGGGCCGGCAGCGACGGGTCGATCTGGTCCCAACTGGTATAGGGATTGTCGACGAGTTCGCCATCCACCGGAACCTTGGCGGCGATGGCCTTGAACACATGCGCGGGGGTCAGGGCGAAATCGCCGCCATTGGCCGAGGAGGCGAAGACGATGCCGTCGAAGCCGAACTGGATTTCGCGGATGTCGTTGACGCCGGCATTGTTGCAGGCTTCACGCTCGCCGTCGCGCATCGGGCGCGAGGCATTGGCGATGTCGATGGTATTGTCACCGACGCCCTGGCAGAACTGGCTGAAGCCGCCGCCGGTGCCGCCCGAACCCACGACCGGCGTATTGAATTCGGGGAAAATGGCGCCGAATTCCTCGGCGACGATGGAGGAGAAGGGCAGGACCGTCGAGGAGCCGGCGATCTGGATGGTGTCGCGCGACTGGGCGAAGGCGGCATTGGTGCCGAAGGCGGCGAGCGCGATGACAGCGGCACTGGCGTAAAGTGCGGTCTTCATGGAAGTTCCCTTTCGGAATTCATTGCAAACATGGCCAGCCGGTTCTTGGGCCGCCCTGTGACGCGGCAGACCATAGGAGCGCCCGGCGAAGGTTTTATTGCAGTTCCATGACCGGTTTGTGACACGATAAGCCGCTGTTTTTAAAAGATATATTTTACGACACTGGCTATATGACAGAGCCGATTGCGACGGAATCGGCAGGCAGGCGGCGCCGAGAATTATCGCAGCAGGGGCCGCAATTCGGCCTGTACTTTGCGCATCAATGGCAGGAAATTGGCGATCATTCGCGAAGTGGGGGAGCGGGCGGTCTGGGCGCCGATATTGATCGCTGCCACCACCTGGCCGGCGGCATTGGTCAGCGGCACGGCGATGGAGCAGAGGCCCAGTTCCAGTTCCTGGTCGATCACGGCGAAGCCCTGGGCGGCGATCACCGCCAATTCGGTGGTGATGCCGGCCATGTCCGCCTTGGTGCGCTCGGTATAGGCGATGAGCTCGGAGCGCTCGAGGATGGCCCGGGCCTCGCCGGCGGGTAAGGCGGCCAGCAGGGTGCGGCCCATCGAGGTGCAATAGGCCGGCAGGCGCGCGCCCGGCGCCAGATTGATCGACATCACCCGGCGGGTCGAGGCGCGGGCGACATAGAGGATGTCGGTGCCTTCGAGAACCGCCGCCGACGTGCTTTCGCTGGTGGCGTGCGACAATTCCTCGAGAAAGGGCTGGATGAGCCGGGGCAGGGGGGTGGCCGCCAGATAGGAATGGCCCAATTTGAGAATGCGCGGGGTGAGCTGGAAGAATTTGCCGTCATAGCTGGCATAGCCGAGATGAACCAGCGTCAGCAGGCAGCGCCGCGCCGTCGCTCGTTCGAGGCCGGTGCGGCGGGCGACATCGGTGATGGACAGGCGCGCATGTTCCTCATCGAAACATTCGACGACCGACAGGCCCCGAACCAGTCCGTGAATGATGTCGCCCTGACGCATTGTGCGGATACCGAAATTTGTGCGGAGCGCGCATTCTAGGCGATGTTTGGCGGCGGGAACAATATGGGCTGGCTTGGCGCGCTGCCCGCATGGCGCAAGAATCGGGGACAGAACGATATTTCCTGGTCCACCGGGTTCTCGACGCCGCCATGTTCGCTTATAAGCCTTCGACGGAAGGGCGCGTAGCTCAATGGTTAGAGCCGAGTGCTCATAACACTCTGGTTGCAGGTTCGAGTCCTGCCGCGCCCACCAGCTTCTAGGCTTTCTTGGAAAGGCCGATGCGTTCCATGGCCATGCGGGAGACGAGGTCGCCCATGCCCACCGCTTTCTGCATCTGGACCGAGGTGAGGGAGCTGGCCTGGGCGTTCATCTTGGCGATCTCCTCGCGGATCTGCGCGCGGCGCTCGCGATGATATTGCAACTGCTCATAGGATGAGAGCTGGTATGCATTCCAGCGCGTGATTCTGCCCGAAATCGCCATGCTGCCAGCATGAAGCGCCGGCCTTAACGCGGCGTTAAACCCGCTAATGCTGGAGGGCGACGAGGCCGGCGGCGCCGGCCATCATGGCGCCGGCGGTCTTGTTGAGGCGGCCAAGGGCCTTTTCGCTGCGGAACAGGTCCCTGGCCACCGAAGCCAGCCAGGCATAGCCGCAGCCGATGATGAGCAGCACCACGACCACGATGGCGGTGAGTTCGATGAAGGCGAGCGGGTTCATCTCGGCCAGCGGCACCACGCTGGGCAGGATGGCGAGGTAGAAAACGATGGTCTTGGGATTGCCCATGGTCAGCGAGAAGCCGGCCAGGAAGGTTTTCCAGCCATCCTCGTTTCTGGGCTTCATCTGTTCGGCGCCGGGGCGGGCGGTCCAGAACTTCCAGGCGATATAGAGCAGGTAGGCGGCGCCGGCCCAGCGGACGATGGTGAAGATGGGCCCGAAATAAGTGGCGATGGCGGCCAGGCCGAATACGGCGAACAGGAAATAGAGCAAGTCCCCGGCCAGGATGCCCAATACCATCGGGAACGCCCCCTTGAAGCCGCCGCCCAGGGCGCGCGCCACCACGGCGGCAACGCCGGGTCCGGGCACCAAGACGGCAATGGCATAGGCGAGGGTGAAGGCGGCGAGCGTGAAAAGGTCCATCTGGGCAGTCCATTGCGAAGCTGGCGGACCCTACGCCTCCCGCCGCCGATTTGCCAGAGAAGTTGACGCGGCGCCGAAGACGATTATGTAATGCCTCATCGCAACCCGACCGGACGGTACCCAATGGATCGCAATCCCAACGCAACGCCAACCTGCCTTGCCCTTGGGGAATACTCGATCCATGCCCGTTTCCGTCACGATTTCGCGTCTCGCCTATACCGGCCCTGACGGCCGAACTCTCTTTTCCAATCTCGATCTCAGCTTCGGCCCCGGGCGCACCGGTCTGGTCGGCCGCAATGGCGTGGGCAAGACCACGCTGCTGCGCCTGATCACCGGCGAGTTGACGCCGGCCGCCGGCACGATCAGCGTTTCCGGCCGCATCGGCATGTTGCGCCAGCAGGTGCAGCCGGTGCCCGGCGAAACCATCGCCGATCTTTTTGGTGTTCGCGATGCGCTCGCCCTGCTCGAAAAAGCCGTTTCGGGGGCAGCGAGCGCCGAGGAGCTGGCGGAGGCCGACTGGACGCTGGAGGCGCGGCTGGATGCGGCGCTGGATAGTCTCAAACTGGCGGTGACGCCGCAAACCCCGCTCGCCGAACTATCGGGCGGGCAACGGACGCGGGCGGCCCTTGCGGCGCTGATTTTCGATGCGCCCGACCTGATCCTGCTCGATGAGCCGACCAATAATCTCGATGCCGATGGCCGCGCCGCGGTAACCGAATTGCTGGCGCGCTGGCGGGGCGCGGCCATCGTCATCAGCCATGACCGGGCGCTGCTGGAGGAGATGGACGCCATTGTCGAGCTGACCGGCCTCGGCGCCAGCTTTTATGGCGGCAATTGGAGCCATTACCGCGAGCGCAAGGCGCTGGAACTGGCTTCGGCGCAGCATAGTCTGGATATTGCCGAGCGGCAGATGCGGGACGCGGCGAGATCGGCGCAGGAGACGCGCGAGCGGCAGGAGCGCCGCGATGCCGGCGGGCGTCGCAAGGCCGCCAAGGGCGATATGCCGAAAATCGTCATGGGCGGCCTCAAGCGCCGCGCCGAGGAAACCGCTGGCGGCCTCGACCGGCTCGCCGAGAAACAGGCCGATGCCGCGCAGGCCCAGGCCCAGGCGGCGCGCGCCCGGATCGAGGTGCTGACGCCTTTTGCGCTGAAGCTGGCGCCGAGCGGGCTGGCGGCGGGCAAGGTGATGTTGCGCGCCACTGGCATGACCGGCGGGCACGATCCGGAGCGGCCGATCATCCGCAATTTCTCCATCGACATTATCGGGCCGGAGCGGGTGGCGATTACCGGACCGAACGGGGTGGGCAAGACCACGCTGCTGAAACTTCTTACCGGCGAATTGGCGCCGCTTGCCGGCAGCGTGCAGATCGGCGGGCCGATGGCGTTGCTCGATCAGCAAGTGGGCTTGTTGCGGCGGGACCTGTCCATCGTCGAAAATTTCCAGCGGCTCAATCCGTCCAGTTCGCTCAATGATTGCCGCGCGGTACTGGCGGCGTTCATGTTCCGCAACGATGCGGCGTTGCAACTGGTCGGCACGCTGAGCGGCGGCGAGATGTTGCGGGCAGGGCTGGCCTGTGCGCTGGGCGGCAAGACGCCGCCCATGCTGCTGGTGCTGGACGAGCCCACCAATCACCTGGATATCGACGCCATCGAAGTGGTGGAAGCGGGCCTGCGCGCCTTCGACGGCGCCTTGCTGGTGGTCAGCCACGACCGGGCGTTTCTGGAAAATATCGGGATCGGCCGAGAGGTGGAATTGAGGTGAAGAACCCCCTCACCGACTCGGCTTTGCCGAGCCACCTCTCCCCGAGGGGGAGAGGAATAAGAGGAATGCGCGATGCCTATCCTTCTCCCGCTTGGGGAGAAGGCGACCCGAAGGGCCGGATGAGAGGGTACGCCAGCCACCCCTCACCCGTCTCGCCCTGCGGGCGATCCACCCTCTCCCCGAGGGGGAGAGGAACAAGAGGGCGCGCGATGCCTATTCTTCTCCCCCTCGGGGAGAAGGTGGCCCGAAGGGCCGGATGAGGGGGTTACGGCAGCCGCGCCAATCGCTCATTGAGCAGCGCGTAAAATCCATCCGCGTCGCCGGAGCGCAGATAATTGGCGTTAGGGGCGCGGCCGGTGACGTGCCAGTAATCCACCACGGTCATACCGACCGTCAGTTCGCTCGCGGTTTCGATGGCCACGTGGCAATGGCGGCCTTCGAAGAGTTCGGGCTTGAGCAGATAGGCGATGACGGTGGGATCGTGCAGCGGCGCACCGTTCCAGCCATATTTCTTGAGATCGAAGCTCTCCGAAAAGCTCAGCATGTCATGGACCGCCTGGCCGCTCTTATTGCCCAGCGCCTTGATGGCGTCGAGACGGGCCGGGGTGGACTGGATCATATGGGTCACGTCCAGCGGCAGGATGGTGATCGGCGCGCCGCAGCGCATCACCACATCGGCGGCTTCGGGGTCGACATAGATGTTGAATTCGGCTGTCGGGGTGATGTTGCCCACCTCGAAATAAGCGCCGCCCATCATGACGATTTCGGCGATACGCTCGGCGATGCGCGGCTCCTTGACCAGCGCCATGCCGATATTGGTCAGCGGGCCGAGAGTGCACAGGGTTATGGTTTTCGGCTCGGCATTCATCAATGTCTCGATGATGAAATCGACGCCGTGCCGGTCCTGGAGCGGGATGTGCGGAGCGGGCAGGTCGGGGCCGTTGAGGCCGGTATCGCCATGCACATGCTCGGCGGTGACGAGTTGCCGCCGCATCGGCCGGGCGCAGCCGGCATAGACCGGAACATCGCTGCGGCCGGAGAGCTCGACCACTTTGCGGGCATTGATGGCGTTCTGGGCGAGGCCGACATTGCCGGCCACCGCCACCACGCCGAGAACCTCCAGTTCCGCGGGCGAGGCGAGGGCGAGCAGGATGGCGACGGCATCGTCCTGGCCGGGGTCGGTATCGATGATGATCTTGCGGGACATGGCGCTTCTTCTGGCGGGAGAGACAAGGAATCGCGGCAAGCTTATCCAAGCGGCCCGCCAGGGTCGATCACCAAGAGGCGCCCAGGAACGAAAGTCATTGCCGTAACGTTTTCGGGGCACTCTCCCATGTGGATACCGCAATGCGTCAAGCCAGGCCCAGGGCCGTTCCTGCCGAAATGAACGAAAGCCAGTTCGAGCGGGTGCTCGGCAATGCCGCCCGCCTGGCGGTGGTTGGCATCGGTTTTGCCGTCTTGCTCCTGGTGTTGCAGGCGGGGCAGGTCTTCCTGGCGCCGGTGACGCTGGCCATCGTCATCGGCCTGATGTTCGGGCCGGTGGCCGACCGGCTGGAAAGCTGGAGCGTGCCGCCGGCACTGGCGGCCGGCATCGTCGTGCTGCTGCTGCTCGGCGTCATTGCCGGGTTCGCCGTCTTGTTCGCGGTGCCGCTCAGCGAATGGGTGGCGCGGGCGCCGATGATCTGGGCCAGGCTGCAGACGCAATTGGCGGGCCTCAAGGGGCCGCTGCAATCGATCAGCGACTTCCAGGCCCAGCTCGCGGCGGCGCTGGGCACCGGCGATGCCATGGCGGTGACGGTGGATGACGGCGGCACGGTGACCGGCATGGCCATGCTGGCGCCGGCGGTGCTGGCACAGATCGCCATCTTCCTGGCCAGCCTCTATTTCTTCGTGGCGACGCGCGATCACATCCGCATGTCGGTGCTGTCGATGTGCGTCACCAGGCGCATGCGCTGGCGCACGGCGCATGTGTTCCGCGATGTCGAGTTCAAGGTCAGCCGGTTCCTCCTGACGGTGACCATGATCAATCTGTGCGTCGGCACCGCGGTCACCCTGGCCATGTGGGCCATCGGCATGCCCTCGCCACTGCTCTGGGGTGCCATGGCGGCAGTGCTGAATTACGTGCCCTATGTGGGGCAGGCCATCATGATCACCGTGCTGCTGGCGGTGGGGCTGGGCACCCAGACCGGGTTGCTGGAAATCTTGCTGCCGGTCATCTGCTATGCCAGCATCAATTTCCTCGAAGGCCAGCTATTCACCCCCCATTTCATCGGCCGCACGCTGACGCTCAATCCCTTCATCATCTTCTTGTCGATCACCTTCTGGATCTGGGCCTGGGGGCCGATGGGGGCGCTCATCGCCGTGCCGACGCTGCTGATTGCTCAATCGGTCATCACCCATGCGCTGCCGAGCCGGCCGGTCATGCCCCGCCGCCCGGTGCGCCGGACGCGGGCGATGACCGATCGCGACGAATTGCTGGCCAATGCCGCCCAGGTCATCCGGGAGCAGCGGCTGGATGACGAGGGCGAGGAGGCGCGCAAGCGGGAGCGGCTGGAGCCGCCCAAGGGCACGGGTCCCACCGGCGTCGAGCCCCGGCCCGGCTAGCCCCGGGCATGGGGGCTTTTCCCTTTACGGATTAAGTGCAAGACTACCCGCATTCTGAGGGGAATATCGTCATGAACACTGGATTGCGAGATGCCGCAAAAGCCGATCGTCTACGATGCCCCTACGCCCGAACCGCGTTCGACGACCGTTGAAGCTATCCAGGCGGAGATACTTGAACGGCTGATTTATTCGGTCGGCAAGGACCCGATCGTCGCCCGCCCGCATGACTGGCTGCGGGCCACCATCCTGACGGTTCGCGACCGCATCATGGATCGCTGGATGGAAAGCTCGCGTGAAACGTGGCGGACCTCCAACAAGCGCGTCTATTATCTCAGCCTCGAATTCCTTATCGGCCGGCTCATGCGCGACGCCATGAGCAATGTCGGCCTGATGCAGCCGGTGCGCGAGGCCCTCAGCAATCTCAATGTCGACCTGGGCGAACTGATCGACATGGAGCCGGATGCGGCGCTGGGCAATGGCGGCCTGGGGCGTCTCGCCGCCTGTTTTCTAGAATCCATGTCGTCGTTGAAAATCCCGGCCTATGGCTATGGCATCCGCTATGCGCATGGGCTGTTCCGCCAGGAAATGAGCGAGGGCTGGCAGGTCGAGCTGCCGGAGGACTGGCTGGCGCATGGCAATCCCTGGGAATTCGAGCGCCGCGAAAGCGCTTATGAAGTGGGGTTCGGCGGCCATGTCGAGCCGGTGACCGACCCGGACGGCGCGGTGCGGCAGGAATGGCAGCCCAACGAACATCTCCTGGCGGTCGCCTATGACACGCCCATTGTCGGCTGGCGCGGCGCGCGGGTGAACACGCTGCGCCTGTGGAGCGCCCAGCCGATCGACCCGATCCTGCTCGACAAGTTCAATTCCGGCGACCATATCGGCGCGCTCGAGGAAAGCGCCAAGGCCGAGGCCATTACCCGCGTGCTCTATCCCGCCGACTCGACGGCGGCGGGGCAGGAATTGCGGCTGCGGCAGGAATTCTTCTTCTCCTCCGCCTCCCTCCAGGACATCGTGCGCCGCCATTTGCAGCAATATGGTGAATTGAGCTCGCTGCCCGACAAGGTCGCCATCCAGCTCAACGACACGCATCCGGCCATTTCGGTGGCCGAGTTGATGCGCATTCTGGTCGACGACAATGGCGTGCAATGGGCCGATGCCTGGAAGATCGCCAAGGGCACGTTCGGCTATACCAATCACACGCTGCTGCCCGAGGCGCTGGAAAGCTGGCCGGTGGCGCTGCTGGAGCGGCTGCTGCCGCGCCACATGCAGATCGTCTATCAGATCAATGCCGATATCCTCGCCGAAGCCCGCAGCAAATCGGGCTTTTCCGAGCAGCAGATCGCCGCCCTGTCGCTGATCGACGAGCAGGGTGGGCGGCGGGTGCGCATGGGGCAATTGGCCTTTGTCGGCTCGCATTCGGTCAATGGCGTGTCGGCGCTGCATACGGAATTGATGAAGCAGACCGTGTTCTCCGACCTGCACAAGCTCTATCCCGAGCGCATCAACAACAAGACCAATGGCATCACGCCGCGCCGCTGGCTGATGCAATGCAATCCCGGCCTGACCGAATTGGTGAGCGAGCGGATCGGCCCGGAATTCCTGGACAATATCGACAAGCTCAAACAGCTCGCGCCCCATGCCGGGGATCCCGGCTTCCAGCAGCAATTCGCGGCGGTGAAGCTAGACAACAAGCAGCGGCTGGCCAGGCTGATCCGGGAGCGGCTGAACATCGTCGTCTCGCCCGAAGCCATGTTCGACGTGCAGATCAAGCGCATCCACGAATATAAGCGCCAATTGCTCAACATCATCCAGACGGTGGCGCTTTATGACGAGATCCGCGCCCATCCGGACCGGGACTGGGCGCCGCGGGTCAAGATTTTCGCCGGCAAGGCGGCGCCGAGCTATTGGAATGCCAAGCTGATCATCAAGCTGATCAACGACGTGGCGCGGGTCGTCAATCACGATCCGGGGGTGCGTGGCCTGCTCAAAGTGGTGTTCCTGCCCAATTACAATGTGAGCCTGGCCGAAATCATCGTGCCGGCCGCCAATCTGTCCGAGCAGATTTCCACGGCCGGCATGGAAGCCTCGGGCACCGGCAATATGAAGTTCATGGCCAATGGCGCCATCACCATCGGCACGATGGATGGCGCCAATGTCGAGATGCACAAGGAAGTGGGCGCCGACAATATCGTCATTTTCGGCCTCACCGCCGACGAGGTCGAGGACAAGCATGCCCGGGGGGAGACGCCGCGGGCCTCTATCGAGGCGTCGCTGCGCCTGCGCGAAGTGCTGGACTCGATCGCCTCGGGGGTATTCTCACCCGACGATCCGCATCGCTATCGCGACCTGATCGGCGGGCTCTACGAGCATGACTGGTTCATGGTGGCGCGGGATTTCGACGCCTATGCAGCGGCGCAGGCAAGGGTGGACCAGATCTGGAACGACCCGGCGCGCTGGAACGCTATGGCGATCCGCAATACCGCCAATGTCGGCTTCTTCTCGTCGGATCGGACCATAAGGCAATATGCTGCCGATATCTGGGGGGTGAAGACCGGCTGATCCGGCGGGGCGTCGGGCCTGTCCCGCCGCACCGAAACGATCCTGTATGCGTTATGTCTATCCTGCCGGTTCGAAAGCGGGCAGCGAGTGGGGAAAGCGGGCATGAGTTCAAACACGGAAAACTGGCAAGCCGATGCGCGTGAGGTCGCGGCCATCGTGGCTGGCCGCCACAGCGATGCCTTTGCCTTTCTCGGCCTGCACGACGTCCAGGGCCAATGGGTGCTGCGCGCCTTCGTGCCGCATGCCGAAACGCTCGATGCCTATACGCTCGACGGCAAGCCGCTCGGGCATATGATCCCGCGCCATGCCGCCGGCTTCTTCGAGGCCAGGGTGGATATCGCCGGGCGCCAGCCCATCCGCTATGAAGCGAAGAATGCGGGCGGCGCCTGGACCATTTACGATCCCTATTCCTTCGGTCCGGTCCTGGGGCCGATGGACGATTATTATATCGGCGAGGGCAGCCATTTACGGCTGTTCGACAAGCTGGGCGCCCACGAAATGGAATTCGAGGGCATTCACGGCACCCATTTCGCCGTCTGGGCCCCCAATGCCTTGCGGGTGTCGGTGGTCGGTCCCTGGAACGATTGGGATGGCCGCCGCCACCCGATGCGCAACCGCAAGGGCATCTGGGAGGTCTTCATTCCGGTGCTGGGCACCGGCACCATCTATAAATTCGAGATCGTCGGGCCCGATGGCGTGGTGCTGCCGCTCAAGGCCGATCCCTTTGCCCGCCAGGCGGAAGTCAGGCCGCATAATGCCTCGATAGTTCCCGACCCGACGCCCTTCACCTGGACCGACCAGCGTTACATGGAAGAGCGGGCCAGCCACGATTGGCGCCGCGTACCCATGTCCATCTACGAGGTGCATCTGGGCTCCTGGCGCCGGCGGCCCGATGGCGGCTTCATGAGCTATGACCAATTGGCCGAGCAATTGGTGCCCTATGCGGCCGATATGGGCTATACCCATCTCGAATTCATGCCCATTTCCGAACATCCCTTCGATCCCAGCTGGGGCTACCAGCCGACCGGTCTCTATGCGCCCACCTCGCGCTTCGGCGATCCGGCGGGTTTCGCGCGGCTGGTTAATGCGGCGCACGAAGCCGGGCTGGGCGTCATCCTGGACTGGGTGCCGGCGCATTTCCCCACCGACGATTTCGGGCTGGCGCAATTCGACGGCACGGCGCTTTACGAACATGCCGATCCGCGCCAGGGCTTCCATCCGGACTGGAACACGGCGATCTACAATTTCGGGCGCAAGGAGGTTTCGGCCTATCTCACCAATAATGCGCTGTTCTGGTTCGAGAATTTCCATATCGACGGATTGCGCGTCGATGCCGTGGCCTCGATGCTCTATCTCGATTATTCCCGCCAGCCGGGCGAGTGGGTGCCCAACCAACATGGCGGCAATCAGAACCTTGAGGCGGTGGCCTTCCTGCAACGGGTCAATGCTGAGGTCTATAGCCGTTTTCCCGGCGCCTTCATGATCGCCGAGGAATCCACGTCCTGGCCGGGCGTCAGCGCCCCCACTTATGCCGGGGGGCTGGGCTTCGGCTTCAAGTGGAATATGGGCTTCATGAACGACACTTTGCGGTTCATGAGCCGCGACGCCGTGCATCGGCGCTTCCATCACAACGATCTCACCTTCGGCATGGTCTATGCCTTTAGCGAGAATTTCGTGCTGCCGCTGAGCCATGACGAGGTCGTGCATGGCAAGGGATCGCTGCTGGGCAAGATGCCGGGCGACGATTGGCAGCAATTCGCCAATCTGCGCGCCTATCTCGCTTTCATGTGGGGCTATCCGGGCAAGAAGCTGTTGTTCATGGGCCAGGAATTCGCCCAACGCGCCGAATGGTCGGAAAGCAAGGCGCTGGACTGGTTTCTGCTGGATTCGCCGAACCATGAGGGCATGCGGCGGCTGGTGGCCGATCTCAATACGGCCTATCGCAGCCTGCCGGCGCTTTATGAACGCGATTGCGAGCCGGAGGGCTTTGAATGGGTGATCGCCAACGATCACACCAATTCGGTGCTGGCCTGGCTGCGCAAGGCGCCGGGCGCCGATCCGGTGCTGGTCATCTCCAATCTGACGCCGACGCCGCGCAGCGGCTATAAGGTGCCCATGCCGATCGCCGGCCGTTGGGTGGAGCGGATCAATACCGATGCCGGCTGGTATGCCGGCGGCAATAAGGGGAACCAGGGCGCCATCATGGCCCATGCCGTTGAGGGGCGGCACCTGCCGGCGGAAGCGGAGCTTTACCTGCCGCCGCTGGCCACCCTGTTCCTGAAATACGAGCCGGACTGAGATGGTTCGCGCGTCATACGATCCGGTTCGAGCCGGGCAAAGTGGAGGGAAGTAAAATGGCAGATTATCGGGTTCCGTCGCCGCTGGCTCGTGAGGCAATGGCCTATGTGCTTGCGGGTGGGCGCGGCACGCGGCTCATGGAATTGACCGACCGGCGCGCCAAGCCGGCGGTCTATTTCGGCGGCAAGGCGCGCATCATCGACTTCGCGCTCTCCAATGCCATCAATTCGGGTATCCGCCGCATTTCGGTGGCCACGCAATATCAGGCGCATAGCCTGATCCGCCACCTGTCTCGCGGCTGGAACTTCCTGCGCCAGGAGCGCAATGAAAGCTTCGATGTGCTCCCCGCCAGCCAGCGTGTTTCGGAAACGCAATGGTATGCCGGCACCGCTGATGCCGTGTACCAGAACATGGACATCATCGAGGATTACGGCGCCCGCTACATCGTCATCCTGGCGGGCGACCATATCTACAAGATGGACTATGAGATCATGCTGCGCCAGCACGTCGATACCGGCGCGGACGTGACCATCGGCTGCCTGGAAGTGCCCCGCATGGAAGCCACCGGCTTCGGCGTCATGCATGTGGACGGGCGCGATCGGGTGGTGGATTTCGTCGAAAAACCCAAAGATCCGCCCGCTATTCCCGACCGGCCCGACATGGCGCTGGCCTCGATGGGCATTTATGTGTTCGAGACCCGGTTCCTGATGGAACAGCTCAAGCGCGATGCGGCGACCGAGGGGTCCAGCCGCGATTTCGGCAAGGACCTCATCCCCTATATCGTCAAGAACGGCACGGCCTGGGCGCACCGCTTCAATCGCTCCTGCGTCCGCTCCAGCAATGAGAAAGTGGCCTATTGGCGCGATGTGGGCACGGTCGATGCCTATTGGAAGGCCAATATCGACCTCACCGACATCAATCCGCAGCTCGATCTTTACGACCGCGACTGGCCGATCTGGACCTATGCCGAGATCACGCCGCCGGCCAAGTTCGTCCACGATTTCGATGGACGGCGCGGTTCGGCGGTCAATTCGCTGGTCTCGGGCGATTGCATCATTTCGGGCGGACATTTGCAGCGTACGCTGCTCTCCACCGGCTCGCGGGTGCATTCCTATTCGACGCTCGAAGAAGCGGTGGTGCTGCCCTATTGCGATATCGGGCGCAATGCGCGGCTCAAGAAGGTGATCATCGACCGCGGGGTCAATATTCCCGAGGGTCTGGTGGTGGGCGACGATCCCGAATTCGACGCCAAATGGTTCCGCCGCACCGAGGAGGGCGTGACCCTCATCACCCAGAACATGATCAACAAATATCTGGCCGACCGATGATCGAAGTTCTTTCGGTCGCCTCGGAGGTCTACCCGCTGATCAAGACCGGCGGACTGGCCGATGTCGCCGGGGCGCTGCCGGGCGCCCTGGCTGGGTCCGGGGTGAGCATGCGCACGCTGATGCCCGGCTATCCGGCGGTTCTCGGCAAGATGAAGAATGGGCGCGAAGTCGCCCGGTTCGACGACCTGTTTGGTGTCACCGGGCGGCTGATCGCCGGGCGGGCCGAGGGCCTAGACCTCATCGTGCTCGATGCCCCGGCGCTCTATGACCGGCCGGGCAATCCCTATATGGGGCCGGAGGGCTGGGACTGGCCGGACAATTGGAAACGCTTCGCGGCGCTGAGCTGGGTGGCGACGGAACTGGGGCTGGGTCTGGTCGAGGGCTATCGCCCGCAGGTCATCCACGCCCATGACTGGCAGGCCGGCCTCGTGCCCGCCTATGTGAAATTCGGCCCGTCCGCGACGCTCAAGACGGTGATGACCGTCCACAACATGGCGTTCCAGGGCACGTTCGGCGCGGAAATCTTCGGGCAATTGCGTTTGCCCGCCCACGCCTTTTCGGTCGAGGGCGTCGAATATTACGGCGGCGTCGGTTATCTCAAGGCCGGCGTGGAATGCGCCGATGTGGTGACCACGGTGTCGCCCACCTATGCGGTGGAGATCCGCACGCCTGCCTCCGGCATGGGTCTGGACGGCTTGCTCAACAATCGTTCCGCCACCGTGTTCGGCGTGCTCAACGGCATCGACATGGAGGCCTGGAACCCGGCGACCGACACGGCGCTCAAGCAGAATTATACCGCCAATACCATCCAGTACCGGCAGGTCAACAAGCGCGCCTTGCAGGAAGCCTTCGGGCTGGAGCAATCCACCGGCCCGCTCTTTGCCGTAGTGAGCCGGCTGACCTGGCAGAAGGGCATCGACCTGCTCGCCGCCAATATCGACCTCATCGTCGCCGAGGGCGGTCAGCTCGCCGTGCTCGGCTCGGGCGAGGCGGACCTAGAAAACGCCATCCGCGCCGCCGCCATGCGGCATCCCGGCAAGGTCGGCCTGGTGACCGGCTATAACGAGGCGTTAAGCCACCTGGTGCAGGGCGGCGCCGACGTGATGATGATGCCGTCGCGTTTCGAGCCCTGCGGCCTCACGCAGCTTTATGCGCTGCGCTATGGCTGCATACCGCTGGTCAGTCGCGTCGGAGGCCTCAATGACACGGTCATCGATAGCAATGTGGCAGCGTTACAGGCCCAGGTGTCAACCGGCGTGCAATTCGCGCCGCCTGAGCAGGGCGCATTGGCCGATGCCATCAGACGTATGCTAAACCTTTATGCCGACGAGAAATCCTGGAAGAAAATGCAGCGGCGGGGCATGAAATCGGATGTGAGCTGGGCCACCAGCGCCGCCCGCTATGCCCAGCTCTATGCCGCGCTGACCGGAACCACGCTAAATGACAATTCTGACAGTTAAAACAACGCCCTACAATGACCAGAAGCCCGGAACCTCCGGCTTGCGCAAGCGGGTGCCGGTCTTCCAGCAGCCGAACTATGTCGAAAACTTCATCCAGTCGATTTTCGATAGTCTGGAAGGTTTTAGCGGCCAGATTCTGGTGATTGGCGGCGATGGCCGCTTCTACAACGATGTCGCCATCCAGAAGGCCATCCGCATCGCCGCCGCCAATGGCTTCGGCAAGGTGATGGTGGGGCAGGGCGGGCTGCTCTCGACGCCGGCGGCCAGCAATATCATCAGGCATTACAAGGCCTTCGGCGGCCTGGTTCTCTCGGCCAGCCACAATCCGGGTGGGCCGGAAGGCGATTTCGGCATCAAGTATAATGCCGGCAATGGCGGCCCGGCGCCGGAAAAGATCACCGACGCGGTCTTTGCCCGCAGCACGGTGATCGACAGCTACAAAATCCTCGACACGCCCGATATCGACCTCCACGCCATCGGCACTCAACAGGTCGGGGATATGGTGGTGGAAGTCATTGATCCGGTTGCCGATTATGCGGCGCTGATGCGGACGCTGTTCGATTTCGACGCCATAAAGGCGCTGTTCGCCTCCGGCTTCCGCATGACCTTCGATGCCATGCACGCGATCACCGGGCCCTATGCGCATACCATTCTCGAAGACCTGCTGGGGGCTCCCAAGGGCACGGTCGTCAACGGTACGCCGTCGCCGACTTTCAATAACGGCCATCCCGACCCGAACCTGGTCTATTGCAAGGAAATGCACGACTTGCTCATGACCCCCGACGGTCCGGATTTCGGCGCCGCCTCGGATGGCGACGGGGATCGCAACCTCATCATCGGCAAGAACCGCTTCGTGACGCCCTCGGATTCGCTGGCGCTGCTGGCGGCCAATGCGCATCTGGCGCCCGGATATAAAGGCGGCATTGCCGGCATTGCCCGCTCCATGCCCACCAGTGCCGCCGCCGATCGGGTGGCGGAGAAGCTGGGCGTCGAGATGCATGAGACGCCAACGGGCTGGAAGTTCTTCGGCAATCTGCTCGATGCCGGCCGCGTCACCATTTGCGGCGAGGAAAGCGCCGGCACCGGCTCCGACCATGTGCGGGAAAAGGACGGGCTGTGGGCGGTGCTGCTCTGGCTCAACATTCTGGCGGTGCGCCAGCAAAGCGTCGATGCCATCGTGCGCGAGCATTGGCGCAGCTATGGCCGCAATTACTATACCCGCCATGACTATGAGGAAGTCGACGTCGCCATCGCCAATGAATTGGTGGATGAATTGCGCGCCCGCCTTCCCTCATTGCCCGGCAGGATTTTCGCGGACGATCTGCAAATCGCCTATGCGGACGATTTCACCTATCACGACCCGGTGGACGGCTCGACCAGCGCCAGACAGGGTATCCGCATCGGCTTTACCGATGGATCGCGGATCGTCCTGCGCCTCTCGGGAACCGGAACGGTCGGCGCCACATTGCGGGTCTATCTTGAGCGCTATGAGGCCCCGGATGGACGCCACGACCTCGAAACCCAGCTGGCCCTCGAACCGCTTATCGGCATCGCCGAAGACCTCTGCAAAATCCGCGAACGCACCGGCCGCACCGGCCCCAGCGTCATCACCTAGGCCCGTCATGTCCAATCAGCCGCAATTGGTGCCGCAGGGTGGCCGCACCGAACATCTTGGCGCTACCGTGGTCGAACAGGGCGTCAATTTCGCCGTCTATTCGGAAAGCGCCTCCGCCATATGGGTCTGCCTGTTCGGGGAGCAGGATCAGGAGATCGGCCGCTTCCAGCTCGATGTGCAGCAGGACAATATCCATGCCGGCCTGATCGCCAATGTCGGGCCCGGCGCGCGCTACGGCCTGCGCGCCGATGGGCCATACGATCCGGATCAGGGCTTTTTCTTCGATCCGCACAAATTGCTGGTCGATCCCTATGCGCGTTTCCTCGACCGCACCTTCGTGCGGTCGCCGAGGCTGCGTCTGGCGCGCGAAGATGCGGTGGATACGGCGCCCCTGGTTCCCAAGGCCATTGTGCAGGGCACCGCCAACAAGCCGGCTTTGCCGCGCAAGAAGGCGCCGAGCCTGTTCTATGAACTCAATGTGCGCGGCTTCACCATGCGCCATCCCAGCGTGCAGGGTCCGTTGCGCGGCACCATCGCGGGGCTGACCACCAAGCGGGTGATCGATCATTTCAAATATCTGGGGGTCGATACCATCCAGTTGATGCCGACCGCCGCCTGGATCGACGAGGGGCATCTGCCCTCGCTGGGGCTGACCAATGCCTGGGGCTATAACCCGATCGTCTATTCGGCTCTCGATCCGCGGCTGGCGCCGCGCGGCCCGCAGGAAATGCGGGTCATGACCGACACCTATCGCAAGGCCGGCATCTCGGTCATTCTCGATGTGGTCTATAACCACACCGGCGAGGGCGATGAGCAGGGGCCGATCCTCTCGATGATGGGGCTCGATCCCCAGACCTATTACCGCTTCGTCGAGGTGGATGGGAAAAAGTGGCTCGTCAACGATTCCGGCACCGGCAATACGCTGCGCTGCGACCATCCTGCCGTGCAGAGGCTGGTGATCGAGAGTCTGCGCTATTACGTCGAGGAACTGGGCGTCTCCGGCTTCCGCTTCGATCTCGCCACCATTCTGGGCCGCGAGCCGGGCTTTAACCCGGATGCGGCAATGCTCCAGAAGATCAAGACCGATCCGGTGCTGAGCAAGGCAATCCTGGTGGCCGAACCCTGGGATCCGGGACCGGGCGGCTACGCATTGGGCAAGTTCGGCAAGGAATTCCAGGAACACAACGATACGTTCCGCGACGAGGTTCGCGCCTTCTGGAAGGGCGAAAACGGCAAGATCGGTTCGCTGGCCGGCAAGGTCTCGGGTTCCGCCGAGATTTTCAACGTGGCGGGACGCAAGCCGCGCCATGGCGTCAATATGCTGGCGGTGCACGATGGATTCACGTTGCGCGACCTGGTGAGCTATCAGGACAAGCACAACGAGGCCAATGGCGAGAACAACCAGGACGGCCATAACAATAACCAATCCTGGAATTGCGGCGTCGAGGGGGAAACCGACGATCCGGCGATCAATGACGCCCGGAAGCGCGATGTCCGCGCCATGCTGGCGACCTTGTTCCTGTCGCGCGGCATCCCGTTGATCCAGCAGGGCGATGAGATGTATCGCACCCAGCAGGGCAACAACAATGCCTATGCCCAGGACAACGAGATCACCTGGCTCGATTGGGAGAACGGCGACGGCGCGCTGGTGGACTTCGTCTCGGCCGTCAATGCGTTCCGCAAGGCGCATCCGGCGATCAGCCACGATCACTGGCTCTTGGGGCAGGATCGCAACGGCGTTCGCGACGTGATGTGGCTGCATCCCGATGGCCGCGAGATGAACGATGGCGACTGGAGCGATTCCGGCGCTTCGGTGCTGGGCATGCATCTGCGCTACAAGCACGACGAGGTGCTGGTCTGGTTCAATCGGCGCGTCGAGCCGGTCAATGTCCGCTTGCCGGAAGGCGATTGGGTGGTGGGCGTCAAATCGGATATCACCTTCGTCGTCGCCTTCAGCGACGGAACCGCCACCTTGCCGCCCCGCAGCGTCGTGGCCCTGGTGCGGCCGGATCAATAGCTAGTCAGTTTTCCACCGGGTCATTCCCGCGAAAGCGGGAAACTCCGTTTTCTCTTCCGGCAAGCCAACAGGGATTCCCGCTATCGCGGGAATGACATCGTGGACAGAGGCTATGCTCGAGAGCCGCCGCGCAGATCTACGGCGTCAGCTCAGGCGGAAATAGACCAGGACGATGAAACCGAGGCCGAGGAACAGGCAGAGCGGGGAATAGACGCGGCGGTCGTTGAGGCGGAAATTCGGCTCGGGCGTGAGCTGCGCCCACCAGGACGTATAGCCGAGAATGCCCCGCGCGAGGAAAATGGCGGCGAGGCCCAGTCCGACGACGTCCAGCCACCCGCCGCCGCTATCGTGGTCGGCCAGGGACAAGGCAAAGATACCGGTGATGAATGTGCCGATGGCGATGGCGAACGAGGCCAGCCGCGGCATGCGCTCGACGTCCTTGAAGCCCAGGACGGTCTGGGCCAGCAGTTTCTGGTTGCGGATCGGCCAGGTCCGGCCGAATGACCAGAGCAGATGGGCGATCGAAACGGCGAACAGGGCGATGAACATGAGGGAGGCGATGAACATGTTCATGGGCGGAAGCGTCCCGGCGCGTTTGATGCTTGGTGCGAGCAATAGCAGCGCCATAGGCGAGATCGGGTTCGGGCGCAAGCCGCCGGATGCGTGTGAACCGGAAGCATCGTGCAGAAAAGTGGATTGCGATTTTCTGCAGAAACGAAGCGACGACAAGAAGATTGAGCGGCACATTGCGTGCGATAGAAGGCACGCTGCTCTCGCCCGACCTAATTGACGTAGAAGAAGCGCGTCATCAGATAGATTTGATAGGTGATGTGCAGGCCCACTATGGCGAAATGAACGCGGCGGTTATCGCTCCGCCAGGCGATGACGCACAGGATCAGTCCGATGGGAACCTGAATGAAGTAGCTGGCCCCGAAATTCTCCCAATGCGTCGCGCCCTTGAGCAGCGTGTCGATGGTGTCGAACACGAAAGTGAGGGCGAGCAGGCCGAAAAACCAGCGCCGCCGCTTGATGAAGAAATCCTCGTAGCCGGTATATTCCGAAATATTGTCCGGCGAGAGCAGGGTGGCCATCAGGAACAGGGTCACCGCATAGGAAATCAGGAACAGCGCTACGCCAAATGTCCAGAACGGCAATTGGAACAGCGCGAATTCCCACCACCAGAACAAGACGATCTCGAGCAATATCGAGGCCATCCAGATCAGGTGCAGGGCGGATTCCTTGGCGCGGCGGGGATGCTGGACCATCCCGGCAAAGGTCATCAGCAGGCGCGTGATGCCCAGCCCCACAATGGTGCCGAGCAGGATGCGGATATGGGGGAAGATTTCGGCGGAATGTGCTGGGTCCATGGCCGCGTATCAGGGCGTATTGCTGACTTCGCTGCACGTGGCCAATGGTTCGGAATCCTCATCCTGCATCAGGTCGCGCAGGGTCGCCTCGCCCTGATGGCTCCACCATTCGTAAGGGCCGGCCACATAGCGGGCGCCGGAGCCGGAAATGGTGGTGGCAAAGACGATGTTCTGGCCCTCGACCGGGACGATGGCGAGGAAATTGGGGGCGGCATTGAGATAGTGAACCGTCAGCGCCTGCTCGTCGTCGCATTGATAGGTGACGACATTGCGTTCGACATCGCCGGCGCTTTCGAGCGTAAGCGTCAGATTGGCGCCGGTCGTGGCCTGGGCGAAAGTCAGGGCGGTGGAGGCCGCCAGAACGACAGCGGCAAGGGGCAGGGCGAAGGCGCGGCTCATGAGCGAATCCTTTGTCGGTGCACATCACTATTGCACAAGCCGGGGGCAGAAGTGAGACAGTCTTTGCTGGCGCTTCGATCGCCTCTTAGTGCCGCTTTGCCAGATGTTGGCGGTAAAGCGCCACCGAACGGTCGATCAATGCATCGAGCAGCCCTTCGCCCTGCGCGATCACGGTATCCGCCCGCTGGGTGCCGGCCACCAGCGAGGTCGCCAGTGCCTGAACGGCATAGGCCTGCTTGGTGCGGCCGGCCTGGTGCAGCGCATTGCCCTGCTTTTCGAATGATTGCAGCAATTCGTCGTAATTGTCGGCAGACATGGCGTCCTTGGCCCGGCTCCAGCTGGCCTGGCGGAACTTGTCCGACAATTGGGTGGCGAGGCTGCCGATCAGCGCTACCGCCTCGCCGTCCTGCGCCGCCGTCTCCTGCAAGTCCGCCAGTACGGTGGCCAGATGCTGTCTGAACTGTTCGCGCGCGCGGGGCGGCTGGGCGTGGTCGGTGGTCATGATTGCAGTGCCGTCTTCGGGGTCGATGGGGTTCTTAGAGCAGTTTTCGAGCGCCTGCGCCATGGCGAAGGTTTCGGGCCGGTCGCCGATATCGGCGCCGGGGCCGCGAAAGCCTTGTCCAATCACTTTTGCCCTTTGTCCCAGATTTCTTGCAACGATCCACGCCGACGCTCGTTTTTGGCGGTGAGCAGGTGCTCTTTCAGTAAGAATTTTCAAGAGGCATTAAAATGACCATCAAATCTACCTTGAGTATTGTTGCCCTTCTGACCGGCGTTGCCTTTTCCGGCGCCGCCTATGCGCAGACCATGGTGGGCAATCACGACGTTTCGGATGCCGACATGCCCTATGTGCAGGCCCATTGCGACAGTCTGAAGCTTGCCGACGACGATAGCAGGCGCGCCGGTACGCAGTCTGACGACGCCACTGAGGCCACCGAGCCCGCTGAAGGCGAAGAGACCATGCCTGCCGAGGACAATCTGCAAGCCGATATCGACTCGCGCAATTCCTCCACCACGGTTGATCTCGATACGATCACCCTGGACGATTGCATCACGGCCGGTCTGGTCGAACGTCTCTGATCCGGGTGCCCGGCTTGGCGTCGGGCGCTTGTTTAAATCGCCGCATCAATGACCGGGAGTCGGGACAGGATCGCATCCTGCCAGGCTCCCGGATGCCGTTCAGGCTACGGCGTTTCCCCTATTTCCGCGCATCCCGCGCATGGAACGCATAAAATCAGGCCGCCAAATTGCCATGCGGCGGTTGCCGGTGCTCACTCGCTCCTGTGCTTCAAGCATGTGTTCGAAGGAGTATCTGAAATGAAATCGATTATCGCTCTGGCAGTCGTTGCCACCCTGGCCATGGCCCCCGCCGCGCAGGCTGGCGGTTTCTTCAGCAAGTCCAGCGGCGGCCTTCTGGGCAATGTGTCGGCCGTATTGGGCATCAAGGACATCAACGTGCTCAACGGCACCACGGTCGCCGTCGGCAATAACAGCTCGATCCTCTCCAATATCGGCAGCGGCAACGGCATTCTGGGCCTTGGCGGGCAGAACACCAGCTACGCCAATTCCGGCAATACCACGAACGTCAATTCCGGAAACACCGTCAACAACAACGTCAATTCCGGCAACCGCACCAATGTCAATTCCGGCAATAGCCAGGCCAGTTACTGGAACAGCTTCAACAAGCAGCACAACGCCAAGCGCTGGTAGACCCCTCCCCGTGAGGGAAATCTAACCTCCATTCCCTCACAGACCCGCGCCGCTGCCCCCGGCGCGGGTCGCCAATTCACCCTCGCACTCGATGCGAGGGTTTTTTTATGGGTCTATCGGCGGGGCCTGAGGATGTCATGGCTACGCTTAAGGCCGCGCTTGCTGCCACAGGGTCAGCGTCTGGCGCTGGGTCTGGTCGGCGGCGATGCGCACTTCCTCGAAGCGGATATCGCCCAGAGCGTCGCAGCGGGCGAAATGCGGCTCGGCCAGGCAGAGCCGTTCGCCCGCCACCGAATAGACGATCATGGCCAGCGTCGCGCACCAATATTCGTCCTGCTGCATGAAGGGCAGGGTGACGGTCAGCCCGACCGTGCCGGAAGGCTGTTTGAGGATGGCGACGAAGCGTTGCCAGACGGGGGCGAAGGCCGGATTGCGATCCGGGTCCAAGACCCAGCCGAAGCGGTCGAAGAGCTCGGAACCGCTTCGCAAGGTCCGGCTGCGGGCAATGATGGTGTGATGCATGTCGATCAGCAGCAGGTGCTGGCTGGATTGCTCGACGAAATGCCTGAGCCCCTGCAAGGGCTCGGCATCCGGTCCCCAGATCAGCCGGCGGATGGCTTCCACATTGTGCGGGCGCGGCAGATCGCGGCCGCTTTCCCAGCGGCTCACCTGGCTTTGGGTCACGCCAAGGCATTCGGCAATCGCCGATTGCTGCAGGCGGCCCTGGATGCGCCAGTTACGCAGGGCCCGGCCGATATCGCTTGCTTGCTGATGCATCGAAAATCCTTCCGAACGCCGGCAGGATTTTGGCTTTCATCAGAATAACATAGTTAATCAAATACTTACGTAGCGGGATTGCGCCATTCACCATTAATCTCAACCAGTGTTTCTACGGGGAATTCCGCATTTTCTACGTACAATATTGGTTACCGCCGTGCTTCATCTTGCCTGACGACGCTGGAGGTGGTGATGCGTTGGCTGATTGTCGTCGTCATGGGCGGGCTGGGTGCGATGGAGGCGGCCGCGCAATCGCCGGTCGTGCTGACCAGTTCGGTCGAAAGCGGCTGGACCTCGAATGCGACGGAGAATCGCGGCGGCACTGCCGATTTCTACCTGCGCCACAGCCATGATCTGTCGATCACGGGCCGGCAGGGGCCGCTGTCCCTGCGGGGCGGGCTGATGCTGGAGCAGGAGGTGTTCCGGTTCCATGCCGGCGAAAACGACTTGTCGGTCACCGGCGGGATCGAGGCCGGTCTGGCGCTGGGCGAAGGCCGCTCCTTGCGGCTGGGCTACGCGCTGACCCAGACATGGACCGGGGAAATGGTCGATCTCGGCCCGGCCATGCTGGCGCTGAACAGCCCGGCACTGGAGCATGAAATGCTCGGCGAAATCATCGTGACCGGGCCGGATCGCGCCGTGACCATCGGCGTCGACGCCAAGCGCCGCCAGCCCGGCCTGTCCCGGTTCGAGGGGCTGCCCTTGCCGCCCTCGCGGATCGATCCCGAATTGGGGCAGGTGACGGCGCGGATCGATGGCGAATGGGTGCTGACACCGGAAATGGCGGGGCTGGCCCGCTTCCACTGGACAATGCTCTCGGTGCCCGATGGCGACCGTGTGCAATTCGGCCGCGAGCCGGCGAGCGCGGCGCGGATGGCGGCGGGCCTGCGTTTGCGGCAGGGCTCGTGGAGCGTGCAAGCTCGGGCCGGGCTGGACCTGGTCTGGCCCGAGGCCGCGCCGCACCTGCTGCGGCGATTGCCCCATATCGATGCCGCCGGCGAACTGGCTTTGACCGAGCGGTTGACGCTCAACGCCCGGGCGGTGGCGGGGGTGGAATTGTTCAATCCGGTGGATGGCGTCGCCGGCCGCCAGACCGAAGCCGAACTGGGCGCCCGACTGGCGCTGACCGAGACATTGTCGCTATCGGCGGGGCTGGCCGTCAGCCGCGAGCAGGGGCTTTACGACGAGAGCCTGATCGCCACCCGGCGCAGCCTGCATGGCGCGGTCTCCCGGACCTTCGCGCCGGGCATCGAGGGCAGTTTCAAGGCCAGTCACGCTGAAGTCGAGGAGCCCGGCAACGCCTATGGGGTGACGACGATCGGCCTGACGCTTGCCGGACGGGTCTAATCCAGGGGACGCAGTGTGGCCAATTCCGCGCCATCGGCATCGGACAGGATCAGATCGGCGCCGTCCAGCCGATATTGCCCGGTGGCCTCAAGCGCCTGAAACCAGTCATGTTCCTGCTGCATTGCCGGGTCGGGGCAGGCCATCATCGTGGAAAAGACCTGGGTGAAGCCGATGCCGCCGGGCTTGGTCTGCAAGGTGCCGCCATAGGTGTTGCAGCCGCCTTTGCCGCCAATGCCATCAGCGCTGATGTTGAGCGTCGTTTCGACACTGTCGGCCACTGTCTCGCCCGCCAGGCTCTGCAAGCGCCACGAGGTGCCGATCAACTCGGTTCCCGGCGCGACGCCATCGGCGAAGGCCGGGCTGGCCAGCATGGCGACGAGGACGATTGGGGCAATGCGCATGGTGATCTCCATCTGAAGCGACACATTATCCGCAAGCATTGTGTCAGATCGTCGGCGGCACGACGATCACAAATCGTGCATCCGCCATTTTTGCGGGAACCGCCCCTGTCCTCTGTCGTTCTCCACGCGAACCGGTCAGCGATGCCCGGCAGGAATCGACGGAACGCCAATAGCGTCTCCGTCAAACGGACGGCGGATGTAGGCGAAGGTTGACGCTCCTTTGTTAACGTCCCCGAAGGGGTGCGAAACTTCGGTTTCGCACCCTGTTTTTTGGGATTATCAATAATTATAATATAATTATCTCTGGTTTGTATTCTTTAAAAAGCAATTGCGCTGCTTCAGCAATTTTTCTCTCTGATATTTGCAATAAATCTCTATGCCGAAACTTTTTCTGATCCTGACCGTAATTTCATAACGACGCTTGGTCGTGCGAAATGGAGATGGATCATGAAGCTGTTTGCTGCAACTCTTCTTTCTGCCGCCCTGCTTGCGGGCGTGTCACTTCCCGCTCAGGCGCAGTCGCTGCTTGGCGGCGTTATCGGCGGGAAAGGCGACAATGCCCTCGTGACCCTGGGTTCCGGCGATGCCGGGACGTCCGGTCTCGTCAATGTCGGCGTCGGCGGGCAAAATCAGGTACTCGATGCCCGGATCGGCAATGGCAATGTCGGCTCGGCCACGGTCGGCTCCGGCGGTTCCTCCGGCGTGCTCGATGCCGATATCCGTCTGCTCGACGACAATGCCCGGATCGGCGTGGGAATTGGCGGCGGCAATCTGGTCGATCTCGATGTCGGCATAGGCGGTCCCGGCAATGATGGCGGCTCCGGCGATAACGGCAATGGCAATGGTCCCGGTTCTGGCAATGGCGGCACTGGCACCGGCATTGCTCATACCGGCTCCGGCGATCCGGCGTGTGTCGGCCTGTCCAATTCCGAACTGGAGCGTCTCTTGCGGACCACGCGTCTCGACGGCTCCTGGAACCGCGCCAGCAATGTGCAGATTCGGCCGGTCGCGGTCTGCCCCGAGCAGCGCCATTGGCTGGCAGCCGCGCTGGCCAGCACCAATCTGGGCCCCGGCCTCAAATCGGCCATTGCCAATGATGCGCTGCTATCCGCCTCGCTCAGCCGTTCGCCCTATAGCGCCGACCGCGTATTCGCGGTGCAGCAAAGCGGCGGTCAATTGACGATATTCGTCTATTAATACCGGCATTCGGCATTTGCTGTCTTGCGCGCTATCCCGCTATATTCGGAGAAAATCTGAATTTCTTGGGGTAGCGCGCAATGTCATTGCAGATCGATCACACGGATCGCAAATTGCTGCGGGAATTGCAGCAGGATTCGCGGCGCAGCGTGCAGGTGCTGGGCGAGGCGGTGGGGTTGTCGGCCTCGGCCTGCCATCGTCGCGTCAAGGCGCTGGAAGAGGCGGGTCTTATTTCGGGCTATAGCGCGCAGCTCGATGCCGCCCGCCTCGGCTATACTATGCAATTCTTCATCGAAGTCGGCCTGACCAGCCAGAGCGAAGCCGCGCTGGAGGCGTTCGAGGCGGCGGTGCAAGGCATTCCCGAAGTGCTCGAATGCCATCTGATGGCGGGGCATTCGGACTATATTCTGCGGGCCATCTGCCGCGACCACGAGGATTTCGAGCGGCTGCACCGGCGTCTCAGCGCACGCCTGCCGGGGGTCGCGCGGCTGCACTCCAATCTGAGTATCCGCACCGTGAAGATGCGGACGGGCCTGCCGATCTAGAGCGGTTCTCAGGCCCTGATCGCCTCGCCCTTGCGGGAGCGGTCGGCGCGTAGGGCCGGGCAAGGGGGCCTTCCCAATAAGACGGGCTTGCCTTCTGTCCGCCGCTGGCGACAATGCCGGCGCGAAGCGGAGGAAGCCATGGCCGAAACCAGCCATATCGTGGGCGGCGGCCCCAAAAAGGTTCTCTATACCCTGGCCACGATCGGGCAGATGGGGGTGGGCAAGGCTGCCAAAGCGCTGACCGCCAAGAATACCTGCAAGGCCTGCGCCTATGGCATGGGCGGCCAGAATGGCGGCATGACCAATGAACTGGGCGAGTTTCCCTCGGTCTGCAACAAGAGCGTGCAGGCGCAATCCACCGATATCCAGCCGCCCATCCCCCAGCCGATCTTCGAGCATACGATCGAGGATCTGGCCGAGCTGACCGGCAAGGAGATGGAGCATCTGGGCCGGCTGGGCACGCCATTGTTCCGCCGCGCCGGCTCCACCCGATTCGAGCCGATCGAGTGGGAAACAGCGCTCCACCATGCCGCTCATCGCCTGGCCGAGATCGATCCGCGCCGCAGCTTTTTTTATTCCTCGGGCCGCTCTTCCAACGAGGCCGGTTTCCTGTTCCAGCTGCTGGCCCGCGCCTATGGCACCAATAATGTCAATAATTGCTCCTATTATTGCCATCAGGCCACCAGCGAAGGCCTGGCCAGTACCATCGGCACCGGCACGGCGACGGTCGAATTGGAGGATCTGACGGCAGCCGACCTGATCTTCGTCATCGGCGCCAATCCCTCGTCGAACCATCCGCGCTTCATTCACATGCTCAAGAATTGCCGCGAGCGGGGCGGCCAGGTCATCGTCATCAATCCGGCCAAGGAGCCGGGCCTGGTCAAGTTCGCCGTGCCGAAATCGCCTGCCTCCATGCTCAAGGGCGGCAGCGACATCGCATCCGATTACCTACAGCCGCGCATCGGCTCGGACATCGCCTTGTTCAAAGGGCTGGCCAAGGCCGTGCTGGAACAGGGGCTGGAGGATCGCGACTTCATCGCCGCCCATGGCGCGGAATATGCGGCGTTCCGCGCCGATCTGGACGCGCTGTCCTGGGAAGACATCACCGCTTCCTGCGGCCTGTCCCGCGAGGATATCGCCCGGGTCGCCGCCGCCTATGGCCGGGCGAAAAACGCCGTCTTCGCCTGGGGCATGGGCATGACCCACCACATCCATGGCGTCGCCAATGTCGAGGCCATCGCCAATCTGGCGCTGTTGCGCGGCATGATCGGCAAGCCCTATTCGGGCCTGCTGCCGTTGCGCGGCCATTCCAATGTTCAGGGAATTGGAACGATCGGGGTCAAGCCGGTCCTGGCCCGCGACGTGCTGCGCAAGATGGAAGAGGCGTTCGGCGTCACCTTCCCGGAGGAGCAGGGCATGGACACCATGGCCTGTCTCAAGCGCGCCGAAGCCGGCGATATCGACGCCGCGGTGATCATGGGCGGCAATCTCTGGGCGGCGACCCCCGACACCGCCTTTTCCACCCGCGCCATGGCAGGGATCGGCTTCAAGCTGTTTCTGACCACCACGCTCAATCAGGGCCATGTGCATGGGCTGGGCGATGGCGAGGTGATGATCCTGCCAGTGACCGCCCGTGACGAGGAATGGGAGCCGACGACGCAGGAATCCATGTTCAATTTCGTGCGCCTGTCCGATGGCGGCATTCGCCGCATCGACAATGTGCGTCCCGAAAGCTGGATATTGGGCCAGTTGGGCCGGCGGGTCCTGCCGCATTCGCCTATCGATTTCGAGGCCTTTTCCGGCCATGCCCGCATTCGCGACGCCATTGCCGCCATCGTGCCGGGCATGGAGGACCTGGCCGATCTCGACGTGGCCAAGCGGGAATTCCATATCCGCAATCGTGTCATGCACGTTCCCAGCTTCGGCACGCCGGATGGCAAGGCGCATTTCGTCGTCACGCCCATTCCCGCCCGCGAAGCGGATCGGCTGATGCTGGCCTCGGTGCGCAGCGAGGGGCAGTTCAATTCCATCATCTATGAGGAAACCGACAGCTATCGCGGCAAGGCGGGCCGGCAGGCCGTCTTCCTCAATGCCCGCGACATGGCGGCGCGGGGCCTGGTGGAAGGTCAACGGGTGGTCGTCACCTCCGCCGCCGGCCGCATGGAGGGCCTGGCGACGCTGTTCGACCTGCCGGAGGGCTCGGTGCTGGCCTATTATCCGGAAGCCAATGTTCTGGTCGGCACCGCCGTCGATCCGCGCAGCAAGACGCCGGCCTTCAAGTCCGTTCCGGTGACGATAGCGGCCGCCTAGGCGCGGCCCCGTTGCCCCTTCTCTCCGCTTGCCCTACATAGGCGCCAATTCACCCAGAACTCCCTTATGAGGTTTCGTCGCGATGGCGCGCCAGTTCATCTATCACATGCACGGAATGTCCAAGGCCTATGCCGGCGGCAAGAAGGTGCTGGATAATGTCAATCTCTCCTTCTATCCCGACGCCAAGATCGGCGTGCTCGGCCCCAATGGCTCGGGCAAGTCGACCCTGCTTAAGATCATGGCCGGCATCGACACCGAATTCACCGGCGAAGCCTGGGTCGCCGACGGCGCCAAGGTCGGCTATCTGGCGCAGGAGCCGCAGCTCGATCCGGCGCTGAACGTGCTGGGCAACGTCATGACCGGCGTCAAGGAGAAGAAGGACATCGTCGACCGCTACAACGAGTTGATGATGAACTATTCCGACGAGACCGCCGACGAGGCGAGCCGGTTGCAGGACGTCATCGACAGCCAGAACCTGTGGGATCTCGAATCGCAGGTGGAAGTGGCCATGGAGGCTTTGGGCTGCCCGCCGGGCGATGCCGATGTGACCAATCTTTCGGGCGGCGAGAAGCGCCGCGTCGCGCTCTGCGCGCTGCTGCTGTCCAAGCCCGACCTGCTGCTGCTGGACGAGCCGACCAACCATCTCGACGCCGAGACCACGGCCTGGCTCGAACGTCACCTGCGCGAATTCGAAGGCGCGGTGCTGATCATCACCCACGACCGCTATTTCCTCGACAATGTCACCGGCTGGATTCTGGAGCTCGATCGCGGCCGCAGCGTGCCCTATGAGGGCAATTACTCGGCCTATCTCGACGCCAAGGCCAAGCGCTTCGCCCAGGAAAAGAGCGAGGACGCCGCCCGCGCCAAGGTGCTGGAGCGCGAAAGGGAGTGGATGGGCCAGTCGCCGCAGGCGCGCCAGGCCAAGTCCAAGGCGCGTATCAGGGCCTATGACGAACTGGTCAAGGTCAACGAGGCCCGCACCCAGTCCCACACCGCCCAGATCATCATTCCGCCGGGCGAGCGGCTGGGCCAGAACGTCATCAATGTCGAAAACCTGTCCAAATCGTTCGGCGACCGCCTGCTGATCGACAATCTCACCTTCAAGCTGCCTCCGGGCGGCATTGTCGGCATTATCGGCCCCAACGGTGCCGGCAAGACCACGTTGTTCAAGATGCTGACCGGTCAGGAGACGCCCGATAGCGGCACCGTCACCGTGGCCGAGAACGTGCATCTGGGCTATGTCGACCAGAGCCGCGACGCGCTCGACCCGAACAAGACCGTCTGGGAGGAAATCTCGGAAGGCGACGAAGTGCTGATGCTGGGCAAGCGCGAGATGAACAGCCGCGCCTATACGTCCGCCTTCAACTTCAAGGGCGGCGACCAGCAGCAGAAGGTCGGCAATCTCTCGGGCGGCCAGCGCAACCGCGTCCATCTGGCCAAGATGCTCAAGTCCGGCGCCAACGTTCTCCTGCTCGACGAGCCGACCAACGACCTCGACACCGAAACCCTGGCCGCGCTCGAAGAGGCGCTGGAGGAATTCGCCGGTTGCGCCGTGATCATCAGCCACGACCGCATGTTCCTCGACCGCCTGGCCACCCATATGCTGGCCTTCGAGGGCAATAGCCATGTCGAATGGTTCGAAGGCAATTTCCAGGATTACGAGGCCGACAAGGTCCGCCGGCTGGGCGCCGACGCGGTCAATCCCAAGCGGGCGACCTATAAGCCGCTGACGCGGTAGCAACGGGCAGGGCGGGTTCGCGGAACCCGCCCTTGCTTTATGCGCTGCCGCCCGGCGGGGCCGGCTTTTCGCGCCATGCGCCGATGACGGGCAATTTTGCTCCCGCCCCGATGCATTTTAGGCCATCCAACCACGAAAACCCGACCGATCCGATGTAGTAATAGGCCAGTTCTATTCGTGGAGTGTTCTTCATGCGTCTTGCACCGCTCATCGCCGCCGCCGCCTTCGTCGCCGCGGCTCCCGTCATGGCCAATGCGCAGGAGGTCACGCCGCTGGTGACCGCCGAATGGCTCCAGGCCCATGCGGGTGACGAAAACCTGGTTATCGTCGATATCCGCGATAACATCGCCGATACCGATCTGGGCGACTTGCCCTATATCGCCAATGCCGTGGTCGCTCCCTATGCCGCCTATGGTTGGCGCACCGAGGTCGATGGCGTACCGGCCCAGATTCCGGGCGACGAGGAAATCGCGGCGCTGATCGGCGGCCTCGGCATTGATGGCGACGATCATGTGGTCATCGTGCCCTGGGGCACCGATTCCTCCGAATTCGGCGGCGCCACCCGCGTCTATTGGACCTTCAAATATCTCGGCCATGACGCCGTTTCGATCCTCGATGGCGGCTGGCGCCAATATGACGCCCTGGGCGGCGAGCGCGTGGCCGAGGCGGCGGTTCCCGTCGCCACCACTTTCCCGATCAATGTGCGGCCCGAATTGCGCGCCACCACGCCCGATGTCGAAGCGGCGCTCGCCGATGGCACCGCGCTGATCGACGGCCGCCCCGAAGAGCAGTTCCTGGGCCAGTCCAAGAGCCCGGTCGTGCGTATCGAAGGCACCATTCCCGGCTCGCGCAATATTCCGCATTCGGCTGTTTACAGCGCCGATTATGCCAGCTTCGCGCTGCCCGAGACCGTCGCCGCCCTGGCGCAGGGCGTTGGCCTCGGCGAAAACGAAAAGAACATCGTGTTCTGCAATACCGGCCATTGGGCTTCGATTGCCTGGTTCGCGCTGAGCGAAGTGGGCGGCAACAAGAACACCGCCATGTATGACGGGTCGATGGCCGAATGGGCCGCCGATCCGGCCCGCCCGATCCAGTAGGTCAGGCTGTCCATCCCATCGGATTGCCCGGCTGGCCGGGCAATCCAGCCATTGCGAGATGGCAATTGGATGTTGCGCTTCCGGGCCGCGGCATCCAAAACTTTTCTAAACATGGCTTACCGAGAATCATGAGCGATATTTCCCTATCCGCGCCGAAATTCCTGCCCCCCGCGGCAGTGGATCGCGCGCCTCTTTTCATCGCCGCCCTGTTTTTGCTGGCGGGCTTTTTCTTCATCACCTGGCAGGTCGATCTCAGGCAGGGCAGTCTGTTCCTGATCGGCGGCGGGCTGGGCGTGGCGCTTTATCATGGCTCGTTCGGCTTCACCGGCGGCTGGAAGCGCATGGTGGTCGAAAAGCGCGGCCGCGGCATGCGGGCGCAGATGCTGACCATCGGCGTCGCGGCCATCGCCATGCTGCCGCTGGTGGCTGCCGGCAATATCGGCGGTCAGCCCATGGTCGGGGCGATGGCGCCGGTCGGCGTCTCGGTGCTGCTCGGCGCGGCGATCTTCGGTCTTGGCATGCAATTGGGCGGCGGCTGCGGCTCGGGCACCCTGTTCACCGTCGGCGGCGGCTCGGCCCGCATGCTGGTGACGCTGGCTTTCTTCATCATCGGGGCGGTCGTGGGCACGGCGCATCTGCCGTTCTGGCTGGAGCAGCCGGCACTGCCCGTCATCAGCCTCGGCGCCGAACTGGGCGTCGGCTTCGCCCTGGCCGCCACCATTGCCGGCCTCGCCATCGTGGCGCTGATTACCGCGCTGATCGAAAAGCGGGCGCATGGCAATATCGAGGCGGAACCGGCCCCGGCGCGACAGGGCTGGAGCTGGATTCTCTATGGGCCATGGCCGCTGGTCGGAGCAGGTCTGGTATTGGCGCTGCTCAATATCGCCACGCTCCTGCTCGCGGGCCATCCCTGGTCGATCACCTATGGCTTCGGCCTGTGGGGCGCCAAGATCGCCCAGGCGGTCGGCATCGATGTCGCCTCCTGGGAATTCTGGACCTGGCCGGCTCAGGCCCAAGCGCTCAATTCCAGTGTGCTGGCCGATAGTGTTTCGGTCATGGATTTCGGCCTGGTGCTCGGCGCTGCCCTGGCCGCCGCCATTGCCGGCAAGTTCGCGCCCAAGGCCAAGCTGCCGCTGGGCTCGCTCGTCGCCGCCATTATCGGCGGGCTGCTGATGGGATATGGCGCGCGCCTGTCCTTCGGCTGCAATATCGGGGCGCTGTTCTCCGGCATCGCCACGGGCAGCCTGCATGGCTGGCTCTGGTTCGCCGCCGCCTTTGTCGGCTCCATTGGCGGCGTCTGGCTGCGCCCGGTCTTCGGTCTGGATGGGTTCAAGAAATGAACGGTCGCAATACTCTGCTTTTCGGCGCGGCGCTCGCCGCCACCACCGCCGCCATTGCGGCCGATCACCTGAGCAAGCCGGTGCCGCCGCGCCCGGTCTATGGCGCGACCGCCAGCGCTTCTTCGGGCTCGGCGCCCTGCGCCGCCGGGGCTCCCTGTGCCGCCGGCGCCCCTGTGGCCCCCTGCGCGGCGGGGGCGCCTGCCGCCCCTGCCAAGGCCGCTCCGCCGCCACCGCCGGCTCAGCGCCCGGCGGAAGCCGCCGGCAAGCTGGCACCGCCACCGCCGCCGGCACGGCCACCTGCATCCGAGCCCGCGCCGCAATTGCAGCCGCCACCGGCCGCGCCGCTGAGCAAGCCGGCAGACGAGGAAGCGCCTGAACTGGTGGTGGCTCCCTGATGGCCGGAGAGCGCGACCAGGCTCTGGCCGAGATCGCCTTTTGCGAGGCCGTGCTCGCCAAGGGCGGGCTCAACGTGCTCTCCGAAACCTTCCAGGGCGTCGACGACATTGCCGCCTGGGATCATTACCCGCCCGGCGACGTCTTCGATCCGGCCAGCAATGCGCAATGGTTCTATCATTGCCATCCGGCTGAGGACGGCGCCGCCGAGCATGGCCATTTTCACTGTTTCCTGCGGCCTGAAGGCCCGGATGGTCCCATCCATCATCTGGCCGCTATCGGCGTGGATGCAGAGGGGCGCTTGCTGCGGCTGTTCACCGTCAATCAATGGGTGGTCGGTGACGACTGGGCCGATGCGGAAACCAGCATCGCCCTGCTGCCGCGCTTCGACATGCAGATGCCCCGGCCATCCTATCTGGTCAATCGCTGGCTGACCGCGATTTTCGTGGCTTATGAAGATGAAATCGCCGCGCTGATCCGTCATCGCGACGCGGCCTTGGCGCGCCATGTGCCGGCTGGCGGCGGCAGCGCCCGCGAGGATCGCGAACTCGAAGTCCTCTCGGAACTGATCCTCTCGCCGGGCCGGCCGGATTGAGGCTTTACCAAGTCTGCACCGCCCGGGCGAAAAGCCGTTGGGGCGCGCTGGACATTCTGCCATAAGCTGTGCAAAACGAGCGGGTCCCGCTCGGGTTCGCGTTCTGGGGGAATGCATGAAGATGTTTGTGACGGGGGCAGTGCTGCTGGCCAGCCTTGCCCTCGCCGTTCCGGCCCATGCCGCGCCGGGACAATGTTCCATGACTGGCTATGGTTCTTTCGATTGCGATGTGACCGCCGATGGCGGCGGCATCACTTTCGCACTGCCCGACGGGCAGGTTTTCGTGTTCGCCCATCTCGCCGATGGCGCGGGTCTCGGCTATCTCAATCCAGCCGAGCCCGAGAGCAGCCGCTATCCCGCCGAGCTCGGCGCCTTCCTGCCCGTCGAGGGGGAGGACGGTTGCTGGCTGGGCGAAAAAGACAGCGTCAAATTCTGCGCCGCCCTGATGCAGTGAGCGCGCCCCGCTGATATTCGGCGGGCGCTGGGCTAGACCGCGATGATCCCGTCCAGATGCTTGTCCAATTGCGGTGTCGGGGTATTGGTGAGGTCCTTGTCGAGCTCGGCGAGGATGGTTTTCTTGACATGCTCCGACAGGGCCTTGCGCAGATTGCCAAGGGCGATGGGCGCTGCGGCGATGACCAGGCGGTCGAAAGCGCCGCTCTTGGCCTTTTCGTCCAGCGCATTGGCAATCGAGCGCATGAATTCGGCCTCCCGATGCTGAGCCGAATCGGTTCTGGGTTCCATGGCGCTTCTGCCGACGGTCGAATGGGCCCGGCCGGGCCGGTCGGTATCGATATCCTGCGATTGCAGCGGGGGGATGGACCATTCCAGGCCCTGGACATTGGCAAGGCCTTTTCCCGGGCCGGTATGTTCGAACACACGGGCCTGGTTGCCATCGGCGATCAGGATCCAGGTTACGGTCTTTTTCATCTGCGGCTCCTCACATTGGACAGGCCGGCGCACAATTTGGGCGCGGCCCTTGGAGCCAAACGTCCGACCGGGGCAAAGGTTGGCGCCGACCGTCGCCATTGCCGGTCAAAGATCGCAAAGTCTGATTTGCCGTGACTCGCCCGGGCTGGTAGATGGGCTCCGCGCCCGCTGCGGCGTGGAGCAATTTCATGACCCTGCCCGAGCAATCCCCAGAGCTGGCCAGCCCGGCCGCTTCATCCGTCAATGTCGATCCGAACGAGACCCGCAAAGGGGTCGTCGCGGCGCTGCTGGCCTATCTGCTCTGGGGCTTCCTGCCGATCCTCTTCCGGCTGCTCGACCAGGTTGGCGCGGTGCTGATCGTGGCCGAGCGGACCATGTGGTCGCTGGTGCTGCTGTTCGGTGTCGTTTTACTGACCGGCGGCATGGCTGAAGTGCGCAATGTGTTGACCGATTGGCGCCGGATGCGAGTCATTGCGCTGTCGGCAGTGCTGCTGGTGGGCAATTGGCTGCTCTATGTCTGGGCGGTGGAGACGGGCCAGCTCCTCGAAGCCAGTTTCGGCTATTTCATCAATCCCCTGGTCAATGTCGCCATCGGCATGATCCTGCTGGGCGAGCGGCAGAACCGGTTGCAGACCATGGCTATCGCCATTGCCTGCATCGCCATCGCCATCCAGGCCGTGGGGCTCGGCAATGTGCCCTATATCGCGCTGGGACTGGCGCTTTCCTTTGGTTTTTATGGCTTTATCCGCAAGACCGCCCAGGCCGGACCCGCCACCGGCCTGTTCGCCGAAACCCTCGTCGTCGCCCCGCTGGCGCTTGGCTATGTGATGTTCGACCTGGTCACCAATGGCCCCGGCGCCCATGCCGATCCCGGGCTGTTGCTGCTCTTGGTCCTGACCGGTCCCGCCACGGCGGTGCCGCTGCTGCTCTTCGCCTATGGGGTGAGGCGGCTACGCCTGACCACGATCGGCATGTTCCAATATCTGGCGCCATCGATCCAGTTCATGGTGGCGATCTATCTGTTCGGGGAACAGCTCAACGGATTGCGGCTGCTCAGTTTTGCCCTGATCTGGCTGTCTCTGATCGTGTTCAGCTACGATAGCTTCCGAATGCATCGGGCGCGCGCCTGACCCGCTACGAGCGCGGTTTCCGTACAATTTGAATTAAAATGTCCGCGACGCTTTCAGGCCCCGCAAGACGTTCTGGGGCAAGCTCTGCTGTGACTATACGGCAGAAGCCGGGAGAAACCGCCATGATCGACCCCACGACCGAACTGGATGAAGGCCACCGGGCGTTTGCGAATTTTCGCGTGCTCAATGGCGACGACAATCATTCCGAGCGCGAGCAATTGTTCCGCAACATGGCGCAATTGTTCAGCTATGTGTCCGAGCGCTGCGACGACGAGCAGGTCGCCCAATATGACGAAGTGCTGTGCCAATTGGCCGAGCTGGTCGAAGTCGAGGCGCGGGTTCACGTCGCCAAGCTGCTGGCGCCGCTCGACCGCGCGCCCGGCACCGTGGTGCTGAAGCTCGCCAATGACGATATCGAAGTCGCCCGGCCTTTGCTGGAATTCTCCAGCCTGCTGAGCGACGACGACCTCATCGACATCATTTCCAAGCAATCGGAAGAGCATCGCGTCGTCATTGCCGGTCGCGCCGCGCTCAACGAGCGGGTCGGCGATGCCATCGTGGAGCATGGCGAAACCGCTTCGGTGGTCCGCCTGGTGCGCAATTCCAATGCCGGCTTCGACCGCGCCACGCTGGAAAAGCTGGTCGAACGGGCGACGCGCGACGCCGAAATCGCCGCCGATTTGCGCGGACGCACCGATATCGACTGGAAATCGCTGCGCGGCGAAATCGATGAAGTCGCTGGCAAGGTGCTGCAATCGCTGGGCGAAGTGGAGCGCCGCGTCGATCCTGTCGCCGCCGGCAAGATCAATACCGTCGTCTATAACCGTATCCGCAACCGCGCCGGTTTCAATGCGCAGGAATGGAAGGTCGCCTATAATCAGGTCAAGGGCCTGGCCGACCGCAAGCAGCTCGACGATCGGGCCCTGGCGCGCTTTGCCCGTTTCGGTTATGGCCATCACGCCGCCGCCGCCATGGGCGTCATCCTCAGCGTTTCCCCGGAAATCGTGGTGAAATGGCTCGCCGGCCAGGATTACGTGGCCGTCACCGTCGCCTTGCGGGCCGCCGGCCTCAGCCCCGACCTGTTCGAAGCCATCGTCGCCACGCTGCCCTGGCGCGACCTGCCGAGCGAGCATGACAAGCGCATGGTGTTATCGCGCTTCACCGCGCTGGATGGCGAGGACGCCAAGGATATCTTCGAGCTCTGGCGAGCGCATTCCTTCCGCAAGCGGGCGGTGAGCGAAGACCGCTAGATCGCCTGACCTTTCTCGGTGTCACCCCCGCGAAAGCGGGGGTCTCCGTTTTCCAACAGAGGTTCCCGCTGTCGCGGGAATGACGCCGTGGTCAAACATGGCGCTAAGCAGGGGTTAGGGTGTTGGAACGGGGGTTAGACTGCCGATTCTGACGCTGTCATATTCTGCAGGTCATGCCCCGCCGGGTTCTGGAACACGCGCAGGTCGAACTCGCCCAATATTGCGTAAAGATGGTCGAAGATATCGGCCTGGATGCCCTCATAATTCACCCAGACGATGGTGTCGGTAAAGGCGTAGAGCTCTATCGGCAGGCCGTCGGGGCCGGGGGCCAATTGGCGCACCATGATGCTCATGCCCTGGTGAATATGCGGATGGCTGCGCAGATAGGCCTCCGCATAGGCGCGGAACGTGCCGATATTGGTCGAGCGCCTGGTATTGGCCAGCACCTTGGCCCGGTCGCCCAGCCGGTCGTTCCATTCGGTGATTTCGGCGCGCTTCTTTTGCAGGTAATGTTCCAGCACGCCGATGGATTCGAGCCGGTCCAACTCGTCCTGGCTCAGAAAGCGGATGCTGCTCTGGTCGATATAGAGGGCCCGCTTGATCCGGCGTCCGCCCGATTCCTGCATGCCGCGCCAATTCTTGAACGGCTCGGTCACCAGTTTGCGAATGGGAATGGTGGTGATGGTCTTGTCCCAGTTCTGCACCTTGACCGTATGCAGTTCGATGGCGATCACCGCGCCATCGGCTTTCTGGTCGGGCATCTCGATCCAGTCCCCCACCCGCACCATGTCGGTGGAGGAAATCTGGATGCCGGCGACGAGTGACAGCAATGTGTCCTGAAATACCAGGATGAGCACGGCGGCCATGGCGCCCAGGCCGGACAGCAGGATGAGCGGGGACTGGTCGAGCAGGGTGGCGATCATCAGCAGCGCCGCCAGCACATAGACCGCGATCTTGAAGACCTGGATATAGCCCTTTACCGGGCGTAGCCGCGCCTGCGGGCGGCGGTGATAGATCACGTCGACGATGTTGAAGACGGCGCTGATGGCCATGGCGACGGTGAGGATGATCGTCGCATTGGCGACATTGCGCACCACGAGCACCACGAATTCCGGCAGATTGGGCACGAGGGCGATGCCGGCCGAAACCACCATTGCCGGCATGACATTGGCCAGCCGCTCGATGACCCCATGCTGCTTGAGTTCCGCATCGCGGCCATAGGGCGTGTAGGACAGCAGGCGGTGAACCAGCCGCAGCAGCAGAACCTTCACGACGAAATTGGCGAACAGGGCCGCGAGCGCCAGGCCGACAAGCGCCAGGGCGGTGCCAATGAGCGGATAGGTTTCGAGCAGCTCGGTGGGCATGCGTTACCTCGTGTTGCAGCAAAGAATGTTCGGACCTGCCGCATTGGCCGATGCGGTAGGCGGGTTTCCGACAATGTGCGGATTACTGGGTTGATCTGCGGGGCGCGGTGCTTCGCGCGGGGCAGTATCATAACAGGCCCAAACGCACAAACCCGCGGCCGTCGCGCCTGCTTGGCGCGAAGTGCTCAAAACAGGCTGGACCTGGACCTGAAGTGGATATAAAGAAATCTTTATATCCGAGGTGATGATGGGCAGTTTGAACAAACTTGTCGGGGTGTTGAAGGCGGCGGGCGAGAGCACGCGCCTGCGCCTGCTCGCGCTTCTGGCCGATGGCGACCACTCGGTCAAGGATCTCACGGAAATCCTCGATCAGAGCCAGCCGCGCGTCTCGCGGCATCTCAAGTTGCTGGCCGATGCCGGCCTGGTGGAGCGCCATGCCGAGGGCGCCTGGGCCTATTACCGGCTGGCGCAAGCCGGGCAGGGCGCCGATCTGGCCCGCTGGCTCACCGTGCGGGTCGATGCGCTGGATCCCGAGCGGCAACGCGACAAGGCGCGCCAGCTCGACGCCCGGGCCGCCCAGCAGGCGCTGGCGGCGGATTATTTCGCCAAGGTGGCCGAGAGCTGGGACCTGCTCAAGACCCTGCATGTGCCCGAAGCGGCGGTGGAAGCGGCCGTCCTGGCCGAGCTTGGCGGGCGCAGCGTCGATCTGCTGATCGACCTTGGCACCGGCACCGGGCGCATGCTGGAAGTTCTCGCCCCCGCCTATAAGCGGGGAATCGGCATCGATTCCAGCCGTGAAATGCTGGCGGTGGCGCGCTCGCGCCTGGCTGCTGCCGGTCTCGCCCATGCCCAGGTTCGGCTGGGCGACATAGCGGCGCTCGATCCCGCCAGCGGCCCGGCGGATGTCGTCGTCATCCATCAGGTGCTGCATTATTTCGACGATCCGGGGCGAATGCTGGCGCAGGCCCGGCGCCTGCTCAAACCCGGCGGGGAAATCCTCATCGTGGATTTTGCCCCGCACGATCTCGAATTCCTGCGCAGCGAGCACGCCCATCGGCGTCTCGGCCTGTCGCGGGAACAGATGAATGGCTGGGCGGCGCTGGCGGGACTCGAGGTGAGCGCCATGCACGAATTTCCCAGCGACACTCAGGATCGCGGCCTGACGGTCTGCCTCTGGCGCCTCAGCGATCGCAGCAGAACGGACTAGATCTTCATGCTTGACGATAATTTGCGCGCCAGCCGCCGGACGGCCGATCAGCGCCCCGAATTGCAGCTTTCCTTCGAATTCTTCCCGCCCAAGACCGACGCGATGGAAGAACGGTTCTGGGAGAGCATCCACAAGCTGGCGCCGCTCAATCCGCGTTTCGTCTCGGTGACCTATGGCGCCGGCGGTTCGACCCGGGAGCGCACCTTGCGCATGGTCAGCCGCATCAAGGCCGATACCGGCGTTGCCGCCGCGGCGCACCTCACCTGTGTCGGGGCGACGCGAGACGAGGTGGACGCCGTCGTTCGCGGCTATCAGGAAGCCGGGATCAATCGCATCGTCGCCCTGCGCGGCGATCCGCCCGAAGGGGTCGGCCAGCCATTCACGCCGCATCCCGAGGGCTATCAGAATGCCGCCGATCTGGTGGCCGGGATCAGGCGCATCGGCGATTTCGACATTTCCGTCGCCGCCTATCCGGAAAGGCACCCGCAAAGTGCCGATTGGGACGCCGATATCGATAATTTGAAGCGCAAGCTCGATGCCGGTGCCGACCGCGCCATCACGCAGATGTTTTTCAGCAATGGCGATTACCTGCGCTATCTCGAACGCGCCCGCAAGGCGGGGATAAATGCGCCCATCGTGCCGGGCATCCAGCCCATTCATTCCTATAAGCAGATTTCCGGCTTCGCTTCCCGCTGCGGCGCCTCAATTCCCGCCTGGCTGGCCGAGCGCTTCGCCGGGCTGGAGGACGATCCGGAGACCCATGCCCTGGTCGCGGCGGCCGTGGCGGCCGAGCAGGTGACCGAATTGCTGGACGAGGGGGTGACCGAATTCCACTTCTATACGCTCAACCGCTCCAATCTGGTTCTGGCTTTGGCGCGGCTGCTGGGGCGGCGATATTAGGCCCTGGCGCCGGCGCGTTCATGGCCGGTTCAGGCGGCGGGTGGGACGATGTGCTCGCCCTCCATATTCTGGCCATGAATAAAAGCATGTTCGCTCCTCGGGGGCACGAGCCTTTTCGGATGAATTCGCTATGCAGATAGATCGCCGTATCACCAATGGCCTGGCTTGGGCCGGCGCCGTGCTGGTCGTGGCCATCCCTGCCGTCGATCTGGTCGCCCGCCAGTTCGCGCCATCCACAGCGCCGCAAATGGCCATTGTGCAGGAAGAACCGGTGGTTCCGGTGCCCGATGCGCCAAAGCCGTCTCCGGCGCCTGAGGCGCCGACGCCGAGCCGGCCAGCGCCGGCTCCCGAGCCCGTCGCCAGCGCCGAGGCGGCGGCGCCGGCTGGCGCAAGGGGCGATAATGCGGTCGATATCTATTTGCAATCCGGCCGCGAATTGCCCAGCTATATCAGCGATGGCGGCGCGGCTCCGGCGCCAAAGCCCGCCGAACCGGTGACCGCGCCCGAACCGGCGCCAGCTCCCGAACCGGCGCCCGCGCGGCCGGTCATCACCCCGCCGCCGGTCAAGCCCGTCACGCTGCCGACGCCGGTTTCGGAGCGTCCGGCGCCGGTGGTTGCGCCCGTGATCGCCACACCGGCGCCGCCGCTCGTCGTCGAGACACCTGCGCCGGTCGTCACCTCGCAGGACCTGGATGAGTGGGAAACCGGCCCGCTATCCGAATTCCTCGCCAAAAGACAGGGGCAGGGCAGCCGTCCGGCGCCGGCCGATTATGATTCGAACGGGTTCTGGCTGGACGAGGGGCCGCGCGGCGGCGGCAATCGCCGGCTGCCATCGGCCTATGGCGACGATTATTATTATCCGTTTGGTCAATAGGCCGGGCGCCGCTAGTCTGGGGCCGTAAAGGAAAGGTTGCGAGATGTTGTGCTGTGTCCGCCGGGCCGAGGAAAATCGGGATGTGTGGCACAAATTCGCTCAATTTCTCGGCTCGTTTACCGAGCGCACCGGCATTGCCGGCCATGTCGCCAATATCCTCGATCCCGACAATTGGCTGCCCGGCGGACGCGACGCCGCCTTTACCCTGGCGCTGATCGCGCTGTCGGCCAAGATGGCCGTCGCCGACGGCGCGGTGACCGCCTCGGAAGTGCGGGCCTTCAACGCCACGGTGGAGATCGCCAAGGGGCAGGAGCCGCAGGTGGAAAAGCTCTTCAACCTGGCCAAGCAGGATGTCGCCGGCTACGACGCCTATGCCCGCAAGGTCGCGCGCTTTTTCGCCGACACGCCGGAAACGCTGGAACATGTGCTGGACGGGCTGTTCTTCATCGCCACCGCCGATGGCCTCGTGCACGAGGCGGAGCTGGATTACCTGCGCGATGTCGCCGGCATTTTCGGATTCGATGACGCCCGCTTTGAGCAGATCGCGGCCCAGCACGTGATGCTGGACGAGGGCGTCGATCCCTATATGGTGCTGGGCCTGACCCATGATGCGCCGCCCGAGGAAGTGCGCCGGGTCTATCGGCTGCTGGTGGCCGAGCATCACCCCGACCGGCTGATTGCCAAAGGGGTGCCGGGCGAGCTGATCGACATGGCGACGGCGCGCATGTCGGTCATCAATCTGGCCTATCAGGCGATCACCCGGCCCAAGGCGCAGCCATTGCTCACTTGACGCCGGCTTGCGGCTCCCGCACATAAGCCGCGCCAGTTGACCGGGTGGCCGCTGGCATGCGGGTAACTGCATGCCGGAGGAAAGTCCGGGCTCCATCGAAACACGGTGACGGCTAACAGCCGCCGGGGGCGACCCCAGGGAAAGTGCCACAGAAAGCAAACCGCCACGGTTCGCCGGGGTAAGGGTGAAAGGGTGCGGTAAGAGCGCACCGGGTGCCTGGCGACAGGGACCGCACGGTAAACCCCACCGGGAGCAAGACCAAATAGGGATGACGCGGGTTTCGGCCCAGCCTGTTTCGAGGCCAGATCATCCGGGTTGGTTGCACGAGCGCGTCCAGTAATGGCCGCCATAGATGAATGGTCACCACGTCGCGGCAACGCGGCCCTACAGAACCCGGCTTACAGGTCAACTGGCGTTGACTTCTTTCGTCCGTCGTCGCTAAACGATGTCCCTTTCTTTCCGCCGTACTTTCCGGCGGGCACACGCTGGTTGGAGTTCGGCGCGATGCCCTTGGCAACCCCTTATTACCTCATCGACGAAAATGCCCTGGCCGAAAATCTGGCGCGGGTGGACCGATTGCGCGCCGCATCGGGCGCCAAATGCCTCTTGGCGCTCAAGGCCTTCGCCACCTGGTCGACCTTCCCGCAGATCGCGCCTCATATGGACGGCACCACCTCGTCCTCGCTCAACGAATTGAAGCTGGGCCGGGAGAAATTCGGCGGCGAGACCCATGCCTATTCCGTGGCCTGGTCGGATGGCGAGATCGATGAGGCCATCGCCAATGCCGACAAGATCATCTTCAATTCGGTGAACCAGCTGGAGCGCTTCGGCGACAAGGCGGCGCATCTGTCCACCGGGCTGCGGGTCAATCCGGGCGTCAGCCACTCGCATTTCGACCTCGCCGATCCGGCGCGGCCATTCAGCCGACTGGGCGAAAGCGACCGGTCCAGGGTCGAGGCGGCGATGGATCGGATTTCCGGCTTCATGCTGCATTGCAATTGCGAGAACGATTCGGTGGAGTCCTTCTCGGCCCTCTTGGGGCAGATCGAGCAGCGGATCGGCGATCTGCTGCATCGGCTCGATTGGGTCAGCCTGGGCGGGGGGATTCACTTCACCAAGCCGGGCTACGACATCGACGCGCTGGCGGCGCGGCTCAAGGCCTTTGCCGAAAAATTCGGCGTTCTGGTCTATCTCGAGCCGGGCGATACCGTGGTCACCGATACGACGACGCTGGAAGTGTCGGTGCTCGACATCGTGCAAAACGACAAGGCCGTGGCCATTGTCGATAGCGCGGTGGAGGCCCATATGCTGGATCTGCTCGTCTATCGGGAGAGCGGGACGGTGGCGCCCGATGCGGGGCCTCACCGCTATGTGATCGCCGGCAAGTCCTGCCTGGCCGGCGATGTGTTCGGAGAGTTCGATTTTCCGGCGCCGCTGGCTGTGGGCGACCGGGTTTCGCTGCTCAATGCGGGGGGATACACCATGGTGAAGAAAAACTGGTTCAACGGCGTGGCAATGCCCGCTATAGCCATCCGCAGAAAAAATGGCACGATCGATCTTGTACAATCGTTCGATTATGCCGACTATGTCGCCAGTCTCTCGTAAGAGCGGCTGATCTGTCCACCGTGAAAAAGGTGTTTCGTGTCAATTGAAAAAGAATCTTCTGATCATCGGCGCCGGAGGTGTCGCGCAAGTCGCTGCGTTTAAGGCAGCTATGAACAATGATGTGCTCGGAGACATCCACATTGCCTCCCGCACCCTGTCGAAATGCGAAGCCATTATTGGCTCCATACTCGACAAGAAGGCGCTGAAGCGCCCGGGCATTCTGGCCGCCCATCAACTCGATGCCATGGATGTCGAGGCGACAAAGGCCCTGATCCGGCAGACCAAGAGCCAGATCGTTCTCAATCTAGGTTCCGCCTTCCTCAACATGTCCGTCTTGCGGGCCTGTCTGGATACTGGCGTGGCCTATATCGACACCGCCATTCATGAAGACCCGGCCAGGATATGCGAAGCGCCGCCCTGGTACGGCAATTACGAGTGGAAGCACCGCGAGGAAGCCGAACGCAAGGGCGTGACGGCGATCCTGGGGGCCGGTTTCGATCCCGGCGTGGTCAATGCCTATGCGGCTTTGGCCGCCAATGCCTATTTCGACCGGATCGACTCTATCGACATCATCGATGTCAATGCGGGCAGTCACGGACGCTATTTCGCGACCAATTTCGATCCGGAGATCAACTTCCGCGAATTCACCGGCAAGGTGTGGACCTGGCAGCAAGGCCAGTGGACCGAGAACAAGATGTTCGAGGTCAAGCGCACCGACGATCTGCCGGTGGTGGGATCGCAGACCACCTACCTCACCGGCCATGACGAAATCCATTCGCTCTCGGCCAATCTCGACGTTCCCGATATCCGCTTCTGGATGGGCTTCGGCGAGCATTACATCAATGTCTTCACGGTGCTGAACAATCTCGGCCTGTTGTCGGAAAAGCCGGTGGTCACCGCCGAAGGGCTGGAAGTGGTGCCGCTCAAAGTGGTGAAGGCGGTCCTGCCCGATCCGATGTCGCTGGCGCCGGATTATAAAGGCAATACCTTTATCGGCGATCTGGTGAAGGGGGTTCGCGACGGGGTCGAAACGGAATTGCTGGTCTATAATATCAGCGACCACGAAGCAGCCTATGCCGAGACCAATAGCCAGGCCATTTCCTATACGGCCGGCGTCCCCGCCGTGGCGGCGGCCATGCTGATCGCCAAGGGCGATTGGGATTGCCATCGCATGGCCAATGTCGAAGAATTGCCGCCAGTGCCGTTTCTCGATCTGCTGGGCAAGATCGGCCTGCCGACCCGGGTTCGCGACGCCAAGGGCGATCGTGAATTCAACCCGGCCGAGTTCCGCGAGGAACGCCGCAAAACCGCCCGCGTGCATGGCGCCTGACGGCGCCAGTCAACTGGATCGAACGGCCGGGGTTTCCCCGGCCGTTTTCGTTTGCTGGACGGACGGTGCCCGGACCTTGTGGTTCGACAAGAGGTCCATGAACATCCGGAGCGCTTTGCTCCCGGATCGTCATCCTCGCGCTTGACGCGAGGGCTCTGGCGACAGGCTTCACAAAAGCCCCCCGCGCCAAGCGCGAGGGTGACGAGCGGGGGCGGGGTAAGACGCCGTTTCCGTCAAAGCCGGAGCCGCTCGAGCAATAGCATCGGCATCCTCGGAGACCTCATGGTGAACTTGTCGAACCACGAGGTCGGGTATGCCGACTCTGCCGGAAATACAGGACGGGCCAAGCCTCAGGTCGAGAAGGTCACCATGACCCTGGTGCCCGGTCCTTCGCCATAGGCCACCTTGGCGTCGAGGCTATGGGCCATTGCCTTGACGATGCGGCTGCCGAGGCCGGTGCCCTGCGGCGTGCCGGTGCCCTGCCAGCCGATGCCATCGTCCTCCACCACCACCCGGACCTCGTCGCCTTCGCGCGCCACGACAATCCGCACCTCGCCGGATTCGCGGTCGGCATAGGCATATTTGAGCGCATTGGTGACCAGTTCGGTGATGATGACCCCCAGGGACGCGACCTTTTCGGTGGCCATGGGAAAGCCTTCGACCTGGAGGTGGATGCCGGGATTGCTGGTGCTGTCCTGAATGCTGCTTTCCAGCTCGCCGATCAGGCTGTTGAGATAGTCGCCGATCTGTACCCAGCGGGTATCGTCGGAGGTGTAGAGGTGGCGGTGCACCCCGGCAATGGCCTGGATGCGGACCTGGGTTTCGCTCAACGCGCGCTTGGCTTCGGCATCTTCGACCGCGTTTGACTGCAAGCCGACAAGGGCGGCGACCATGGCCAGGGAATTGGCGACGCGATGGTTCACCTCGCCCAGCAGCATTTCGGCGCGTTCGCGCGCTTCCTGCATTTCGCGCTCCGCCTCGGCCTTGGCGCGGTCGAGGCGCACATTGTGGATGGCGTGATCGATGGCCGCGAGCAGCAATTCCATGAATTCTTCAGCGCCGGATTTGGGCACGAAATCGGTGGCCCCGGACTTGAGCGCGGCGACGGCGATGGCCATTTCGGACGAACCGGTGACATAGACCACGGCCGGCCGGTCTTCGAGCCCCTCCATGGCCTTGAGCACGTCCAGCCCGGTGCCGGTGGGCAGATAATGGTCGAGGGCGACGACGTCGATACCGCCATTGCGGACGATTTCGAGGCATTGTTCGCCGGTGCTGGCATGGTCGAAGATATAGCCGCGCCGCTGCATGGCCTTTTCCACAAGGCGGATCAGACCCGGATCGTCGTCAATATAGAGAACATGCGGCGTACGCTTGGGCATGATGGATTATTCGGTTTCCGGGATTTGCATGACCGAGAAGAACAGGCCCAATTGCTTGATGGCATTGGCGAAGCCATCATAGTCCACGGGCTTGGTGATATAGACATTGGCGCCCAGGTCATAGCAGCGCTGGATTTCGCGCTGGTCGTCGGTGGTGGTCAGCACGACGACGGGGGACCGCCTGGTATGTTCGTTGGCCTTGACCTTTTCGAGGATGTCGATGCCGGTCATGTCGGGCAGGTTGAGGTCCAGCAGGACCAGCAATTGCCGGCCCTTGTTGACGGCGCCGGAGCCGTCGGGGCCCAGGAGATACGTCAGGGCGTCGGTGCCATTGCCGAAGGGGATGATGTCGTTGGCGACGCCGGCGCGGCGGATGTTTTTCTCGATGAGGCGGGCATGGCCTTCATCGTCCTCGATCATGATGATGGTAACCGGACGGGCATCGTTCATGTCCCGGAACTCCCCAGATAGCTGCGCAGGTCGCGCGGCAGATTGATGTTGAATGTGGTGCCCCGGCCCAGCACGGAGGTCAAGGTGACGTCGCCGCCCAGGCTCCGCACCATGGTGCGGACATGGGCGAGGCCGATGCCCTCGCCGGGATGGGTTTGCGAGCCCGAGCGGCGGAACAGTTCGAAGACGCGCTCATGGTCGGTCTCGGCGATGCCGCGGCCATTGTCCTCCACCTCGATGAGCACGCGGTTGGCCGGCAGGTGGCGGCCGCGAATGGCAATGCGCAGCGGCCGCTCCGTATCCTGATATTTCACCGCATTGTCGACCATGTTGCCCAGCACCTGCTCGATCGAGAGCTTGTCGGTGACGATATTGCGGACGCGGACATCGATGGAGATTTCGCCGCCGCTCTCGGCCAGCTGATGATGCAGCGCGGCGGCGCTGTTCTCGGCGATTTCGGCGAGGTCGACGGGTTCCGGCTTGAGCAGGCGACGGCCCTCGCGGGAAATCTTGAGGATGGCGTTGATCAGCCCGTCCATCTTGCGGGTGGCGGCGCGGATGAAGGAAATGGCCTCGGGCAGATCCTCGGCGGCGGCGGTGCGGGCCTCGGCGAAAACCGCATCGTCCTCGGGGGCGGATTGGGTGTCCATATAGGATTTCACCGCCTCGACGCTGGTTTCCAGCTCGCTGGTGAAGCCCATGATATTGACGAGTGGCGCCCGCAGGTCGTGGGTGACGATATAGGCGAAGCGCTGGATTTCCTCATTGGCCTTGCCCAGGTCGGAGGTGCGCTCCCTGACGCGCTCCTCGAGGCTGGAATTGGCTTCTTCGGTGGCGCGGCGGGCCGCGGCCAGTTCCCGGGTGTAATTCAGCACCGCCCAGATGGCGCCGGCGATGACGGCGAGGATGACCAGGCCCCCGGCCAACGAGACGATGCGCAGCAGATTGGCGGTGTTGCGCTGCGATTCCACCCCTTCGGTCAGCCTTTGGTCGGCGGCGCCGATCAGGGCCGAGAAGAAGGCCTGGGAGCGATCCATGGCTTCCTTGCCGGCATCGGTCCGGACGATCAGCACGGCTTCGGCGCGCCGGCCCTGTTCGGTCAGATCGAGCGTATGGGCCATTTCATCGAGCTTGATGGCGATGTCGCGGCGCAATTGCTGCAAGGATTGGGCGGCTTCGGGATGGCCTGCGAGCACGGCTTCCAGATTCAGCAGCGTTTCACCGACCTGCGGCAGCGCCTCCCGGTAAGGGTCGAGATATTCCGGCTCCAGGGTGATGATATAGCCGCGCTGGCTGGCTTCCGCGTCCTGCAGCAGCGCCCGCAGGTCCACCGCCGCGGTGCGCACGTCCCGGGCCTCGATCACTTCGTTGAAATAAACCTGGGTGCGCTCCACCAGCCATAATGTCGTGCCAATGATGGTCAACAGCGCCAGCAGGCCAACGAGCAGCAGCAGCGCCGTGGATCGCACGAATGTCTGGCTGGTGATCGGCATGCTGCCCCCAATTCGGTCCACCTTCATCGCCTGATCCGGCTTTGAGGGCAATATGGATAGATTTAAGTCACGCGCTTTTACCCGCACGGATACCGGAGCGAAATAGGAAACAGAATCTTAAGCGTCGCCATGCGAAATTCTGGACGAGTTTATGTAACCGGCTGCGGCCGGAATGGAGTTGTGGCGGATATGGGCAAGCCATCCCTGCCCGAGACCGAGGCGGCGGGCGGACCTCATGTCCCTGTCCTGCTCGACGAGGTGCTGGCGGCTTTGTCGCCAGGGGCCGGCAGCCGCATTGTCGACGGAACGTTCGGGGCAGGGGGCTATTCGCGCGCCCTGCTCAGGGCCGGCGCACAGGTTATCGGCATCGACCGCGATCCCTCGGTGGGCCCGCATGCGGCGGCGCTCGCGGCCGAGTTTCCCCATAGCTTCACTTTCGTGCCCGGCACCTTTTCGGAGCTCGACACCCTGGCGTCCCGCTTCGGGCCGGTCGATGCCGTGGTGCTCGATATCGGCGTATCCTCCATGCAGCTCGACGAGGCCGATCGCGGCTTCTCCTTCATGCGGGACGGCCCGCTCGATATGCGCATGAGCCGTGCCGGCGCCAGCGCCGCCGATCTGGTCAATGATCTCGATGCCGAAAATCTGGCCAACCTGCTCTATGCCTTCGGAGAAGAGCGCAAGTCCCGCCGCATCGCCCAGTTCATCGTCGCGGCGCGGCAGGATGCGCCCATCGCCACGACGCTGGAGCTGGCGCGCATCATCGAAAAGGCCATCGGCCGCAAGCCGGGCGACGCGCATCCGGCGACGCGCTCCTTCCAGGCGCTGCGCATCGCGGTGAATGGCGAATTCGAGCAATTGGTTGAGGGCCTGTTCGCTGCCGAGCGCCTGCTGCCCGAAGGCGGCAAGCTGGCCGTGGTCAGCTTCCATTCGCTGGAGGACCGGATCGTCAAGCGCTATTTCGACCCCGACAAGGGCGGCCCGGCCATGTCGCGCCACCTGCCTCAGGCCGAGAGCGAACCCCGGCGCTGGCAGAATGTCGCCAAGGCGGTCAAGGCCGGCGCCGGCGAAGTGGCCCGCAATCCGCGCGCCCGCTCGGCGGTGCTGCGCAGCGCGATACGGACCGCGCAGCCGGCCCGGCCGGTGCAGGCGGCCGGCCTGGGCGTCCCGACATTCAAGGGTGCCGCATGATCCGCAACATCAATATCTTCCTGATCTTTGCCTCCATCGTCATGTTGGCGGGGGTCTATGCGTTGAAATTTTCCATCGAGGGCACCGCCGCCGAGCGCACGGCGCTGACGGCCACGATCTCGGAGCAGGAAGGCAAGCTCTCGCTGCTCAAGGCCGATTGGGCGGTGCTCAATCAGCCCGGCTACATCGATCCCATCGTGCGCCGCCATGAGGCAGAACTGGAAATCGCCGCGGTCAGGCAGGAGCAGTTCGGGTCCTTCGCCGCCCTGCCCATGCGCCCGGCCAAGCCCGACAGCGCCGCCATGGATGCGCTGTTCGAGGCCATTGCCATGGGCATCGATCCGATCGATGCCATTCTCGAACTGGAAGGGATCGAGTGATGGCCGCCGCCACGGAAGGCTATTCGCCCACAATCGCCCTGGATGGCGCCCGCAAGCAGCGGGGCAATCTCACCCAGGCCCGCATCCGCTGGATGATCCTGGGCGTGGTGATCGGCTTCATGCTGGTCGGAGGACGCCTGGTGCAATTGGGCATGGTGGAAACCGACCAGACCATCGAGGGCCAGGCCCGCGACGTGATTACCGCCACGAGGCCGCCGATCCTGGATCGCAACGGACTGGAAATGGCGGTGGATATCCGCGTCCCCTCGCTCTATGCCGAGCCGCGCCGCATCATCGATGTCGAGGAAGCGGTGCAGAAGCTGCGCACCGTGCTGCCCGATCTCAGCGAGACCTGGCTGCGCAACCGGCTGACCGGCGACAAGGGCTTCGTCTGGGTACAGCGCGAGCTGACGCCCGCCATTCAGGATCAGGTGATGCGGCTGGGCATTCCCGGCATCGACTTCATCACCGAATCCAAGCGCTTCTACCCGGCCATGAACGAAGCGGCGCATATTCTCGGCTCCACCAATGTCGACAATCAGGGCATTGCCGGCATCGAGCGGCATATGGATACCGAATCCGTGGCGCTGCTCCAGGAACTCGGCCTGGCGCGCGGCAATGCGCTGACGCCGGTGGAGCTGTCGGTGGACATGCGCGTACAGCACGTGCTGCACGACCAATTGGTCGATGCGATGACGCGCTATCAGGCCGTCGCCGCCGCCGGCGTGATGATGGACATCTATACCGGCGAAATCGTCGCGCTGGCCTCGGTGCCCGATTTCAATCCCAACGAGCCGGCCAGCGCCCTGGTCAAGGATACGTTCAACCGCATCACTTCGGGCATTTTCGAGCCGGGCTCGATCTTCAAGACGGTGACGATTGCCGGGGCGCTCGACAGCGGCGCAGTCCGCGCCACCGACCAGTTCGACGCCCGTTATGGCATCCGCTTCGGCCGCTATACGATCGACGATTTCCATGGCAAGCACCGCATCATGAGCCTGTCCGAAATCTATAAATACTCGTCGAATATCGGCACGATCCGCATCATGCAGGCGATGGGCAAGGACAATTTCCGCGACTTCCTGGGCCGGATGAAGTTCGATCAGCGGGTGGAATTCGAATTGCCGGAAATGCGCGTTCCCACCGTGCCCAAGACACTCTCCGAAGTCGGCGCGGCAACGGCATCGTTCGGCCATGGATTGTCGGTGTCGCCGCTGCATATGGTCACCGCCTATGGGGCGCTGGTCAATGGCGGCAATTACATCGCGCCGACGCTCTACAAGCGCAGCGTCGCCGAGGCCGAACCGCTTTACGAGCGGGTGGTGACGCCCCAGACCAGCGAGGTCATGCGCTACCTGATGCGCCTGAACGCCCTGGAAGGTTCCGGCTCGCAGATGAACCGGGCTGCGCTGGGCTATCGCGCCGGCGGCAAGACCGGTACCGCCGAAAAGGTGGTGGATGGCCGCTACTCGTCCAGCAAGGTCACCAATTTTTTCGCGTCGGCCTTTCCGCTCGACAATCCGCGCTATGCCATCGTCATCATGGTCGATGAACCCAAGGCGGAAAATCCGCAATCGGGTACCACGGCCGGCTGGAATGCCGGCCACCTCACCGGCCGCCTGATCCAGCGCGTGGCCCCGATGCTGGGCGTCGCCCCCGATTTCAGCGAAGCGCTCGATCGCCAGATCGTGCCGCCCGCTCTCCGCTAAACTGATCCAGAAGGATTTGACGCCGTGTCAGTCAGTGTAACCCAACTGCTCGAAGGCTCCGGCGCCCGCCCGAAAAAGGGTCTTGGCGCCGTTTTCGGGCTGAATTCGGATAGCCGCCGGATCGAGCCGGGCGACGTCTTCTTCGCCCTGCCGGGGGCCAAGGTGCATGGCAATCAATTCGTGGCCGATGCCATCGAGCGCGGCGCGCTGGCCGTCGTCACCGATGTGGCGCCGCCGGGCGATCCCGGTGTGCCGATTATCGTGGTGAAGGATGTGCGGGCCGCCTATGCCCGGGCCGCCTCGCGGGTCTTCGAGCCGCAGCCCGAAATTCTCGTCGCCGTCACCGGCACCAATGGCAAGACCTCGGTGGCCTCGTTCGTCCGGCAGATCTGGGACTATGCCGGCGTGCCGGGCGCCAGTATCGGTACGCTCGGCATCGAGACGGCCAAAAGGCGGATCGACGGGGCCTTGACCACCCCGGATTCGCGCACCCTGCATCAGGCCATGCGGGCGCTCAAGGCGCAGGGCATCAACCATGTCGCGCTGGAAGCCTCCAGCCATGGCCTCGACCAGCACCGGCTGGACGGCATTCATTTCGAAGCCGTGGCCTTCACCAATCTCAGCCGCGACCATCTCGATTACCACGCTGACATGGATGAATACCGCAATGCCAAGCTGCGGCTGTTCACCGACCTGCTGGTCGATGGCGGCGCGGCCATCGTCAATGTCGACGATCCCGAGCACGAACAATTCATGTTCGCGGCCCTGTCGGCCAGCGCCACGCTGCTGACCGTGGGCCGCGAGGGCGCCTATATCGAAATCCTCTCCATCGAGCCGGAAGGCTATGGCCAGCGCGTCGAAGTGCGCCATATCGGCGAAAAGGTCAGTTTCCACCTCAAGATTCCCGGCGAATTCCAGGTATCCAATGCCTTGATTGCGGCGGCGCTCGCCATGTCCGGCGGGGTCGAGAAGACCGACGCTTTCGCGGCTTTGTCCGAACTGGTCGGGGCGCGCGGGCGACTCGAACTGGTCGCCGAGCACAATGGCGCGGCCATTTTCGTGGATTATTCGCACAAGCCGGAAGCGCTGCGCACCGCGCTTACGACCCTGCGTCCCTATGCGACGAACAAGCTGCGCGTGGTTTTTGGCTGCGGCGGCGACCGCGACAAGGGCAAGCGCCCTCAAATGGGCGAAATTGCCAGCGAGCTTGCCGATGTGGTGATTGTCACCGACGACAATCCGCGCACGGAGGACCCGGCCGCTATCCGGGCCGAAGTGCTGGCCGGAGCCAGGGGGGCCGAGGAAATTGCCGATCGTAAAACGGCAATCGAGCAGGCCGTGCGCTCGCTGCAGAAAGGCGATGTCCTGCTCGTCGCCGGCAAGGGGCACGAGACCTATCAGATCATCGGCACCAAAAAGCATCATTTCTCCGACCACGAAGTGGTGGAAGCAGCCGCCAGGGCCTAATATGCGGGTTGAAAGCCGGAAAAATTCCCTCCCATGACCCGACCCCTTTTCACCCTCGACGCCATTCTGCAAGCCACCGGCGGCCGCGCCGAGGGTGTCGACGCCGAGGCGATCAATTCGATTTCCATCGATTCCCGCGAACTCGGCCCGGATGCTCTTTTCGTCGCCATCAAGGGCGACCGCTTCGATGGGCATGATTTCGTCGAGGCCGCGTTAGCCAATGGCGCGGTGGCGGCTCTGGTCAGCGAGGGGCGCGGTTCCGGTCCGGGCCGCATCGTGGTTCCCGATGCGCTGGGCGGTCTCCGCGACCTGGCCCGTGCCGCCCGCGAACGCAGCAGAGCCTTCATCGTCGGGATCACCGGCAGCGTCGGCAAGACCACGACCAAGGAAGCCTTGCGCCTGGTGTTCGAAGCGGCGGGGGAAACCCATGCCTCGATCAAGAGCTTTAACAATCATTGGGGCGTGCCGCTGATGCTGGCGCGCATGCCGGAAACGGCCCAGTTCGGCATTTTCGAAATGGGCATGAACGCGCCCGACGAAATCCGGCCATTGAGCCAATTGGTGCGGCCGCATGTGGCGGTGATCACCTCCATCGCGCCGGCGCATCTGGAACGACTCGGCAGCCTGGAAAATATCGCGCGCGCCAAGGCGGAAATATTCGAGGGGCTGGAGTCTGGCGGCACAGCTATCGTCAATGCCGATCATGCGCAGATCGGCGCACTTTTTGATGCGGCTGCTACAGCTGGGGTTAGCAATCTGTTAACATTTGGCTTCTCAAGGGGAACGGATTGGCAGCTCATCGATCCCCAGACCGCTGCCGATCGCAGCTTCGCGATCGTGCTGCATGGCGACGAGCGGCACGAGCTGGCGCTCAGGGTTTCCGGCCGCCACATGCTCTCCAATGCCACGGCGGCGCTGGCCGTCGCGCATCTGGCCGGCATCGAGCCCTCCATTGCCTTGCCGGCGCTGGCCGGCTTCGCGGCGCAGCCGGGCAGGGGTCAGCGGAAAGCATTGGGACCAAAAGATAAAAAGCTGTTGCTGATCGACGAAAGCTACAATGCCAACACCGCTTCAATGGTCGCGGCGCTGGAGGTGTTTGCGGCCATCGAGGCCCCCGGCGGCCGCAAGGTGGCGGTGCTGGGCGATATGCTGGAGCTCGGTCGGGAAGCCGAAGCGCAGCATGCAGGTCTCAGCGAAGCGGTGCGAATGAGCGGCGCCGACAAGGTCCATCTCGTCGGCCGGAATATGGCCGCCCTCGCAGCAGCGCTGCCCGCAGATTTGCTGGCGAGCTATTCGCAAAATGCTGAAGAAGCCGAAGACGTTATCGTCGCCGACCTTGCCTATGGCGATGCTATTATGATCAAAGGGTCCAACGGTGTCGGGCTGGCGCGCATTGTGAATGCGATTATCGCGCGCTTCGAACAGAGCTGAAACACCCAAGCGGAACAGCGGAATAAATGCTCTATTTTCTCGGCCAGTTGGGTGAACAACTCACCGCCTTCAACGTCTTCCGGTACATCACTTTCCGCACCGCCGGCGCGGTGGTGACCGCCTTGTTCTTCGTCTTCCTGTTCGGCCCGGGCATGATCGCCCTGCTCCGGCTGAAACAAGGAGGCGGCCAGCCGATCCGCGAAGACGGTCCGGCGGGGCATCTGCTGACCAAGAAGGGCACGCCGACCATGGGCGGGCTGATGATCTTGTCCGGCGCGGTGATCTCGACGCTGCTCTGGTCGAACCTTACCAACGGCTATGTCTGGGTGGTGCTCTTCGTGACCGTGGGCTTCGGCGCCATCGGCTTCTACGACGATTATCTCAAGGTCAAGCGCATGAGCCATGCCGGCTTCGGCGGCAAGCAAAGGCTGATGCTGGAGGCGATTATCGGCGCGATGGCGGCCTTCTTCATTTCCCAGCTCGCCTCGGGCTCCTACGGCACCTCGCTGCTATTCCCCTTCGTCAAGGATCTGGCTCTCAACCTGGGCTATTTCTACATCCTGTTCGGCGGTTTCGTGGTGGTGGCGGCGGGCAATTCAGTCAATCTCACCGATGGGCTCGATGGCCTTGCCATCGTGCCGGTCATGGTGGCGGCTGCCTGTTTCGGGCTCATCGCCTATCTCGTCGGGTCCCAGAACTATGCCGATTATCTGCTGCTCAATGCGGTGCCCGGCACGGCGGAACTCGCCGTGGTCTGCGGCGCGCTGATCGGGGCAGGGCTGGGTTTCCTCTGGTTCAACGCGCCCCCGGCGCAGATTTTCATGGGCGATACCGGCTCTCTGGCTCTGGGCGGCGCCCTGGGCGCCATCGCCGTGGCGACCAAGCATGAAATCGTGCTGGCCATTATCGGCGGGCTGTTCGTGCTGGAAGCCGTTTCGGTGATCGTGCAGGTCACCTCGTTCAAGCTGACCGGAAAGCGGGTGTTCCGGATGGCGCCGATCCACCACCATTTCGAGCATCTCGGCTGGACCGAGAGCCAGGTGGTGATCCGGTTCTGGATCATCTCCTTCGTGCTGGCACTGATCGGGTTATCAAGCCTGAAATTGCGGTAGGCGGACAAGCCTGCGCGACGGCCGATCTTTTCTCCTGCGACTCGCAAAACGCGAAAACCTTGGCAAATCGGTAACCAAAGCTCCGATACAATTCGAGACAGTTTGTATCGAGTACCGGGCTGCCCCGATGATGTTTTCCCGCGCCGAAAAGACCCCGCTCGCCGAGTGGTGGTGGTCGATTGATAAAGAATTGCTGGGAGCGCTGATCCTGCTCCTGATGGGCGGAGTGGTGCTAAGCTTCGGCGCCAGCCCGGCCGTGGCCGAACGCATCGGCCTGGACGAATGGCATTTCGTTATCCGTCACGCTTTCTTTGCCGTACTGGCCGTGCCGGTCATGCTGGCCACGTCACTGCTGAGCCAGCGCCAGGCGCGGTTCGCGGCTTTGGGCGTGTTGATCGCCATGACCATCATGCTCTGGGCGACGCTGCGCTTCGGCACCGAGGTCAAAGGCGCGCGCCGCTGGCTGTCCATCGCCGGGCAATCCTTGCAGCCTTCGGAATTCGTCAAGCCGGCCTTCGCGGTGATCGGCGCCTGGCTGTTTTCCGAATATATGATCCATCGCAATGTGCCCGGCCGGATAATCGCGACCCTGATCATGCTGGCCATTGTCGGCGCATTGTTGCTGCAACCGGATCTGGGGCAGACGGCGCTGGTCATGGCGACCTGGGCGGTACTGCTGTTTTTTTCCGGTATTTCCTGGTGGATCATTTTCGGCCTGGCCGGTGCCGGCGGTGCGTTGCTGTTCGGGGCCTATGCGTTCTTCCCGCACTTCGCGCGACGCATCGACACGTTCATCAATCCTGACGGCGGCGGCAATACCTATCAGATCGACCGGGCCTTGCAGTCGCTGATGGAGGGAGGCTGGTTCGGGCGGGGGCCGGGTGAATCGCTGGCCAAGAAGCTGATTCCCGACGCCCATGCCGATTATGTGTTCTCGGCCGCCGCGGGGGAGTTCGGCATCCTGTTCTGCATCGGCCTGGTGGCGCTGATCGGCTTCATCGTCGTGCGGGCGATGCTTGCGGCGCAGCGGCAAACCAGCCTGTTCGCAAGGCTTGCGGCCTCGACCATCGCGGTGCAATTCGCCATGCAATCGGGCATCAATCTCGCGGTGAACCTCAATCTCGTTCCGCCCAAGGGCATGACGCTGCCCTTCGTTTCCTATGGCGGCACCTCGATGCTGGCGGTGGCGTTCGGCATGGGGCTGATGCTGGCGCTGACCCGCACCAAGCCTGAAGAACGGATGGCGACCGGGCTTCCCTCCTACCGCAGCGCCGTGGTAGCCCCGGCGGAATGAAAACTTTTGTCCTCATGGCGGGCGGTACGGGGGGGCATCTCTTTCCGGCCATGGCGCTGGCTCAGGAATTGACCCGGCGCGGTCACGCGGTCGAGCTGATGACCGATCACCGGGTGGAGAGTTATGGCGCCGATTTTCCGGCGCGGCAAATCCATATCGTGCCGGCGGCGACACCCTCGGGCGGTAATCCGATCAAGCTGGTTTCGGCTGGTCTCACCATTCTTCGGGGCATCGCCGCAGCGCATGGAAAGCTGCGCAAATTGCGGCCCGATGCGGTGGTCGGCTTTGGCGGCTATCCGACTTTTCCGCCGTTCATTGCCGCCAATGTCCTTGGAATCCCTGGCATTTTACATGAACAGAACGCGGTGATGGGCCGGGCGAACCGGGCGCTGGCGCGCTTTGCCGATATGCTGGCCATGAGTTTTCCGACTACCAAATTCGCCGACCAGCATGGGCTGGACAAGGTGGTGACCGGCAATCCGGTGCGGGATCGGGTGCGCAATCTGATCGGTACGCCCTATCCGGCGCCGGACGATAAAGGACCGATCCGGCTGGTGATTACCGGCGGCAGCCAGGGGGCGCGGGCGCTGTCGGAGATCGTGCCGGAGGCGATCGCATTGCTGCCGCCGCCGATGCGAAGCCGGCTGCAAATCGTGCACCAGGCGCGTAGCGAAGACGTCGAGCGGGTAACAGACTGTTACCGTCGAGCGCGGGTCAGCGTCGAAATCGCCAGCTTTATCGCCGATCTGCCGGAACGTATCGCCCAGGCGCATCTGGTCATCTGCCGGGCGGGGGCATCGACCATTGCCGAGCTGGCGGTTCTCGGCCGCCCGGCCATTCTCATCCCGCTGCCGGGATCGCTCGATGCCGACCAGAAATATAATGCCCGCTTCCTCGAAGAGGGTGGCGGCGGATGGGTGGCGGAACAGGCCACGCTTTCACCGCAATCGCTTGCCACTCGGCTGCACGACTTGTTGACCGATCCGCCGCTCTTGCAGCAAGCCGCCGAGGCGGCGCGTTCGCTGGGACAACCCCATGCGGTCGAGAAACTGGCCGACCTGGCGGAGGCGCTGGCCGGCAAGCATAGCCAGATCAAAGAAGGACCCCGATCATGAAGATGCCACGCAATATGGGGCCGGTCCATTTCATCGGCATCGGCGGCATCGGCATGAGCGGCATTGCCGAAATCCTGCATAACCAAGGCTATGTGGTGCAGGGCTCCGATGCCTCGCTCAATCCCAATGTGCAGCGGCTGCGCGATATGGGGATCAGGGTCGAAATCGGCCAGAGCGCCGACAATCTGGGTCAGGCCGAGGTCGTGGTGGTGTCCTCCGCCATCAAGAAGGACAATCCCGAACTGGTCGCGGCCCGCGCCCGGGCGCTGCCCATCGTGCGCCGGGCCGAAATGCTGGCCGAGATCATGCGGTTCAAGACCGCCATCGCCATTGGCGGCACGCATGGCAAGACCACGACGACGACGCTGGTGGCGACCCTGCTGGATGCCGGCAATCTCGACCCGACCGTCATCAATGGCGGCATCATCAATGCCTATGGCACCAATGCGCGGCTGGGCGGCGGCGAGTGGATGGTGGTGGAGGCCGACGAGAGCGACGGCACCTTCGTCAAGCTGCCGGCAGACGTGGCGGTCGTGACCAATATCGATGCCGAGCATCTCGATCATTATGGCGACTTCGACGGGGTGAAGAAGGCATTTCGCCAATTCGTCGAGAACGTGCCGTTCTACGGCTTCGCGGTAATGTGCCTCGATCATCCCGAGGTCCAGGCCCTGGTGGGCGATATTCTCGACCGGCGGGTCATTACCTATGGCCGCAATCCGCAGGCCGACGTCCGGCTGGTCGATCTGGAGAACCGGGACGGGGTGCAGCATTTCTCGGTGGAAATCCGCGACCGGATCCGCCAGACGCAATTGCGCATCGACGGGCTGCAATTGCCCATGCCCGGTATCCATAATGCGCTGAATGCCACCGCGGCGATTGCCGTGGCGGATCAATTGCATGTGCCGGCAGAGGCCATCCGCCGGGGCCTGAAGGGCTTCACCGGGGTGAAACGGCGCTTCAGCAAGACCGGCGAGGTCGGCGGCGTAACCATCATCGACGATTATGGACATCATCCGGTGGAGATCGCGGCAGTGCTGCAGGCGGCGCGGCAATCGGCGCGGCGCGATGTCGTGGCCGTGGTGCAGCCGCATCGCTATTCCCGGGTACATGACCTGTTCGACGATTTCGCCGCCTGCTTCAACGATGCCGACACGGTAATCGTCGCGCCGATCTATGCAGCGGGCGAGCAGCCCATTGCCGGGGTGACGCATGAGGAACTGGTCAATCGCATAACCGCGCGCGGGCATCGCGACGCGCGGGTGCTGGATGGACCGGAAGCGCTGGCGGCATTGCTGGCGAGCCGGGTGGAAGACGGCGATTACGTGGTCTGCCTCGGTGCAGGCAATATTACCCAATGGGCGGCGGCGCTGCCGGCGGAGCTGGGCGCGCTGGTGGAGAAGGGAGCGGCGTGATGGTGTCCCCCTCATCCGGCCCTGCGGGCCACCTTCTCCCCGAGGGGGAGAAGAATGGTGCGGTGTCGGCTTTTGGGGATTTCAGGCCGCACCGATCCCCCTCATCCGGCCCTTCAGGCCGCCTCATCCCCGAGCGGGAGAAGCATGATGCGGCGCTGCTTTTCCAGATTTCAGACAGGATCCTGCCATGACCAAGCATGTCGCCGTTCTCATGGGGGGATGGTCGAATGAGCGCGAGGTGTCGCTGAGTTCGGGCCGTGAATGCGCCGCAGCGCTGGGTCGGGCCGGCTATCGGGTCACCGAAGTCGATGTGGGCCGCGATCTTTCCAATGTCCTGCTCGACCTCAAGCCGGATGTCGCCTTCAACGCGCTGCATGGCCCGTTCGGCGAAAGCGGCATGGTGCAGGGCGTGCTGGAATTGCTCCAAATCCCCTATACCCATTCCGGGGTATTGGCCTCGGCGCTGGCCATGGACAAGCACCAGGCCAAGATCATGCTCAAGGCCGCCGGGGTTCCGGTGACCGACCATGTCATTGCGGGCCGGGAGGAAGTGGCGCGCTCCCATGTCATGGCGCCCCCCTATGTGATCAAGCCGATAGCCGAAGGATCGAGCTTCGGCGTCTTCATCGTCAAGACCGGAACCAGCCATCCGCCGCAGGAAATCCTGCGCGAGGACTGGAATTGCGGCGAGCAGGTCATGGTGGAACGCTATATTCCCGGGCGCGAACTGACCTGCGCGGTGATGGGCGATGTGGCATTGGCCGTCACCGAGATCGTCACCGATCTCAGCTTTTACAATTACGAAGCGAAATATGCCCAGGGCGGATCACTTCACACCATTCCCGCCGACATTAAACCTAAAATTTACGACAAAGTGCAAAAGCTTAGCCTGGCTGCGCATTTGGCGCTCGGCTGCCGTGGCGTGACGCGGACGGACTTCCGCTACAACGACGCGGCCGGCGAGGATGGCGAACTCGTCTGTCTGGAAATCAACACCCAGCCAGGCATGACGCCGACCTCCCTGGTGCCCGAGCAGGCCGCCCATGTCGGGCACAGCTTTGAAGATCTGGTCTCCTGGATGGTGGAGGACGCGAGTTGCAACAGGTAAAGAGCGAGACCTTTCTCGCCGGCGCGCAGATGGTTCATCCGCGCGCATTGCCTGTTCCCGTCCGCACACAGCGCCGGCGGCTCGCCAATCGGGTCAATCGCGCCCTGGTCTTGCACGGCCGCCTGGTGCGCCGGGGCGTGCTCATGGTCGTGCTCGCCGCTGCGGCGCTGGGTGTCTATCAATTGCGCGAGCCGATCGGCAATCTTGCCGCGATGCTGGGCGAAATCGCCCAGGGCAATTTCGCCCAGGCAGGGCTGGCCATCGGCGAAATCTCCATAAGCGGGCAGACGCTTACCGCCGAACAGGACATTTTCGACGCGCTCGGCATCGCGCCGCACACCTCGACGCTGGGCTTCGATGTGGATGCGGCGCGCCAGCGCATCGCCGAATTGCCGGCCGTGCAGGCGGTTACTGTCCGCAAGACCTATCCGGGCGACGTGGCGGTGGTGATCACCGAAAAAGTACCGGTGGCGCGCTGGCGGGTGGATGGGGTGACGTTCGTGATCGACGGACGCGGCGACCAGATCGGCGAGGATCGCGGCGCTTATGGCGAACTGCCCCTGGTCATCGGGGACGGGGCCGCCGACGACGCCCTGGTGATGATCCGGGCGATCGGCACCGTGCCGCGCTTGCAGGACGGGCTCGTCGCGCTGTCGCGCATTGCCGACCGGCGCTGGGACCTGATCTACGATACCGGGCTGCGCGTGCAATTGCCGGAGCAGGGCGTGGCGCCGGCTTTGCGCCGGCTCGTGTCCTATCAGGACCAATATCAGCTTCTCGACCGCGACGTTTCGATCATCGATCTGCGCCTCGATACGATCGTCGCCATTCGCCCCAACAAGACCGAAGAATCCGATAAATCATGATGACCGATGCGATGACGTCCCGGCTGCGGCCGGTCCAACCCGGCAAGACGACGCTGGTGGCGGTGCTCGATATCGGGTCCACCAAGATCTGTTGCGTCATCGCCCGCCTGGTTCCGCGCGCCGAAGGCAAGTCGCTCAAGGGCCGCACCCATCAGGCCGAGGTGATCGGTTTCGGCTATGGCCCCTCCACCGGGGTCAAGAGCGGCGTGGTGGTGGATATCGAAAAGGCCGAGCAGGCCATCCGCAATGTGGTCGGCATGGCCGAACGCGCGGCGGGACTGACGCTGGAAAGCGTGCTGGTGAACGTGACCGCCGGACGGCTGGGCTCCGAGACCTTTTCCGCCGCCGTGTCGCTGGACGGGCAGGAAGTGGAGAAGGCCGATATCGTCCGGGTGCTGAAGGCGGTCAATTCGCGTTCGGTGCGGCCGGAGCGCTCGATCATCCATGCGCTACCCATCGGTTACGCCCTGGACGGCAATAGGGGGGTTCGCGACCCCAAGGGCATGGTGGGCGAAAAGCTCGGCGTCGACGTCGCCGTGGTGAGCGCCGAGACCCTGGCGATGCGCAATCTGGAACTGGTGCTGCATCGCTGCCATTTGCAGATCGAGGCCCTGGTGGCGACCCCTTACGCTTCGGGGCTGGCGACGCTGGTGGATGACGAGGCCAAGCTGGGCGTCGCCTGCATCGATTTTGGCGGGGCCACGACCACGGTTTCGGTCTTCAATGACGGGCATATGGTCTATGCCGACGCCATCGCCATTGGCGGGCATCATCTGACGCTGGACATTGCCCGGCAGCTGTCGGTCAGCGTGGCCGATGCCGAGCGGCTGAAGACGCTGCATGGCTCGGTGCTGCCGGGGCAGGCCGACGAGCGCGAGATGATCGCGATCCAGCCGGTGGGCGCCAGCCATGACGAGGCGCCCGGCCAGATTCCACGGGCGGTGCTGACGCGCATCATGCGCCCGCGCATCGAGGAAATCCTCACCGCGATCCGCGACCGGATGCAGGCGACGGGCATGATGGATGTGTGCGGACGCCGTTTCGTGCTGACCGGGGGCGCCAGCGAAATGACCGGCCTGCCGGAAGTGGCGCGCCGGACCCTGGCGCGCAATGTGCGCAATGGCAGACCGATGGGCATTGCCGGCCTGCCGGACATCGCCAAGGGCGCCGCCTTCGCCACCATGGCGGGAATGCTGGTCTATCCGCAGGTCTGCGGGCAGGAATATGTCGAGCCGCGCGGAAGGGGAAAGCTTACCGGCACCGATGGCTATTTCGCCCGGGTCGGCAATTGGCTGCGCACGAGTTTTTAGCGGATGCGCCGGCGCGGCATGGTTAACGGCAAGGCAATTGGCAGGCGTGTCCTGTCGCAATTTGCGCGGAAGTTAACGGGAACGACTCACTTGTTAGGCTGCGGTTAACGAATGGGCGGGTAAATGTTAACCAACCACGCCAGTATGGGGCCTTCTATGACCATCAATCTCACCATCCCGGATATCCAGGAACTCAAGCCCCGCATCACCGTGTTCGGTGTGGGCGGCGGCGGCGGCAACGCCGTTAACAACATGATCGAATCCGGTCTGGACGGGGTGGATTTCGTCGTCGCCAATACCGACGCGCAAGCCCTGGCCCTGTCCAAGGCGCCGCGTATCATCCAGCTCGGCGTCGGCGTCACCGAAGGATTGGGCGCCGGTTCGCATCCGGAAGTGGGCCGGGCGGCGGCCGAGGAAAGCTGGGACGAGATCAACGATCACCTGTCCGGCTCGCATATGGTGTTCATTACCGCCGGCATGGGCGGCGGCACCGGCACCGGCGCGGCCCCGGTGGTGGCGCGCGCGGCCCGCGAGCAGGGTATTCTGACGGTTGGCGTGGTCACCAAGCCGTTCAATTTCGAAGGCAATCGTCGCACCCGGCTGGCCGATGACGGCATCGATGAGCTGCATCGCCATGTCGATACGCTGATCGTCATTCCCAACCAGAACCTGTTCCGGGTGGCCAATGAGAAGACCACCTTCGCCGACGCTTTCGCCATGGCCGACCAGGTCTTGTTCTCCGGCGTCGCCTGCATCACCGACCTGATGGTCAAGGAAGGCCTGATCAATCTCGACTTCGCCGACGTGCGCGCCGTGATGCGCGGCATGGGCAAGGCGATGATGGGGACGGGCGAGGCATCGGGTGAAGATCGCGCCCGCCATGCCGCCGAGGCCGCCATCGCCAATCCGCTGCTCGACGATGTGTCGATGCAGGGGGCGCGCGGGCTGCTGATCTCGATCACCGGCGGGCCGGATTTGACGCTTTATGAAGTGGACGAAGCGGCGAGCCGCATTCGCGAGGAAGTCGATACCGACGCCAATATCATCCTGGGCGCGACCTACGATCCGAACCTCAACGGCACGATCCGCGTGTCGGTGGTGGCCACCGGCACCGATGCGACCATGGTGCAGGCGCTGGAGCCGGCCAAGCCGAATGCGTCGCGCACGCCGCTATCGGTGAAGCGCCATGTGCCGGCCGAGCGCTCGGTCGTGCCGCCGGCCGCCGAGCCGGTCATGCAGGAGGAAGAGGATATCGGCTACCAGGTGGAAGCCGCCGTCGCCCAGGCCTTCGCGGCCCAGCCGCCGGCCCAGCATTATGCCCATGAGGATGATGGCATCCTGGTCGAGCCCTATATGCCGGAAGCCGAGGCCATGGCCGAGCCCGAAGAGGCGGAAATGCCCGAAGAGCAGCCGATCCCGAGCGTCTATGTGCCCTCGCACGCCGCCCGTCCGGACGGACAGCGCCGGATGCCGCGCACCGAGGAACTGCCAGTTGTTGCACGTCGGTCACAGGATGCGGCGGAACGTCAGGACGCCGAGCCGCGCAATGCGCGCGCCCTGTTCAAGCGCCTGGCCTCCAATGTGGGCATCAATCTGAGCCAGCAGCAGCCGCAGACGCGCAGCGAGCCGCAGCGCTCGCTGGCCGATGACGCGGCGGCGCGCAGCGCCATCGAGGCCGGTGGCGCAAGGACTTCGCGGGTTCCGCCGGCCAGCGAAGGCGCACGCGGCAATCTCGACAATCAGGGACGTGTCCCGGCAGGCCCGACGGCAAAGGAACACTTGGAAATACCGGCATTCCTGCGTAAACACGGCTGATCAGCTGTTGATCGTTTACCGAAAGCTCACTCGGTGCGGCTTCCGCACCGAGTTTTTTTTGGCTAACAGTTCTCACGAGCGTGAAGTCGTCACGGAGTATCTCGACGTATGAACAAGCTATTGACGCGCCAGCGCACGCTCGCCGGTGAGATCAGCTTCTCCGGCTATGGCGTTCACAGCGCGCAATCGGTGACGTTGACGATCGCCGCCGCGGCCCCCGATAGCGGCTATCTCATTCGCCGCGACCTGGGCGAAGGCCGGATGAGCAATGCGGTGCCGGTGCATCATTCGCGCGTCAGCCGCACGACGCTGTGCACGACGCTCGATCTGGGCGACAGCATCAGCGTGGCGACGGTGGAGCATGTGGTTTCCGCGCTGTCGGGCATGGGCGTCGACAATGCGCTCATCACGCTTGACGGCCCCGAATGTCCGATTATGGACGGCTCGGCTTTTCCCTTCGCCGAAGCCATTCTGGCGTGCGGCGTGGAAATCCAGCCGGCGCAGCGCCGGTTCCTCAAGGTCGTGCGGGCGGTCACCGTGCGCAATAACGACGCCTTCGCGGCGCTCGAACCTTATAACGGCCGGGCGCTGGACCTGGAGATCGATTTCGATTCCAAGGTCATTGGCCGGCAGCGGATGATTTTCGACTGGACGCCGCGCCGCTATTTCGAGGATGTGGCGCCCGCCCGCACTTTCGGTTTCGTGCGCGACGCCAAGATTCTGCGCCAGGCCGGCTATGCCCTGGGGTCCAGCCTCGACAATTCGATCACCGTGCACGAGGATCGCATCCTCAATCCGGGCGGGCTGCGCTACGAGGACGAATTCGTGCGCCACAAGCTGCTCGACGCCATCGGCGACCTGTCGCTGGGCGGGCTGCCCATCTGGGGCCGGTTCCGCTCCTATAAGGGCGGACACGCGCTCAATGCACATGTTCTGGCCGGTCTCTTTTCGAGCGAAGCCAATTATGAGATAGTCGGCGCGGAAGACCTGCCGCTGGAATTCGAGGCATTCGACGACCAGCCGGACGGTCTGGAGGTTCATCACTATCTGCGGTCCGTGCGCTGATCCGGGGGCGCTCCCGGCAAGCCGCGCCACAGTTTTGATCCATTTGCCAACTACGCCGCAGCCCTTATGCGGAATGATTAGGAACGGGGCAGTTCGTGAAACTTGTCGTTTTCAGCCAGTTTTCCAGCCGGGCCGCCCGGATCGCCGCCATCGGGCTCGTCGCCGCGGCGCTTGCCGGCTGTAGCCTGTTCAGCCCGCCCAAGGTCAGGGAAGAGCCCATCGTGCCGGCCGCCTCGCTCTATCAGGGCGCGCTGGACGACATGGATCGCCAATATTACCAGACCGCGATCAAGAAGCTGGAACAGCTCGAACGCCAGCATCCGCGCGATGCGCTGACCGAGCAGGGCAAGCTGATGCTGGTCTATGCGAATTATCGCAGCGGCAAGCTGGACGAGGCGATTCTGGCCGCCGACCGGTTCCTGGCGCTCTATCCCAATGGCAAGGACGTGCCTTACGTTCTCTGGCTCAAGGGCACCGCCTATTTCGCCCAGATCAAGGACATCACCCGCGACCAGCAATTGTCGCGCGATGCCATCGACACCTATCAATTGCTCATCAACAATTATCCCAAATCCGAACACGCCATCGACGCCAAGGAAAAACTGCTGGTCGCCTTCGACCAATTGGCCGGCAAGGAAATGTCGGTGGGACGCTATTATCTGGGCAATGGCCAATATGCCGCCGCGATCAACCGCTTCCGCGAGGTGGTGGAAAAGTGGCAGACATCGACTCATGTCGAGGAAGCGCTGTATCGCCTGACGGAAAGCTATCTGCTGCTGGGCCTCACGAATGAGGCGATGTCGGCGGCGGCCGTGCTGGGCCACAATTACCCGTCCAGCGATTGGTACAAGCGCGGCTTCGAGCTGCTGGGCAAGCAGGGCCTGGCGCCGCAGCTGAATTCCGGCAGCTGGCTGGCGTCGCATAGGCGCTAAGCGGCAGATCATCGAAAAGCAGGAAGGGCCCCGTTCGGGGCCCTTTTTATTTTCGGGGGTTCGCCGGGGGCTCCTATGGCCGCTCTATGGAGGAGCTTATGGTGAGCTTGTCGAACGATGGGGTGGGCATCGCGTTTTCGACCTCGTCCTTCGACAGGCTCAGGATGAGGTCTTCTGGGGGTGTGGGACCCAGGATGAGGTCTATTCCCATCGAGAGCCTCATGGTGAGCTTGTCGAACCATGGGGTGAGCATTGAGTTTCCCGACCTCGTCCTTCGACAAGCTCAGGATGAGGTCTGCTGGGGACCCAGGATGAGGTTTGCGGAAGATTGTGCCGTGGCGGATATCTCCATCAAAAACAATGTTGCCATTTTGTTCTAGTTCATTATCATGCCGTTCACCGGTCTTTGCTGTGGAAGCGGGGTCGATGAATCGGTGACGCCGGCGGGACGGTGTTATATCGGGCTATCGGTCCAATTCGGGAAACTCGCGCATGCTCAACGCGCTGTCGGTCCGCAATATCGTTCTTATCGACCAGCTCGACCTGGCGCTGGGCGCGGGCATGACGGTGCTGACCGGCGAGACCGGGGCCGGCAAGTCCATTCTGCTGGATGCGCTGGCGCTGGCGCTGGGCGGGCGCGGCGATGCCTCGCTGGTGCGGCTGGGGCAGGATAGCGGCCAGGTGGTTGCGGTGCTGGAACTGGCGCCCGGCCATCCGGCGCGGACGCTGTTGCGCGACAATGCGATTCCCGACGATGAAGACGTCATCCTGCGGCGGGTGCAATTCGCCGATGGGCGCACCCGCGCCTTCATCAATGACCAGCCGGTTTCCGCCTCGCTGCTCCAGAAGGTGGGCAGCCAGATCATCGAAATTCATGGCCAGCACGACGAGCGGGCGCTGGTGGATGTGGCGACGCACCGCGCCGCATTGGATGCCTTCGGCGAGTTGAATGCCGAAGGCGCCATGGTGCGCGAAAACTGGGCAGCGCTGGTCGAGGCGCAACAGGCGGTCGAGGAGCAGCGGGCGCTGGTGGCGGAAGCCGTGGCGGCCGAGGATTATGCGCGCCATACGGTGGAGGAGCTGGAAAAGCTCAGGCCGGCAGCCGGCGAGGAGGACGAATTGGCCGCGCGGCGGCAGCAATTGCAGCAGGCCGAAAAGGCTGCGTCGGATGTGGCCGAAATCGATGACATCCTCAACGGCGCCAATGCGCCGTCGCCGGCCCTGGCATCTTTGCTGCGCCGGCTGGTGCGCAAGGTCGATGGCGAAGCCAGCCTGTTTCAGCCGATCGTCGACGCGCTGGACGCCTCGCTGGTGGCGCTGGACCGGACGAATGACGCGCTCGAAGACGTGAAGCGGGAAATGGCGTTCGATCCCGGGGAATTGGAGGCGGTCGAAGAGCGGCTCTTCGCCTTGCGGGCGGCGGCGCGCAAGCATCAGACGTCTTGCGACGGGCTGGCCGACGTGCTGGAGAAGTATCGGGGCGATCTCGACACCTTGCAGAGCGGGGAAAGCCGGCTCAAGGCGCTGGAAGCCGAAGAGGCGGCGGCGCGGGCGCGTTATCGCGAGGCGGCCGATATGCTGAGCGCCGGGCGCAAAAAGGCGGCCAAGGCGCTGAGCAGGGCAGTGGAAGCCGAATTGCCCGATCTCAAGCTGGGGGCGGCCAGGTTCATCGTCGATCACCAGGTCGATGGCGAGCGTGTCGCGGCGGCGGGCCTGGACCAGATCGCCTTTCATGTGCAGACCAATCCGGGGACGGCAGCCGGGCCGCTGCTCAAGGTGGCGTCGGGCGGTGAATTGAGCCGGTTCCTCTTGGCGCTCAAAGTGGTGCTGGCCGATCGCGGTTCGGCGCCGGTGCTGATCTTCGACGAAATCGACACCGGGGTCGGCGGCGCGGTGGCCGATGCGATCGGGCGGCGATTGGCGCGGCTGGCCAGTGGGGTGCAGGTGCTCACGGTGACCCACGCCCCACAGGTCGCGGCGCGGGCCGACCGGCACCTGCTCATCGAAAAGCAGATGGTGAATGAGGGGGCGTTCATGCGCACCCATGTCCAGCCGCTGGACAAGAATGCGCGGCAGGAGGAGGTGGCGCGCATGCTGGCCGGGGCGGAGATTTCCAATGAAGCGCGCGCTGCCGCCAAGAAATTGCTGAGCGCATTGGGATAGATCCGGAAGTCACCGGGTCATTCCCGCTTTCACGGGAACGACCCGGTGGGTAATGTTCATTTTCCTGTTCGTGCTGAGTTCCCCCATGTCCGAATTGCCGCAAAAAGACGTTGTCGATCTGTCCGAGGACGAAGCCCGCATTGAACTGGAGCGGCTGGCGGCCGCTATCGCGGCGGCGGACATTGCCTATCATCAGAATGACGCGCCGGAGATCAGCGACGCCGAATATGACGCGCTGAAACAGCGTAATGACGCGCTAGAAGAGGCGTTTCCGGAACTGGTGCGGGCGGACAGCCCCAAGGGCAAGGTGGGGGCGGCGCCGGCGGAAGGCTTTGCCAAGGTGCGGCATGGCGCGCCCATGCTCAGTCTGGCCAAGGCCTATAGCGATCAGGACGTGGTCGATTTCATCGAGCGCGGGCGGCGGTTTTTCGAGCGGGACAAGGATTTGGAGCTGGCCTTTACCGCCGAGCCCAAGATCGACGGGCTGTCGGCATCGCTGCGCTATGAGAACGGAATCTTCGTGCGGGGCGCCACGCGCGGCGACGGGACGGTGGGCGAGGACATAACCGCCAATCTGCGCACGATCGAGGATATTCCGGAGCGGCTGGCCGGTTCGGGCTGGCCGGAAGTGATCGAAATTCGCGGCGAGGTCTATATGACCTATGCCGAATTCCAGGCGCTGAAACAGCGCTCGGCGGCGATTGGCGGCCAGGATTACGTCAATCCGCGCAATACGGCGGCCGGCTCGCTGCGGCAGAAGGATCCCTCCATCACCGCCAGCCGCAATCTCAAATTCTTCGCCTATGCCTGGGGCCTGGCCAGCAGCGAGCCGGCCGACAGCCAGTTCGGGGCGGTGCAGAAATTCGCCGAATGGGGGTTCAAGGTCAGCCCGCTCATGGTGCGCGCGGCTTCGGCGGACGAGCTGATCGCCCATTACCGGAACATCGAGGCGCAGCGGGCTTCTCTCGGCTATGACATCGACGGGGTGGTCTACAAGGTCGACCGGATCGAGCTGCAAAAGCGCTGGGGCTATGTGACCGGCGAGCCGCGCTGGGCCATCGCCCATAAATTCCCGGCCGAGCAGGCGACGAGCGTGGTGCGGGCCATCGACATCCAGGTGGGCCGGACCGGTACGCTGGCGCCGGTGGCGCGGCTGGAGCCGGTGACGGTCGGCGGCGTGGTGGTGGAGAATGTCACGCTGCACAACGAAGATTACATCAAAGGCGTCGACAGCAAGGGCGAGCCGATCCGCGAGGGGATCGATATAAGGATCGGCGACAGCGTTGTCGTACAACGGGCCGGCGACGTCATTCCGCAGATCGTGCGGGTGGTGCTCGACAAGCGGCCGGAGGGGGCGGTGCCCTATGAATTTCCGCAGACCTGCCCGGTTTGCGGCTCGCCCGCCACGCGGGAGATCAACCCCAAGACCGGCAAGGAGGATTCGCGGCGGCGCTGCACCGGCGAATTGATCTGCCCGGCCCAGGCGGTGGAGGGCTTGCGGCATTTCGTGTCGCGCGGGGCGCTGGATATCGAGGGGCTGGGGGCAGAGAATATCGATCTCTTCTTCGCCAAGGGCCTGGTGCGCAACGCCGCCGAGATTTTCACGCTTAAGGATCGGCGGCCCGAAGTGCAACTGGCGCTGGCCGAGCGGCGCGAGGAGCAGGCCAGGGCCCGCGAGGCCGCTTCGGGCAGGGTGCGCAAGAATGTGCGGAGCGTCGATGAGCGAAATTTCGAGGGACTGGACAAGCTGTTCGCCGCCATCGATGCGCGGCGGCAGCCGGAACTGGACCGGTTCATTTTCGCGCTGGGCATCCGCCATATCGGGGAGACCACGGCGGCGGCGCTGGCGCGCACATTCGGAACGATGGAAGAATTGATCCGCGTCGGCAAGGACGTGGCGGCGGCGGCGGACCCGATCGCGGCATTTCCTTCCGTGGACGGCATAGGCGGCACGGTGATCGGGGCGCTGGCCGATTTTTTCGGCAATGAACGCAATGACGATGTGCTGGAGGCGCTGCTGCGGCAGGTGCAGCCGCAGCCCTATGTGCTCAGCATCGCCACCGACAGCCAGGTGGCGGGCAAGACGGTGGTGTTTACCGGCTCCCTGGAAAAAATGACCCGCTCGGAAGCCAAGGCCATGGCCGAACGGCTGGGGGCCAAGGTGGCCGGCTCGGTGTCGGCGAAAACCGATATTCTGGTCGCCGGCCCCGGCGCCGGATCGAAGCTGAAATCGGCGCAGGCGCTGGGCGTCGAGGTGATCAGCGAGGACGAATGGTTCGAGCGGGTCGGGGGCTGATGCGTTTTCGCGTTCTCGAACGCAGGCGAGGAAGGCTATCGGAGATCACACCACGCTCGTCACCCTCGCGCTTGACGCGAGGGTGACGATCCGGGAAAGCGGCGCTATCGAAGCCATGGGCGATAGATTGCCTCAAGGGGAGGGCGCAGCGGAGGAATAGGCGCATAATCCCTCAGATGGCGGCGGTGGCGTGCTTAAGCCAATCCTTGGCCTTGCTTTGCAGCAGCGGGCCGATCTCGGTCCACACGCGGGCGTGGAAATCGTTGAGCCAGTCGCGTTCGTCGGCGGTGAGCAGGCCGGGCTCGATCAGCCGCGTATCGATGGGTGCCAGGGTGAGGGTTTCGAAATCCAGATAGCCGGGGAAGTCTTCGGCGTCCCGGACCACGAGCAGGTTCTCGATGCGGATGCCGTATTCGCCGGTTTTGTAATAGCCCGGTTCGTTGGACAGGATATTGCCGGCCTCCAGGGGCAGGGTGTAGCGCGGGGCGATGCCCACCGGGCCTTCATGCACGCCGAGAAAGGCGCCGACGCCATGGCCGGTGCCGTGATTATAGGTGATGCCCTTCTGCCAGAGATATTGCCGCGCCAGCACGTCGATCTGCGCGCCGGTCGTGCCCCGGGGAAAGCGGGCGGTGGAAATGGCGATCATGCCCTTGAGCACGCGGGTATAGCGGTCCTTCTGTTCCGGCGTCGCCGAGCCGGTATAGAGGGTGCGGGTGATGTCGGTGGTGCCCGACAGATATTGCGCGCCACTATCGACCAGCATGAGTTCGCCGGCATTGAGCCGGCGGTCGGTCTTGTCGGTCACCCGGTAATGAACGATAGCGCCGTTGGGGCCGGCGCCGGAAATGGTGTCGAAACTGGCATCGATGCAGGTTTCTTCCTCGCGGCGGCAGGCTTCGAGCGCGGTGACGATGCCGATTTCGGTCAACTCGCCCTTGGGCGCTTCCGCATCGAACCAGCAGAGGAATTTGGCCAGCGCGACGCCATCCAGCCGGTGCGCCTCGCGCATGCCGGCCAGTTCGGCGTCGTTCTTGCGCGATTTGGGACCGAGAACGGGATCGCGCTTTTCAACCACTTCGGCGCCGGCTTGGCGCAGAATATCGGCGACGGCGGCAGGAGCGGATTGCGGGTCGACGATGACGGCCCGCTTGTCCGATCCCAGCTTTTCCAGCGCCTCCGCCAGGGTGGCGCTCGGGGCGATCGTGGCGATGCCGTCCAGCGCGCGGGTCAGGTCGGGCGTGATCTTGGCTTCATCGAGATAGAGCGTGGGCAGGCCGGATTCCGGCACGATGGCGAAGCCCAGGACGAAGGGGGTGTTGGGCACATCGCGGCCGCGCATATTGAACAGCCAGCAAATCGATTCCGGCAGGGTCAGCACGGCGGCGTCGGCCGGTTCGGCGGCGAGCACGTCATGGAGATAGGCGATCTTGTCCGCGGCCGTGCGCCCGGCGCGATTGTGGCCGAGAAATTCGATGGGGCTGACCGGCGGCGCCGGGCGGTCGCTCCAGATCGCGTCGACCAGATTGGCATGGGGCACGATTTCGGCATGACCAGCCAGTTTTTCGGCGAGGTCGCGCACCTCGCCCGGGGTATGCAGCCAGGGATCATAGGCGAGCCGGCCGCCCTTGGGGACATAAAGCTTCACGTCCGGGCTGATGCCGCCCTGATTGACTTCATGCACATCGATCTTGCCGGTATCGGTCTGGGCCGGGGCCTGCAAGGTATAGCGGCTGTCGACAAACAGCCCAGCCTTCTCCGATCCGATCACGGCGAGCCCGGCCGAGCCGGTGAAACCGGTGACATAGGCCAGGCGCGCCTCGCTCGCGGGAACGGATTCGCCCCGATGCGCATCGGCGCGGGGGATGAGGAAAGCGTCGAAGCCGGCTTGTTTCATGGCGACGCGGAGCGCCGCCAGGCGGGGCGCGACCTGACCGGGATCGGTCTTTTCGTCGAATGACTGGAACCTGGTGGGGGGGAAAGGAGAGGAGGTCATCTGCATATCCTGGCGCCGGGGTGCACCCCGGTCATGGCTGGCCTGATTTTCTGGCGGTGGTCGCCGCGCAATCCGAACCTATCTTAAAGGCGTAGGACAAGGAGAGACAAATGAACAAGAAGCAGAATTTCTTTCAGCGCGCCTTCGATGCCATTGTGGAAAGCCGCTCCCGCGAGGCCGAGCGCTACCTCGAACTTTATGGGCGCAAGTATGAAGCCAGCCGGGACAAGACGGATCGCCGTTAATCGCGCTTGCGAAAACGGCATGGCTGACCTGCCTGTGGCCACCTAACCGAGAGGGCGCAAACAGCCTAAAGAGAGATTGTCGGATGGCGATGGACCCTCCGGCACATGGAGTGGAAGATGACTGAAAGCAAGAATGGTTTTCGCAACGCTTTGGGTGGCCTGATCGATGCCCGTGGCCGCGAAGCCTCCCGCCAGATCAGCTACCGCATGCAGTATCAGCTGATCGGCGCGGTTACCAAGCGCCCCTGACATTGCTGCAGGCTTACTGCTGACGATCCCTGCCGATCCCCGGAGCCCGCTTCGGGGATTTTACTTTTTTGGGGGTGTTTCAGCTTTCATGAAAGCGGCGATATTCGTGTCCCCCGCTCGCACTATCGCCTATGGCGTCTCCTCCCGGATCGCCAAGAACCCTCGCGTCAAGCGCGAGGGGGACGAGTGGGGGATTGAGGCGTCGATTTCGTCAAAGCCGGAATGGCGCCGGGGTCAGCGTTTCCGCAGGACCAGAGTGGTCCATTCCTGGCGCTTGAGGTGATCTTCCAGGGCGAAGCCGGCGGAATCATAGGCGGCGATGACGCCATCGGCCTGAATATTGAGAATGCCGGACAGGATGGCATGGGCGCCGGGCTGTGCGACCTGGCCGATGCCGGGCGCCATCTCGGTCAGCGGGCCGGCGAGAATATTGGCGACAATCAGGTCGAAGGGCGCGCGCGTGGCGATTTCGGCATGATCAAGGCCGATTGCTTCGAGGGCGTCGATCTGATCGCCGACGCCATTGTCCCGCGCATTTTCAATGGTCGTCGCGACCGCGATCGGGTCGATATCGGTCGCGAGGATTTTGGCGTGAATGCGCTTGGCAAGGGCAATGGCGAGAACGCCGGTTCCGGTGCCGATATCGATCATGCGGCCGGGGGTGCGCTTGCGCAGAACCATCTCGATGGCTTCGAGGCAGCCCGTGGTGGTTTGGTGGTGGCCGGTGCCGAAGGCTTGCGCCGCCTCGATCTTTATCGGGGTCAGGCCTTGGGGGACCGGATCGCTGGAATGGCTGCCATAGACATAGAAGCCGCCGGCGATTACCGGGGCGAGCCCTTCGAGCGACTTGGCAACCCAGTTGACCTCGGGATCAATGGGCTCGACGGAAAAAGCGACATCGCCACCGAGCACTTGCCGCGCCAGTTCGGAAAAGGCTTCAAGGTCGGGCGGGCTGTCGCAAGTGGCCTCGAACACCCATTCGCCCGTCTCCTCGTTTTCATGCGCCGAAGCGGTCAATGCCAGATCGTCGCGCTCGGAGACGGCGTCGACCAGGGCATAGGCCTGTTCCTTGGTGAGCGAGACGGAGAGCTGGTCGACGGACATGGGGCGGCCTCGGGGTCTGTTTGGCCTTCATTGCTGCACGAGGGCAGGGCAAGTCAATGGCGGCGCTTGACGCCGGGATGAGATTTGTTCATCATTTGTTCGGGCGAGGAGTAAAATCATGTATGGATTGATCGGTCGGATGATGGCGGCGCCGGGCCAGCGCGAAGCGTTGCTGACGGTGATGCAGGAGGGGCAGGTGCCGATGGCGGGCTGCCTGAGCTATGTGCTGGCGCGCGATCCGGGGAGCGAAGACGGCATCTGGATTACCGAAGTGTGGGACAGCAAGCAGAGCCATGCGGCCTCGCTGCACATCCCCGAAGTGCGCGAGACCATCAGCCGCGCCAGGCCGATGATCGCCAGCTTCGCGGAGCAATTCGAAACCGAGCCGGTGGGCGGCGTGGGGATTTAGGGTGTTCAGCTTCCCATGGAAGCGTTCACGAATGGGGGTAGGGCGGTCGCATGGCCGCTAGGCCCAGAGGAATAGCGCTGCTTCAAGAACTTGCGATGGAGAGCTGGGTTCTTGCGTTCCCTCATCTCGGTTAGGCGGGAAATGCTCTAACGGCGTCACGCCTTCCTGATAAAGCTCTCCAGCACCTTTTTCGTGGCGGCCTTTTCGAAGTCGATGGTCAGCTTGTTGCCTTCGATCTGGATGACTTTGCCATAACCGAATTTGAGGTGGAAGACGCGTTCGCCCAGGGCGAATCCGCTCGACTGGCCGCCGAGATCGACGGAGCGGGCGACGAGTTCGCCTTCGATGGTCAGGGGGCCGGGGCTCTTGCGGCTGGCCTGGTTGGCGCGGGCGCGTTGCCAGCCGGGGGTTTCATAGACGCTTTCGAACGGATCGGCCTTGTTGAAGCGACTGCTGGCGCCGCCGCCATAGCCATAACCGCCATAGGAGGAGCCGGTATCGGTCACCTCCACCACGTCGGCGGGCAATTCGTCAAGGAAGCGCGAGGGGATGGCCGATTGCCAAAGGCCGTGAATGCGGCGGTTCTGGGCGACGGAGAGGCGCACGCGCTTGCGGCCCCTGGTGATGCCGACATAGGCGAGGCGCCGTTCTTCCTCCAGTCCGGCGCGGCCGCTTTCGTCCAGCGAGCGCTGATGGGGAAAAAGGCCCTCTTCCCAGCCGGGCAAGAAAACGGTGTCGAATTCCAGGCCCTTGGCCGAGTGCAGGGTCATGATGGAGACGGCGTCTTCGGCTTCGCCGCTATCGCGGTCCATGACCAGCGAGATATGTTCGAGGAAACCGCCCAGGGTTTCGAATTCCTCCATGGAGCGGATGAGTTCCTTGAGGTTTTCCAGCCGGCCGGGACTGTCCGGTGACTTGTCGGCCTGCCACATGCCGGTATAGCCGCTCTCGTCGAGGATCTGCTCGGCGACTTCCCAATGGTGCATGCCGTCGAGGCGCTGGGCCCAATGGTCGAATTGCATGACCAGTTCGCGCAGGGTGGTGCGTTGCTTGGGCTTGAGTTCCTCGGTCTCGATCAGCGTCCGGGTGGCGGCGAGGAGCGGCACATTGAGGTGCCGGGCCGTCTCCAGCAGGATTTTCACGGTGGAATCGCCGAGGCCGCGCTTGGGCACATTGACGATGCGCTCGAAGGCGAGATCGTCGGCGGGCTGGGCGACGAGGCGGAGATAGGCGAGGGCGTCGCGGATTTCCTTGCGCTCGTAGAAGCGCGGGCCGCCGATGACGCGATAATTGAGGCCGAGGGTGATGAAGCGCTCTTCGAATTCGCGCATCTGGAAGGAAGCGCGAACCAGGATGGCGATGGAATTGAGTTGCTCGCCCCGGCGCTGATATTGCTCGATTTCCTCGCCGATATGGCGGGCCTCCTCCTCGCTGTCCCAGACCGAGGTGAGGGTGACCTTCTCGCCGCCCTCGGCCATGTCGGTATGCAGCGTCTTGCCCAGCCTGCCTTCATTGAAGGCGATGAGGGTGGAGGCGGCCTTGAGGATATTGGCGGTGGAGCGGTAATTGCGCTCCAGCTTGATGACCTTGGCGCCGGGGAAATCGCTTTCGAAGCGCAGGATATTGTCGACCTCGGCGCCGCGCCAGCCATAGATGGACTGGTCGTCGTCGCCCACTACGCAGATATTGGCTGCGGAAGCGGGTTTGCCCTGCGCCAGCAGTCGCAGCCAGAGATATTGGGCGACGTTGCTATCCTGGTATTCATCCACCAGCATATATTTGAAGCGGCGGTGATATTCGGCCAGCACTTCCGGATTTTCGCGGAAGAGGCGGATGCATTCGAGCAGCAGATCGCCGAAATCGGCGGCGTTGAGGGTTTTGAGGCGCGCCTGGTAATCGTGGTAGAGCTTGCCGCCCTTACCATTGGCGAAATAGCCGCTTTCGGCGGCGGGCACGTCCTTGGGAAGCCAGCCCCGGTTCTTCCAGGCGTCGAGCATGCCGGCGAATTGCCGCGCCGGCCAGCGTTTCTCATCGATATTCTCGGCTTCGAGCAATTGCTTGATCAGCCGGATCTGGTCGTCGGTATCGAGGATGGTGAAGGCCGGCTTCAAATCCACCAATTCGGCGTGGCGGCGCAGGATGCGGGCGGAAATGGAGTGGAAAGTGCCCAGCCAGGGCATGCCTTCGACCGAAGCGCCGACCAGATTGGCGATGCGCTCCTTCATCTCGCGCGCCGCGCGATTGGTGAAGGTCACCGACAGGATTTCGCTGCCGCGCGCCAGGCGCTGGGTCAGGATATGGGCGATGCGGGTGGTGAGGACGCGGGTCTTGCCGGTGCCGGCGCCGGCCAGCACCAGGAGCGGCCCGTCCGTGGTCAGCACGGCTTCGCGCTGCTCGGGATTGAGCCCGGACAGATAATCCGGCTCGCGCCGGTGAAGCTGGCTGGTGATCGGCCCGCCTTGGGGGCGGGATAGGGGAGCGGGTTCGGCCATGCGGATTTTTTTACGAGGCGCGCAGGGCGGAGGCTACCGCGCGGCCAAGCCTTGATGAATCTTATTTTGTTCTACTCGCCAATATAGGGAGCCGATGCCTGTCTGTATAGAAGCGCGGCCGTTTGCGTAGCGGGGCGGCAGGGGTTATGGAGACGGGGTTTCCTCTGCTCAAATCGGCCTCATCCGGCTTGCGCGGCAAGCGCAAGTGCCTACACTCAAGCCGGTTTCAGCCCAGGACAGAACGCGCACAGTGCTCAATCGCATCTATATCGTGGTCGGCGTTTTCGCCATCGTGGTGCTGGCCGGCGCCTTCATCGCGCCGTTCTTCATCCAGTGGAGCGATTATCGCGACCGCATGGAGGTATTGGCCAGCGGCGTGCTCGGCGCCGAGGTGACGATTCGGGGCGATATATCCTTCTCGCTGCTGCCCTCGCCGCGCCTCGAATTCTCCGACGTGGTGGTGGGCGATCTGGAATCGCCGGTGGCCAGCGCGGCGGCGGTGGAAGCCGAGTTCGCGCTGTTCGATTTCCTGCGCGACAATTACACGGTCACGGCGCTCACCCTCGTCCAGCCGGTGGTCGATCTGGTGCTGGACGAAAATGGCCTGTTCAGCAGCGGGGTCGATCTGGCCGGCGAAGGGAGCGGGGTAGCTCTCGGTCACGCCCGCATTGCCGATGGCCGCGTGAGATTGACCGATTTGCGCGCTGACGAGGTGTTCTCGGCCAGCCATATCGACGGCGATCTGCGGTTATCGAGCTTTACCGGGCCGTTCCAGTTCCAGGGCGCCGCCGATTATGGTGGCAAGCGCTATGAGGTGCGGTTCAACTCGGCCGCCAGCGACGCCATGGGCGCCAACCGCATTTCGGCATTCCTGCGTGAATCCGCCGGCGCCTATTCGCTGACCGGCGAAGGCATGCTCACCGCCGGCATGGCGCCGAAATTCGACGGCACGGTGGTTTATCGCCAGGCGCCGCCGGCCGCCGCTGTGGCCGACGATATTCGCGGCGCGCTGGTATTGGAAAGCAGCGTAAATATATCCACCGATCGCGTGGTTCTGTCGGGCTATACGCTGCATCCCGACGAAAACCGCGCCGGCATGCGCTTGACCGGCTCCGCCAATATCCAGCTTGGCGCGCGGCGCAGTTTCGATGCGGTGGTCTCGGGTGGGGTATTTTCACTGCCGCCCCGCGATGCGACGGAAGTGCCATCCGAGCAGAGCTATGAATTGGTGCGGCTGCTTGCGGAAATACCGCCGCCGCCCGTGCCGCCCATGCCGGGCCGGCTGAATATCGATCTGGCCGAAGCCAATCTGCGCGGCTTTTCGTTGCGGGAACTGCGTCTCAACGCCACCAGCGATGGCTCGGCCTGGCGGATCGAACAGGCAGTGGCGCATCTGCCGGGCGATACGGAAATCCGCCTCTCGGGCACGGCGACCAATGAACGCGGACGCGCCGGGTTCAAGGGCGATCTCTTCGTGTCGGCGCGGCGTCTCGATGCTCTGGCCCAGCTCTGGCGCCGTCCCGGGGATGACAATCCGCTGTTCAATACGCCCGGTTCCCTGGAGGGCCGGATCATGCTGGCCGGCGATGCATTCGGGCTCAACAATGGGCGGCTGGAATTTGCCGGGCAGAGCCATTCGCTGGAGATAAGACTTGGATTTGGTGAAGAGCCGCGTCTCGATAGCGTGGTGCATCTCGGGCAATTAAGTCCTGCCCAGACGGCGGGGCTCCTGGCGCTGGCGCCGGCTGCCGCCAATGACGGCAGTTTCGCCGTGAGTTTCCCCAATGGCAGTTTTTCGCTGACGGCGCAGACCATCGACCTGCTGGGGCTCATGGCAAGCGAGCTGTCGCTTGAAGGGCAATGGTCACCATCGGAACTGCGCCTGCCAAAGGTCTCGGCTGGCGATTGGGGCGGAATATCGCTCAATGGCGCCCTGCGGCTGGCCGGCAATCTGGCCGATCCCCGGGTGACGGGCACGGGGCAGGTCACCGTGAGCGCCGCGGATGCGCCGGGGCTGGCGGCGTTCTATGAAATGGCCGGGATGCCTTATGTCTGGCAAGAGGGGCTGGACGGCGTCTGGCCCGGAGACCTGCGTTTCAATCTGTCGGATGCCGAGGCCGGCGCCGGGCAGGTCCTGACCCTGGGGGGTGAACTGGGCGCTGCGGCGCTCGACCTGCGGGCCGATATGGTTTCAGGATTGTCGGGCCTGGCGGAGGACGATCTGCGGCTGGTGGTGTCGCTGGAAGCCGGAGATGCCGGCGCGGCCCAGCAACAGTTCGGGCTCGGTCCGGTTCCCCTGTTCGAGGGCGACGGGCCGATGGTGGCGAGCCTGTTCATGGAGGGCAGCGGCACTGGCGGGTTCGCCGGGCGAGCCTCTATCAGCCAGGCGGGACAATCGATCAGCTATTCCGGCGACCTGACGGTTGCGCCCAATGGCGAGTTAAGCGGGCAGGGCACGCTGGATGTGCTGCTGGAAGATGGCAGCGGGCTGGCTGCGTTGGCGGGCCTCGATGGCGCGAGCCTGCCAGCCATCGAGGCCAGTGCGGCGCTGCGTTTTGCCGGGCGGCGTGAATTGGTGTTCACCGATATTGCGGGAAGCAGCGGCGAGACCGGGTTTTCCGGCGAGCTTTCCATGCAGATGCTTGGGCAATTGCCGACCTTCAGCGGAACGCTTCGTGCCGATATGGTCGATGCGCTGGGCCTCGGCATGGCCCTGTTCGGCAAGGAAGCGATCGTCGTGCCCGGGGAGGGATTCTGGCCTGAAGGACCATTGGCTTTGACAACGGCGCCGCGCCCCTCGCGCGGCGATATCGCCGTCGAGACCGATGCCATAGCCGCCAATGGCGCGCCGCTGCTCGGCGAGAGCAGTTTCGTCTATGCCTGGACGCCGGAAACGATGAGTCTCGACCGGTTCCAGGCCCAGGTCGGCGATGGCAGGCTGACGCTGAGCCTGGCGCAATGCTGTTCAGGGCCATTGACCGAACGCAGCGTCACTGGCCGGATGTCGCTGTCCGGCGTGGAGATCGATGCTCTGGTGCCGCCGGCGATGCATTGGGGGCTGGGCGGGCAGATCGCGGCAGGATTGCAGTTCGAAGGGAACGGCCGGAGCCTGGGCGAGGTCGTGCGCAGCCTTTCCGGCGAGGGTAATTTCACCGTCGCGGATTTCCAGGCGTCCGGGCTGGCTCCGGCTGTGTTCCCGACCATGGCCGGCATCGAGGATCCGCTGAATGAAGAGGCGGATGCGCTGGAGACGCTGATCGGACTGGCCTTGGCGCAAGGATTCTTCACGGCGGATGGAGCGCAAGGGGCATTTTCCATTGCCGGCGGTACGGCGCGGCTGGCCAATCTGATCGTGGACGGCGCCGGCGGGCGCCTGGCGGGCAGTCTCAACCTGTCATTGAACCGGCTGGGGCTCGATGGCAGCTTCGTCTTGACGCCGCGAAACTATGTCGATCCCAACGGCCTGATCGAGCCGGACACCGCCCGCATCGTCGCGCGGATCGGCGGCACGCTGCTGGGCCCATTGGTCAGGCTCGACCTGGCGGAAATGGTCGCCGCTATCCAGGTGCGGGCCAATGAATTGGAATTGGAGCGCCTCGACGCGCTGCGGCGCGAGGACGAGGCGCGACAACGCGCGGCGGCGGCGGAGCGCAACAGGCTGGCCGAAGAACAGCGTCAAAGAGCGGCGGAAGAGACCGCAAGGCGGGCGGAGGAAGAAGCCAGACGGCTTGAGGAAGAGCAGGTTCCGGACGAGCCGGGGCTGGAGCCGGGCGAGACCGCGCCGACCCTGCCGCTCAATCTCGGCTTTCAGCCCGGCGTTCCTCTGCCGAACTGATGTCGGGCCGATCCCGATACCAGGCGAGAACGGCCAGGCGCACAGCGGAAGACAAATTGGCGGTCTGGCGGGTTTCGTCTATCTCGCGGATGAGGCCGGCAAGGCTGAGCCGCCGCGCCGCGGCCATGGCTTCGAAACCGCGCCAGAAATCGGGCTCAAGGGCGATCGAGGTGCGATGCCCGGCAATGGAGAAGGAGCGCTTTTCCATGGGCCAGGACAGGATCAGGGCTTCTTGCGGAAGGCGTCGAGGCTGATCACCTTTTCGCCCTGGCTTTCCGATGTATCGGCGACGGCTTCGGTGGCCGCGTCCGCCGCCGCCTCTATGCCGCCTTCATCCTGCGGGGCCGTGGCGGGGTCGAATTGCAGGCCGAATTGCACGGAAGGATCGAAAAAGCCCTTGATGGCGGCAAAGGGAATAACCAGCAGTTCCGGCTGACCGTTGAAGCTGAGGCCGACCTCGAAGGTGCTTTCATTGACCTTGAGGTCCCAATACTGGTTTTGCAGCACGATGGTCATTTCCTTGTCGTACTGCTTGAGCAGTTCCTCGGAGAGCCGCACGCCGGGGGCCCTGGTGGCGAAGGAAATGAAGAAATGATGTTCGCCGGGCAGCCCGGTCCGCGACACCTCGGCCAGAACCTTGCGCACGACGCCGCGCAGGGCTTCCTGGGCGAGAATGTCGTATCGCATGTGGTCTTCGGCCATGATGCCTTCTGCTCCTCGTTGGAATCGTTCACCGTCTCTGCGAAACACCGAACGCGTCCTGGTTTTGTCTTGTCGCGCTTGCGAACCGGAAAAGCCGTGTCCGCTTTTCCTGAAATGCCCGGGGATCGGACAGAATCCCGAACGGCTCATATCAGCCCTACGTTCCAGGAGATTTCAAGGACAAAGGCGTCGCAGGCGAACAACATTGAAAAGAAGTGCAGGCTTCTGTTGCCAGGTGCCTGCGAACCCCGCCTGCCGCCCGGCTAGGAGCGGAGGACTTCAATTCCCAGTGCTAGCACCGCTTACGCGGCGAGAGCGACCGGAGCCTTATTGTTGTCATTAGCAACTATAAGTTTCGGACCGATAACGGTGGTACCTCACCGAGCAAAAGCACACTCTTTACGCCCTCGTCGATCCTGTTTCGTCCCCATGGGCTCGCCCTCGAAAGGAGGAGATGGTGGAGACGCCGGGTACTGCCCCCGGGTCCGATGGGTTTATTACAATGACCATTTATCGCCATAGCCCTTGCGGGCACTCCCTATATAGGTGAGGCCCGAGCCGGATGCAAATGCGGGGCAAAGAAAAACCGGCGCAGAATGTGCGCCGGTTTTTGCATTTGTCGCCAAACGACCCTATTCGCCGGCCGGCGGGGCGGTGTCCTCGACGGCGGGCGGCGCTTCCGTGCCCACGGTCGGCTCGAGCTGCGAGCCATCTTCCAGAGTGAGGCTGGGAGCGACGGTTTCCTCGATACCCAGACCATCGAGCGCCGGCTCGTCGGTGGTGGCCGGGATTTCGACCGTGCCGGCGGGCGGCAGCGGGGTGGAAAAAGTGGTGCTCGCCGCCGGTATCTCGCCATCCGAACCGAAGTAACGGAAGAAAGCGCTTTCGGGCGACAGGACCATTGTGGTGCCGGAATTGGCCAATGCCAGGCGATAGGCTTCCATGGAGCGGTAGAACTCGAAGAATTCCGGGTCCTGGCCATAGGCGGCGGCATAGATGCGGTTCCGATCGGCGTCGCCCTGACCGCGGATGATCTCGGCATCGCGGGTCGCGGCGGCGACGATTTCCACCGCCTGACGATCGGCGATGGCGCGCAGGCTCTGGGCCTGTTCCTGACCGCGGGCGCGGAGCAGGGCGGCTTCGGCGAGACGTTCGGCGCGCATGCGTTCGAAGGTCGTGGCCGAAACCTCGGAATCGAGGTCGGTGCGCAGGATGCGGACATCGACGATGTCCAGGCCCAGCTCAGCCAGATCCGGACGGATCAGATTGCGGGTTTCCTGCATCATCTGCGTGCGCTGATCGGACAGGGCATCCGTGAATTCACGCAGGCCATAGACCTGCCGCAGAGCCGCATCGAGGCTGGCGCCGATACGGGCTTCAGCCACCGAAAGCTGGCCGGTGGCCCGCTCGCGGAACAATTGCGCATCGGCGATCCGATAGGTCAGGAAAGCGTCCACCTGATAGAAGGCGTTGCCCGAAACCTGCACCCGCATATTGGCGATGTCGTAGCGCAGCAAACGGTCGTCGACGATCTGGACGCTGTCGACGATATCGGTCGGGATCTTGAAATAGAGGCCCGGCTCGGTGCGGACGTCGGTGATCTGACCGAAGCGCATGACGATGGCCTGTTCCCGCTCGTCGACGATGTAGATCGAGGAAAACAGCACGTAGAGCGCGGCGATGATAACGGCGCCAATGATGAAGAGACGATTGGTCATGATCAGTTCCCCGTCGAGCTGGTTGCGCGCGAACGCAGTTCAGGCAGCGGCAGATAGGGCACGACGCCCGATCCCTGGGTGCCATTCTCGATCAGGACCTTTTCCGACCCGCCCAATACCTCTTCCATGGTTTCAAGGAACAGGCGCTTGCGGGTCACGTCCGGCGAATTGACGTATTCGGCATAGATGGAGTTGAAGCGCTCCGCCTCACCGGTGGCTTCCTGCACCACGCGATTGGTGTAAGCGGCGGCATCTTCGCGCTGCGCGGCGGCGCGACCACGGGCATCGCCCAGCAGGGTATTGGCGTAGGAGCGGGCCTCTTCCTGCAGGCGCGTCTCGTCCTGACGGGCACGCTGCACTTCGTTGAAGGCGTCAATCACCTCCGCCGGCGGGCTGGCGTTCTCGATCAGGATCTGGCTGACGGTGACGCCCAGGCCATAGGCTTCCAGCGTGCTTTGCGTGATGCGCAGCACGTCTGCCTGAATGCCGGCGCGGTCATCGGAATAAACTTCCTGTGCCGGACGGCGGCCGACGACTTCGCGCATGGCGCTTTCGGCGGCGTAGCGGACCAGCGAATCCTGATCACGGACGTTGAAGATATAGGATGTGGGTTCGCTGATGAACCAGAACACCGAGAACTGCACATTGACGATGTTCTGATCGCCCGACAGCATCAAGCCGTCGCTGGCGCCGGCGCGCGAGCCGCTGGCATTGGGCACGCCGATCTGGATCTGGTTGACAGTGGTGACGACGCGCTCGACGGTCTCGACCGGCCAGAGCATGAAATGCAGGCCCGGGCCGGACAGCTCGGGCTTGGGCTTGCCGAAGCGCAGTTCGACGCCGACTTCCTGCGGATTGATCGTATAGACGGAATTGACGCCCCAGAAAGCGAGCAGCGCGACCACGCCGCCGACAATAGCCCAGCGGCCACCGGGCACACCGCCCTTGAACTGGTCGCGTCCCCGATTAAGAATGTCTTCGAGATTGGGAGTGTTTCCGCCACCCGGTCGACGCGGACCCCCGCCGCCGCCAGGAGCCTGGCCCCAGGGACCGCCTGTATTGCGGCCACCTCCGCCTCCATTATTCTCCCAAGGCATCGCATTCCTTTCGGTGTCTAAGAGAAATCGTTGCTGCCATATATAGGCAAGGCGCCCCTGCGATCAATGCGCGGGGCCGTGAACACGTTCATAGATGCGGATGTCGTAACCGGCGCCGTCTTTTTCCGAGCGGGGAATGACCGGTTGGCCGGTCAGGCGCCATTCCTCTGGGTCGATGGCGGGAAAATGGACATCGCCCGGGGGTTCCAGGTCCACATGAGTGATGTAGAGCCGGTCCGCCAGGGGCAGGGCCTGCGCGTATATGTCGCCGCCGCCGATGACCATGATTTCGTCGGTTCCCGATGCCACGGCGATCTCGCGGGCGGCTTGCAGGGCCTCGGCGAGGCTATGGCGCACGATGATTCCGGGGGCAGCGTAATCGCGCTGGCGGGTGACGACGATGTGGGGACGGCCCGGAAGGGGCTTGGGAAAGGTCTCGAATTGCTTGCGGCCCATGACCATCGGCTTGCCCATCGTCATTTGCTTGAACCAGGCAAAGTCGGACGGAATGCGCCAGGGAATGGTCCGGTCGGCGCCAATGACATTGTTGCGCGCGACGGCGGCGATGAGGGAGACCGGGATGTTCATGGCCGCTCCGGGTCGCTCAGATGGCGGAACCATTTCCGCTGCAAGGCGACCTCGAGATCGATATCGTTGTGGCGGGCATAGAGCAGCAGCATGGCCAGCAGGTCGGCCGCTTCGTCGTCCCGCGCCTGGACAATATCAGCGGCATCCTGCCCCTTGCGGCGGCCGCGCCCGCTCAGCCGAAGATGCTCCGCGGTGAGTTCGCCCAGTTCCTCCTGCAATTTCAGCATGAACCAGTCGTCGTCGCGGCGGATATCGTTACGCTGGGCATAAATATCGGAAACCTGCGTCACCAAGCCGGTCAGGTCGGCCAGCGAGCGACTCATACCGCTACTGCGGCCTTGATGTGGGGATGAGGATCGTAGCCTTCAAATTCGAAGTCCTCGAAGACGAAATCTTCCAGCCGCTTTCGCTCGGGATTGATGCGAAGGCGCGGCAGCGGACGCGGATCGCGGGTGAGTTGCAGGCGGGCCTGCTCGAAATGGTTGGAATAGAGATGCACGTCGCCGAAGGAATGGACGAAATCGCCAACTTCCAGGTTCGTGACCTGCGCCACCATATGGGTGAGCAGGGCATAGGAGGCGATGTTGAAGGGCACGCCGAGGAAAGTGTCGGCGGAGCGCTGGTAGAGCTGGCAACTGAGCTTGCCATCGGCGACGTAGAACTGGAACAGGCAATGGCAGGGCGGCAGCGCCATTTCGTCCACCTCCGCCGGATTCCAGGCGGAGACGATGTGACGGCGGGAATCGGGCCTGGTGCGGATGCTCTCGAGCACATTGGCGATCTGGTCGATATGCCGGCCATCCGGCGCGGGCCAGCTGCGCCATTGGCTGCCATAGACCGGGCCGAGATCGCCGTTCTCGTCGGCCCATTCATCCCAGATCTTCACCCCGTGTTCCTGCAACCAGCGGACATTGGTTTCGCCTCGGATGAACCAGAGCAGTTCATAGACGATGGATTTGAGATGCAATTTCTTGGTGGTGAGCAGCGGAAAGCCCTTCGAGAGATCGAAGCGCATCTGATAGCCGAACAGGCTGCGCGTGCCGGTGCCGGTGCGGTCCGACTTGTCGGCGCCGTTTTCCAGGATGTCGGAGAGAAGCGTGAGATAGGGCTGCATGCGGCGAGTTTAGGACGATTCGGCAGCTTCCGCTGCCCCACCGTCGCATCTATGCCCGCTTTCGATGGAGCGTAATTGAATACCGCCATCGATCCTGACACGACATGGCAGCGCCGGCGCATTATGTTGCTGCGGCACCTTATCGGAAGGAAAGGCAATGGCTGTCGAACACATCAATCCCGCGGGCATGTATAACAGCCCGGTCTTTTCGCAGGGCATCATCCTGCCGGCCAATGCGCGCATCTTGCTGATCGGCGGGCAGAACGGGGTCAACGAGCAGGGCGAGGTCGTCGGCAAGGGCGATGTCGCTAAACAGGCGGAGCAGGCATTGGCCAATATGGTCAAGGTGCTGGCGGCGGCCGGCGCGGGGGTCGAGCATCTGGTCAAGACCACGATTCTGCTACAGCAGGACGCCGACCTGAATGCTGCCTTCGGGGCCTGGATGGCGATATGGGGTCAGCGGCAAAATCCGCCGACAGTGACCGGAATGCGGGTTGCCGCATTGGCCAATCCGGATTTCCTGATCGAAATCGAAGCCATGGCGGTATTGCCATAAGCCCGCGCCTGCGTCCCTTGCGGCCCAGAGAGGACATGCCGGAATTCGTCCATGCGGCTTTGGAGGCGCGCGGGCTGCGCGCCCGATATGACGCGCGCCCGCCTTATCAACGCAATGATTACCTGTTGTGGATCAACAAGGCCCAGCGCGCGACGACCAAACAGAAGCGGCTGGCGCAGATGCTGGACGAGCTGGAGAGCGGCGGCGTCTATATGCGGATGAAGTGGAACGGCTGAGGACTTCAGCGGACGAAATCGTCCTCGGCATAGCCTTGCAGATAGAGCAGGGCGGTGAGATCGCCGTGATCTATGCGGATGGCGGCGGCCGCGGCGACGGCGGGCTTGGCATGGAGCGCCACGCCGAAACCGGCGACGCCGATCATGTCGAGATCGTTGGCGCCGTCGCCCACAGCCATGGTCTGTGCCAGATCGAGGCCACGCTCGGCAGCCAGGGCGACAAGGCGTTCGCGCTTGGTGTCCTTATCGACGATGGGTTTCGTCACCGTGCCGGTGAGCCGGTCGCCCTCGAATTCCAGCACGTTGGCGACGGCTTCGTCGAAACCGATACGCTTGGCGAAATAGTCGGCGAACAGGGTGAAGCCGCCGGAAACCAGGGACGTATAGGCGCCATAAGCCTTCATGGTCTGCACCAGGGCGCGGCCGCCGGGCGTCAGGGTAATGGCTTCGCGGCGGATTTCCTCGATGATCTTGCGCTCCAGGCCCTTGAGCAGGGCGACGCGGGTATCGAGGGCCTGGGCGAAATCCAATTCGCCGCGCATGGCGCGGTCGGTGATTTCGGCCACCTGCGGCTTGAGATCGAGCGCGGCGGCCAGTTCATCGATGCATTCCTGCTCGATCATGGTGGAATCCATATCGGCCACCAGCAATTGCTTGCGGCGGCCGGTGCTGGGCACCAGATTGGCGTCCACGGCTTTCGCGGCGAGCAGGTCGCGCGCCAGATCCAGGGCATCGGGTGCGGTTGGCTCGACTATCTCGCAGGCCACGCCGTGGTTTAGCCAGTTGAGTTCGCCGCCGGTTTTTGCGACCACAGCGGCGGCAAGGGCCGCGTCCAGTTCGGGATCGGCGGGATTGGCGATGAGAGACAGGACCGGCATGGCGGCGGCAACTTTCGGGAGCAGATGATGGGGGCGCAGAGACGCGCTGTGCTGATAGCGGGTCCGACTGCCAGCGGCAAGTCGGCGCTGGCTCTTGAGCGGGCGCAGGCGTCGGGCGGCATCATCGTCAACGCCGATTCCATGCAGGTCTATGACACGCTGCGCATTGTCACGGCCCGCCCGGGCGCGGCTGAGGAAGCACTGGCCGAGCATCGGCTCTATGGTGTCGTACCGGCAGGACAGCGTTTTTCCACCGGGCAATGGGTGCGGGCGGTCGCGGCGGTCCTGGCCGATGGCGCGCCGGAGCGGGAACTGATTTTCGTTGGCGGAACAGGCCTTTACTTCGATGCGCTGACAAAAGGATTCGCCGATGTGCCGGAGATTCCGGAACAAGTGGTGCTTGAAGTTAAACAAGAGATTCAAGCGCTGGACGAGGCGGGACGCCGGGCGTTGCTGGCGCGGGAAGACCCCGGCACCGCGCATCGGCTGAAGGTTGCCGATCCGCAACGGGTGCTGCGGGCGCTGGCGGTGAAGCGGGCCACGGGGCGGACGCTGTCCAGCTTTCAGAGCGATCAGCAACCGGGATTGCTGGCGGAGTGGGATATCGAGCGGCTGGTGCTATGGCCGGACCGCGATGTGCTGCGCGCTCGCATTGCACGGCGGTTCGAGACCATGTTCAGTTCGGGCGCGGTGCAGGAGGTCGAAGCCTTGCTGGCGCAGAGGCTCGACCCGGCGCTGCCGGCGATGAAAGCGATCGGCGTACCGGAAATCGCCGGCTGGCTGGATGGGACGCTGACGCGCCAAGAGGCGGTCGAGCGGGCGATCATCGCCACACAGCAATATGCCAAGCGGCAGCGAACCTGGTTCCGCAACCGCATGGGCGACTGGCCGCGCCGGACGCTCTAGCTCTTCGTTCCACGCATCGGATTTTCCGAAAATTGCTGGTCCACTTTTCGGTCCGATGCCTAGGCGCGCCTGACGCCGATCTTTTCCAGCAGGCCAAGGCGTTCGCGCAGGGCGAAGCGGGAAACCAGCAGGACGGCGACGAAGGCGAGGCCGACGGCCAGGCCGAGCCAGATGCCGACGCCGCGCCAGTCGAGGACGAAGCCGAGCACATAGCTGGTGGGCAGGCCGACCAGCCAATAGCCGAATATGGCCAATAGCATCGGAATCTTGGTATCGCTCAGGCCGCGCAGGGCGTGGGCGGCGGTGACCTGCGCGCCATCGACCAATTGGAAAATGCCGGCGATGGCGATGAAGGACACAGCCAGAGTGGCGGCGTGGACATTGGCTTCGATGGTGGGATCGAGAAAAATCGACACGATTGGGCGGGCGAAGAGCAGGAAGGTGGCGCAGGAAATGGTCATGAAGCCGATGCCGAGCATGAAGGCCATCCAGCCGGCCTTGCGGATACCGTCCGGGTCGCGGCGGCCATAGGCGACGCCGACGCGCACGGTGGCGGCGATGCCCAGGCCCAGCGGAACCATGAACGCCATGGAGGCGCATTGCAGGGCAATGGCGTGGGCGGCGACCTCATCGGTGCCGATGCGGCCCATCAGCAGGGCGGCGGCGGTGAACATGCCGACTTCCGCCAGCACCGTGAGCGCGATGGGCGTGCCGATGGCGAAGATGGAGCGGAAATGGCTCCAATCGGGCTTCCAGAACCGCATGAGAATATGGAACCGGCCGAAACGCCGGTGGCGCACCACATAGGCCAGCATGGCGAGGAACATGAGGATATTGGTGGTGAGCGTGGCGATGCCGGCACCGCGCAATTCCAGCCGTGGCATACCGAAATTGCCGAAGATCAGCGTATAGGCGATGAAGGCGTTCACCACGACGCCGAGCACGGTAATGACCAGTACCGCGCGGGTCGCGTCGAAAGCCGAGAGGAACGAGCGCAGGGTGATGATGCCGATGGCCGGGAACAGCGACCAGGCAACGATCTGGACGAATTGCTCCGCCATGTCGGTGGCTTGCGGGTCCTGGCCCAGGAACAGGTAAAGCGGCTTGATTTGCAGGACGAGCGGCAGCAGGAGCGCGGCGAGCACGATGGCGGCCCAGAAGCCCTGGCGCACGATGCGGCGGATGGCCTTGATGTTGCGCGCGCCGCGCGCTTGCGCCACGAGCGGAGCCACGGCGCCGACAATGCCGACGCCGAACAGCAGGAACGGCGTGAAGAAGGTCGTGCCCAGCGTGCCGGCGGCCAGATAGACGGGCCCCAGCCAGCCAAGCAGGATGACGTCCGTGGTATGCAGGGCATTCTGCGCCAGTTGCGCGATGACCAGCGGCCAGGCCAGCGAAAAGGTGGCGCGCAGTTCCGCGCCCCAGCTGGAAGCAGCCGGCGGCGAAAGCGCCGGCTCGGCCGACGCGACTTTGTCACTCATTGTCATTTCTCACACTCTCGGGCCATGCTGTAGTCCAAAGCGGTGCAACGGGGAAGCGGTGCAGCGGGGAGCAGCCATGCAACGAGTATTGCTTATCGTCGCCGGTCTTGCCGGCGCTGTGGGCGTCGCCGCCGCAGCAGCCGCTTCGCATATGGCGGAGTCGCGCAATCTGGCCGCCATTGCCGCGATCTGTCTGTCGCATGGTCCGGCATTGCTGGCCTTGGGACTGCATGGTCGAACGCGGCCCTTGCTGGTGGCCGGCTGCGTGCTGGCGGTGGGGACGCTGCTGTTTGCCGGCGATCTGGCGATGCGCGAATGGGCCGGGCGCGGCCTGTTTACCGGTGCGGCGCCGCTGGGCGGAGCGGTGATGATGCTCGGCTGGCTGGGCCTGGCCATTGCAGGCCTGGTTCGGCCGGAGCCGATAAAGAAAGATTAAAACGCCGCTGGAACCTTTGGGCAGACCATGCATTCTTGCCACGAGCATCTCGCTGGAGGACTTCAATGCATAAGATTCTGATCATCGCCGCGACCGCGCTGTCGCTTGCCGCCTGTACCACAACCCAGCAGGGCGCCGCTGTCGGCGGAATTGGCGGGGCGGTAGTCGGCGCTGGCCTCACTGGCGGCAGTGTCGTTGGTACCGCTGTCGGCGCCGGTATTGGCGCAGTTGCAGGCGCCGCCGTCGGCGACGCGGTTCGCTATCACGACCGCTCCCGCAACCAGTGCGTCTATCGCGACCGCCATGGCCGGGAATTCATCGATATCTGCCGCGGCTAAGCCGGCTATCCCATGCCGTAGCGCCCCCTGCGGCTAAGCGCCCCCAGGCGCCAAGACACCCGGTTGGCCCCCCAGCCGGGTGTCTTTTCGAGCGGTATATCGATCTTGAAAAAGTCGATGCACCAATAGATAATGGACGTTACGTGCCACTTGTCTTGCGCTACCTGAACGGCCGGCTCGCCCGGAAACTAGGCTACCTCCTGATCTCGTGAATCGTAAGTCCGATTTTCGGATAAACCCTTCGCCGCAGCAGCGGCACAACAGACCAAGAGGTTCTCTAGATATGGCCATCACCGGTACCGTGAAATTTTTCAACACCACCAAGGGCTACGGCTTCATTTCGCCTGACAATGGTGAAAAGGATGCCTTTGTACATATTTCCGCGGTGCAGCGTTCGGGCCTGCAGGGCCTGTATGAAGGCGACAAGGTGAGCTTTGAATTGCAGACCGGCCGCGACGGCAAGGTTTCGGCCACCGATCTGACCCTGCTGAGCTAAGCGCTCCGGCAAGGCGGCCTGCGCTTCCTGCCCGTGGACGTTATGGATTACCGAATTTGAAGGGGCCCGGCGGGGCCCCTTTGCATTGTTGTGGTGGACTCTGGTGGCCGCGCCATGCCACAGGGCCATCTGAATAACGTTCATGCGGTGCGGCGATGCGCGACTTCCTCAAAAACTGGAGCCACAAGGTGGAGACGCCAAGCGGCCTGCGACAGGCCGGCGCCATGCCCTATGCCATCGTCGATGGCCGGGTGGCGTTCCTGCTGATTACCTCGCGGCGGACCGGACGCTGGATCTTTCCCAAAGGCGCCATCGAGCCGAGCATGACGCCGTGGGAAAGCGCCGCCCTGGAAGCGCTGGAGGAAGCGGGCGTGTCCGGCGAGATCGCGACACAGCCTATCGGCGCCTATCGCGGCAGCGCCGGCACCGACGAATCCGTGCTGGTCGATATCGACATCTATCCGCTACGCGTGGAGGTCCAGCACGAAAAATGGCGCGAAATGGACCAGCGGCTGCGCCATTGGGCCGTGCTCAGCGAAGCGCAGCGTCTGTTGCACGACGCGGCCCTGGTGCGGCTTGTCGTCGGGCTCCATGTGCAATTGACGGGATCGCTCAGCGCATGACCAGGTTGAGCACAACATAAACCAGCGCCGAGAGCGCGCCGGCAGCCGGTACGGTTACGATCCAGGCGGCGGCGATGCTCAGGATATGACGCCGCCGGACCAGCCGCCGGCCCTCCTGCTTGCGGGAGCGGGCCAGGGCTTCCTCGGGCGTGGCATTGAGCGTTTCGGGATCGACATGGCGCGCATGGCGCGGCACGGCGGAAAATTCCAGCACCTGGCGCTGCCAATATTCACGCAGGAACCCGACGCCGAAAATGCCGCCAATAGCGATATGGGTGGAGGAGACGGGCATGCCCAAGGCCGAAGCCGCCAAGACGGTGACGGCTGCCGACAAGGCGACGCAGAAGGCGCGGATTTCGTTGAGCTTGGTGATCTGTTCGCCGACGGTGCGAATGAGGCGCGGGCCGAACAGGGCCAGGCCGAGCGCGATGCCGACCGCACCGATGGCCATGACCCAGAAGGGAATGCCGACAGTGGCATGATCGGCGTGGGCGCCCAGCCGGTCGACAATGGCTGCCAGGGGGCCGATCGCATTGGATACGTCATTGGCGCCATGGCCGAATGACATCAGGGCCGCCGCGACGATCAGCGGGACGCGGAACAGGCTGGCAACGTGCTTGGTGCGGTTTTCGATGGTCAGGGAGCGCCGGCGGATCAGCGGCATGGCGATAATCCATCCCAGCGCCCCGAAGCCGATGCCGATCAGGACGACCATCCAGTTTTCGGGTTTCCAGACGCGGCTCAGGCCCTTGGTCGCCAGATACATCGAGAAGATTGCGGCCATGGCGGCCACGAAGATCGGCACCCAGAGGCGCGCCGAGGAAATCTTGTCGATGCGCCCGGTAATGGTGACATGGACGAGCGCCAGGGCCAGTGCCGCGAACAAGCCGCCGAGCACCGGCGAAATCACCCAGCTGGCGGCGATCATGGCGATGTTCTGCCAGGTCACGGCATAAAGTCCGGCTGCGGCAATGGCGGAGCCGACAATGCCGCCGACAACGGCATGGGTGGTGGAGACCGGCGCGCCGATATAGGTGGCGATATTGATCCACAGGGCCGCCGCCAGCAGGGCGGACATCATCACCAGAACGAAGGTCATGTCATCGAGATGGGTGCCGGGTGCGACGATGTCCCGGGCCAGCGTGTTGACCACGTCGCCGCCGGCGAGCAGGGCTCCGGCCGCCTCGAAAATGGCGGCGATGAACAGCGCCCCCAGCATGGTGACCGCCTTGGCGCCGACAGCGGGACCCATATTGTTGGCGACGTCGTTGGCGCCGACATTGAGCGCCATATAGCCGGCGATCACGGCGGCGATGACGACGAGGTAACCGGATTGGATATCGGTGACGACGTGGCTGGCCCATAGGGTGGCGGCGAGAAGGAAGACCAGCGCGATGCCGGGGGCGGACAGCTTGCGGCCCAGATCGTGCGTGGCGACCTCAAGGCCGGACACTCGCTTCAGGTCCTTGTCCAGCGCGCTTTTGCTCATGTCATCAAACTGTCATCATTGGCGTCGCTGGGGCTTTAGCATCCCTGCGCCCCCCTGCAATCCCTAAAGCGATCGATCTGGCGCCTGTCCCCACCTGTTACTGAACGGCGGCAGAAAGGAATGGCTGCATCAGCTTGACTTTGCCGCCGCTATCCTCTTATCAATGCCGCGTCTAGAATTTTGGAGCGGTCCAGTGCGGGCACTCATTCTCGTAGTATGCAGGCGCATCGGCAACGTGGGGTAAAACCCCGCGCGATAGCTGGTGCGCCGAAAACAGGTCCCAAAAGGGGCCTTTTTTATTGCCTTTTTTCCGCCGCGCGGGAGAGGCGGCAGGTGACGGACAAGTCCCCGGAAGGGGGCAAGACTTAGGAAGGGCTGACAATGGCCGAGAAAATGACCGGCGCAGAAATGGTGATCCAGGCGCTGACCGACCAGGGGGTCGAGCATATCTTCGGATATCCGGGCGGCGCGGCTTTGCCGATCTACGATGCGATGTTCCAGCAGGATTACGTCAAGCACATCCTGGTGCGGCACGAGCAGGGCGCGACGCATATGGCCGAAGGCTATGCGCGCTCGACCGGCAAGCCCGGCGTGGTCCTGGTCACCTCCGGCCCCGGCGCGACCAATGCGGTCACCGGTCTTACCGACGCGCTGATGGATTCGATCCCGCTGGTCTGCATCACCGCGCAGGTGCCGACCACGCTGATCGGAACCGATGGTTTCCAGGAATGCGACACGGTCGGCATTACCCGCTCCTGCACCAAGCATAATTACCTGGTCAAGAACGTCGCCGACCTGCCGCGCGTCCTGCATGAGGCTTTCCATATCGCCACTACCGGCCGTCCGGGCCCGGTGGTGATCGATATTCCCAAAGACGTGCAGTTCGCGGTCGGCGATTATTACCAGCCGGAGCGGGAAACGCTGCGGCACCAGTCTTATCGGCCGCAGATGGACGGCGATCTGGCTGCCATCGAGGCGGCCGTGGACATGATGCTCAAGGCGGAGCGGCCGATCTTCTATACCGGCGGCGGCGTCATCAATGCCGGGCCGGAAGCCTCCGAGAGCCTGCGGGAACTGGCGGAACTGACGGGTTTCCCGGTCACCTCCACGCTGATGGGGCTCGGTGGCTTCCCGGCGTCCAATCCGCAATGGATGGGCATGCTGGGCATGCACGGCACTTACGAGGCCAATATGGCCATGCATGATTGCGACGTGATGATCAATATCGGCGCGCGGTTCGACGACCGCATCACCGGCCGGGTCGATGCCTTTTCACCGAACAGCCGCAAGATTCACGTCGATATCGATCCCAGCTCGATCAACAAGATCATCCGCGTCGATCTGCCGATCGTCGGCGATTGCGGGCGGGTGCTGGCCGAGATGATCCGCATCTGGCGCAGCAAGACCAACCAGCCGCGCGGCGAAGCGATCGCGCCATGGTGGCAGCAGATCGACAAGTGGCGGGCTGTCGGCTCGCTCAATTTCAAGAATTCCGACACCGTCATCAAGCCGCAATGGGCGATCCAGCGGCTTTACGAAGCCACGAAGAAGCAGGCCAAGGAGGTGTATATCACCACCGAAGTCGGCCAGCATCAGATGTGGGCGGCGCAGCATTTCCATTTCGACAAGCCCAACCATTGGATGACCTCGGGCGGGCTGGGCACGATGGGCTATGGCCTTCCCGCCGCGGTCGGTGTGCAGGTCGCGCATCCGGACGCGCTGGTGATCGACATTGCCGGCGAGGCGTCGGTGCAGATGACCATGCAGGAATTGTCGACGGCGGTGCAGTACCGTCTGCCGATCAAGGTGTTCATCCTCAACAATGAGCGCATGGGCATGGTCCGCCAGTGGCAGGACCTGCTGCACGGCTCGCGCTATGCCCATTCCTATTCGGAATCGCTGCCGGATTTCGTCAAGCTGGCCGAGGCTTACGGCGCCAAGGGCATCAAATGCGACACGCCGGCCGAACTCGACGCGGCCATTGCCGAAATGATCGATTACGATGGTCCGGTGCTGTTCGACGTGCTGGTCGAAAAGGATGAGAACTGCCTGCCCATGATCCCATCGGGCAAGCCGCATAACGAGATCATCCTGCCCGATACCGCCGATATCGGCGACATCATCGACGAGAAGGGACGGGCGCTGGTTTAGGCCGCGACGGAGGACAAAGACATGAACGCACATCTGCAACCCACCGGCTCCGCCTATTTCCTGACCCAGGAAACCCAGCAGACCGAGCGCCACACGCTTTCGGTGCTGGTCGACAATGAACCCGGCATCCTGGCGCGGGTGGTCAGCCTGTTCTCGGCGCGCGGCTACAATATCGAAAGCCTGACCGTCAGCGAGACCGAACACGACAAGCGACTTAGTCGCATCACCGTGGTGGTGGTGGCGACGCCCCGAGTGCTGGTGCAGATCAAGACCCAGCTCGAACGGCTGGTGCCGGTGCACAAGGTGCACGATCTGACCGCCGAAGGGCCTTTTCTCGAACGCGAGTTGGCGCTGATCAAGGTCAAGGGATCGGGCGAGCACCGGGCCGAGACCCTGCGCCTGGCCGACGCCTTTCGCGCCCATATCGTCGACGCGACGGTGGAAAGCTTTGTCTTCGAGGTGACCGGCAAGCCGGAAAAGGTCGACAGCTTCATCGCCCTGATGGCGCCGCTGGGATTGGTGGAAGTGGTCCGCACCGGACTGGCCGCCATCGGGCGCGGCGCCGAAGGGATGTGAGCGGGCGGCGCTTCGGCAGCTCTCATCACAAGGTTCGATTGGGCGCGGCACGCAGTCTGGTGTATGGCAGGATTCGAATTGTTCGAGTCCTGCCATGACCTTGCTCTCCGTCAATCTCAATGCCGTCGCCCAGCTTCGCAATCGGCGCGATCTGCCCTGGCCCAGCGTGACCGGCATCGCCCGAATCGTGCTGGAGGCCGGGGCGAGCGGCATCACGGTGCATCCACGCCCCGATGAACGCCATATCCGCCGGACCGATGTGTTCGAGCTTTCGGCATTGCTGCGCGCCGATTATCCGGAGGCCGAGTTCAACATCGAGGGCTATCCCAGCGAGGATTTCCTGGAGCTTATCGAACAGGTCCAGCCGCAGCAGGTGACGCTGGTGCCGGACGATCCGGCGCAGGCCACCTCGGATCATGGCTGGGATTTCGTCGGCAAGGGCAATTTCCTCACCTCGGTGGTGCAACGCCTCAAGCGTGCCGACCGCCGGATTTCGCTGTTCTGCGATCCCGATGCCGGCGAGACTGGCGTGTTGGCGGCCAAGGCCAGTGGCGCGGACCGGGTGGAATTGTTCACCGGGCCCTATGGCGCCTGTTACGACAATCCCGAGCGCGCCGAAGAGGAATTGGCGGCCATGGCGGCGACGAGTCGCGCCGCTCTCGCTGCCGGTCTGGGCGTCAATGCCGGTCACGACCTGACGCTGGATAATCTGCCCGGCTTCCAGGCGGCCGTGCCGGGGGTGATCGAGGTATCCATCGGCCATGGACTCACCGCCGATGCGCTGCTGATGGGTTTTGCCGAGGCGACGCGGCGCTATATCGGCGTTCTCGCTGCCTGAGCGGTAGGAAATCATTGTTCGGTTTTAACGAACACTTCGTCCTTGCGGCGGGATCGAAGCGGCGAATAAGGACAGGATTGCGGTCCTTTTCCGCATAAAGCGTTGAGTTTCCTATACTTACATCAATGTAACCAGGCAACGCCGATGTGTGCGGAGAACAGAAACATGCCTTCTTGAGGCTTTTGGCTGCAGGCACATATATCGCCTCAGTTACGTTTTGTTACCAAGGAGGGCATCAATGTCCAAGCTCAAGATCGGCGTCATCATCTCGTCCACCCGTCCCAGCCGTTTCGGCGACATTCCCGCCAAGTGGATTTTGGACAAGGCCAATGAACGCCCCGAAATCGACGCCGAGATCGTCGACGTCCGCGATTTCGACCTGCCGTTCTTCGATGAAGTCGCGTCCAATGCCTGGGCCCCGTCGCAGAATGCCAATGCCGTCAAGTGGCAGAATAAGATCTCCGAGTTCGACGGGTATATCTTTGTCGTCGCCGAATATAACCGCGCCATTACCGGCGCGCTGAAGAACGCCATCGACCAGGCCTATACCAACTGGAACAAGAAGACCTTCGGCGCCGTGGGTTACGGCACGGTCGGCGGCGCGCGGGCCATCGAGAATCTGCGCACCATCGGCGTCGAATTGCAGATGGCCTCGACCCGTTCGGCCGTTCACATTGCCGGCGCCGATTTCATGTCCGTGCATCCCGGCTTCGGCGGCACCAAGTCGCTGAGCGAGATCGAGGCCTCGATCGGCAATTCGGCCACTGACATGCTGGACCAGCTGATCTGGTGGGGCAATGCCACCAAGGCCGCCCGTGAAGGCGAAGCCGTGGCCAAGGCCGCCGAATAAGCTACCGCGAAGACCTCCAAGTCCTCGCTTACCTGGCAGGGGCCGTTCCGAAAGGGGCGGCCCCTTGCTGGTCGATGAACCTTTCGCTCCGGGCGGTGTTGTGTGTGGCGGGCGGCGGGTGTATAGCGGCGCCCGCCTTGCAACAGCGACAGCTCGAACCTCATGACGCGCACGGATCATCCCGGCCGAACGGCCGGTGACGGAGCGACCGAACAGGCCAGTCCCGAAAAAACCAATCTGCCGCTCCTGACCCTGGGAGCGATCGGCGTCGTCTATGGCGATATCGGCACCAGTCCGATCTATGCCTTCCGGCAGGCGACGCATATCCGGCCCGGCGCGGCCTCTACCGATATCGAAATCCTCGGATTGCTCTCGCTCATCGTCTGGGCGCTGACGCTGACCGTGGCGGTCAAATACGTGTTCTTCGTGACCCGGGCCGACAATAATGGCGAAGGCGGCACGCTGAGCCTGATGGCGCTGGCGCGGAAGACCTTTGCCGATCCGCCCGTCTGGATCACAATATTGGGGGTGTTGGGCGCGGCGATGTTTTTCGGCGATGCCCTGCTTACCCCCGCAATTTCAGTGCTTTCGGCGGTCGAGGGCGTGGATTTGGTGGCGCCGGGGATGGGGCGCTGGGTGGTGCCGATCACGTTGGTCATCATCGTGGGCATATTCGCGGTGCAGCGGTTCGGCACGGCCAAGGTCGCCATCGTCTTCGGGCCGGTGACCGCATTGTGGTTTCTGGTCTTGGGCCTGTCGGGGCTGGTGCATATCATCGCCTATCCGGCGGTGCTTTCGGCTCTCAATCCCTTGCTGGGCTTCGGTTTCCTGTTCACCCATTTCGGCATTGCCTTCGTGGTCATGGGCGCCATTTTCCTGGCGGTGACCGGCGCCGAGGCGCTCTATGTCGATCTGGGGCATTTCGGGCGTAAGCCTATCGTACTGGCTTGGTTTTCCTTGGTTTTTCCCTGCCTGCTGTTGAATTATTTCGGGCAGGGCGCCTTCGTGCTGGAGGTCGGTATCGACAATGTCGCCAGCCCGTTCTTCCAGATGCAGCCCGATTGGGCCTTGCCGCCTTTCGTGATGCTGGCGACCCTGGCAACGATCATTGCCAGCCAGGCGGTGATCACCGGGACATTCAGCCTGACCCAGCAGGCCATCGCGCTCAACATGCTGCCGCGCATGGTGGTCCAGCATACTTCAGCGACACAGAGCGGGCAGATCTATATGCCGCAGATCAATATGATGCTGATGATCGGTGTGCTGATCCTGGTGGCGGCGTTCAAAAGTTCGGCTGCGCTTTCAAGTGCTTACGGCATCGCCGTATCCGGCGTCATGGTGGTGACGCTGGCGCTGCTGGTGGTGGTCATGTGGCGGAACTGGAAATGGCATAAGGCGCTGGTCATCGGCTTCGCGCTGGTCTTCGCCGTGATTGACGGGGCGTTCTTTGCGGCCAATGCCGCCAAGCTGTTCCAGGGCGGCTGGGTGCCGGCGGTGGTGGCTCTGGCCGTGGCGATCCTGATGTGGAGCTGGATGGCGGGGCGGCGCCGGCTGACGGCGAAGACGCGGCGGGACGAAGTGCCTTTAGAGTTTCTTGTCAATAACTTAGCCAAGAAAAAGCCCAATGTGGTTCCGGGTACGGCGGTGTTTCTGACCAGCGATGTCGAGGGGGCGCCGACGGCCTTGCTGCATTCGCTCAAGCATTACAAGGTATTGCACGAACAGAACGTCATCCTGACGGTTCGGACCTCGACATCGCCGCGTGTACCCGACGACGAGAAGGTGACCATCGACGCCTATAACGAATTGTTCTTCCGGGTGGTCGTGACTTTCGGGTTCATGGAAAGTCCTAATGTTCCCAAGGCATTGGCGCTGGCGCGAAAGCTGGGATGGAAGTTCGACATCATGTCGACCTCGTTCTTCCTGTCGCGGCGGTCGCTGAAACTGGGGCAGAAAACCGGGCTGGTCCGCTTCTGGCAGGACCGGCTGTTCATCCGGCTGGCGCGCAATGCCAGCGACGCGACCGAGTATTTTCATATCCCCACCGGGCGGGTGGTGGAGATCGGCACCCAGGTTGTCATCTGAGCCCATCGGTTAGCAGACTGCTAACCCTTGGCGTCTCATTCCGGCGAAAACAGGTGGCGGCGCCGGCATTGACGTGAAAGCCGGCGCCATCCCGGCCGGCAGAAGCAATTCCGGTTCGGGATTATTTCGTCAGGCGATCATATTCGGCGACGCGCCGGCTTTGGACCGGCCAGAGTGTGTAATCGCCTCCCTGTTCGCGATTGGCGTGGAGAGCCCAGTTCGGATCGTCGAGCGCGCCGCGCGCCAGGGCGATGAAATCGGCTTCGCCCTGTTCAAGAATAGCTTCGGCGGCCGCCACATTACCCAATACGCCGACGGCGACGGTGGGAATGCCGGCGCCGGACTTCACGGCCCGGGCGAAGGGCACCTGATAATTCTGCGCGGAGCGGATGCGGCCCTGGGCGAAGCCGCCGCTGGAGCAATCCACGGCGTCGACGCCGCGCGCCTTGAGCTCCGTGGCCAGGACCACGCTGTCCTCGACGCTCCAGCCGCCTTCGGCATTGTCGCTGACCGAGAGGCGGGCGAGCAGGGGCTTTTCCTGTGGCCAGACGGCGCGGACGGCTTCGGTGACTTCCAATACCAGCCGCATGCGGTTCTCGCGGCTGCCGCCATATTCGTCGGTGCGGTGATTGGCGAGTGGGGAGAGGAATTGATTGAGCAGATAGCCATGGGCGGCGTGGATTTCGACCACGTCGAAACCGGCCTGCTCGGCCCGTTGCGCGGCCGCGACAAAGCCGCGGATGACGCGGCGAATGCCGTCCTGGTCGAGCGCGGCGGGAACCTGGAAATCCGGATTGGCCGGATCGTGCGATTCGGCGCTGGGGGCGACGGGGCGCCAATGCTCGTAGCCGACGGCGCGGCGCTGCTCCTCACTGGCCAGTTCGGCCGGGCCATTCCAGGCAACCGGCGTCGACGCCTTGCGGCCGGCATGGGCGAGCTGGATGCCGGCAGCGGCGCCCTGGCTGTGGAGGAAGGCGACGATGCGGGCGAGCGGGGCGACGTGCTCGTCCTTCCACAAGCCGAGATCGCCATAGGAGATGCGGGCTTCGGGCAGGATGCCGGTTGCCTCGAAGACGACCAGGCCGAAGCCGCCCATGCCGAAGCGCCCAAGGTGGACCATGTGCCAGTCATTGGCGAAGCCATCGCGGGCCGAATATTGGCACATGGGCGCGACGATCGTGCGGTTGCGCAGCGTCAGGCCGCGCAGGGTGATCGGAGACATAAGCTTGGACATGGACATTCCTTGGCGCGAAAGGCGGACGATGGCGCTTACATGCCCTTTTTTATACTCCATCGGCAAGTAACGATGATTGAAGTGCTGTGTTGCGGGCACTGCAGTGCAATGGCTAGGGTCGGACGGAATTTCTCGTGTCGCCGGAGTCGCTTATGGCCATCACCCGAACCCGTTTCCGAGAGCTGCTCGGCTTCGCCGAACCGGAAATTACCCTTTTATCGCGCCGGGAAGAGGCGGCGGATGGCTATGCGATCGAGCATGTCCGGCTGCTTGTGGGCGGCGTGGAGGTGCGCGGCATCCTGACCCGGCCGGTGGTAGCAGCGGGGCGATTGCCGGCCATTCTCTATGGGCATTCGCATGGCGGCGGCTATCATATCGGGGCGCGGGAATTGCTCGACGGGCGGGACTATCTGCTCGATCCGCTGGGGCCGGTCCTGGCGCGAGCGGGTTATGTGACGCTGTGCATCGACATGCCGATATTCGGCGAGCGGGCGCAGGTGAAGGAAAGTTTTGCCGCCAAGGCACTGTTATGGCACGGCAAATCGCTGTTCGGGCAGATGCTGTCCGAACATGCGGCGGCCTTGACCTATCTGGCCGAGCGGGACGATGTCGATGCCGGGCGGATCGGCGCCTTCGGCATTTCCATGGGCTGTGTGCTGAGCTATTGGCTGGCGGCGCTGGATGAGCGGATCGCCGCCGTGGCGCATCTCTGCTGCTTCGCTGATTTCCGCACCATGATCGAGCTGGGCGCGCATGACGGGCACGGCATCTATCTCACCGTGCCCGGGCTGTTGCGGGAGGCCGATGGCGGCAGCATCGCCGCGCTGATCGCGCCGCGACCGCAATTGATCTGCGTCGGCGAAGCGGATGCGCTGACCCCGAAGCCGGCAGTGGCGCGGGCGCTGGAGGAATTGCGGCACGCCTATGCCGCCATGCCGGAGCGGCTGCAATTTCTGGGCGAGGAAGGCGTGGGACACCGGGAAACGCCGACAATGCGGGCGGCCATGCTGGAGTTCTTCGCGCGCTATCTGGGATAGGGGCGTTATGGGTGCCCGCTCGCCCATAGACCTCATCCTGAGCCTGTCGAAGGACGAGGTCGCGGCCACCGAGTTACCGACCTCGTGGTTCGACAGGCTCACCATGAGGTCTACGAGAAAGCGCGGTTTGTTCGGGCGGGGGTCGCGGGCACGGAACCTTACCTCTCCCCCAGAGGGTGAGGGGGCGCAGGGGCGGTGGCTATGAGGTCTGGAGGATATCTGCCTTTCAAAGGACGGCGGCGTTAACCTATCGCCGTAACCTTATTTAGAGGGTTGGGCGGTCTGATGTGGGCAGTTGCCGAAAGTGGGGGGACGGCATGGGACTGGATATTCCGACGCTTTTTGTGGCCAATATCTTTGTGTTGGCCATTTCGTCGGTCGCCTATATCTCGGTCTTCGTCCGCAGCCAGGGGGATCGCTACTGGCTCTATTGGATCGCCGCCAATGTGGTCCTGGCGGCGAGCCTGGCCATTTATCTCAGCTGGCCGGAATTGCCCGCCCATATGGCCATCATTCCCGACGCGCTGCTGGTGCTGGGCTTTGCATTGCGGCATGCGGCGGCGCGGCTGTTTGCCGGGCGGGCGATCAATCGCTGGCCGTTTGGCCTGGTGCCGCTGTTCATGGCGGCGAGCATGGGCATCGGCCATGTCAGCTTCGGCTATGCCCTGACCAATATCGTGCTTGCGGGACTGGCGGTGCTGGTGGCGTGGGAATTCTGGCGCGATCGCGGGGACCGGCTGTTTTCCCGGTTCGGGCTGGTTTCGGTCTATGGGCTGATGACCCTGTCCTTTGGCGCCCGGGCGGGGCAGGGCATGCTGGCTTCCGACCAGGTGCAGTCCTACATTCCCTATGATGCCTTCCTCGAAATGCACCTGCTGGTGGCCCTCATTCACGTCATCGCCGGTAGCCTCTTCGTGTTGTCGCTGGCCTCGGAACGGTCGGCCGAGGCGCTGCGCGAGGTGGCGCGGCGCGATCCGCTGACCGGCCTGTTCAACCGGCGGGCCTTCGAGACGCAATTGGCGCAATATCTGGGCCGGAGCGATGTGGCGGTGGCGCTGGTGGATGTCGACCATTTCAAGGCGGTCAATGACCGGTTCGGCCATGCCGCCGGCGATCTGGTGCTGAAGGCGGTGGCGGAGGCGCTGGCCGCGGCGGTGGGCGCGGCGGGCCATGTGGCGCGGATCGGGGGCGAGGAATTCGCCATCGTGCTGCCCGGTGTCGATGTCGCCGCGGCCGAGGCAGCGGCGGAACGGGCCCGGCGGGCGGTAGAAAATTGCCATATCGGCCATGGCGGCCAGGTCATCGGGGTGACGGTCAGCGTCGGCGTGGCCCATGCCGGCGAGCCCTGCGAGACGGCGGACGATTTTCTCGAAAGCGCCGACCGGGCGCTTTACGGCGCCAAGGCCGATGGGCGGAATATCTGCGCCATGGGCGCGGGGGCGGCACAGCAATATCGGCGGGGAATTGCAGCGCTGGCGAGTTGAGGGCGGCAATGTTCAAGCCTCCACTCGGCCGACCTTGTGCTTCGACAAGCTCAGCATGAGGTCTCTGGGGTGTGGTGCAGCCGGCTTCGATGGGCTCCGCATGAGGCCTCCCGGTGCGGCGTATCCGGGGAGAATGGGGCTAACGGACAAATTGTGCTTGCATAGAACCGTACCGTACGGTACGCCAGCGAACGGAAAGGCGGCGAAGCGTTCGCTGCCGGTTCGGAGGTATCCCCGTGGCCCTGGCCATCAAGGTCAACGAAGAGACGTTCACCCCGCGCCAGCAGGCAGTGCTGACGGCGGCGCTGGACCTGCTCGTCGAGAACGGCAACGGGCTGACGATGACGGCGGTGGCGCGGCGCGCCTCCTGTTCCAAGGAAACGCTCTATAAATGGTTCGGCGACCGGGACGGGCTGCTGACCGCGACGGTGCAATGGCAGGCGGCCAAGGTGCGCATGCCCTATGTCGACCGCAGCCATCTGAGCACCGCGGCGCTGCGCGCCAGCCTCGAACAATTCGCCCGCGACCTGCTGACCACCATTATCGGGGAAGTGTCCATCACCCTTAACCGCACCGCCATTACCCAGGCGGGGCAGGAAAAGGACAGTCTGGGCATTATCGTGCTAGAAAATGGACCGCTGGCGATCCGGCGGCGGCTGAAGCCGATCCTGGAAGCGGCGCGCGACGCGCGGCTATTGCGCTTTCCCTCCAGCGAGGAAGCCTATCGCACCTTTTTCGGCCTCGTCGTCCGCGACGTGCAGATCCGCCTGCTCCTCGGCGACAAGAGCCTCACCCAATCCAATGTCGAATCCAACATCGATGCCGATGTGAAGATTGCGACCGACCAGTTCCTGGCCCTTTACGGGGCCAAGGCCCATACCTGACCCAAATCGCATAAATTCCAGGGAGACCCTCGATGCGCGTCTATTACGATCGTGATGCCGATCTCAACATCATCAAGTCCAAGAAGGTGGCCATTATCGGCTATGGTTCGCAGGGCCACGCCCATGTGCTGAACCTGCGCGATTCCGGCGTCACCAATGTCGCCGTGGGCCTGCGCCCCAATTCGCCTTCGGCCAAGAAGGCCGAGAGCGAAGGCCTCAAGGTGATGAGCGTGGCCGAGGCGTCCGCCTGGGCCGACGTGATCATGCTGCTGACCCCGGACGAGTTGCAGGCCGATATCTACAAGCAGGATATCGAGCCCAATATCCGCGACGGCGCGGCGCTGGCCTTCGCCCATGGCCTCAACGTGCATTTCAACCTGATCGAGCCGAAGTCGACCGTCGACGTCATCATGATCGCGCCCAAGGGTCCGGGCCACACCGTGCGCGGCGAATATCAGCGTGGCGGCGGCGTGCCCTGCCTGATCGCGGTGCATCAGGATGCCTCGGGCAATGCCCATGACATCGCGCTGGCCTATGCCTCGGGTGTCGGCGGCGGCCGTTCGGGCGTCATCGAGACCAATTTCCGCGAGGAATGCGAGACCGACCTGTTCGGCGAGCAGGCTGTGCTGTGCGGCGGCCTGGTGGAACTGATCCGCGCCGGTTTCGAAACGCTGGTGGAAGCCGGCTATGCCCCGGAAATGGCCTATTTCGAGTGCCTGCACGAAGTGAAGCTGATCGTTGACCTGATCTATCAGGGCGGCATCGCCAATATGAACTACTCGATTTCCAACACCGCCGAATGGGGCGAATATGTCTCCGGTCCGCGCGTCATCACCTCTGACACCAAGGCCGAGATGAAGCGCATCCTGGCTGATATCCAGTCGGGCCGGTTCACCTCCGAATGGATGCAGGAAATCAAGGCCGGCGGCGCCCGCTTCAAGGCCACCCGCCGCCTGGCCGACGAGCATCCGATCGAGGAAGTCGGCACCAAGCTGCGCGACATGATGCCCTGGATCAAGGCTGGTGCGCTGGTGGACAAGGCGAAGAACTGATTTCGGTCTTGCTCCACGGTTTTTGGTCTGCGCGCTAACGCGCCGCTGGCGATCAAGGCCGGGGCCCTCGTGGGCAAGGCATGAAGCGAAACCTGATGGGAACGGGGGCGAGAGCCCCCGTTTTCTTTTGGGCGCGGGCGCAGTAGGAAGGAAGAGGGTGGCAGGGCCGCCGGGAGGATTTGCATGCATACCGAAGACGAAATCGCCCGCGTCAAGCGGCAGGAAAATGAACTCGTATTGCCGGCTTTCGACGAGGAAACGGCCTTCGCCATCGGCGCTGCCATCAGGGCGCGGGCGCTGGAGGAGGGACTGTCGCTGGTGGTGGATATCCGCAGCTGGGACCGGCAATTGTTCTTTGCGGCGACCGCGGGCACCAGCGCCGACAATGCCGAATGGGTGCGGCGCAAGGTCAATTCGGTGCGGCGCTTCCAGCGGGCCAGCTATCGGCTGGTGCTGGAGCGGGGCGAGGAACCGTTCGACGTGCAAGCGGGCGCCGATCCGGCCGATTACGTCATTGCCGGCGGCGGCTTTCCGATCCGGGTTCCGGGCGCCGGGATCGTCGGCGCGCTGACCATTTCCGGCCTGCCGGGACGCAGCGACCATGGCGTGGCGGTGGATGCGCTGTGCGATTATCTGGGCAAGGCGCGAGCCGATTATGCGCTGCCGGAGCAGGCCAGTTGAAACTTCCCTATCTGGTGCTCGACGTTTTCACCCGCACGCCGCTGCAAGGCAATGGCCTGGCGGTGATTCCCAAGGCCGATGGGCTGCTGGACGGCGAGATGCAGGCCATCGCGCGGGAATTCAATCTCAGCGAGACGGTGTTCATCTGCAAGCCGCAGCACGAGCGCAACACGGCCTCGCTGCGCATCTTCACGCCCTATGAGGAATTGCCCTTTGCCGGACATCCGACCGTGGGCGCGGCCGTGGTGCTGGGATTGCAGCGCAAGGCCTCGGCGTTGCGTATCGAGGAGAAGGTGGGGCTGGTGACCGCGCTGTTCGACCGGGTGGATCGCCGCACCGGCGCGGCGCGGTTCACGCTGCCCCGGCTGCCGGCGCGGATCGCCGACCTGCCGGACCGGCTGGGCATGGCGCAGGCGCTGGGCATCGAGGTCGAGGATATCGGCTGCGCGATGTTCAGGCCGGCGGTGTTTTCGGCGGGGGTGACGTTTCACCTCGTGCCGGTGCGCAATGCCGAGGCGCTGCGGCGTGTGTCGGTCAATCGGCTGCTATGGGACAAGGTGTTCCACCACGACCACAACTCGGCCTATGTGTTCACGCTGACGCCGGACGAGGCCGACAACGATATCGCCGCCCGCATGTTCGGCATGGGCGTGGGCGAAGACCCGGGCACCGGCTCGGCGGCGGCGGCGCTGCTCGGGCTGCTGGCGGAACAGGAAATGGCCAATGGCCAATTCGACCTGACGCTGCGCCAGGGCGTCGAGATGGGCCGGCCATGCCAAATCGCGCTGCAATTCCGCAAGGACGACGATAGCCTGACCCATGGCGCCATTGGCGGCGAAGCGGTGGTGGTTGCCGAGGGGGTGCTGGATCTGGGCGATTGAAAGCGACCGCCGCATGGAATTACGACAGCGATACGCCTGCCGGCCTTGCAACGCGGCGCGTATTGGCGCATTGTCAGTGCAATTGAAAGCGTATCAGAGCGTATTTTATGCAGCGCCGCCGGGCCAGAGCCATTGCCATCGCACAACAGCAGGTCTTGATGACCAAGCTGGCGATCGCGGCCGCGCTGTTGCTGCTGCCCGCGCTTCTCCTCCTTCTTATCAGCCCCTGATCACCGGCAGCTCGGCGTAGCGAGCGGGTCGTCAGGGGATTGCGCCATCAACCGAACATCAAAATGTCCGGTCCAGTGAGCCATTGTCTCCGGGCCGATAGGAAAGAGCCAGAAATGTCCGCAGCCGCCAGCAATTCGAACAAAGAACGCGTCTATATCTTCGACACCACCCTGCGCGACGGCGAGCAATCGCCGGGCGCGACCATGACGCTGGAAGAAAAGCTCCAGGTGGCCGATGCGCTGGACGAAATGGGCGTCGACATTATCGAGGCCGGTTTCCCGATCGCCTCGGTGGGTGATTTCGAGGCGGTGGTCGCGGTGGCCAAGCAGGCCAAGAATGCCACTGTCGCCGGGCTGGCCCGCGCCATTTCGGCCGATATCGACCGCGCCGGCGAGGCGGTGCGCCATGCGCGGAAGGGGCGCATCCATACGTTCGTCTCGACCTCGCCGATCCATCTGGCGCATCAGATGAAGAAGACCGAGGACGAGGTGATCGAGATCATCGCCCGCACCGTGGCACAGGCGCGCAACCTCATCGATGACGTGGAATGGAGCGCGATGGACGCGACCCGCACCCCGATCGAGTTTCTCAAGCGCTGCGTCGAGACGGCGATCAAGGCCGGCGCGACGACGATCAACCTGCCCGATACGGTGGGCTATGCGGTGCCGGAAGAGCATTTCGCCATGTTCAAGGACATTATCGAGAGCGTGCCGGGCGCCGACAAGGCGATCTTCTCGGTGCATTGCCATGACGATCTGGGCATGGCGGTGGCCAATTCGCTGGCCGGACTGGCCGGCGGGGCGCGGCAGATCGAATGCACGATCAACGGGCTGGGCGAGCGCGCCGGCAATGCGGCGCTGGAAGAAGTGGTGATGGCGCTGCGCACCCGTGGCGATGCCATGCCCTATTATACCGAGGTCGAGAGCACCCATCTGGCGCGGGCCAGCCGGATCGTCTCGGCAGCCTCGAATTTCCCGGTGCAATATAACAAGGCCATTGTGGGCAAGAATGCCTTCGCCCATGAAAGCGGCATCCACCAAGACGGCATGCTGAAAAATGCCGAGACCTACGAAATCATGACCCCGGCCAGCGTCGGCATCAAGGAAACCACGCTGGTCATGGGCAAGCATTCGGGCCGCGCCGCCTTCAAGGACAAGCTCAAGGAACTGGGCTACGAACTGGGCGACAATGCCTTCCAGGAAGCCTTCCAACGCTTCAAGGATCTGGCCGACCGCAAGAAGCACGTCTATGACGCCGATATCGTGGCCCTGGTGGACGACGAGGTCGGCTCGGTCGGCGACCGGATCAGGCTGGTGGACATGGAGGTCGTCTCCAAGACCGGCGGCGTGCATCGCTGCGACCTGACCGTGACCATCGATGGGGTGGAGAGCACGGTGTCTTATGAAGGCACCGGCTCGGTGGACGCCATCTTCAATGCCATCAAGCAGGTTTCCGGGCAGGACCCGCATCTGGTGCTCTATGCCGTGGACGGCGTCACCGGCGGCACCGACGCACAGGCTTCGGCCAATGTGCGGCTGGAAATGAATGGCCGGATCGCCTCGGGCAATGCGGCGGAGCCCGATACGCTGGTGGCCTCGGCGCGGGCCTATCTCAATGCGCTCAACCGGGTGATGATCGAGCGCGGCGCCTCGGCCCAGGGCGCGCTGGCGGGGTAGGGGCGCTGGCCGACCTCGTCCTTCGACAAGCTCAGGATGAGGTCTGGGGGGGCGGGTGCGCCTGCCGGCGGCGGCCGCGCCGGCCGGATGAATATCGCCTCCGCTTGCATCCGGATGTGGAAGCTGGTCTAGCGTTCGGCACCTGATGGGGGCTTGCTTCGGCGACAGGGCCGGCGGTTTCTGCGCCTCCGTCTCCTCAAGGGGGAGGGGCTATGGGCCTTCCGTCCCGAGACAACTTGGCTCGAAGTGCCTGATGTAAAAACTTCCCACCTGATGAGGGCGATATGCTGAGCAAGGCGGAGTTTCGGGGTGGGGTGCTTGGGGTTTCGGCGATCCTGATTGTCGTGCTGCTGCTGGTGTCGGTGCGGCCGGGACTGCCGGGCGAATTGCTGTTGCAGAGCTTGCGGCTGCATCTGATCCTCGTCGGACTGGGGCTGGCGCTGCTGGCCATGGCGCTCGGCGCGCGGTGGCGCGGGCTGGCGGTGCTGCTGATCGTGCTGGCCAGCGGGGCGCATGCGGCGCTGTTCGTCTGGGATTTCCACGCACGGCGGGCGGCGCCGATGGGCGAGCCGGCGGCGCAGTTCCGCTTCCTGAGCTTCAATGTCTTGTCGGGCAATCCACGGGCAGCGGAATTGGTGGATGCCATCATCGCCGATCCGCCCGATGTCATGCTGGTGATGGAGACGCCGGGCATCGAACCATATCTCGACCGCCTGGCGGGGGTGCTGCCCTATCGCGTCGGCTGCGAGGCGGGCGGCCGCTGCGATATTTCGCTGCATTCGCGCTTTCCCATCGCGGATGCGCAATTGCGGCTATTGCCGCCCTTCGGGCCGGAGCGCGTGGTGACCGGGCGGGTGAGCGTGGATGGGCACGGCGTCACCATTGCCGGACTGCATCTGTCCAAGCCGTATTTCGACCAGGCGTCGTGGATAGAGCTGGCTTTTATCCGCCGATTGCTGCGCGATATCGAGGGGCCGATGGTGGTGGCGGGCGATTTCAACGCCGCGCCCTGGACCGAGCCGGTGGCGCTATTGGGCGAGGAATTGCAATTGGCGCCGGGGCCCTGGCCGATCGCGACCTGGCCGGTATTGCTGGGTCCCCTGGGCGTGCCGATCGACAATATGTTTTCGCGCGGCAATGCCCGCCTGCTGGTGCTGGAATCAGGCGACAGCCATGGTTCCAATCACCGGCCGCTCTGGGCCGATGTCGCGCTCTATCCAGAGCCATAGCGCGGCAGGGGACCGGCGCTCGCGGGCGCCGGCGCGCCGCCAGAGCATTGAAGTAACGGGGTGATTCGTCACATTGCCGCCGCATTGGGCCAGGGCCGGGGGTCTAAAAATCTTCGCCCCCGTAATTGTGCACAGCAAGAAAAAATCTTCACCGGGCGCAAAGGCGCATGAAACCAAAGTTTTCTTCGGGTCCGGCGTGGAAATGGGATTTGGATAAAATGCCATCCATCCCGGCAAGGTCCGGGAAAGTAAGCAGGTCCAGTTTTTTCCAACGCCAACCCCCGGCGTTTCTCCACTCTAGTTGCCTGAAGGAGACTTCCAGTGCCTCCCACCTTCGTGCTTGCGCGTGACCATTTGCAGCGCGCCGCCACCATTCTACAGGGGGCGGACCAGCGTTCTCAGCAATTGCGGCATATTATCGAACGCACAATCGGGCTCATGGACGATTATCGCCCCGAGCCGTCCCCCGCGGCCGACAATGTCGTCGAACTCAACGATTACCGGCATCTGCGCCAGTGAGAAAATAGCGCCCGGCCGATGGGCCGGGCGCATTGCAGTTTTGTGCGGACAAAGTGACGACGGGCGCTGGACAGGGCGGAATCGCTTTGGTAGAGAGGCGCCACTTTGGTGCCGGACCGCAAGGCGGACGGGTGCATAGCTCAGATGGTAGAGCAGCTGACTCTTAATCAGCGGGTCCAAGGTTCGAGTCCTTGTGCACCCACCAAAGTTTTCCCTGGAACAGAATTGATGGTCGGCTGCCTGGCGGATGCGCGCCGTCGAAAAAAAAACGGCGGCGGCGGAACCATTGCCGGGCCGGCCCGTTATGGTCGTATCGGAAGACGATTGAAAATATCGAAATCCGGTAAAAGAGCCCCGAAGGTGAATAACCTCCGGGGCTTTTTTTGTCCGCAGGCGGCGCCGGTGGCGACCGGTCGCCGGGCCGAAAATCGAGAGTTTCGCATCATTTAGCCCTCGGGCCCCTTGCCCTGCGGCTGTGACGGGAGTAGCTGCAACGCGGTCGCATTGCGCTTTCCAAGGACCTCAAACATGTTCGGTATCGATCCGAGTTTCCTCAGCTCGCTCTTTCAGGTCATTCTCATCGATCTGGTTCTGGCAGGGGACAATGCGGTGGTCATCGGCCTGGCGGCGGCCGGGCTGGCGCCGGATTTGCGGCGCAAGGCCATCCTGATCGGCATTCTCGCCGCTACCGTGCTGCGCATATGCTTCGCCCTGATCACCACGCAATTGCTGTCGCTGGGCGGCGGGCTGCTGATCGCGGGCGGGCTGCTGCTGCTCTGGGTGTGCTGGAAGATGTTCCGCGAATTGACGGTGTCCGAGCACGAGGAGCGCGAGGCCACCGAAGCGCTGGCCGATGCCGATCTCAACACCGACGGCAAAGTCGCAGGCAAGGCTCCGCGCAAGACCCTGCGGCAGGCCGTCATCCAGATCATCATCGCCGATGTCTCCATGTCGCTCGACAATGTGCTGGCGGTGGCGGGCGCGGCGCAGCACCATTTCGAGGCGCTGATTTTCGGCCTGGCGTTGTCGGTGGTGCTGATGGGCGTGGCGGCGACCTTTATCGCGCGGCTGCTGCACCGGTTCCGCTGGATCGCCTGGATCGGCCTCATCCTCATCCTGTTCGTGGCCATCCGCATGGGGCTGGAGGGATTGGGGGATTTCATCGTCATTCCCGAAATTCCCTTGCTCTATACGCCGCATGCGGCCGGGGTCGCCCATTAGCCTTTGGTAACCAAGGGCGAAGGTTTGCGGCATTTGCGGCTGGCCAATAGGACTTTGCACACCCTCGGGGGTTAGGTTTCCGGCTGAATGAACACAGCCGGAAGCTTTGCCATGTCCGCCATTGCAGGATTGGTCCTCGACACCACGATTGCGGCCCGCCATTACGCGCCGGATGCGAGCGAGGCGGTCACATTGCGCCGCGTCGAGGGCCGTCGCTGGGACGAAGTGGCGGCGGGCTTCGATGGGGTGTGCCAGGAGCAATTGCACGCTTTTGCCGCCATACGCTGGCCGGGCGTGACGCTGGAGGCGCAATTGGCAGAGCGGGACGGCCGCATTGTCGGCGGCGCCTTGATGATGGTGCAGCAATTGCCGCTCGGACTGGGCAATATCGCCATATCGAAATGGGCGCCGATGCTGGCCGATGCGCAAGCGGCCGACCGGCAGGCGATCTATGCCGGCATGGTCGAGGGGCTGATGGCCGAATATGGCCGGAAGCGCGGCATGATGCTGTCCATCCTGCCGCATGCTTCGGTGGCGCCGGTCAATGCCGAATATCTGGCGCTGCGGGCGCGCGGCTTCCGGCGCGGCTCCCCCTTGCGCTATCCCTATCGCTACCTGGTCAATCTGCAGCTCAGCGACGCGGCGCAGCGCCAGAGCTTCCAGCAGACCTGGCGGCGGCAGCTCAACAAGGCGGAGAAATCCGCATTGAGCTTCGAGCATGGCGGGGTCGAGCGGCTGGACGAATTCAAGGCGCTGTACGAGGCGATGAGCGACCGCAAGCAGTTCCCCGACCATTCGGCCTATGACACGCTGGACGTGCTCATGGCGATGGACCAGCGGCTGCGGCCGGAATTGTTCTTCGTGCGGCATGCGGGCGCCATCGTCGCCGGAGCGCTGATCTTCAAGGCCGGGGAGCGGGCGGTCTATCTCTATGGCGCCACCAATGATCAAGCGCTGCCGCTGCGCGCCGGCTATTTCCTGCATTGGCATATCATCCGCTGGCTGCGCGATAACACGCGGGCCCGCTGGTACGATTTGGGCGGCACGGACGGTTTTCTCGGGCTGCACCGGTTCAAGAAGGGCATGGTGGGGGATGCGGGGCTGATGCATCCGGTGCCGCCGGTGGTCAATTATGCGGCGCACCCGCTGGCCTTCTGGCTGGGCAGCGCCGCCTTCGCCGCGCGCGACGCGGTCAATGGCTTCAAGCACCGGATCGACCTGCTGCGGCCGGGCCGGGCCCGGCCCGACCAGCCATTGCCCGAGCTGGACGATTACCTGAAATGAACCTGGTCAACAGCCTCGCCTCCCAGTCCACGATCATTTTCGGCGGGCGCCTGTTCGGCGCGGGACTGGTCTTTGTGGTTCAGGCTTTCATCGCGCGGGTCTGGGGCGCGGCGATCCTGGGCGAATATCTGCTGATCATCGCGGCGGTGAACCTGATCGCGGTGGCGATGCCGCTCGGTTTCCAGACCATCGGGACCTATTTCGCCGCGGAATATCGCGCGCGCGGCGACCGGCGGCAATTGATCGCTTTCCTGCGCTACGCCTATGGGCATGTGGCGGGCATATTGGTGCTGTTGCTATTGGCCGGGCCGCTGCTGCAATATTTGCCGGGGCAGGGCGGCGTCGTGGCCGGGCATTTCGTGCCGGTGGCGCTGCTAGCGCTGGCCACGGCGGTGGTCTATGTCAATGGCGGGGTGCTGGTGGGGCTGAAACGGCCATTCGCGGGCTTTTTCGCCGATGGTATCTTCCGGCCCATGGTGGTGCTGGCCACTTTCGCGATTTGCGCCCTGGCCTTCGAATTGCCGGTGGATGGCTTCGACGCCATGCTCTGGGGCATCGCCATCGGCTATGTGCTCATTTCGGCGGTGCATTTCGGCTTCGTCGTCATCACGGTGCGGAGCATCGACGAGCGCGCCGAGGTGCGACAGAACGAGTGGCCGCGCTGGTGGCGGTTCGCGGCGCCCTGGGTGCTGATCACGCTGGCCACCGATTTCCTCTTCGATATCGATCTGCTGCTGCTGGCCAATCTGCTGGCCAAGGAAGAATTGGCTATTTTTGGCGTGTGCACGCGCATCTTCTCGCTGGTGTCGTTCGGGGTGGCCGCCGTCTATGCGGTGACGCTGCCGGACATGTTCGAGAGCGAAGCGCAGAATGACCGTGCGGCGTTCCATCGCAAGGTCGGGGAGGCCAATCTGGTGGCGACGCTGGTGTCGCTGGTGCTGTTCGCGCTGGTGGCTGTCGGCGGCCCCTTCGCGCTGCTGCTGTTCGGCGAGGGTTTTACTGCCGGCGCGGTGCCATTGGCGATCCTGTGCCTGGCGCTGGTGGTGCGCTCGGCCATGGGGCCGGCCTCGATGGTCCTGTCCATCCATGACCGGCCCTGGGCCAGCCTGCCGGCGGTGCTGCTGGGCATGGGCGCGCTGGCGCTCGCCAATTGGCTGCTGGTGCCGGCATTTCACCTGGTCGGCGCGGCCCTGGCGGCGATCATCGCCATCAGCGCTTGGTCGCTGGCGCTATGGGTGATCGCGTTGCGGACGGCGGGGGTGGATGTGTCGATCCTGCAATGGTTCAAGACGCGACGGGCGGTGCCGGCGGAGTAGGGCAGGGTTGAGGGCGACGAGCGGGGCGGACGTTATGACTCAAAGAGCGCCGCATAGTCGCGGCCGCCATAGAACACGTTGACGATTTCCACGCTCTCTTCAGTGATCCGAAAGGCGATGACGGCTGAGCGCTCGAATGGCGCGATACGGATGCCGGCGCCGAGATCGGGCCTTGCCACATATCCTTCCGGGGCGTGGCCGATTTTCCGGCATTGCTGGAGAATGCGCTGGACAAAGCCGTGTACGACCGCTTCATCGGCATCATGTTCTACAAGGTAGGACGCGATCTCCTCAAGATCTGCAAGGGCCTCCTCACGGAGCCGGACCGGCAGGTCGCGCATCAGCGAGAGCGCAGCAATCGGTCGGCGTGTGCCCGCACCCGGACGAAAGCATCGTCAAGCGGAACTGTCGGCTTGGGATCGTCAAGGGATCGTTTTATCCGGGCCCGGAGAGCCGCGAGGCGCTCGGCATGCTCTTCCTCGTCCCGCATCCAGGCACGCATCGCCTCGCGCAGCACTTCACTGGTGGAGGAGTAACGTCCAGAATCGACGCTCTCCTTAATGGCGGCTACCATTTCGGCCGGCAGGGTAATACTGAGCTTTTCTGACATCTGGATGGCCTTCGCTTATGCCACGAAGGTAGGAACAAATTCAGCAACGTGCAAGCGAAGCAAATGCCGTGCAGCGCCAGTAGATGATCAAGCGCCCACCAGCCCCTTCAGCCGTTGTTTCAGGCGTCCGAGGCGGCCGGCGATGTAGCCGCTGTCATAGGGACCGTCCTGGCGGGTGTAGAATTTTTCGATGAGCAAATAGTCCTGGCCGAAAATGTGCTGCTCGAGCAAGGCGGTTTCCCGATAGCCGTAGCGCTTGAGCAGGGCGCGGGCGACTTCGTTTTCGGGGCGCACGAAGGTGAAGGCCTTGTGGAAGCGCGAATTGTCCCAGCGCTCGTCGAAGGCACGCATGCCGAACAGGCCGAGCCGGGACTGGCGATGGGTGGGGAAAACCCAGCTCCAATAGCGGAAGACGGCGCCGCATTCGGGGCCGGACACCATGGCACCGCCCGGAACGCCATCGGCGCACATGATCATGATATGCCAGGGGTCGACCGCGAGCAGGCCCTTGAGGAAGGTCTTGTCGAGCCGCGCCGCCTCATGCTGTTTGAAACGGTCGGAATAATGGGGAGATGTCATGATGACATCGTTCAGTTCGCGGTGAATCAGGTCTATATCCGCATGGGTCGCGGCGCGAATGGTCATTTCGGCCATGCTGCAACTCCTCGTGATGGTCGAGGCAGTCTAGAACAGCGCGGTTAACACCCCGTGCCCATGCCCGTTGGGCACGGCCCCTTGCCGGAAATAGCCCCGGACGCCGCCCCACAGGCCTTGCCGCTGCCGGGCCTGCTCACTAGAACAATTCTCAGGAGATAAGGGAGAAAGACGATGAGCGACCAGCTCCTGTTCCAGCCAAGTGCGGCTGCCGTGGCCCGCACCCATACGACCGCCGACCAATATGGCGAGCGCTATGAGCGCTCCATCCGCGACCCCGACGGGTTCTGGGCGGAGCAGGCCAAGCGGTTGGACTGGATGACCTTTCCCACCAAGATCAAGAACACCACGTTCGACTATCCCGACGTCTCGATCAAATGGTTCGAGGACGGCGTCCTGAACGTCGCCGCAAACTGCATCGACCGGCACCTGGCCGAGCGCGGCGACGATGTCGCGATCATCTGGGAACCCGACAATCCGGCCGATGAGGCCGAATATATCACCTATCGCACGCTGCACGAGAAAGTGTGCCGTTGCGCCAATGTGCTGAAATCGCTCGGCGTCAAGAAGGGCGACCGCGTCACCATCTACCTGCCGATGATCCCGCAGGCGGCCTATGCCATGCTGGCCTGCGCCCGCATCGGGGCGGTCCATTCGGTGGTGTTTGGTGGCTTTTCGCCCGACGCACTGGCCGGCCGCATCAATGATTGCGACTCGGCCGTGGTGATCACCGCCGACGAGGGCCGAAGGGGCGGCAAGACGGTGCAGCTCAAGGCCAATGTGGACAAGGCGCTGGAAGATTGCCCGGGCGTGCAGAAGGTGCTGGTCGTGCACAATACCGGCGCCGACGTGCCGATGAAGGGCTCGCGCGACATCTGGTGGCACGAGGCGGCGGCAGGGGTGGAGCCGTTCCACGATCCCGAGCCGATGAATGCGGAAGATCCGCTTTTCGTCCTGTACACCTCCGGCTCGACCGGCAAGCCCAAGGGCGTGCTGCATACGACCGGCGGCTATCTGGTCTATACTTCGCTCAGCCATGAGCAGACCTTCGATTACCGGCGCGGCGACGTCTATTGGTGCACCGCCGATGTGGGCTGGGTGACCGGGCACAGCTATATCGTCTATGGGCCGCTGGCCAATGGCGCGACCACGGTGATGTTCGAGGGCATTCCCTCCTGGCCCGATGTCAGCCGCTTCTGGCAGGTGGTCGAGCGCCACAAGGTCAATATCTTCCACACCGCGCCGACCGCCATCCGCTCGCTGATGGGCGCGGGCGCCGAATTCGTCGAGAAATACGAAATGCCCAGCCTGCGGCTGCTGGGCACGGTGGGCGAGCCGATCAATCCGGAAGCCTGGCTGTGGTATCACGACAAGGTGGGCAAGGGCCGCTGCGAGGTGATCGACACCTGGTGGCAGACGGAGACCGGCGGACACATGATCGCACCGATGCCCGGCGCCATTCCGACCAAGCCGGGCTCGGCGACGCGGCCCTTTTTCGGGGTTCAGCCGGAGATTTTGTCGCCCGAGGGTGAATTGCAGCCGGACATGGTGGCCGAGGGCGTGCTGGTCATCAAGGATAGCTGGCCGGCCCAGGCGCGGACGCTGTGGGGCGATCACGGCCGCTTCGTCTCGACCTATTTCGAGACCTATAAGGGCTATTATTTCAGCGGCGATGGCTGCCGCCGCGACGAGGACGGCTATTACTGGATCACCGGGCGCGTCGACGACGTGCTCAACGTTTCCGGTCACCGCCTCGGCACCGCCGAGATCGAAAGCGCGCTGGTGGCGCATCCGAAAGTATCGGAAGCGGCGGTGGTGGGCTTTCCGCATGACGTCAAGGGGCAGGGCATCTATTGCTATGTCACCCTGATGGCGGGCGAGGAATATGACGACGCGCTGCGCGGCGAACTCCGCAATTGGGTGCGCAAGGAAATCGGGCCGATCGCCTCGCCGGATTTCATCCAATGGGCGCCGGGCCTGCCCAAGACGCGCTCGGGCAAGATCATGCGCCGCATCCTGCGCAAGGTGGCCGAGAACGATTTCGGGGCTTTGGGGGACACCTCCACTCTCGCCGACCCCTCGGTGGTGGACGACCTCATCGCCAACCGGATGAACAAGCCGGATTGATAGGGTTTCACTCCCAGGTTGTCGTCACCCTCGCGCTTGCTGCGAGGGTGCTTGCGGCAGATCCACAAATAAGCGCCCTCGCGTCAAGCGCGAGGGTGACGAATGGTGGGTGGGGAGGGTGACCAACGGTGAGGGGGGCCTGTGGGCCGCCGATGGACCCACAAGCCCGGCCCCTCTTCTGAGGGGGAGTGGAGCGAAGAGCCGCCGATTCGCGGGAACGCTCCAGGAGGTCCGGCCGGCCGGAGCAAAAAAAAAACGGGCGGTGGTCGCGAGACCGCCGCCCGATCAGTTTGGTGGTGTCCCGGATGGAAGGTTGAAATCCCCAGGCCCTCATCCACCTGCGCCATTGTGATCATTTCTGGCCGGCCGACGCATCCCCCGAATGGGGGGTACCATTGTCTTGCCGTCTTTTGATCGTCATGGTGCCGGCCTCGATTCACGCTTTCGGTGTTGTTTTGCCCCGTGTTCTGATCTCCGTCCTCGCTGTTCTCGTCCTGACATTCCCCGCCGCCGCCGCCACGCTGGAGCAGATGGCCGGGCAGATGATCGTCGTGGGGTTCGAGGGCGATGGCGCCGATGACGATGGCGTGGAGGCGGTGACGGCGGAACTGGCGGCCGGGCGGCTGGGCGGGGTGATGTATCTGAAGAAGAACGTCGCCGACCTCGCCAGCGTAAGGGAGATGAATGCCAGGTTCCGCGCCGCCGCGCCGGACCTGCCGGCTTTCATCACCCTCGACCAGGAGGGCGGATCGGTGGAGCGGCTGACCCGGGATGTCGGCTTCAAGGAAATCCCCAATGCGGCGAGCATTGCCGCCAATCACTCGCCCCTGGCGGCGGAACGGATTTACGGCGAGATGGCCCGGGCGATCGCGGCGGAGGGCTTTACCGTCAATTTCGGGCCGGTGGCCGATCTCGGCAGCAATCCGGACAACCAGATCATCGCCAGGTTCGGCCGCGCCTTTTCGGCCGAGGCCGATATCGTGGCTGCCTATGACGAGGCTTTCATCCGGGCGCATCACCACGCGGGACTGATCACCGCGCTCAAGCATTTTCCCGGCCATGGCTCGTCCACCGCCGACAGCCATGAGGGTTTCGTGAACATAACCCGGACCTGGAAGCCCGAGGAACTGGAGCCCTATCGTACATTGATCGGCGCCGGGCTGGTGGACATGGTGATGGTGGGTCATCTTTACCATGCCGATTACGCCGAAGGGGATGGCGAGACGCCGTCCTCGCTGTCGCCGCGCTGGATCGATGGGGTCTTGCGGGATGAGCTGGGGTTCGACGGCGTGGTGATCAGCGACGACCTCGAAATGGCGGCCATTCGCGATCATTTCACGCTGGAGGAAACGGTGACCAGGGCAGTGCGGGCGGGGATGGATGTCCTGCTGTTTTCTAACACGGCGAAATATCGCCCGGGCCTGTCGGGCGAGGTGCTGGACATCCTGCTGGCCGAGGCGGAAGCCGATCCGGCATTCGCGGCGCGGATCGAAGAAAGCTATGGGCGGATCGTGGCGCTGAAAGCGCGGATCGAGTGAAGCGCAAGGCCGCCGGCCTTCCCTGCCGATTTCCCCGGCTTTCTCCGCCTGCATGTTTGCAGTGCCGGCCCGGCGGGGTAATGTGGCGCCGAACCAGCAGGAGGCCATTGGCTGATGGCGGAAAACCGCGAGGTCCGGCGCGTCCGGGCGCTGTTCCTGTCCGATGTGCATCTGGGAATGAAGCCGACCCGCAGCAGGCAGTTGATCGAGTTCCTGCGCCATCACGACGCCGACACGATTTATCTGGTCGGCGATATCATCGATGGCTGGCGGCTGGCCAAGCAATGGCATTGGCCGGCCGAATATAACGGGCTGATCGATATCTTGCTGGCCAAGGCCAATGCCGGGACGCGGGTGGTCTATCTGCCGGGCAATCACGACGAGTTCCTGCGCGAATATCTGGGCACCTATTTCGGCGAGATGGAGCTGGTGGACCGCACCATCCACACCTCGGCGGCCGGCAAGACCTATCTGGTCATCCATGGCGACCAGTTCGACGTGGTGGTGATGAACATGAAATGGCTCGCCCATGTGGGGGACTGGGCCTATAACGCCGCCCTGCGCGTCAATATCGCCATCAATTGGGTGCGCCGCCGGCTAGGGCTGCAATATTGGTCGCTCAGCGCCTGGGCCAAGCAGAAAGTGAAGAACGCCGTATCGGTCATCGGGCGCTTCGAAGAGGCGCTGGTGCGCGAGGCCAAGGAATCGGGGGTGGACGGGGTAATCTGCGGCCATATCCATTTCGCCGATATTCATGACCGGCTGGGCATCGAATATATCAATACCGGCGATTGGGTGGAGAGCTGCACCGCCATTGTCGAGAATCACGATGGCGGGTTCGAGTTGATCAAGTGGACCGAAATGGTCACCGGCCAACCCCGCCGCCGGCGCGCGCGCGCCAAAACTGCAAACGGACAGTAATTCTCTCGCTTGCCCGGCCCGGAATGAGGGCCGAACCAGTGCCAGGCCCGGGCCGGCCATAGCCCTCTTGCATTGCAACGATTTACGGGGCACCAAAGAACACGCGGCGCGGTTTTGCGTCGGGAGTTCTTTTCCATGCCATCGGCCCTTTCGCGCTTGGATTCTCCCGAGCTGCGCGCATCCATTTATCAGTTCACCGTCTATGTCCCCGGTGGCGTTGCTTCGGTGTTTCTTGGAATCTGGCTCAGCGAGCGTGGTATTCCAGCCGACCAGATCGGGCTTATCAATGCCCTGCCGACGCTGTGCCTGCTGCTGCTCAACATCATAGTGGGCCGTATTGCCGACAAGGCGGATGATTGGCGCTCGGCGCTGATCGTCTTGTCCTTCGCCTCGGCCCTGGCGCCGCTGCCGCTTTATTTCGTCTCCGAATTCTGGGGCATCCTGACGATCTGGGCGCTGACGGCGACCAGCAATGGCCTGGTGGCGCCGGTGATCGACGCGGCCACCGTGCGCATGACGCGCCGCAACGGTACCGATTTCGGCGTGGTGCGGGCCTGGGCCACGGTGGGCTATGTGTTTGCCGCCGGCGGATTGGGCCTGCTGATCAACGTGCTGGGCTCGGAGATTTTTGTCACGCTCTATGTGGCCATGGTGGTGGCGCGCGCGGCGCTGTCCTTTTTGCTGCCGCGCTTCCGGGCGCCGGCGCCCAAGGTGACGCTGGCCAATACGGCGCCGGATATCGTGGCGCAGCCGAGCCGGCTCAAGGACAGTCTGCAACTCTGGTTCGTGCTGCCGCTGCTGGCCTTCGCGCTGGTCAATTCCTCCAATGCACTGATCGGCGGCTTCGCGGCCCTGCTCTGGCACGAAAACGGCATACCGAGCTATTTCCTCGGGCCGCTGCTGGGCGTGGCGGCGCTGGGGGAAGCGATATTGATGTTCGCCTGGCGCCGTTTCGGCGGGCGGGTGACGGCGCGCAACATGATCCTTGTCGGCTCGCTGGCGGGGCTGATCCGCTTCACCATCATGGCGTTCAACCCGCCGGTGGAGGTGCTGTTCTTCACCCAATTGCTGCATGCCTTCAGTTTCGGCATGGGCTATTTCGGCGTGGTGCATTTCATCGCCAACTGGACCAATGAGGCCAATGCCGCCGAGGCGCAGGGCTTCGCCAATATGCTCAGCATGGGCGCGTCCATGGTGGCGCTGACGCTGTTCGGCGTGCTGATGGAGCATTTCGGCAGCTATGCGTTCTTGTATTCCACCATCACCTCGCTGCTGGCGGTGGGCTGCGTGCTGCTGTCGTTGAAATTGCGGCCGCCCAAGGCGCTGGTGGGGTAGCGGGGGGCGCTCCCTCGGCCCGATGCAGCCAGATGCAGCCGCCGTGACAGTCATGTCCATTCCAGCTATCTTGCCGCAGCCGAGAATAGAGTTGCAGGCTGGTATCCCCTGCGCCCGCCCAGCGGGTTCTTCCCCGCCACGGCGTCAACCCGACCATGTCAGGAGGGCGCTTGCGATGACAGGGGCGCTCCCGACGATGATGGAGCGCAACATGAACTATCTATATCTCGCCGGCGCCATTACCGCCGAAGTCATCGCCACCACCTTCATGAAGGAGAGCGAGGGCTTTACCAGGCTGGTCCCCAGCCTCATTACGGCGGCCGGATATGCGCTGGCGTTTTACTGTCTCTCGCAAACGCTCAAGACCATACCGACCGGCATCGCATATGCGATCTGGTCCGGTCTCGGCATCGTTTTGATCTCGGCAATCGCCTGGATCTTTCAGGGACAGAAGCTGGACGCCCCGGCGATGATCGGAATGGGCATGATCGTCGGCGGCGTGATTGTTATGAACGTCTTCTCGCAAACAGCCTCACATTGAGGCCGCTGGCAGCGCGCCTATCCGATACGAAAAGGCCCCGGAATTATCCGGGGCCTTTGTCATTTCATCCAGGCGCGGCTCAGTTCAGCCGGCCGCTGGCATGGGCGAGGGTGGTATAGACCTTGCCGCGTTCCGACAGCAGGTATTCGCGGGTTTCGGCGGCCGGGTTGGGACCGGCAGCGGCGCGCTTCAGGAGCTGTTCGAATTCGCTCATATAGGCCTGGGCGGTGCGGGCGAAATCGGCCTCGCGCTGGATACGCTTGCGGACCTCGTCATAGGTGCCCTGGCCGGTCAGCGTATAGATGCGGCGGGTGAAGACATTGGACTCGCCGGCCTGGTAGCGGGACCAGGCATCGGCCAGGGCGCTGTCATCGATGGAGCGCACGATTTCCTCGCTGAGCCCCGACAGGCCTTGCGGAGACGTGGCGCCGGCCTGCTTGGCCGAGGCGTTGCGCAGGACGTCGCGCAGCCAGCCGCCGCTTTCAGCCTCATTGGCCTGTTGCGGCGCCGGTGCCGGTGCGGGCATCGGGGGAATGGGCGCGGGGGCAGGCTGTTCAATGACGCTCGGGCGGATCGGATCGACCAGCGTCTGGCGGACCGGGGCCGGCTCGGGGCGATAGGCTTCGCGCGGTTCGGGCTGACGCGGCGGCTGATAGGCCGGCGGCTCGGGCTGGCGCGGTGCCCGCTGGGGTGCGCGGCGGTCGGTCAGGTCATGGCTGGCCGGCTGCGAGCGGACGATGGCGTTGAGCTCGCTCAGCGCCTCGATCTGCTCGGCTACGACGCGGCGCATGGCGGCGGCGCTGGCGCGGGTTTCCTCGGGCAATTCGTTGACACCGCGCGCCAGCTCGGCGCGGGTGGCTTCGAGTTCGCCGCCGACTTCGCGGGCGGTTTCGCGCATGGAGCGGGCGGTCTCGGCAAAGCGCTGGGTGGCATCCTCGATGGCGCGCTGCATCTCGCCCACCATGCGTTGCTGCGCCTCCTGCAAGGCGCCGGTGGCGCGGCGGCCTTCGCTGTCGGCGATCGTATGGAACTCGCCCAGCTTGCCGGTGACCTCGCCGGAGGTTTCGTCCAGGGCGCGGCGCAATTGTCCGGTATTGGAGGCGATGGCGCTGCGCACCGAGCTGGTGGAATCCGAGATGGTGTCGGCCAGGGTGCTGGTGGTGGTGGTGAGCACATCGGTGACGCTGCTGGCGGTCGAGGCGAGCACGTCGCTGACCTTGGCGGCATTGTCTTCCAGCGCCATGGCGGCGGCATCGGCGGCGCGGCGCACCGCATTGTCCATCTGCGTCACATTGGCATTGAGCTGGCCGGAGAAGCGCTCATTGGTGGCATAGAGCGCGTTGCTGACGGCGTCGGAATTGCTTTCCAACGCGCCGGTCACGGCGCTGGTGGTCTGTTCGAGAACCTCATGGACCGAATGCGAGGTGGCATGCAGCGCCTCGTCCATGGCGCGGCGGGCCGAGATCAGGCGGCGCTCGGTGTCGTTGACCGTGTCGGCAATGGTCTGGGCAAACATGCGCATGCGGCCATCGATATCGTCGGCGCGGGCGGCGAAGCTCTGCGCCAGCGCGTCCATGGCGCCGCGGCGGTCTTCGAGGTTCTCCAGCGCCGTGCTGCTGCTCGATTCCAGCGCTTCGGAGGCGCGGGTGAGGCCGACTGCCTCGGAATCGAGCCGGCCGAGGATGGAGGAGAACTCGTCCACCATGCTGCGGATGGTGTTTTGCAGCGCCCCCACATGCTGGGTGACCATGGTGCCGGCCTGCTCGGTCTGGCCCATGGCTTCGCGCATGGTGGTGGAATAGGAGGCGGTCTGCTGGGCGACGCTGGTTTCGAGGCTGGCCAGGTTGGCCGTCGACGCATCGAGAACGCGTTGCAGCAGCAGGTTGGAATCGTTGAGCTTGTTGAGAGCGTTGGTAACGTCGCTGAGGATGCGGGTGGTCGAGACCGACATGATCTCCTCGGCCTCGCGGGAATTTTCCGCCAGGGCGTCGCGCAGCAGATTGCCATGGCTGGCCAAGGCATTTTCCAGGTCGGCCGAACGCTCGGTGACCAGGTTGGCGAAATGGGTGGTCTTTTCCTCGACCGAGCGGTTGATGTCGGTGAGGCGCCCTTCGATGGTATCGACCGCGCCCACGGCCTTGACCGAAACGATCTGGTCGATATTGGCGGCCGCCAGGCGGATCTGGTCGAGCGCGTCGCGCACGGCACCATCCATGCGATTGGCGGTGCTTTCCACATTTTCGGAAATCGCCAGCGCCGCCGAGGTGATGCGGGTGGAGATGGTTTCCTCGATGCGGTCGGCGCCGGCCTCGAGATCGGCCATGGATTGGGTGATCGAGGTGCTGATCGACGCGTTGAGGGCGGAGAGCCGCTCGGCGGTGATGTCGGCGCGGGCAGTGATGGCCTCGGGCAGGGTGCCCAGGCGCTGATCGACCATTTCGGCAATGGCGTTGCGGGCGGCGGTGACGCCGTTTTCGATGAGCTCGGCGGCCTGGCGGGCGCTGTCGCCCACCGTCAGGCTGGCATGTTCGATGCTGGCGGCGACACCCTTCTCGGCATCGGAAATGCGGGTGATGGCGGTGTCCAGCCCGTCGCCAAGGCTCGAATTGATCTCGGCAACCTTGCTCGACACCACGCTCGACATGTCGTTGAGCCGGCTTTCCATGGTGCCGGTGACCTGGCGCAGCGAGGTATCGATGCTCTCGCGGGCCTTGGCGCCGTGCTGGTCCAGCGTTTCGGCCAGCTCGCTGGTGTGCAGGCCAATGGTCTCGCCGATGGAAGTGGTGTGGGTCGACAGCGTGTCGGACAGGGCGCGGGTGCGCTCATCCAGGCGGTTGACCAGGGTGACCGCGCGTTCGTCGATCTGGCCGGAGAGATCGTTGGTGCGGGTCTCGATTTCCAATGACAGGGCATTGGTGCGCTCGGACAGGGTATCCGCCAGGCGCTGGGTGCGGCCGGCAATGGCCTGGTCGAAGGCCTGGGTGCCGGCGCCCAAAGTCTGGCCCAGCTCCTGGGAGCGCAGGCGGATGGCTTCGTTCATCTCGCCGGCCTGGGCAGCAAGGGCCTGCTGCAATTCATCCGACCGGGACGCCATGGTCTCGGCGATCTCCGTGGTGCGGGCCCCAAGGTTGTGCTGCAATTCTTCGGAGCGGGCCGCGATGGTGTCGGCAATCTCGGAAGCCCGAGCGCCCAGGGTCTGGTCGAGTTCGCTGGTGCGCGCGCCGATGGCGTCGGTGACCTCGCCGGCGCGGTTGGCCAGAAGCTGGTCGAGATGGCCGGCGCGGCTGTCGAAGGTCTCGGCGATGAGGCCGGCATGGCCGTCCAGCGTATCGCTGATCTCGCGGGTGCGATTGGTAAGGCTTTCGGCGATGGCCTTGGTCTTGGCGCCCAGGACCTCGCCCAGTTCGCGGGTGCGGTCGGCGACGATGTCGTTGAAGCGGCCCGATTCCTCGTTGAGCGCCATTTCCAGCACATTGGCGCGGGCGGCGAAGCTGGTGCCCTGCTGGTCGAGGCGGGAAATCAGATGCTCGCCCTTGTCGCCGATGACATTGTCCAGCGCATGCAGCTTCTCGTCGAGCAGGCCGGTGATTTCGGTGAGGCGGGTATCGAAGAGGCTGAGCGAATCCTGACCGGCGGTGGACAGGGTGAAGCGGGCGCGTTCGGCAGTGTCGCCCAGCGCGCCATTGATCTCGATGATCGCCGATTGCAGGCGGCTGTCGAGCGAATTGAGCTGGATGGAAACCGATTCATCCAATTGGCGGCTCATGGTGGCCAGGAGCAATTCGGCCTCGGTCGCCCGGCCGCTGATGTCGCCGGCGACGCGCGAGCCGATTTCGCTCAGCGCGGCGCTGACCTCGTCGCCGCGATCGCGCAATTGATCCAGCAGCGAGCTGCCGCCATCGGTGAGCAGGTTGGAGAGCGAATGCGTGCGTTCGTCCAGGGCCGTGGCGAGTTCGCTGGTGCGCGATTCGATAAGGCCGGCAATAGTGCGCGAGCGATCCTCGAAGGTCGCGGTGACGGCGTCGGTGCGGTCGGCGATCTGCTGGGTGCGGGAATCGATGGCCGAGGCGATGCTGGTGGCGTGGGCGTCCAGCGCGTCGCTGAGGATGGAAATGCGGCCTTCAATGCCGGAATTCAGCTCCGATGCGCGGGCATCCAACGCCCGTTCCATCGCCGATGTCTGTTCCTCGAAGCCGAGCGAAAGCCGGTCGGAGCGCTCATCGAGGGCGCCGAGGAAATCGGTGGTGCGGTTTTCCATCAGGCCGACAAAGCTGTCGGCGCGCTCGTTGAAGCCGGAATTGAGCGTATTGCCCGCCGTTTCCAGCGCCCGCGTCAGGTTGCCGCCGCTTTCCACGATAGTGCCGGCAATGCGCTGGCTGATCATGTCGAGGTCAAAGACCAGGCCGGTATGGCTCTCGGTGATGGCTTCGCGCACCCGCTCGGTATTGGTGAGAACGCTTTCGCGCTGGCTGGCCAGTTCGGCAATGAGGGCGCGCATGCGCGATTCATTGTCGGAATAGGTGCGTTCGAGCGCGGTGACCTCGTTATGGATCATCACTTCGAGCTCGCCGGCGCGGGAGAGGGCGCGTTCGAGCCCGTCGCCCAGGGCATTCACCTCGCGGCGCACGGCCTGACCGACCGAAGCGACCTTGTCGGCGGCGGTAACCTCGGGCTCGGCCAGCCGGATGGCGGCCTGGGTGATCGAGGAGGCGGCATTGCGCAGATCGGCGGCGCGGCGGAACAGGGTGGCGACGGCGAAGAAGCCGAGCACCGGCAAAACCATGATGGCCAGGGTGGCGACGAATTCGATGGAGCCGACAAAAGAGCCGAAATCGGCGATTTGCGGGCCCATGCGCAGCCAGGCGACGAGGCCGGTGGCCAATATCCAGACGATGGAGAGCAGCAGGGCCAGCCAGGTCGGCGCCGCGGACGAACGGGTCTGCAGGCCGTACAGCATCTTGGAGGTGGAAATGCGGTCGTCATTGGCAACGGCGCCGGCCTGCTGGGCGATCTTGTCGGCGGCGCGCAGGCGCTCGGAGCGGGCATTGTCGGCCGGCTTGCGCTCCGGCGGCGTCTGGCTGGAATTGTCCAGACTGAACATGGAATCCTTGAGAGCGTCCTCGACGGCCGAAAAGGCCAGGGCGGCAGGATCGTTCTGGGGGGTCGGATTCTTGGCCATACTCTTTACAACTCTCGCGTCGACATAACAGCGACAAAGCGGATTTCGTGAGTTGTCATGAACCAATAGCCCTTTCCGGGCCAAAAGCCATTCTGGAACAATTCGATGCAAATGCCCCGCATCGTCCCCCAACCGTCGCCGCCGCGCGCTGGTTCAAAGCCCATTCATACATTCAATTTTATGCAAACCGAATGGTTTCTTACCCAAAGGTTAATTTTTGGGTGGGAAACCTTAAGGAATGAACGAACAAACAAAGGCGAAGATGTGGCTTAATCAGCTGTTCACCCGGCAATCCTAGTCTGGCCGATGACGGAATGCGCCTCGCCCCGGCCAGGCGCGCGTATCCGCCGCCAGCAGGAGATGCCAGAATGGCGCAGCGAGCATTTGTAGAAGCGTCCAGTCCCGTCACGCCATCAAGGCCGGTGCGGCCGATAGACCTGGTGCATCTGGCCAGGCAATGCCTGGGCGATGAGAACCTGGAGCTGGAAATCCTGCGGCTTTTCGATGCGACGCTGCTGACCTATTTCGAGCGGCTGAAGCTGGCGACGAGCTTCGACGATCTGGCCATTCATCTCCATGCCATCAAGGGCGCTGCCGCGGGGGTCGGGGCCTGGGCCGTCGCCGACCTCGCCAAGGCGCTGGAAAGCGAATTGCGCGAGGGCCGCCCATTGACGATGGAACGGATCGACGATCTCGGCATGGCGGTCGAGGAAGCCCGGGATTTCGTCGGGCGGATGCTGGCCGACGCGGCGGCCAGGGACGATTAGCGGGCGGTGATCCGCTGATGGTTTGACCGGATAGTAGTGTTTCGCATATAGAGCGCCCATATAAAATGCCGCTCCCTTGCTCCGGCACAAAAGTCCAGCAGTTCCATGTCCCTTGCCCTATCAGCCGAGGCCTCCCCCCGGCCCGTTTCCGAACCGTTCCGCCTGCGCCGCACCTTTGCGATCATTTCGCACCCGGACGCCGGCAAGACCACACTGACCGAACGCCTGTTGGCGGCGGCCGGCGCGATCCAATCCGCCGGCGCGGTGCGCGGCAAGGCGGGAAAGCGCTCGACGCGCTCGGACTGGATGGAGATGGAGCAGCAGCGCGGCATTTCCATCACCTCCTCGGTGATGACCTTCGATTATGACGGGCTGACGCTCAATCTGCTCGATACGCCGGGCCACTCGGACTTTTCCGAGGACACTTATCGCACCCTGACGGCGGTGGACGCCGCCATCATGGTGATCGACGCGGCCAAAGGAATCGAGAGCCAGACGCAAAAGCTGTTCGAAGTGTGCCGGCTGCGCGACATTCCCATCATCACCTTCATCAACAAGGTGGACCGGGAGGGCCATGCGCCGCTGGACCTGATCGATGAGATTCAGGGCAAGCTGGCGCTGGACCTGACGCCGGTGCTGTGGCCCATCGGGCAGGGCGTGGATTTCGGCGGCTATATCGACCTGGTCGAAAAGCGGGTGCTCAATCCGCAGGGCAAGGCCATCGCCGAATTCGAGCAGTTGGAGGACCTGCTGGAGGTCGAGGAACTGATCGATAATCCCGTATTCATGACGGCGCTGGAAACGCTGGAAATGGCGCAGGCCATGTTGCCGGGCTTCGATCTGGAGACTTTTCATGCCGGGCATCTGAGCCCGGTATTGTTCGGCTCGGCGCTGAAAGGCATTTCGGTGGCCGAATTGCTGCGCACCCTGGGCGAATGGGGGCCGGAGCCGCGGCCGCAGCCGGCCATTCCCGAGCCGATCGATCCGGCGGGCAAGAAGGTGAGCGGCTTCGTGTTCAAGGTGCAGGCGAACATGGACGCCAATCACCGCGATCGTATCGCCTTCGTGCGCCTGTGCTCAGGCAAGTTCGAGCGCGGCATGCGGCTCAAGAATGTGCGCTCGGGCAAGGATATGGCGGTGTCCAATCCCATGTTCTTCTTCGGCAATAATCGCGAACTGGCCGAGGAAGCGGTGGCTGGCGACATTGTCGGCATACCCAATCACGGCACGCTGTCGGTGGGCGATACGCTGACCGAGGGGGCCAATATCAATGTCACCGGCATTCCGAACTTCGCGCCGGAAATCATCCGCCGGGTGCGGCTGACCGATCACATGAAATCCAAGCAGATGGCCAAGGCCCTGTCCGACCTGGCGGAAGAGGGCGTCACGCAGGTATTCCGCCGCATGATGGGTGCCGACTGGATCGTGGGCGTGGTCGGGCAATTGCAGCTTGAAGTGCTCCTGGCGCGCGTGGCCAAGGAATATGGCGTGCCGATCGGCTTCGAGAGCATGGGCTATGAAGTGGCGCGCTGGATCGAGAGCGACGATCCCGAGGAACTCAAGCGCTTCATTGCCGCCCAGAAGGTCAATATGGCGGAGGACCGGTCCGAGGCTCCGGTGTTTCTGGCGCAGAATGCGTGGTGGGCGGACCGAGCCAAGCAGGACTGGCCCAATATCCGCTTCCTGACCACCAAGGAACGGCATTGAGCCGGCTCGACCGCATTGCGGAATTCGCCGTCGCGGTGCGCGAGGCCTGGGAGGAGAACAGGCTGATCCGCTTGCGTCTTTCCGGCTATGAGGGTGAGGAAGCGGAGCTCAAATCCGTCGATATGCGCCGGGTGGTGATCAAGGGGCGGGAGAAGATCAGCGCCGTCAGCCATTTCAAGACCCGCGACATCACCAAGAATTACGATTTCGACGAGGTGATGGAAACGCTGCTCGCCAAACTGAGCACAGAGTTCCGGGTGGCGACGCTGAATAGCGTGAGCTTCGATCTGGTCTTGGAGCGCCACGGCCAGAAGGTGCGGCTGAAGCAGACCGAGATCGCCGGGCGCGAGGCGCCGCCCATGGAGCATGATCGTGCCAAGAACCGGCCGCTGACCGATGGTGGAAAGCTCTGGCTACAGCAGTTGGACCTTGCTGGCAAGAACGGCCGGGTGCGTAATGATGCGCAGGATAAGTTCCGCCAGATCAACAAGATGGTGGAAATCTTTGCTCCCTTGATTCAGGGCCTTGATGCAAAGAATCCGCGCATAGTCGATATGGGCGCGGGCAAGGGCTATCTGGATTTCGCGCAGCAGGTGGAGATCGTCGGGGTCGAATTGCGCGACAGGCTGGTGGCGGACGGCAATGACAATGCACAACAATCCGGATTTTCCGGCCTGAGCTTCGTGCAGGGCACGATTCTCGATTTCGATGCGAGCCAGGCCGATGCGGTGATTGCGCTGCATGCCTGCGACACTGCGACCGACGATGCGATCTATCAGGGGATCAAGGCCGGCGCCGCCCTGATCGCGGTGGCGCCGTGCTGCCACAAGCAGATCAGGCGGCAGATGGAGGCGGGCAGCGCCGATGGGCGGCTGGACTTCCTGCTGCGCCATGGCACGTTCCTGGAAAAGCAGGCGGAGATGGTCACCGACGGGCTGCGGGCGCTGTTGCTGGAGGCCAATGGCTATCGCACCAAGGTGTTCGAATTCGTCTCCGACGCGCATACGCCGAAGAACAATCTCATCGTGGCGCAAAAGGGCGGCGGTGGGTCGCGGCCGGCGGCGCTTGACCGCATTGCGGCAGTGAAGGCTATGTTTGGGATCGAAAAGCACTATCTAGAGACTCTGCTCGATCCGTGAGCAGTCTCAACTGACCTTAGGCTCCCAATGACCAAGATTACCTATGTTACTCCCCAGGGCGAACGCATCGAGACCGAGGGCGAAAACGGCTCCACGGTGATGGAGACCGCGATCATGAACGCCATTCCCGGCATCGTGGCGGAATGCGGCGGTGCCTGCACCTGTGCCACCTGTCATGTCTATGTCGAGGAAGAATGGCGGGAAGCGGTCGGCGGTCCGTCGATGATGGAGGAGGACATGCTCGATTTCGCCTTCGACGTGCAGGATAGCAGCCGCCTGTCCTGCCAGATCAAGGTTCGGCCGGAGCTCGACGGGCTGGTGGTGCGGGTGCCGACCCGGCAGGGCTAGGCTTATCCCGCCAAGTGAAATTTGCGCCGCGGGGGATCGTCGGGGATTCATTTGGCGGTCCAGGGGCGAAGCCGCCCCGGCTTTTCTAAGCGGCGCTGGCGCAGGGAAATATAAAAGCTATTAGATTTCAAGGCATTGCGATGCCTGTTTGGTTCGGATTACTGTCCGGGCAATTCGGACAGGATCACGATGTCTCATCTCAACACATTTCCGTTGAGCTTCAAGGTCAAGGGCAGGCGGATCGTCATCGTCGGCGGCGGCGACGAGGCCCTCAACAAGGTCCGGTTGCTCGCCAAGACCACCGGATCGATAGAAATCTATTCGCGGCGTATCGAGGCCGATTTTTCGGCAATCGCGGCGACGATCCATGAACGGGCGCTGCGGGCCGGGGATTTGGCCGGAGCGGCGCTGGTCTTCGTGGCGGCAGAAGGCGAAGATGCCGAATTGGCCAAGGCAGAGGCGCGGCGGCTGAATATTCCGCTCAATGTCGTCGATGTTCCGGCTGAATGCGATTTCTATACGCCGTCGATCGTGGATCGCGCCCCGCTGACGGTCGCCATCTCCACCGAAGGCGATGCGCCGGTGCTGGCGCGGCTGGTGCGGGCGCAGATCGAGGCGCTGCTGTCGCCGGGGATCGGGAAAATCGCGAGTCTGGCCGGTGGGTTACGCCATAAGGTTGAGAGCCTGATTCATGACGGTCCGGCGCGGCGGCGCTATTATGAGGATCTGGTCACGCGGCCGGTAATGGGCGTCGCGGAGGCCGAGCAATTGCTGGCCGCCCATATTGCCAATGGCCGGGGGCGGGGACTGGTCTGGCTGATCGGGGCCGGCCCGGGCGCGGCAGACCTTCTGACCCTGCGGGCCCAGCGATTGCTGCAACAGGCCGATGTGATCGTGCATGACCAGCTTGTGCCCGCCGCCGTGGTGGAAATGGGCCGCCGCGACGCCGAGCGGATTTGCGTCGGCAAGGCGCGGGGGCACCACTCGTTCTCGCAGGCGCAGATCAATGCGCTGATCGTGCGGCTGGCCGGAGCGGGCAAGAAGGTGGCGCGGCTCAAGTCCGGTGATCCCATGGTGTTCGGGCGGGCCGGCGAAGAGATTGCGGCGCTGCGCAAGACCGGCATCGCCTATGAGATCGTGCCCGGCGTCAGCGCCGCGCTTGCCGCCGCCGCCGATACGGCAACGCCGCTGACGCTGCGAAAAATATCGAGCGGCCTGGTCATGGCCACGGCGCATGGGGCCGATGATGGCGAGCTGGCCCATTGGGCGGCGCTGGCGCAATCGGGCCTGACGCTGGCGCTTTACATGGGCAAGGCGATCTCCGCCGAGGTGGCGAGCCGGCTGGTGGCGCATGGCGCAGCGCCGGACCTGCCGATCGGCATCGTGGTCAATGCGGGCCGCGCCGACAGCAGCTCCTATGCGGGTTCGCTGGCCGGGCTGGCCGCCGGCGCCGTCGATTTTGCCGATGGCCCCGCAATCATTCTGGTTGGCCGCGCAATTGCCCATGGCGACTGGGCCAGCGCGGCGATTGTCGCCGCAAGCAATATCAAGGTGGCCTGACATGGAAATCCTGACCGGTAACGAGCTGATCTCAGGCGCCTCCGTCTATCTCGACGCGGCCGGCACATGGGTCGTGGATCTGCAGCAGGCGCGGCTGTTTTCCAAGGAGGAAGCGGCCGAGCGCGATGCGGCATTGGCGGCGAGCCAGGCCACCGGCCGGATCGTCAGCCTCGAAGTGGAAGAAGTCGAGCAGGTGGCAGGTGCGATCGTGCCCAAGCGCCTGCGCGAACGGATCAGGGCGGCGGGCCCCACCGCCCCCCTCTCTCTCAATGGGCAAGCATATGAACGCCAGCGCTTAGGTGAAGACGGGCATGTATCGATATGACGAATTCGACACCGCTTTCGTAGCGGGTCGCACGGCGCAGTTTTCCGATCAGGTGAAGCGACGCCTTTCGGGCGAGCTTTCCGAGGACCAGTTCCGGCCCCTGCGGCTGATGAACGGGCTCTATCTGCAATTGCATGCCTATATGCTGCGCATCGCCGTGCCCTATGGAACACTGTCGAGCCGCCAGATGCGCAAGCTGGCGCATATTGCCCGCACCTATGACCGGGGCTATGGCCATTTCACCACGCGGCAGAATATCCAGTTCAACTGGCCCAGGCTCAAGGACGTCCCGGCGATCCTGGGGGAATTGGCGAGCGTGGAAATGCACTCGATCCAGACCTCGGGCAATTGCATCCGCAATGTGACGACCGACCAGTTTGCCGGCGCCGCAGCCGACGAGATCATCGATCCGCGCCCGGTCGCGGAAATCCTGCGGCAATGGTCGAGCCTGCACCCCGAATTTTCTTATCTGCCGCGAAAATTCAAGATCGCCATAACCGGCTCGCCCAATGATCGCGCCGCTATCCGCTTCCACGATATCGGCTTGCAGGCCGCCGCCAATGCGGCGGGGGAGATCGGCTGGGAGGTCTGGGTCGGCGGAGGATTGGGGCGTACGCCCATGGTCGCCAAGCTGATCAACAGCTTCGTACCCAATGAGCACCTGCTCGCCTATCTCGAAAGCATCATGCGGGTCTATAACCGCTATGGCCGGCGGGACAACAAGTTCAAGGCGCGCATCAAGATATTGGTGCATGAAGAGGGCCTGGAAAGCATCAAGGGGCAGGTCGAGGCCGAGTTCGCCGAAGTGCGCGGCGGCGTCCTGACCCTGCCGCAGGAGGAACTGGACCGGATCGGCACCTATTTCGCGCCGCCGGATTTCGCCGAACGGTCCGGCGACAGGATCGACGTGGCCTATCAGTCGATCATCGACCCCGCCTATGGGCGCTGGCTCGACAATAACCTGCATCCGCACCGCATTCCCGGCTATGCCTCGGTGACGATTTCACTGAAGCCGGTGGGTGGCGCGCCCGGGGACGCCACCGATCTGCAGATGGATGTGGTGGCCGACCTGGCCGAGACCTATTCCCATGACGAATTACGCGTGACCCATGAGCAGAACCTGGTTCTGCCGCATGTGGCGGTGCGCGATCTGCGCGCGGTCTATGACGTGCTGGTGGCTAATGGGCTGGCGGAAGGCAATAACAACCAGATCACCGACATGATCTGCTGCCCGGGGCTGGATTTCTGCGCCCTGGCCAATGCCCGCTCGATCCCGATCGCACAGGAAATCTCCAAGACATTCGCCGAGCCGCAGCGGCAGCAGGACATCGGCGATCTCAAGATCAAGATTTCCGGCTGCATCAATGCCTGCGGGCACCACCATGTGGGCCATATCGGCATTCTCGGCGTCGAGAAAAAGGGTGGCGAATTGTACCAGATCACGCTTGGTGGCGACGCCACCGAGAGTGCGGCGGTGGGCAAGATCATCGGGCCGGGATTCGAAGCCGAGCAGGTGCCGGGCGCCATCGAGAAACTGGTCGACTTCTATATCGCCCAGCGCCAGGGCGAGGAAGAAACCTTCCTCGCGGCCTATCGCCGGCTGGGCGAGGCGCCGTTCAAAGAGGCGTTGTATGGGAATGGGTAACAGCTGGCTCGATGCCTCCATTCCTCTCCCCCTCGGGGAAAGGTGGTTCGGCGGAGCCGAGGCGGTGAGGGGGATTTCGCCATTCGCGCTGAAGCATCCCCCTCATCCGGCGCTGCGCGCCACCTTCTCCCCGAGAGGGAGAAGAACAGGAGGCCGCCATGGCCATGCCTAAGCTCGCCCCGGCGCCGGTCGCCAATGACAAATTGCGGGCGCTCGGCATTCTGGCGCTCAATGGCATGTTCGACGAGATGGATGCCGTTGGGGTGCTGCGCTATGCGGTGAGCGAGGTGTTGCCGGGTGACCTGGCCATCGTCTCCTCGTTCGGCGCCGATTCCGCGGTGCTGCTGCATATGGTGGCGCAGGTGGACCCGTCCATGCCGGTCTATTTCCTCGAAACCGGCCAGCATTTCCCGGAAACGCTGGCCTATGTCGAGACGCTGAAACAGCAGTTCGGGCTGATCAATATTCACGCCATCCATCCCGATCCCGAAGATGTGAAGCGGTTCGATCCCCATGGCGATCTTTGGGAGACCGACCCGGATTCGTGCTGCCATATCCGCAAGACCGAGCCGCTGGAGCCGGTCACCGAGCAATATGGCGGCTGGGTCACCGGCCGCAAGCGCTACCAGACTAGGGAGCGCGGCGTGCTGCCGCATTTCGAGCTGACCAGCGACGACCGCGTCAAGGTCAATCCGCTGGCCTATTTCTCGGATGCCGATGTCATCGAATACCGCCAGAAGCACAACTTGCCGGAGCATCCGCTCTATGCCAAAGGCTACAAGTCCATTGGCTGCGCGCCCTGCACCTCGATCGTCGCCGAGGGCGAGGATCCGCGCGCCGGACGATGGCGCGGCCTGAACAAGAAGGAATGCGGCATCCATTACGATTTCAACGGAGCCATTGCCTCGCCGATGAATGCCGCTGCCCGCCATAATCTCTGGAAAGACGGGGCTTTCATCGCCGACCCGTTCAAGAGCTGGGAAGAAGGCGCCGATCCGGCGCAGGCGCGCTATGTGCACGTGCCGCTGCCGGCGTTCCTGGCCAATCGGGCCGAATTCCTGGCCAATCCGCACCCGATTGGCGTCTTGGTGACCCCGGGCGACAAGGTCGAGGATGTGGCGGACGATCTGTCGCGTTTCGCCTCGATAGCAATCCTGTTCCCGGCCTTTACCGATGGGCGCGGCTATTCGACGGCGCGGCTGCTGGTGGAGCGTTACCGATATGCCGGCGAAATCAGAGCTTTAGGCGATGTCTTGCAGGATCAGATTCCGCATATGCGCCGCTGCGGCTTTAACGCGCTGGTGGTGAATCACGAGCCGACGCGCGCGGCGCTGATCGAAAACCGCCTGCCGGAAGTGGCGCTTTTCTACCAGCCGGTGGGCCTCGACGAAGTTCCGCTGGGCACTCGCCCCTTCCTTCGGCGCGTCTCCTAGGGTAAGTGGATCACATCAATCATATTATCACAGGGTCATTCCCGCCAAGGCGGGAACCTGTTTCCCGATAACAGAGGTTTCCGCCTTGGCGGGAATGATGCCAGGGCGAACGAGGAGCCCTGGTTAGCATGGACTTTGAAAGATGAGCACTGAGATCAATACCGATGTCGTCGTCATTGGCGCGGGGCCCTGCGGGCTGTTCGCAGCCTTCGAACTCGGGCTGCTCGACGTCAAATGTCATTTCATCGACATCCTGGATCGCCCCGGCGGGCAGTGCGCCGAACTTTATCCGGAAAAGCCGATCTATGACATTCCCGGCTTCCCGGTCATCACCGGCCAGCAATTGACCGACAATCTGATGGCGCAGATCGCGCCGTTCGCGCCGGAATTTCATTTCTCGCGCATGGTCAATTCCATCGAGAAGCTGGAAGACGGCTCGTTCAAGCTAGAGACCGATGCCGACGAAACCTTCTTCACCAAGGTCGTGGTGATCGCCGCCGGCGGCGGCTCGTTCCAGCCCAAGCGCCCGCCGGTGCAGGGGATCGAGCAATATGAGAACAAGTCGGTGTTCTACGCCGTCCGCAAGATGGAGGATTTCCGCGACCAGGATGTGGTCATCGTCGGCGGCGGCGATTCGGCGCTGGACTGGACGCTGAGCCTGCAACCGATCGTGCGCACGCTGACGCTGGTGCACCGGCGCGATGCCTTCAAGGCGGCGCCGGCCTCGGTCAACAAGATGAAGGAGCTGGTGGCCGAGGGGAAGGTCAATTTCCAGCTCGGCCAGATCGCCAAGCTCGACGGCGAAGACGGCCAGATCAACCATGTGCATCTGACCACCGATGCCGGCGATCTGTCCATTCCGGCCACGCGGCTGCTGCCCTTTTTCGGCCTGACCATGAAGCTGGGTCCGGTCGCCGATTGGGGGTTGGAGCTCAATGACAACACCATCGTGGTCGACACCGAAAAGTTCGAGACCTCGGTGCCGGGCATCTTCGCCATCGGCGATATCAATTACTATCCGGGCAAGCTGAAGCTGATCCTTTCCGGCTTCCACGAGGCGGCCCTGATGGCGCAGGCGGCGAAGGCCATCGTCTCGCCGGGCGAGCGCATCGTCTTCCAGTACACGACCAGCTCGACCAAGCTGCAGAAGAAGCTGGGCGTGGCATAGGCCAGACCACCCGGACAAGCCTGGGACGAGGATGGATAGGATGGTCTTGCGGCCCCGTTCATTCGACGCTAGAGCGACCTGCGTTCTATCGAACGCAAAGTGCCGCTCTACCTTGCTGTTGTCGCATCGCTTTTGCAGAAAAACGGATTCCACTTGTCTGCACGATGCGTTAATCCCCTCGCGCTGTTGAGGAGCGCCTTATGAAGATCAGTGTGACCGATCAGGCCGGCGATGTGCACGAGCTCGAAGGGCTCGAAGGCTGGCGGGTGATGGAGGTGATCCGCGACTGGGGCCTCGACATCAAGGCCGAATGCGGCGGCGCGCTGAGCTGCGCCACCTGCCATGTCTATGTCGATCCGGACTGGCTCGACGCGGTCGGCGCGCCGAACGACGAGGAAGAGGACATGCTGGACAGCGTGGGCGACGTCAGATCGAACTCGCGATTGAGCTGCCAGATCCTGTGTTCGGACGCGCTGGACGGGCTGAAGGTCACGCTGGCGCAGAGCGCGGCGAAGGATTGAGGTCTGGGCATCGTGGCTGCGGCCTCGTGCTTCGATAAACTCAGAATGAGGTCTGTGGCGGCGCAGTGATGCCCTGGATCAGGCCTGATGCCCTTTCCCTTGCTCGGTCGTCACCTTCACCAGTTCCGGGATGAAGTCGCGCACCATGGGTTGCGGCAGGGTTTCGAAGGGCAGGGGGCGGACGACGCGCATGGCAGCGATGCCGACGCGGACGGTCATCAGGCCATTGACCACGCCTTCGCCCAGCCGGGCGGAGAGCTTGGCGGCAAGGCCCTGGCCGACCAGCTGTTCCACCACGCCATCAGTCAGCACGAGCCCGCCGGTGACGGCCAGATGCGCCAGCACCGAGCCAGCGAGGCGCCAGAAGCCGAAAAAGCCGGGACGGGCGCCGTAAAGGGCGGCGATGGCGCCGGCGAGGCGTACGCTTTCGTAGATGACGAAGGCGATGTCGATCAGCGCGCGCGGCGACACGGCAGTGACCAGGGCCACGCGGCGGGCCGAGGCGGCTGTCAGGGCCTTGGCGCGGGCGTCGAGCGGCGCCATGAGGTTGCGTTCGGCCAGGGCGATGGTTTCGTGGCCATCGAAGAGATTGGGAAGGTTCTGGGCCACGACATCGCGGGCCCGCGCCAGGTCAGGCCGCGCCGCATAAATGCTTTCGAGCTGGCCGACCACATGGCCGGCCAGCTTGCGGTCATTGGCTTCGGTGGCCCGGGCGGCGTCGGCCTTGAGCCCGTCGAGTACCCGCAGGCGGCGCAGGGCCAGCATTTCGCGCAGGACCAGCGCCAGAATCGCGACCAGGAAGGCCCCGAGCACACCCAGCCCGATCCAGCCCAGATATTCGTTGCTGGCAAAAAGATCGCGGATCAGCCGGTCGGCGGCGAGGCCGAGCCCGGCGGAAACGAGGATGCCGCCGCTGGTCCAGGCGAGTTTCGCCAGCCAGGACGTGCGGCGCAGCCGGGGCGCGACCAGTTCCGGCTCCGGTTCGGGCTCGAAGGCGATTTCGACGATTTCGGCGCGATCGGGGGTGAAGGCGCGCGGCGTGCGGACCGGCTCGGCGCCGTCATCCTGACGAGAAATGGTGCGGGCTATCGGGCGCTTCATGCCATCCAGTCTCCGATGAGATAATCCAGCGCCCGGTCGAGCCGGATATGAGGCAGGACCGGATCGCCGGCGGCATTGCGTTCCAGCCGCTGGGGCGGCGTGAAGCGGAGGAAGTTGAGCGCGACGGGATTGCCGTCTTCGAACAATGAATCCGGACGCTCCGGCAAGTCGCCGGGAAATAAGGCGATTTCCGTTCTGCCGTCATAGGTCCGACCATCCAGCATCTCGCCCTTGAGCGGGGTGCCGATCAGGGTGGGGAGCGTTTCGCCATTTTCGCGGATCGTGCCTTCGCTGGTGGCGCGGATGCCGGCCATGGCGATGGAGCGCGTTTCAGCGCCGGCAAAGCGGGCGCGTTTCGAGGCATTGGCGACGAGGCGGTTGAGGATGGATTCGAGCCGGTCATGGCTGGTGTGATGCACATGATCGGCCTTGGTGGCGGCAAAGAGAATGCGGTCGATACGCCGGGAGAAGGGGCGCAATAGGGGATTGGCCTCGCCCTGGCGGAAGCAGGCCAGCACGGCGGTGAGTGCGGTTTCCAGGTCGCTGACGGCGGCGGGGCCGGCATTGAGGGCGCGCAGGGTGTCGACCAGCACCACCTGCCGGTCGAGCCGGGCGAAATGATCGCGGAAGAAAGGGCGGACAATTTGGGCCTTATAGGCCTCGTAGCGGTTTTCCAGCATGGCGTAGAAGCTGAAATGGCGCGTGGCGCCCGGCGGTGGGGGCAGGGGCGCGAAGGTGAGGGCGGGCGAGCCTTCCAAATCCCCGGGCAACAGGAACCGGCCGGGCGGCAGCGTCGAGAGGGCGCCATGTTCGCGACTGCGGCGCAGATAGGCGGTGAAGGCGGCGGCGAGACGTTCGGCATCGGGATCGTTGGCCGGCTTGCCGATATCGGTGCCGTCGAGCTCGCGCAGGAATTCCGCGGCCTCGTCGGCATGGCCGGGCTGGCGCGCTCTTTCCAGGGCCTCGGCGCTCCATTCGGCGAAAGACAGGCCGAGCAGGGGCAGGTCGAGCAGCCATTCGCCGGGATAGTCGACGATATCGAGATTGAGCATTGCCGGTCCGGTCATGCCGGCCCACCATTTGGCCGACTGGAATTTCAGCACCAGCCGCAATTGCGAGATGCGTCTTGTGCTTTCCGGCCAGGCGGGGGGATTGGCGGTGAGAGCCGCCAGATGCTGCTCATAGGCAAAACGGGGAATGGTGGCGTCGGGATATTCGGCCAGCCTGGCGCCGATGAAGCGGCCATCGGCCAACGGCGCGAAGCCGGGCAGGCGGCCTTGCGTGAGCAGATTGTGCACCAGGGCGGTGATGAAAATGGTCTTGCCGGCGCGGCTCAGGCCGGTGACCCCAAGGCGCAGGGTCGGCGTGAAAACGCCGGTGGCGCTATCGGCCAGATTGGCGAGGGCGATGCCCAGTTCGTCGGTGATGGTGGTCGGCGGCTGCGGCAAGGTCTGTCCCCTGTTGTCCGTGCAAGGTAGGGAGCGGGGTGCCGTTTGCAAAGAGTCAGTTTTCCCCCATGTCATTCCCGCTTAAGCGGAATGACATGGGGGAAAGAGGCCATGCCGGGGGCGGCATGGTCCATCCCCGTAGCGTTTGCGCTCAAATGTGAGCCGCTCTATTGCCCGATCTCCTCCAGCCGATAGGGCGTCGTCTGGTAGATTTCGTTGATCCAGTTCTGGAAAAGCAGATGTGCGTGGCTGCGCCAGCGGTTTTCCGGTTCGGCGCTGGTATCGCCATTCGGGAACAGGTTCTCCGGCAGCGGCGTCTCGATGCCGGAGCTGATGTCGCGCTCATATTCGTCGGTCAGCGAGCGATTGTCGTATTCCAGGTGATTGAGGAAATAGACAGCGCGACCCTGGCGGTGCTCCAGCATGCACAGGCCCAGTTCGGCATTGTCGATCAGCACGTCGAGATCGTCGCCCAAAGAGGTGCGGTCGATGTCGTTATACCGCGATACCGGGATCATCGGGTTGTCGGACATGCCGCGCAGCCAGGGCGAGCCGGGCTTGACTATTCTGTGCCGGAAGACGCCGAAAGCCTTCTTGTCCATGCGGTAGCGGCGCGCGCCGTGGAAATGGTGCAGGGCCGCCTGCGCGCCCCAGCAGATGAACATGGTATGGTGCACATTGGTGCGCGTCCATTCCATGATTTCCAGCATTTCGGGCCAGTAGCGGACCTCTTCGAAGGGGATATTGGCGATGGGCGCGCCGGTGACGATGAAGCCGTCGAACTTGCGCTCCTTCACCTCTTCCCAGGTCTGGTAGAAGCTCTTGAGATAATCCTCGGGCGTGTTCTTGGATTGATGCTCGGTGACGCGGACCAGGCTCAGATTGATCTGCAAGGGGGTGGCGCCGATCAGCCGGGCGAACTGGGTCTCGGTGCGCTCCTTGTTCGGCATCAGGTTGAGCAGGCCGAATTCCAGTGGCCGGATGTCCTGCCGCGCGGCGCGGCTGGAATCCATGACATAGACGCCCTCTTGTTCGAGGGTTTTTCTGGCGGGCAGGTGGTCGGGAATTCGAATAGGCATGGCAGCCCCTTAGGTGGATGCAATAGACAAGCGATTCAAGCTGGCGCGTCCCCTTCGGGGCCGCGCTATCGCATTCGCTTCTCGATTGCCGCCGCGACCAGATCGACGAATTCGTCACCGTCACGCGCCGTCGCCAGGTCCGATGCCTCTACGGTATAGCCGAAGCGATCGGCCAGCGCCTGGTAGCGGGGCAGGCGATCATGCAGCAAGGCTTCGAAGCCCCAGGCGCCGAAGCCGGCCGGATCGACCTCGTTGTCGTCCTGGATATTGTGGATACGCTTGTATTCGGCCCACTTTTCGAGAAGGAAAGGCGGGCGGTAATACATCGGCTTGGGCGATTTCCTGAACCGCTTGATCAATTCGTCCGCGTCCTTGTCGGTGCCGCGAATGTAAAGCAGCGCCGTATGCTCGACCAGCGTCTTCACCACCGGGTCTTCAGGGTCAGCGTGGTCGATGACTTCGATCAGCGAGCCGCCGGTATCGGCGATGAAATCGTCATAGCCATAAAGAACCTTCGCCCTGTCGATGAAATAGGGCAGATCGTGCAGCGCGGCGATTTCGGCGATGCGGTGCTGTTCCTGCCGGCGCTGATATTCCGGCAAAGGCAGGCCGCCGCGAGCGGGATCGCCGGGCGTGCCGAGATAGGTCGAAAGCGGGTCGAGATTGTCGAAGGTGATGTTGGACGAGATATAGATCGAGTCCGTACGCAGAAGCTGCGCCAGAAACGGCACCTTCATCGCCTCGCGCTTGAAATTATCGACGATGAATTCGCCCATATAGCGGGTGCCGATGCGATAGTCGGCGGAATAGTGGAACCAGTGATTGGCGCGCAGCATGTTGGACAGCCGCGTCTTGCCGACGCCGGCCATGCCGAACACCGTTATGGCACGGCGCGGGGCTTTCACGAATTCATCGACGCTGGAAAACAGCATTTTGCCTAGAACCGACTGCCGTCGTCCTTCTTCGGGCGTGCCCCATAAGCGGGAAACTCCGCTTTGCAGCACTGCCCCTTTTGGGGGTTGTCAGCCCAATTAAAGCAAGTGCCCCGCTTTCACAAGCAGCCGGCAAATTCTGCCCCTTGCCCGGACTCATTTGCCGCCTTGTCGCCGCATTTCCGCATGGCAGGCCGCAAAAGATCAATGAAAACAATGGTCCGCGGACTTGGCATCGCCTTTGCATTGAAAAGGACGAAATGCGTCGCAGGGCGCGACCGGGTCTACGGAGTGACAGATGGGTATCTATGGGGCGCTTTCCAGCGCGGTGTCCGGCCTGCGGGCACAGGCGCATTCGCTGGAGAATATTTCGGGCAATATCGCCAACTCGCAGACCATTGGCTACAAGCGCATGGAAACGAGTTTCATCGATCTCATTCCCGAGGCGCCTCTCAAGTCGCAGGTTCCGGGGGCGGTGCTCGCCCAGTCCCGCGCCACCAATAATCTGCAAGGCGATATCCAGACCAATTCGAACGAGACCTATATCGCGCTCAATACCGGCGGGTTTTTCATCGTCGAGCCCAAAGTGGGGTCGTCCGACCGGGACTCGGTATTCTCCGGTTCGAACTACTATACCCGCCGCGGCGACTTCGAGATCGACAAGGATGGCCTGCTGGTCAATGGCGCCGGCTATTACCTCAAGGGGCTGCCCATCGATCCGGCCACCGGCAACGTTTCCGGCTCCGTGCCGGAAGTCATCAGGCTGTCCAATGCGTTCCTGCCGGCGAACGCCACCAAGGTGATCGATTACAAGGCGAATATTCCGCAGGTTCCCAAGACGGCCAATTACAACGTCAATATCTATAATAGCGAGCTGCTGGATACCGCCCGCTATGTGAATGGCTCGACAACTGCCGCAGTTGCGGGGAATGCGGTTCTGGCGGGCGGGGCAGCGGCGCTGGCACCCACAGGGCCGCTGAGCGACGGCACCAGCATGACCATCAATGTCAAAGGCCTGCCGGTCACCTTCGATTTTCACGATGGCGGCACCTATAGCGGCTCGAATGTGGGCATCGATCTGAGCGGCGGCAAGACGCTCGATGCGGTGCTGGCGGAGATGCAGGCCGGATTGCGCAATCAGGGCGGCGGGGCGGCGGCATCCGCCACGGTGGCACTTTCGGGCTCCGGGGAGCTGGAGATCACGCTGGGGGACGATTATCACGCCAGGTTCAGTGTGTCCGGCACGGCCGGGACGGCGCTGGGTCTTGACGATCCCGCCACGTCGAGCGAGCCGAGTCTCGCGACGATCGCAAGCATTTCGAAGAACCAGGAGGATGATTTCATCGCCCAGTCGATCGAGGGCGGCGCCATCACGACCTATGCGGAAAGCGGCGCGCCGGTTCATGTCGTGCTGCGCTGGGCGAAGATCGGCAGCGCCGCATCGGGCGGGCAGGATACCTGGGCGCTGTTCTACAATTCCGACAGCGCGGCGGTGGGCGGCTCTCCCGCATGGACCAATACCGGGCAGACCTACACTTTCGGGAGCAATATGCAGCTGCTTCCCCCCGGTGTGCCGAGCGTCGATCTCGATAACCTGACGGTCAACGGCGTCCTGATCGGCGATGTGGAGCTCCGGCACGAAGTCAACGGCGTGTCGCAGTTTTCCGACGTCAATGGCAAGGCCAGCGTGTCCCGGCTGGCGCAGAATGGCTATGGCGCCGGCGAATTCCTCTCGGTGGCCATCAACGATGCCGGTCGGGTAGTCGCCAGCTATTCCAATGGCGAGCGCATCGAGATGGCGCAGGTGGTGACGGCCCAGTTCAACGGCGTCAATTCGCTGAAACGGCTGGATGGCGGCGTTTATGAGGCCACATCGGAATCGGGCGAGCCGATCCTGGACCTTGCGGGGTTCGGCATTCTCGGCGGGGCCCTCGAAGCCTCGAATACCGACATTTCCGACGAGTTCACCAAGCTGATCATTACCCAGCAGGCCTATTCGGCGGCCACCCGCATCGTCTCGACCGCCGACGAGATGATGAAGGAAGCCCTCAACATGGTTCGTTGAGGCATGAAGCAGGTATTCGGTCCGGCGCGGCGCGCCGGGCCGCCAGGTAGTCGGGGACTAGGCCAATGGGTCTGATATCGTCGCTTAACAACGCCGTTTCCGGCCTGCGGGTCAGCCAGGATTCGATTTCGATCCTCAGCCGCAACGTCGCCAATGCCGGCACACCCGGCTATCACCGGCAATCGCTCAACGTTGTCGACTACAACTCGGTCAACGGCACCTATGCGCGTACCGCCGGCGTCGACCGCGCCTTCAGCCAGAGCCTGCAAACCTATTACAACCGCCAGGTCTCGGACACTGCATCGGCCGCGACGATCGCCACGGCGCTCAACAAGTTGCAGGGCTTTCTCGGCAAGCCCGGCACGAGCGGTTCGCTCGACACCATGTTCGGGTCTTTCAAGAATTCGCTTCAGGCGCTGGCCACCAGTCCCGACGATTACCCGACGCGCGCCAATGTCGTCGCCGAGGCGCAGGCCATGGCGCAGCGGCTGAACGCATTGTCGAGGACCGTGCAGGAGCTGCGCCAGGAAAGCGAGACGCGGATCGGCAGCGCCGTCAATGACGTCAATGCGATGCTGGTGTCGCTCCAGGAAGTGAATAACCGCATGCTCGACCTGGGCATGACCGATACGGCCCGCGCCTCGCTGCACGATCAGCGCGACCGGCTGGTCGCGTCGGTGGCGGAAATCATCGACGTGCAGGCCGATTACCGCCCCGATGGCACCGTGGCCCTGATGACCCGGTCGGGGGTGGGGCTGATCGACAATGGGGTCAGCACCTTCAAGTTCGAGACGGCGGGCGCATTGTCCGCCACCTCGCAGGCTTCGATCTATGCCAGCGAGAACGGCGTCGGCTCGCTGACCCTGACCACTCCGTCGGGCCTGACCATCGACCTCGTTCTGCAAGGCGTGCTGCAAGGCGGCGAACTGGCGGGACTGGTCGAGGTCCGTGACAAGATATTGGTGGAGACGCAGAACCAGCTCGACGAGATTGCGGCGGGCCTGGCCAGTGTTTTCTCCACCATCACCACGCCAGGCACCGCAGTGGGCGGCAATGACGCGCCCGCCGGCTTCGTGGTCGATCTTTCAGACATGCGGCCCGGCAACGACGTTCTGCTGACCTATACGAAGAATGGCGTCGAGCAGCGCGTGCGCATCGTGAACAGCGCCTCGGGGGAGGATTATGTCGACGCCTCGGGGCAAAAGGTGCTCGCGGTCGATCTGTCCGATCCGGCGGCAGCCGCCATCGCCTTGCAGGGCAAGCTGCCCGGCTTCACCATTTCCAACCCCCAACCGGGGCAGTTGCAGTTCGTGGACGATGGAACGCCCAACAAGGCGGACGTGGTTTCGGTAACCGCCCGCACCACCGCCACCGGGACACAGTCCGGCGAGCTGGCCATGGCGCTGTTCGTCGATCAGGGCGGGACGCCGTTCACCAATAATCGCGACGGCAATCCGCCGCAAATGCTGGGCTTCGCCTCGCGCATTTCAATCAATCCGGCGGTTCTCGCCGATAATCGCCTGCTGGTGCAGTTCGATATCGACGGGACGCTGGGGGATGCCACCCGGCCGGAATATATCCTCAACCAGCTCAATTCGATGAGCTTTGTTTCCGGCACGTCTCCTTCGGCGAATAACGGGCGGCACCAGCTCAACGGCACGCTGGAGCAATTGGTCGGCCAGGTGCTGAATTACCAGGGCAGCATGATCGGCGCGGCGCTCAATGCCAGCAATGACCGCCAGCTTACCCTGGAAACCATCACCATGCAGATGGAAGCCGAATATGGGGTCGATGTCGACCAGGAATTGGCGCGGCTGATAGAACTGCAAAGCGCCTATTCCGCCAATGCCCGTATCGTCGGAGTGATCAAGGAATTGCTCGACACGCTGTTCATGTCGACTTGAGGAAATAACGCGTCATGATCGTCAACAAGTCGATGTTCCCGCTGCAGACCGGTTTTTCCGTCATCTCCAAGATGCAGAACCAGTTCGCCACCCTGCAAATGCAGCTTGGCACCGGGATGAAGGGACAGACCCTGGCCGATATGGGGCGCGACCTGCCGGTATCTTTGTCGGTCCGCTCGCGCCTCAGCACCATTGCCGGCTACAATGCCAGCATCGAGCAGGTGGCCTTGCGGCTCAGCTTCTACGACAATGCACTCAGCCGCATGGACAAGATCGAGGCCGAGGCGCGCAATTCGGCCCAGCAGGGTCAATACGGCACCAATAATATCAACATGGCCACCATTTCCGCCCAGTCGCGCGCGCGGCTCGATGAAATGGTCACCATGCTCAATGCCGATGTCGCCGGGCGCTATCTGTTCGGCGGCTCGGTGACCGACAAGGCGCCGCTGCCCGATACCGATACGCTGCTTTATGGCGCCGGCGGCCGAGCGGGCTACCAAACGGTGGTCAGCGAGCGCCAGGCGGCCGATGCCGGCACGGACGGGCGGGGCAGGATCGGCGCCAGCATCGATCCGGCGACGCCCAATGTCGTCTCGGTGGCCGAAGACGGCGTGCATCCTTTCGGCTTCAAGCTCTCCACCATGTCCAGCAGCCACGGCGCGGCGGTCATCACTCAGCCGCAGCCGGGCACGGGGTCACAAGGCGATCAGGTCTCCATCACCTTCGCTGCTCCGCCAGCGGCGCAAATTGCGCCCGGCGCGACCATCGTGATGGGCTTCACCCTGCCGGACGGCACGGAAACGCAGATCACACTGACCGCCGTGGATGCCGACAATGCCACCGGCGCCATGGGCGAGTTCATCATCGGCGACGATGCGGACCCTGACGTGGCGGTCGGCCAGACCGCCCAGGCCTTCCAAGAGGCGCTGCACGGCAAGCTCGACCAGATCGCCCAGAGCGAGCTGGCGGCCGCCTCTACTTTCGCAGCGGCGGAAAACTTCTTCAACGCGGCCGGGGAGCCCGTGCTGCGGGTCAGCGGCGATCCGGCTACCGCAACGGCCCTGCGGGTCGCCAGCGCCGCCGATACGGTGATGTGGTATAGCGGCCAGACGCCGGCTGTCTCGGCGGTCGGCATGGGGCGTCTGGAGGCCGCCAGCAGCTACGACCCCCTGACCGCGACCGCGCAGGTGTCGCTGACGGAAAAGGCGCCCGTATCGGCTGCGCACGGTTTCCAGATCGCCAATGCCGCCACAACGTCGTCCAGTGGCGGCACGAGCCCGGCCGCCAGCTTCATATCTGGCGACCCGGCCTCGATGTCGGTGGTTTTCGACGGCACCGAGGCCGCTGACGATACGATTACCCTGACGCTCAAGGAGCCCAATGGGCGCGAGCGCGAAATCACCCTTACGGCCGTTGCGGGCAAGGCCGGGCCCGGGCAGTTCACCATTGGCGCTTCGGTGGAGGAAACCTCGGCGAACTTCGAAAAAGCCATGCTGCGCTCGGTGACCGAGGCAGCGGCCGATGCGGAAGGCAATCCGCGCCAATCGGTCAATGCGCTTGTCGAGGATTCCGGGCGGATCAATTACGGCATGCAGGCCAATGAGAGCGGCTATGTGCGCATGCTGCGCTCGTTTGCGGCGATGACGGTGGAGACCTATCCGGAAGTCACCCATGCGACCGATCCGAATTCGGCCGACCTCAATCCGGCACGGCAGCGGTTCGACGCCATGGCGCGGCGCCAGCAGCTGGAATTGTCGGAAGCGCGCAATGTCGAGCGCGGCTCGATCGAGCTGGTCGCCATGGAGATCGGCATTGCCTGGTCGACGATGGATGCCGCCAAGGAGCGCCATACCAATTACAAGGCGCAGCTCGACAATCTGCTGAGCGATGTCGAGACGGTGAGCAAGGAAGACGTGGCCATGGAGATCCTGGCGCTGCAAACGCGTTTGACGGCGAGTTATCAGGTGACGTCGATGGTCAGCCAGCTGAGCCTGGTGAACTTCCTGTAGCGCGGTGACGTGACTGTCCAAATCTCCGCTCGTTACACCCGTCTAGCGCGAGGGTGACCGTCCGAGAGGGACGGAGCGGAGGAGAAGTCGGTTCCGCCAAAGCAAAGGCCCCGCAATGCGGGGCCCGGTTTTCGTTCAACGCTGTCGGCGCTCACATGCCGCGCAGGCCGGCGGCGATCTGGCGGTTGAGGCGGACCAGCACTTCCAGTTTCTGCGGCATGGGCTGCATCATGATTTCCCGGGTCTGGTTCATCACAAACAGGCCCAGATTAGCGATGTTTTGGCGGAGTTCCGGGGAGAGGGGATTATCTTCCTTGGTCACCGAAACCATGAAGATCGACCACAATTTGCGATTGAAGGCGAGGGCGGCGTCCAGGTCGTCAAAGCTGTTCGGCCAATCGTCCTTCACCTTTTGCAGCGTCGCGGCGGAACGCATCAGCAGGGCAGATTCCCGTTCACGTGGCGATTCAACGACTTTCGTCGTCTGCAGATAGGCGTTCGCGCCGTGTTGATACATGGGAAAGAAGTTCCTGTTCGTATTCTATGAGCCTTTGGGCCGCCTTGAGAGCTTTGTAGAGCTGCCCGGTTAATATCTCGTTGTTAATTTGGTTAACCGCCTCGGTGGCCGAGGGAACCGCCGCGATGAACTCGTTGACGAGCCCGAAATATTCTTCGCGCGTCTTGGCGATATCGTCCTCGATATACATCAGCTGCACCGCCAGATAGATGCGGCGCGCCGGGGTATTGGCGGTTTCAGCGGTGAGAATGTCCTTCTCGCGCAGGATCGGCGCGCGGCCATCGATGAAAAGCCGGGTGCGCTGGTCGGAATTGGTGATGATGCAATTGCCGACGAGCAGTTTCTCGCCTGGCTTCAGTTCGACCTTTAGAGCCATTGTCTCGCCTCTCGGGACGTCGGGGGATGGAACAGCTTATGCCGGGAATTGCGCCCGAACAATAAAGGCGGGCCCGGGACCCGCCTTTATGGATGGATAAGCGCCAGCAGCCGCCTTAACGCAGCAGCTGGAGCACCGATTGGTCGGCCTGGCTGGCCAGCGACAGCGAATTGGACGACAATTGCTGGCGGGTCTGCAGCGCCAGGAGATTGGCGGCCTCTTCGTTCATGTCGGCCAGCGTCAGATTGGCCGCGCCGGTCTCCAGCGTATTGATCATGTTCTTGGTGAAAGCCTGGCGGTTCTCGACCATGGACAGGTTCTGTCCGAAGGTCGAGGCCTGGGTGCGGACATGGGAGAGCGCGTTTTTGACGGTGTCGAGGAACTCGTCGATATCCATATCGAGGTCGAGTTCCTTGGGTTCCAGATTGAACAGATTCAGCTTTGCCGAATTGAGCGCCAGCTGGTCCTTGGTCTGAACGTCGATGGCGGACGTGCCGGTCTCGTTGAACAGGATGGTCAATTGGTCGCCGCGCAGCAGGTTGACGCCGTTGAAGGAGGCGTCGTCGCTGAGCTTGTCGAGCTGGTCGCGCAATTCGTTGAACTGCTTGGTGAGGTCGGCGCGAACGGTATTGCCGATGATCTTCTGGCCGGTGGTGCTGTTGCCGACGATGGTTCCGGCTGAATCGACGCCATTGACCGACAGCTCCTGGGTCGACTGGTTCTCGATGCGCAGCTTGCCATTGTCGTTGGAGGCGCGAACCCGGTCCTTGAGGTGCTCATTGGTGTTGATCATGCGCACCAATTCGTCGGAATCGTAGTTTCTTCCGGTGATGGTGGCCGCGCCGATTTCCACGCCCGAATCCGGGCCCGTATCCTTGGAGGTGATGGTGATGGTGTCGCTGGAGGCAGAGGCAGTCACGCCGTCGATCTTAGCCGCGAGGATGGCGGCAAATTCGCTGGCGCTGTTGATCGTGCCATCGCCATTGCCGACCTTGAGGACGTCTTTGCGGGTGATGATCACGGTCTGATCGACGCCATTGATCTTGGCAGTGAAATTGATCTTGGCGTCGTTATTGACCTCAATCGGCGTACCCGGCCAGGTCAAGGTGTTGGACGCGCCGATTGCGGGACCGCTGGCAAGTCCATCCACCGAGGAAGCCGCGTCGAGCCCAAGATTGGCCAGGTTGGCGTCGGGGGTGCCGTCGGTGCCATTGGTCCGTGTGGCGGCGCCAATGGCAATGGAGGAGGTGGCGCCAGTGGTGCCGGACCGGATGACGATCTCACCATCGACCACGCTTGCGCTGGCACCCGTAAGCTGGTCGTTCAGCACCTCAACGAGGTCGTCATTGTCGTTGATGTCAGCGCCCACACCTGCGTCGTTCAGACTTGCCGCGTCCAACGTGATCGTTTGGGGGGCGCCATTCACGGTAACGGTGAACGTGACGGTGTCATCGCCCAGCCCCAGCGCGCCAGCCATGGTGAAGCTCGCCGTGCCGCTGGTGGGGCCGGCGGGGGTGCCCGGGATCTGAGTGCCGGTCGCCGAATCCATCCCCAGCGCTTCCGGGGTCAATGCCAGGTTCTGCAAGGGAATGCTGCGCGTCATCGGGCCGATAGAGCCATCCGCGAAACTGATATTGCCGGTGGCGCCGGGCGAAATCTCGTAGGAGGCGGTGTGGAAGCTCTTGTCCTGCCGCGCCTGGCGCAGCACGGACTGCATCGATTCCAGGTTCTTGGTGATGGCGGTCAGGCCGTTATCGGCGGCTTGCAGGGTCTGGATGCCGTTGGCCATGCCGTCGAGCAATTGCGCCAGGTCGCCGGCGCGGGAATTCAGCGCCGAGGCGGTGAAGAAATTGGTCGGATTGTCGAGCGCCGAATTGACCTTGTTGCCGGTGGCCAGCCGGTTCTGGGTTTTTTCCATCAGGCTGGCGGTATTTTGCAGCGAAAGCAGGTTTGACCGGACGGCTTTCGACAGTGAGATATCGGACATTGTGCTTCCCTCAAAATCCATGACGTCGATCCGATCCTGCCGTCACGACAGAGGAATCAACATTCGGTTAATGAATTTTAATGGAAGGCTAACCTTAACGGCTGGTTAACGTGGCCGAAATCCGGTGTTCGCCACGCCGGGCAGGGGACAAGAAAAAGGCGGGCTTTTCAGCCCGCCTTCCGGATTTTTCGAGGCAGCGCCCGGGATTAGCGGAGCAGCTGCAAGACGCTCTGGTCGGCCTGCGAAGCCATGGACAGCGCCGAGGAGCTCAGCGACTGGCGGGTCTGCAGGGCCAGCAGGTTGGCGGCTTCCTCGTTCATGTCAGCCAGCGTCAGATTGGCGGCGCCAGTCTGCAGCGTGTTGATCATGTTCTTGGAGAAGTCCTGACGATTCTGCACCACCGACAGCGAGGAGCCGAAGGCCGAGGACTGCGAACGGACGCTGTTGATGGCGGTTTTGATTTCCGACAAGAAGGCGTCAATGCGCCCGTCGCTATCAAAATCGTCTTCGGTGACGTTGGTGCGGATGCCAAGGGTATTGGAATTGATAGACTTGCCACCCTTGGACTGGATGTCGATCTCCGACGTGCCGATCTCGTTGAAGGTCAGCTTGAGATTATCCCCGCGCAGCAGGTTGATACCGTTAAACGAGGCGTCGTCAGAAAGCTTGTCCAGCTGATCACGCAGCTCATTGTACTGCGCCGTCAGCCCGGCACGCACAGAGTTTCCGTTGATCTTCGCGCCGGCCGAGGTGCCGTCGAGCTTGCCAGAGGTGGCGCCTGCAACATTCAGCTCTTGCGTCGAAAGGTTTTCGATCCGGAGCTTGCCATTGTCGTTAGAAGCCCGGATTTTCCCCTTCAACGCTGCATGATTGTTGATCTCGTCAACCAAGGTATCGGCCGTCTTCGACTGCGCCTGCTGCTGGGGCGTGGTCACATCTCCCGACGCTACAAGGCCGCCGGTGGACGTGGCCGTGGAGCCGGTGAAACCCAGATTGGAAATGCTGGCACCACCGAGGGTGAAATTCTTACCATCGGCTTGGCGGAATTCGAGCTCATCATCGCCGTTGGCAGTTACCGTAATGCCGGCGTTGATGGCGACCGAACTATTGTTGATCGCTGTCGCGAGGGCAGCGGCATTTTCTTCTGCGGTACTTGCCGCGACAGGAGGCACGGCCGTTGCGTCTGCGTCGTGACCAATATTACCGATGTTGACGGTTTGGCCGTTGATCGTAAAATTAAACGCCGAAATTTGACCAGTCGCGGTGATGGCCGCGCCGTCAAGCTCTGCCGTTTCTGCGGAAACATTGCCGTTAGCCAGGCCAAGAAACACCGCCGAATCCGAGTTCGCGCCGGTGCTACCGATGGTTATGCTTTCATTCTTGCTGCTGACAAGGCTGAGCTGACCACCTTCCACCCTTGCCGAGACGCCATGATCGCCGCCTTCGCGACGCAAAGCGAGATTAATTTTATCGGCAACATCAGTGACGGTGTCGTTAGCGCCGAAGTCCACCGCGACTGAGTTGAGGCTGCTGGTCTCGATTGTGATCGTGCCAGCACGGCCGGCCGTTCCACCGTCTCCCTTAAAGCCGTTGTTGCCAGCCAATACGCCTTCGACGAGGCCGAAAGAGTTTGCCTCGGAGCCCACTGCGCCGCCCGAGAAGGAAATCGAGCCCGAACCAATCGACTTGTTGATGTCAAACGAGCCGGTTTCGAAGCTCTTATCCTGGCGCGCCTGACGCAGAGTCGACTGCATGGATTCCAGGGTCTTGGTGATGGCCTTGAGGCCGTTGTCGGCAGCTTCGATGGTCTGAATGCCGTTAGCCATGCTATCGAGCAACTGGCTGATGTCACCGGCGCGGCTGTTCAGGGAAGAGGCGGTAAAGAAGTTAGTCGGATTATCCAGCGCCGAGTTGACTTTATTGCCAGTCGCCAGGCGGTTCTGGGTCTTGGCCATCATGTCGGCGGTGTTCTGGAGGGAAAGCAGGTTCGAGCGAACGGCCTTCGAGAGCGAGATATCACTCATGGGATTGTCCTTTTCTAGGATTACGCATTCTACGGCACCTCTCCTGAGGCTGGGGCGATCCTGCCTTTGGCTCCTCTAAAGAAGCGTTAAAGCCGCGATGAAGAATTGGACGAATTCGGCGGCATCCCAGCGCAAAAGACAGCAAGAAGGCCCCGGAAACCGGGGCCTTGGGGGAAAGCGCGCAGCTCTGGCTATACCGAGCGTTAACTAGGCCATTATGTCTTTCAGCCGCGCCTCGGATTCCGAGGGGATTTCGCTGGCGCCGATGCGGCGGATCAGTTCTTCCATGGATTTCGGCGTCGGGGGCAGCGCGCCGGCGATGACGGCGGCGGCGAACTTGGATGAGCCACTGCGGGTCGGCGGTGGCGGTGTGGCGGCGTCCTGATGCCGATCGCGCTGGCGCTGCTCGTTGCGCGGCTGCGCTCCGGCCTTCGCCCGGGCCGTGCTGTCAGGCAGGATGGTCCGTTCGCCCGTGGCGGAGCGGTTGCGATATTCCTGAAGATTTGCGGCGCCCGCGGAGACGGGCGCCAAGGCGTGGCTGGCTAGCATAGACCTTCACCCGAATGCACCATTTCAAGGGAAGGTTAGGGAGCAAGATGCTAGCCAGGGGTAAGTATCGGCTGGCGGATTTGAAATAAATTTTGTCTATTTCCGGCCGCCGATACTCCCGGTCATTGTCTCAGCCAGGGACTTATATGATCAGGCGCATGGGCTCTACAGCGTACGGTTGACGGCGATGCCGCGCGCCGACGCTGCCGGGTCCTTCGCGACCTGTCCCGCATTGCCATAGGTCTTGGCGCGGTCGCGCTGGCCCACCATGCGGGCGACATCGGTGAGGACGTCTTCGGTGACCGTCCTGGCCGTGGCCAGCACACGCAGGTTTTCGGCCATCTGGGTGGCCAGGCTTTCGTGCCCGGCGCGCAGCCGGTCGAGCGCGGCCGGTGCTTCCGTGTTCAGGCGGCCGGTCTGGCGCTGTATGGCGCGGGCCAGGGTGACATAATCCTGCGCCAGCCGGGTCTTGTCCGGCGTCAGCTTGCCGGCCTCGCGCATATGGCCGGCGCGCAGCAGGACGGTTTCCTGGTTCATCACATCGACCAGAGCGGCCAGGGCCGTCTCGGCGTGGCTGCACAGGTCCTCTGCCGGCATGGTGTCGAAGGCGGCAAGGCGGGCGGCTGCGGTCATTTTCCATATACTCCGATACCGGGAATCTTGGTGGGGCGGGCGGCATTGGCGGCTTCCTGCGCGGCGATCATCTCGCCCAGCAATTGATCGGCAATGCCGACGCCGCCGCTTTTGGCAATGGTGTTGGCGAGTTCTTCGGCCTGCATGGAGCGCCAGGTTTCCTCGCCGAAGCCGCCGCCGAAATTCTCGTCCGGCTTGCGCATCGCGAACATCTGCTTGGTCAGCATGGTCAGGAACACGCCTTCGAGTTCCTCGGCCTGCTCGCGAATGCGCAGCAGCTGTTGCGGGCTGACGGCATTGGAGGGATCGATCATGGTCATCACAGCACCTCGATTTCGGCTTGCAGCGCCCCGGTGGCCTTGATGGCCTGCAGGATGGCGATCAGGTCGCGCGGCGAGATGCCCAGCGCGTTGAGGCCATCCACCAATTGCTGGAGCGTCACCGATTCCGGCACGACCTGCAGCGCGGTATCGGACTGGTGGACATTGAGACTGGTATTCGGCTCGATGGCGGTCTGGCCAAAGCTCAGCGGCTCGGGCTGAACGACTTCAGGGTTTTCGGCGATGGTGACGGTCAGGTTCGATTGCGCCACCGCCACGGCGGAGACCCGCACATCCTTGCCCATGACGATGATGCCGGAATTCTCGTCGATGACGATCTTGGCCGTCTGGTCGGTCTGGACGATCAATTGCTCGATATCGGTCAGCAGATCGACGATATTGCCGTTGAAGCCGCGGGGCAGGGTGAGGCGCACCGTGGCCGGGTCTTCCGGCACCGCGGTGGGCGCGCCGATAAAGTCGTTGACGGCCAGCGCGATGCGCCTTGCAGTCGTCAGGTCGGGATTGCGCAGGGCCAGGCGCAGCGAATGTTGCGAGCCCAGGTGAAAATCGATCTCGCGCTCGATCAGCGCGCCGGAGGAAATGCGTCCCGTGGTCGGCACGCCCGAGATTACACTTGCCGCGTCGCCCTGCGCCTTGAAGCCGTTGATCGAGACCGGGCCCTGGGCGATGGCATAGACCTCGCCATCGGCGCCGAGCAAGGGCGTCACCAAGAGGGTGCCGCCTTGCAGGCTGCCGGCATCGCCGAGCGCGGAGACCGCCACGTCCATGCGCGAGCCCTGCGTGGCGAATGGCGGCAGATTGGCCGTCACCATCACGGCGGCAACATTTGCCGTGCGGACATTTTCGCCCTGGGTGTTGACGCCGAGCCGTTCCAGCATGGATTGCAGGGATTGCTTGGTGAAGGGCGAATTGTTGAGGCTGTCGCCGGTGCCGGCCAGGCCGACCACCAGGCCATATCCGACGAGCTGGTTCTCGCGGATGCCTTCCATGTCGACGATGTCCTTGATGCGCGCCGGCGCGGCCTGGGCGCCGGAGAACGGCGTCAGGACCAAAGCAGCGCTGAGCGCGGCGGCGACAATGGTGCGGAACAGGCGGTTTGGCATCTTCTTCCCCGGCTGATGCCGCATCACCCTCGTGCCGCGGCCTTCGCCCTAAGCAATGCCAAAATCGTGCCAAGTGCGGTTTCTTGGCCGTAAGATGGTGTTTTTCAAGACATTTTATATTAAGCCATGGGTGCTGAATGCTCCCGGTGAGCAATTCTTGCCGGGCGCGTTAACGCCTTGTTAAGGCGCGTGGGCAAATTTTGCCGATATAGGTTCCGGCGAGTGAGTCCCGCTTTGCGCATCGATGCCACCAATAGACCCAATAAAGCTGCCGGCCGGCCCGCAGCCGGCCGCTCGGGCGGCGGACCGGCTTTCGTGCCGGCGGGGGAGCATGGCGCCTCGCGCATCGCCAATACTACTCCCGTGGCTCCTACTGCTGCGCTGGACGCCATTCTGGCGTTGCAGGCGGTCGGCGGTTTCAGCGAAAGCCGGCGGCGGGCCATCAAGCGCGGAACGACATTGCTCGATCTGCTGGAGGACATGAAGGCCGATCTGCTGGTCGGCCGGCTGGCGCCGCAACAGCTCGACGCGCTGAGCGGCCAGCTCGCTGGATTGCGCGAACGGGCCGAGCCGCAACTCGATGCGATAATTGACGACATCGAATTGCGGGTGCTGGTGGAACTGGCCAAGCTGGGTCGCTATCCGCAGTTTTAGGTCATCAGCTTGTCGTCATTGCTGCGCTATCCGATCGGGGGCGCCGGCCTCCGCCGTGTTAACAAGTCGTAAATTGTGCGCTTGCCCGGCGAAGACGACCCGCCTATATAGGCCGCCAAAGGGCATATCGGAGTTGAGTCTGCACATGTCTTCGGTTGACGTTACGGACTATCGGCCCAGTGAGGACGAGCCATTCATGAACCCGCGCCAGCGGGAATACTTCCGGAACAAGCTATTGGGCTGGAAGGACGACATCTTGCGGGAAAGCCGCCTGACCCTGGAAAATCTTCAGGAAGAGAGCCAAAACCATCCGGATATGGCGGACAGGGCCAGTTCGGAAAGTGACCGCTCCCTGGAATTGAGGACGAGGGACCGGCAGCGCAAGCTGATTTCCAAGATCGATTCGGCGCTCAAGCGTCTCGAAGACGGCACTTATGGCTATTGCGAGGAAACCGGCGACCCGATCGGCATCGCCCGGCTCGATGCGCGTCCCACCGCGACGCTGAGCCTGGAAGCCCAGGAATTGCACGAGCGCCGCGAAAAGGTCTATCGCGACGAATAGGGCATCCGCCGATCCAAAGTTGAAAAGCCCGCAGCGATGCGGGCTTTTTTATTGCTCAGGCGCGGCCATAGCGCTTCCTGAGATGCGCCTTGAAGTGATCGGCATTGAGCGGCTCGCCGGTGGCGCGGGTGATGAGATCGGGCGTCGAATAGCGCGAGGCTTGCGTCCAGATGCGGTCGGCGCGCCATTGATTGATGGCGCCGAACTCGCCCCGGCGCATCTGGTCGCCCATGTCGGGAATATCTTTTTCCATGGCCGCGCCAAGCTGGGCCGCGATCATGGCCCCCAAGGTGTAGCTCGGAAAATAGCCGAAAGCGCCGGCGGGCCAGTGCACGTCCTGCATCGGGCCGTCCTTGGGGTCGTTGATGGTCGAGATGCCCAGATATTCGGTCATCCTGGCGTCCCAGGCCTCGGGTATCTGGCTGGCTTCCAGCTTGCCGGTCACCAGGTCCTGCTCCAGTTCGTAGCGCAGGATGACGTGGAGGGGATAGGTCACTTCGTCGGCATCGACGCGGATATAGCCGCGCTCGATGAAATTCACTTCATTGAGGATGTCGGCGATGCCCCAGCCGGGAATGGCATCGTCGCCCAGATATTGGTGGACCAATGGCAGCATGTAGTCCCAGAATTCGGCGCTGCGGGCGATCTGCATTTCCACGAACAGGCTCTGGCTTTCATGGATGCCCATGCCGCGCGCCTTGCCCAGGGGCCAGTGCGACCAGTTCTTGGGCAGTCCCTGCTCATAGAGGGCGTGACCGGTCTCGTGCAGCACGCCCATCAATGAGGTGAGGAACTCGTCGGTGCGGTAGCGCGTCGTCATGCGCACATCGGTCGGCACACCGCCGCAGAAGGGGTGATGCGACACTGCCAGCGAGCCATGGGTAAAATCGAAGCCGACGGCGCGCATGGCGGCCAGGCCCAGTTCGCGCTGTTTCTCGATGGGGTAGGGGGCATTGAGCGCCTGGCGCGGACGCCGGGCCAGCCGCTCCTCCTGCACCGACAGCGCCGTGGGCAGAAAATCCTTGAGGAAGCTCTTGAGATCGGCAAATACCGCGTCGATATCGGCGACCCGGTTGCCGGGATCATATTGGTCCATCAAGGCGTCATAGGGCCCGAGGCCCGTTGCCGCCGAGCGCAGCGCCGCCTCTTCGCGTACCAGGGACACCACGCCCTCCAGCGCCGGCAGGAAGCTGTCCCAATCGCCCTTGGCGCGCAATTCCCGCCAAAGCTGTTCGGAGCGCATGGTGGCCGTGGTGCGGCGCTGCACGAATTCGGTGGGCAGACAGGTGGCATTGCGGTATTCGCGCTCGAATTCGCCGAGCGCCAGTTTCTGGTCCTCGGTCAGGTCCTCGGACCTGGCGGCCTCGATCCAGTCGCCGATTTCCGGGGCGGTCGCCTGGGCGTGGTGCATGCCGGCCAGGTGCGCCATGGCCTCGGCCCGTTTCTCGCCGCCGCCAATGGCCATATGCGTCGCCTCGTCGGCACCGAGAATGGACAGAGCGTGCCCGAGAGCTTCCAGCCGGCGGCCAAGATCGTCGAGTTTGGTGAAGGACATATACGCGCTCCTGAAATCGAAGCCCGATCTGTTTCATAGCCCTTAAGCGGGATCAAGCGCCGGGGCCGCCGGGCGGCGCCTTATCCTGCGTAGCTGTGGTTTCCGAACGGGGCGAGGCGCAGCCGGGGAGCTGCGCCTCGTGGGAGCCAGGGTCCGCCAATGGGGGATGGGAGCCCTGGGAAGGCCCGGCAGTTTCTGCTGCGCGGGCCTGGCCAATCCGCTCTGTATCGGCCGGGGAATGCGGCGACGCCCATGGGGATCGGGCGTTGCCGATTTGGGGATCAGAAGGGCAGGATCGCGTCCATGACCTGCTGGCCGTAGCGGGATTGCTGCACATCGGTGATCTGGCCACGGCCGCCATAGGAGATGCGGGCTTCGGCGATCTTGCTGGACTGGATCGTGTTATTGGCCTGGATGTCCGAGGGGCGGACGATGCCGGCCACGATCAGGTCGCGGACCTCGAAATTGACGCGCACTTCCTGGCGGCCCTCGATGACGAGATTGCCATTGGGCAGCACCTGCGTCACCACGGCGGCGACGGTGGTTTCGAGGGATTCCTTGCGGTTGACCGAACCGGTGCCGCTGTCGCGCATGCCTGAGTTGAAATCGATGGCCGCGGAAGGGTCGACGCTGTCGCCGATGACATTGGTGAAGCCGACGCCGAAGATGCCGCCCATGCCTGCCGAATTGCTGGAGGCGCGGTTGCGCTGCGTCTGGTTGTTGATCTGGGCGCTGTCATCGATGGTCACCATGACGGTGACAATGTCGCCGATGCGGTGGGCGCGCTCGTCCTTGAAGAAGCCCTTGGCGGAGGTGCGATAGAGCGAATTGGCCTGATAGGTATCGGCGATGGGCTCCGGCATGGGCATCCGCACCGGCTGGTAGCCGGCCATGGCGGTCGGATCGTTGATGGCCGTCAGGGCCGGCGCCTGCCCGACATTGGCGAGGCGGTCCATGGTGCTGCAGGCGCCGAGCGTGGCGGTCAGGGTCAGGATGGTGGCGATCTTGGCGATGTTCATTTCAGCGATCCCGAATTAGAGGCCGGCCAGGGTCACGGGAGCGGCGGAAACCTCCACGGCGCCCGGGGCGATTGCGGTGGCGCTGACGACGCGCCGGGAAATCAGGTTCAGCACCTGTAGCGAGCCGCCCTGGGCGGCCCCCGTTACCGCCTGGCCCCTGACGGTAAGGGTCATCGGGCCCTGGCGGTAATAGATGGTGACCAGGTCGTTCTTGGCGATGGCCAGTGGCACGCTGACGTCGCTGGCGCGCACCAGCATGCCCTCGCGGCTCTGGCGGTTGAGCGACATCCCGACCAATTGGTCGAGCGGGGCGAAGCCCTGGGCATCGGCCTGCTGGACCGGCACCTGCCGCATGACGAAATGGTCGGGGCGCAGCACGGTGCCGGTCGGCAGGCTGGAGGCCAGATGCGGCGCGGCGACGCTCAATTCGATGGTTCCGGCAATGTCGAGCGGGTGGCTCAGGCCATCCACGAGAAAGCGGGCGGCGAACGATCCATTGCCGGGCCGATAGCGCAGGCTGTCGAGCCGGGCCGGCGCATCGGTCGCCTCGGCGCGGATGGGGTCGAAGGCGCGCGCCAGCAGGATATCGGCCTGCATGTCGCCGGTGAGAATGCCGCGCGCCCGCAGGTCCTCGGTGATGAGGTCGGCCAGCAGGCTCTGATCGACCATGGCGGCATCGCGGGATACGCGAACCTGGACCAGCCCATTGGTCTCGAAATCGGCGAGGCCGATACGGGCACTGGCGGAGCGGATCGCGGCGAGATCAACATTGCCGGTGGTGCCGGGCAGGGGGGCGCGGAAAATGGCTTTCTCGGCCAGGGCTCCAGCATCGTCGAACATGTCGCCGACGGTGACGACGGGGCCGGCAACGATGATGTCCGACTTGAGTATGGGCGCGCCGAGCGCGGCGCTGCCGGACAGCGCCAGAGCCAGGGTGGCAAGGCAGAGGCGAGAGGCTTTCATGTCGTCCTCCTAATCAGCGTAGCTGGCTGGTGGCCTGCATCATCTGGTCGGCACCGGAGATGACGCGGGCATTCATTTCGTAGGCGCGCTGGGCCGCGATCAGGTCGGCGATTTCCGTCACCGAGTTGACATTGGCCAATTCCAGATAGTTTTGCAGCAGGTCGCCGGTGCCATCGGCATTGGGGACGCTGATCTGGGCCTGGCCGCTGGCGGCCGTCTCCAGAAACAGGTTGTCGCCGATGGATTCGAGACCCGATTTGTTGACGAAGCGGGCGAGCTGGAGTTGCCCGAGCTGGGTCGGCACGGCGTCGGTGCCGAGATAGGCTTCTACCGTGCCGTCCGGTGAGATCGACACACCCCGGGAATCCCCGGGAATGACGATGCCGGGATCAAGGGTATAGCCGGAGGAATTGACCAGGGTGCCTTGGGAATCGCGTTCGAAGGAGCCGTCGCGGGTATAGCCGGTGCGGCCATCGGGCAGCTGGACCATGAAGAAGCCTTCGCCACGGATCGCGACGTCCAATTCGCGCTCGGTCATGTTGACCGAGCCCTGGCTCATGACGCGGGGCGTGGAGACCGTGCGTACGCCCGAGCCGATTTCGAGGCCGGCCGGAACCATCGTGCCCTGGTCCGAGGTCTGCGACCCGGCGCGGGTGATCTGCTGATAGAGCAGATCCTGGAATTCGGCGCGCTGGCGCTTGTAGCCGGTGGTGCGCATATTGGCGATATTGTTGGAGATGACTTCGACATTGCGTTCCTGGGCGCTCATGCCGGTCGATGCGATATAGAGAGCTTTCATGGCTTGGCTCCTCGGGATCAGGAATTGGCGTCGCCGAGACGCTGAATGGCCGAGCGGCGGAGCTCGTCCTGCTTCTGCGTCAGCGAGGCGATGGATTCATAGGCGCGGGTGACGCGGATCAGTTCGGCCATTTCAGCGACGCCGGAGACGTTCGAGCGCTCCACATGGCCCTGCATGACGCGCGTATTGGCGTTGGGCGCGGGTATGCCACCGAAGAACAGGTTGTCCCCCTCGCGGGCCAGCGCCTGCGGATTGGCGAATTCGACGATGCGCAATTGACCCTTGGGGCCGGCGCTGGAGGAAATCGTGCCATCGGCGGCGATGGCAATGCCGGTTTCATCGGGGCCGAACTGGATCGGACCGCCAAGGCCCAATACCGGATTGCCGGAGAGATCGACCAGGGTGCCGTCATTATTGATCTGGAAGGAACCGGCCCGGGTCCAGCGCTCGCCCGCCGCGGTCTGAATGGCGAAGAAGCCGTCGCCGTTGAGCGACACGTCCAAATCGTTGCCGGTCTGGAGCACGGTGCCGCCGGACAGGTCGTGGATCGTCGCCCAGTCCTGCACATAGGAGAGCGGCTGGTCCATGTTCGGGAAGGTTCGGTCCCGCGCTACCGGCATGACATATTCTTCAAACAGGATTTGCTCGGCCTTGAAGCCGGTGGTGTTGATGTTGGCGACGTTGTGCGCCACCACGTCCATTTGCCGCTGCAAGGCGATCTGCCGTGACAGGCCGATGAGTTGCGCGTTCTCGATCATGACGATCCCCGTTCTGGTCCCCGAGGCGCCCCGCTTCCCCAAGCCGGCTGCCTCGCCCATTAACTTTGCAGAAACCATGCCACGGTGGTAAATTGAGTAAAATCATGAACTTAACGTATTAGGTGGTGTAGAGGTCGGCAGTTATCGTTGGTGCTGCCGGCAAAAGCTGCCCGGCAAAAACTGCCGGCTTAGCGGCAATCGTAACTATTCGTTAACCAAGTGGCCCTTAGCTGGACATCGAGCCGGAATCGTCCGGAAAGCGCTGGTTTGGTGGGGCCTCTCAATGGCTGCGGATGCAGAAGTCGGAACTGAGGCGCCAGGCAAAAAAGGGCTGTCCAAGCTTTTCGTCATCGGCGGCGGCGCCGCTATCGTCGTGCTGCTGGCAGGGGCGGGATTGTTCTTCGCCCTGTCGTCGTCGGCGACTGATGCGAGCGCCGACGGGCAGGGCGCCGCCACCACCATTCCCAGTGATACGTTCATCTTCAATCTCCCGCCGATGATGGTGAACCTCAACAGCGAGGGCGGCACGCAATCCAATATGAAGCTGACCATCGCTCTGGAAGTGGCCAATGAAGCCATGATGAACGAGATTCAGCCGCGCCTGCCCAAGGTCATCGATGCCTTTCAGGTCTATATGCGCGAGCTGCGCAAGAGCGACCTCGAAGGTTCGGCGGGGATTTATCGCCTCAAGGAAGAGCTGCTGCGCCGGGTCAATATGGCCATCTATCCGGCCCATGTGCAGAGCGTGCTCTTCAAGGAAATCCTGGTGCAGTAATGGCGGGACCCAGCGATCAGGACAAGCTGAGCGACGATTGGGGCCTCGATAACATCGATGTGTCCGGCGATTCCGGCGCGGCCGATGAAGCCGAGATGTCCGAAGAGGAACGCAACGCCGCTGCCGCTGCCGAATGGGCCGCCATGCTCGAAGGCGGCGATGGCGGCGAGGATGGCGGTCCCGACCGGGTTCTCAACCAGGACGAGATCGACAGCCTGCTGGGCTTCGATGCCAGTGCGGCCGGAAATGTGGAGCTTACCGGCGTCCAGGCGCTGATCAATTCGGCGCTGGTCTCTTATGAGCGCCTGCCGATGCTGGAAATCGTCTTCGACCGGCTGGTGCGGCTGGCGACGACGTCGCTGCGCAATTTTACCTCCGACAATGTCGAAGTGACTATGGATTCCATTTCCTCGGTCCGTTTCGGCGATTATCTCAATTCCATTCCGCTGCCGGCCATTCTCTCGGTCATCAAGGCCGAGGAATGGGAGAATTACGGCCTGCTCACCGTCGATTCCAATCTCATCTATTCGATGATCGACGTGCTTCTGGGCGGCCGTCGGGTCGGCGGCAATATCCGCGTCGAGGGCCGGCCCTATACCACTATCGAAATGGCCCTGGCGCGGCGCATGATCGAGGTCATTCTCGATGACACGCATCGCGCCTTCGAGCCGGTGACGCAGATCAATTTCAAGCTGGAGCGCATGGAGACCAATCCGCGCTTCGCCGCCATTTCTCGTCCGGGCAATGCCGCCATTCTCATCGAATTGCGCATCGAGATGGACGATCGGGGCGGCAAGATCGAGATCCTGCTGCCCTATGCGACCATCGAGCCGATCCGCGAACAGCTCCTGCAGATGTTCATGGGCGAGAAATTCGGCCGTGACCCGATCTGGGAAGGGCATCTGGCGACGGAAATCCACCAGGCCGATGTCGAGATCGAGGCGGTGCTGCATGAGCAGGATCTGTCATTGTCCAAAGTGCTCAACCTGCAGCCGGGACAAACGCTGATGTTCGAGCGGGGGCCGAGCGATCCGATCCGGCTGCGTTGCGGCGATGTCGAACTCACCGAGGCCATTATGGGCCATATCGGCAAGAATGTTTCCGTGCGGGTCACGCGCCCGCTCAACCCGCCCAAGGTCACCATGGCGGCCTTCGAGGCAATCGACGAGACGATGGAAGGACGATGATGTTGGGGCTGCCGCTGGGAATTTTTGTTGAAGGCGCCGTGGCCGTGCTGCTGGCCCTGACGATCGGCTATTGCATGCTGCTGAACCGGCGGCTTCAGCGATTGCATCAGGACAAGGACGCGATGCGGCAGATGGTGGCCGATCTGGTCGGCGCCACCAATCTCGCCAACCAGGCCATCAAGGAGTTGAAATCCAGCGCCGTCGAGGCCGATCTCGCCTTGACCTCGCGGCTGGACGAAGCCGAGCGGTTCGGGATCGAACTCGCCAATCACGTCAATGCCGGCACGGTGCTGATGGAGCGGATCGCCCGGATTACCAGCGTTGCGCGTCACAGCCAGGCGGTCGAGCCGGTGGAGGAACCCAACAAGGTGCAGTCTGCATTGCAGCAATTGTCGACGCGGGTGCGTAATCGTGGGGCGGCCGCGTGAGCAATATCCGCCTGCTGCCCATTGTCATTCTGGCGGTTGCGGCGCTGCTCGTCCTCAAGACGGTGGGCCTGGTCACCAATGGCGGCTATGTGCTGACCGGGGTGGCCATGGCGGAGGCGGCGGGCGCCGCGCCCCATGGCGGCTCGGTGGCGCAGGGTGAGACCATCACCATGCCATCGGAGCCCACGATTGCCGATGAAACGCCCACATTGGCTGATGATTCACCGACTTTGGGTGGCCCGCCGGAAGGCTCTATTGAAGAGAGCGATGACGCTGCCGGCGCGGTCAATATGGTCGCTGAAGATAATGCCTGCGCGCCGCGACCGGTGCTGGAGGAGGGGGAGACCAGGCCCGCCAATGGGCAATTGATGGTGGTCGGCGCCGATTGTCCGCCCCTCGCCGATGCCGCGCCGATGCTGCTTACCGTTAACGGAACGGTACCGTTGAGCGCTGGTGAGGCCTCCTTGACCGAACAGGCGCTGCTGGAGCGTCTCGCCGAGAGGCGCACCGAACTCGAAAGCTATGAGCAGCAATTGGCGATGCGGGCCTCGCTGGTGGAAGCGGCGGAAAAGCGCATCGAGGAACGGCAGACCACCCTGCAATCCATCGAGGACCAGATCGCCTCGCTGGTCGAGCAGCGCAAGCAGATGGAGGAAGGCCAGTTCGCCGGCATCGTGGCCATGTATGAAACCATGAAGCCCAAGGACGCCGCCAAGATCTTCGACAATCTGGAGATGGCGGTGCTGCTGCGCGTGTCCAAGATGATGAGCCCGCGCAAGATGGCGCCGATCCTGGCCGAGATGAGCACGACCCGGGCCCAGGAACTGACCGTGCGCCTGGCCTCCGCCGACAACGATCCGCTCGACAGCATGTCGCCGGACGATCTGGCGGCGCTGCCGCAGATAATCGGCCAGTAAAAGCCCCTTGATCGCCTTAGGCTGACGTTAAGCGCCGGCCTGCTAGGGTTCGGTTACATCATGGTGTAACCCTCGCGTTTTGAGGCTTTCGGGTTAGAAAACCCGTCCGCAAAGCGCGTCACATTTAGCGTCGGGCGGGCAGAAGGCCGGTGAAGACCGCGATAATTGCAGGTTGGCGACAGGCAGGAATTGCGCTGGTCGCGGCGGCATTGGCCAGCATCCTGGCAATGGCCGCACCTGTATATGCCAAGGATCAAGGGCAGCTCTTTGCCGCCGAACAAGACGGCTATGGCCGGCTGATTCTCAGCTTTCCGGCGCTGGACGAGCTGCCCGCGCACGAGTTCCGCATCGAGAATGGCGTATTGGCCATCGAGTTCGAAAATCCGGTGGACATTATCCTGCCCGATGTCGGGCTGACCATGCCGAATTATCTCGCGGTGGCCCGTCTCGACCCGGATGGGCGGGGCCTGCGCATCGGCCTGCGGTCGAGTTTCAATTTCAACCGCATCGAAGCCGGCGAGCAACTCTATATCGACCTGCTGCCGCTCAGTTGGCAGGGCATGCCGCCGCCGCTGCCGCAGGAAGTCATCGATGAACTGGCAGAGCGGGCGCGCCTGGCGGCCATCAAGGCGGAACGCGACCGCAAGGCGCGCATGGCCGCCGAGCTGGAGCCGGAAGTCGCTATCCGGGTCGGGCAGAATGCGACTTTCCTGCGGGTGCAGTTCGACTGGACGGTGCCGACCGAGGCGCAATTCGTCAAGAAGGGCAATGTCGGCGCGGCGAATTTCGAATGGCCGGTGGACATGGATATCGGCGCCCTGCTGAGCGGAATGCCGGAAGAACTGGTTTCGGCGCAGGCGGGGTCCTCGCCCGATGGTGCCGTGGCGACCTTCATTTTCGCCGAAGGGGTCGAGCCGCGCTTCTATGAGGTTTCGCCCCGCCAATATGTTCTCGACATCGACATTGCCGGGTCGGGCCTACCGGCGCTGACCCGGGCCGACCTGGCTGCGGCGGATGTTGAGGCAGAGCCGGAGGCGGCGGCGCCGGCAGCCGCACAGCCGCGCATCGCCGCGTTGCAGCCGGCGGCGGCGGAAGTCGTCACGCCCTTCGTCAATGTCCTGGGCTCGACGGTGCGGCTGGTCTTCCCCTTCGAGCAGGACACGCCCGCCGCCGTGTTCCGGCGCGGCGACACGATATGGATGATTTTCGACACGGTCAGCGGCATCCGCCCGCCGCCATCGTCGTCGGAGCTGGAAGCGGTGGCCAAGGAATTTGCGGTGATCGCCTCCGGCGATACGCAGGTCGTGCGCGTCGATCTGGCGCAAGATCGGCTGGCGACGCTGGGCTCGGAGGGCATGGCCTGGGTGCTGTCGCTCGGGGACATGATGCTGAGCCCGACCGAGCCGATGAATCTCACGCGCCGCCGGGATATCGAAGGTTCGTTCGAAATCGTGGCCGATATAGCACGCCCCGGCCGCATTCACGATTTCCGCGATCCGCTGGTTGGCGACGTGCTCAAGGTGGTGACCGCCTATCCGCCGGCGCGCGGCCTGACGCGGACGCTCGATTATGTGGATTTCACCGCGCTCAGAAGCGTGCATGGCCTGGCCCTCATGCCTAAATCCGCCGGGCTGGAAGTGGCGCTGGAGGACCCGCTGGCGGTGATCTCCAATAATGGCGGGCTCACCTTGTCGGCCACCGATACGCTGCGCAATGCCGGCACCGTGGCACCAGAGGCGACAAGGGCCGGGTTCATCGATCTGGCGGCGTTCGAGGAGCGCGATCCGGTTCAGTTCATCAAGATTCGCGACCGCATGGAATTGGCGGCGGCGGCCAGCGAAGGCCGCGACCGCGATCTTGCCCGGCTCGACCTGGCGCAGTTCTTTGTCGCCAACCGCCTCGCTTTCGAGGCCCTGGGCGTTTTGCGGGTGCTGGAACACGAACTCAAGGCCGAGGACCTGACCAAGCAGGTCCGCATGACCCAGGCGGTGGCCAATGTCATGGCGGGCCGGCCGCGCGAGGCCCTGCAAGTGCTCAATGCCGCTTCGCTCGACCAGGAGGTCGATGCCCTGTTCTGGCGCAGCCTCGCCCGGGCGTCCGAAAGCGATTACCGGGGCGCGCGCGCCGATGCCCTCGAGGCGCGTTCGATCGTCGACAGCTATCCCGAATGGCTGCGCAATGAATTCCGTCTCGCCGCCGCGCGTTCGGCGGTCGAGGCGGGGGATACCGAATTTGCCGAGCGCTTGCTGGAGCAGATCAAATTCGCCAGCCTCAGCACCGAGGAAGCGTCCCGTCATCACCTGCTGTCGGCGCGGATCGACGATATCAGCGGACGCAGCCAGGAAGCGCTCGACACTTACGGGCAGGTGATCGCGACCGAGGTGCGGCCGACCAGGGCCGAGGCGGTCTATCGCACCTTGCTGCTGCTGGACAAGGAAGGCCGGCTCGATCTCGCCAAGGCGACCGCGGCGCTGGCGGCGGAGACGCTGTTATGGCGCGGCGATGCTCTGGAAGCCGAGATGCAGACCCTGCTGGCCAGTCTCTATTTCCGCAATGGCGATTATCGGCTCGGCTTCGAGACCGTCCGCGTCGCGGTGGCGAGCTATCCCGAAAGCCCCGCCGTCAACGCGTTGCGCGACCAGGCGCAATCGATGTTCGCCGATCTGTTTCTCAACGGCCTGGCCGATTCCGTGGGCGCGGTGGAAGCGCTCGGCATCTATTACGATTTCCGCCACCTGACGCCGCCGGGTACGCGCGGCGACGAGATGATCCGCAATCTGGCCCGCCGGCTGGTTCGCATGGACCTGCTGCCGCAGGCCGCCGAATTGCTGCAATATCAGGTGGATAACCGTCTGCGTGGCGTTGCCCGGACCCAGATTGCGGCCGATCTGGCGGTCATCTATCTGGCTGACCGCAAGCCGCAGGATGCCATGCATGTCCTCAACGATACGCGGCTGCCGGACATTCCCGATTCGCTGGCCCGCCAGCGCCGCATTCTGGAAGCGCGGGCAATGATCGAAGGCGGGCGCGATCAATTGGCGCTCGACCTCATCAGCCAGATGGAGGGCAAGGACGTTTCATTGCTGCGGATCGATGCCAATTGGAAGGCCAGGCGCTATAGCCAGGCCGGCGAAATGATCGAGGCGCTCTATGCCCGGGAGCCGTCCGGCCAGGCCTTCAGCCGCGCGACGCGCATGAACCTGATCAAGGCGGCCGTCGGATATGTGCTGGCCGCCGACGATTTCGGCCTGTCGCGGCTGCGGGCCAAGTTCGGGGAGCAAATGGTCAATTCGCCCGAATGGCCGATGTTCGACTTCGTGACCGGCCCGATCCAGACCACCAGCCTGGAATTCAAGAAGGTGGCGGCGGAAGTGGCGGCTCAGGACAGTCTCAGCGCTTTCCTCGCCTCCTATCGCGAGGCCTATGCGGGTCAGGGCGCCCTGGCGCCGCTCACTGCTGCCCAGCCGGGCACGGAGCTGGCATCGGTGCAATAAGGCGCCGGCATTTCCCCGGAGGGGGAATTACGCCCTTCCCATGTTAAAAGACGCTTCACCCTCCCCTGCGGGCGGCGCATTTGCTAGACCTTTTCCACGGTCCCGATTCGGGACGCACCCGCCTGCTGGAGCAATTGACCATGGCATTGACGCCGCTCGGCGAGGACAGCTATCCCGAACCGGTTCTGGACGGAGCCCGGGCGGGCGTCGGCATCTGGCGCGTGGTCCTGCTCGGCGTGTTCCTGGTGCTGGTGGCGGTGGGCTTCTCGCTGTTCGGCGAGCAGATCCCGTCGGAACTGGTCATGGCCTTTGTGGGCATGCTGGCGGTGGCCGGCGTGTTCTTCCTGTTCGGGCTGGTCGCGGGCCTTTTCCGCTTCGCCTCGACCGAGGAACGGCGGACCGTCAGCCATGCCGTGGTGGACAGCCTGCCATTCGGCGCGGTGATCGCCGATCGGGACGGCAAGATTTTCTATGTGAACCAGCATTACGGCAATTTCGCCGGGGCGGTGAACAATGGCGTTCCGGTCGGTGTGCCGCGCCTGTTCGCCGGCTATGCCGATGCCAGCGAGGCCATTTACCGCCTGTCGCGGGCCGCCAAGGACGGGCGCAACGCCATCGAGGATATCCGGGTGCCTGGCGGGCTGGGCGGATCGCAGGCCGAGGCGGGGCGGGTATTCTGGTATCGCGTCTCCGTGCGGCCGCTGCCGCAGACGGACGATGCGCGCAAGGCGCTGGCCGCCTGGTCGATCGAGGATATCACCCGGGACCGCGAGAACAATGAAACGGCGTTCCGCGATTTGCAGCGGGCCATCGATTATCTCGACCATTCACCGTCCGGCTTCTTCTCCGCCGATGCGCATGGTCGTATTCAATATCTCAATTCGACCCTGGCCGACTGGCTCGGCTACGACCTGGCCGAGTTCAATTCCGGCCAGCTCGAATTGCGGGATATCGTCCGCGGGGATGGCGCCTCGCTGTTGATGCGGGGGCGCGGGGACGGGGAAATCCGCACCGAGATCATCGATATCGATCTGGTGCGCCGCAATGGCACGGCGCTGCCGGTGCGGCTGCTGCATCGCGCCGCCCGCCTGGCCGATGGCGAATTGGGCGAAACGCGGACGCTGGTGCTCGACATGTCGAGCGCCCCGGACAGCGAAGAAGAATTGCGCGCCGCCGAAGTGCGCTTCTCGCGCTTTTTCAACGATACGCCTTTCGCCATTGCCACGCTGGACGGGGAGGGGCGCATCGTGCGCACCAATGCGCCGTTCGGGCGCATTTTCAGATGGTCGGGCGAGGTCAAGAGCCTCGAATTGCAGCCGCTGCACGATCTGGTCGGCGAAGCCAGCCGCGACAAGCTCGACCGGGCATTGGCGGCCGCCATCGCCCAGCATTCCGAGGTCGAGCCCGTCGATGCGCTGCTCAGCGTCGAGGGCGACCATGCCGTGCGGCTCTATATTTCCGCCTCCGAGATCAGCGCCGGCTCGCCCGAGCAGGTCAATGTCTATGCGCTGGACATGACCGACCAGCGCAAGCTGGAGGCGCAGTTCGCCCAGAGCCAGAAGATGCAGGCAGTGGGGCAATTGGCCGGCGGCGTCGCCCACGATTTCAACAATCTGCTGACCGCGATCATCGGTTTTTCGGACCTGCTCCTGCTCAAGCACAAGCCGGGCGACCCCTCGTTCAACGAGCTCATGCAGATCAAGCAGAACGCCAATCGCGCCGCCGGGCTGACCCGCCAGCTATTGGCCTTTTCCCGCCGCCAGACCCTGCGTCCGCAAGTGCTGGAACTGCCGCTGATCGTCGACGACCTGACGGTGCTGCTCAAGCGCATGATCGGCGAGAAGAATACGCTGTCGGTCGATCATGGCCGCAATATCTGGCCGGTCCGCGCCGATGTGGTGCAGCTCGAACAGGTGATCATCAATCTGGTGGTCAATGCCCGCGACGCCATGCCCAATGGCGGGGCGATCACCATCCGCACCGGCAATGTCAGCGAGGCGGAGATCGCCGGCATGAAGTTCGACGGCATCGCGCCGGCCGATTACGTGCTGATCGATGTCGAGGATAGCGGCACCGGCATGAGCCAGGAGGTGCTGGACAAGATTTTCGAGCCCTTCTTCACCACCAAGGAACTGGGCAAGGGCACCGGATTGGGGCTGTCGACGGTCTATGGCATCGTCAAGCAGACCGAGGGCTATATCTATCCGGTCTCGACGGTCGGGGTCGGCACGACCTTCAAGATCTTCCTGCCGCGCTATGTGCCCACGGCCGAGGAGAGCGCCGCCAAGGCCGCCATCGCCGCGGCGCCGGCCAAGGACCTCACCGGGCACGAGCGCATCCTGCTGGTCGAAGACGAGGAAAGCGTCCGCGCCTTCTCGGCGCGCGCCCTCAAGGCCACCGGCTACGAGGTCTTCGAGGCCGAAGGCGGCGAAGAGGCGCTGGAAGTGCTTGAGGAGCTCGATTACCAGGTCGACCTGATCATTTCCGACGTGGTGATGCCGGAAATGGACGGTCCGACCATGCTCAAGGTGATCCGCGAAAAAATGAAGGACCTCAAGATCATCTTCGTTTCCGGCTATGCCGAGGAAAGCGTGCGCCGCGATATCGAGGACGACCAGAGCGTCGATTTCCTGCCCAAGCCCTATTCGCTCGACCAGATCAATTCCAAGGTCAAGGAAGTGCTGCAGCGGCTGGACAAGGAGCGATAGAGGGCGCGGACTGTGCCGCCACCCGCAGGAGACGTGCCGTGAATGTCCATCCGCGCTTCGAGGGGCCTGTCGAGTTCAACGTGCTGGGCGAGCCGTTGCAGCCCTGCTCGAACAATCCGCTGACCGGTTTCTTCCGCACGGGCTATTGCGCGGCGGGAGCGGACAATGCGGCGGTGCATCTGGTCTGTATCGAGGCGAGCGACGAATTCCTGGCCTATTCGGCCAGCGTGGGGAACGATCTTTCGACGCCGCGCCCGGAATTCGCCTTTCCCGGCCTGGTTGCCGGCAATCGCTGGTGCCTGGTCGCCGGACGCTGGGCCCAGGCCCATGCGGCGGGCAAGGCGCCGCGCCTCTATCTGCGCGCCACCAATCAGCAGGTGCTGGAACTCATTCCGCTTGAAATCCTCAAGGCTTACGCCCTGGACCTCAATTAACAATCGCCCTCAGACCATGCCGCCCGGAACCGGCGTGCCCGGCGCCAGCAGGCCCTGGTCGGCGAGCGCCGTCCATAGCGCGTCGGGGATATCGGCGTCCCACCAATCGAGAATGCCGTCCAGTTCCTGCGGCGAGCGCGGGCCGGGCAGGACATTGCAGACGGCCGGATGGTTGAGGGGGAATTGCAGGGCGGCGGCCGGCAGCGGCACGCCGAAATCCCGACACACCGCCTCGATGGCCCGGACCCTGGCGAAAACGCCCTCGGGCGCCTTGGCATAATCGAACTTGTCGCCGCCCACCAGGACGCCGGAATTGAACGGGCCGCCGATCACCACTGAGACTTGGCGCGCGATACAGGCGGTGAGGAAGGGATCGAGCGAGGTCTGCTCCAGCAGCGTATAGCGCCCGGCCAGCTGAAACACGTCCCAATCGCCCAGGGCCAAGGCGTCCATCAATACCGGCCATTCATTGACGCCGAACCCGATGGCCTTGACCGTGCCGCTGTCGCGCAATTCGCGCAAGGCCCGGTAACCGCCGCTTTCGAGCTGCGCCCATAACAACTTGTTGGCCGCTTCGCCATGGGTGTAGACGCCGATATCGTGAACGTAAAGGATGTCGATCCGGTCGAGCCCCAGCCGTTGCAGGCTGTCCTCGAAGGAACGCATCACCCCGTCATAGGAATAATCATAATGCTGGTTGAAGGGCAGGGGATGGGCCCAATTGCCTTTGCCCACCTGTCCGGGCGGCACCGGCCGCAGCAGCCGGCCGACCTTGGTGGAGATGATCGGCCGCCTATCGCGCTCGCGCAGCGCCTCGCCGACCAGATGCTCGGAGAGGCCAAGCCCGTATTGGGGGGCGGTATCGACATAATCCACGCCGAGATCGAGGGCATGGGCGATGGTCGCCCGCGCCTGCTCGGCGGGAACGGCGCTGAAAATCCCGGCCAGGGAGGCACAGCCCAGACCCAATGTGGTCACTTCCAGATCGGTCTGGCCGACCCGGCGTTTCTCGAAACGGCGCGGAGCCATATCATCCTCCCCAATATTGGCGGATAACTGACATGTCAGGTGTTTCGAGTAAAGATGGGTCGGGACCGGGCCGTCAGTACAAAGCCCCGATATTCACCGGCTTTTCCGCTTCCAGCCGCAGCGGATTGCGCAGCGGCAGGCCGAACTGGCTTTCCTCGATCTCGAACACATCGTCGGGCCGGGTGGAAATCCCATCGGCAAAGCTCAGCGTGGCGGTGCCGAACATATGCACATGCACGTCGCCGGGCTGGCAGAACAGGTCATATTTGAAGTGGTGATATTCGAGATTGGCGATGGTGTGGCTCATATTGTCCTCGCCGGAGAGGAACGGCTTTTGCCATAATATTTCGCCGTCGCGGATGATGCGCGAAGTGCCCTCGATATGGCGCGGCAGATCGCCGACCAGCAATTCCGGGCCGAAGGAGCAGGACCGCAGCTTGGAATGTGCCAGGAAGAGATAATTGATCCGCTCGGTCACGTGATCGGAAAACTCGTTGCCCAGGGCGAAGCCGAGCCGGTAGGGCCGGCCATCGGGACCGATGACATAGATGCCGGCAATTTCCGGTTCTTCACCGGCGTCGAGCGCGAAAGCGGGGGAGGGGATGGGCTGGCCGGGATTGGCGACGATATGGCCATTGCCCTTGTAGAACCATTCCGGCTGCACGCCCCGCTCGCCGGGCGCCGGCTTGCCGTTTTCGAGGCCCATGCGGAACATCTTCATGCTGTCGGTCAGCTCGGCATCCGGCTTTTCGTCATTGGCCTTGTGCATGGCGTCGCGGGTGGCGGCCGAGCCGAGATGGGTCAGGCCGGTGCCGGTGACATGCAGATGCGCCGGATCGGGATGGTCGATCGGCGCCAGCAGCCGGCCTTCCCGGGCCAGCGCCAGCTTGTCCAATGCCGGGCCCAGCCCGCGTGCCTCGACCGCCGATGGCAGCCCGCCAATGCCGGTCAGCGCCGCCTGCACCAGTTCATAGACGCTGGCGACCCCGTTCACCCGGCGGGTTTCGCCATTCAGCGTCACGCCGACGGCGCGGTTGTGCTGGTCGTCCAGATATTGAAGCAAGTGCATGGGGCGGTCCTCGGCTGAAACCCGTCAGGGGATGGCGGCATAAAACGCATAGCGGGCAAAAGTGTCCAGCTAAAAATCATACTTTTGCATGGGCGGTTCGCCGCCGCATAGAATCGGCGTACGGCGTTGGCAATGGATTTCCGGCTCCAAGTGCAAATGTTCTCTTTTTGTCTCTTGACGGGGGTGAAACAAAATGAGAACAAATAAAGCACGGAAATTGCACAAGCGACTAAATGGTCCTCTCGTTGCGTGACCTTCGAGAGCGTGAAATAAGGAGACAGCATTATGGCAGCTTCGCCGCTTCGCGTCGTTGAAGGTGGATCGATGGATAAGGACAAGGCTCTCGTCGCGGCGCTGAGCCAGATCGAACGGAATTTCGGCAAGGGCTCGATCATGCGCCTGGGCGAGGCGTCCTCGATCGAGGTGGAATCGATTTCCACCGGTTCCCTGGGCCTCGATATCGCCCTGGGCATTGGCGGGCTGCCCAAGGGCCGCATCGTCGAGATTTTCGGGCCGGAAAGCTCGGGCAAGACCACGCTGGCGCTGCATGTCATCGCCGAGGCCCAGAAGGCCGGCGGCATCTGCGCCTTCGTCGATGCCGAGCATGCCCTGGACCCGATCTATGCCCGCAAGCTGGGCGTCAATGTCGATGACCTGCTGATCTCCCAGCCCGATGCCGGCGAGCAGGCGCTCGAAATCACCGATACGCTGGTGCGTTCCGGGGCCATCGACGTGCTGGTGGTCGATTCGGTGGCGGCGCTGACGCCGCGCGCCGAACTGGAAGGCGAAATGGGCGATTCCCTGCCGGGCCTGCAGGCGCGGCTGATGAGCCAGGCCATGCGCAAGCTGACCTCGTCCATTTCCAAGTCCAAGTGCCTCGTCATCTTCATCAACCAGATCCGCATGAAGATCGGCGTCATGTATGGCTCGCCCGAAACCACGACGGGCGGCAATGCGCTGAAATTCTATGCCTCGGTCCGCCTCGACATCCGCCGCATCGGCGCGCTCAAGGATCGCGAGGAAATCGTCGGTAACCAGACCCGCGTCAAGGTGGTCAAGAACAAGCTGGCGCCGCCGTTCCGCCAGGTCGAATTCGATATCATGTATGGCGAAGGCATTTCCAAGACCGGCGAATTGCTCGATCTGGGCGTCAAATCCGGCATTGTCGACAAATCCGGCGCCTGGTTCTCCTGGGAGAGCCAGCGCCTGGGGCAAGGCCGGGAAAATGCCCGCCAATTCCTCCGGGAGAATCCCGAGATCGCCAATACGATCGAACAGGGCGTCCGCGAAAGCTCTGGCCTGCTCGGCGAGGTCCTGCTCGTCGCCGGCGGCGGCAGCGAGGATAGCGGCGACGAATGACCTGCCAGGGTCCCATGCATCTGCCCCCGCTCCGGCGGGGGTTTTTGCATATGGAGTGTGGGCATGAGGCCGTCCCAAACCCCATCCGTCACCCTCGCGCTTGACGCGAGGGGCCCGTATTTGTTGGGTCTGCCGCAAAAGCCCTCGCGTCAAGCGCGAGGGTGACGATCCGGGAAGGGGCGGCATTGATGGTAGTCCTGCCGGGCTGCGGCGGGGTGTTGCATATATGGACTATGGGCCGTGAGGCCGTCCCAAAACCCCCCGCTCCTCCGGAAAGGGCGCGCCCTCCGCGTCCGACCCGTTTCTGGGGGCGATTATCGGCCGCCGAGGCGCCGGAATGACGCTAACGTCGCGGGGCGGGAGGCGCTGCGGTGTTTTAAGCGCAGGCGGCGGCTGGACACACCTGACGCCCTCACGATAAAAAGCCACGTTTTTCTTCAAGGGCGTCGTCTCGCCCGCTCGCCATGAAAGCCTCTGCATGACCAGCGTAAACGATCTTCGTTCGAGCTTTACCGGCTACTTCGCCCGCAATGGCCACGAGGAAGTGGCGTCGAGCCCGCTCGTGCCGCGCAACGACCCGACGCTGATGTTCACCAATGCGGGCATGGTGCAGTTCAAGAATGTCTTTACCGGCGTCGAAAAGCGTCCCTATTCCACCGCGACCACGGCGCAGAAATGCGTGCGCGCCGGCGGCAAGCACAATGATCTCGACAATGTCGGCTTCACCGCGCGTCACCACACTTTTTTCGAGATGCTGGGCAATTTTTCCTTCGGCGATTATTTCAAGGCCCAGGCCATCGAACTGGCCTGGTCGCTGCTGACCAAGGATTGGAGCCTGCCGAAGGACAAGCTGATGGTCACCGTCTATGAGGACGATGACGAAGCGCTTGAATTGTGGAAGAAGATCGCCGGCCTGTCCGAGGACCGGATCGTGCGCCTCGGCGCCGCGTCGAACTTCTGGCAGATGGGCGATACCGGCCCCTGCGGGCCGTGCTCGGAAATCTTCTACGATCACGGCGACAAGATCTGGGGCGGCCCGCCGGGATCGCCGGAGGAGGATGGCGACCGCTGGATCGAGATCTGGAACCTGGTCTTCATGCAGTTCGAGCAGCATGCCGATGGCTCGCGCAGCGGGCTGCCGCGCCCCTCGATCGATACCGGTATGGGCCTGGAACGCATTGCCGCCGTCATGCAGGGCGTGCATGACAATTACGATATCGACCTGTTCAAGGCGCTGATAGGCGCCGCCGCCAATGCCACCAATGCCGATGTGAACGGGCCGGGCAATCGCAGCCTGCGCGTCATTGCCGACCATCTGCGCTCGATGAGCTTCCTCATCGCCGAGGGGGTACTGCCCTCCAATGAAGGCCGGGGCTATGTGCTGCGCCGCATCATGCGCCGCGCCATGCGCCATGCGACCCTGCTCGGCGCCAATGAGCCGGTCATCCACAAGCTGGTGCCGACGCTGGTGCGGGAAATGGGCCAGGCCTATCCCGAACTCAGCCGGGGCGAGGCGATGATCACCGAAACGGTGCGGCTCGAAGAGGGGCGTTTTCTCAAGACGCTGGGCCGTGGCCTGCAGATTCTCGAAGCCGAAACCGCCGAACTGGGCGAGGGCGCCATTCTCGATGGCGCGACCGCCTTCAAGCTCTACGACACTTATGGCTTCCCGCTCGACCTGACCCAGGACGCCCTGCGCTCGCGCAATATCGGCGTCGACCAGGCCGGATTCGATGCCGCCATGGCCCAGCAAAAGGCCGAGGCCCGCAAGAACTGGGCCGGTTCGGGCGAAGCGGCCACCGATGCGGTGTGGTATGGCCTGGCGGACAAGCTCGGCCCGACCGAATTTCTCGGCTATGAAACCGAGATTGCCGAAGCCGAGATCACGGCCTTGCTGGTCGACGGTGTCGAGGTGGAAACCATCGCTGCCGGCCAGGAGGGCATGGTGGTGGTCAACCAGACCCCGTTCTACGCCGAAAGCGGCGGCCAGGTCGGCGACCAGGGCAGCATCAGGGGCGAGGGCGTGGCGGCCGCGGTTTCGGATACCAGCAAGTTCCACGGCGTCTTCGCCCACAAGGTCACGGTCAGTGAGGGCAGCCTCAGAATCGGCCAGGCCGTCGAACTGGTGGTCGATCACGCCCGCCGCTCGGCGATCCGCTCCAACCATTCGGCGACGCATCTGCTGCACGAGGCCCTGCGCCTGGTGCTCGGCGAGCATGTCGCGCAGAAAGGCTCGATGGTCTCCGCCGACCGCCTGCGTTTCGACTTCGTCCACACCAAGCCGATGACGCCGCAGGAACTGGCCGCGGTCGAGGACATCGCCAATAATGTCGTATTGCAGAACAGTCCGGTCGAAACCCGGCTGATGGGCGTCGAGGAGGCCAAGGAATCCGGCGCCCGGGCGCTGTTCGGCGAAAAGTACGGCGATGAGGTCCGCGTCGTTTCCATGGGCGAGCCCGATGGCAATGGGCTGGGCTGGTCGGTCGAGCTGTGCGGCGGCACCCATGTGCGCCGCACCGGCGATATCGGCCTCGTTTCAGTTGTCGCCGAAGGCGCGGTGGCCGCCGGGGTTCGCCGTATCGAGGCGCTGACCGGCAATGCCGCCCGGCATCGCGGCAATGCCAGCACCAATATCGTGGCGTCGGCCGCGAGCCTGTTGCGCTCGGGCACCCACGAGGTGCTCGACCGGATCGAGGCTTTGCAGGACCAGCTCAAGCGTTCGGAACGCGCCCTGGCCGATGCCCGGCAGAAACTGGCGCTGGGCGGCGGCGGGGAAGGCGGCAAGGCCAGCGAGATCGTCAATGGCGTCACCTTTGTCGGCCGCGTCGTCGAGGGCGTCGCCGCCAAGGACATCAAAACCGTGGTCGATGCGGAAAAGCAGCGCATCGGCTCGGGCGTGGTGACCATCGTGCTCAAGGGCGAGGACGGCAAGGGCACCGTGGCCATCGGCGTCACCAAGGACCTGACCGAGCGCTATGGCGCCGGTACGCTGATCAAATCGGCGACGGCGGCCTTGGGCGGACAGGGCGGGGGCGGGCGGCCCGACATGGCCCAGGGCGGCGGACCCGACGGCTCCAGGGCCGAGGAGGCGCTGGCCGCCGTGCGGGCGCTGCTCTAGGCGGTTTACGGCGCGGCGGGAAGGTCCGGCGGCGGCCTGCCCGTCAGCGCCGGACCGATCAATTCGATCCTGTTGGTCCAGACATAGCCGTCGAAACCGGGCGGGACCAAAGCCAGGGTCTCAAGGTCGTCTATCCCCGCCGTGCCCGTATCTCCCGCTCCGAACGGACCGAGCAGGATGATTTCGCTCCCGGCCTCATGCAGTCTCGCCTGCAACAGGTTGGGCCAGCCCCAGAGCCAGGGCGCCACGTTGATGGGAAGCATCACCTGGGTGTTCCGGCAGGCTTCGGGGATATAGCCGGTCCAGCCCAGGCCCAGATATTGACCGAGGCAATCGACGAGGCCGCGCCGCGACCAGACATGCAGCCCCTCGATCAGCGCGTCGGCCCGATAGGTGGGTTCGTCGCCTCCATAGGCGCCCCAGATGGCGCCGCGCCATTCGGGATGCCGGGTCAGCAATTGGGCAAGCATGTCGCCCTCCCGGGCTTCCCGGCTTTTGAAATTGACGAGGAAACGGCGCTCCGGCATGGCCGAAAGCACCTCCTTGAGCTCGGGCATTTGCCCGATGCCCAGGCCACGGAACGGAAAGGTCTGGCCATTGTCGGCGCTATAGCCATAGCCGATATCCAGCTTCTTCAGGTCGGCCATGGCATGGGCGCGCGTTTCGCCGGTGCCTTCGGTGCGGCAATCGACGGTCCAGTCATGCATCACCGCAAATTGCCCGTCGGTGGTGGGGTGCACGTCCAGCTCGACGATGTCGGCGCCAGCGGCAAATGCCGCGGCCATGGAGGGCAGGGTGTTTTCCAGCATATTATGGCGCGGCTGCTCGATCCGCTCGGCGGTGCAGGTATCGTTGTCGAGATCGGCCCGGTCAAAGGTCTGGTGCACGCCGCGATGCGCTATCAACCGCAATTCGGCCTCGTCCGGGGGCCCGACGCGCCAACTGGCATTGTAGAGATAGATCGCGGCCACCAGTGCCACGACGACGAGCAGAATCAGACGTTTCAAAATAGCGCCCCCAGAAAGCAGGAGCGAGATATCGGGTTCAGTTTGTTAAAAATGCGGCGGGACGTCACGCGGACGGCCGAACAGCGCAGCGGAAAACTGTTCCTGAAACGGAAAGGGCCGGAGCAATGCTCCGGCCCTTGGCACTATAAGTCGGCTGCGGCTTACGCCATGGCCTTTTGCAGGTTCAGGTCGATGGCGTCGAGGAAGCCCAGGGTCGACAGCCAGGGCTGATCGGGGCCGACCAGGAGCGAGAGGTCCTTGGTCATCTTGCCTTCTTCGATGGTGTCGACGGTGACCTTTTCGAGGGTGGCGGCGAACTGAGCCAGCGCCTCGTTGTCGTCGAGCTTGGCGCGATGGGCCAGGCCACGGGTCCAGGCGAAGATCGAGGCGGTGGAATTGGTCGAGGTTTCCTTGCCCTGCTGGTGCTGGCGATAGTGACGGGTCACGGTGCCATGGGCGGCTTCGGCCTCGACGACCTTGCCATCGGGGGTCATCAGCACCGAAGTCATCAGGCCGAGCGAGCCGAAGCCCTGCGCCACGGTGTCGGACTGCACGTCGCCGTCATAGTTCTTACAGGCCCAGACATAGCCGCCGGACCATTTGAGCGCGGCTGCCACCATGTCGTCGATCAGGCGGTGCTCGTACCAGATCTTCTTGGCCTCGAACTGCTCCTTGAACTCGGCCTCGTAGATTTCCTGGAAGATGTCCTTGAAGCGCCCGTCATAGACTTTGAGGATGGTGTTCTTGGTGGAGAGATAGCAGGGCACGCCACGATTGAGGGCGTAGTTCATCGAGGCGCGGGCAAAGTCGGTGATGGAATCATCAAGGTTGTACATGCCCATGGCGATGCCGGCGGAGGGCGCGTCGAACACGTCATGCTCGATCACGGTGCCGTCTTCGCCCACGAATTTCATGGTCAGCTTGCCCTTGCCGGGGAAGCGGAAATCGGTGGCGCGATATTGGTCGCCAAAGGCATGGCGGCCGACGATGATCGGCTGGGTCCAGCCCGGCACGAGGCGCGGCACGTTCTTGCAGATGATGGGCTCGCGGAAAATCACGCCGCCCAGAATGTTGCGGATGGTGCCGTTGGGCGACTTCCACATCTGCTTGAGGCTGAATTCCTCGACGCGCTGCTCGTCGGGGGTAATGGTGGCGCATTTGATGCCGACGCCATGCTTCTGGATGGCGTGGGCCGCGTCGACCGTGATCTGGTCGTTGGTGGCGTCGCGGCTTTCCACCGACAGGTCGTAATATTCGATGGGCAGATCGAGATAGGGATGGATGAGCTTGTCCTTGATCGCCTGCCAGATGATCCGGGTCATTTCATCGCCATCGAGATCCACGACGGGGTTGGCGACCTTGATCTTGCTCATATAAAAACTCCCATGAAGTGCGGATTTCGGCGTGTTTCGGCTTGGGGCCATTTCGCCCGCCCGTATAGCATCGCTGGAAAAAAGCGCAAAGCCGCGCTCGGCATGGGGCCTTGCCCTTTGCCTATTACCGCTGCTCGGGGCGGTAAGTCTGGTAGCGCGGCAGCTGCGCCTCGATCAGGTCCCAGGCCGGGTGGCTGCGGGCGAAGATGAGCTGGTTGGGCGCGAACCAGTCGTTCCGCCCGGCGAACAAGCCGATGGGCACGAGGCGAAAGGCCGGCGCCCGCGATGATTCCGCATAGATCGTCGTGCCGCATTCCGGGCAGAAGTTCCGCGTGAAGACCGCCCCGGAATCCGTTGGCCGAGCAAAGGATTTCGTGGCGCCAGTGGGGCGGACATTGTCGGATTCCATCAGGAATACCGAGGAATGCCCGCTTCCCGACACTTTCTGACAATTCTGGCAGCCGCACTGGAACATCGAGACCACCGGGCCCTGAACCGCCAGGGTCACGGCGCCGCAATCGCAGGTGGCGGTCAGCTCGATTTCGGGCATTTCCTTCATGGCTGCAGGCTGACACGCGTCAATGCCCGGGCGCAAGCGGCAGGCTTGCGTTTCTCATGACGAGCGTCAAAAGTGCCGCGCCATGGCTCTGCGTCCCGAATATCCATTGCTGACCGAACGCCTGCGGCTGCGGCCGTTCACGCGGGGTGATGTCGATGCCGTTTTCGCCTATCGCGGGCGCCAGGATGTGGCGCGCTATCTGTTCGATCCTCCCTTGAGCCGGGACGAATGCGCTCTGGCCATTCAGCAGCGCACCAATCAATTGGCGCTGGCCGAGGAGGATGACAGGATCATCCTGGCGGTCGAGACATTGGATGATGCCGTGCTGGTGGGGGAAGTGTCGCTGATCTGGCGCTCCGTCGAGGCGCGGCAGGGCGAGCTGGGCTGGATTTTCCATCCGGACCATCAGAAGCAGGGCTATGCCAGCGAAGCGTCGTCGCGGCTTCTCGACCTCGCCTTTCACCATGCCGACCTGCATCGGGTCTATGCCCGCTGCGATGCCGGCAATGTCGCCTCCTGGCGGTTGATGGAGCGTCTGGGCATGCGGCGGGAGGCACATTTCCGTGAGCACGCCCTGTTCAAGGGCGCATGGGACGAGGAATTCTACTATGCGATCCTGCGCCGTGAATGGCTGGCGCGGCGTCAATCCATGCCGATCTGAGGGCCCGGTTCGGGGGCCGTCGCGGGTATTATTTTCCTTGAGGATTCAGGAACTGCGCCACCGGGCGGACGTTCTGGAATCAGGGCTGCCACCCGTCCGTCGAGGAGGTCGAATCATGCCGTCGCTGCGTCTGCCTATTGAAACCGAACATCTGCGTCTGCGACCCTTCAAGCAAAGCGATTGCGAGGCGGTGGCGCGCTATCATACCCTGCCTTCGGTGCAGCGCTATGTCGAGCGGCCGACCCGCTATCCGGAAGATGTGGCGGCGGCGGTCAGCCTGATGCGCAAGCAGGTTGAATTGCATCGTCCGGGCGATACGCTGTCCCTGGCCATGGTCAGCAAGAGCGATCGGGACGTGATCGGGCAGGTCAGCCTCAAATGGGCGGATGCGACGTCCGGGCAGGGCGAAATCCGCTTTCTGATGGACCCGGCCTTTGCCGGCCGGGGCTATCTCACCGAAGCGATCACGGCCATGTTCGACCTGGCCTTCGATCATTTTCGCGTTCACCGGATTTTGGTGCGCTGCGGGGGGCGCAGCCGCCATTCGATCAGGTTGATGAAGAATCTGGGCATGCGGCTCGAGGCCCATTATCGCGAACATGCCCTGTTCCAGGGTGAATGGGACGAGGAACTGCATTTCGCGCTGCTCGATCGCGAATGGCGGCCCAGCGCCAAGGTGCTCGATCTGCCGGTTCGCGCGCAATGGCCCGATTTGCGCGTCGCCGGCAATTGAGATATGCCGCCGCCCAGTTTTCCGAAATGGGCGGCACATGGCAGGCACCGACAGCTCAATTCCCGTCACTCTTGCGCCCTCGCCGGCGATCATCCTGTGTGAGCCGCAATTGGGCGAGAATATCGGCGCGGCGGCGCGCGCCATGGCCAATTTTGGGCTTTGGGACCTGCGTCTGGTGCGCCCGCGCGATGGCTGGCCCAATGAAAAGGCCATTGCCGCCGCCTCGCGCGCCGACCATGTGCTGGAGCGCATCCGCGTCTTCGCGACGCTCGAAGAGGCCATAAGCGACCTGAAGCTGGTTTACGCCACCACGGCGCGGTCCCGCGACATGCAAAAGGAAGTGATCGGCCCGGAAGAGGCTTCGGCCAATATGGCTGCGCAGATAATGGGCGGGAATGGGGCCGGCCTGTTGTTCGGGCGGGAGCGCTGGGGGCTGCTCAACCACGAGGTCGCCCTGGCCGACGCCATCGTCACCCTGCCGGTCGAGCCCGCCTTTGCCTCGCTCAACATCGCCCAGGCGGTGCTGCTGATGTCCTATGAATGGCGCCGGACCAGCGCCGAGGGCAGGGCGCTGCCCTTTGGCAGTGGCCTAGACGAAACGGCGCCGCGGAGCGAACTGGCCGGGCTGTTCGAGCATCTGGAAGGCGTTCTCGATCAAAGCGGGTTTTTCACCACGCCCGACAAGCGGCCGAGCGTGATCAACAATCTGCGCACGGCGCTGACCCGCGGCCGCTTCACGTCGCAGGAAATCCGCACCCTGCGCGGGGTCATTTCCTCCATAGACCGCCGGCACGAGCGCCCCAATCCGAACCGGGTCAAGCCGGCCGTGCGTGAGCCCGGCGAGAAATAGGCGGAATACTTGACTTGGCCCGTCCGGCCCTCTAAGACGCGCGCACCTATTCCGGCCTTCCGGCCCATAGGCGCACCCGGGATTCTCTGTTGGGAGTCTGTCGGCCTCGCGAAAGCGGGGCAGAGGAGGGCGTGATCCATTCAACCAGTCCGCAAGGACGCATGGCCCTGTCTGCAAGTCTGAAACTTTTCAGGGCCAAGCTTAAGAGAAGGATACGCGATGTCGAAGCGTCATTCCGCGAAATACAAGATTGACCGCCGCCTTGGCGAAAACATCTGGGGCCGCCCGAAATCCCCGCTGAACGCCCGCGCCTATGGCCCCGGCCAGCATGGCCAGCGCCGCAAGGGCAAGCTGTCGGACTACGGTTTGCAGCTGCGCGCCAAGCAGAAGCTCAAGGGCTATTACGGCTCGATCACCGAGAAGGGCTTCCGCCGCCTCTATGACGAAGCCAACCGCCGCAAGGGCGATACCGGCGAGAACCTGATCGGCCTGCTCGAATCGCGCCTGGACGCCATCGTCTATCGTGCCAAGTTCGTGCCCACCGTCTTCGCCGCCCGCCAGTTCGTGTCCCATGGCCATATCCTGGTCAATGGCAAGCGCGTCAACATCCCGTCCTACCAGGTCAAGATCGGCGACAAGGTCGAGATCCGCGAGCGCTCCAAGCAGCTGACCCTGGTTCTGGAAGCCAACCAGTTGGCCGAGCGCGATGTGCCCGACTATATCGACGTCGACCACAACAAGCAGACCGCCACCTACGCCCGCGTTCCGGCCCTGTCGGATGTGCCCTATCCGGTGCAGATGGAACCGAACCTGGTGGTCGAATTCTACTCGCGCTAAGCGAAACCGAATTCTCCAATATGAAAGGGCCGCTCCTTGGAGCGGCCCTTTTGTTTTGGCTGGTTGGATGACGCGCCCCGAGCGGTTCTGGCTTTGCCGGAAGCGGCGTCTTACCCCGCCGCCCACTCGTCATCCTCGCGCTTGACGCGAGGGTTGTTTGTTTGTGGGTCTATCGCAAGAGCCCTCGCGTCAAGCGCGAGGGTGACGATCCGAGAAAAATACGCCATCCACGTCATCGCCTTGGGAGGGAGGACAGGAACGTCACCGCTGCCACAAAGAGCTGAAAGCGCCACGGGTTCAGAAGGCTCGGGCGTTGCCTCATCCTGCCGCCGGAATATCGCCGACGCTGACCTTGATCGGTTCCTGGTCCTTGGGAATGTAGCTTTCGAATTTTCGCAGGCGCATGATCACGGACTGCAGTTCGACGATCACGGTCCAGGCGCGGGCGAAGAACTGGAATGAACTGAATACCTGGCCGAAAGCGATCTGAATCTGCTGGTAGAGGCCCATGGTCAGGGTGCCGGCGAGGATGGAGGGGGCCATGACGAGAAGCGGCACATAGCCGACCATGTTGGTGTAGCCATAGCGCGCCAGGTTGAAATAGGTGTAGTGGAAATAAAGGCGGAAATAATTCTTCTGCACGCCAGCGAACAATTCGCGGACCGAGGGAGGAGCGGCCCGATCCTCGAAATCCTCGCCAAGCACCAATTCCTTGCGATAGGCGGCCTCCACCTTCTGGTTGGCGAAGTTCAGGCCGGGCAGCTTGATGCCGACAACCGCCAGTAGAGCCGTGCCGGCGGCGGCGCCGGCCAGCGCCACCCAGACCAAACCGCCCGGGGTGGCGCCGAAGATCGGCAATTCGCTGATATTGGCCGATAGCTGCCAGAGCAGGGGCAGGAAGACCACCAAGGTGATCAGCGAGTCGAAAAAGGCCGTGCCCAGGTCCTCCATGATCGATGCGAACCGCATCGTGTCTTCTTGCACACGCTGCGCCGCGCCCTCGGTGTGCCGGATCTGCGGCCAGTATGCCATGTAGTAGAAGTTCATCGCCTTGCGCCAGCGGAACACATAATGCGACGTGTAGAAGGCGAGCCCGACCGCGGCCACCACAACGGGAACGGTGACGAGAACGATGGTCCAGGTCAGCCCATAGAGCTGGTCGGGCGTTACCGAACCCGGCTGGGTCAGTGCCAATTGGATCGTGTTGAAGAAGGCCCCGGACCATTCATTGACGAAGGCCTGCACCTGCACCTGGAAATAGATGATGAGCAGGATGACGGTCGATGAGACCACCGACCACCAATACCATTCGTTGCGCTTGTAGAAGTACCAGAAGGCGCAGAAGATGAAGGCGGTCATCAGCACATATTGATAGAGCCATATCCGCTCGGCCGTCAGAAAGTTCAAACTCGATCCGGCCGCCGCCGCCGCCGTAGGATTCGGCGCTTCGCTCTCGGTGTCCGCCGGAGCGTTGGGATTGGTCTGTGCCGCGCCGGCGGCGGGATCGGGAATTGCGGCTTCGTCCTGCGTGGTCGGCTGGTCGGCGATGGGCGCCGATATCGCGGGATGGGTGAAGCGGTCGATACTGATGACGGCACGGATGGGCTCGCCCAGGGCAAACCACAGCAAGACCGACGCCAGCAGCCACAGGGCCGCGGACCCGAAAAAGATTTTTGGGGCGGGGAAGAAGGAGCGGAACACCAAGAGACTCCAAGTGGGGGGAATGTGTCATCTAACTGCGGCAAAGAGCCTAAAACAAGGACGCGAAATTAAGCTTTGGCAAGGTTGTGCACCGTCGCTTGGCTTTCCAACCCGGCCAAGGGGGGGTATCAGCTAGCCGACCGATCCAATGAGAGTTTCGCCATGAGCGCGGTGATGGAAGCCACGAGCCCACCGGACGACCCCGATGAGGGTGTCCACCCGATCTATGCCCAGGCGCCGCGTTCCGTCGAGTTCAACAAGCTGCGCAAGCGCCTGATCCGCCATATGCGCGAGGCGCTGGAAAAATTCGCCATGGTGCGGCCGGGCGAGAAATGGCTGGTGGCCCTGTCCGGCGGCAAGGACAGTTATGGCCTATTGGCGCTGCTGCTCGATCTGCAATGGCGCGGGCTGTTGCCGGTGAAGCTGCTCGCCTGCAATCTCGATCAGGGCCAGCCGAATTTTCCCAAGCATATCCTGCCCGAATTCCTCGCCGGCCTCGGCATCGAGCATCGCATCGAATACAAGGATACCTATTCCATCGTCACCGACAAGCTGCCGGCGGGGTCCACTTATTGCTCGCTCTGCTCGCGGCTGCGCCGGGGCAATCTTTATCGCATCGCCCGGGAGGAGGGGTGTACGGCCCTGGTGCTCGGCCATCACCGTGACGACAGCCTTGAAACCTTCTTCATGAACCTGTTCCATGGGGGCAAGCTCGCTGCCATGCCGCCGCGCCTGGTCAATGACGAGGGCGATCTGGAAGTGCTGCGGCCGCTGATCTATTGCGCCGAAGCGGATTTGCAGCGCTTCTCGGACGGGATGGGGTTTCCGATCATTCCCTGCGATCTGTGCGGTTCGCAGGACGGGCTGCAGCGCAATGTCATGAAAGACATGCTCAATGACATGGAAAAGCGCATGCCCGGCCGCAAGGATGTGATGATCCGCGCCCTGGGCAATATCAATGCGAGCCATATGCTCGATCCGCGCCTGTTCGATTTCGCAGGCCTCTCCACCAAATCGAAGGAATGAACGCATGAATATCGACCGGCTGGCCGCTATCCTGAAACAGGCCGCCAAGCAGGAAATCATGCCCCGTTTTCGGCGGCTCGACGAGGGCATGATCCAGACCAAGACCGGCGCTTTCGACCTGGTCACCGAGGCCGACACCAATGCGGAGCGGGTCATCACCGCCGCCATTCTGGATCATACGCCGAATACGCTGGTCATCGGCGAGGAGGCGGTGTCGGCCAATCCGGCGCTGCTGGATAGCGCGTTGGAGGACCGGATCGCCATTTACGTCGATCCGGTCGACGGCACCGCCAATTTCGCCGGCGGGCTGCCGCTCTTCGCCGTCATGGCGGCGGTGGTGCAGAATGGCGAGCCGGTGGCCGGGGTGATCTACGACCCGCTGGGCGACGATTTCGTCATGGCGGAGCGTGGCTGCGGCGCTTGGCAAGTCTTTCCCGATGGCCGCACCATCCGCCAGAAATTCGCCGATCCGGTGCCGCTGGCGGAAATGGGCGGGCTCGCCTCCACCGCTTTCTTCGCGCCCGAGCAGCGCCGGGATGTCCTGAGCAATCTCGCCAAGGTCAAGATGTTCGCCAGTTACCGTTGCGCCGGCCACGAATACCGCCTAGCCGCCGGCGGCAATGTGCATTTCCTGATGTATGGCAGGCTGATGCCCTGGGATCACGTCGGAGGCGCACTGATCATTAAAGAGGCCGGGGCGCATGTGGCCAAGCTCGACGGCACGCCCTACCGGCCAGGCGATCGGGATGGCGGCCTGCTGGTCGCGCCGAGCCAAGAAAGCTGGGAGGAATTGCGGCGGGAAGTGTTTGCGGTGTGATGGGGCTTCCTCTCTTGAGAAGAGGGGCCGCGGCCTTCAGATAAGCGGCAATCTGGCCCTCGCTCCGCCACCGTCATCTCGGCCAGCCATGAGTATGACAAGAGCCCTCGCGTCTAGCGCGAGGGTGACGATCCGAGATGGAGGCGGTTATGGAAGGCTTTAGTGGGCGTCCATCACCGGCTCGTCGTCTTCATGGGCATATTGCTCGCCGACGCCGAAGAGACGGCCTTTTTCGGCGATGAGGATGCAGATGATCGCCAGCGAGCCGGTCAGGAAATAGCCCATGGCCGTGGGCAGGGTGGTTCCGTCGAACAATTGGCCGGTGAGCGAGCCGATCAGCGCTCCGCCCACGGTCTGGATGAAGCCGAAGACGGAGGCGGCGGTGCCCGCGACCTTGCCGAGCGGTTCCATGGACAGGGAATTCATGTTCGAGGACGACCAGCCGAAGCAGAACATGATGATGGCCAGGAGGCTGAAGAACAGCCAGAGCGGCAGGAAACCGCTGAGTGCCAGCAGCACCCAGATGGCCGAGCCGATGGTGAAGACCAGCATGGCGCCATGTGACAGGCGGCGCATGCCGAACCGCCGCACGACCCGTGAATTGGTGAAGGAGGAGATGGCCATCAGCCCGGCCATGGCCGCGAATGCCACGGGGAAATAGACGCCCAGTTCGTAAATGTCGACATAGATCTGCTGGGCCGAGGTGATGAATCCGAACAGCGCTCCGAACAGGAACATGCCGGCGAGGCCGTAGGAAATCGCCACCCTATTGGTGAAGACAATACGGAAATTGTCCACCACGCCGGAAAGGCTGAGCGGGCGGCGCTGGTCCAGCGGCAGGGTTTCCGGCAGGCGCATATAGGTCCATAGCCAGAGCGCGGCGGCCAGCAGACCCATGAAAATGAAGATATATTGCCACGGCCCCGTCAGCAGCAGCACCTGGCCGATGCCCGGCGCGATGATGGGAATGGCCATGAACACCATGAAAGTCAGTGACATGACCTCGGCCATTTCGCGGCCGGAATAGCGGTCGCGCACCACGGCGGTGGCGATGACGCGCACGCTGGCCGCGCCCATGCCCTGGACGAAGCGCAGGGCCAGCAACAGACCGAAATTGGGGGCAAAGGCGGCGGCGATCACGGCCACGACATAGATGCCGACACCCACCAGCAGCGGGGCGCGGCGACCGAAGCGGTCGGTGAGCGGGCCGAAAGCGAGCACGGCCAGGCCCATGCCCAGCATATAGGAGGTGACGACGAATTGCCGCTCGTTCTCGTTCGCGATGCCCAGCGCCTCGCCCATATAGGGCAGGGCGGGCAGCATCACGTCGATGGCCAAGGCGTTGAGCGCCATGAGCGCGGCGACAAGGGCGATGAATTCAGGGCGCGAGAGAACCCGGCTGAAATGATCTGACATGTTTGAAACTCATCATAGCCGAAGAAACCGGCCAAAGGATTGGCCGGACCATGAACCTCTCCCGGGCGTTTGGCAACCCGTTAATCGGCAGGAGGCGATAAACGCTCAGGCCGGTTTCAGGGCGAAATTGGCGTCGGTGCGTTCGTTGATCGGGATATGAACCGCCGCCGAGGCCAGGCCCAGAATGATGCCGAGATACCAGACCAGATCGTAGGCGCCGGTCAGGTCATAGACATAGCCGCCGAGCCAGACGCCGACAAAGGAACCGATCTGGTGACTGAGGAAGGCGATGCCGTAGAGCATGCCCATATAGCGCGGTCCGAAGAACAGGCTCACCAGTCCGGCCGTCAGCGGCACGGTGGACAGCCAGAGCAGACCCATGGCCGCCGCGAAGGCATAGGCGGTGATTTCGCTGACCGGAACCAGCAGGAAAGCGGCGATGGCGATGGCGCGCAGGAAATAGATCGAGGCCAGCAGCAATTGCTTGGGCAGCCGGCTGCCGAGCCAGCCCGAGAGCAGCGAGCCGGCAATGTTGAAAAGCCCGATCACGGCAATGGTCCAGGAGCCGGTTTCCGGCGACAGCCCGCATTGCACGAGATAGGCCGGCATGTGGACGTTGATGAAGGCCAGATGGAAGCCGCAGACGAAGAAGCCGATGACCAGCAGCCGATAGGACCCGAAGCCCCAGGCCCGCGACAGGGCCTGCATGAAGGGCAGATCGGCCTGGCCGGGCGTGGATTCCGCCCGACCGCGCAGGGCGGCGGATAGCGGGACGATCAGCAGCAGGATCACGGCGATATAGACCAGCGCCATCTGCCATCCGAAGGCGTTGATGAAGCCCTGTCCCACCGGCGCGAAAATGAACTGCCCGGCCGACGAGGCGGCGGTGGCGATGCCGAAGATGAAGCTGCGCTTTTCCGCTGGCACGACACGGCCAAAGGCGGCCATGACCACGCCGAACGAGGCAATGGCGATGCCGATGCCGGTGACCACGCCGGCGGTGAGGGTCATGGTCAAGGTGTCGGGCGAAAATGCCATGCCCAGCACGCCCGCCGCATAGACCAGACCGCCGATGGCCAGAACCCGCCCGGCACCATAGCGGTCGGCCATGCCGCCGGCGAAAGGCTGGGCCAGGCCCCAGACAAGGTTCTGGATGGCCATGGCCATGCCCCATTGCTCGCGGGTCAGCCCCAGGTCTTCGGTGACCGGCAAGGTGAAGAGGCCGAACGAGCCCCGCGTTCCGAAGCCGATGGCGGCGATGATGCAGCCGGCAATGATGACGAGCGGGAGCGGGACGGCGGGACGCGTGGTATCAATGGCCATGGAAGGGAGTCTCGGCAGGATAGGATAGTCTATGCGCGGCCCGGCATCGGGCAAAGCGATATCGACCGAAAACCGCAAAGGCCCCGCCGGGTCAGGGCAGGGCCTTCAAATCTTGCCTCGGGCGATCAGGCGCTCTGCTTGATGGCGATGCCGGCCTGTTCGAACTGGGTTTTCAGCTCGCCGGACTGGAACATTTCCCGGGTGATGTCGGCGCCGCCCACGAATTCGCCCTTGACGTAAAGCTGGGGAATGGTCGGCCAATTGGCATAGGCCTTGATGCCGTCGCGCAATTCATCGCTTTCCAGCACATTGGCGCTGTCGAACTCGACGCCGAGATAGTTGAGAATCTGAACGACCTGGCCGGAAAAGCCGCATTGCGGGAAATCCGGGGTGCCTTTCATGAACAGGAACACGTCGTTGTTCTTCACCTTGTCATCGATGAAGGCGTTGATATCGGTCATGGGAGGAGCCTTTCAAAAGTCCGGCTTCAAGGGCCGGCTGAAAACTGCCCTTAAATAAGACACGGCGTTGCCGGTGTCGAGGTGGCTAGAGTCTTTGTCGCACCCAGGGATGGTCAAAAAACTGCTCGTTGGTGTCAAACAACACGGCCTCCCAACCATGCGCTCTGGCGCCCTCCACCACTTTGGGCGTGTCGTCGAAGAAGAGCGGCGGTTCGTTCTGCGGGCCGATATGCCGATGGATGAAATCGAAATAGGCCGGATCGGGCTTCCTGACGCCGGCGCGCGCGGAATGGAACATGTCATCGAAGATTTGGCTGAGCCCGCACTGAGACCATAGCCAGCTGGCGCGGATATGTTCCTGGTTGGTCGCAACATAAAGACGAATATCGGACCTGGCCTTGAGCTGCCTGATCGCGTCGATCAATTCCTGATTCAGGACGCTGTCCTTTTTGAGCCAGTAATCCAGAAAGACCATTGGCGAACCCCGGTATCCCAAGGCGGGCAGGTGACGTTCAAGCGCCTCGATCACCGACATTTGCCCATTCACGACTTTCTTGACGAAAACGTCGAAAATGAACTCTTCGGTGAAGCGCGCCGGGTCTATCCCAAAATCGTCCTGGAGACTGGTGTCCCAGCGCCGCGTCCGGGTGGGGCTATGGTGAATGCCATGTACCAATACGCCATCGACATCGAAGAAAACGGCGCGGCTCATTTTTGCCTGGCCGGCATCGCGCCCAGCCCGTTCAGCACTTCGGCCGGAATATCGAGATCGCGGATAACGTCATGGTGGCGGCGGAAGCCGAGCAGTTCCCGTTGCACGAAATAGGCCCAAACGGCCTGCCGGGCCTCGCCAAGCCAATGCTCACGATCCGCGCCGGCCGACAGGCCCTCGAGGGCCTTTCTTACCCGGGCCTCGGCGGCGCCGAGCGAATTGGCGCGTTCGGCCATGATCTCATGTTCGAGGGCACTCGTTCCGGCCTCGGGCCGGACCATGCGGATGAGATCGAGCGAATCGCGCAGGCCGGGCATCAGTCCGGCACGTTGGTCTGCAGGGCCAATGCATGCAAAGCGCCGCCCATATCGCCTTGCAGGGCGGCATAGACCATCTGGTGCTGCTGCACCCGGGATTTCCCGCGGAACTGTTCGGAAATCACCGTGGCCGCGTAATGGTCGCCGTCGCCGGCGAGATCGCGGATTTCAATCAGGGCATCGGGCAGGGCAGCCTTGATGCGGCGCTCGATTTCTGTGGCGTCCATGGCCATGTGCTGTCTCCCCGTAATTCGCGCCGGCGATGGCCGGCTCACGTCCCTGATATGGCATGCAGGTGGGAAGGCTTCAACAGGGCGCGGCGAAAGGCCCGGAATGTGCCGGTTACGGCAGGTCGGACTGTTCGTCTTCCGGGGTCACATTCAAGCCAATGCAGCAATCCGCGTCGGCGCGGGTGGCAAAATTGGCGATGATGAAATCGACGAGGGGCCGCGCCTGTTCCGCCTGATCGGCGGCGAAAATGCAATCCAGCACATAGCCCCGACCTGAGGAAACGGCTTCGGTATGCACCAGCGTCAGCGGGATGTTCATCGCCGAGCCGGTGCTGGTTCCCTCATAGGCGAGGGCGGTGGCATCCTGATATTCGGTCGTGCCTTTGCTCACGATGGAAAATCCCGGCAATGGCCCGGCCCAGGCGGTGGCGATTTCGCTCTCGTCAAGCTCGTCAAGCGCCGCTTCCGCCGTCCAGTCGGTATCCTCGACCGGCACCACGCTCAGTTCGCATTGCAGCGGGGCGCTGGTGTGATTGATGGTGACCGGCGCGTCGACGCCGCCACTGGCGGTCATTTCGGCGGGATAGATCAGCGTATAGGGAAGATTGGTGAGCACGGAGCGGGTGATGCTGACGTTCTGGGCCGACGCCATTGCGGGCGTCAGCGCCAGGCCGAGACCCGCCAAGATCGCCCATCCCAGATTGTGCTGCATCGTTCACTCCCAGACGCAATATTCCTGCCGAGCAAAGCGCTCCAAAGAGCGGCGAACATAAGGCAGCGTGCTTCAAAACCGGATCAGCCGTTCATATAGCGGGGGAACCAGTCCTCATGAGCCTGGGCGAGCGCGGCGACGGCCACCGGCTTGGCACCGCCAAGAATGAGAGTATTGCCGCCGGTGGTGCCGATCCAGGGCGCATAGATGCCCAGGCTCTCCGCCTCTTTCCACAATGCCGCGATTTCGTCGCCCTGCGGATCGAGATTCAACGTGACCAGGTAACGGCCCTGGTCCTCGCCGAAAAAGGTCAGGACCGGGTCGTTGCCATCCACATCGGTCACGATCGCGCCGATGCCGCCGGCAATGGCCATTTCCGCCAGGGCGATGCCCAGACCGCCATCGGACAGGTCGTGGCAGGCGGTGACGACGCCGGAGCGGATGAGCTTGCGGACGAAGTCGCCGGTCTTTTTCTCGGCTGCGAGATCGACATGGGGGGCGTCGCCGTCGCGGCGGTCGAACAGGTCGCGCAGATAGATCGACTGGCCCAGATGGGTGCCGCGCTCGGCGGGACCGCCGACAAGCAGGATCGGCTGGTTTTCGGCGACGAAGCCGATGCCGACGCTCTGGTTCCATTCGGGCAGCAGGCCGACGCCGCCAATGGTGGGCGTGGGCAGGATGCCCTGGCCATTGGTTTCGTTGTAGAGCGAGACATTTCCGGAGACGATGGGGAAATCCAGCGCCCGGCAGGCCTCGCCGATGCCTTCGATGGCCTTGATCAGTTGGCCCATGATTTCGGGGCGTTCGGGATTGCCGAAATTGAGGTTGTCGGTGGCGGCCAGCGGCTCGGCGCCGGTCGCTGTCAGGTTGCGCCAGCACTCGGCAACGGCCTGCTTGCCGCCCTCGAAAGGATTGGCTTCGCAATAGCGCGGGGTGACGTCGGAGGCGAAGGCGAGGCCCTTGTTCTCGGCGCGGTCGACGCGGATCACGCCGGCATCGCCGCCCGGGCGCTGCATGGTGTTGCCCTGGATGAGGGTGTCATATTGCTCATAGACCCAGCGGCGCGACGCGCATTGGTGGCCGCCGATCAGCGCCAGCAGCGCCTCGGCAATGTCCATCTGCGGCACGTCGGCCTTGGCCAGCGGCGCGGGCGCCTGGGGCTCGATCCAGGGACGATCATATTCCGGGGCCTCGTCGCCCAGTTCCTTGATTGGCAGATTGGCGACTTCCTCGCCCTGCCAGAAGACGCGGAAGCGCAGGTCGTCGGTGGTCTTGCCGACAGTGGCGAAGTCCAGTTCCCACTTTTCGAACACTTTGCGGGCCACGGCTTCCTTGTCCGGATGCAGCACCATCAGCATGCGTTCCTGGCTCTCGGAAAGCATCATCTCATAGGCGGTCATGCGCTCCTCGCGCACCGGCACCTGGTCCAGATCGAGCTCGATGCCGAGATCGCCCTTGGCGCCCATTTCGACCGCCGAACAGGTCAGGCCCGCCGCGCCCATGTCCTGAATGGCGATCACCGCGCCGGTGGCCATGAGTTCCAGGCAGGCTTCGAGCAGGCGCTTTTCGGTGAAGGGGTCGCCGACCTGAACGGTGGGACGCTTTTCCTCGATATCGTCGCCGAATTCTGCCGAGGCCATGGTGGCGCCGCCGACGCCGTCGCGCCCGGTCTTGGCGCCGAGATAGACCACCGGCAAGCCGACGCCCTTGGCTTCGGAATAGAAAATCTTGTCGGTATCGGCCAGACCCGCCGCGAAGGCATTGACCAGGATATTGCCGTTATAGCGGGCGTCGAACTCGACCTCGCCGCCAACGGTCGGCACGCCGAAAGCGTTGCCATAACCGCCGATGCCGGCCACCACGCCGGACACCAGGTGACGGGTCTTTTCATGGTCAGGCGCGCCGAAACGCAGCGCGTTCATCGCCGCGACCGGCCGCGCGCCCATGGTGAAGACGTCGCGCAGGATGCCGCCCATGCCGGTCGCCGCGCCCTGATAGGGCTCGATGAAGCTGGGATGGTTGTGCGATTCCATCTTGAACACCACGGCCTGGCCATCGCCGATATCGACGACGCCGGCATTCTCGCCGGGGCCCTGGATGACGCGCGGTCCCTTGGTCGGCAGGGTGCGCAGCCATTTCTTCGAGCTTTTATAGGAGCAATGCTCGTTCCACATGGCCGAGAAGATGCCGAGCTCGGTATAGGTCGGCTCACGTCCGATCAGATCGAGGATCTTCTGGTACTCGTCCGGCTTCAATCCATGGCTGGCGATGAGGTCGGGGGTAATAGCGATGTCGTTGCGGAAGGTCATCTGAACCGGAAATGTTGGATGGGGAGACGGCGCGGATCAGGCGACCTGTTGCAGCGCGGCGGCAAACAGCGCCCGGCCATCGTCGCCGCCATGGGCGGCTTCGATCAGGTTTTCCGGATGCGGCATCAGGCCGAGCACGTTCTTTTGCTGGTTGAGCACGCCGGCAATGTCGTTGAGCGAGCCATTGGGATTGGTGCCCCCGGCATAGCGGAACGCCACCTGGCCTTCGCCTTCGATCCGCTTCAGCGTCTCGGCGTCGGTGAAGTAATTGCCATCGTGATGGGCCACGGGGCAGCGGATGATCTGGCCCGTGGCATAGCCGCGCGTAAAATCGGTTTCGGCGTTGACCACTTCCAACTTGATCTCGCGGCAGACGAATTTCAGCGACATATTGCGCATCAGCGCGCCCGGCAGCAGGCCGGCTTCGATCAGGATCTGGAAGCCATTGCAGACGCCCAGCACCTTGACGCCCCTGGCGGCGCGTTCGCGCAGCTTGTCCATGATGGGCGAGCGCGCGGCGATGGCGCCGCAGCGGAGGTAATCGCCATAGGAGAAGCCGCCCGGAATGACGATGAGGTCGACATCTGGAATATCGGCATCCTGATGCCAGACGATGGCGGGCGTGGCGCCGCCGATCTTGGTCAGCGCCGCGATCATGTCGCGGTCGCGATTGAGTCCCGGAAACACGATGACGGCGGCCTTCATCGCTCAATCCTTTATCTGTCAGGGGTGTGCGGGGCTCTTGTGGTGAGTCTTGACCGAAAAGGCAAGTCTCCGCCGCCGCCCGGCAGGAAAAACTACCGTGAGGCAACCTTCGGCGCCGTGGCGGCGTTTGGCTTGGGAGGAGGAGTCATCCATGTCCCAGCTTATGCAGAAGCCCAGTGAGCCCAGCAGGCCGCCGGTTCAGCAGCCGAGCGGCATCCCGCCGCGCCGCATCCGGCCCATTATCCCCGCAGTGTTCAGGCCGTCGAACAATTGACCCTGCCGATCCCGAAGGGGGCGCGAGCAGCCTTTGCGGCCTCGTCCTGCGACAAGTTCAGGATGAGGCATTTTGGCGGGTTCGGCTTATACCGGCACCGAGGCATAGGCCGCGAAGAGCAGGCCGAGCGAGGCGAAGAACATGACGGAGAGGGCGATCTGGGTTTTACGCATGGCTATATGGTCCTGCGCCCGACCGAGGGCGCGAATTGGTAGTTTGCCGTGAAGGCGTTAATTTGAAATTTCGATCGCGAAGTTTTCGATCACGGTATTGGCGAGGAGCTTTTCGCACATCGCTGTGATCTGAAAACGCGCGGTCTCCACGTCGGTTCCTTCGATCTCCAGATCGAACACTTTTCCCTGCCTGACGCCGGCGACGCCGCCGAAACCCAGGCTGGCGAGCGAGCCCTCGATGGCCTGCCCCTGCGGATCGAGAACGCCATTCTTGAGCGTGACGATGACGCGCGCTTTCATCAGTTCAATTCCCGAATTACTGGACCAGGCGCGGACCTGTGGTCAGCGCATTGTCATTTTCCACGAGGATGCCGAGGCGCTGGGCCACTTCGCGATAGCTCTCGACCAGGCCGCCGAGATTTTCGCGGAAACGGTCCTTGTCGAGCTTGTTGCGGGTCTTGATGTCCCACAGACGGCAATTGTCCGGGCTGATCTCGTCGGCCAGCACGATGCGCATCAGATCGCCTTCATAGAGCCGGCCGACCTCGATCTTGAAATCCACCAATTGGATGCCGACGCCCATGAACAGGCCGGTCAGGAAGTCGTTGATGCGGACAGCGAGGCTCATGATGTCGTCGAGCTCGGCGGGATTGGCCCAGCCGAAAGCGGTGATGTGCTCTTCGGAGACCATCGGGTCGCCGAGCGCGTCGTCCTTGTAGCAGAACTCGATGATCGAGCGGGGCAGGCGGGTGCCGGGTTCGAGCCCCAGGCGCTTGGCCAGCGAACCGGCGGCGTAATTGCGCACGATGATCTCGAGCGGGATGATCTCGACTTCCTTGATCAATTGCTCGCGCATATTGATGCGGCGCAGGAAATGCGTCGGGATGCCCAGATCGTTGAGCTTGGCGAAGATGAACTCGGAAATCCGGTTGTTCAACACGCCCTTGCCGTCGATCACTTCGTGGCGGGCGCCGTTGCCGGCAGTGGCGTCGTCCTTGAAGTATTGCACCAGAGTGCCCGGCTCGGGACCCTCGAACAGGATCTTGGCCTTGCCCTCATAGATTTTGCGTCGACGGTTCATATCGAATCCGTTGCCATTGAGAGGTGGGGTGGATTGGCCGCTTCATGCGCCAGAATGGGGCAAAAAGGCAAGGGCTTTCCTGCCATGGGCAATATGCATGACATGGCGCGGCAGCCGCAGAGGTGCCGTTGATTTGCGTGGCCGAACCACCTATGTCCAAGACCGGAGCCGGTTAGGCGGCGATACATAGCCATTTTGGGAGAGACCATGAGCCAGTTTGAAGATCGGCAGAAGGGCCAGGAAGCCAAGTTTGCCTTCGACGCCGAAAAGAAATTCAAGGCCGAGGCGCGCCGCAACAAGCTTCTGGGCCTGTGGGTTGCCGAACTGCTGGGTCTGTCCGGCGATGCCGCCAATAGCTATGCCGCCGAGGTCGTGGCCGCCGATTTCGCCAAGCCGGGCGATAGCGACGTGTTCGAGAAGGTTTCGGGCGATCTCAAGGCCAAGGGCGTCGCCCTGGATGACGCCGCCATCCGCGCCAAGATGGATCAACTGGCCGGCGTGGCCAATGAGCAGGTCGCCGCCGAAGGCTGATCCGCGCCAGATTCTGAAAACAAGGGCTCCGTCGGGAAACCGGCGGGGCCTTTTTTTGTTTTAGAGACGCTGCATCAGCCGCGTGAACATCAGCAGGCCCTCGGGCCAGGGGCCGTGGCCGGAAGCCACGTTGATATGGCCGGCAGCGCCCGCCTGATGAAAGTCCGAACCCCAGGCCGCAGCCAGATCGGCGCCGCGCTCCAGCGCGCAATAGGGATCGGTGGAAGAGGCGACGAGCAGCGAGGGGAAGGGCAGGGGCTCGCGGCATATTGGCAGGAAATCGAGCAGCTCGTCGGGCAGATTGGCGCGTTCGAGATCGGGCGGCGCCACCAGCAATGCCCCTCTCACCTTGCCATCCGCCAGCCTGGCCGCTGCCCTGGCCACGGCAATGCAGCCGAGGGAATGAGCGACCAGAACCACCGGCCTGGATGCCAGTTCCACCGCCTTGACGATGGTGTCTGCCCAATCGTCGGGATCGGGCTCGTGCCAGTCGGCCTGCTCGACGATCGCGGCGGTGGACATTTTTTCGGCCCAGCGGACCTGCCAATGTCCCGGCCCGGAATTGCCCAGGCCGGGCAGGATCAGGATTTCGGCCTCGGCAATTCTCATTCGTCGAAAACCCGGGCGAAAATGGTGTCGACATGCTTCAAGTGATAGCCGTCGTCGAACATGGCGTCGATTTGGGCATCGGACAGAGTCACTTGCGGGTCGTCCTTGAGGTTCTGGGCAAAAAGGCCGGTGCGGTCGCCCCGATGCTCCCAGACTTTCATGGCGTTGCGCTGCACCGCCGCATAGGAATCCTCGCGGCTATAGCCGGCCTGGGTCAGCGCCAGCAGCACGCGCTGCGAATTGTGCAGTCCGCCGAGCAGGTCGAGATTCTTGCGCATGTTCTCGGGATAGACCACCAGCTTGTCGATGACGCCGGTGAGACGGGCCAGTGCGAAATCCAGGGTGATGGTCGCGTCCGGCCCGATCATGCGTTCGACCGAGGAATGCGAAATATCGCGCTCGTGCCACAGCGCCACGTTTTCCAGCGCCGGAACCGCCATGCCGCGGACGAGGCGCGCCAGGCCGGTGAGGTTTTCCGTCAGCACCGGATTGCGCTTATGCGGCATGGCCGAGGAGCCTTTCTGGCCGGGCGAGAAATATTCCTCGGCCTCCAGCACTTCGGTGCGCTGCAAATGCCTGATCTCGACGGCGACGCGTTCGATGGAGCTGGCGATGACGCCCAAAGTGACGAAGAACATGGCATGGCGGTCGCGCGGGATCACCTGCGTGGACACCGGCTCGATGGCGAGCCCCAGCTTCTCGGCCACATAGATTTCTACCTGCGGATCGATATTGGCGAAGCTGCCAATGGCCCCTGAAATGGCGCAGGTGGCGATGTCGTCGCGCGCCGCCACCAGCCGGCCCCGGTTGCGGGAAAATTCGGCATAGGCCTGGGCCAGCTTGATCCCGAAAGTGGTCGGCTCGGCATGAATGCCGTGGCTGCGGCCGATGGTGATGGTGTGCTTGTGCTCATAGGCGCGCCTCTTGAGCGCGGCCAGCAATGCGTCGATATCGGCCAGCAGAATATCGGCGGCGTTCCGCAGTTGCACCGAGAGCGTGGTGTCGAGAATGTCCGACGATGTCATGCCCTGATGCACGAAGCGGGCATCGGGCCCGACGATTTCCGACAGATGCGTCAGAAAGGCGATGACGTCGTGCTTGGTGGTGCGCTCGATCTCGTCGATCCGTTCCACGTCGAAACCGTAATCGCCCAGTTCCGCCTTGCGGGCGTTCATGACGTCCCAGATCTTGTCGGCGCTTTCCTTGGGCACCACGCCCAATTCGGCCAGCTTGGAGGTGGCATGCGCCTCGATCTCGAACCAGATGGCGAAGCGATTTTCGGCCGACCAATTGGCCACCATTTCAGGACGGGAATAGCGCGGAATCATGGGTTTAGCCTTAGTAGATCAGAATTCGATTCAATGGGGCGGTGGTGGCAGGAGGCTAGACCAGCAGCCCCGTGGCCGCATCGCGTATGGCCTTGATCCGGCCGGCATAGGTGGCGGCATCATTGCCTGCATAGATCGCCGATCCGGCCACCAGCACATTGGCTCCCGCCGCGACGATGGCGCGCGCGTTCTCGGCGCTTACGCCGCCATCGACCTCGAGATCGATGGCGCGGCCGCCGATCAGCGCCCTGGCCTGGCTGATCTTGTTGAGGCTTTCGGGAATGAAGCTCTGTCCGCCAAAGCCGGGATTGACGCTCATGACCAGAACCAGGTCGCAATCGTCGATGACATGCTGGATCGCAGCAACCGGGGTCGCGGGATTGAGCGCTACGCCGGCCTTCTTGCCCATGGCGCGGATGGCCTGCAATGAGCGGTGCAGATGCGGGCCGGCCTCGGCATGGACGGTAATGATATCGGCCCCGGCATTGGCGAAATCGGCCAGATAAGGATCGACGGGCGCGATCATCAGATGCACGTCGAATATTTTATCGGTAACGCCACGCACCGATTGCATCACCGGGGCGCCGAAAGAGATATTGGGCACGAAATGCCCGTCCATCACGTCGACGTGAATATAATCGGCACCGGCGTCGACAATCGCCTTCACCTCATCGCCCAGCCGCGCGAAATCGGCGGAGAGGATGGACGGCGCAATGCGGAGCGGACGGGTAGGCATTGAATGCACCTCAACCGATGAGCGTTGGCCGGTGCTGTAGCGTGGGCGGGGGGCAGGGGCAAGGCTTTGCGCCCTGAATGGGCGATTTCGTGCGGGGCGAGGGGGCCAGGCGCTCACAACGCCGCGATGCGACCCTACGGCTCATTGCTTTGTAAAACGCAGGCGCTACACAGAAGCGCGAGCAAGGAGCGTCGGCTTTGGAATTTTCCCTGCCTCTGGTCATCGGTGCGGGCATATTGAGTTTTCTCAGCCCCTGCGTGCTGCCTCTGGTGCCGCCCTATCTCACCTATATGAGCGGGGCGAGTTACGACCAATTGCGTGCCGAATCCGCCACGATCGGCGGGCGCTTGCAGCTGCGGGTGGCCGTTACCTCAATCTTCTTCATTCTCGGCTTCTCGGTGGTGTTCGTTACCCTGGGCGCCACCGCCACGGCTTTCGGGCAAGTCTTCCGCCAGCTCCTGCCGATCCTGACGCCGATTGCCGGCGTGGTCATCATCGCTATGGGCCTGCATTTCCTGGGCGTCTATCGCATCGGCTTTCTTGACCGCCAATTGCGGCATAACGGGCCGGGCGTGGCTTCGGGGCCGTTGGGCGGGTTCCTGCTCGGTCTTGCCTTCGCCATTGGCTGGACGCCCTGTATCGGGCCGGTCCTGGCGGCGATCCTGTCCGTTGCCGCCAGCCGCGATACCGCGTGGGAAGGGGCGTCGCTGCTCGGGCTCTATTCGCTGGGCCTCGGCATTCCGTTCTTCCTCGCCGGCATCGCCGTTGGTCCGTTCCTCACCTTCTTCCAGGGGTTCAAGAAGCATCTCGGCCTGGTCGAGAAGATCATGGGCGGGATTTTGGTGGTGACGGGCCTGTTGTTCCTTACCGGCAATTTCACCCGCATCTCCTACTGGTTCCTCGAAACCTTCCCGGTTCTCGCAACCTTCGGCTAAGCGGCCATTTCCTGGACGGGACAGCGATCAGATGAGCTTCAATCCGCGCAGCGAAGCGTGGCCGGATTTGCCGATGATGATGTGATCGTGCAGGCTGATGCCCAAAGGCTTGGCGATATCGGCAATTTCCCGGGTCATCCGCACATCGGCCGATGATGGGGCGGGGTCGCCAGACGGATGGTTGTGCACCAGGATCAGGGCGGTGGCCGATAGTTCCAGCGAGCGGCGGATCACTTCGCGCGGATAGACCGGCGTATGATCGACAGTGCCGACCTGCTGGACCTCATCGGCAATCAGGCGGTTCTTCTTGTCGAGGAACAGCACCCGGAACTGCTCGATGGTCTCATAGGCCATCTGGCTGCGGCAATAATCGATCAATTGCGACCAGGACGCCAGAATCGGCAGTTCGCGGTCGATCTGGTCCCGGCCATAGCGCTGTGCAGCCGCCTGGATCACCTTGAGATTGGTGATCGATGTCGGGCCCAGGCCCTTGACCTCCGTCAGCCGTGCAGGCGAGGCGCCCAGGACAGCCGAAAATGAACCGAAACGCTTCAGCAATTCCTTGGCCAGTTCCTTGGTGTCGCGCTGCGGCAGTAGAATGTGCAGGACCAGTTCCAGCAATTCATAATCGGCCAGCGCGTCGCCGCCCACATTGTTGAAGCGCTCGCGCGCCCGTTCGCGATGGCCAAGATAATGCGGTTTCAGCGCTTCGGACATTCCCGGATCTTTGTTCGTCGGCTTTTCCGTCACGCTGTCGCCCGGCTGGCCAGCGGATTGAACAGGCCGGCGGGCGACTTGGTGAAGATTTCGCAGCCGGTCTCGGTAATGCCGATGGAGTGCTCGCACTGGGCCGAGAGCGTGCGGTCGCGGGTCACGGCGGTCCAGCCATCGGAAAGGATTTTCACATGCGGCCGGCCCAGATTGATCATCGGCTCGATGGTGAAGATCATGCCGGGCTTCAGCGGCACGCCGGCGCCGGGTGTGCCGAAATGCAGGATATTGGGTTCATCATGGAATAGCCGGCCCAGGCCATGCCCGACGAAATCGCGGACCACGCTCATGCGTTCGGCTTCGGCGATTATCTGGATCGCGGCGCCGATATCGCCGGTGGTGCTGCCCGGCCTGGCGGCGGCAATGCCGGCTTCCAGGCACTCATAGGTGATCTCGATCAACCGCTCCGCCTTCCGCGAAATCTCGCCGACCGGATACATGCGGCTCGAATCGCCGTGCCAGCCATCGACCACCAGCGTCAGGTCGATATTGACGATATCGCCCTCGCGCAGCGGCCGCTGGTCGGGAATGCCGTGGCAGACGACGTGATTGATCGAGGTACAGAGCGAGTGGCGGTAGCCCTTGTAGAAAATCGTCGCCGGCACCGCGCCATTGTCGCGGGCAAATTCATAGGCGATCTGGTCGAGCTTGTCGGTCGACACGCCCGGCTCGACATATTCGGTCAGAATATCCAGGGCCTGCGCGGTCAACGCGCCAGCCTTGCGCATGCCCGCGAAACCTTCCTCGCCATGGAGCGGAATAACGCCCGAGGTGCGGCGGGTTTTGCTGGTGGCGTCGACATAAGTGATCATGCGTGGTCTCCTGACCGCAAAATAGGAGGATCGGTGGGGGATTGGAAGGCCGTAGGGCGGCTTGACTCGGCTTTGTCCGGCGAGGCATCCAGAAAGCCCATTGGATAAAGACCATGAACCAGCCAGATAGCCGTGTCACCGCCGGAATGATCGTCATCGGCGACGAAATCCTCTCCGGCCGCACCAAGGACGTCAATATCGGCGCCGTCGCCGATTTCTGCACCGATCTGGGTATCGATCTCACGGAGGTGCGGGTCGTGTCCGACGAAATGGAGCATATCGTGGAAGCGGTGAATGCGCTGCGCGCCCGCTATACTTATGTCTTCACCTCGGGCGGTATCGGGCCGACGCATGACGATATCACCGCCGACGCCATCGCCCGCGCCTTCGGCGTCGCGCTGCCCATCAATCCACAGGCCCGCGCCATGCTCGAAGCCCGCTGGAAACAATCCGGCACCGAGGTGAACGAGGCCCGCCTGCGGATGGCCCGCATCCCCGAAGGCGCCGACCTGATCGTCAATTCGGTCAGCGCCGCCCCCGGTTTCCGCATCGGCAATGTGCATGTCATGGCCGGCGTGCCGGTCATCATGCGCGCCATGCTCGAAGCGCTGACGCCCACGCTCAAGGGCAGCAAGAAGGTGATGTCGGCCACGGTGAAGGCGGCGGTCGGCGAAGGCACGGTCGGCGGTCCGCTGGCGGCCTTGCAGGCGGAATATCCCGACGTGAAGATGGGCTCCTATCCGCAGATGGGCCATGGCTGGGCCATCACCGAACTGGTGCTGCGATCTTCGGATGAAGCCCGGCTGGCCGAAGCCGCCGAAAAGGTGCGGGCCATGGTGGCTGCCGCCCATGAGAAGGCCGGCATCGGGCCGCCCGATTCTGAATGATTGGCGATCCGGCGCGGCTTTGCTAAGCACGGGCCGATATCAGTACACATTGGCGCAAGCCGCCGCCTGGAGAGCTATGTGAGCAACCCGAACCAGAAATCCTTTCCCGTTACCTGGGATCAGTTCCACCGCGACAGCCGCGCCCTGGCCTGGCGCCTGACCGGCCTCGGACCCTTCGACGCAGTGGTGGCCATTGCCCGTGGCGGCCTGGTGCCGGCGGCCATCGTCGCCCGCGAGCTCAATATCCGCACCGTCGAGACGGTCGCGGTCAAAAGCTATGACCATCAGAATCAGAGCGGCATCAAGGTGCTGAAGGAGATCAGTCCGCCGGTGCTCGAGGTTTCCAGGAATGGCGGCAAGGTGCTGATCGTCGACGATCTGGTCGATACCGGCAATACCGCCCGCGTCGTCCGCGACATGCTGCCCGGCGCCCACTTCGCCACCGTCTATGCCAAGCCCAAGGGCCGCGAGATGGTCGATACCTTCATCACCGAGGTCAGCCAGGATACCTGGATTTTCTTTCCCTGGGACCTTGACGTCGCTTATGTTGCCCCCATCTCCGGCGGCACCGACTAAGCATCTGGCGGGCGTGGTGGAATGGTAGACACACCGGACTTAAAATCCGGAGGGGGTATCCCCATGCGGGTTCGAGTCCCGCCGCCCGCACCATATGTATCGAGGCTCTCGCGGGCCAAGATGCCGACCGGAATCTCAGAATCGAAATGACAGCCATGGCGGTGCAGGACTGATGCTTCTCAAGCGTGACCTTCTCGAAGATATCAAGGCCGGCAAGGTGGACCTCATCTTCCGCCGCTGGAACCGGCCGACCGTCAAAGCCGGCGGTACGCTCAAGACCAAAGTGGGGCTGCTGGCCATCAAGGCCATCACCGATATGAGCCCGGATGACGTCACCGATGCCGAGGCCGGGCGCGCCGGCTTTGACGGCGTTGCCGATTTTCGCCGCTGGCTCGAGACGATGAAACAGGGCAACCTCTTCCAGAAGATCGAAGTCGGCTATATCGGCGAGGCGGAATAGCGCACCGGCTCGAGGGGCCGGCGGGCACCGATATTCAGAACGGCACCGGCGCCGAGAAGGTCATGAATTGCCCGGTCGTGGGATGGGTGAAACCCAAAGACGCGGCATGCAATTGCAGCCTGTCGGCGGCGGTGAAATCCTCGCCCTCGGCATAAAACGCATCGCCTAGAATCACATGGCCGATGGCCTTCATGTGCACCCTGAGCTGGTGGGTGCGCCCGGTGAGGGGTACGAGCTTGACGCGGGTGGCCCGGTCCTCGCGCTCCATCACCTGCCATTCGGTCTGCGCCGGGCGGCCGTGATCGTGGTCCACCTTCTGGCGCGGCTTGTTGAGCCAGTCGGTGGCCAGCGGCAGGTCGACCAGCCCGCTATCGGCTTCGACAATGCCTGACACGCGGGCCACGTAATGCTTGCTGGTCTTGCGGTGTTCGAACTGGCTGCCGATAAAGCCATGGGCGCGCTTGTTGAGCGCCAGCACCAATACACCCGACGTATCCTTGTCGAGCCGATGGCACATGCCGGCGCTGGGCCAGGTCTGGCGCGCGCGATATTCCACGCAATCCCACAGGCTCGGGTCCTTGCCGGGGACGCTCAGCAAGCCGCTCTGCTTGTCCACCACCAGAATATCGTCGTCGACATGGAGGACGTTCAGATAGGGATCGGTGGGCGGGAAATAATCGAGAAGAATGGGCATGGGACCGGGCATCGCAGCCCTCTAGCAGAGGGAGCCGGGTTTCGCCATGCTCCATTAGCAGGCCGATAGCGCTACAGGCCTTATTGCCAGCGCTTGAAGCTCTTGAGGTGGTCGAGACTGCCGACCACGGTGCGAACGATCTTGTCGACGCTGTCGGTCACCGGAACCGCCAGCACGTTTTCGGTTTCCGGGTCCGGCACTTCCAGGGTTGCGAACTGGCTGTCGAGCAGGCTGGTCGGCATGTATTCGTGGCTGCGTTTGGCCATGCGCTCGGCAATGACCTCCTGGCTGCCGTCGAGATAGACGAACAGCACCGGCTCGCCGGCCTGTTCGGTGATGAAATCCCGATAGGCCTTTTTCAGGGCCGAACTGGCGCCAACGGCCACGCCTTTTTTCTGCGAGGCCTGTTTCAGCGCCGCAGCGTGCACCTCCAGCCAGGGCCAGCGGTCGGCATCGGTCAGCGGTGTGCCGGCCCGCATTTTCTCGACATTGGCTTCCGGGTGATATTGGTCCCCATCCAGAAACGGCGCATGCAGCGCCCGGCTCAGGGCCGCGCCGATCGTGGATTTGCCGGAAGAGGATACGCCCATCACGATGATGATACGGGCAGGTTCAGACTGTGGCTGTGAAGGCGCCGTCGACATAGAGAATGTGTCCATTAACAAAACGGGATGCATCGGAGGCGAGGAACACGGCGGCCCCGCCCAGTTCTTCAGGCTGCCCCCAGCGGCCCATGGGCGTGCGGCTTTCTATCCAAGAATTGAATTTCTCATCGTTGAGCAGCGCCTCGTTCATCTCGGTGGCAAAATAGCCCGGGGCAATGCCATTGACGTTGAGACCGTGCTTGGCCCAGTCGACCGCCATGCCGCGCGTGAGGTTGGCCACCGCGCCCTTGGTCGCCGCATAGGGGGCGATGGAGGGGCGGGAAAGCTCGGCCAGCAGCGAACAGATATTGATGATCTTGCCGCGTCCGCGCGAAATCATGTGCCGCGCCACCGGCTGGGAAACGTTGAACACCGAGGTGAGATTGGTGTTGACCACCTGGTCGAACTTGTCCGGCGGAAATGCCTCCAAGGCGCTGCGGAACTGCATGCCGGCATTGTTGACCAGAATATCGATCGGCCCGATCTCGTCCTCGACATGAGCAATGGCCGCATCGATGCTGTCGCGGCTGGTGACGTCGAAGGCCATGGCGCTGACCTCGAAGCCCTGTTCGGCCAAGTCCGCGGCAGCATTGCCCAAGGCGGAATTATCGCGTCCGTTGAGGATCAGCTTCGCGCCGGCCTGGCCCAATGCCCTGGCCATGGCGAAGCCAAGGCCTCGGCTGGATCCGGTGACCAGCGCGAGGCGTCCAGTCAGGTCGAAGGGAGATGGCTTGCTCATGTCGTCCCATAATCCTGAAACTGCCGTCCCCGCTTGTTAGTTCAGCAGCGATTCCGAGGCAAGGCTTGTCGGCGAACTTCCATACAAGCGGTGCAAATCGGTCGGCATTTGCGCAATTCGCCCTTCCTTTGCCGGGGAGATTGTGGTCATTCTGCCGCCATGCGCGCTGTATCGGCGGGCAGGATACGACGATTTCAGAAGGACTTTGCGGATGTCGACTGCGGATATCGGCCTGATCGGCCTGGCGGTGATGGGTTCCAATCTTGCGCTCAACATTGCGGAGAAAGGCTACACGATCGCCGTTCACAACCGCTCCTCGGGCCGCATCGATGAATTCGTCGCAGAAGCCAAGGCGCAGGGGCTGTCGGAGCGGACCATCCCGAAATACGACCTGGCCGATTTCGTCCAGAGTGTGAAGGCGCCGCGCTCGATCATCATCATGGTCAAGGCCGGCAAGCCGGTCGACGACATGATCGAACAGCTCTTGCCGCATCTGCAACCGGGCGATGCCATCATCGAATGCGGCAATTCGCTGTTCACCGATACCCAGCGGCGTTTCGATTATCTCAAGCCCAAGAATATCGGCTATCTCGGCGTCGGCGTGTCCGGCGGCGAGGAGGGGGCCCGCCATGGTCCCTCGATCATGGTCGGCGGCTCCAAGGAACAATGGCACAATGCCGAGGCGGTGCTGACCGCCATCGCCGCCCAGTTCAATGGCGAAAGCTGCTGCGCCTATCTCGGCGAAGGCGGCGCCGGCCACTTCGTCAAGACCATCCACAATGGCATCGAATATGGCGACATGCAGATGATCGCCGAAGTTTATGGCGTGATGCGCGATGGTCTGGGCATGTCACCAAAGGCTTGCGCCGAAGTCTTCAAGGAATGGAACAAGGGGCCGCTCAATTCCTATCTCATCGAAATCACCGGCCATGTTCTGGACGCCGTCGATGGCGAAACCGGCAAACCGCTGGTCGACCTGATCCTCGACAAGGCCGGCCAGAAGGGCACCGGCGTCTGGTCCGCCATCGTCGCCCAGCAGATGGGCGTGCCCGCCACCGCCATTGAGGGCGCCGTGGCGGCCCGCTCCATCTCCTCGCGCAAGGATGAGCGCGTCGCGGCCGAAGCCATTTATGGCAAGCCGAACCGCGCCCGGACGGATGTGACGCTGGAAGATCTCGAAAAGGCGCTGCTGGCCGGCAAGATCGTGTCCTATGCCCAGGGCTTCGCGGTGATCGCCAGGGCCTCGGAAGAAAACGGCTGGGCGCTGCCGCTGGCCACCATCGCCAAGATCTGGCGCGCCGGTTGCATCATCCGCTCGCGCTTCCTCGACCAGATGGCGTCGGCCTATGCCAAGGGCGAGGCCGTCAATCTGCTGGTGGTGCCGGATTTCGTCACCATCATGAAGGACGCGCACCCGAGCCTGCGCAAGGTGGTTGCCGCCGCCGCCATCGGCGAATTCCCGATGATCTGCCTCTCGGCCGCGCTGAGCTATTTCGACAGCTACCGCCAGGCCCAGGGCACCGCCAACCTGATCCAGGGCCAGCGCGACTTCTTCGGCGCCCATGGCTTCGAAATCGAAGGACGCGGGACGGGCCTGCACGGCACCTGGCCGTCGACGCTGGGCAAGTAAGTTCCAATTAAAAAGCCCCGCTTCGGCGGGGCTTTTCGTTGCTATAGCTCGCGGAACATCACATAGGCGTCCACATATCCGTGGACGGGGTGATTGAAGGCATGGGGTAGGGTGCCGACGATCTCGAAACCGAGCTTCTTCCACAGCGCCACCGCGCCTGCATTGCTTGACACCACGTGGTTGAACTGCATGGCCCGAAAACCGCGATCCCGGGCGCGCTGTAGCGAATGCAGACCCATGGCGCGGGCCACACCCTTGCCGCGGGCTTCCGGCGCGGTCATGTAGCCGCAATTGGCCACATGCACACCGCCGCCACGTTGATTGGGCATCAGGTAATAGGTGCCGATGACGCGTCCATCCAGCTCCGCCACAAACACTTCATGCGCGGGCATCAGCCAATAGGCGCGGACGCCCTCGTCATCCAGATCGCGGTCGATCGCATAGGTCTCGCCCGCCGCCAGGACCGGCTTGACGATGGCGAGGATGGCGGGCCAGTCGGCGTCAGCGGCGGCGCGGATCGTTATCGCGGTCATCTTCTATCGGGGCGATGCGTACCTGGCCCGGCGGCGGCATTTCGGGCGCCTGCGGGTGGTCGGCAATGCTGGGGCGACGGCTCAGCTCGAACCGCCAGGCGGTGAAGGCGAAGAGCAGCAGGGCCATGGTCACGCTGGCGCTGGCGGCAATGAAGGGAGCGCCGGGAAAGTAGCCATGCGCGCCGGGCGAGGTAGTGTAATAGGAAAAGATCTGCGTGGCCGCCAGCGGTCCGATAATGGTCGCCAGCGAGCTGGCGGCGTTCACCGCCCCCTGCAATTCGCCCTGGCTGTTGTCCGGCACCTGCCGCGACAGCACCCCGTTGATCGCCGGCGGCGCCAGGCCGCTGACCGTGCCCACCATGATGAACAGATAAAGCTGGTACACATCGCTGGAGAAGGCGACGCCGGCAAAGGCCGCCATGGCGGCCAGCAGCCCGATCATGGCCACGGCCGGTTCGCCGATGCCGCGGGACAGCGGGCCGGCCAGCACGGCCTGGCTGATGGCGAAGCCCAATCCGAACGCGCCAAGGGTGCGGCCGATGGTCGATGAGGTGAAATTGAACATTTCGACGGTGAAGTAGCTGAACACCGTCGGCAGCGCCTGGGCCGAGAGCTGGAAGAAGAACAATACGCCCAGCAGCCACAACACCGAGGGGTATTTCTTCAGCGCCAAGACCGCGCCAAGCGGATTGGCCCGGCGGATATCGAATTTGCGGCGCGAGGTTTTGGGCAGGCTTTCCGGCAGCACCAGCAGGCCGAAGAGGAAATTGGCGAAGGCGAGGCCGGCGGCGGCAAAGAACGGCACGCGGGGGCCGATCTCACCGAGCTCGCCGCCGATCACCGGACCGATGATGAAGCCCAGCCCGAAGGCCGCGCCGATCAGGCCGAAGCGATGCGTACGTTTATGGGGCGGGGTGATGTCGGCCATATAGGCGGTCGCCGTCGCCAAAGCCGCCCCGGCAATGCCGGCGATGATGCGGCCGATGAAGAGATACCAGACGAAGGGCGCGATCGACATCATCAGGTAATCGAAGGTCAGGCCGAGCAGCGACAGCAGTAATACCGGCCGCCGCCCGAAGCGGTCGGACAGATTGCCCAGGACCGGCGAAAACACGAATTGCATGAAGGCATAGGCGAAGACCAGATAGCCGCCGATAACCGCCGCTTCCGCCACGCTGCCACCGGTCAGATCCTCCAGCAATTCGGGCAAAACGGGCACGATGATGCCCACGCCGATCATGTCGAGCAGGATGGTGGTGAGGATACAGGCCAGGGTCAGTTTGGAGCGGATCGCAGCTTGCATGCGGTGGTTCGAACCTTTTTCTTGTCCCGCTCCGGGGGCTCGCTGCAATTGACACGCCCCAGCCCGGCAAAGCAAGGCCGGCTAAGAGATTGCGTCGGCCTTGTAGTCGTAAATCCAATTCAGCCGCCGCAGATGCGCCCGTGGTCCCTGCGCCGAGATCGTGGCGTCTCGCGCCAGGCTCAGTGGCCATGGCAGGTGGAAAATCCGGCCATTCTGCGCAGACAAGGCGGCGACCCGTTTCACCCTGGCTTGCCGAAGCGCCGCATAACGGGCAAACGCGTCTTCAGCGCCTTTCGTCTCCACCAAAAGTGGCGCGAGGATGGTCGCGTCCTCGATTCCCATGGCGGCGCCCTGCGCCTGGAACGGCACCATGGCGTGGGCGGCATCGCCGATCAGGCCGATATTGGACCGATGCCAGATGGAAGTCTCGACCGTGAATAACGGCCATGGCGTCCAGCCGCTCCCGGCCGCGGTCAGAATTGCGCCTGCCCTGGCTCCGGTGCCGGAAGGACGAGGCTGGCCTTGCGGCTCCTGCGTCGCGGCGGGCATGAAGAGCGCCAGATTGGCTTGTCGCCGGGATGGCAGGGGATAGCAGACCAGATGAAAACCGGCGCCGAAAAACACGGAGACCCGGTCCGGCGCGATCTGTCCGGAGACGAGATCGAGGGGAACCAGCGCGCGCCAGGCGATTCGATTGCCGAAATGCGCCTCCGGCCCTGCCAGCATGCCCCGCCGGGTCGGCGAATGAACGCCATCGGCGCCAATGAATGCGTGGGCGCGGCTGGTGCGGCTTTGCCCATCGGCCTCGTCGATGGCCACGGTGACGCCGCGGGCGTGGGAAACCACGTCCCAGTGCCGCACGCCGAACAGAATATCGATATTGGCGAAGCGCCGGCAGGCCTTGTAGAGCAAGTCGGCCAGGTCCGCCCGGTGCATCACCGCATAGGGCGCGCCGAACCGCTCGCGCATGATGGCGCCCAGCTCCATGCTCATGGGAGTGCTCTGGCTGCCTTGCGGGTAGAGATCGAGCGCCTCGGGTTCCAGACTCACCGCGTCCAGCGCCGCGCTCAGCCCCAATCGGTCGAGACAATGACGGGCATTGGGGCTGATTTGCAGTCCCGCGCCGAATTCGTGCATATGGGGGCTGCGCTCGAGCACCAGGATATTGGCGCCGAATTTCGCCAGGGCGAGGGCCAGCGTCATGCCGGCAATGCCGGCTCCGGCGATGATATAATTGCGGCCCGTGGCGGGCATGGCATCACTCAGGCGGCATAGGCCCGGAAAATGGCGGAGGCCGGGTTGGCATGACCGGCGCCGAGTTCTGCCTTATAGACGTAAAGCGTCGAGCAATAAGAGCAGACGACCTCATTGTCTTTGCCCATGTCGATGAAGATATGGGGATGATCGAAGGGGGGCAGGGCGCCGATGCACATGAATTCCTTGGACCCGACCTCGATGGAACGCAGGCCTTCGGTGTTGTGAAAATGCGGGATCGAACCGTGGGCCATGATCGGAACCTGGATTGTTGAAATCGGCGCGACCATAGCCAAACCACCCGGGCAAGAAAAGGGCAAAGGCAGCGGCCGATTGTCCTTGATTTTGCCGATTGAAGCCGCAAAACCCAAACCCGTCACCAGCAGGATCGCTTATGCCCACTTTCTCCACTTCCGGTCTGTCGCTCGCCTATGACGTTCACGGCGCCGGCGCGCCGGTCCTATGCGTTCACGGCTTCGCCTCGAGTGGCAAGGTCAATTGGATCGATACCGGTTGGATCGAGACACTGAACGGCGCGGGCTATCAGGCCATCACGCTCGACAATCGCGGTCACGGCCGGTCGGACAAGCCGCACGATCCTGAACTCTATTATCCCATCCAGATGGCCGAGGACGCCATTGCGCTGCTCGATCATCTCGGCATCGAGCGCGCCGCGGTATTGGGCTATTCCATGGGCGCACGGATCGCCGCCTTCATGGCCTTCTCCCATCCCGAGCGCGTCGCTGCCGCCATTTTCGGGGGCATGGGCATGAATCTCGTCAATGGTCTGACCGATGGCAACGACATCATTGCCGGCCTGCGGGCCCCGGCGCTATCGGATCTCACCCATCCCACCGCCCGGCAATTCCGCATTTTCGCCGACCATACCGGCTCGGACCGCGAAGCCTTGGCCGCCTGCATGGAAACCTCTCGCCAGCCCATGGCGCGCGCCGATGTCCGACGCATCGACGTGCCGGTATTGGTGGCGGTCGGTGAGGCCGACGAGATGGCTGGCCGCCCCGAGACGCTGGCCGAACTCCTGCCGCAGGGCGAGGCCGTGGTCATTCCCAGGCGCGACCACATGCGCGCAACCGGCGACCGGGTGTTCAAGGAAGCCACGCTGGAATTTCTGGGCAGGACATTTCCCGCAACTACCCATTCGTGAACCAATTGGTTCGCTGAGGCTTTGTTTTATGGAACGATCTGTCCTATATCGTGCTTTGTCGATGAAGCGGAGAGCGATGCCATGAGCGGCACGGCCCGGAAATCTGCCTATATTCAAGCTATTGATCCTGTCTGGGATGCGGTGCGCGCCGGTGCGCAGCAGATTCTGGACAGCGAGCCGTCGCTGGCCAATCTGGTTCTGTCGAATGTTCTCAACCACGATAGTTTCGAGGCGGCCTTGGCGCACCGCCTGGCGGCGCGTCTCGATCACGAGGAAGTTTCGGCGGACCTGATCCGTCAGGCCCTGACCGAGACGCTCAAGGATAATCCTGAAATCGGCGAGGCGGCGCGGGTCGATCTCGCCGCCACCCTGGAGCGCGATCCGGCCTGTAATCGGGCCGTGGAGCCATTGCTCTATTTCAAGGGCTATCAGGCGATCCAGACCCATCGTTTCGCCTATGCAATGCACAAGGCCGGACGACGCGACCTCGCTCTCTATCTTCAGAGCCGTTCCAGCCAGGTTTTCCAGGTCGATATCAATCCCGCCGTCGCCATGGGCAAGGGGATCATGCTCGATCATGGCACCGGGCTCGTCATCGGCGAGACGGCGGTGATCGGCGACAATGTCTCCATGTTGCAGAACGTTACCCTGGGCGGCACCGGCAAATCCGACCAGGACCGCCATCCCAAGATCGGCAATGGCGTATTGATTGGGGCCGGGGCCAAGGTTCTGGGCAATATCAAGATCGGCGATTGCTCCCGTATCGGCGCTGGGTCGGTGGTGCTCAAGGAGGTGCCGCCGCGCGTTACCGTCGCCGGTGTACCGGCCAAGGTCATCGGCGAGGCCGGTTGCGCGCAGCCGGCCCTGGTGATGGACCAGATGGTTCTGGTGCACGACGCCAATTGATCTGAACGCAAGTCCCGCCTCGGCGTTTTACCTGAAAATGACCCGGCCCGGGCCTTGTCTGCGGCGGGACAAACACTAGATTGCCGGCTCCACGAAACCAGTAGGACATAGGCCCGTGAACCATCCCGAGATCATCAAGCTGCAAAAATTCCTGCAACAGACGTTCAACAACCGCAATATCGATGTCCGCCCACGGGCCAAGCTGAACGATTCAGTGGAAGTGTTTATCGGCGAAGAATCGATCGGCCTGATCCATGTCGATGACGAGGACGGCGACAAGTCCTTCATGTTCTCCATGTCGATCCTCGACATCGATCTTGAAGACCTTTGACTGATCGAATGGGACCGCGCCCGGCGCGGTCAGTTCGCTAAAGCGCTCCGATCTGGCCCAGCCACAGGGCCAGTTCCTGGTCGAATTGCCGCCAAGCCGGCAGCGCGCCGGCTTCGAAGCTCAATACGGCCGCCAGCCCGCTTTGCAGATGAATGGTGCGCAGGCACCGATCCGGCCTGGCTCCGTCCACCGCCGTTGCGCATTTGGCCACGAAGGGCACCGGTGACAGCGGGTCGTACCAGACTGTCTCCCCCGCATAACCTTCTCGCGCCGCCATGGATTTTCCCACCAGACCGGGAATGCCGCCGATAGTCCCGTCCTCGAATTGGTGCAGATAGACGGCATCGAGCAGGGCACTGCTGGCGCGGGCGCGACTGCGCGGCAGCAGGGTCACGTCGATCGCGACCGGCGCGGCGCCGGGTTCCAGGTCCAGCAGGAACCGTAAATCCACCTGGCTGGCGAAGCCGCCCGTCATCTGTTCGCCATAGCGGAACCAGGCGGCGGGGATGTCCAGATCCCGGCCGGCAATGGTCTGTTGCACGCTGTCCTGGTCCCCAAGCGCCGGCAGAGGCGACGTCTCGGTTTGACCTGTCCGATCAATGAGATAGGCCAGGCTCACGGCCATCAACAGGACCAGCGCCGCTATGCCGGCGAGATTGTAGATCAAGGCGCTGCGCGTCTCCGCCCGGCCATTTGTGGATATCGGGGCCAGCATTAACCAATTTTTCCGCCTGAGGGTGACAGGCAATAGGGCAATCAATATGCTTAACAAAAGGTAAATAATGGTGTCAGGGTGCAGCCATGACGAGAGAACTCCTGCTCGCAGCGTTCATCATGGGCGTGGGGCTCTGTGTCTCGGGGATGGCGACGCATCTCTACCAATGGCGCACCCGCCAGCCGGCCATGTTGCGCATGGATGGCAGGACCTATCTGGCGGCGCTGGGCAATCTGTTCATGAGCTTTGTCTGCGGACCTTACATCATGCTGCAATATGGCTGGCGGCATGAGGAAGGGGGCACGATCTCGATGACCTCGATGCTGGTCGCCGCCCTCGTCGCCTTCGGCTGGGCCTTCATTACCGGGCTGCTCTTCATGAGCGTCTATATCGCCCTGCGCTTCTAAGTCATTGAAACAGCGAGGCCGGCTCCGCAATAGCGAGGCCGGCCTTGCTCTTCAGACCCCTATCAGGGGCGGGGTCCGGAAACTCATTTCATGTTGGCGGCGACCACGGTGACGCGGTCATCGATCATGTCCACCCACTGGCCGGCATGGGCCTGGGACTGGCGCTTGATGTAGGTGTAGGGGGTGTCGCTCCACAGGCGGATGGCGCCATCCTGATTGTCGAGAACGAGGTCGCCGCGATCGGTGCGGGCGATCAGCACGGCGTGGCCATTGCCATTGGCTTCCTTGACCACGGCGATCATCAGCGTCGACGGATGCCAGCCGGCGGCGATGAGATCGCGGCGTTTGATCAGGGCGAAATCTTCGCAATCGCCATAGCCGTTGGGATAGGTCCAGAACTCGGCGACCTGATAGAGCTCCTGGTCGGTGACCGGCACAATCGTTTGATTATAATAGGAATTTACCGAAACAAGCTGCTGCCAGCTGGCATCGGTCAGCGTGGCGGCGGGCACGACCTGGTCATGGGCGCGGCATTCGGACGGGCGGGATTGGCAAAATTCGAGGTGCCCCACCGGAATGGAGGTATTGCCGGCGGCGGTCTGGATGAAGGCGACATTGGAGAGGTCCAGCGCCGCAGCGGGATTTGCCATTGCGATCAAGGCCATAAGCAGCCCGACCAGCAGTCCTTTATTGTTGAAAGCCATTTTGTAGTCTCCCTGATAGAGACCACGTTAGGCGGCGCGGTTTAGGTCGATCCGAAAATTGCCGAGCAGTTTTTATGCGTGTTTTATCGAAGCCGGCAGGCTTGTCTTAACCATGGCATTTGGGGGAATCCGCTAACAGATTGTTAGCGTCGAGCTCAGTTCACGCGCAGATTCTGCTGCACGACGTTGAGCATTTCCTGGGCGGAGGCGAATTCGACGGCGACGCCATTCTGGAAGTGGCGGATGACGCGGGCGCGCATGCGGCCCAGGGTGATCGGCGTGCCCATGGCCGGGCGGACGTCGAGTTCGATGGCGGCGCCGGAAAGCGAGATGTCGATGATCTTGCAATTATAGCGCCGGCCATCGTCGAGGACGACGGTGGAGTGGCGGATGTCGGGAACGACGCGCTCGTGGCGGCGGTCCTCGGGCAGGTTGAGCAATTCCTTGTTGGCGAGCCAGGTGAGCTGGGCCGCCATCTTGTCGCGCTTGCGGGGGGAGGCGGCGATGTCCATGACGAAGCCGCCATCGACCTGGAACAGGATCGTGCCCTCGATGCGGCCGATATGATCGAGATAGGCGATGATGCGTTCGCCCACTATGCCCGCCACCGGCGCGATCACCACGGCATCACCCGGCGACATCGACAAAACCTGGCAGGGAAACTCGCGACGGTCGGCCAGCATGTAGCGGCCCAGGATCGACACTTTGACGCGCTGAAAACGATGCTCGGGAGCACCGTCGCCGCGGCCGGGGGCGGATTGCGGCGCGAAAATATCATCACTGAGCATATGTCAACCTGCCCACGCATTGGGGGAAACCAGTGCGAGGTTAGCCGGTCTTGGTTAACGCTTGGTGAGACTATCGCCGCCGATTAGCGGCAAAGGCCGGACAGGGCTCAGTTGCGGCCGCCATCGATCACCGCGAGATGAGCGTAGCGGCGGGCGGTACGGCCATAGATCGTCGTCGGCAAGGCGGCGGGAGCGCTATGGGCATAGTGCACGTCATTGACGACGCTGGACATGACCTCCCGCACCGTGTCGCCGGCCGAAATCTCGTCGGGCCAGATCAGCCGCAGGCCGGTAATGCGCTGTTCGAGCACCGGCTGCACGCCGAGCCAATAGGGCTCTTCCAGTGCCGTCATGGCGCCGAGGATGCGGGTATGGGTGGAGCCATTGTGGCGCAATGGCATGAGGATGGTTTCGAAATTCACCCGGGTCTGCAAGGCGGTCGAGCCCTGGAAGGTGACCAGAGCCACGGCGTGGTCCTCGGTGACGGCGCGGATCAGGGTTTCCATGGCGTCGCTGTCGCGGTCGTGCCAGAGCGCGGAGAAGGAGCGCCCCTTGAGCTCGCGGCAATAGCTGGTGCACAGATGCGAGCCGGCCAGGCGGAAGGAGAACTTGTCGTGCTCGTCCAGTTCCAGAATGAAGGTATTGGCCAGGGCGTCGCGGATGCGGGTCGGGTCGATGTCGCGGCGATCGGGAGCGCTGCGCGAGCCGCGAATCGTGTTCCAATAGGTATAGAGCGACGTGGTGCTCGGCATCTGCATGGTCAGGAACCCGGTCTGGAAGGCCTCGGAAGGCCCAACAGGAGGCCGTCCGCAACATTCCGACAATCGCAAAACGCGGCTGTGAATGCCCGCTTAAAGAAGAGTTAAGGTTAACGCCGGTGGCCGAATGTGGAAAAGTTAACGCGAGACCGCGCGGCGCCGGAGTTTCAGGACTTTCCCATGCGTGAACAAGATCAAGTCCCGGCGCCGCCGGGCATCCCGGCCAAAGAGCCGGTCTTCCTGCTGCCCACGCCAGTCACCCTGCTGGCCGGCGCGCTGATTGTCGTTCACCTGGCGTCAACCCTGGTTCTTAACCAGGACGGGCTGAACCAATTGCTGTTCTGGTTCGCTTTCCAGCCCTATCGAATCGTGCTGATGGCCGAGGATCCCAGTTTCGGCATTCCGCTGCTCTGGTCGCCGTTCACCCATGCGCTGCTGCATGCGGGATGGGACCATCTGGTGTTCAACACCGCCTGGCTGGTGATTTTCGCCACGCCCGTCGCCCGGCGCTATGGGGCAGGGGCCATGCTGGCGCTGTTTCTGGTATCGGCGGCAATGGGGGCGGCATTCTTCGCGGCGACGACGCTTTATGAAGGCATCTATCTGATCGGCGCCTCGGGCGGCGTGGCCGGCCTGACCGGCGCCGCCATCCGCTTCATCTTCCAGCCAGTGCTGATGGCGCGGCACCCCGAAACCGGCGAGCCGGTCATGATCGGGCGGCGGCTGGCCAGCCTAAGGGAGGTGTTCGCCAATCCCTCGTCGCGCTATTTCACCCTGATCTGGCTGGTGCTCAATGCCGCCGTGCCCCTGGTGCCGGTGATCACCGGGCAATCGCTGGCCGTCGCCTGGCAGGCGCATCTGGGCGGCTTCGTGGCGGGGTTCCTGCTGGTGGGGCTGTTCGAGCGCAAGGTTTAGGATTTTTACCCCGGAATTGCGGCTTTTTGCTCCCTCTGGGGAGAGGGGGGGTGTTTACATCGGGCACTTCGAGCCAAGTTGTCTCGGGACGTGAGGCCTTTCGCCCCCTCCCCCTTGAGGGGAGGGCCGGGAAGGGGTGCTGCGGTTCCTACACATCTGGGAGCCTCGCCCTTGCTCCGACACCCCCACCCTCAATCCCTCCCCTCAAGGGGGAGGGAGGCGCAGGAACCGCCGATCCTTTACCGGCGTCGAGTTTTGAGGGAAGGCCCCCCATCCGGCCCTGCGGCCGACCTCTCCCCCGAGGGAGAGGTGACGCAGCGCCCGCGTCTGCCCCCCCCTCATCCGGCCCTGCGGGCCACCTTCTCCCCGAGGGGGAGAAGAATGGGTTCTGGGCTCAGCCGGTCCACCGGGGCGCGTGGGAATCAGGCGCCGTAGACGGTCTTGGGGTCGAATAGTCTGGGCAGGCCGGTATCTTGCAATTGCGCGGTGCCGTCCTTGAGAATCACCCGGCGGTAGAAGCAGCTTTGACGGCCGGTATGGCAGGCGGCGCCGCGGCCGGTCTGGCGCACGACCATCACCAGACAATCCTGGTCGCAATCGGTGCGCAGCTCGACCACTTGCTGCAATTCGCCGGAGGTTTCGCCCTTTTTCCAGATCGCGCGGCGGGAGCGGGACCAGTAATGGGCGGTGCCGGTTTCCAGCGTCAGCGCCAGCGTTTCGGCGTTCATGTGGGCGACCATCAGCACCGCATTGGTCGCGGCGTCCAGGGTGACCACGGTGATGAGGCCATTGGCGTCGAAGCGGGGGGCGAAAGTCGTGCCTTCTTCGAGGGCGGCGCGGTCGAGGGATCGGGGGTCGGTGAAGGGGCCCATGCTAGCGATGCGCCACCATGGCGAAGAACCGGTCCTGCTCGGCGCGGTCCTCGGCGAAGACGCCGGTGAAGCGGTGGGTGACGGTCTTGACGTCATGCGCCTTCACGCCGCGCATGGTCATGCACATATGCTCGGCTTCGAGCAGCACGGCGGCGCCGCGGGGGCCGAGATTTTCGTTGATGGCGTCGATGATCTGCGCCGTCATGGTTTCCTGGGTTTGCAGACGCCGGGCGAAGACGTCGACGAGCCGGGCCAGCTTGGACAGGCCGACGACGCCGTCATGAGGCAGATAGGCGATATGGGCCTTGCCGTGGAACGGCACCATGTGGTGTTCGCAATGGGCATAGAATGGGATGTCCTTGACCAGAACGAGGTCGTCATAGCCGCCGACCTCCTTGAAGGTCTTGGACAGGACTTCGCGGGCGTCCTGGCCATAACCGGCGAAGAGCTCGCCATAGGCCTTGACGACGCGGGCAGGAGTTTCCAGCAAGCCCTCGCGGGACGGATCGTCGCCGGCCCAGGCGATCAGCGTCCGCACGGCCTCCTCCGCCTCTTGCCGGCTGGGGCGGGAGCGGGGCGTATCGGCAACGGGCACCGGCGAGAGGGGCTTTATCTGGGCATCCATGTATCCGGCTCCTTGCATGGCCACCGCCCGATAGAACGCCGCACGGCAGCGTCAAATCATGACAGGAGCAGATTCTCCTGACAGGCCGATGGAGAGCCCCTATATAGAAGCGGAGCGGGACCGGAACAAGAAACAGAATTGTCCAGATCATGGAACTGAGCGATCTCTATTCCGAAAAAATCCTCGACCTGGCGGGAAATGCCCGGCAGCCGGGACGATTGGCCGATGCCGATGCCAGCGCCCGCAAGGTGAGCCGCATTTGCGGCTCGGTGATCGAGGTCGATCTGCAGGTGCGCGACGGGATCATTACCGGCTATGGCCACGAGATTTCCGCCTGCGCGCTGGGGCAGACCTCGGCGGCGGTAGTGGCGCGGGAAGTGATCGGCACGCCGGTCAGCGAATTCCTCGGCGTGCGGCAGGCCATGCATGACATGCTCAAGGCCGAGGGGCCGCCACCGGGCGGCAAGTGGGACGACCTCAAATATCTCGAGCCGGTGCGCGCCTATCCGGCGCGCCATGTGTCGACGCTGCTGGTATTCGATGCGGTGGCGGCGGCGCTGGAAAAACTCGAATCGCCACAACAGGTTGCGTCGCAAGGCTGATGAACAGATTCATGGCGCTGTTCTGGCGGGTGCTGGACTTTCCGTTCAAGCTGGCGGCGATTTTCCTGATCACGCTCTATCGCTATACGCTGTCGGCCTTTATGGGCCGCACCTGCCGGCACCTGCCGACCTGCTCGGAATATACACGCGACGCCATCTGGCAATTCGGCTTCTGGCCGGGCGGCTGGATGGGCCTGGCGCGGTTCTGGCGCTGTCGGCCCGGCGGCACGCATGGCTACGATCCGGTGCCGGAAAGCCTGCCGGAGGCGGGCCGGTGGTATCTGCCGTGGCGCTATGGGCGGTGGCGGTAGGCTTTCGAAGGCCCCTGACATTCGAGTTTTTGGCTGGCTCGGCTGGAAATGTCCGCCAATCATGCTATTCAGGCCGCCTCGCAGCGATGCATGCTGCGATCAACCCCAATTGCTGGAGACTTCCAATGTCGATCAAGGTGACGTTCCCCGATGGTGCTGCTCGCGATTTTCCGCGCGGCACTACCGGCACCGCGATCGTCGAGGGCATCTCCAGGTCGCTGGCCAAGAAAACGGTCGCCATGCGCTGGAACGGCGTGTTGTCCGATCTTTCCGATGCGCTGGAAGATGACGGCCGGATCGAGTTCGTGACGCGCGACAGCGGCTCCAAGGACGTGCTGGAGCTGATCCGGCACGATGCCGCCCACGTGCTGGCCGAGGCGGTGCAGGAGCTGTGGCCCGATACGCAGGTGACGATCGGCCCGGTGATCGAGAACGGCTTCTATTACGACTTCTTCCGTCCGACCGGGCCGTTCACCGAGGACGAGTTGCGCGTCATCGAGAAAAAGATGGGCGAAATCGTCGAGCGCGGCGCCGCCTTCACCAAGGAAGTGTGGAGCCGCGACCAGGCCAAGGACTGGTTCGCCGCCAAGGGCGAGGCGTTCAAGGTCGAGCTGGTGGATGCCATTCCGGCCGACCAGTCGATCAAGATGTATGCCCAGGGCCAGTGGAAGGACCTGTGCCGCGGGCCGCATATGCGCAGCGTGAAGGATGTCGGCCAGGCGTTCAAGCTCACCAAGGTGGCCGGCGCCTATTGGCGGGGCGACAGCAATCGCGAAATGCTGTCGCGCATCTACGGCACGGCATTCGCCACGAAAGAAGAGCTGGACGCCTATCTCCACATGATGGAGGAGGCGGAAAAGCGCGATCACCGCAGAATAGGCCGCGACCTCGACCTGTTCCATTTGCAGGAAGAGGCGCAGGGCTCGGTATTCTGGCATCCGCGCGGTTTCGTTATCTACAACCAGATGGAAGAATATATCCGCCGGCGGCTGAACAAGGCCGGTTATGTCGAGGTCAAGACGCCGCAGCTGATGAATGCCAAGTTCTGGGAGCAGTCGGGCCATTGGGGCAAATATCGCGAAAACATGTTCGTGGTGCCCGACCAGGTGCCGAATACGGAAGACGACAGGCCGGTCTTCGAAGAGGTCGGCGACCTGTTGGCGCTCAAGCCGATGAATTGCCCGGCGCATGTGCAGATCTTCAACCAGGGCATCAAGTCTTACCGCGATCTGCCTCTGCGCATGGCAGAATTCGGTTGCTGCCATCGCAATGAGGCGCATGGGGCGCTGCATGGCCTGATGCGGGTGCGGCAGATGACGCAGGACGATGCGCATATTTTCTGCCGCGAGGACCAGATCCAGTCCGAGACCGAGCATTTCGTGCATCTGCTCTATTCGGTCTATGGGCATCTGGGCTTCGAGAACGTGGTCATCAAGCTGGCGACGCGGCCGGAGAATTTCGGCGGTACCATCGAGCGCTGGGACGCGGCGGAACAGGCGCTGGGCGATGCGCTGCGCGCCACCGGCTACGATTTCGAGATCGCCGAGGGCGAGGGCGCCTTCTATGCCCCCAAGCTGGAATTCCATCTCAAGGACGCCATCGGCCGTTCCTGGCAGGTGGGGACGCTGCAACTCGACTATGTGCTGCCCGAACGGCTCGACGCAACCTATGTGGCCGAGGATGGCAGCCGCAAATATGCGGTGATGCTGCACCGGGCCATCCTGGGATCGCTGGAGCGGTTCATCGGCATCCTGATCGAGAACTATGCCGGCAAGATGCCGATGTGGCTGGCGCCGACCCAGGTGGTGGTGGCGACCATCGTTTCGGAAGCGGATGAATATGCGGAAAAGCTGGTGCGCCAGCTCCGCGATGCCGGCATTCGCGCCGAGATCGACATTCGCAACGAGAAGATCAATTACAAGGTGCGCGAGCACTCGGTGCAGAAAGTGCCGCTGATGTTCGTGGTCGGGCGGCGCGAGGCCGAGGAGGGCAATGTGTCCGTCCGCCGCCTGGGCACCGAGGGGCAGCAGGTGCGCCCATTCATGGAGGCGCTGGTGGACCTGATGGCAGAGGCGACTCCGCCCGACCTCAGGGAACGGGCCGAAAAGGCCGCCTGATGCCGCAACGTCCGTCGAACCGCGAGATGAAGGCGCTTTATCACCTGGGCGAGGACAAGGTCCTCGGCCCGGGCGATTTCAAGGATATCGGCGAAAAGACCTTTGCCGGCATGCTGAAGAAGCAATGGGTGGAAGAGGTCACTCCGGGCAAGTTCCGGACGACCGAGAAAGGCCGGATCATCCACGACGAGGAAGTGTATTTCACCGGCCGCTGGAAGCGCTGACCGTCAGGGGAAAGGTGCGACATGGCCGAGCCGATCATGATCACCCGCAGCCTCTCCATCGATCCCGCCGAAATCGAGGAAACGTTCATACGCGGATCGGGGCCGGGCGGGCAGAATGTCAACAAGGTGGCGAGCGCGGTGCAATTGCGCTTCGACCTCATCAATTCCCCCAGCCTGCCGGAGCCGGTGAAGCGGCGGGTGAGCGCGTTGGCGGGCAGCCGGCTGACCAAGGACGGCGTCCTTGTCATCAGCTCCAATTCACATCGCGACCAGCCGCTGAACCGGGCCGAAGCGCTGGCGCGGCTGATTGCCTTGCTGCGCGAAGGCGCCTATCCGCCCAAGCCGCGCATCGCCACCCGGCCGACCCTGGCGTCCAAGAAGCGCCGGCTGGCGGGCAAGGCGCACCGCTCGATGACCAAGCGCCTGCGGCGGACGGATATCGAGGGAGATACGTGAATCAGGAAGCGCGGGCGGCCGGAAAAGCTGTGGCCGCGACCTCATGGTTCGACAGGCTCACCATGAGGTCTATGGGGCGGGGCAACCCGCGCTGGTGGCGCGGGGTGGTTGATCGCGTTGTTATTTCGCCGTGGCGGAGATGTTCACCTTGCCCAGGAGCGAGGCGGGGTCCTTCTCGGCGGCGAGGAAATCGGCCATGTCGAGGCCGGGTTCGTCCTTGGCGGTGATGCCGATTTCGAGGGTTTTGGCGCTGCCGGAAACGAAGGCAGCGACGGCGTCGCCCAGTTTGGCCGCATCGGCGACACCGGCCAGCAGGCTGATCACCGTGCCCTTGGCCAGATCGGCATAGATCGGGCGAAGCCTCGCCGGATCGCCGCCCTGTTCGGCGGCGGCGATGGCCAGCACGAGATCGGCGAGACCGGCATCGGCCACATTGACCCGGATCGCCTTCAGCGCCAGCTCCCTGCCGGCCTCGATCATGGCGTTCTCGTCCAGCGCGAAGAGGTCGGCGGTCGCATTGGCGATGATGCCGGCCAGATTGAGCGTGACCAGGTCGACGCCGGTGAACGAGACTTCCTCGATGTCGATAATGCTATCGGCCTCGTTCCAGGCGCCGGCCAGTCGAAAGCCGAAATCGATGTCGGTGATGCCCAGCGCCCGGAGCTGCTCCAAGGTGTCGTCGCCGTTTTCGGGCAGCACGGCCTGGATATTGGTGGCGGAGATGTCGAGATCGGTGGGGATGCCGTTGAGATATTCGCCCAGGGTCAGGTCGAAGGCGCCGACGCTGGCCTGGATGCGTTCGTCGGCATTGTCGGGATCGGGAATGTCGATCGACAGGCCGGCAAAGGACAGGCCCTCCATGGAGGGGATCAGGGCGCGGCCATGCTCTTCGAACCAGGTCTCGTCGACATTGTCGGGGACAGTTTCCAAGGTGGCGATGACGCCGCCGAGATCGGCTTGCTTGATCGTCAGATTGTCGAGCGTGACGGCGCCGTCGCCCTCCACCACCACGCTGAAGCCGTCCATGGAGATGGCGGGATAGATGCCGGGGGACATGCCATCCATCACCAAGCCGGCAATGTCGAAAGTCAGCGGCCGGTCTTCATCGTCGACGCCGGAGCAGGACAGGCCGTCAAAGCTCATCTCGGAGGTTTCGAAGGCGGTGAGGATATCGGCATAGATGCGCACCATGCTGGACAGGAGCGCCGGATCGAGGTCGTCGGGATCGTCCTCCAGCGCCTGGGTCAGCGCCATGATCTCGATGAAGGAGGTCTGGAGGGGCCGGGCCTTGAACCAGGCACCGGCGGCGGCGCCGATGGCGCAACTGGTCTCGTCGGTCTCCAGATTGCCGCCTGCGGCCGTAAAATCGGTGTAGATGGTCTGGAATTCGGTTCGTCCGGCCGCGTCGACCAGCCCATAAAGGCCGAGCATGCCGCCAATATTGAAATTGGCGGCCGACATGGTCCCGAAATCGGCACTGGTCTTGTCGGTCTCGACGGCGATGCCGCCCAGGGTGACGCTGCCGGCGACGCCGTCGGTAACGTCGGTGAGCACGAGATCGCTGAAGGTCACCAAAGCGTCATCGCGGCTCTTGCCGCGTTGCGAGGACAGGGTGAAGACGATTTCCGGCACCGTGATGCTGGTGGCGTCGAGCCCGGCCAATGCGTCGGCATGTTCGGCAATGGCGCCCGACAGAATGGCGGAGAGTACGTCTTCGGACAGGTTCGAATCCACGGTGTCGATATGCGGGATGGAAACCGAATGGGCGATCTCAAGCGCGGCGGGGGCCGGCGCCTTGGTCTTGATCTTGGACTTGTCCTGGGACAGGGCCGGGGTGGCGGGCAGGACCACGCCGATCAGGCAGGCGGCGGCCAGCGTCGGCAGACGGCGCGAAGCGAATGCGTTGAAAGTCATGGGTTCTCTCCCGTTTCCATGCGGCATATCTGACGACGAAAGAGCCGCCGTTCAACGATGCGCGCTGTCATTGCCGATAGCGATACGCAAATAGGGCGCCAGCGTGGCGGGCGGGAGATGGAGAGACCTCATGGTGAGCTTGTCGAACCATGGGGTCGCGGGCGTGGAGTTACCCGACCTCGTCCTTCGACAGGCTCAGGATGAGGTCTGCGATAGGCTGGGTGAGGCCTATAGCCCTAATAGATCGAGGACAGGACCTCGAATTCCCGCTGGCCGCCGGCCTGGACCTGCAATTCCCGATTGTAGACCTGGTCGCCCAGCTTGGCGAGGACGAGATATTCGCCTTCGGCCAGCACGGTGGAGGGGAAGGCGCCGCGCTCGGTGAAGAGGGTGGCGCCATCGCTGGTCTGGAGGGTCCATTCGACATCGGCGATCGCCTCGCCGCCTTCCTCAGAGACGAGCTTGAACGACACTTCGGCAGCATGATGATAAAGCGTGGCGTCGGTGAGCTGGCCCGGCTCCACCCGCAAATCGGCCCGCACCACAGCGTTGATGTCGCCGAACCGGGAAACGACCTGATAGGTTCCGGCATTGAGGGTGACGATCTCGTTGGCCGCCAGGTTTTCGGCCACCGGCACGCGTTCCGCGCCATTGCCTGCGGTCAGGATGTCGAAATGCAGCAGGGAAGGGGAGATGGCGATATCGCCGGTGACGGCGGAATTGAGCCTGATGGCCCCGACATCGAGAACCAGATCCACCTGATTGTTGCCGGGAACCACCACCAGCGGCTCGCTGAACTGGGCCCGGCCATAGGCGAGATGGATGACATATTCGCCGGGGGGAAGCTCAAGATCGGCGCTGCCGGCTTCGGCCTTGGCCACCAGCGCCATTTCGCCGTTCTCGTCCATGGCGCTCTCGAAAATCCGCCAGATCAGGCCATCGGCAATGGCGGCGCCGTCCTCGGTGATGCGCGCCGTCAGCGTCACCGGCTGGGGAACATTGGTCAGCGCCGCAATGGCTTCGGCCGCCGTATCGGCGGGGGGCGGCGGGACGATCTCGCCCGCTTCCCGGTCGGGCCGGGGCCGTGGCAGTGGCGGCATCTCGGCGTTTTCCTGCGCCAGCGGCGGGGTGAGCGGCGGCGCGATCAGGGTCGTCAATCCGATCAAGATCGCCAATAAAACTGCAAAACGCATGAAGACTCCCGGGCGGCCGCATGGATTGATCGGCGAATCCTTCCGGAACGGATAGGCCGAGATTTGGGAAAAGCTGTGTCACATTCACCGTGGCTTTTAAACAGCGCAGTGGCAAGATGCCGCCTTTTTCGCGGCATGCACTTTGCCCAAGCTGGCGCGAACGGATATCTATCGGACAAACAAGGAGATTTTCATGCCCGCCAATCCGGTTCTGCGCGATTATCTATTGACCCGCCGCTCGGTGGGACTGGCCTTCTTGCAGGAGCCGGGTCCGTCCGAGGCCGAGCTGGAAACCATCCTGGCGATCGGCACGCGGGTGCCCGACCATGGCAAGCTCACGCCCTGGCGGCTGGTGATCATCGACGGCGCGGCCCGGGCTGAGGCGGGCGAGAAGCTGGCGGCCATCGCCGCGGCGCGCAATCCGGGGCTGGATGAGGCCGGGCTGGAGATGGAACGCCGGCGTTTCCTGCCGGCTCCGGTGACCATCGGGGTGATCTCCGCGCCCAGGGAACATCCGAAAGTGCCGGAGCTGGAGCAGGTGCTGTCGGCCGGCAATGTGGCATTCAACCTCGTCCATGCCGCCTATGCGCTGGGCTATGCCGCCTCCTGGGTGACGCGCTGGTTCACTTTCGACGCCGAGGCGGCGCGGATGCTGGGCGCCGGCGAAGGGGAGCAATTCGTGGGCTTCGTGCATATCGGCACGCCCAGCGCCAGCGTGGAGGACCGGCCACGGCCCGCGCTTGCCGAGGTGGCGACGCGCTGGAGCGCCGGGTAACCAGGCCTTAAGCTTGGTTAACGCATTGTTAGCGTCCCGGCGTGATATTGTACCGGTTCCCGATTCCCTCGTGAAAGCCCGCCCATGGGTGTGCAGCCGATTAAAATCCCGCAAAATCTCGCAAGCGCGCTGACGGCGGCGGGCACGCGCAGCGGGGTGGATTTCGGCTATCTGCTGCAAACCGCCATGCGGGAAAGCAGCCTCGATCCGCAGGCGCGGGCGGGCACCTCCTCGGCGGTGGGGCTGTTCCAGTTTCTGGAGGGCACCTGGTTGCAGGTGATGAAGCAGGATGGGCCGCGCCTCGGCTACAAGGCCCATGCCGACCAGATCGAGGTGAATGCGGGCGGCGATTACGTGGTGCGCGACCCGGCGCGGCGCGCCGCCATCCTCAAGCTGCGGGAAGACCCGCAGATCGCCGCCGACCTGGCGGCGGCGTTCACGCGGTCCAATGGCGAATATCTGTTTTCGGCCTTCGGGCGCATGCCGAGTCCGGGGGAATTGTATATCGCCCACTTTCTTGGCGCCCAGGGCGCGGAAAAGATGTTTCGCGCCGGGCTGCAAAATCCCGACCAGGTCGCGGTCAACCTGTTTCCGCGCCAGGCCCAGGCCAATAGAGCGATATTCTACGATGCCGGCGGTACGGCCCGCACCATCAAGCAGGTCTATCAGGTGTTGACGGCCAAGCATGAAGGCGGCCCCGCCGCCGGGTTCTCGGTGCAGCAGATGGCCGGGCAGGGGGCGGGTAGCGCCAGCAGGGAGCCGGCACCGCCGCCGATCCCATCGCGGTTTTCGCGCGACGACATGTCGTTTACCGGCCTGTTCCTGACCGATCCGAAAATACCGGGCGAAGACGATGCCGAGGCGGAGGGCGGCGCGGCCTTCTTCACGCAGCTCTATAGTCAATAGGCGAGACGTGAGCAGCCTGAAATTCGGCACCAGCGGCCTGCGCGGGCTGGCGGCGGAGCTGGAGGGACAGGCGGCGCGGCGCTATATGCGGGCCTTTATCACGCATCTGTGCCGACAGGGCATGGCCGGCAGCGGCAGGATATTCATCGGCCGGGATTTCAGGCCGTCGAGCCCCGCCATTGCCGCCGATTGCGCCATGGCCATAGCGGCGGCGGGGCTGGAGCCGGTGGATTGCGGAATGCTGGCGGTGCCGGCGCTGGCGCTGCACGCCATGGCTGCCGGCAGCGCCGCGGTGATGGTCACCGGCAGCCATGTCCCGGCGGAACGGAACGGGCTCAAATTCTACCTGCCCGGCGGGGAAGTCGGCAAGGCGGATGAGGCGGGAATCCTGGCAGCGCTCGGCCCTGAGCCGGTGCCGGACCTGACCGTGTCGATGGCCCAGGAAGGGGCGCTCGCCCAGCAGCGCTATATCGCGCGCTTTGCGGACCTGCTGCCGGCCAGGCAGCTGAAGGGGTGGCGGATCGGGATATTCGAGCATTCCAGTGTGGTCCGGGACGTGCTGGGGCAGGTGCTGAGGCAATTCGGGGCGGAGACGATCGGGCTGGGGCGGGCCGATAATTTCGTGGCGGTGGATAGCGAGGCGTTGGGCGACGAGGTGTTTGCGCCGCTGCCGGGCTGGCTGGAGCAATATGGACTCGACGCCATCGTCTCGGCGGATGCGGATGGCGACAGGCCGCTGCTGATGGACGGCAGGGGACAATTCGTGCGCGGCGACGTTCTCGGCCTGGTCACGGCGCGATATCTGGGAGCCGAGAGCGTGGTGACGCCGGTGACCGCCAATTCCGGCATCGAGCGGATCGGGGCCTTTGCCCGCGTGGTGCGGACCAGGGTGGGATCGCCCTATGTGATGGCGGCGATGGCGGAGGCGCCGGGCGCGGTGATCGGGTTCGAGGCCAATGGCGGCACTTTCGTGGGCAGGCATGTCAGTGTAGCCGGCAGGCACCTGCCCGAACTGGCCACCCGCGATGCCGTGCTCCCTATATTGTGCATGCTGGGCGCCACCGGCCCGGGACGGCGGATCGAGGACGTGGTGGCGCAATTGCCATTGCAGGCGGCGCTGGCCGATCGCCTGCGAAACGTGCCGGAGGCGCGCAGCCGGCGGTTTCTCGGCCGGCTGGCGGACGATCCCGACTATGCGGCAGCCCTGTTCGAGCCGCATGGCATTGCGGAGCTGGTGCAGATCGACGGGCTGCAATTCCGCACCGGAGCGGGGGACATGGTGCATTTCCGGGCCTCGGGGAATGCCCCCGAACTGCGCTGTTATGTGGAGGGCAGTTCCATGGATATCGCGCGCGACCTGCTGCGCTGGGGCATGAATATCGCGGCAAGGGAGCTGGGGCTGGATGACGAGGAGGGGCGGGAGCTTTGACAAAGACCGTTCCGGGCGGTTGTATGTATTAACCCGTAGTTAACCATGATGCGGCCGCCATTGCCGCAAGCGCTGGGATCGATCTGCAGTTATAATTCCGATGGGCAGGAACGATGACACTGTACGACCAAGCATGGCCTGTCACGGCTGCGGCGCGTGACCCATCTGTTTTTGCCGGCCGCCAGCAGCACGAGCTTCATCTAAGCCAGAGCGGGCTGCCGCTCCGATTGTCGGACATGGCGGCGCCGGGCGTCCGCTGGCGCAGGAATTCCATTTCCAAGAGGACGATCGATGTCGTGCTGGCGCTGGCCGGCCTAATACTGCTTTCGCCGCTTTTTCTCGTTCTGGCGATCCTGATCAAGCGCACCAGTCCGGGGCCGGTATTCTTCCGCCAGCAGCGGGAGGGCCTCGATGGCAAGCTGTTCGGCGTCTATAAATTCCGCTCGATGCGGACCGAGCTGGGCGACCAGTCCGGGCTCCGGCAGGCGGTCGGCGGCGATCCGCGCATCACCCGGCTCGGGCGGTTCATGCGCCGGACCAGCCTGGATGAGATGCCGCAATTGATCAATGTGCTGTTCGGGGACATGTCGCTGATCGGGCCGCGCCCCCATGTGCCCGGTATGCTGGCGGCGGGCATGCCCTATAGGGATTTGGCGCCCTATTACGATGATCGGCACCGGGTCAGGCCGGGGCTCACCGGCTGGGCACAGGTCAACGGCCTGCGCGGCCCGACGACCGAGCCGCAGCTGGCGCTGGCGCGGATCCATCACGATCTGGCCTATATCCAGAACTGGAGCCTATGTCTGGATTGCAGAATCCTGGCGCTGACCCTGTGGCGGGAGCTTTCCACCGGCACCGGCAGTTGAGCGGCAAGGCGGCAGGTCGCGGGGCCGTCACAGCTTTTGCTGGTTGAGAACCGGGATGAGCGGCACGCTGCCGCGCAATGCGGGCTCCAGCGACAACAGGGCCTTGCGCACGTCCTGTTGCGGGGTAGTGGCCCATTGCACCACCATGACCACCGCATCGGCCTGGCGCGCGATATAGCTGCCATCGACCACGTGGCCCAGCGGCGGGGTATCGAGGACGACGATCTCGAAGGCCGAGGCGGCGGCGGCCAGCAGCCGCTCGAAATTGCGGCTGGTGACCAATTGGTCGGTGGCGACGTCGCTGGACTGCGAGCCGATCAGCGTCAGCAGGCCGGTCTGCTTGTCCTCGGTGGCGGCGGTGCGGAAATTGTCCAGCATTTCGCCGGATCTGAGCGCATTGAACAGACCGTCGGAGGCGCCGACGCCGAGTTGACGATGGATGGAGGGACGCCGGAAATCGCAATCGATCAGCAGGGCCGCGCGCCCGGCCAGCGCATAGGAGCGGGCAATGGACAGCGCCAGGGTGGTTCTGCCCTCCGCGAACGCCGCCGAGGTCACCATGATGATCGGGGCCCGGTCCGGTTCGGATTTCGAGGCCATGGCCAGGCTGTGGTCGATGCTGGTCCGAACCCGCCGCACTGCCTCGGCATAGGCGGATAAGGGCGCGGCAATAAGCGCTTCGGCGACGCTGTGCTGATCGGGCAGGAGCTTGACGCGCGGCACGACCAGGGCCGACCGGGTCCTGGCAATGGCGGCCAATTGATCGTCCGAGGTGACGCCGCCGATGAAATGCTCGTAAAGGAAGGCCAGGAAAATGCCGAGCACGAGGCCGATCAGGGCGGCCAGGGCCAGCATGTTGCGGGCATTGGGGAAGCTCGGCAGATCGGGACGCAGCGCCGCCGAAACCACCCGGCTATCGGCCAGTTGAAGACTGGCTTCCGCCTGCAATTGCTGGGACAGGGCCAGCAATTGTTCATATTGCCGACGCGCCAGATCGCCGCGCTGCCGCATGTCGTAGAGTTCGGTCGGCGTTTCGGGTGCCTCCTCGACCGGGCGCTGGGAAAAGCCGTCATTCTCCATCAGGCTTTGGCGCGCCGCATCCAATTGCCGTATCACCACGTCGCGGGCCGCCAATGCGCCCTGCACCTTGGCGCTCAATTGACTGCCGATATAGGCGCTGGCCATGGCATTGGCCAATCTGGCCGCCAGGTCGGGGTCCTCCGAACTCGCGGAAATCGAGATGAGGAAGGTGGCGCGATGCCGCTGTACGCTGATTCTGGAATCCAGCTTGGCCAGGATTTGCCGCAGGGCATCGTCGGGGGTCGAGGATAGCGGCGCGCGCAAACCAAGGAATGACAGCAGGCGGTCGGCAAAGCCCGGGCCAGCCTGAAACTCGCTGTTGGCGCCGAGATTTTCGCGATCGATGACCGCCAGCAATACATTGTCCGACTTGGCCAGCAGCACCTCGCCTTCGACACGGGCGTCGATAGCCGAACTGGCGCCGGTCTGCGGCTGGTCGAGAAGCAGGTTCCTGCTGCTGGGATCGACCATGACCAGGGTGGTGGCGGTGTAGATCGGAGTCAGGGTGAGCAGGTATAGGCCAGCCAGGCCGATAATTGCCAGAAAGATCGCCAGCACCAGCCAGAACTGGCGCCGGAGAAAACTGAAAACCGCCCGAAGGTCGATCTCGGCATCCATGTCGGACCTTAAAATGACAGCGGCCTGAAAAATTTCCGCCGGGGCGGAAAGTTTTTATCGCTCGATCCGCTCCAGACTTGCCGGTTTCCGAGGCGGATGCAAGAGACGGCAGGTTTTTCTCGCCACCAGGTGCGGGTTTTGACAGTCTTCGGCGCCCCCGGGCGGCAGAGGCGGAATTTATCTATTGCCGGGCCGGCCAAAAATAGTGTTCGCTCTCCATTACTCTTGTCATTGCCCGTCATATGGCTTGGAGCAGGCATGAATAGGCCAAGGACCGCCCTTATCACCGGTATTACCGGGCAGGATGGCGCCTATCTGGCGCAGCTTTTGCTGGACAAGGGATATGTCGTCCACGGCATCAAGCGGCGGTCGTCATCGGTCAATACCGGCCGTATCGAGCATCTCCGGCAAAATCCGCGGCTCATCCTGCATTATGGCGACCTTACCGACGCGACCAATCTGGTCCGCATCATGCAGGAAACCCAGCCGGACGAAATCTATAACCTGGCGGCGCAAAGCCATGTGCGGGTCAGCTTCGAGACGCCCGAATATACCGCCAATGCCGATGGCATCGGCACCTTGCGCCTGCTGGAGGCCATCCGCATTCTCGGCATGACCGAGCGGGTGCGGTTCTGCCAGGCCTCGACCTCGGAGCTTTTCGGGCTGGCGCAGGAAGTGCCGCAAAGCGAGACCACGCCGTTCTATCCGCGCTCGCCTTATGGGGTAGCCAAGCTATACGCCTATTGGATCGTGGTGAATTACCGCGAAGCCCATGGCATGCACGGCTCCAACGCCATCCTGTTCAACCATGAAAGCCCGGTGCGCGGCGAAACTTTCGTTACCCGCAAGATCACCCGGGCGGTGGCGGCGATCCATCTGGGCCGGCAGGACAAGCTCTATCTGGGCAATCTCGACGCCAGGCGCGACTGGGGCCATGCGCGCGAATATGTCGAGGGCATGTGGCGCATGCTGCAACAGGACGAGCCCGGCGATTACGTGCTGGCCACCGGCGTGACGAGCGCGGTGCGCGACTTCGTGCAATGGGCCTTCGCCGATATCGGCATGGCCATTGAATGGCGTGGCAGCGGCCTGGAGGAGCAGGGCCACGACGCGGCGACGGGACGCTGCCTGGTCGCGGTGGACCCGCGCTATTTCCGGCCGACCGAGGTGGATATGCTGCTGGGCGACCCGAGCAAGGCGCGGCAGAAACTGGGCTGGAGCCACAAGACCGGTGTTCGCGAACTGGCCGCCGAAATGGTGCGCGAGGACCTGCGCATCATGGCGAATGACAGCATGGTGGAGGAGGCGGAATGTACGATCTAGCGGGCAAGCGCGTCTGGGTCGCCGGCCATCGCGGCATGGTCGGCAGCGCATTGGTGCGCCGGCTGGCCTCGGAGGATTGCGCGATCATCAGCGCCGGCCGCGAGGTGGTCGACCTGAAGCGGCAGGCGGAGGTCGAGGCTTTCGTGGATCATGCCAGGCCCGACGCCATCATCATGGCGGCGGCCCGGGTCGGCGGGATATGGGCCAATGAGAGATACCCGGCGGATTTTCTCTATGACAATCTGATCATCGAGGCCAATGTCATCGAGGCGGCGCATCGCCATGACGTGGAGCGGCTGCTGTTCCTGGGCTCGAGCTGCATCTATCCAAAATCCGCATCGCAGCCGATTGACGAAACCGCGCTGCTGACCGGGCCGCTGGAGCCGACCAATGAATGGTACGCCCTGGCCAAGATCGCCGGCATCAAGCTGGCCGAGGCATATCGCCGGCAGCATGGGCGGGACTATATTTCCGCCATGCCGGCCAATCTCTATGGGCGGGGTGACAATTTCGATCTGGCGTCGAGCCATGTGCTGCCGGCGCTGATCCGCAAGGCCCATGAGGCCAGGATGAACGGGGAATCCAGCCTGACCATATGGGGGACCGGCACCCCGCGCCGTGAATTCCTGCATGCCGACGATTGCGCCGACGCGCTGGTGTTCCTGCTCAAGACCTATTCGGGCGCGGAGCCGGTCAATGTGGGGTCGGGCCGGGACATCCCGATCCTCGATCTGGCGCGGCTGGTCGGCGACGTGGTCGGGTTCGGCGGCGACATCGTGCACGACCTGAGCAAGCCGGACGGCGCGCCGGGCAAACTGATGAGCGCCGACACGCTCAGGGGCATGGGCTGGAGGCCGCGCATCGGATTGGAGGAGGGCATTCGCGATGTCTATGCCTGGTTCGTGCAGCATGTTGCGCAGGACAGAGCGGCGTGAAGCTGCTGATCCTGGGCCTCAATTACGCGCCCGAACCGATCGGCATCGCCGTCTATACCACCGGCATGGCCGAGGCGCTGGCCGGCAATGGCCATGAGGTGCAGGTGGTGGCGGCGTGTCCCTATTATCCGGGCTGGAAGATCATGGCGGGCCATAGTGCCTTCACCTATGCGCGCGGTTCCGAGAACGGCGTCGATGTCACCCGCGTGCCTCATTACATCCCGGCCGGGCCATCCGGGGGCAGGCGGCTGCTGCATCATTGCAGTTTCGGGCTGGCGGCCTTGTTCCCCATGCTGATGCGGGCCTGGTTCTGGCGGCCGGATGTGGTCATGAGCGTGGCACCCTCGCTGATCGCCGCGCCGGTCGCGCGCCTGGCCGCTGGCCCGTGCGGCGCGAAAAGCTGGCTCCATATTCAGGATTTCGAAACCGAAGCCGCCTTCGCCACTGGTCTGCTCAGGGATGGCGGGCCGGGCGCGCGGCTGGCGCGGTTTTTCGAGCGGGCGGTGCTGAACAGGTTCGATATCGTCAGCACGATTTCTCCCTTCATGGGCCGCAGGCTGGCGGAAAAAGGCGTATGCGCGGACCGGATCGTCGAGTTCCGCAATTGGGCCGATCTCGACGCGGTGCAGCCGGGACCGGACGGGTCGGACTATCGGGCGGAATGGGGCATCACCACGCCCCATGTCGCGCTTTATTCGGGCAATATCGCCAATAAGCAGGGTACCGAGATCATCGTGGAGGTGGCCCGCCGGTTGAGAGAGCGGACGGACCTGACTTTCGTGGTTTGCGGGGAGGGACCGAACCGGGCCAATCTCGAAGCGCGGGCGGCGGGCCTGACCAATATCCAGTTCCGCGATCTGCAGCCCAAAGAGCGATTGGGCGCCCTTCTCGGATTGGCGAGCATCCATCTCTTGCCGCAAATCGCCGGCGCGGCGGACCTGATGCTGCCGTCCAAGCTGGCCAATATGCTGGCATCGGGACGGCCGGTCATCGCGACGGCGGCGCCGGGAACGGGGCTCGCCACCGAAATGGAGCATTGCGGTCTTTGCACCATGCCGGGCGACATTGACGGTTTTGTTGCCGGTATCAGCCGCCTGCTGGACGATGCGGAACTCTGCGAGAAACTGGGAGCGGCGGCGCGAAACAGGGCACAGGAGCGCTGGGGAAAAGCAGCCATTCTGAATGGCTTCGAGCGGCAGCTTGGACTGCTTTGTGAAGATCGGCGGCAATCGGCCGGAGGCGGAATTGGCAGCTATGGAGCAAAATAGCGCCGACACCGCCATCGCCCCGCCGCCGGACGAGCGGGCGCGCCGGATCATCGTCAGGCTGGTGCAGTGGATATTCGTTCTCGTGCTGCTGGAGGGCGTCTTGCGCAAATGGGCCTTCGGCTCGTTCGAGCAGCCGCTGCTGTTCCTGCGCGATCCGCTGATGATCGCCGCGATCATCCATTATGTCGGCTATCGGGGGGTGAAATTCTCGGTGCTGTCATTCTGGTATTGCATCGCCGCGCTGGCCTTGCTGCTCCTGGCATTGTTGCAATTGAGCACGGGCGTGAATGTGCTGGTCAGCTTGATCGGGATGCGCTTCTACCTGTTATTCGTGCCGCTGCTGTTCATCATTCCGGAAACCTTCAACCCGGAAGACATCGCGCGGCTGCTGCGGCTTTGCCTCTGGCTGGCGGTGCCGGTGGGCATTCTGGTCATGGTGCAGTTTCATTCGCCGGTGGATGCGCCGATCAACAAGGGGCTGGGCGACGATCTTGAGGGCCGCTTCACGGTGGTTTCCGGCGTCGTGCGCCCCTATGGCCCATTCACCTTCGCGCAGGCGCAGGCCACTTTCGCGAGCTTTGCGCTGGCCACGCTGCTGCTGACGGCGCTGGGGCGCAATTTCATCCAGGCGCCCCGGATATTACTTGTGGCGGGCGGGATGGCGGTGCTGGTCATGGGGGCGCTGAGCGGCGCCCGGTCATATTTCGTATCGGCCGCCATCATCGTGGTTTTCGCCATGATCGGCTCGCTCATCGTGGGGCAGAGAACCGGGCGCTTCGGCGGGATAATAGCGCTGTTCGGACTGATCGCCGCCTTCTTCGTGGTCTTCGTCGCGGTGTTTCCCGATGCCTATGAAACCATGGCGCAGCGCCAGACCATGGCCGGCAGCAGCGAAGGCTCCGTCTTCGAGCGGATCTGGACCATCCTGACGGGGGTGACGGCGCAATTCGAGCGGGCCGATATGTGGGGTCTCGGCATCGGCACCGGCTCCAATGCCGGCTCGTTCCTGGCGGCAGGCGAGCGGATGTTCCTCCTGGCGGAAGGGGAATGGCCGCGCATGGTGCTCGAACTGGGCCCGGTCTTCGGGGTGACCTTTATCGGCCTGCGCATGCTGATCGTCGCGGCAATATTGCTGAAAGCGGCCAATGGGGCGCTGGCGGGGAACAGCGCGGCCATGGTCATGGCGGGCTTTGCCGCTCCCCTCATCCTGATCGCGCAAGTGACCGGCAATAATGGCATGGCGACCTTGCCCTGGCTGGCCGGCGGCCTCACTCTGGCGCTGGCGCGGCAAAGCTTGCCGGACATGGCGCGGGAGGCGCCGGCTGCATTTTCCCGGCCAACCGGGCCGCGCATGGGCAGGGCGGGATCGCCATGACCCGCGACCTGGCCCCGCTGCGCTATCTTCAGCGATTGCCGATCCGGCGGGCCAGCACCTTTCTCGTCGCCAGCACCATTGCCCAGGGCCTCACCGCCCTGGCGGGGCTGATGATCGCCCATTGGACCTCGATTGCCGATTACGGGCTCTACACGATCGTCACCACGCTCATGGGCGCGATCATTATCCTGACCAGTGGCGGCGCGCAGTTGAGCTTTACCGCCATATTGGGCCGGACCTGGCCCGCTATGGATCGCGCCGCCGAGGCGCAGGAAGCGGTCATGCGCATGCGCCGCCGGCTGGCACCGATCATGCTGCCCCCGGTGCTCGGCGCGGCGTTCGCGCTGCTCCTGCATAATGGCGCGGCGCTGGAGACGGCCATTTGCCTCTGCGTTTTCCTGCTGATGTTCTGGTGGGCCGACCTGCATGGCCGCCTTGCTGAACAAGTGCTCTATTTTGCCCGGCGGACGAGCCGGGTCCAAGCGGTCGAAATCGGCTTGGCGGCGCTGAGAATTCTGGCGGTATTGGCGCTCCACGCCTTGGGAATGCTGGACATTTACTGGGCAGTGGGCCTCAGCGTGCTGGTGGCGCTGCTCAAGGTGGGGCCAATGGTCAATTGGTCGCGCCAGATCATCGGGCGGGAGCGGGGATGGCGCGAGGAGGATCGGCGCGAGGTCCGGCTTGCGGTTCGCCAGCAATTGCCCGTCGATCTCTATCATGTGTTCCAGGCGCAGATCGTTATCGTCGCGCTGTCGCTGTTCGCCGGCGTCAGCGATGTGGCCGGGTTGGGGGCGATCGGCCGTATCCAGCAATTGCTGTTGCCCGTCGATGCTTTCACCTATGCCTTTTGCGTACCGATTTTCGCGCAGGCGACCCGGAACCTGCTGAGAAAATACTGGGCCCTGGTCATGCTCACCATGGCGCCGGCATTGCTGCTGCTGGGCGTGGCCTATCTGGCGCCATGGATTTTGCTGGCGCTGGTCGGGCCGAATTATGCCGGCCTGGACTTCGAAATTCTGGTGGCGGCGGCGGTGGCGCTGGCCAATCGCGGTTCGCTGACGGCGTGGCGCCTGGTCGCTCATCGAGGCTGGACCGGCTATAGCTGGCTGCAAATCCCGGTGGGGCTGGGTACTTGCGTGCTGATTGCCCTCGTCGTCGATATCGGCACCATTGCCGGGGCGCTGACCCTGACTTTGTCGCTGACCCTGGGGCGGCTGGCCGCCGCCGGCGCCGAACTGATCGCCGCTCATCGGCGCGGCGCCCTGATGCCCCGGGCGGCCGGAGGCTGGCCATGAAAGTGCTGATCTCCAGCCATGCCTATTGGCCCGCCATCGGCGGATTGGAGGTGACGGCCGAGAACATTGCGCGGCGCGCCGCCGCCGATGGGCACGAGGTGATCGTGATCACCCAGACGGCGAGCGCGGTGGAGCGCAACGACGGCGTGGCGATGGTGCGAGGCCCAAATCCGTTGCGCCTGCTATCGCTGTTCCGCTGGGCGGACCGGGTCATCGCCCGGCATCCATCGGTGCGTCTCAACTGGCCGGTCCTGGTGACGAGAAAGCCGTTCACGATCTGGTATGCCAGCCATGTCCGGGGCGGTGGCGGAATATTGTCCGGCTGGCTGTTGCGGCGGATCGAGGCGGCAGGATTCAGGATCGCCAATAGCGAATTCGTCCGCGGCAAGATACCGGGCTGCGCGGCGGTGATCTTTCCCGGCTATGACGAACAGGTGTTTCGGCGGGAGATCGCATGGAGCAGCAGGGCGGCGGATTTCATCTTTGTCGGCCGGCTGGAGCCAGAGAAAGGCATCCAGACGCTGATCGAGGCCATGCAGCGCTTCCCGCATTCCCGGCTGACCATTGTGGGGCGCGGCTCGGGCCAGGCGGGATACGAGTGCCTGGCCGGCAAGCTGGGATTGCAGGCGCGGATCAGCTTTGCCGGCGCCAAATCGCAGGCGGAATGCAATGCTCTGCTGAATCGGCACAAAGTGCTGGTGGTGCCGTCGCGCTATGAGGAGCCGTTCGGCAAGGTCGCGGTGGAGGGACTGGCGGCGGGGTGCCGGGTGGTGGTCTCCGACAGGGGAGGCTTGAAGGAGGCCGGCGGCCCGGCGGCGCTGCTGTTCAGGGCGGGGGAGGTGGGCTCATTGGCCCATGCCATGGCGAAGGCGCTGGAGCCGGCGGAACATTTGCGGCTGCTGGCGGAGGCGCATGTGGCGGATTGCACCTTTGCAGCGGCCTATCGGCAATTGGCGCGGCTTGCCGGCCTCGATGGAGGCGTAACGTGAAGGTTACGATATCGGCCCATGGCCGCGCCCATATGTTCGCTTTGGCGCGGCAGATGCTGAAAAGGAACAGCCTTGGCCGCATCTATTCCGGCTTCAATTGGGGCAGCCTGAAGCGAGAGAATGTGCCGCGCGACCGGGTGACGACCTTGCCCGTGCTGCGGCCGCTGATGATGCTGCGATATCCCGCTGCGATACAGCCCGGCCCGCGCGATATGCAGCATATGCATCGCGCTTCGGCGCTCTTGCAGGATGCCTTGGTCTCCCGGCGCTTGCCGGACACGGATATTTTCGTGGCGCAAGAGGGGCTTGGTCTGTGGAGCGGGCCGGCGGCACAGCGGCACGGGGCCAGATATGTGCTGGATCGCGGCTGTACGCATATCGGCTGGCAGCATCGCCTGCTCCGGGAAGAATATGAGCGCGTCGGCCTGGAAAATAGCTATTATGCGCCAACGACCCATGAGCGCGAACTGACTGAATATGAGCTGGCCGACCTGATCGTAGTGCCCTCGGGATTGGCGAAACGGAGTTTCGTCGAAGCGGGTGTGGATGCGGGACGGGTGGCGGTGGTGCCTTATGGGGTCGATCTCACGCGGTTCAGGATGGAAGGCCGGCCCGGCTCCGGGACGTTCGATCTCTTGTTCGTCGGCGATCTTTCGGTGCGCAAGGGGGCCTTCGATCTGTTCGACGCGCTCGACCTGCTCGCGTCCCGCGCCGTGACGCTGACGCTGATCGGCAGCATGGAGCCGGCGGTGCGGCAGCGGCTGGGCCGCCGGCTGCGGGCTGGTAATGTCCGGGTCATGGGGCGGGTGGATCATGACAGGCTGCGCCATGTCATGTCCCGGTCCCATGTTCTGGTCCTGCCCAGCATCGAGGATGGGTTCGGGCTGGTGGTGGCCGAAGCCATGGCCTGTGGCTGCCCGGTCATCCTGTCCGAAAATACCGGCGCGCGCGAGCATGTCGCACATGGCGCCGAGGGGCTGGTGGTTCCGATCCGCAGCCCCGAGGCCATCGCGGCGGCAATCGCCTGGATGGCGGACAATCCCGCGGAGCGCGCGGCCATGGGGTATCGGGCGCGGGCGCGGGTCGGCGCGCTTGGCGGCTGGGATCAATATGGCGAGCGGATGTTCCAGCTCTATAGCGGGCTGCTGCAATGAGGATCCTGCACATCATCGCGTCGGCAGACCCGCGCACCGGAGGCCCTATAGAAGGGCTGCGGCTCGCCGCCGATCTCATGGCCGAATGGGGACATGGGACCGAGATCGTGACGCTCGATGCGCCGGAGGCGGCGTTCCTGCGCCATTGGCCGCATCAGGTCCATGGGGTGGGGCGGTGGGTGAAGCGATATGGCTATACGCCGGCATTGGCCAAATGGGTGGCGCGCCATGCCGCCCGCTTCGATGTCGCCGTGGTGCATGGCTTGTGGAACCATGCCTCGGTCGGCGGCGGGCAGGGACTGCGCCGGTCGGGCCTGCCCTATCTGGTCTTTGCCCATGGCATGATGGACCCGTGGTTCCGGCAGACCTATCCGCTGAAGCATCTGGCCAAGCAGGCATTCTGGACATTGTGGCAGGGCAGGGTGCTGCGCGAGGCGCGGGCGGTGCTGTTCACCACGGAAACGGAGATGCGGCGCGCGCGTCATAGCTTTGTCGGGCACGGCTATCGGGAAGAAACCGTTGCTTTCGGGTCAGGCCAGCCGCCGGCTGGGGACGCCGAGCAGCGGGCGGCGTTTGGCGCCGTCCTGCCGGCGCTGGCAGGGAGGCGATATCTCCTGTTTCTCGGCAGGCTTCACCCCAAAAAGGGGTGCGATCTGCTGATTGAGGCGTTTGCCGGAACAGCCCGAACGCATCCGCATCTCGATCTGGTGATCGCCGGCCCCGATCAGGCCGGGTTGAAGGCCAGGCTGGCGGGACTGGCGGAACGGGCCGGTATTGCGCCGCGGGTGCATTGGCCCGGCATGTTGACCGGCGCGGCCAAATGGGGGGCGTTTCGCGGCGCCGAAGTCTTTATCCTGCCGTCCCACCAGGAAAATTTCGCAATTGCGGTGGCGGAGGCCCTGTCCTGTTCCTGCCCGGTATTGATCACCGATAAAGTCAATATCTGGCGCATAGTGGAACGGGCCGGAGCGGGGCTGGTGCGGGCCGATAGTCTGGCGGGCGTGCGGGCGTTGCTCGCCGCATATCTCGATCTGCCTGAAGCGCAGCGCGCGGGAATGCGCCTGGCCGCCAGGACCGCATTCGAGACCCATTTCTCGGCGGAGCGCGCGGCCGCTGACCTGCTGATGCATTTGGAGGAAGCAGCGCGATGAATGGCGACCGCGATATTCTGCAGGCCGGGCGGCATGGCGCCGTGTTCGGTGGAGCCAGCTTTACCCTGGCGCACCGGCTCAAGCGGCTCGCCTGGGCGACCGCCTGGCTGGTGCTGGCGCGCTGGACGCCCGCGCCGATGCGGACATGGCGGATCATGGTGCTGCGCGCCTGCGGGGCCCGCGTTCACGCGACCGCCAATGTCTATGGCAGCGCCCGCATCTGGTATCCGCCCAATCTGACGATGCACGCCCATGCGACGCTGGGACCGCGGGTCAACTGCTACAATATGGCGGCAATCGTCGTCGGCGAGCGGGCTTTGGTTTCGCAGGGCGCGCATCTCTGCTGCGGCAGCCACGATGTGGACGACGCGCATTTCCAGCTGGTCGCCAAGCCCATCGTGATCGGAGAGGGCGCCTGGGTGGCGGCGGAGGCCTTTGTGGGGCCGGGCGTGGAAATCGGCAATGGCGCGGTGCTGGGCGCGCGCGGGGTGGCGTTTACAAATCTGGAGCCGGGGATGATCTATGCCGGCAATCCGGCCAGGCCCCTGCGGCCTCGCCGCCTGGCCGGGGCGGGGGCATGACCGGCCTGGCGGTGCTCATCCTCGCCCAGGACGAGGAGCGTCACATCGCCCGGGCAATCGCCTCGGCAGCGGGGTTCGCGACGGAGGTATTCGTCATCGATTCCGGCTCGACGGACCGCACGGTGGAACTGGCGCAAGCGGCGGGAGCGCAGGTCCTGACCAATCCCTGGATCAATTATGCCAGGCAATTCCAATGGGGCATGGACAATGCGCCGATCACCGCCGAATGGATTTTACGGCTGGACGCCGACGAGATCGTCGAGGCCGATCTGGCGGCGCGTATTGGGAGCGAATTACCCTTTCTGCCCGCCGATGTGGCGGGCGTCACTATCGACCGCAAGCATATTTTCATGGGCCGCTGGATCAGGCATGGCGGCCGCCATCCATTGCGCCTGCTGCGGCTGTTCAGGCGCGGCCATGGCCGCATCGAGCAGCGCTGGATGGACGAGCATATCCTGGTCGAGAACGGGCGCGTGGTGCATTTCGCCGGCGGCTTTGCCGATCACAACCTGCATGATTTGAGCTTCTTCATCGACAAGCACAATAAATATGCGACGCGCGAGGCCGTCGACGTTCTCAACCAGAAATATGGACTATTCGCCCGCGACAGGGACATCACCGAGAGCAATGCGTCCCGCCAGACGGCCTTCCGGCGCCGGATGAAGGAGGCGGTCTATAATCCCCTGCCATTCCCGGTTTCGGCGCTGGGATACTTCCTTCATCGCTATTTCATCCAGCTTGGATTTCTCGATGGCCGCGAAGGCCTCGTCTATCATTTTCTGCAGGGCTATTGGTACCGTTTCCTGGTCGGCGCCAAGGTCATGGAGTTCGAGCGAGCCCTGGCCGCTTGCGATAATGCCGAGGAAAAGCTCAGCCGCTTGCGGGCGCTTTCGGGATTGAAGCTGTAGCCGGCCGCATTGCCCGGTCGGGCCGGGCAATGCGGGGAAGATGGCGTTCAGGCGGCCAGCAGGAGCGGGAAGTCGGAACGGGTGATGGCGAGGTCATAGGCCCTGCCGCTCAGATTTAGCGTCTGGCCCTCGGCACTGGTCTGCAATTGCACCGCCACCAGGATCGGCTCATCGATGCCGGCAGTGCCGGCCTGCCAGGATATGCTGGTTCGGCCATTGGCCGGGTCGGTGAACGGCATGGGCCGGCCATCCAGACAGATCCTGATGCCGAAGCCATTGGCGCGGATATTGCCATTGCCATTCATCTTGAAGGTCAGCCAGTAGTTTTGCCCGGTGGCGAAGCCCCAGACGCCAAAGGATGACAGGTCCACATATTTGCCGAAGGCATCCGCATTGGGCGATGCGGCGATATCGCTGCGAATGGCCGTCGCCCCGACAATGGTGCTCGCCGTGTCGTCGATGAAGACCGGGGCGAGGCGGGAGCCCTCGATCAGCGTTGGGACCAGCGGTTGCGCGCTCGACGCCATGGCGGTCAAGTTCTTGGCGACGGCATCGACGGTCACCGTGTGGTCGCCCCGCAATTCCCGCGGGAAGGAGCGATAGCGCGCCGCCGCCCGCCGGCTGATATTGCTGTCATGGGGGATCGGCATGCCGGCCTGGGCGGATAGTAGATCGTCCAATGCCCTGTAGCCGGCAGCATTGGGATGGATGAAGTCGCCGGAATAGGTGCCGGCCGCGATATTCAGATTGCTGGCGCCCGGATAGTAGGCGGCGGCATAGGCGGCAATGTCCGCGTCCTGGCGGTTGGCGCCATCCCAGTCCAGCACGAAGACGCCATCGCCGGCCTGCGCCAGAATATCGGCTTTCAGCCGATTATAGGCCGTGTGGAAATTGGCATTGCCGGCATCGTTGGGCATGATGTGGTGGCCGGCCATTTCGATGGCATAGATCACCGGGATGCCGGCGGCGCGAAAACCGTCGAGCAGCTTGGCCAGGGCCGTGGCGAAACCGCCGCGGCGCACCCAGCCGTCAGCGGAAGCCTGCGTGCCGGCATCGTTGACCGTATAGGTGATGACGGCCAGATCGAGCTCGGGAATGCCATGCAGCGCGTCGATGCCGTTGTCGCCGGCAATGGCAATGCCATCGACCAGATTGCCGGTCTTGCTGCGCAGCGTCACCGCATCGCGCAGCGTCGAGCCGCCGAGGGTGAAATCCTCGACTTCGACGCCCAGCGCCGCAACGCGACGGGACAGGCGGCGCTCGATATAGCAATAGCCGCTGGCCGGGGGCGTGATGATCAATTCGTGCGGTCCCGGATCGACCGCAAAGCGCGCCAGCATGCCATAGGCCTGGGCGCCGCCCTCACCGACCGGATGGCTTATCCCGTCAATGGTGACGGTGAAGCCTTCGGCGTCGATTTCGCGGGACCAGAACAGGTCGATCTGGTCGCCATAGACGATTTCCCGGATCGGCGTCGACGTGCTCCGGCCGCGCAGCCGGATGGTGCCCGCGCCGCCGAAATATTGGCGATGCCAGCCCTGATACACATTGTCATAGCTGCCGCCGATGCCGCCATAGAGCTGCGATTGCGCGCCGGCATCGCCCCATTTGGCGCGCACGTCCTCCTTGAATTTCTGCATGGTGCTGATGTTCAATTGCGCCAGCGAGGTGCCGAACAGGCCGATGCGATAGCGCCCGGCCAGCGCCTTGCGGAAGTTGAAGGGGTCATCGCCGCCCGCGATGGGTGTCAGAGCGGCGCCGATGCCCAGGCCAATTTCGATCATCAGGCCAATCCCACCAACTGGGTCGCGGTGCTTGCTTCGAGGACGCGGCGGACGCGGATCGGCAGCAGCGTTCCTGCTGCGAGGCCGGTGAACGTCGCTTGCCCGCCATCGCGCATCGTGACCGTCAGATCGCCGCCACCGCCGATATAGATGGCCCTGGTGGTGAGGCTCAGATCGGCATTGTCGTCAGGCGCGATGGCAATCGCCCGGGAGGCGGGAGATGTCAGTCCGCTATGTGTATTTTCGAAATAATCGCTCATGGCTGCCCTCTTGGTCATCGAAGCCACGAGGGTACGTCCGCCGGGGGCGGGCGGGGATAAGCCGGCGCCGTGTGTCAGGCGCGGCCGAATTCATCTTCGATGCGGACAATGTCATCCTCGCCGAGATAGGAGCCGGTCTGCACTTCAATCAGCTCCAGATCGATCTTGCCCGGATTGCTCAGCCGATGGGCGCAGCCGAGCGGCAGGTAGATGGACTGGTTTTCCGTCAGGGCGGTGATGGCGCCATCCACCGTAACTTCCGCCGTGCCGCGCACCACGATCCAGTGCTCGGCTCGATGATGGTGCTTTTGCAGGCTCAGCTTCTTGCCAGGCTTGACGAAGAGCCGCTTCACCTGGAAGCGGTCGCCATTGAGGATCGAGGAATAACCGCCCCAGGGCCGATGGGCGGTCGGGTGGATTTCCGTCAGCGTCGCCGCATCCGTGTCGGTGCGCAGGCGTTTGACCATGTCGCCCACCCTCTGGGCCTGCGACAGGCGACCGACAAAAACGGCGTCATTGGTGGCGATCACCGCCACATCGTCCAGCCCGTCGACGGCAATATGGGCGTGGTCGCTGACGATCAGCGAATTGGACACATCGAGCAGCGTGGTCCGGCCCCGGGTGACGTTGCCGAGAGCGTCGCGCTCGCCGCTTTTCCATACGGCGTTCCAATTGCCGAGATCGGTCCAGGAAAAGTCCACGGCCACCATGGCGGCGCGAGCGGTTTTCTCGAAAATGGCGTAGTCGACGGAAATGTCGGGCGCCGTGGCGAAGGCGGTTTCCTCAAGGCGAATGAAGTCGAGATCCTCGCGGGCGGCCTGCGCCGAGGCCAGCGCCGCCCGGTGCGTATCGGGGGCCAGCCGCTCGGTCTCGGCGAGGAAATGTGCCGCATGCAGCATGAACATGCCGGAATTCCAGAAATATCCGCCTTCCTCCAGCATTTGCGCGGCCCGTGCCTTATCCGGCTTTTCCACGAAATGCTCGACCGGGCGGGCCAGCCCGCCGATGACGGCGTCGCATTTGATATGGCCGAAGCCGGTTTCCACCCGAAGCGGCCTGATGCCGAAGGTCACGAACCGGCCGGAGGAAGCGGCTTCGACAGCCTGGTCCACGGCCAGCCAATAGCCCTGATCGACGGTCACGTCCTGATCGGAGGGCAGGACGTGCATCAAGGTTTCCGGGCCGAAATGCCGGGCGATATAGGCGGCAGCGACGGCGATGGCCATGGCGGTGTTGCGCGCCACGGGTTCGAGTAAGATGCCGGACAGGCCGATGCCGAGCTCGGCCGCCTGCTCGCCGACGATGAAGCGGTATTCGGAATTGGTGATGACCAGCGCCGGCGCGTAACGGGCATCGGCCACCCGTTCAAGCGTATGCTGGAACGGGCTGACGGGGCCGGTCAGCGGCAGGAATTGCTTGGGCCGCGCCGTCCGTGACATCGGCCACAAGCGCGTTCCCTGGCCGCCGGCGAGAATGAGGGGGACGACGACAGCGCTCATGAGTCAATCACTCCAGCAAACCGCACCGATATGACCGGTATATACGAGCTTTCCCCTAGTGTCGCCTGCACGGGCTTATGGTGAACCGTTCCTTAAACTCTGCGCTTTATTGTCGGCTGGCGTAGGCGGAGTAGCGTTATGATCGGGTACCAGGCTTTTGCGGACCTTTCACAGTCCAGCGACAGCAATGAGCGCGGCCACGCCGCCCACCTCGCCGCCCTGGCCTATCTCGAACATCGCGGCGCGGCTGAAGAGCATGCCGCTCTCTATGCGGCCCTGATCGGCTTTCTCGATGATCCGTCGGTCAAGGTCCGGGCGGCGCTGGCCTATGGATTGCTGCATTCCGCCGAGGCGCCACGGCCGATCATCCTGGCCTTGCTGCGCGACAGCCCGATCATTTCCCGCGCCGTGCTGCAATATTCGCCGCTGCTGGTGGATGCCGACCTCATGCCCATCGTGCGCTCCGGCGACGCATCGGCGCTGCTGGCGATCGCCCAGCGCGTCAATGTCAGCCGCCGGATCGCCGCCGGATTGGTGGCGCGCGACGATCCCGGCCTGACCTTGCGGCTGCTGCGTCGGCCGGATGTCCCGTTCGGCGCCGACATGCTGCAATCGCTGGCCGTGGCCCAGGGCGGGGATGCCCGGCTTCGCGGCGCCATGCTGGCCCGGCGCGATCTGCCGCCGCCGGCGCGGCTGGTCCTGGTTCACCGCGCCGCGGAAAGCCTGCGCCAATGCCGCATCGTCAAGGGCGCGCTGGCGCCGGAGCGGCTGGAGCGACTATTGCGCGACGGCACCGATATGGCTTTGTCGGAAATCGGCGAGACGGCGAGCGCCGATCCGGAATTCGTCGATCGCCTGGTCGGCGCCGACCAGCTCAATACCCGCCTGCTGCTGCATGCGATGGTCACCGGTCATGTCATGTTCTTTTCGGCCTGCCTCGCCTCGCTCGGACAGGTGAGCCGCGAGAAGGTTTTCGTGCTGCTCGAAAACGGCAGCCGGGCGGCGCTCAATGCGCTCTTCGCTCGCTGCGGGCTCGATGCCGCCATCGCCCGCCTGTTCGTCCGCATGGTCATGCATGCGCGCACCGCCGACCTGTCCGACGATCTTGCCGCCCGCCATTATGTGGTAACGGCGCTGACCGAGGAATTGCTGGCCGAATTCGCCGACGAGATCCCCATCGAGCTCGAAGAGGCGTTCACCTATCTCAGCGAGCAGAACGTGGCGCTGGCCCGCCAGGCGGCGCGCGGGGTGCTGCGCGCCTTCGCCGATTCGCGCGACGGCATGCTGCAATTGCCGGCGGCCTAGAAGCGGAATTGCTCGATCAATACCCGTTCTTCCAGGCTGGTGCCCGGATCGAACAGCAGGATGGCACGGTGGCTGCGGTCCTCCTTGACCGTGACCTCCTGGATATTCTGGAATTCCACATTGTCGGCGACGGCGCTGACCGGGCGTTTCTCGATCTCACGGACGACGAATTTCACCACGGCGCGATTGGACAGGATGGCGCCGCGCCAGCGCCGGGGCCGGAACGGGGAGATCGGCGTGAGCGCCAGCAGCGGCGCTTCGATCGGCAGGATCGGCCCATGCGCGGACAGATTGTAGGCGGTGGAGCCGGCCGGGGTCGACAGGAGCGCGCCGTCGCAGATCAATTCCTCCAGCCGCACTTCGCCATCGACGATAATCTGCAGCTTGGCCGCTTGGTAGGTGGAGCGGAACAGCGAGACCTCATTGATGGCCAGCGCCGCGCGCGTTTCCCCGCTAGCGTCGAGGACGGTCATCGATAGCGGATAGATATGCGTCCGTTGGGCCGCCGCGAGGCGTTCATCCAGCGCATCCTCGCTGAAATCGTTCATCATGAAGCCGACAGAGCCGAAATTCATGCCATAGGTGGGGATGTTGCTGTCCATGACCTGGTGCAGGGTCTGCAACATGAGCCCGTCACCGCCAAGGGCGACGACGATATCGGCATCTTCAATGGCGCAGGTGCCATAGCGGGCGCGCAGGCGGTCCGCCGCTTCGTCGGCCGCCGGGGTATCATTCGTCACAAAGCAAATTCGGGAATCTGCCAACCGGGCGGCCTCCTGAGAACCGTCGTCTGACTAGCATGCCGCTCTCGCGGGCGTCCATCCTACGATAGACGACCGGCGGCGCCGGCCAGCGGGCCGGGAATTTCCTGTACCCCCGTCAGGCCATCCAATGCTTTTTGCGGGCCGTCTTGCCGATGCCGGGATTGAACGTGTTGGTGGGGTCGAGCTGGCGGTAGAATTGCTCCAGCGCCGGCTTGGCGCGGTAGAGATGTCCCACATTGTGCTCGGCCGGATATTCGGCGCCGCGCGCATCGAGAAGCGCCAGCATTTCGGCTTCCACGGCGTGCAGGTCGCTGCCGCGCCGGACCAGATATTCCTGATGCAGGACGTGGCAGAAGAAATGTCCGCAATACATCTTGCGCACGAAATGCCGCTCGATCTCGGCCGGCAGGGTCTCGAACCAATCGACGGTATTGCGCGGCAAGGCGATATCGAGCGCCACGATGTCTTCCACTTCGTCCAGATGGACATCGCGATAGCGGACCACGGAGCCGCCCACGGCGAAGCGGTTGAGATAGGCGCATTTGCCCTCCTCCTCCGTGCATTCGAAGAAAGCGCCGGTGGCGGTGGGGAAATGCTTTTCGAGATAGGCGCGGGCTTCGGCGACGCCTTCGCCGCCCATTCTCAGCATGAGATGGTGCGCATAGCGGTCACGATAATCGTTGAGCCGATCCGGCAGATGCTCGGGCAGCAGCCTCACCACGGCTTGCAGCACTCTGTCGGTGACGTGGCCGCCCAGGCCGAATTTCTCGGTCAAGCCGTCGAACCAGCTCTTGATCGCATAGGCCTTCGGAACATGGTCGGTGCCCAGATGCTTGACGAACAGAAACAGGTCTTTGCCGTAGCGCTGGGACAGGTCGTAAGCGCCGCGATGCATATATTCGCCGGCTATCGGCATATTGGCGAAACCGGACAGGATATCGCGCCGCACCATGGCCAGGTCGGCGGGATCATTGCTGCCGATATAGAAGACCGCAACGTCCTTGTCCGCCTCGAACGTATCGAGGCGCAATGCGAAAACCGCCACTTTGCCGGCCGAGCCGGAGGCTTCGTAATGGCGGCGCGGATCGGCATTGAAGCGCGCGGGCGTCGGCGCATCCACGTCGCGGACATGGTCGTGATAGCCGCGATCCGAGGCCCATTGATTGCCGTCGTCGCGAATATCGGCAGCACTGTAATCGCCGCGGTCGAGACGGGCCAGGATGGTTTCCGGATCGGCGCCGAGTTCGACGCCCAGGTGATTGACCAGGTGCAGCCGCCCCGCTTCATCGACCTGGGCAAAGAGGGCCAATTGCGTATAAGCGGGCCCGCGCCGGATCAGCGAGCCGCCGGAATTGTTGCAGACGCCGCCGATCACCGACGCGCCGATGCAGGATGAGCCGATGACCGAATGCGGCTCCCGGCCCAGCGGGCGGAGCCGTTTTTCCAGCTTGTCGAGCGTCGCGCCGGGCAGGCAAAGCACCTGTTTGCCCTCATCGATGAGGTCGACACGGTCGAGGCGCAGCGTGCTGATGATGACGATGGGGCGGTCATAGCCGTCGCCATCGGGCGTCGAGCCGCCGGTGAGCCCGGTATTGGCCGCCTGGCAGATGACGATGACGTCGGCCTGGATGCAGGCCTCGAGCACGCGCCATTGTTCCAGCAGCGTGCCCGGCCGCACCACGGCCAGGACCTTGCCCTCGCCGAAACGATAGCCTTTGCGGAAATGGCGCGTCCGCCGGTCGCCCACCAGGACATGGCGGGGGCCGACGATCGTGTGGAACTGGGAAAGGAGCGGTTGCATGATCTCCGGCAATGGCGGCGTTCAGCGTTGGAATTTACCGGATTCGAGCTTCGAATTCGGCGATCTTGTCGGTAGCGGCGGGTTCATCCTGAACCTTCGAGAAGCGCCTGGCAATTTTCTCGCCGTCTGCCGGCGGGCGCTATCCCCGGCCTACGAACGGCATGGCCGTCGCCATCACCGTCATGTTCAGCACATTGGCCTGAAGCGGCAGGCCGGCCATATAGAGAACCGCCCTGGCCACGTCCTCGACATTCATGGTCGGCTCGGCGGCGATCCGGCCATCGGCTTGCAGCACGCCGCTTGAAATGGTCTGCGTCATGTCGGTGGAAGCATTGCCGATATCGATCTGGCCGGCGGCGATATTATAGGCCCGCCCGTCGAGCGAGGTCGCCTTGGTCAACCCGGTGATCGCATGCTTGGTCGCCACATAGGGGGCCGAGCGCGGCCGCGGGGTGGTGGCCGAGACCGAGCCGTTATTGATGATGCGCCCGCCCTGCGGCGTCTGCCGCTTCATCTGGGCGAAGGCGAACTGGGTGCAATAGAACGCGCCCGAAAGATTGGTCGCCACCACTTCCGACCATTGTTCGCCCGTCACCTCCTCAAGGGAGGCCGACGGCCCGGCAATGCCGGCATTGTTGACCAGAAGGTCCAGCCGCCCCCATCGGGCCGTCACCGCGGCGAAGGCCGCCTCGACCCCCACGCGGTCGCCGATATCGACCGGCAGCGCGATGGCGGTATTGCCGCTGGCATCGAGCGTCTGCGCCAGCTCGTCGAGCACCGGCTTCCGCCGCCCGAACAGGGCCACTTTATAGCCTTCGCCGTGCAGCGCCCTGGCGATGGATTTGCCAATGCCCGATCCCGCGCCCGTTACGATTGCAATCTTGCCGCTCATTCAGGCAACTCCCCACCAAGCTCGTCTTCGATATGAATCCGGATAATCTCGTCAAACGAGCTTTCCGCCGCAAAGCCCAGCGCCCTGGCGCGCGAGGCGTCGAAATCCCCGGCCCAGCCAGCGACCATTTCAATCGTCATGGCGTCCGGCTCGCGCCGGATCAGCGATACGGCCTTGTCGCCCGCGACCCGCCGCAACGCCTCGATCTGCTCTCCGGCCGTGGCGGATAGTCCCGGCATGTTGAGGTTGCGCCGGACGCCGAGGCTCGCCGTGTCCATTTGCGCCGCATGCAGCAGGAATCCCGCCGCCGCGCGCGGGCTGGCATGCCAATGGCGCACATTCTCATCGACCGGCAGCACCGCTTCGAGCCCGATGAGCGGTTCGCGCAGGATCGAGGAAAAGAACCCCGACGCCGCCTTGTTGGGCTTGCCCGGACGGATGCAGATCGTGGGCAGGCGAATGCCGATTCCATCCAGGAAGCCGCGCCGCGAATAATCCGAGAGCAGCAATTCCCCGATCGCCTTTTGCGTTCCATAGCTGGTGCGCGGCGTCGAGAAGAATTCATCGCCGATCTTTTCAGGAAACGGCGCGCCGAACACAGCAATCGAGGAGGTGAAGACGAAACGCGGGCAATAGGCTTCCTGCCTGCCGGCCAGCCGGATCGCCTCATAGAGGAACCGCGTGCCATCGAGATTGATGGCATAGCCCTTCTCGAAATCGAGTTCGGCCTCACCCGAAACGATGGCCGCCAGATGGAAAATGACGTCGGGACGATTCGCGATCAGGCCGGACGCCGCTGCCGGGTCGGCGATATCGACGGCGCGGGCGGTGACGGCGATGTCCTGTTCCTGCGGCGTTTCGGGAGCGATGACATCGACCAGTTCGATCGCTTCGATGGGTTTTCCGCTCAACGCTCCATTGGCGAGAAGGGCGGCGGTCAGCTTGCGGCCCACCATGCCGGCGGCGCCCGTGATCAGCACTTTCATCAACAATCAGCCTTTCGGATTCGCCCTATTGGCGCGGGGGCCGGGACGTTCGCGGGCCATGAGTGCATAGGCGATATTGACGCTGGCCGGAGCGGGCCTGTGCCGGAGCGCCGCCACTTTGAGCACGGGTCTTCCGGGCGGGCCGCATAGCGCGCATGGCCAGGCAGGATTGGAAAGGGAGTGCCTTCCACGGCGTCTTAGACCCCTCGCAGAATGTCGGCGGAAACCTGGTTGGACATAAGCCATCATTTAAGCGATTGTCCAGAAAACTCACTTGCGGCGCCGCAATATGCGCCTGAAAACCCTGAAATATTTGGCGTGTTCAGCTTGTCGATCGCGCCCATGAAGGAGAGACCTGATCATGTTGCTGGGCCTGGGGCCGATGGTGGCGACCGATGCCATCTCCATCGTCGGCGGGGATGAGACTGCCTGGTGCGGCGCGCCGAATGCCGGCGGAGAAATCTGATGTCCAGCGTCAATACCGGCTCCGGCCTTTCCGCCATGTCGCCCGCCCGGCTGGGAGTGCTGGTCATGCTGGCCGGCATGTTCCTGTTCGCGGTCAATGACGCGGTGGGCAAATATCTGGTCGCCTCCTATTCGGTCGGCCAGGTCCTGCTGCTGCGCTCTGCCGTGGCGCTGGTCATCCTGCTGCCTTTCCTGGTGAAATCCGGCATCGGCCCGATCTTTTCCGCCGAGCGTCCATGGCTGCAATTCGCCCGCGTGGTGTTTTCCACCGCCGAGGTCTTCTGCTTCTACTGGGCGGTCTATTACCTGCCGCTGGCCGATGTCATGACTTATTGGCTGGCCGCGCCCATCTATGTCGCGGCGCTCTCGCCCTTCCTCTTGCGGGAAAAAGTCGGCGCCATCCGCTGGGCCGCCATAGCCATCGGCTTTATCGGCGTATTGATCGCCCTGGCGCCCTCGGGCGAAGTCAATCCGCTCGCCATCCTGGTTTCGGTGGTCGGTACGCTGGCCTTCGCGCTGATGGTCATCACCGGCCGCACCCTGCGCGGCACGCCCGACACGGTGCTGGTGTTCTTCCAGATCGGGGGCGCATTGGTCGCCGGACTGATTCTGACCCCCTTTGGCTGGGTCACGCCCACGGCCGGCGATTTCGTTCTTCTCGGAACGCTGGGCGTCGTTGCCATGCTGGCCCATATCTGCGTCAATCGCGCCGTCAAACTGGCCGATGCGGCCATCGTCGCGCCGCTGCAATATACCTTGCTGCCCTGGGCGATCGTGCTTGGCTATCTGTTCTTCGGCGATCTTCCCCGCCCGATGACCCTTATCGGCGCGACCATCATCATCGCCTCGGGCTTTATCATCTTCATCCGCGAAAACCGCGCCAAGCGGCCGCCTACGAGAAAACGCGCCTGAAAATTTCACGGGATTTTCTGGTGCCGGCAGCAGGGTTCGAACCCGCGACCCCCTGATTACAAATCAGGTGCTCTACCAACTGAGCTATACCGGCCTCGCCATGGCCTTTAGCATCGACTTGCCTTGACCGGCAAGTCGATCCGTGGCGATGGGGGCGCGGAACTTTTATTCTCTCCAGGCGGCCATCGGCGCATCCGGCAATCACCTTGCGTATCGTGGTTTGGAGGCCTTTCACATCTGCGGATGCAATGCCGCACTAATTTGCTCCAAGCCATTGTAACCCCAGCATTTCCAGCGCTTTCAGGCTTGAATCGGGAGGCGGCGAGGCGGTATTTACGACGCCTGAATGCCATGCCGGCGGCGTGGCCCGACCGGGGCGAGAACCGTGACGCAGAACCGATTGACGCATTTGCAGGCGCTGGAAGCCGAAAGCATAGAAATCCTCCGCGAGGTTGCGGCGAGCTTCGAGCGGCCGGTGATGATGTATTCGATCGGCAAGGATTCGAGCGTCCTGCTGCATCTGGCGCGCAAGGCGTTCTTTCCCAGCCGCATCCCGTTCCCGCTGCTGCATGTGGACACCACTTTCAAATTCCGCGAAATGATCGCCTTTCGCGACAAGATCGCTGCCGAATACGGGTTCGAACTCATCACCCATACCAACCAGGATGGGGTGCGGGACGGGATCAATCCGTTCGATCACGGGTCGTCGCGCTATACCGACATCATGAAGACCGCGGCCCCTGCGGCAGGCGCTCAATGCCGGGCAATATGATGCGGCCATCGGCGGGGCGCGGCGGGACGAGGAAAAGTCGCGCGCCAAGGAGCGGGTGTTTTCCCATCGCAATGCCCGCCATGCCTGGGACCCCAAGAACCAGCGGCCGGAGCTGTGGCGCACCTTCAATACCAGGCTCAATCCGGGCGAGAGCATGCGGGTGTTCCCGATCTCGAACTGGACCGAGCTGGATGTGTGGACCTATATCTATTCGGAAAACATTCCTATCGTGCCGCTTTATTTCGCCCGGCCGCGTCCGGTGGTCGAGCGGGGCGGCACGCTGATCATGGTGGATGACGACAGGCTGCCGCTGGCGCCGGGCGAGAACCCGGGCGAGGAAGTGGTGCGGTTCCGCACGCTGGGCTGCTATCCGCTGACCGGGGCCATCCGCTCACCCGCCACCGACCTGCCCGCGATCATCATGGAAATGCAGGCCAGTCGCGCTTCCGAGCGGGAAGGGCGGCTGATCGACAGCGATTCTGCCGGCTCGATGGAAAAGAAAAAGCAGGAAGGGTATTTCTGACCATGACCCTCGCCAGCGCCATTGCGGATAATGACCTCGATTTCTGGCTCGCCGGTCAGACCGGCAAATCGCTGCTGCGGTTTCTTACCTGCGGCTCCGTCGATGACGGCAAATCCACCCTGATCGGCCGGCTGCTCTATGACAGCCAGCTCATTCTCGACGACCAATTGGCCAGCCTGAGGCGCGAGAGCCATAATCGTCCGGTGGGCGATGAGGGTGTGGATTTCTCCTTGCTGGTCGATGGCCTCGTCGCCGAGCGGGAGCAGGGGATCACCATCGACGTCGCCTATCGGTTCTTCTCGACCGAGAGGCGCAAATTCATCGTCGCCGATACGCCGGGCCACGAGCAATATACCCGCAACATGGCCACTGGCGCCTCCAATGCCGATCTGGCCCTGGTGCTGGTCGACGCGCGCAAGGGCGTTCTCACGCAGACGCGGCGGCATTCCTTCATCCTGTCGCTGATCGGGGTGAAACATGTGGTGCTGGTGGTCAACAAGATCGACCTGGTCGATTACGATCATGCGGTGTTCGAGCGGATCGAGGCCGAATATCGCGCCTTTGCCGAGCCGCTGGGTTTCAAGACGCTGGCGGCGGTGCCGGTCTCGGCCCTGCGCGGCGACAATATCCTCGCCCCCAGTCCCGATACGCAATGGCACAAGGGCCCGGCCCTGATGCCCTATCTCGAAGCCATCGACGTCGCCGAGGATCGCACGGCGCGGAAATTCCGCTTTCCGGTGCAACGGGTGAACCGCCCCAATCTCGATTTTCGCGGCTTTTCCGGCACCGTCGCCGCCGGCAGCATAACGGTCGGCGACGAAGTGCTGATCGCCTCCTCGCGCCAGCCGGCCGTAGTGAAGAAGATCGTCACCATGGACGGCGATCTCGGGCACGCCATTGCCGGGCAGGCGGTGACCCTGGTGCTGGACCGCGAGGTGGATGTGTCGCGCGGCGATGTGCTGGCGCGGCCCGGCGAGACGCCGGAATATTCCAACCAGGTGCAGGCGCGGCTGATCTGGATGAACGAGGAGGCGGCGTTTCCGGGCCGGTCCTACCTGCTCAAGCTCGGCTCGCAGATCGTGCCGGCGACGATCACCGACCTCAAGTTCCGCACCAATATCAATAGCCTGGAACAGAGTGCGGCGACCAAGCTCGATCTCAACGAGGTCGCCACGGTGACCATTGCCACCGACAAGCCGATTGCCTTCGATGCCTATGCGGCCAATGCGCTGACCGGCGGCTTCATTCTCATCGACCGGCTGTCCAATGCCACGCTGGGGGCCGGGACCATCGAATTCGGCCTGCGCCGCGCCCAGAATCTGACCTATCAGAATTTCGACGTGAACCGCGAGGTCCGGGCCCGCTCGAAAGGCCAGACGCCGCGCATCGTCTGGTTCACCGGCCTGTCGGGCTCGGGCAAGTCCTCCATCGCCAATCTGCTGGAAAAGCGGCTGACCGCCGAAGGGCGCCACGCCTATATTCTCGATGGCGACAATGTGCGCCACGGGCTCAACAAGGATCTGGGCTTCACCGAGGCGGCGCGGGTCGAAAATATCCGCCGCGTGGCGGAGGTCGCGCGGCTGATGGCCGATGCCGGCCTGGTGGTGCTCGTCTCGTTCATCTCGCCCTTCGAGAAGGAGCGGCGGCTGGCCCGCGAGATCGCCGGCGATATCGACTTCAGCGAAATCTATGTCGATACGCCGCTCGAGGTGTGCGAGGCGCGCGATCCCAAGGGCCTCTACAAAAAGGCGCGGGCCGGCGAGATCAGGAATTTCACCGGCATCGATTCGCCCTTCGAAGTGCCCGGCAATCCCGAATTCGTGCTGCATGGCGCCGAATGGGAACCGGCGGCCCTGGCCGACCAATTGCACGACTGGCTGAAATTCTAGGACGGCAGGTATATTGCACTAACCGCGGGCGCGCTCGGCGGCGGTCAGGGCGGCGAATTCGACCTGGTCGATATTGCTCAGCGTCTTCATCATCAGGCCGCGGAAAATCGGTTCTTTCTCGTCCAGATGCGCCATGATGCTGGGCATGCCGTTGATCTTGCACACCAGCGAGGCGTTCAGGGCGCTTTCGATTTCCGGCCGCATCAGGCCGAGCGCCCGCGCCCCCGGTCCGACGATCAGGATATGGGAGGGATCGAACATGGCCAGCATGCGGGCGAGGCCATAGCCGATGGCGCGGCCCGCCAGGTTGAAGCCATGGGTAGCGGTGCGCTCGCCCATTTCGGCGCGCTGCACCAGCGATTCATATTGCTGCGCCGGAACCGCGAGGGCAGGGGAGGCGGTTTCGGGAACCGAATAGGCGGTGCGCAGCACGCCGTAATCGGCGGCATAGGCCTCGATGCAGCCACGCATGCCGCAGCGGCAGAGCGCGCCGTTGGGGATGTGGTTCATATGGCCGAATTCGGTAGCGCCGTCGTCGCCGCGTCCCATGATCTGGCCATGCAGGCTGAGGCCCATGGCGACGGTCGAGCCCACGAAAACCGTGGCGACGCTGGCGTCCAGCAGGCTTGCTTCGAGCCAGCGGGCGCCCTCGGCCAGCAGGCGTCCGCGCTTGTGCAGGCTGACCGGCAATCCGATGCGGCTTTCGAGAATGGCCGCGAAGGGGGCGCCGGCCAGGCCCGGGATCGGCGACCATTTGACGCCTCCGCCATCGCGATCCAGAATGCCCTGCACCGAAATGGCGATGCGGCGCAGCGTCCCCGATGCCTGGGGCGTGCGCGCCGACATTTCCGCCAGCTTCTCGGCGAGGAAATCCTCGGGCCGCGCGCCCCGGAAGGTGGTCGGGGTGATGGCGCTTTCCATCCGGTCGACCAAGATGCCGGCATAATCCACCAGCGATAGCCGCGCCCGGTTCACGTCGATCTCGAACAAGGCGACATAGGCGGCGCAACGCTGGAAACCCACCAGCGTCGCCGGCCGCCCACGGCTGCGGGCGTCGCTTCGCTCGACGGCGCTCAGCTCCTGCACCAGCCCCTGGGCCAGCAGGTCCTGCATGATGGCGGTGACGCTGGCATGGCTGAGTCCGGTCAGGCTGGCCAGCGCCGTGCGCGATTGCGGCCCGCTGGCGCGCAGCGCTCCCAGGATCAAGCCCCGGTTCTGCCGCCGGACGCTGTCGCTATCGCTGACGGATCGGGTCAACCGCCTACTCCCTGAACCCCGGCCATCCATCTGAACATCACTGCCCGGCAAGCTGCAGCCGCCAGAATTTGGATTCCGAAATTGATGTTGACATGTCCGCAAGCGCTATGCGAGAGCTTTTTTCGAGCAATAAAATAAAGCTCAGGGCGCAAGGGGGAGGCAGCCTGCAAGGCGGCCGTCCAGCTTGCTTTTCGGGCAATGTACTGCCCCATGGGAGGACAGATTTATGAACAAGTTCGCAGCTGTGCTGCTTGCCTCGACCGTGCTGTTCGGGTCGGCGATCGCGCAGGATCAGGTGGTTGTCGGCGTCTCCTGGAACAATTTCCAGGAAGAGCGCTGGAAGACCGACGAAGGCGCCATCAAGGCTGTGCTCGATGCCGCCGGCGCACAATATATCTCCGCTGACGCGCAGTCGTCCGCGTCCAAGCAGCTCACCGACATCGAAAGCCTGATCAGCCAGGGCGCCGATGCCATCATCGTCCTGTCGCAGGACAGCGACGCCGTCGGTCCGGCCGTGGCCGCCGCCGTTGCCGAGGGTATTCCGGTGGTCGGCTATGACCGCCTGATCGAAAATCCCGATGTCTTCTACCTGACCTTCGACAACAAGGAAGTCGGGCGTCTGCAGGCCGCTGGCGTTGCCGCCGTGGTTTCGGAAGGCAATTTCGTCTTCATCAAGGGCAATTCGGCCGATCCGAACGCCGACTTCCTGTTCGAAGGCCAGATGGAAGTGCTCCAGGCCGGCATCGATGCCGGCACCATCAAGAATGTCGGCGAAGCCTATACCGAGAACTGGAATCCGGAAGTTGCACAGAGCAACATGGAGCAGTTCCTGACCGCCAACAACAACGAAGTCGACGCTGTCGTCGCCTCCAATGACGGCACTGCCGGCGGCGCCATCGCGGCGCTGGCGGCGCAGGGCCTGGCCGGTTCCGTGCCGGTCTCGGGCCAGGACGGCGACCACGCCGCCCTCAACCGCATCGCGCTCGGCACGCAGACCGTGTCGGTGTGGAAGGACGCTCGCGAACTGGGCAAGAAGGCCGCTGAAGTGGCCCTCGAACTGGCTGGCGGCAAGGCGCTCGACGAAGTCACCGGCGTGGTGCCCTTCGCCGGCGGCCCGAAGGGCGTGGAGATGAACGCCTTCTTCATCGCCCCTGTCGCCGTCACCCAGGACAATCTCAACGTCGTCATCGACGCCGGCTGGGTGTCCAAGGACGTGGTTTGCCAGGGCGTTGCTGCCGGCTCGGTCGCCGCGTGTGACTAATCCAGCGCGCGGCAAGGCCGGAAACGGCTTTCCGCAAGCGAGGCGAAAGTAAATGGCGGGGCGGCATTGGCAGTCTTCGGACCCTATGCCGCTTCGGACTGAAACCATATAGACTGGTTTGAGGTGCCGCGGCGTTCGCGCCGCGGCATTTCTGAATCGGACCGCGCTCTGTTTCTGCGGCGCGTCGTTTTTTTCGGGAGATTTCGATGGCAGAGCAGCACGCCATGACGACCCCCGCGCATCCGAGCAGCTTTGCGCAAAATCCCCTGCAGCGATTCCTGAGCGCCACCGAGGTCGATACCCGTCTCCTCGGCATGATCGGCGCGCTGGCCATTATCTGGGTGGGGTTCAATATTTTCTCCGGCGGCCTGTTCCTCACGCCGCGAAACCTGTGGAACCTGTCGGTGCAGACCGCCTCGGTGGCGGTCATGGTCACCGGCATGGTGCTGGTCATCGTCACCCGCAATATCGACCTGTCGGTTGGCTCCATTCTGGGCCTGGTCGGCATGGTTATGGGCGTCATGCAGACGCAGATCCTGCCGGTGCAGTTCGGCCTGGGGCTTGGCCATCCGATGATCTGGGTGCTCTCGCTCGCCACCGGCATCGGCGTCGGCGTCCTGATCGGCGCGTTGCAGGGCTCGATCATCGCCTATCTCAAGGTGCCGGCCTTCATCGTCACCCTGGGCGGCTATCTGGTCTGGCGCGGCGCCGCCTGGTGGGTCACCGCCGGCCGCACGGTCGCCCCGATGGACACCAAGTTCCAGCTCATGGGCGGCGGCCCGTTCGGCGCCATCGGCGCTATGTGGAGCTGGGTCGTGGCCGTCATCGCCTGCGCCGCCATCATTATCGGGCTCTATCTCGGCCGCCGCCAGCGCCGCCGTTTCAATTTCCCCCAGCGTCCGGTCTGGGCCGAAATCACCCTGGCGGTGATCGGCTGCGGTGCCGCCATCGGCGCGGTCGCCGTGGTCAATGCCTATCCCTGGCCGGTGCGCATCGCCGAGAATTTCGCCGCCGCGAACGACATCGCGGTGCCCGAAGGCGGGCTGTTCATCGCCCATGGCATCGCCATTCCGGTGCTGATCGCGCTGGGCGTCGGCGCGGCCATGACCTTCCTGACCACCCGCACCCGTTTCGGCCGCTATGTCTATGCCATGGGCGGCAATCCGGAAGCGGCCGAGCTGGCCGGCATCAATACCCGCTGGGTGACGGTCAAGATCTTCATGCTGATGGGCGCGCTCTGCGCCATCGCCGCCGCCATCGCCTCCGCCCGCCTCAATGCGGCGACCAATGCGCTGGGGACTCTGGACGAGCTCTATGTCATCGCGGCGGCGGTCATCGGCGGCACCTCGCTGGCCGGCGGCGTCGGCACGGTCGCCGGGGCGCTGCTGGGCGCGCTGGTCATGCAATCGCTGCAATCGGGCATGGTGCTGATGGGCATGGACAGCCCCTTGCAGTCGATTGTCGTCGGTGCCGTTCTGGTCTTCGCGGTGTGGCTGGACACGCTGTACCGCCGGAACAAGAATTAGGAGTCGCGCTCATGTTGGACACAAGAACGCCAATGGTCGAAATGACCGATATCTCCATCTCCTTCGGCGGCATCCGCGCGGTCGATCATGCCTCCATCAGCCTGCATGGCGGCGAGGTCGTGGGCCTGCTCGGCCATAATGGCGCCGGCAAGTCGACGCTGATCAAGATTCTCTCCGGCGCCTATCGCCGCGATGCGGGCGAAATCCGCATCAATGGCGAGGCCGCGACGATCAACAATCCGCGCGACGCCAAGGCCTATGGTATCGAGACCATCTATCAGCAGCTCGCCGTTGCCGATAATGTCGATGCCGCGGCCAATCTGTTCCTCGGGCGCGAGATCATTACCCCATTGGGCACGCTCGACGATGCGGCCATGGAATCCAAGGCGCGGGAAGTGATGGGGCGGCTCAATCCCAATTTCCGCCGCTTCAAGGAGCCGGTAAAGGCGCTGTCGGGCGGCCAGCGGCAATCGGTGGCCATTGCCCGGGCGATCCTGTTCAATGCCCGCATCCTGATCATGGACGAGCCGACCGCCGCTCTGGGGCCGCAGGAAACCGCGCAGGTCGGCGAATTGATCAAACAGCTCAAATCCGATGGCATCGGCATCTTCCTCATCAGCCACGACATCCATGACGTCTTCGACCTCGCCGACCGTGTGGTGGTGATGAAGAACGGCCAGGTCGTCGGCCAGGCCAGGACCAGCGACGTCACCAAGGACGAAGTGCTGGGCATGATCATCATGGGCAAGGTGCCCCCCGGCGCCACGCCGGGGCCGGGCGCCATTGCGGGGTAGAGCCGGGCGGTTTGAAACCCCCGGCCTAGCGGCTCCTGTGCCCCTCTCGGCCCAAACCACCGCTCGTCACCCTCGCGCTTGACGCGAGGGTTCTTCGTATATGGATTTTGCCGCAAGAGCCCTCGCGTCAAGCGCGAGGGTGACGATCCGGGGATTCCGGCCTATCGGCTCCTGCGCTCCCTCTCCCCCAAGGGAGGGGTGAAGAGGCGCGACCGATCGCCGGGGACAATAGCTGATGGTTGCTCCCCCACCGTGGGCATGTCACGTTCCCGCAGAATCAGTTTTGGAGTGCATGCCATGAAGACCCGCGCCGCCGTCGCTTTCGCAGCCGGAAAGCCGCTCGAAATCGTCGAAGTCGATCTGGAAGGCCCCAAGGCCGGCGAAGTCCTTATCGAAATCAAGGCGACGGGCATTTGCCACACCGACGATTTCACCCTGTCGGGGGCAGATCCCGAGGGCATTTTCCCGGCCATTCTCGGCCATGAAGGCGCCGGCATTGTCGTCGATGTCGGGCCGGGCGTCACCTCGCTCAAAAAGGGCGATCACGTCATTCCGCTCTACACGCCCGAATGCCGCGAATGCTATTCCTGCCGCTCCGGCAAGACCAATCTGTGCACCGCCATCCGCGCCACCCAGGGGCAGGGGCTCATGCCGGACGGCACGTCGCGCTTCTCCTTCGAGGGCAAGCCGATCTTCCACTATATGGGCTGCTCGACCTTCTCGAATTACACGGTGCTGCCCGAAATCGCCGTCGCCCGGATCGATGAAGCCGCTGCCTTCGACAAGGTCTGCTATGTCGGCTGCGGGGTCACCACCGGGGTCGGCGCCGTGCTCAACACCGCCAAGGTGGAAGTGGGCGCGACGGCCGTGGTGTTCGGGCTGGGCGGCATCGGCCTCAACGTCATCCAGGGCCTGCGCCTCGCCGGCGCCGACATGATCGTCGGCGTCGATCTCAACAATGGCAAGAAGGAATGGGGCGAGCGCTTCGGCATGACCCATTTCGTCAATCCCACCGAGATCGGCGAGGATATCGTTCCCTATCTCGTCAACCTGACCAAAAGGCGCGGCGATCTGATCGGCGGCGCCGATTACACCTTCGATTGTACCGGCAATGTCACGGTCATGCGCCAGGCGCTGGAAGCCAGCCATCGCGGCTGGGGCAAGTCGGTGGTTATCGGCGTGGCCGGAGCCGGGCAGGAAATCGCCACTCGCCCGTTCCAGCTGGTCACCGGCCGCACCTGGATGGGCACCGCCTTTGGCGGCGCGCGCGGCCGCACCGACGTGCCCAAGATCGTCGACTGGTATCTCGACGGCAAGATCGAGATCGATCCGATGATCACCCACACGCTGCGCCTCGAAGACATCAATAAAGGCTTCGACATGATGCATTCGGGCGAAAGCATCCGCTCGGTGGTGGTGTATTAAGCGCCGCCCGGATCATGGCCGATCCCGTCATTTTCGTCGACGCCGATGCCTGCCCGGTCAAGGACGAGGCCCGGCGTGTCGCCGAGCGGCTGGGCCTCGTCGTCACCTTTGTCAGCAATGGCGGCATCCGGCCATCGCGCGATCCCATGGTGCGGGTGGTTGTCGTGCCCGCCAGTGCCGACGCGGCCGATGACTGGATCGTCGAGCAGGCCCAGCCCAACGATATCGTGCTGACGGCCGATATTCCCCTGGCCAGCCGCGCCATCGACAAGGGCTGCCACGTGCTCGGTTTTACCGGCCGGCCCTTCACGCCGGCCTCGATCGGCATGGCCCTGGCCATGCGCGATCTCAAACAGCATCTGCGTGAAACCGGCGAGATCCAGGGCTACAATCCCGGCTTCCGTCCCGCCGACCGCTCGGCCTTCCTCTCGGCGCTGGATACTCTGGGCCGCAAGGCTAAATCACTGCGCGGTAAGTAGTTCTTAAGTTTTTGCGAGGGGTTTATTAACCATAATCGCAAATTGTGGAGCCCGCTGATCCAGTGTCGTGGGTGTCCTCGTGCAAGTGCTGCGTGCCTTTGTTCTAGCCGGTCTGTTGGGGGCGGCGCTTATGGGTTGTGCCAAGCCGGTCAGCCATAACGATCATGCCGTTTCCGGGCCGCTGGCCGTTCAGGACCGTGTAGTGACCGGCAGCGTCCAGCAGGTGGCGAGCGTAAGGGTGCAGCAGCCGATGCCCAAAAGGATTTTCGCCTCCGGCGCCCTGGCCGGCCGCACCCTGGCCGTCGCCGCCACCGCCGATATCGTGCTGCGGCCCGGCGAAGTCATCCTGACTTTCGATGACGGTCCGCGCGCCGGCAAGACCCCGGCCATTCTCGATATTCTCGACAGCCATGGGGTGAAGGCCACCTTCCTGATGCTGGGCTCGGCGGCCCGGGCCAATCCGGCGCTGGCCCGGCTGGTGGCGCAGCGCGGCCACAGCGTCGGCAGCCACACCTATGACCATGTCGATCTCAGTACGCTCGGCCGGCAGGCGGCTTTGGACGAGATTGCCCGGGGCGAAGCGGCGGTGGCCGACGCCCTGGCCGGTTCGGGGCAGGGCCTCTCGCCCTTCTTCCGCTTTCCCTATCTGTCGCAGAGCGGCTATCTGCGCACCACGCTGCTGCAAGGCGATATGGTGGTGCTCGACGTCGATATCGACAGCAAGGATTATTACAAGGATTCGGCCGCTATCGTCGCCGCCCGCACCCTCGAACGCCTCGATGCGCGCGGCAGCGGCATCATCCTGTTCCACGATATCCACCAGCGCACCGTCGACATGCTCCCGGCCTTCCTCGATGAGCTCAAGGCGCGCGGCTATAGCGTCGTGCGGCTCGCCGCGAAGAATGACGGCGTGTTCAGCCGCAGCATCATCACCGCCCAGGCTCCCGGTGCGGCCGAAAGCCTGTAGCGCGGTTTTGGAGTCCAATGTCGCTATGCGTGACCCATGGTTCGACAAGCTCACCATGAGGTCCTGCGGCCACAGGAACAGAGCTCTCGCCAGACCTCATCCTGAGCCTGTCGAAGAACGAGGTCGTCCATCGCCGCGCCCCCAATCTCGCGCCAGCGAATGCGGAACGAAGCGGCCATTGCCCGTCACCGCATAGCCGTCCAGCATCCGTTCGGCGATGCGCTTTCCCTCGCGCACGATGCGGCGTTCGAAAAGCGGTTGTCCGGTAATGGGTACGCGCATGGCGGCCTCGCTATGGTTAGCGAAGTCTTAACGCAGGGCGCGGCGCGCGTCCAAACAAGGCTGGCGCTATGGTTTACGCGCCGCGGGCCTGCCTATTCCTCGTCGTCCTCGACATCGGTGAGATAGACGGAAATCTCGATATCGATGCCATGAGCAGCAATGGAGGCCGCCGCATGGGCGGGCAGGCGGGCCGACATCGATTCGCCCGCCACCGGGTAATCGAAGGCGATATCGAGCACGGCCTTGCCGATCCGGCGGTCGTCGAGCATGGCGGCGATGGCCGCGCCGGAACGATCGGCCAGTTCCAGAATGGCCCGGACGGGATTGGCCACCGGCACATCCACCTGGGCATAGAAGCTGTTCTCGGCGTCTTCCGGCTCGTAGCGCACCGTCAATTGCTTGAGCGCCACGTCGAGTTCTTTTTGCGTCACGCTGACGCCGGAGAGCCGCAGGGCCATGGCGAAGGGCTCGAACTGGCTCATGCGCCGCGTCCGGCGGTGGCCGCGAACAGCGCGATGGCAGCGGCGTTGGAGACATTGAGCGATTTGATCGGGCCGGGCATGTCGAGCCGCACCATCTCGTCGCAGAGTTCGCGGGTGCGCTGGCGCAGGCCCTTGCCCTCGGCGCCCAGCACCAATGCAAGGGGGACGCTGTCATTGCGGGGACGCAGCGGCGCTTCAGCTTCCGAATCAAAGCCCAGCACTAACATGCCGCGTTCCTTGAGCTTTTCCAGCGTGTCGGCCAGATTGCGCACCTCGATCATCGGCACCAGGTCCAGCGCCCCGGAGGCGGCCTTGGCCATGACTCCGGTTTCGCGCGGCGAATGCCGGGCCGTGGTGATCACCGCATCGGCCCCGAAGGCGCAGGCGGTGCGCAGGATGGCGCCGACATTATGCGGGTCGGTCAACTGGTCCAGCACCACGACCAGTTTCAGCCGCGAAATATCGTTGAGCCCGAAGCGGCTGACCGGATCAACCTCCAGCGCCACCCCCTGATGCACGGCCTCGCCGCCCAGCAGGCGATCGAGTTCCTTGGGATTGGTCTCGGTGACCTTCACCTTGCCGATCTCGCCGCTGTCCTTCAGCCGGTTCAGCCCATTGGGCGTCGCCAGCAGCGCCTTCTTGACGCGGTGCGGATTGTCCAGCGCGGCGCGCACCGTATGCAGGCCATAGAGATAGACCGGCCCGGTATCGGGATCGTATTTCGGCTTGGGCGGAAACTTGTTGCGGCTCATGGCCTGAGCGGTAGCTGTTTTGCAATGGCGCGGCAAGCGGCGCAATTTGAGATTCTTCGGCTCTCATCGCCTTAGGGACGAGACGCCGCCCCGCGCCCCATGCTCACTCCGCCAATTCAAGCGTCGGTATCGTTGAAACGTCCACCTCGCGCTCAGCCCGTTCCAGGTCATAGCGCTTCTGAAGGTTGATCCACAGAACGGGGCCGTTGCCGCACAACTTGCCCAGGCGTACGGCCATGGCAGCGGTGCCCGGGATGCATGGCCGGCAGGCTGCGCTTGATCGGCGTCATCAGTGATAATCCTCCAGCTCAACCTCGATCGCGTTCTCGCCGTGACAATGCATGCTTTCACTGAACCTGGTTCGGGTATAACGTTCAGATATTGGTCAGGTTTGCATAGAAAAGACGCCCGGTAAGGCTCTGGAGGCGTCATATCAGGACAGAGTATAAACCCGCACAAGGGTGTATCAGGGCGGAGCGCATATGCCGGCGATTAAGCGGCAGGGGAGATTGACATGCTGACAATGCGCCTCAGCAAGGTTTCATTCGTCGCGGCCATCGCGCTGTTCGCAACACTTGTGTCCTTCGGCAATATCACGGATTACGGGACGAACTTCGCGTTCGTCCAGCATGTCTTGCTGATGGATACGATCTTTCCCGACGCGACGATCGCTTATCGATCGATCAGCAATCCCGCGCTGCATCACGCCGCCTATATTCTAATTATTGCAGCCGAGACGGCGACTGCGGTTCTCTGCTGGATCGGCGCTTTCTTCATGCTTTCAAACGCGCGCAACACAGCGGCCGCGTTCAACCGCGCCAAGAGCTGGGCGATAGCCGGCCTATCGATCGGTTTCCTCGTCTGGCAGGTCGGGTTCATGACTATCGGGGGCGAGTGGTTCGGCATGTGGATGTCGGACACCTGGAACGGCATCGATTCAGCCTTCCGATTTTTCATCACGATCATCGCAGTGCTCATTTACGTTGCGCTACCTGATGGTGAAATTGACGCCTAACCACGTCTGCGAGCAAAGAAAAGCCCCGCCATGGCGGGGCTAAGTTCAGGAGACAACCCAGGGAGGCGTCCAGCACCATAGGGCGCGATTCCCGATCATCGCGGTATTTGCCTTTAGTCCCGTAAGCATCCGGCGAGGGCTGCAGAAACCAGAATCTGCAAGCAGGACAAGCCCGACATTACGGACAAGCTGGTTTCGAACATGTCTCCTGCTGGTATAGGGAGCCTGGAATAAGGCTTATCTTGATGAGCTTTGCCTATTTCCCAGCGGGACGTTCAAGGATCAGGTGGACGCCTCATCCGGCGCATTCGGGCGTTTGGTGGGCAATCGACAGGCAGAGATGACCACAACGACGGTTAGAGGACTTTACTAACGCGTCCCCAGCGTCGCCAGAAAGTCGCTTAAGCTCGCCTCGTATCGGGCAGGGCTGACTTTCCAGGACTGTATGTGGTCCGCCTCTGTGCGCAGATATTCAGTGACATAGGCACGCCTCGCCACCAGATCGTCGCTGCTATGGATCGGGACGATGCTGTCGGCAAAGCCGTGGGAGAGAAACAACGGCCCCTGAAACTCTGCGAACTCATCTACGGTCACCGCGTCCGCCAGACGTACCGGCACCGATCGTTCACTGAACCACAGTGCGCCACGTGCCAAAATCGGGGCGAGAGGGAGGTTCATCCGCTCGATCTGAGCGGTGATCAAGGCCCGAAAGTCGATAGCCGGAGCATCGAGGATAATCGCCGAGATCGAGCTGGACGCATCGGATTGGCGAAGGAACTGCCCCACGATCCCACCGCCCATCGATTCCGCCACCACAATGATGGTTGGAGCGCCGTTATCTGTCGCATATCGAACGGCCGTCTCGAGATCCTGCCATTCGGTCAGGCCAAAGGCATATAGCCCGCTGGGATCAGAGGGGGCATCGCCGTCATTTCGGTAGCTGATCATGAGAACCGGCAGTCCGGCTTCATGAAGTGTGGGCAAGAACCGGTAGCCGTTTTCGCGTCGACCACCGATGCCATGCACAAAGATCGCCCAGGGCTGGCTGGCGCTCGGTTCTTTGGCGGGGATCAGCCATGCGGGGAGGTTGCCGAGCTGTCCTTCCAGGACAACATCCTGGAAGGTGTATCCATAGGCATTCTCAGGATCGCCCTCGTAGCCGATGTCAGCCGGGCTCTCGGGTGCGGGCCATCCGCTGTTCTGTGCGGTCGCCGCACCAACGCGAAGTGTGCCGTCCAGCAAGTTGGCCGCTTGCCAGCTACCGACAACTATGTACCCGGCGCCTAAGATCACCGCGGCGCCAAGCGCCCAAATTGCACTCTTTGGCATACCCGAACCCTCATTTCCGAAGGGAGGATGCCGAGCAAAGGATAACACGTGATGACCAAGCGGCGTCGTTATTGATAGGGATGAAGGCAAATGGAAGCCGTTGACACAAAATCGCGAACGGCATGGCGCGAGGGTATGGCGCGAACGCAAGAATGGCTAATGGAAAGGTTAGCCAAATCAGCGGTAGAAAGGGCAATGAAATCAAAACCCGTTTGGGCCGGTGGTGGAGGGGACTGGATTCGAACCAGTGTAGCCTGAGGCGTCAGATTTACAGTCTGATGGATTTAACCACTCTCCCACCCCTCCACATTTTCGGGCAGGAGACGAAGCGCATGCGTCTCGTCGGGCCGGTTTATGGTGGGCTGTCGCAAAGGTGTCAACACCCTAGCGCCTCTCTCCCTTAAGATTTCGTCGCCATGGCCATTTTATCGGGCGTGAAGGCCGCATGGTCTTGCCAGCTTGTGGACGATCTTGCTAAGCGAGGGCCGTGGCTTCGCCCTCGGGCGGGTATAGCTCAATGGTAGAGCAGCAGCCTTCCAAGCTGAATACGCGGGTTCGATTCCCGCTACCCGCTCCATTCTCCGCGCCAAGTCGGAGACATCGGTCGCTCCTTCGCTTCAAAAAGCCACCAGTTCTTCGGCACCTCGGCGCCTTCATTAGGGAATGACGGAACGGCGTGGTAGCTTGGGGCCAGGCGGCGATGATGCCGTCCATCTCCGAACTGATCGGACCTTCATGAACATCCCTGAATGGATCAAGCCCGCAGCTTACGGCGCGGTAGCCGGCGGCATCGTCGTAGCAGTCATAGGCTTTGCATGGGGAGGGTGGGTCACTGGCGGATCGGCCCAGGCGAGTGCGCAAGCGGCAGCGGATGCAAGCCGGACGGATCTGGCCGCTGCAATCTGCGTTCAGAATTTCCTGGCCGATGAAAATGCCCGGGAAAATCTCGAAGCGCTGAAGGCGATTTCGAGCAATACCCAGCGCCGGGGCTTCATCGAGGCGGGCCCTTGGGCGATCATGCCCGACAGCACCGCCGCCGTCGCCTCAACGGCAACGCTGTGTGCGAGAATGGTGGGCGAACTCGAACCCGTGGAATTGCCCGTTGTCGAGTCCGGGGAAGTGATCGAAGAAGGCGAAGTGATCGAAGCCGATCCTGTCGTCCCGGCGCCTTCCACGGATGTCGCGCCCGATGCGGACGCTGCCCCTGAAGCCGAGACCACGACGCCCTAGGCGAGCTGGTCTGGCGCTGAAATCTGGTGGCCCCGGTGAAATCCCGGGGCTGCCATTTGCCGATGGCTGAAGAAGGCCCCGGGCCGGAACACGGCCCGGACGCGGATCGATGCTGCGAAGCTGGCCCGCGGCCGGGTCAGTCCGCCACGCCCGCCGGCAGGATGCCGGCTTTGAACAGCACCTGAGGCTCGTCATAGGTGTCGGCCTCGACATCAACATCGGCCGAATAGGCCCAGACGCCGGCGCGCGAGGGGGCGATGCGCTCGGCCGTGGCGATGGCGGCCTCCGCCGATTTGACCTGTTGCGGCTGGTCCGGCTCCATCCGGCGGCCTTTCTGTCGAAAGCCCTGAACATAATACAGTGTCGGCATGGCGCATCCTTCTCGGTTGGCCAGCGGCTTAGCACATAAGTGCGGCGCAGCGCGGCAATCTTCCATATCGACCGGAAAACCCGACGAACTTGTCCAAACTCCTCTCAGCGCAGAACCGCCCGCAATTCGGCTTGCACCTGTTTCATGGCGGGCAGGTAGAGGGTGGCAAGGTCCGCCACGCTGTCCTGGGTCGCGGGGACGCCGATATTGAGCGCCGCCAGGGTGATGCCGCGGGCATTGAGCACCGGCACGGCAATGGAGCGCAGGCCCAGTTCCACTTCCTGGTCGATCAGCGCGAAGCCCTCGCTGCGGATCGCCGCGAGTTCCTGCATCACCGCGGCCGGATCGGTCCTGGTATAACGCGTCCGCGCCACCAGCGGCGAAGCGTCTAGAATGGCCCGGGCTTCCGTTTCCGGCAGCGCCGCCAGCATGATTCTTCCCATCGAGGTGCAGAAGGCGGGCAGACGCGAGCCGGGCATCAGGGCGATGGACATCACCTTGCGCTGGGCCGCGCGCGCCACATAGACGATTTCCGCGCCATCGAGAATCGACACCGAGGAACTCTCGCCCAATGCATCCGACAGGCGGACGAGCAGCGGCTGCACCATTTGCGGCAGCGGCATGCTGGCGAGGCAGGCCGTGCCCAGCCGCAAGATGCGGGGCGTCAGGGTGAAATATTTACCATCATAATCGGCATAGCCGAGATGGGCCAGCGTCAGCAGGCAGCGGCGCGCCGTGGCCCGGTCGAGGCCGGACGCAGCGGACACTTCGGCGATGGATTGGCGCGGACGATCCGCCGTAAAAGTCTCGATGGCCAGCAAGCCCTTGGCCAGCCCGCCCATAATGTCCCGTTCCAGCATCGCGCCCCCGTTTGTGCGATATGTCAACAAATGCAGCATATCGCACAAATGCCATTGCCGGCCAAGCGGGGAGGGCCATAATCGGCGCGAGCCTTGCGAAAAGGAAAAAGCATCATGGACAAGACCTTCCCCGATCTCGCCAGCGCCCTGGCGGGAATCGAAGACGGCATGCGCCTGATGGTGGGCGGTTTCGGCGGCTCCGGCGCGCCGATCGAGCTCATCCACGCGCTTATCGACCGGTTCAAGGCCACGGGCAGCCCCAAGAACCTGACACTCATCAACAACAATGCCGGCAATGGCCGGATCGGCATCGCCGCGATGATCGATGCCGGCATGGTGGCGAAGATGATCTGCTCGTTCCCGCGCTCGGCCGATCCGCGCGCCTTTACCGAAAAATACCTGGCCGGCGAGATCGAGCTCGAACTGGTGCCGCAGGGTACTTTGGCCGAGCGCATCCGCGCCGGCGGCGCCGGTATTCCCGCCTTCTACACGCCGGCCAGCTATGGCACCGATGTCGCGGCAGGCAAGCCGGTGGCCGAGTTCGACGGCAAGCATTATGTGCAGGAGCGCTGGCTCAAGGCCGATGCCACCATCCTCAAGGCGGAACTGGCCGATAGTCTGGGCAATCTCACTTTCCGCAAGGCGGCGCGCAATTTCTCGCCGCTGATGGCCGCTGCCGCCGCGCTCACTATCGTGCAGGCGAGCCGGATCGTGGCGCCGGGGGAGATCGACCCGGAAGTGGTGGTCACCCCCGGCATATTCGTCACCCGCGTGGTCGAGGTCGCCGATGCCCGGCAGGAAGAGGCGCTGATGCGCGAAGGAGCGGTCTATTCATGAGCACGAAACTCTCCAACGCTCAGATCGCCTGGCGGGCCGCGCAGGACATCGAGGACGGGGCCTATGTCAATCTGGGCATCGGCTTTCCCGAAATGGTGGCCAAATTCCAGCCGCCGGGCCGGCAGGCGATTTTTCACACCGAGAACGGCGTGCTCAATTTCGGTGAAAGCCCGGCAGCGGGCGAGGAGGATTGGGACCTGATCAATGCCGGCAAGAAGGCGATCAGTCTCAAGCCCGGCGCGGCATTCTTCCATCATGCCGACAGCTTCGCCATGGTGCGGGGCGGGCATCTGGATGTGGCGATCCTGGGCACTTATGAAGTGGCCGAAAACGGCGATCTCGCCAATTGGTCCACCGGCCCGAAGGGGGTGCCGGCGGTGGGCGGCGCCATGGACCTGGTGCATGGCGCCAAGCGCGTCGCCGTCATCACCGATCACGTCACCAAGGATGGCCGGCCCAAACTGGTGAAACGCTGCGCCCTGCCGCTGACCGGCGTGGGCTGCGTCACCCGCGTCTATACCAGCCTTGCGGTCGTCGATATCGAGAACCAGCGCTTCGTGCTGCGCGAAAAGCTGGCCGGCATCAGCGTGGACGAGCTGCAATCGGTAACCGGCGCCGAACTGGTCCTGCCCGACACTATCGGCGATCTCGCCGCCCCGGAGCTTTGACATGAGCGAAGCCTTTATCTGCGCCTATATCCGCACGCCCATTGGCCGTTTCGGCGGGGCCCTGTCCGCCGTCCGCCCCGACGATCTCGGCGCCATTCCGCTCAAGGCGCTGATGGCGGCGCATACTGGCGTCGACTGGGAGGCGGTCGACGATGTCATTTTCGGCAATGCCAACCAGGCCGGCGAGGACAATCGCAATGTCGCCCGCATGAGCCTCTTGCTGGCCGGGCTGCCGGTCGGCGTCACCGGCACCACCATCAACCGCCTTTGCGGCTCCGGCATGGATGCGGTGATCGCCGCCGCCCGCGCCATAAAATCCGGCGAGGCCGAGCTGGTGATTGCCGGGGGCACCGAATCCATGTCCCGCGCCCCCTTCGTGCTGCCCAAGGCCGAGACGGCTTTTTCCCGCAATGCCGAAATCTATGACACCACTATCGGCTGGCGCTTCGTCAATCCGCTGATGCGGGCGGCCCATGGCACCGATTCCATGCCTGAGACCGGCGAGAACGTGGCGCGGGACTATGGGGTGAGCCGGCAAGACCAGGACGAATTCGCCGCGCGCAGCCAGGAAAAAGCCGCCGCCGCCCAGCACAATGGCCGGCTGGCCCGCGAAATCGCCCCGGTCGTCATTCCACAGAAAAAGGGCGATCCCATCGTGGTCGACAAGGATGAGCATCCGCGCGCCGGCACCAGCGTCGAGACCCTGGCCAGGCTGCGCCCGCTATTTCCCGATGGCTCGGTCACCGCCGGCAATGCCTCCGGCGTCAATGACGGAGCGGCGGCGCTGATCGTCGCCTCGGAGGCGGCGGCGAAAAAGCATGGCCTCACCCCCATTGCCCGCATTCTCGGCGGCGCGACGGCGGGCGTACCGCCGCGCATCATGGGCATGGGGCCGGCTCCCGCCACCCGCAAGCTCTGCGCCCGCCTCGGCCTCGCCCCCGGCGATTTCGACATCGTGGAGCTCAACGAAGCCTTTGCCAGCCAGGGCATCGCCGTGCTGCGCGAATTGGGCATCGCCGAAGACAGCGCTCATGTGAACCCCAATGGCGGCGCCATCGCCCTCGGCCATCCCCTAGGCATGTCCGGCGCCCGCATCGCCGGCACGGCGGCGCTGGAACTGAACCTCACCGGCAAAAAGCTGGCTTTGGCAACGATGTGCATTGGCGTAGGGCAGGGCATCGCCCTGGCGCTGGAGCGGGTCTAAAAATCCCGCGGGCCCAGCCCTCGCAGACCTCATGGTGAGCCTGTCGAACCATGGGTCGGTTCGCACCGTGCCGTCGACGGGCTCAGGATGAGCTCTAGTGAGGCCGGACGCAATGGTGTGAAGCGCGGTGAACTGACAAGCAAGCCGAGCGCCGGCGCGCGTTATCCTGCACCTTGCTCCTTCACCCCCGATCGTCACCCTCGCGCTTGACGCGAGGGCTCTTGCAGGAGCGGCGACACACGCAGACCCCTCACGTCAAGCGCGAGGGTGACGAGTGGCGCCGGACGCCGATGCGCCCCGGCGGCATCAAGACGCTATCGCGGACATCCACATGACAATATCGGAAAATCGGGCCTGGCAGGGGCTGGGGGACTCGAACCCACGACCCTCGGTTTTGGAGACCGATGCTCTACCAACTGAGCTAAACCCCTTCAGGCGAGGCCGTGTCTAAAGCCAAAGCCGCCGCGATGCAAGTGGGTCCGCGCGCTGGAAAGCGGGTTTCTTGGCCGCGCTATAGCGGCCATTGGATGACCGTAGGAAACGCTCAGTTTGCTGGCCAGCCGTTTTGCCGCTGCGGAATTGTGCGTCGAATTGCCCGCCCCCGACCGGACAATATGGTGCGCCGGGCGGTAAGCGCGGCCAGGACGGCGGTGACGCCAAGAATCATCAGGACGGCCATTCTCTCCTCCTCTGGGGAGACAATGACGCGCCGGGCGCGGCGTTCCATCACAAAGAAGACGATTACTCGGCGGCGGCCGGCAGCTTGCCGATATGGCGCGCCTTGAGCCGGTTCAATTGATGGGCGGCATGGGAGAGCAGGGCGGTGCGGACCTGATCGTGCGGAACGCGGCCGCAATCGGCCTTGACCTTGAGATCGAGCGAATATTGCGTCGTATTGCCCATGAGATGCTCGCGGATACGGACGCGTACCGCGCCGGTGATCCGGTTGGGCAGCGCCCGGTGCGGACCGAAATGCAGGAGCTGGCAGCCAACGACTTCGAAAGACATCGCTCTCCCCTCCATGAGCTTTGCCGTTTTTTGGGCACATTTCGATCCAAAGCCAATGCGGGGCCGCTGGCAAGAGCAATTCGCGCGGTTTTGCACTTATCCTTTACAGTTTCGTGGTTTTGGCGGGTGCGGGCTGCGACGATTCTCTGGGCTTGCCTGTTGCAATATGCCGGCAAAGCCTCTAGATAGCCGGTCTCTAGCCGTGCGGGATTCCTGCGCGGCCTTTGGTTTTGCACCAAGTTACGAGTTGTTTATCTATGGCCCGCACGAACCCGATCAAGTTTCTCCAGCAGGTTCGCTCGGAAGTCAGCAAGGTTACCTGGCCCAGCCGGAACGAGGTCCTGATCTCGACCGTCATGGTCATAGTGCTGGTCATCCTGGCCAGCCTGTTCTTCCTGCTGGCCGATCAGGTCATTTCCTGGCTCGTGTCCTTGCTGCTGTCGATCCGCTAAGCGGATCAGTCTATGGATCTATTGGGAGCGGCGACGCTTTATGGCCAAGCGCTGGTATATCGTTCAGGCTTATTCGAACTTCGAGCGTAAAGTGGCGGACGATATCCGTCAGAAAGTTGCGCAGAAGAAGCTCGAACACCTGTTTGAAGACGTGATCGTGCCGACCGAGAAGGTCGTCGAGATCCGCCGTGGCCGCAAGGTGGATGCCGAGCGCAAGTTCTTCCCGGGCTATGTGCTGGTCAAGATGGACATGACCGACGAGGCGTTCCATCTGATCAAGACCACCCCCAAGGTCACCGGTTTTTTGGGCGCGGACAACAGGCCCGTGCCGATTTCGGAGAGCGAGGCCATGTCGATCCTGCAACAGGTGCAGGAAGGCGTGGACCGTCCCAAGCCCTCCATCAGCTTCGAAGTGGGCGAGAACGTGCGCGTGTCGGACGGTCCCTTTGCCAGCTTCAACGGCATCGTCGAAGAGGTGGACGAGGAACGCTCCCGCCTCAAGGTCGAGGTCTCGATTTTCGGTCGCCCCACTCCGGTGGAGCTCGAATATGGTCAGGTCGAAAAAGCCTGACCAGCCCGATCGGCTTCGCTCGGTCGGAAACCCGTGGAAGGGGATGGCGCTTAGCCGGCGCCAGGAAACCGCACCACGGCATCAACTGCCCTTCGGGGCAAACTGTAAGGATGAACAATGGCTAAGAAAATTACGGGCTATATCAAGCTCCAGGTGCCGGCTGGCTCCGCCACGCCGTCGCCCCCGATCGGTCCTGCCCTGGGCCAGCGCGGCCTGAACATCATGGAATTCTGCAAGGCCTTCAATGCGGCCACGCAGGAGCTGGAAAAGGGCTCGCCCATTCCCACCGTGATCACCGCCTATGCCGACAAGAGCTTCACCTTCGAGATGAAGCAGCCGCCGGTGACCTATTTCATCAAGAAGGCGCTGGACCTCAAGTCCGGCTCGAAGCTTCCGGGCAAGGAGAGCGCCGGCAGCCTCTCGCAGGCGCAGCTGCGCGACATCGCCGAGAAGAAGATGAAGGATCTCAACGCCGATGACGTTGAGACCGCAATGACCATGATCGCCGGTTCCGCGCGGTCCATGGGCATCCAGGTCGAGGGCTGATAGATATGGCAAAGATCGCAAAGAGGGTCGCCGCTGCCCGTGATGGCATCGACCGCAACAAGCTCTACAGCCTCGAAGAGGCCGTCAAGCTGGTAAAATCCAAGGCTTCGGCCAAGTTCGACGAATCCATCGAGATCGCCATGAATCTGGGCGTCGATCCGCGTCACGCCGACCAGATGGTCCGCGGCGTCGTCAGCCTGCCCAATGGCACCGGCAAGACCGTTCGCGTCGCCGTGTTCGCCCGTGGTGCCAAGGCCGACGAAGCCACGGCCGCCGGCGCCGATATCGTGGGCGCTGAAGACCTGATGGAAACCATCCAGAGCGGCAAGATCGATTTCGATCGCTGCATCGCCACCCCGGACATGATGCCGCTGGTCGGTCGTCTCGGTAAGATCCTGGGCCCGCGCAACCTGATGCCGAACCCCAAGGTCGGCACCGTGACCATGGACGTCAAGGGTGCTGTCGGCGCCGCCAAGGGCGGTGCGGTCGAGTATCGCGTCGAGAAGGCCGGGATCATCCATGCCGGCGTCGGCAAGGTGTCCTTCTCCGAGGAAGCGCTGTTGCAGAACATCAAGGCGTTCACCGACGCCGTCGTGAAGTCCAAGCCGGCCGGCGCCAAGGGCACCTATGTCAAGAAGGTCGCCGTCAGCTCCACCATGGGCCCGGGCGTTCACGTCGAGCCGGGTACGGCGCTGTAGATTCGCAGGGCTTCGGCCCTCGAAACGTTAGCAGTCTGTTAGCGTCAAGCGCGGATTGCCAACGCAAGTCCTGTCCGAGACTGCCGGCCGGCGTCAGCCGTTAATTCCGAATTCCGGAGCCAGCAATAGATGGGGTGAGACCCGATCTGGCCGTGAGGCCATGGGTTCGAACCTAAGCCAGTTGTCTCTTTGCGAGGCTCCCGGTTGGCAGGCATTAACCGTTGTTCCCCGGTCCGGAAGGGCAGGGGGCAACATTTGCCAATGGTCCCTAAGTGCTTGTCGCTGCGGGGCTAATTAGTGGAGACTAGCTTTGGAAAGAGCGGAAAAGCGTGTCGTCGTCGCCTCGCTCCAGGAAGCCCTTGCGGGTGCTGGATCGATCGTCGTCGCACACAATACCGGCCTGACCGTCGCTGCGTTCACCGATCTGCGCGTGCAGGTCAAGAAGGCTGGCGGCAAGGTCAAGGTCGCCAAGAACCGCCTTGCCAAGCTCGCTCTGAAGGAAACCGATGTCGCTGATATATCGGGCCTTTTTACCGGCCCGACCGTCATCGCCTATGCGGAAGATCCTGTCGCTGCACCGAAAATAGCAGCGGCCTTCGCCGAGAAGAACCAGAAGTTCGTCATTCTCGGTGGTGCCATGGGTCAGACCGCGCTCGACGCCAATGGCGTCAAGGCGTTGGCGACCATGCCGTCGCTGGACGAACTGCGCGCAAAGCTCGCAGGCCTCGTCAAGCAGCCGGCAACGAACATCGCTTCCATCCTCGTGCAGCCGGGTGCGGGCATTGCCCGTGTCCTCAAGGCTCACGCCGAAAAGAGCGAAGCGGCGTAAGGCCGTTCCAAACTACCTCAACATTCGAACCCAAACTGAAAAGAGTACAAAATGGCTGCTGATCTCGCCAAACTCGTAGACGACCTTTCGGCCCTGACCGTTCTGGAAGCTTCCGAACTGAGCAAGCTCCTGGAAGAGAAGTGGGGCGTTTCCGCCGCTGCTCCGGTCGCCGTTGCCGCTGCTGCCGGTGGCGCTGCCCCGGCCGACGCTGCTGAAGAAAAGACCGAATTCGACGTGATCCTCACCTCCTTCGGTGAGAACAAGATCAACGTCATCAAGGAAGTCCGCGCCATTACCGGTCTCGGCCTGGGCGAAGCCAAGGCGCTGGTCGAAGCCGCTCCGAAGGCCGTCAAGGAAGGTGTCGCCAAGGCTGAAGCCGACGACATCCAGAAGAAGCTGGAAGCTGCCGGCGCGAAGGTCGAACTGAAGTAATTTTCGGTTCCTGCCTTGAAATTGGCGAAATGGCGCTTTATGTGCCATTTCGCTTCTCCGTTTCCTAGCGGAGCGATTCGCCGGGCCGATTGGATGGGTCAAGGCGCCAATTTGCGGAAATATATGACGATTTTGGATGTCGCGGGCACAATCAAGCCTCTGTTGACCTCGCTGCGGGCTGTGCCGCATGCGGGGTTTTAGCTGCTGATCACGTGTCTGTGATCCCGTTTCCGGGCCTGGAACGGGATTAGTGAATCATCCCTCGAAAGGCCCGAGAGAATTGACGAAGGGCATATATCCCGAGCGCCGACGGCTGATGGTCGGGTCTTTGGATATCTGCCTCCGAGACAAGCAAAAAGGAGCGTTTTCCGGAAAAGTGGTTTCCATTTTTTCGTCCGGAAAACGCGACCAAATTAAAACAGGAGCTTTCATGGCTACCACCTTCAACGGCCGCCGCAAGGTTCGCAAGTCCTTCGGATCCATCCGCGAAGTCACGGAGATGCCCAACCTGATCGAAGTCCAGAAGGCGTCTTACGATCAGTTCCTGCTGGTCGACGAGCCCAAGGGCGGTCGTTCGGACGAGGGCTTGCAGTCCGTCTTCCGCTCGGTCTTCCCGATCACCGATTTCTCCAATACCGCCTCGCTGGAATTCGTGCGCTACGAGTTCGAACAGCCCAAATATGACATCGACGAGTGCCGTGCGCGCGATATGACTTTCGCTGCCCCGCTCAAGGTGACGCTGCGGCTGATCGTGTTCGAAGTGGACGAGGAAACCGGCGCCCGCTCGGTCAAGGACATCAAGGAGCAGGACGTCTATATGGGCGACATGCCCTTCATGACGCCGAACGGCACCTTCATCGTCAACGGCACCGAGCGTGTCATCGTTTCGCAGATGCACCGCTCGCCGGGCGTGTTCTTCGACCACGACAAGGGCAAGACCCATTCCTCGGGCAAACTGCTGTTTGCCGCCCGCATCATTCCCTATCGCGGTTCCTGGCTCGACATCGAGTTCGACGCCAAGGACATTGTCTTTGCGCGCATCGACCGCCGCCGCAAGATTCCGGTGACCTCGCTGCTCAAGGCGCTCGGCATGGATGCCGAGGAAATCCTCGCGACCTATTACAACACGCTGCAATACGAAAAGTCCGACAAGGGCTGGCGCGTTCCTTACGATGCCGAGAAGTGGAAGGGCGCCAAGCCCAGCTATGATCTGATCGACGCCACGACCGGCGACGTCGTGCACGAGGGCGGCAAGAAGCTTTCGGCCCGCCAGGCCAAGAAGCTCGCCGAGAACGGCCTCACCCATCTGCTGGCCGTCGATGAAGACCTTTACGGCATGTATATCGCCGAGGACCTGGTCAATCTGCAGACCGGTGAGGTCTATGCCGAGGCCGGCGACGAGATCGACGAGAAGACGCTCGCCACCCTGATGGAGCTCGGCTTCGACGAATTGCCGATCCTCGATATCGATCACATCAGCATCGGCGCCTATCTGCGCAATACGCTGGCCGTGGACAAGAACGAGTCCCGCGAGGACGCGCTGTTCGATATCTACCGCGTGATGCGTCCGGGCGAGCCGCCGACCGTCGACACGGCCGAAGCCATGTTCAACTCGCTGTTCTTCGACAGCGAGCGCTATGACCTGTCCGCCGTCGGCCGCGTCAAGATGAACATGCGCCTGGGGCTGGAAGCGCCCGATACCGTGCGCACGCTGCGCAAGGAAGACATTGTCGAAGTCGTTCGCACCCTGGTCGACCTGCGCGATGGCCGCGGCGAAATCGACGATATCGACAATCTCGGCAACCGCCGCGTCCGTTCGGTCGGCGAGCTGATGGAGAACTCCTACCGCCTTGGCCTGCTCCGCATGGAGCGCGCCATCAAGGAGCGCATGAGCTCGGTCGAAATCGACACAGTGATGCCGCAGGACCTGATCAACGCCAAGCCCGCGGCTGCCGCGGTGCGCGAGTTCTTCGGCTCCAGCCAGCTCAGCCAGTTCATGGACCAGACCAATCCGCTGTCGGAAATCACCCATAAGCGCCGGCTTTCGGCGCTTGGGCCGGGCGGGCTCACCCGCGAGCGCGCCGGCTTCGAAGTCCGCGACGTGCATCCGACCCATTATGGCCGCATCTGCCCGATCGAGACGCCGGAAGGGCCCAATATCGGCCTGATCAACTCGCTCTCGACCTTTGCCCGCGTCAACAAGTACGGTTTCATCGAAACCCCGTACCGCAAGATCGTCGACGGCAAGCTGACCGAGGACGTGGTCTATCTCTCCGCCATGGAAGAGGCCAAGCACTTCGTCGCCCAGGCCAATGTGCAGTTCAACAAGGACGGCACGCTGCAGGACGATCTGGTCGTGGCGCGCCATGCCGGCGACAACGGCCTGACGCCCAAGGAAAACGTCGACCTGATGGACGTTTCGCCCAAGCAGATGGTGTCCGTTGCCGCCTCGCTGATCCCATTCCTTGAAAACGACGACGCCAACCGCGCCCTGATGGGCTCGAACATGCAGCGTCAGGCCGTGCCGCTGCTGCGGGCCGAGGCGCCTTATGTCGGCACCGGCATGGAAGCGGTCGTAGCCCGCGATTCCGGCGCCGCCATCGTGGCCAAGCGCACCGGTGTCGTGGACCAGGTGGACGCTACCCGTATCGTCATTCGCGCCACGGAAGAAACCGACGCCTCGAAGTCGGGCGTCGACATCTACAATCTGATGAAGTTCCAGCGCTCGAACCAGTCGACCTGCATCAACCAGCGGCCGCTGGTGGTGGTGGGCGACCACATCAATTCCGGCGACATCATCGCCGATGGGCCCTCGACCGAACTGGGCGACCTCGCTCTCGGCCGCAACGTGCTCGTCGCCTTCATGCCCTGGAACGGCTACAACTTCGAAGACTCCATCCTGCTCTCCGAGAAGATCGCGATGCAGGACGTGTTCACCTCGATCCATATCGAGGAATATGAAGTCATGGCCCGCGACACCAAGCTTGGCCCCGAGGAAATCACCCGCGATATTCCGAACGTCTCGGAAGAAGCGCTGAAGAGCCTCGACGAAGCCGGTATCGTTCATATCGGCGCCGAAGTCATGCCGGGCGACATCCTGGTCGGCAAGATCACTCCCAAGGGCGAAAGCCCGATGACGCCGGAAGAAAAGCTCCTCCGCGCCATTTTCGGTGAAAAGGCTTCGGACGTTCGCGATACCTCGCTGCGCGTGCCCCCGGGCGATGCGGGCACGGTCGTGGAGGTGCGGGTCTTCAATCGTCATGGCATCGACAAGGACGAGCGCGCCATGGCCATCGAGCGCGAGGAAATCGAACGCCTCGCCAAGGACCGCGACGACGAGCAGTCGATCCTCGACCGCAACGTCTATGCCCGCCTCAAGGAAATGCTGTTCGGCAAGGCCGCCACGGCGGGTCCGAAGGGCTATGTGGTCGGCACCAAGCTCAATGATTCCATCTTCGAGGGCCAGCCGCGTTCGAAGTGGTGGCAGTTCGCGGTCGAAGACGACAAGGTCATGACCGAGATGGAAGCCCTCCACGCCCAATACGAGGAGAGCCGCCGTCTGCTCGAGCAGCGCTTCATCGACAAGGTCGACAAGTTGCAGCGCGGCGACGAACTCCCCCCGGGCGTGATGAAGATGGTCAAGGTCTTCATCGCCACCAAGCGCAAGATCCAGCCGGGTGACAAGATGGCCGGCCGTCACGGTAACAAGGGTGTGGTTTCCCGCATCGTGCCCGTCGAAGACATGCCGTATCTCGAAGACGGTACTTCGGTGGACATCGTGCTGAACCCGCTCGGCGTGCCGTCGCGCATGAACGTTGGCCAGATCCTCGAGACCCATCTGGGCTGGGCCTGTGCCGGCATGGGCAAGAAGATTGACGAGATGGTCCGCGCCTATCATGCCAAGGGCGACCTGAAGCCGCTGCGTCTCGAAATCGGCGAGCTCTTCGCCAATGACGAGTCGATCACCCAACTCGACGATGACGGTCTGGTCCGCCTGGGCGAGCATTTGTCCAAGGGTGTGCCGATCGCCACTCCGGTGTTCGATGGCGCCAAGGAAGCCGATATCGTCGAGCTTCTGGAGCGGGCAGGACTTCAGTCCTCGGGCCAGTCGACCGTCTATGACGGGCGCACGGGCGAGCAGTTCGACCGTCAGGTGACGGTGGGCTATATCTATATGCTCAAGCTGGACCACCTGGTGGACAACAAAATCCACGCGCGTTCCATCGGCCCCTATTCGCTCGTCACGCAGCAGCCGCTGGGTGGCAAGGCGCAGTTCGGCGGTCAGCGCTTCGGCGAAATGGAAGTGTGGGCACTCGAAGCCTATGGCGCCGCCTATACGCTGCAGGAAATGCTCACCATCAAGTCGGACGACGTGGCCGGCCGCACCAAGGTCTACGAGGCCATCGTGCGTGGCGACGACACCTTCGAAGCGGGTATCCCGGAAAGCTTCAACGTCCTGGTCAAGGAAATCCGTTCGCTCGGTCTCAATGTCGAACTTGAGAACCGCGAGCTGGCGGCTCCGGCCAATGAAGCCGAGGGCGAACTCGCGCCTCCTCAGGAAGCGGCGGAATAATCCGGCACTTCCAATCCCATTCACCTTCCGGCCGGATCAGCAGCGTGGCTGCGGTCCGGGCGGATAGAGGAGAGAACAGATGAATCACCATTCCCACGTCATGGACCCGTTCAACCCGGCCATTCCCGTGCAGACTTTCGATCAGATGAAAATCTCGATCGCGTCGCCGGAAAAAATCCTTTCCTGGTCCTATGGCGAGATCAAGAAGCCCGAGACCATCAATTACCGCACGTTCAAGCCCGAGCGTGACGGACTGTTCTGCGCGCGCATCTTTGGTCCCGTAAAGGACTATGAATGCCTGTGCGGCAAGTACAAGCGCATGAAGTTCAAGGGCGTCATCTGCGAAAAGTGCGGTGTGGAAGTCACCCTGAGCCGCGTTCGCCGCGAGCGCATGGGCCATATCGAACTGGCCGCTCCGGTCGCCCATATCTGGTTCCTGAAGTCGCTGCCGAGCCGCATTGCCCTGCTGCTCGACATGACGCTGAAGGATATCGAACGCATTCTCTACTTCGAGAACTACGTGGTCCTCGATGCCGGCCTGACGCCGTTCACCACGAACGAGCTGCTGACCGAAGAGCAATATCTGGATGCCCAGGACGAATACGGCGCTGACACCTTCACCGCCAAGATCGGCGCCGAGGCCATCCGCGACCTGCTGATCGGCCTCGATCTGGAAAAGATCGCCGCCGACCTACGGGTGGAAATCGCCGAGGCGACCACCGAGCTGAAGCCGAAGAAGCTGGCCAAGCGCCTCAAGATCGTCGAGCAGTTCATCGTTTCGGGCAACAAGCCCGAATGGATGATCATGACCGTGATTCCGGTCATTCCGCCCGAGCTGCGCCCGCTGGTGCCGCTGGATGGCGGGCGCTTTGCGACCTCCGACCTCAACGATCTCTATCGCCGCGTCATCAACCGCAACAACCGGTTGAAGCGCCTGATCGAGCTGCGGGCGCCGGATATCATCATCCGCAACGAAAAGCGCATGTTGCAGGAAGCTGTGGACGCGCTGTTCGACAATGGCCGCCGTGGCCGCACCATTACCGGTGCCAACAAGCGTCCGCTGAAGTCGCTGTCCGACATGCTCAAGGGCAAGCAGGGCCGCTTCCGCCAGAACCTGCTGGGCAAGCGCGTCGACTATTCGGGTCGCTCGGTCATCACCGTGGGTCCGAACCTGAAGCTGCATCAGTGTGGCCTGCCCAAGAAGATGGCGCTCGAACTGTTCAAGCCGTTCATCTATTCGCGCCTTGAGGCCAAGGGTTTCTCCTCGACCGTCAAGCAGGCGAAAAAGCTGGTCGAAAAGGAAAAGCCCGAGGTCTGGGATATCCTGGACGAGGTGATCCGCGAGCACCCGGTGCTGCTGAACCGCGCGCCGACGCTGCACCGTCTCGGCATCCAGGCCTTCGAGCCGATCCTGATCGAGGGCAAGGCCATCCGTCTGCACCCGCTCGTCTGCTCGGCATTCAACGCCGACTTCGACGGCGACCAGATGGCCGTGCACGTTCCGCTGTCGCTCGAAGCGCAGCTGGAAGCGCGCGTTCTGATGATGTCGACCAACAACATCCTGCATCCGGCCAATGGCCAGCCGATCATCGTGCCGTCGCAGGATATCGTGCTGGGGCTCTATTACCTGTCGCTGATGAGCGACAATGAGCCGGGTGAAGGCATGGCGTTCGGTTCTTATGCCGAACTCGAACATGCGCTGGACAACAAGGTCGTCACCCTCCACAGCAAGATCAAGGCTCGCGTGGCAGCCTGGGACGAGAACGGTCAGCGGACCACCGAGATCGTGGAAACGACCCCGGGCCGCATGCTGATCGGGCAGATCCTGCCCGAGAGCGCGGCCGTGCCGTTCGCGACCGCGAACCAGCTGATGACCAAGAAGATGATCTCCAAGATGATCGACACCGTTTATCGCGGTTGCGGCCAGAAGGAGACGGTCATTTTCTGCGACCGCGTCATGCAGCTCGGTTTCCAGAACGCCTGCGATGCCGGCATTTCGTTCGGCAAGGACGACATGGTCATCCCCGCGTCCAAGTACACGATCGTGGAAGAGACCCGTAAGCTGGTCGAGGAATTCGAGCAGCAGTACAATGACGGCCTGATCACTCAGGGCGAGAAGTACAACAAGGTCGTGGACGCCTGGGCCAAGTGCGGCGACCGGGTCGCCGAGGAAATGATGGAGGCGATCCGCACGGTGCAGATCGACGAGGAGAGCGGCCGTCAGAAGCCGATCAACTCCGTCTATATGATGAGCCATTCCGGTGCCCGCGGTTCGCCGGCCCAGATGAAGCAGCTTGCCGGCATGCGCGGCCTGATGGCCAAGCCGGACGGCTCGATCATCGAGACGCCGATCACCGCGAACTTCAAGGAAGGCCTCAACGTGCTGGAGTATTTCAACTCCACCCACGGCGCCCGCAAGGGTCTGGCCGATACTGCTCTGAAGACCGCCAATTCGGGTTACCTGACCCGTCGCCTGGTGGACGTGGCGCAGGACGCGATCATCGTCGAAGTGGATTGCGGCACCGAGCGTGGCCTCACCATGGAGCCGATCGTCGATGCCGGCCAGGTCGTGGCTTCCATCGGCCAGCGCGTGCTGGGCCGCACCACCGCCGACGATGTGTTCCATCCGCTGACCGGCGACCTGATCGCTCCCAAGGGCACCTTGCTCGAGGAGAAGCATGTCGACGTGATCGAAGAGGCTCGCATCCAGTCGATCCGCATTCGGTCGCCGCTGACCTGCGATCTGCGTCAGGGCTGCTGTGCATCGTGCTATGGCCGCGACCTGGCGCGCGGCACGCCGGTCAATATCGGTGAAGCTGTCGGCGTCATCGCCGCGCAGTCGATCGGTGAACCCGGCACCCAGCTCACCATGCGCACGTTCCATATCGGTGGCACGGCGCAGGTGGTCGATTCCTCGTTCCTCGAGGCCGGCGCCGAAGGCAAGATCGAGGTTCGCAATCCGAACCTGGCGACGACCGAAGGCGGCAAGCAGGTCGTCATGGCCCGTAACGTCGCCCTGGTCATCGTCGATAGCGAAGGCAAGGAGCGGGCGACCCACAAGGTCACCTATGGCTCCAAGCTGCTGGTGAAGGAGGGCGACAGCGTCCGCCGCGGCCAGCGCCTCGCCGAATGGGACCCCTATACCCGTCCGATCCTCGCCGAGGTCGAAGGCGAGGTGGTGTTCGAGGATCTGGTCGACGGCGCTTCCGTTGCGGAAAACACCGACGAGGCCACCGGCTTCACCAAGCGCGTGGTCATCGACTGGCGCGGCAACCAGCGTGGCGACGGGCTCAAGCCGGCGCTCGCCATCGCCCGCGGCGGCGACATCGCCAAGGTGGAACGCGGCGGCGACGCTCGCTACCTGCTCTCGGTGGATGCGGTTATCGCCGTCGAGCCGGGTGAAAAGGTCGCTCCGGGTGACGTTCTCGCGCGTATTCCGCTGGAAAGCGCCAAGACCAAGGACATCACCGGCGGTCTGCCGCGTGTGGCTGAATTGTTCGAGGCCCGCCGTCCGAAGGATCACGCCATCATCGCCGAGATCGATGGCACGATCCGTTTCGGTCGCGACTACAAGAACAAGCGCCGCATCGTCATCGAGCCGAATGAGGATGGTGCAAGCCCGGTCGAATACCTGATCCCGAAGGGCAAGCCGTTCCATCTCCAGGAAGGCGACACCATCGAGAAAGGCGAATACATCCTGGACGGCAATCCCGCTCCGCACGACATCCTTGCCATTAAGGGCGTCGAGGAACTGGCGCGCTATCTCGTCAACGAGATCCAGGAAGTCTATCGCCTGCAGGGCGTGCTGATTAACGACAAGCACATCGAGGTGATCGTCCGGCAGATGCTGCAAAAGGTCGAAATCGTCGATCCGGGCGAATCCGGCCTGCTCAAGGACGAGCAGCTCGACAAGCTCGACTTCGACGAGCTCAATGACACCCTGGTGGCTGACGGCAAGAAGCCGGCAACCGCCAATCCGGTGCTGCTCGGCATCACCAAGGCGTCGCTGCAGACCCGTTCCTTCGTGTCCGCCGCCTCGTTCCAGGAAACCACAAGGGTGCTCACCGAGGCTGCCGTCTCCGGCAAGGCCGACCTTCTGGAAGGTCTCAAGGAGAACGTCATTGTCGGCCGCCTGATTCCGGCCGGTACCGGCGCCGGCCAGTCCAAGGCCAAGCAGATCGCTGCCAAGCGCGACGATCTGATCCTGGACGAGCGCCGCCGCCAGGCCGAAACCGCCGCCATTGCGGCGCCGGCGGCCGAATAAGGCGCCTGGTTGCGAAACGAATTGGGGAAGGGGCCTTCGGGCCCCTTTTCTTTGTCCGCGCCAGCGAAGGGCCGGCGGAAGGGGCAGGGCAGGGGAATCCTCCCGGCCGAACGGATATTATCAACTCCGTCCAGTTTCGGTTTTGCGGCCTTTTGCGCCGAAGTGCCGGAAACGCATGGCTCTCCTTCGGATATTTCAAGAAAGAATCCTTGACGCGGCGAGTCTTCGGCTCTAAACAGCGCCTACCTTAGCGGTCGGTCGTGATTGTCACGCCGGGTCCCTGCCAACTAGCGCGGGAATCCAGGGCAATCAAACACACTGTCGGGTAGTTAGACGAAGCAAATCCTTGTGCGCATGACCGCTGCTGAAAGGCGCGTGGTCCGCTGCAACTGAGGCGCTGCCGAATCCCTGCAGGGGTCGGGTGAGCGCCGCTTTGGTTTGCTTGTGTAGACCGTATAATTTTGGACCAATGGAAAGAGCGCAATGCCCACCATTAATCAGCTGATCCGCAAGCCACGCGCCAGCAAGCCAAAGCGGAACAAGGTTCCGGCCATGGAAGCCAACCCGCAAAAGCGCGGCGTCTGCTCCCGTGTGTACACGACGACCCCGAAGAAGCCGAACTCGGCTCTGCGCAAGGTGGCGAAGGTTCGCCTGACCAACCAGCGCGAAGTGATTTCGTATATCCCGGGTGAGGGCCACAACCTGCAGGAGCACTCCGTGGTGCTCATCCGTGGTGGCCGCGTACGCGACCTGCCGGGCGTTCGTTACCACATTTTGCGCGGCGTTCTCGATACGCAGAGCGTGAAGGACCGCAAGCAGCGCCGTTCGCACTATGGCGCGAAGCGTCCTAAGTAAGGAGATTTGAGTCATGTCCCGTCGCCACCGCGCAGAGAAGCGTGACGTTATTCCCGATCCCAAATTCGGTGATCTCGTCGTCTCCAAGTTCATGAATTACCTGATGCAGGACGGCAAGAAGTCGGCTGCCGAGTCGATCGTCTATGGCGCTTTCGACATCGTCGAGGTCAAGACCAAGCAGGACCCGATCGCCGTGTTCCATGGCGCGCTGGATAATATCCGTCCGGCCGTCGAAGTGCGTTCGCGCCGCGTCGGCGGTGCGACCTATCAGGTTCCGGTTGAAGTCCGCACCGAACGTCAGCAGGCCCTGGCCATCCGCTGGCTCATCGAATCCGCCCGCAAGCGCGGCGAGAACACCATGCGCGAGCGCCTTTCCGGCGAGCTCATGGATGCGATGAACGGCCGCGGTCAGGCCGTCAAGAAACGCGAAGATACGCACCGTATGGCTGACGCCAACCGTGCCTTCTCGCACTACCGCTGGTAGCAGGAGCGCCCAATGGCTCGCGATATTCCGATCAATCTCTACCGCAATTTCGGCATCATGGCGCACATTGATGCCGGTAAGACCACTACGACCGAACGCATCCTCTACTATACCGGCAAGAACCATAAGATGGGCGAGACCCATGACGGTTCGGCCACCATGGACTGGATGGCGCAGGAGCAGGAACGCGGCATCACCATCACTTCGGCCGCGACCACCACGTCGTGGAAGTCGCGCGATGGCGTACAGCACCGCTTCAACATCATCGACACGCCCGGACACGTGGACTTCACCATCGAAGTCGAACGCTCGCTGCGCGTGCTGGACGGCGCCGTGGCTCTGCTCGATGCCAATGCCGGTGTGGAGCCGCAGACGGAAACCGTCTGGCGCCAGGCCAACAAGTATGATGTTCCGCGCCTGATCTTCGTCAACAAGATGGACAAGGTCGGTGCCGACTTCTACCGCTGCGTGGAAATGATCGGTACCCGCCTGGGTGCGAAGGGGATTCCGGTTCAGCTGCCGATCGGCGCCGAGACCGAATTCAAGGGCGTCGTCGATCTGATCGAAATGAAGGGGATGGTCTGGCGCAACGAGGAGCTCGGCGCGCAGTGGGATGTCGTCGAAGTCCCGGCCGACCTCAAGGAAAAGGCCGAGAAGTTCCGCGAGCAGCTGGTTGAAGCTGCCGTCGAAATGGACGACGCGGCCATGGAAGCCTACCTCAATGGTGAGGTTCCGAACAACGACACCATCCGTCGCCTGCTGCGCAAGGGCGTGCTGGAGACCAAGTTCTTCCTGGTCTTTGCCGGTTCGGCTTTCAAGAACAAGGGCGTTCAGCCCCTGCTCGACGGCGTTATCGACTATCTGCCGGCGCCCACCGACATTCCGGCGATCAAGGGTATCGACGCCAGGACCGAAGAGCCGATCGAGCGTCATGCCGACGACAGCGAGCCGCTCTCGATGCTGGCCTTCAAGATCGCCAACGACCCGCATATGGGCTCGCTGACCTTCTGCCGCATCTATTCGGGTCACCTCGAATCCGGCGTGCAGCTGGAGAACACCGTGAAGGGCAAGCGCGAGCGCGTTGGCCGCATGTTCCAGATGCATTCCAACAGCCGCGAGCAGATTACCGAGGCCTTTGCCGGCGATATCGTCGCCATCGTGGGCCTCAAGGACACGACGACCGGCGATACGCTGGCGCCGGCGAACTCGCAGGTCATCCTGGAGCGCATGATCTTCCCGGACCCGGTTATCGACATTTCCGTCGAGCCGAAGTCCAAGGCCGACCAGGAAAAGATGGGCCTCGCCCTCAATCGCCTGGCCGCCGAAGATCCGTCCTTCCGCGTCAAGACCGACGAGGAATCGGGTCAGACCATCATCTCGGGCATGGGCGAATTGCACCTCGACATTCTCGTCGACCGCATGAAGCGCGAGTTCAAGGTGGAGGCCAATATCGGTCAGCCGCAGGTGGCTTACCGTGAGACCATCACCAAGAAGACCGAGAAGGACTACACTCACAAGAAGCAGTCCGGCGGTTCGGGCCAGTTCGCCCGCATCAAGATCATCGTCGAGCCGGGTGAAGCCGGCAAGGGTCTGGAATTCGTCAACGCCATCGTTGGCGGCTCGGTGCCGAAGGAATATATCCCGGGCGTCAGCAAGGGTATCGAATCGGTGATGGGCGCAGGCCCGCTGATCGGCTTCCCGGTCGTGGACGTGAAGGTTACCCTCGTCGATGGTGCCTATCACGACGTGGACTCCTCGGTCCTGGCCTTCGAGATCGCCGGCCGTGCGGGCTTCCGCGAAGCCTTGCGCGAAGCCGGTCCGAAAATCCTCGAGCCGATCATGAAGGTTGAAGTTACGACGCCAGACGATTACATGGGCGACGTCATCGGCGACCTCAACTCGCGGCGTGGGCAAATCCAGGGCACTGAAAGCCGTGGTGTCGTCCAGACCGTGAATGCGTTCGTGCCGCTTGCAAACATGTTCGGCTATGTGAACTCGCTGCGCTCCATGAGCCAGGGTCGTGCTCAATACACGATGACGTTCGATCACTACGAGCAGGTTCCGCAGGCTGTCGCTGACGAAGTCCAGGCCAAATACGCCTAACAACAGCGCAAGCTAATAAACTCAACTGAATGTCGGCGATTGCGCTGACGAATTTGGAGAAAAGCGATGGCAAAGGAAAAGTTTTCCCGCACCAAGCCGCACTGCAATATCGGCACCATCGGTCACGTTGACCACGGCAAGACCTCGCTGACCGCAGCGATCACCAAGGTGCTGGCCGAGGCCGGCGGCGCGACCGCTCGCGGTTACGACCAGATCGACAACGCGCCTGAAGAAAAGGCCCGTGGCATCACCATCAACACCTCGCACGTCGAGTACGAGACGGCCAACCGTCACTATGCTCACGTCGACTGCCCGGGCCACGCCGACTATGTGAAGAACATGATCACCGGTGCCGCCCAGATGGACGGCGCGATCCTGGTCGTGTCCGCTGCCGACGGCCCGATGCCCCAGACCCGCGAGCATATCCTGCTTGCCCGTCAGGTTGGCGTGCCGGCCCTGGTGGTGTTCCTGAACAAGTGCGACATGGTCGACGATCCGGAACTGCTCGAGCTCGTTGAACTCGAAGTCCGTGAACTGCTCTCGTCCTATGAATTCCCGGGCGACGACATTCCGGTCATTCGCGGTTCGGCCCTTGCCGCCCTCGAAGACAGCAACAAGGAACTCGGCCACGACGCCGTTCTCAAGCTGATGGAAGCCGTTGACGCTTACATCCCGCAGCCGGAGCGTCCGATCGACCTGCCGTTCCTGATGCCGATCGAAGACGTGTTCTCGATCTCGGGTCGCGGCACCGTGGTGACCGGCCGTGTCGAGCGCGGTATCGTCAAGGTTGGCGAAGAAGTCGAAATCGTCGGCATCAAGGACACCCAGAAGACCACCGTTACCGGCGTCGAAATGTTCCGCAAGCTGCTCGATTCGGGTGAAGCTGGCGACAATATCGGTGCGCTGATCCGTGGTGTCGACCGCACCCAGGTGGAACGCGGCCAGGTGCTCTGCAAGCCCGGTTCCGTGACCCCGCACACCGACTTCGTTGCTGAGGCCTATATCCTCACCAAGGAAGAAGGCGGCCGTCACACTCCGTTCTTCGGCAATTACCGTCCGCAGTTCTACTTCCGCACCACCGACGTGACCGGCATCGTGACCCTGCCGGAAGGCACTGAGATGGTTATGCCGGGCGACAACATCAACATGAACGTTCAGCTCATCGTGCCGATCGCCATGGAAGAGAAGCTCCGCTTCGCTATTCGTGAAGGTGGCCGCACCGTCGGCGCCGGCGTCGTCGCGAAGATCCTGAAGTAATCGTCCTAGAGACTTTCGCGGCGCGCGACTGAGCGCGCCGCGATCCATTTTGTCAGGATTTGAGAAGATGAACGGTCAGAATATTCGCATCCGCCTCAAGGCGTTTGACCATCGCGTGCTCGATAGCTCGACCCGCGAGATCGTCAGCACTGCCAAGCGTACGGGTGCGCAGGTGCGCGGGCCGATCCCGCTGCCGACCCGCATTGACAAGTTCACCGTCAACCGCTCGCCGCATATCGACAAGAAGGCTCGCGAGCAGTTCGAGATCCGGACCCACAAGCGTCTGCTGGACATTGTGGACCCGACTCCCCAGACGGTCGATGCACTGATGAAGCTCGATCTCGCCGCCGGCGTCGACGTCGAAATCAAGCTCTAAGGCCTAAGGACTACAAGAGTTTCCGCGCCTGCCGCGAAAAGGGTCCTCTGAAACCATGACCCGGCAGTGCGCCAAATGAGAAGGTAAAACCGATGCGTTCTGGATTGATCGCACAGAAGCTGGGGATGACCCGCATCTTCGCAGAGGACGGCTCGCACGTCCCCGTGACGGTGCTGAGCCTGCAGAACTGTCAGGTGGTGGGCCAGCGTACCGTCGAGAAGGACGGCTATGTTGCGCTGCAGCTTGGCGCTGGCCAGGCCAAGCCGAAGAACATCTCCAAGGCCGAGCGTGGGCAATATGCCGTCGCCAAGGTCGAGCCCAAGCGTCACGTGGCCGAGTTCCGCGTCGATGAAGCCAACCTCATCGAGGTCGGCGCGACGCTCAAGGCCGACCATTTCGCCGATGGCCAGCTGGTCGACGTGACCGGCACCTCCATCGGTAAGGGTTTTGCCGGCGGCATGAAGCGCTGGAACTTCGGTGGTCTGCGTGCTTCGCACGGCGTGTCCGTGTCGCACCGCTCGATCGGCTCGACCGGTCAGAGCCAGGATCCGGGCCGCACCTTCAAGAACAAGAAGATGCCGGGCCATATGGGTGATCGTCGCATCACCACGCAGAACGTCAAGGTCGTCAAGACCGACGTGGAACGTGGTCTGATCATGATCCAGGGTTCGGTCCCGGGCGCCAAGGGCGCCTGGATCATGATCAAGGATGCCGTCAAGAAGCCGGCTCCCGCGAACGTTGCCTTTCCCGGCTCGTTCGAGGCCGCCCTTGCGGGAGAAGTGAAGTAAATGGAACTCCAGGTAACCACTCTCGACGGCAAGTCTGCCGGCAAGGTTGAACTCAAGGAAGACCTGTTCGGTCTTGAGGTTCGCCCCGACATTCTGCACCGCATGGTTCGCTACCAGCAGCTCAAGGCCATGGCCGGCACGCATGACGTGAAGAACCGGTCGGAAGGCGCGCTCACGGGCAAGAAGTTCGTGAAGCAGAAGGGTTCGGGCGGCGCTCGTCACGGCGACCGCAAGGCGCCGCAGTTCCGTGGTGGCGGCCGTGCATTCGGCCCGACGCCGCGCAGCCATGCGATCGACCTTCCCAAGAAGGTCCGCGCTCTGGCGCTGAAGCATGCCCTGTCGTCCAAGGCCAAGGCGGGCTCGCTGATCGTCATCGACAGCGTTGCCCAGAAGGAAGCCAAGACGGCTGCTCTGCGGACCGCTTTCGGCAAGCTGGAATGGGCGAATGCCCTGATCATCGATGGCGCGAATGTCGACCAGAACTTCGCTCTGGCCGCCCGCAACATCCCTAATATCGACGTGCTGCCGGTGCAGGGGATCAACGTGGTGTCGATCCTGAAGCGTGACAAGCTCGTCCTCACCAAGGCAGCGCTCGAAGCGCTGGAAGCGAGGTTCGCATGAACAAGCTTGCCGCATACGACATCATCCGTAGCCCCGTCGTGACGGAAAAGTCGACCATGGCTTCGGAAGCCAATCAGGTCGTCTTCGATGTTGCCATCGACGCCAACAAGACCGAGATCAAGGCCGCCGTCGAGCAGCTCTTCTCGGTCAAGGTCAAGGCCGTGAATACCCTGGTCCGCAAGGGCAAGGTGAAGCGCTTCCGTGGCCGCACCGGTGTTCGCAACAACGTCAAGAAGGCCGTTGTAACCCTGATCGACGGCCAGTCGATCGATATTTCGACCGGCCTTTAAGGGACAAGAGACAGACAAATGGCTCTAAAGACTTATAATCCCACCTCCGAAGGCCGTCGTACCCTGATTACGACCGATCGTTCGGGTCTGTGGAAGGGCAAGCCGGTCAAAGCGCTGACCGAAGGCCTGAGCAAATCCGGTGGCCGTAACAATCACGGCCGCATCACTGCGTTCCATCGTGGCGGCGGTCACAAGCGGACCTACCGCTTGATCGACTTCAAGCGCGTAAAGTTCGACGTGGTCGGGACCGTTGAGCGTCTCGAATACGATCCGAACCGCACCGCCTGGATCGCGCTGATCAAGTACGAGGATGGCGAGCAGGCCTATATCGTGGCGCCGCAGCGCCTGGCCGCCGGCGACAAGATCATCTCGTCGCTCAATGGCGCCGACGTGAAGCCGGGCAATGCCATGCCGCTGGAGCGCATGCCGGTTGGCACCATCGTGCACAATATCGAGCTGAAGCCCCGCAAGGGCGGTCAGGTCGCTCGTTCGGCCGGCGCCTATGCTCAATATGTGGGCCGCGACCAGGGTTGGGCGGTTCTGCGTCTCAATTCGGGTGAACAGCGTCGCGTTCACGGTTCCTGCATGGCCACCGTTGGCGCAGTCAGCAACCAGGATCACTCGAACACCTCGCTGGGCAAGGCCGGCCGCAATCGCTGGCTGGGCCGCAAGCCCGCCAACCGCGGCGTGACCATGAACCCGGTCGACCACCCGCATGGTGGTGGTGAAGGCCGGACCTCGGGCGGCCGTCATCCGGTGACCCCATGGGGCAAGCCGACCAAGGGCAAGCGCACCCGCAGCAATAAGGCGACGGACCAGTTCATCGTTCGCAGCCGTCACGTGAAGAAGGGCAGGTAAGACATGACCCGTTCGATTTGGAAGGGGCCGTTCGTCGACGGCTATCTGCTCAAGAAGGCCGAGAAGGCCCAGTCCTCTGGCCGCAACGACGTGGTCAAGATCTGGTCCCGTCGCTCGACCATCCTGCCGCAGTTCGTCGGCATCACGTTCGGCGTACACAATGGCCAGAAGCATGTTCCGGTGAACGTCACCGAAGACATGATCGGTCACAAGTTCGGCGAATTCGCTCCGACCCGTACCTATTATGGTCACGCGGCCGACAAGAAGGCCAAGAGGAAGTAAGAGATGAGCAAGCCAAAGACTGAGCGCGCTCTCAAGGATAACGAGGCTAAGGCTGTTCTGCGCATGCTGCGCATCAGCCCTCAGAAGCTGAACCTCGTCGCGCAGTTGATCCGTGGCAAGAAGGTCGAGAAGGCGCTGGCCGATCTCGAATTCAGCCATAAGCGCATCTCCGGCCAGGTGAAGAAGGTGCTGGAAAGCGCTATCGCCAATGCCGAAAACAACCACGGCCTGGACACCGACGCCCTCGTCGTTGCCGAAGCCTATGTGGGCAATTCGCTCGTCATGAAGCGCTTTATGGCGCGCGGCCGTGGTCGGTCCTCGCGCATCCAGAAGCCCTTCGCGCACCTGACGATCGTTGTCCGGCAAGTTGAGGAGGCCGCATAATGGGCCAGAAAATCAATCCGATCGGCTTCCGCCTCGGCATCAACCGTACATGGGACAGCCGCTGGTTCGCCAATAAGGGCGAATATGGCACTCTGCTCCAGGAAGACCTGAAGATCCGTACGGCTCTGATGGAAGACCTCAAGGCGGCTGCGGTGTCCAAGATCGTCATCGAGCGTCCGCACCGCAAGTGCCGCGTGTCGATCCACACCGCCCGCCCGGGTATTGTGATCGGCAAGAAGGGCGCCGATATCGACAAGATCCGCGCCAAGGTGAAGAAGTTCACCGACAGCGAAGTGCACATCAACATCGTTGAAGTGCGCAAGCCCGAGACCGATGCGACGCTGGTTGCCCAGGGCATTGCCCAGCAGCTGGAACGCCGCGTGGCCTTCCGCCGCGCCATGAAGCGCGCCGTGCAGACGGCGATGCGCATGGGCGCCGGTGGCATCCGCGTGAATGTCGGTGGTCGTCTGGGTGGCGCCGACATCGCTCGTACCGAATGGTATCGCGAAGGCCGTGTGCCACTGCATACCCTGCGCGCCGATATCGACTACGGCACTGCTGAAGCCGAAACCACTTACGGCATCATCGGCATCAAGGTCTGGATCTTCAAGGGCGAAGTCCTTGAGCATGACCCGTCGGCCCATGAACGCCGCGCTACCGAAGGTGGCGATGGCGGTCAGCGTAGCGAACGCGAACCGCGCCGTGAGCGCGGCGACCGCGAACGCGCATAAGAAGGTTAGTTCGTTATGCTGCAACCGAAGAGAACTAAGTTCCGCAAGGCCCATAAGGGCCGCATCCATGGCGAAGCGAAGGGCGGCACCACGCTGGCCTTCGGTCAGTACGCCCTCAAGGCCACCGAGCCGGAGCGCGTCACTGCCCGCCAGATTGAAGCCGCCCGTCGTGCGATCACTCGCGAGATGAAGCGTCAGGGCCGCGTCTGGATCCGGATTTTCCCGGATCTGCCGGTCTCCAAGAAGCCTACCGAAGTCCGTATGGGCAAGGGCAAGGGCTCCGTGGAGTTCTGGGCTGCGCGCGTTAAGCCCGGTCGTATCGTTTTCGAGATTGACGGCGTGCCCGAAGACGTTGCAAAGGAGGCGCTTCGCCTCGGTGCAATGAAGTTGCCGATCACCACGCGTGTTGTCACGCGTATTGCCGATTAAGGAACACGAGCATGAAAGCCAGTGATGTGCGGGCCAAGACCGCAGACGAACTGAAAGATCAGCTCGTCGACCTGAAGAAAGAACAGTTCAACCTGCGTTTCCAGCGCGCTACCCAGCAGTTGGAAAAGCCGGCCCGGGTCAAGGAAGTCCGCCGCGATATCGCGCGGATCAAGACGATCCTGACCGAAAAGAACGCAGCTCAGTAAGGAATAAAACCCATGCCAAAGCGCGTTTTGCAGGGGACTGTGGTCTCCGACGCCAATGACAAGACCATCGTGGTTCGTGTCGAGCGCCGTTTCACTCACCCGCTTCTGAAGAAGACCGTGCGTCGTTCCAAGAAGTACCACGCCCACGACGAGAACAACGTGGCCAAAATCGGCCAGACCGTGTGGATCGAGGAAACTGCGCCGATCAGCAGGAACAAGCGTTGGGCCTTGGTCCCCGCTTCTTCGCCGTCTGCGTAAGAGAAACAATTCAGGTCGGCGCGCCGGGTGACGGTGCAGCCGATAAATTAGAAGGCATCCAGTCATGATCCAGATGCAGTCCAATCTCGACGTCGCCGATAATTCCGGCGCCAAGCGAGTCATGTGCATCAAGGTGCTGGGCGGTTCGCACCGCAAATACGCCTCGATCGGCGACATCATCGTCGTTTCGGTCAAGGACGCTATTCCGCGCGGCCGCGTTAAGAAGGGCCAGGTGATGAAGGCCGTGGTGGTTCGTACCGCCACCGACATTCGCCGCCCCGATGGCACCGTCATCCGTTTCGACAAGAACGCCGCCGTTCTTCTGAACAATCAGAAGGAACCGATCGGCACCCGTATCTTCGGACCGGTTCCGCGCGAGCTCCGCGCCAAGAACCAGATGAAGATCATCTCGCTCGCCCCAGAGGTGCTGTAATGGCCGCCAAGATTAAGAAGGGCGACAAAGTGGTCGTCCTGGCCGGTAAGGACAAGGGCAAGACCGGTCAGGTCCTCGCTGTCATTCCGACCGAAGCCCGCGCGATCGTCCAGGGCATCAACCTGGTTCGTCGCCACCAGAAGCAGACTGCCTCGCAGGATGCCGGCATCTTCACCAAGGAAGCGCCGATCCACCTGTCGAACCTGGCTGTCGCCGACGCTAACGGCAAGCCCACCCGCGTCGGTTTCCAGATCAAGGACGGCGTGAAGACCCGCGTCGCCAGGACCACCGGAGATCAGATCGATGGCTGAGACCGCATACGTTCCGCGTCTCCGGACCGAGTACGACACCAATATCAAGGCGGCGCTGCGCGAGCAGTTCGCCTACAAGAACGTCATGGAGCTGCCGCGCCTTGACAAGATCGTGCTGAACATGGGCGTCGGCGAGGCTGTCGCCGACACCAAGAAGGTGAAGTCGGCTGCCGACGAAATGCAGAAGATTGCCGGCCAGAAGCCGGTCATCACCCATGCTCGCAAGTCGATCGCCGGCTTCAAGGTCCGCGAAGAAATGCCGCTTGGCGTGAAGGTGACGCTGCGCAAGACCCGTATGTACGAATTCCTGGACCGCCTGGTGAATATCGCCCTGCCGCGCGTCCGCGACTTCCGTGGCCTTAACCCGAACGCCTTTGACGGTCGTGGCAATTATGCCTTCGGCATCAAGGAACACATCATCTTCCCCGAGATCAACTATGATCAGATCGATCAGGTCTGGGGCATGGACATCGTGATCGCCACGACGGCCAAGAACGATGATGAGGCGCTCGCGCTTCTCAAGGCTTTCAACTTCCCGTTCCGCCAGTAAGCGGGAAGGGATAAAGGATCAGGACATGGCAAAGACCAGCTCCATCGAAAAGAACAAGAAGCGCGCCGCTCTGGCCAAGCAGTACGCCGACAAGCGCGCTACGCTGAAGGCGGCCGTGAAGAACCAGGAGACTCCCATCGAGGAGCGCTTCAAGGCCAGCCTCAAACTGGCGGAACTGCCGCGCAATTCGGCCAAGGTTCGCATTCGCAATCGCTGCGAAGTGTCGGGCCGGCCGCGTGGTTACTATCGCAAGCTCAAGATGAGCCGTATCGCCTTGCGTGAGCTGGGCAACCTGGGGCAAATCCCGGGTCTGGTGAAGTCGAGCTGGTAAGGAGAGAGAACGATGAGCTTTTCCGATCCTATCGGCGATATGCTGACCCGCATCCGCAACGCTCAGCAGCGTCGGAAGAATTCGGTCACGACGCCGGCATCGACCCTGCGCGGTCGGGTGCTGGACGTGCTCCAGTCCGAGGGTTTCATCCGCGGCTATTCGGAGACCAAGTTCGAGAACGGCGCGGCCGAATACGAAATCGAACTGAAATATTCGGACGATGAAGGCGTGATCCGCACCATCGAGCGCGTGTCCCGTCCCGGCCGCCGCGTTTACGCGTCGGTAAAGAATATCCCGCAGGTAGCTAACGGCCTCGGCGTGTCGATCCTGTCCACCCCCAAGGGTGTGATGGCCGACCACGAAGCCAAGGCCGCCAATGTGGGTGGCGAGGTACTCTGCCGCGTCTTCTAAGGAAGGCGTGGCAAGACGATTACTCAAGGAAGCATTATGTCACGTACTGGCAAGAAACCGGTGGCCCCGGTTAACGGCGTTACGGTCACGATCAATGATCGCGCCGTCAGCGCCAAGGGTCCGAAGGGCGAACTGAGCCTCACGCTCATGGATGTCGTCAATGTCGAGCAGGGTTCGGATGGCATCGTCGTCAGCCCGGTCAACGACAGCCGTGAAGCTCGCGGCGCCTGGGGCACCACCCGTTCGCTGATCCAGAACATGGTCACCGGGGTGAGCGATGGCTTCGAGAAGAAGCTGGCCATTCAGGGCGTCGGTTACCGCGCCGCCATGCAGGGCAAGGATGTCAAGCTCTCGCTGGGTTTCAGCCACGAAGTGATCTATGAAGCTCCTCGGGGCATCACGCTTGCCGTTCCGGCGCCGACGGAAATCGTCGTGAGCGGCATCGACAAGCAGCAGGTTGGCCAGGTTGCGGCCGAGATCCGCGGCTGGCGTCCCCCCGAACCCTATAAGGGCAAGGGCGTGCGTTACGCCGACGAGCAGGTCTTCCGCAAAGAAGGCAAGAAGAAGTAAGGAGCGCCGGAAATGGCAATTTCTGCAAAAGGTGCGGATCGGCGCAAGGCCCGTGTCCGCAAGGCGCTCAAGGCTCGTGCCTTTGGTCGTCCCCGTCTCAGCGTGTTCCGCTCGGAGAAGAACATCTACGCCCAGATCATCGACGACAGCACCGGCCGGACGCTGGCTGCCGCCTCGACCCTGGAAAAAGACATCAAGTCTTCCGTCAAGAATGGCGCGACCGCGGATGCCGCTGCCACTATTGGCAAGCTGATCGCCGAGCGCGGCGTGAAGGCCGGGGTGGGCGAGGTCGTTTTCGATCGTGGCGCCTATATCTATCACGGCCGTGTTAAGGCCCTTGCAGACGCTGCCCGTGAGGGCGGCCTGCAATTCTAACCACGGCGAGGAAGAGATAAAATGAGCAGAGACGTTCAAGAGCGCGAAAGCGAGTTCGTCGATCGCCTGGTCCACATCAATCGTGTGGCCAAGGTGGTGAAGGGCGGCCGTCGCTTCGGTTTTGCGGCGCTCGTCGTCGTAGGTGACCAGAAGGGTCGCGTCGGTTTCGGTCACGGCAAGGCCCGTGAAGTCCCCGAGGCAATCCGCAAGGCCACGGAGCAGGCCAAGCGCCAGATGGTCCGTGTGCCGCTGCGCGACGCCCGGACGCTGCACCATGACGTCGCCGGCCGCCACGGCGCCGGCAAGGTCATCCTGCGGGCCGCCGTTCCGGGCACCGGCATCATTGCCGGTGGTCCGATGCGTGCGGTGTTCGAAACGCTTGGCATCAACGATATCGTGGCCAAGTCGCAGGGCACCACCAATCCCTACAATATGATCCGCGCCACCTTCGATGCGCTGAAGCGCGTTGACAGCCCCCGCTCGGTGGCTGCCCGTCGCGGCCTCAAGGTTTCCGAACTCCAGGCTCGCCGCGGCGAGGCTGCCGTCGAAGCCTGATTGAAAGGCTCGGAGAAAACCAATGGCTAAAGCAAAGACCATCGTCGTGCAGCAGGTCGGTTCGCCGATCCGCCGTGAGAAGAGCCAGCGCGCGACCCTGATCGGGCTCGGGCTCAATAAAATGAACAGGCAGCGTGAGCTGGTTGATACGCCCGAAGTGCGCGGCATGATCAACAAGATCCCGCATCTCGTCCGCGTCGTCGGCGAGTAAGGAAGTTACGAAACATGACCCGTTTGAACGAACTTCGTGACAATCCCGGCGCCAACAAGGTCCGCGTCCGCATCGGTCGTGGTATCGGCTCGGGCGTCGGCAAGACCGGTGGTCGCGGCGGCAAGGGCCAGACGGCTCGTGCCGGTGTCGCCATCAACGGCTTCGAAGGCGGCCAGATGCCGCTTCACATGCGTATGCCGAAGCGCGGCTTCAATGCTTGGAATCCCAAGGATTGGAATGAAGTCCGCATTGACCGCATTCAGGCCTATATCGATTCCGGCAAGCTGGACATCAAAGCGGTGGTCGACGCCGCCGCTCTGGTTGCCGCTGGCGTTATCCGCCGGCCCAAGCACGGCGTCCGCCTGATCGGCGCCGAGGGCTTCTCGGCCAAGAAGGTTACCTTCAAGGTCGATTACGCCACCAAGGGCGCCACCGCCGCCATCGAAGCTGCGGGCAGCAAGCTCGACCTGATCCCGGTCAAGGAGACCTGGAAGAAGACTCCGCACGCCGGGTAATCCACTCGGCCGGGCGCACGCGGCAATCGATGCCGGGTGCGTTCTTGTGGTTTGTTGCGTCTGGCGGGGACATGTCCCATATATGCTCCCGCAGCGCTCCGAGCGCACCTGGCATCTACGGCATCGTGCGGAAAAGTGGGAACCGGTTTTCCGCGGCAAGCGATGCGGCAATAAATGACTGGAGCGGCAATGGGCGTTCGCCAGAACGTTCGCCGCTTTAGGCCATAGGAGCGATTTATATGGCGTCCGCAGCCGAACAGCTCGCACGTAATCTCAGTTTTTCGACCTTCTCGAAAGCGAAGGCCCTGCAACAGCGCATCTGGTTCACACTGGGCGCGCTGCTTGTTTATCGTCTGGGAACCTATATCCCGCTGCCGGGCATCGATCCCGATGCGTTCCGCGCGACGTTCGAGCAGTCGCAGCAGGGCATTATCGGCATGTTCAACATGTTCTCCGGCGGTGCCGTCGAGCGCATGGCGATCTTTGCGCTCAACCTCATTCCCTACATCACCGCCTCCATCGTGGTGCAGGTGGTTTCTTCCGCATCGCCGCGCCTCGAAGCCCTCAAGAAGGAGGGTGAGGCCGGCCGCCGCAAGATGAACCAGTACACCCGCTATCTGGCGGTGCTGTTCTGCGCCATCCAGGCCTATGGCATTGCCGTCGGTCTCGAAGGCAGCCAGGACGTCGTCCTCAATCCCGGCTGGTTCTTCCGTATTTCCACGGTGATCAGCCTGGTCGGCGGCACCATGTTCCTGATGTGGCTCGGCGAGCAGATCACCGCGCGCGGCGTCGGTAACGGCATTTCGCTGATCATTTTCGCCGGCATCGTGGCCAACCTGCCGTCCACCGTGGCTCAGACGCTGGAACTGGCCCGCACCGGCGCCATTCCGGGTTTCGCCGGTCTGGGCATGCTGGTCCTGGCCCTCGTGGTGATCGGCGTCATCGTGTTCTTCGAGCGCGCCCAGCGCCGGCTGCTGATCCAGTATCCGAAGCGTCAGGTGGGCAATAAGATGTTCCAGGGCGATACTTCGCACCTGCCGCTGAAGCTCAACACCTCGGGCGTGATCCCGGTGATCTTCGGTTCCTCGCTGCTCCTGCTGCCGGCCACGATCGCCTCGTTCGCCGCCCAGGGCAATGCGCCGGGCTGGCTCACCACCGTCACCGCCCTGCTGGGCCGGGGACAGCCGCTCTATCTGGCGCTGTTCGCCTTCTTCATCATCTTCTTCGCCTTCTTCTACACGGCCATCGTGTTCAACCCGACCGAGACGGCGGATAATCTGAAGCGCTCCGGCGGCTTCATCCCCGGCATTCGTCCCGGCGAACGCACCGCGCAGCATATCGATTATGTGCTCACCCGCGTCACCGTGGTCGGCGCGGTCTATCTGGCGGTGGTGGCGCTGATTCCGGAAGTCATGTTCAGCCAATTGGCCGTCAGCCAGTTCATCGGCGGCACTTCGCTGCTGATCATGGTGACCGTGACTCTCGATACGATCACGCAAATCCAGAGCCATCTGGTGGCCCAGCAATATGAAGGGCTGCTGAAGAAGTCCCGTCTTGGGGGAGGCAAGCGTCGATGAGACTGATTCTGCTGGGGCCGCCGGGAGCGGGCAAGGGGACGCAGGCAAAGGTCCTGATGGACGCCTATGGCATTCCCCAACTCTCGACCGGCGATATCCTTCGCTCGGCGATCGCGGCGCAGACGCCGCTCGGGCTGGAAGTGAAGGCCATTCTGGATCGGGGCGACCTGGTGTCCGACGACATCGTCAATGGCATCATTTCGGAGCGCCTGGACGCCGAGGACTGCAAGCCCGGCTTCATTCTCGACGGCTTTCCACGCACCATCGCCCAGGCGGAGAGCCTGGACAGGATGCTGGCGGACAAGGGCGTGTCGCTCGATGCCGTCATCGAGATCAAGGCCGAGACCGACGAATTGGTGAAAAGAGTCATCAATCGGGCCCGGGAATCGGGTACGGCACGGGGTGACGACAACGAGGACGTGCTGCGCAAGCGCCTCGGAGTCTATTCCGAGCAGACCGCGCCACTGGTCGCCTATTATGCCGACAAGCAGCTCTTGCGGACGGTCGACGGCATGGCGCCGGTCGAGCAGGTGACGGCGGCGATAAAATCGGCGCTCGGGAAGTGAACGCAGGGCCGGGCAGGGCTGTTGACTCTGGCCGGTCTTGTCCTTAAAGAACCGCACCAGTCTCATGGATCATTGGGCTGGATTCGGTTTTCCCATAATCGGGGTCGAATTCCGGTCCCTTGTTGTTTAAAGGCATCCGCCGCGATGGCGCGTGTCGAATGAAGGAGAGCAGACGTGGCTCGTATTGCTGGCGTCAATATTCCGACGAATAAGCGTGTGGTGGTTGCGCTGCAGTATATTCACGGAATCGGCGACAAGTTCGCCAAAGACATTACTGAAAAGGTCGGCATTCCGGCCGAGCGCCGCGTCAATGAGCTGACCGACGCCGAAGTCATTCAGATCCGTGAAGCCATCGACCGCGATTATGTCGTGGAAGGCGATCTTCGCCGTAATGTGGCGATGAACATCAAGCGCCTGATGGACTTGGGCAATTATCGTGGCCTGCGTCACCGTCGCGGCCTGCCGGTTCGCGGTCAGCGCACCCATACCAATGCTCGTACCCGCAAGGGTCCGGCCAAGCCGATCGCTGGCAAGAAGAAGTAATTCCGTTCCCGCGTTGCGGGGACGGCAGCATTGGACTGAAGATCGCGATGCGATTTTCGGACGAGTTCGATGCGCAAGGAATGCTGGAGCGCCTGGCGCTCCGGATAATGGGATTTGGCGGGGCAGGGCTTTTCGGCGGCTCGACAGAGTAGCTGGAAGGGCTTGAACCGCTAATTCCGTGGTGGAGCTGCTGGTGTTACGGCAGCGCCGATATCCTAGAGGATAGTAATGGCTAAGACTGAAGTCGCGCGCATCCGCCGTAAGGAGCGCAAGAATATCACTTCCGGCGTCGCTCATGTGAACGCCTCGTTTAATAATACCATGATCACCATCGCCGATATGCAGGGCAACACGATTTCGTGGTCGTCCTCGGGCGTGATGGGCTTCAAGGGATCGCGCAAGTCGACCCCCTATGCCGCGCAGGTTGCGGCGGAAGATGCCGCCAAGAAGGCGCAGGAACACGGCATGAAGACCCTTGAGGTCGAAGTGCGCGGCCCCGGCTCGGGTCGTGAATCGGCCCTGCGGGCGCTACAGGCCGCCGGCTTCAGCGTCACCTCGATCCGCGACGTTACCTCGATCCCGCACAATGGCTGCCGTCCGCGCAAGCGGCGCCGCGTCTAGTCAAGACCATTGGAACGCTCCCGGCCTCTCCGGCCGGGAATCCTATTGTGTTTGCGGCGGTGCGGTCTTCGTAGGGCCGCGATTTTGAAAGGACAATACCGTGACGATCCAGAGGAACTGGCAGGAACTGATCAAGCCGACCAAACTGGACATTGTTTCGGGCGGCGATAACGTGCGCGCGGCTTCGGTGGTTGCCGAACCGCTTGAGCGCGGATACGGGCTTACCCTGGGCAATGCCTTGCGTCGCGTGCTGCTGTCGTCGCTTCAGGGCGCGGCAGTGACCGCAATCCAGATCGACGGCATTCTGCACGAATTCTCCTCGCTGCCCGGCGTGCGCGAGGACATCACCGACCTGGTGCTCAATGTCAAGGAAATCGCCCTGAAGATGGGTGGCGAAGGCCCGAAGCGGCTGACCCTCTCGCGACAGGGCCCGGGCGCCGTCACCGCTGGCGATATCAAGGTCACCGGCGATATCGAAGTGTTGAACCCGGACCTGGTGATCTGCCATCTCGATGATGGGGCCGAGATCAACATCGAGTTCACCGTCAATTCCGGCAAGGGCTATGTCCCGGCCGAGAAGAACCGTCCCGAGGACGCACCGATCGGCTATATCCCGGTCGATTCGCTGTTCTCGCCGGTTCGCCGGGTGAGCTACAAGGTCGATGCGACCCGCGCCGGCGAGAGCCTGGACAAGGACAAGCTGACCCTGTCGATCGAGACCAATGGCGCGCTGACGCCGGAAGATGCAGTGGCCTTCGCCGCTCGCATCCTTCAGGATCAGTTGTCGGTCTTCGTCAACTTCGAAGAGCCTACCAAGGAAAAGGCCCAGGATTCGGTTCCCGAACTGGCCTTCAACCCGGCGCTGCTCAAGAAGGTGGACGAGCTCGAACTCTCCGTGCGTTCGGCCAATTGCCTCAAGAACGACAACATCGTCTATATCGGCGACCTCATCCAGAAGACGGAAGCCGAGATGCTGCGGACCCCGAATTTCGGCCGCAAGTCGCTCAATGAAATCAAGGAAGTCCTGGCACAGATGGGGCTTCATCTCGGAATGGACGTCAATAACTGGCCGCCCGAGAATATCGATGACCTCGCCAAGCGCTACGAAGATCATTATTGATCCGGCGCTGCCAAGATTTTAGGAGAAACCCATGCGCCATGGTAATTCAGGCCGCAAGCTCAACCGGACCGCTTCCCACCGCAAGGCCATGTTCGCCAACATGTCCGCGGCGCTGATCAAGCACGAGCAGATCGTCACCACGCTTCCCAAGGCCAAGGACCTGCGTCCGATCGTCGAGAAGCTCATCACCCTGGGCAAGCGCGGCGACCTGCATGCGCGCCGCCAGGCCATCGCGCAGATTCGCGACGAGACCCAGGTTGCCAAGCTGTTCGCCGTGCTCGGTCCGCGCTATGCCGAACGCCAGGGCGGCTATATCCGCATCCTCAAGGCCGGCTTCCGCTATGGCGACAACGCGCCGCTGGCGGTGATCGAATTCGTCGATCGCGACGTTAATGCCAAGGGTCTGGATTCCGGTCCGACCTTCACGCAGGACGACGAAGCCGAAGCCGCGTAAGACCGGCCGGTAGAAATGAATTGAGGCGGCCACGGTTCTCCGTGGCCGCCTTTTTCATGGGCGCGGGAAAGTCCTGCCGCCTACCGCGCCTTGCTCACCAGTTCGCGCACCGCCGGGGCCACTTCCTTGCCGAACAGGTCGATGGGGCCGGAGCTGTCGGCGGGCAGGATGAAGGTGGAAAAACCGTGCTCCAGCGCCAGCGTCGCGATCTGCTCGACCATCCGCTGCCAATCTTCCGGCGCCCCCAGCCGGCCCTGAAGATTGATCAGCCGCCGGATTTCGCGCGGATCGCGCCCGGCCTCCTCCGCCGCCGCGTCGATGATGGCGTTTGCCTCGGCAAGGCCGGGGCTTTTGATATAACCCAGCGACGGCAACCAGCCGTCGCCCTTGCGGCCGATCAGCTTGAGCATGCGCGGCTTGTAGGCGCCCACCCAGATGCCGATAGGATGTGCGGGCAGGGGCCCGCGGCGCGCTCCGCGCGCCTGATGGAAGCGTCCCTCGACCCGGACCCCGCCTGGCTCCCCGGCATCCCAGATGCCGCGAATGATGTCTATGGCCTCGTCCAGTGCGTCCACCGCCTGGCCCGGCGTCAGCTTGCCGCCGCCCATGGCCTCGATGCCCTCCCAGAAGGCGCCGGAGCCCAGTCCCAGCTCGGCCCGTCCATGCGACAGCAGATCGAGGCTTGCCATCGCTCGCGCCAGCACCGCCGGCTGGCGCAGCGGCAGGTTCAGCACATTGCCTGCAAGGCTGATGCGCTCGGTCTTGGCGGCCACGAAGGACAGCAGCGTCCAGGTGTCGAGAAAATTGGCCTGATAGGGATGGTCCTGGAAGGTAGCGAGATCCAGCCCCGCCGCCTCGGTCGCCTGCGCCAGGGCGACGACAGCGTCGGGATTTTGTGCCGATGGCGTGATGAACGTGCCGAAACGCAGTGCGTGCCCATAATCAGTCATGGCAAAGTTCCGATGGTTACGAAAGATAGCCTGCTATCTGGTCGATACCCAACGGCCGGGCAAGGCGGCACAGCGATGTAACCGCTCCTTGCCCGATCATCCTCCTGCCATTCACTCCGCCGGCGCCATATCCTTGCCGGTATAGACGTTCTCGACCCAGTATTGATCGCGGCGCACGAAGCCGTTGAACGGGGTCAGCGAGGCTTGGGTATAGGCGCCCATCAGGCCGAACTCGATCCAGTCGTCCTCGTCGATATCGGCGGGCAGGGTGAAGACTTGGGGCAGCACGTCATAGCTGTCGCAGGTCGGGCCCCAGATGGTGAATTCGCTGAATTCGCCATTATTGTCGTGCAGGCGCGGGCCCCGCCAGACGCGCACCGGCGGAGTGAAATGCATGAACTTCACTTCCATCAGCGCGCCATAGGCGCCGTCATTGACATAGACCGACTGGCCGCCGCGCTGATGCTTGACGCGCAAGAGCAGCGAGGTGGACGAGGTGACCAGCGCCCGGCCCGGCTCGATGATCAGCTCGGGCTTGTTCTTGCCGAAATGTTCCTCGACTGCGGCTTTAATGGTGTCGAAATAATGATCCATGGGGGGCGCCACGCTGGTCGGGTAGGGGGCCGGATAGCCGCCGCCGATATTGAGGCGCTTCAATTCGATGCCCGCTTCATTGACGATACGTGCGGCTGCGGCGATGTGGCGCTCATAGGCATAGGCGTCTTCGCACTGGCTGCCGACATGGAAGCAGAGGCTGGGCGTATAGCCCATCTTGTCCACGGCGGTGACGATCTCGGGCGCCGATTGCTCCATGACGCCGAACTTGATGCCGAAATCGTAGGATTTCAGCGCCTTGCCGGCCTTGAAGCGCGTAGTCACTTCCACGTCGCGGCTGGGCGACACCACGGCGGCCAACTGGTCGAGTTGCTGCGGATGGTCGATGGTGAAGCTGCGAACCCCGAATTCCTCATAGGCGCGTTCGATCTCGCGCTTGTTCTTGATCGGGTTGTTGTAATGCATCACCGCGCCGGGAGCGTAGTCGCGCACCAGCTCCATTTCGACATTGGAGGCCACGTCGAAGGCCGTGATGCCCTCGTCATGCAATTGCGCGATGATGTGCGGGGAGGGATTGCACTTCACCGCATAGGTCAGCAGCCCGTCAAAGCCCTTCTTGAAGACCTTGATCGCCCTGCGGAATTCCTTCTCTGAAAACAGGAAAGAGGGATAATCCGGCGCTTCCGCCGCAATCAGCGCGGAAGTATTGGCATGCAGGATTTTCGGCTCGTCATTCATTGGACAACAGGCCTTTCAAGGCTGGAGCAAGCGGCGGAAATGAGCGCTGCATATAGGGCTGGGGTCCCCCCGGTGCAAATGTTTATTTAGGTCCTATACCAACAATGCGCGGGCGTCATTTTGATGACAGATTCCGCGCGCCTTGCTTGCTGGGCCCGGAGCCGGTCGACAGGCTGAAGAATTGATTCCGAAGGTTTGTTCATGTCATTGCGAACGCTGGTGTTTTCAGCAGTAATTCTGGCGCTGCTCGCGCTGGGTGGCACCTTGGCTTTGGCGCCATGGAATGGCGCGCCGCCGATTCATGCTCAGGTGCCGATTGCGCCCGTTGCGACGGCGCCGCCGGCAGAGGTGGAACGCATGGTTCCGCAAACCGATCCGCAGATCAGGCTCAGCTTCGCGCCCGTCGTCCAGGCGGTGTCGCCTTCGGTGGTCAATGTCTATGCCACCCGCATCGAGCAGCAGGTGGTTTCGCCCTTTGCCAGCGATCCGTTCTTCTCGCGCTTTTTCGGCGATCGATATTTCCAGACCAGGCCGCGCGAATCCCGCTCTCTGGGCTCGGGCGTCATCGTCGATGCAAGCGGCGTCATTCTCACCAATAGCCACGTCATCACCGGCGCGACCGATATTCGCATCGCGCTCAGCGACGGGCGCGAATATGCCGTCGATCTGGTGGTAGAGGACCAGCAGACCGATCTGGCGGTACTGCGGGTCCGCAATGCCGAGGCCACCGCTTTTCCCGCTATCACCTTCGCCGACAGCGACGCCTTGCTGGTGGGCGATCTGGTCCTGGCCATCGGCAATCCCTTCGGCGTCGGCCAGACAGTCACCAGCGGCATCGTTTCGGCCCTGGCACGCACCGGGGTCGAAGCGTCGGATTATGAATTCTTCATCCAGACCGATGCCGCCATCAATCCCGGCAATTCCGGCGGCGCGCTGGTCGATCTGTCCGGCGACCTGGTGGGTATCAACACCGCCATCTATTCCCAGACGGGCGGTTCGGTGGGCATCGGCTTTGCCATTCCCGCCAATATGGCGCGGCTCGTGGCCGAGGCCGGCGTCAGCGGCGGCGAAATCGTCCGCCCGTGGTTCGGCGCCAAGATGCAGGCGGTCACCGCCGATATCGCCGCCAGCCTGGGCATGGCGGCGCCGCATGGGGCGATGATCACCGAAGTCGCGCCGGGCGGTCCGGCCGAGCGCGCCGGTTTCCAGTCCGGCGATGTCATTCTTTCGGTGGATGGTTTGCGGATCGACGATCCCAGCGGCTTCAATTTCCGTCTTGCCACCAGGCCGATTGGCCAGCCCGCCGATCTCGAACGCCTGCGCGGCGGCGCGAGCGAGACCATTGCCTTCCCGGTCGAGGCGGCCCCGCAGCCGCCCGCCGAAGCGGTTGCCGCCATCGCCGGCAATACCCGCTTTGCCGGCGTCACCGTCCGCGAGCTCGATCCCGCCCTGAGCGAGGCCAAGGGCCTGCCCTATGACGCCAAAGGAGTCATCGTCACCGCCATCGAGCCGGGATCGGCCGCCGAAGCCATGGGGCTCCGGGTCGACGACATCATCCTGGCGCTCAACGACAATGACATCACCAGCGCCCGGAGCTTCCAGCAGATCGCCAGCCAGCGCGTCCGCACCTGGCAGATCATCCTGCAACGCAATGGCAGAGTAAGCCGCTCGATCGTGAGTGGCTGAGCGCCGTCCCGCAGGGCAAATCGCGCCAGTGGCGCGATTTGAAGCGCTCAGGCCATGAGAGCTGTGCTCGAATGGCGGGGCATTTCCGTTTGCAGTGCTACGAAATTCGGCCGATTTGAGCTAGAACCCCTTCATGTCCGATCTTTTCTCCGCCGACCCGTCAGAAACCGACAAGGCCCGCCCGCTGGCCGACCAACTCCGTCCGCAGAATCTGGATGAGGTGATCGGGCAGGAGCACCTGCTCGGCCCCAATGGCACGCTGCGGCGCATGCTGGCCTCCGGCCGCCTCGGCTCCCTGATCCTGTGGGGACCGCCCGGCACCGGCAAGACCACCGTGGCCCGATTGCTCGCCGACCAGATCGGCTACCGTTTCGAGCAGATTTCCGCGATCTTCTCCGGCGTCGCCGATCTCAAGAAGGTTTTCGAGAAAGCCCGGTTCGAGCGCCTGTCGGGCCACCGCACCCTGTTATTCGTCGACGAAATCCATCGCTTCAACCGGGCCCAGCAGGACAGTTTCCTGCCGGTCATGGAAGACGGCACCGTGGTCCTGGTCGGGGCGACCACCGAGAATCCGTCTTTCGAACTTAATGCCGCGCTGCTCTCCCGCAGCCAGGTGCTGCGTTTCGAGTCGCTGGGCCGCGACGATCTCGAAAAATTGCTGGGGCGGGCGGAGACATTGCTGGGCGCCAAATTACCGCTGGACGATGCGGCGCGCGAAACCCTGCTCGGCCTCGCCGATGGCGACGGGCGAGCGCTGCTGGGACTGGTCGAGGAAATTCTGGCCTCGGTTCACCCGGACGAGACGCTGGATGTTAGCAGTCTGCTAACGATAGTGCAGCGCCGGGCACCGATCTACGACAAGGCGCAGGATGGCCATTACAACCTCATTTCCGCGCTGCACAAGACCATACGCGGCTCCGATCCGGACGCCGCCCTCTACTATTTCGCCCGGATGCTGGATGCCGGCGAAGACCCGTTATTCCTTGCCAGACGCTTGATTCGCATGGCTTCCGAGGATATCGGCCTCGCCGATCCGCAGGCCCTGACCCTCGCCGTCGCCGCCCGCGACGCCTATCAGATGCTCGGCTCACCCGAGGGTGAATTGTCGCTGGCGCAGGTCGTCGTCTATCTGGCGCTGGCCCCCAAGTCGAACGCCATCTACACGGCCTTCAAGTCCGCGATTTCGGTTGCCAAATCAACGGGTTCGCCAACGCCGCCAATGGTGATCCTCAACGCCCCGACCAAGATGATGAAGGGGCAGGGCTATGGCGAGGGCTATATTTACGACCACGATACACCCGAAGCGTTTTCCGGCCAGGAATATTTCCCGGAAAAAATCGGGCGGCAGGATTTTTATCATCCGGTCGAGCGGGGCTTCGAACGCGACCTGCGCAAACGCATGGACTATTTCGCTCGCCTCCGTGCTTCGAAATATCCCGCGGAATCAGGAGATTAAGCGATGCAGGCTGTTTTTCTCGTCGGGCTGGGCGGCGCCATTGGCGCAACGGCCCGCTATGGCGCCTACGTGCTTGTCGGTCGTTGGTGGGCGGCCGGTTTTCCGCTGGCGACGCTGCTGGTCAATATCCTCGGCTCCTTCCTGATGGGCGTCCTGATCGGCACTTTAGCCCGGACGCTGCCGGCTTTTGCCAATGAAATCAGACTGTTCGTCGCTGTCGGCATTCTCGGGGGCTTCACGACCTTCTCCTCCTTCTCGCTCGATACCATTGTGCTGATCGAGCGCGGCGAGATCGGCCAGGCTCTACTTTACATCGGCTTGTCAGTTGTAGTTTGCCTGTTCGGTCTATATCTCGGGCTGCTGATAACCAGAGGTGCGGCATGAGCGGCGTTCAACATCGAGAAGTCGTGGCGGATGATGACGGGATGCGGCTGGACCGCTGGTTTTCCCGGCATTTCCCGCAGCTTGGCTTCGCCCGTCTGCAGAAGCTGATCCGGAACGGTGAGGTGCGGGTCGACAAGGCGAAGGCGCAGACCAGTACGCGCCTGGTGCAGGGGCAGGTGGTTCGCATCCCGCCGATCGATGATCCCGACACCGTTCGACCGCACCGCGTGAATGAAGAAGATGCCAGGTTTCTCAAGGACTTGATCCTTTACGAGGACGACGATCTCTATATCTTCGACAAGCCGCATGGCCTGGCGGTACAGGGGGGCAGCGGCACCACGCGGCATCTGGACGGGCTGCTGAAGAACCTGCCCAACAAGCAGGGCGAAGCGCCGCGTCTGGTGCATCGGCTGGACCGGGACACTTCGGGTTGCCTGGTGGTGGCGAAGACCGCTGCGGCGGCGAAGCATTTCGGCTCGGTGTTCCGGTCGCGTTCGGCAAGGAAGATCTATTGGGCCGTGGTGGCGGGCAATCCAAGTCCGCGCCAGGGCGAGATTTCCTGCTTTCTGGCCAAGCGGCAGACGGCGGATGGCGAGCAGATGGCGGTGGTGCGCAATGGTGCTCCGGGCGCGGTGCATTCGTTGAGCTATTATTCGACCACCGATACGGCAAGCCGGCGGTTTGCCTGGGTGACGCTGAAGCCGGTGACTGGCCGGACGCACCAATTGCGCGTGCATATGGCGCAGTTGGGGACGCCGATCATCGGCGATCCGCGCTATTTCAATATCGAGAACTGGCAGGAAGCGCCGGGGCTTGCCGACGGTCTGCATCTGCATGCAAGGCGCATCGCCCTGCCGCTGCGCAACGGAAAAAAGATAGATATTTCAGCGCCTTTGCCGCCGCATATGCGGCAGAGCTTTGAAGCGCTCGGCTTCGATCCGGATCGGTTCGATGCGCAGAATGACGATCCGGAGGACGTGGCGTGAAATTGATCATGTTCGACATGGATGGAACGCTGATCGATACGGCGTCGCTGATTGGCGAACATATGGCCACCACCTTTGCCGGGGCCGGGCTGAATGTGCCGGAGCCCGATCAGGTGCGGAGGGTCATCGGCCTTAGCCTGCCACGGGCCATGCTGCAATTGCTGGGCTCGCAAGATATTGAACTGGCTGACAAATTGGCTGACGACTATCGCGGCCATTATCGCGCGGCGCTGGTTTCCGCCGAGGGGCGCGAGGGATTGTTTCCGGGGGCGCTGGACGCCTTGAATGTCCTGCGTGGCCGAGCCGACATGTTGCTGGGCATCGCCACGGGCAAGGGATTGGCCGGTGTGCATCGTTTGACGGAACTGCATGGCATTGCCGGGCATTTTTCGACGTTGCAAACGCCAGACCACAATCCATCCAAGCCGCATCCGGGGATGATGCTGCGCGCCATGGAGGAAGTGGGGGCCGACAAGAGTCTTACGGTGATCATCGGCGACACCACGTTCGACATGGAAATGGGCAAGGCTGCTGGCACGAAAACCATAGGAGTTACATGGGGTTATCACGATCCCGGCGAGCTTCTCGGGGCCGGCGCCGATATTCTGGTCGAGAAATATGCCGACCTGCCGGCGGCGATTGATCGGGTGTTGGAGAATTCATGATGCGCGACCAACTGGAAGAGGCGCAGAAGCACCTGGATGACGGTTACGGCCGGGCGCAGCACCTGAACAAGGTGGAATTGCCCAAGCGCTTTTATAGCAGCGTCGACGTGGCCCGGGGACAAGATGGCTATTCGGTGACGCTGGATGGGCGACAGGTGCGGACGCCGGGAAGGAAGATTCCGGTGGTGGTGCAAGCCCTTAGCGTTGCGCAGGTGATGGCGAAGGAATGGGCGGCGCAGGGGGAATTCATCGATCCGTCGACAATGCCCATGGTGCGGCTGATCAATTCGGCTTTGGAGAGCGGGGAGGAGATGATCCCGGCGTTCCGGGCCGAAATCGGCAAGTTCGCCGGCAATGACCTATTGCTCTATCGCGCTGATTCTCCTCATGAATTGGTCGAAGAACAGGAGCGGCAATGGGACGGCGCGCTGGTCAAGCTGGCGCGGCATTTCGACGTGGCATTCCAGCCGACCATTGGCATTATTCACCAGAAGCAGCCGGATGCGACTTTGGCGAAGCTGGATGCGGCGCTGGAAGGGCAGGGGCTGATCAACCTGACCGCGCTGGTGTCTATCACCGGGCTGACGGGCTCGGGAATGCTGGCGATTGCCCTTCTGCATCAATTGCTTAGCGCCGATGAAGTCTGGGCGGCGGCGCATGTCGACGAAGACCACCAGATTCGGCTCTGGGGCGAGGACGACGAGGCGATGGAGCGCCGCGCCAAGCGCCGGATCGAGTTCGACATGGCCGTGCAAGTGGTCGAATCTTCACGTTGAGGTCGAATTGGCTAGCAGATTGTTAGCGCCGAGGGCCGCCTAAAGGCGATTTAGGAGCCAATCGGCCGTCTCGGGTGAAATCTCGCGCAGCGGCGCCAGCACGAAGTCGCGTTCATGGGCGAAACGGTGCGGCAAGGTCAGCCGGTCCGAGTCCATTTCCACGCGCTCATAGGCAATCAGATCGATATCGATGCGGCGCGGTCCCCAGACCTCGTGCCGGACCCGGCCCAATTCGTGTTCGATGGCTAGACAGGCATCCAGCAGGTCGAGCGGGGAAAGATCGGTTTCGATTGACGCGGCCATATTGGCGAAATCGGGCTGATCGGTCTTGCCCCAGGGCTTGGTGCGGATGATCGAGGATTGCGCCACGACGCGGATATGGTCATGCGCATCCAGCCGGCGCATGGCTTCGGCCAATTGGGCGGGCGGGTCGCCGATATTGGCGCCGAGACTGAGCCAGGCCTGCGGCATCAGGCGGGCCGGACGCGATGGAGCTCGATGGCGGCCTCGCCGCGCACCATGGCAATCGGCGCTTCCGGCTTGCGGACGCGGACGATGACCCAGGTAATGTCCGAAAACGCCTCGAACAGGGCATTGACGATATTCTGGCCGACCGCTTCGATCAGTTGCATGCGGCGATTTTCGAAGGCGGATTTCACCTCGTCGTAAATGGCAGCATAGGAGACGGTGGCGCCGATCGTGTCGGTCTGGCCGGGACCGGAGAGGTCGACGCCGCATTGCAGGTCGATGAGGAAGCGCTGGCCGAGCTTGGCTTCCTCGTTGAACAGGCCGTGATAGCCGTAAAAGCCCAGATCGCTGAGAATGATGCGGTCACCGGTGAAGGGAATAGGCATGTGTTCTCTCATTCGCATCGTGTTGGGTTCAGGCGCTCGCTTCCCCTAAAGGGGAAAGCCGGGATGGTCAAAACTATGAGTCCTAGCTGTCAGTTACACCATATAGCGTTGCCTCGGCGACGCGAAGGGCATCGCTATTGGCGGCGACGTCGTGGACACGGAAAATATGGCCGCCGCGTTCGTAGCCCTGCACATTGGTCGCGATGGTGCCGGGCAGGCGCTCGGATGGCCGATTGTCGAGCAGGCGGCCGATCATCGACTTGCGCGAGGTGCCGATCAGCAGGGCTTGGCCGGGGAAATGCCGAATCAGCTCGGGGGTTTGGCGGAGAATGCTGTAATTTTGCTTCAGGGTCTTGGTGAAGCCGAAACCGGGATCGAGGATGATCCGGGCGGGATCGAGGCCGGCGCGGGCGGCGATGGCGAGGCTTTCGGCAAAATAGGCGAGCATGGCCGGGATCGGGTCGGTCGCGGCGGTCCAGTTGCGGTCCCAATGCATGGCGATGACCGGCGCATCGTGCAGGGCGGCGATCTCGGCCATTTCGGGCGCGCCTTGCAAGCCGTTGACGTCATTGACGATGTCGGCGCCGGCTTGCAGGGCCTGATCGGCGACCAGCGGTTTCATGGTGTCGATGGAAATGGGAGCGGCAATGCCTCGGGCGCGCAGGGCATCGATCACCGGCATGACGCGGTCGAGTTCCTGCTGCACGCCGACCGGTTCGGCGCCGGGGCGGGTGCTTTCGCCACCGATATCGAGAATGTCGGCGCCTTCGGCCAGCATGAGGCGGGCATGGGCGAGGGCGGCGTCCAGGCGATCATGATGGCCGCCATCGGAAAAGCTGTCGGGGGTGACATTGAGAATACCCATGACGAGAGCGCGGCGGCCGAGCAGGAGCGGCGGGCGATGGCGCAGGGCGATGGCGTGGGTGCTGTGCATATTGGCTCCGATGGGTCCGGTTTAGGGCGGAGCGGGGGCAGTCTCAAGGGGCATGTGGCATTTTGGTCGGCTGGTCTGGCACTCCGGACCGGCGGCGTCGTCGCCCCGTCCCTATTGGAAGGAGGCGACGATGTTGTGAAACGTTGCCGTCAGCCGTGCCGCCTCGTTTCGAGCGCCGCCTTGATCACCAGCGTGACCACGGCGATCAGGGTCAGGGTGGAGGCGGCGGCGAAGGCGCCGGTGATGTTGAAATCGTTGAACAGCAGGTTGATTTGCAGCGGCAGGGTGTTGGTCTGGCCGCGAATGGCGCCGGAGACCACCGAGACGGCGCCGAATTCGCCCATGACGCGGGCATTGGTCAGCACGGCGCCATAGACCAGGGCCCAGCTGATATTGGGCAGGGTGACGAACCAGAACATCTGCCAGCCATTGGCGCCGAGCGAGAGCGCCGCTTCCTCGTCGTCGGTGCCCTGCTGGCTCATCAGCGGAATGAGTTCGCGAGCCGCATAGGGGGCGGTGACGAAAAGGCTGACCAGCACAATGGCCAGCGGGGTGAACATGACCTGAAGCCCATTGGCTTGCAGGAAAGGGCCGAGCAGGCCCTGGCCGCCATAGAGGAAGAGATAGGTGACGCCGGCGACGATGGGGCTCATGGCGGCGGGCAGCTCGATGAAGCTGATAAGCAATTGACGGCCCCGGAAGCGGAAACGGGTGACCAGCCAGGCCAGAGCGGCGCCGACCACGATATTGACCGGCACGACGATCAAGGCGGTGATAACGGTGAGCCAGATGGCGTGCATCGTGTTGGGGTGGAGGATATTGGCGAAATAGACGTCGATGCCTTCGCGCAGGGCGAAGGAGAAGATGAGCGCCAGCGGAATGACCAGGGTGATGCCGGCCAGGATGAAGGCGAGGGCGATGAGAATGCGTTCGGCGGGGGAGCGGGTCATTTGGTGGCCTCACCGAGGGCTGGTTCGGTCCTGCGCCAGCGGGCTGGCCCCTGCGCCTCCCGCCCCCTTGAGGGGAGGGATTGGGGGTGGGGGTGTCGGAGCAGAGCGGGACCGCTGATTGTGTAAAGGCCGCGGCACCCCCATCCCGGCCCTCCCCTCAAGGGGGAGGAGGCGATGAGGCCGGAAAGCCGGCGCTGGTGGTGTCCGGCGGCGATCATCACGCGCTCCTTTCCACATAGCGGGTCTGCCAGGCGGCGAGGATGTTGGTGGCGAGCAGGGTGAGGAAGGCGACCAGCAGCAGGACGAAGGCCAGGGCGGCGGCGGCTTCGTAATTATATTCGTCGAGCCGGATATAGATGAGCAGCGAGACGATTTCGGTGACGCCCGGCAGATTGCCGGCGATGAAGACCACGGCGCCGAATTCGCCCAGCGAACGGGCAAAGGAAAGCACGCAGCCGCTGATGAAGGCCGGCATGATGCTCGGCCAGATGACGCGGGTGAAAATCTGCCAATTGCTGGCGCCGAGCGTCTGGGCGGCCGATTCCAGGCCTGCGTCGAGATCTTCGAGCACCGGCTGCACCGAGCGGACCACGAAAGGAATGGAGGTGAAGGTCATGGCGGCGATGATGCCGAGCTGGGTGTAATTGACCTTGATGCCATTGGGTTCGAGAAACTGGCCGTACCAGCCGGTATTGGCAAACAGGGTCACGAGGACGAGGCCGGCCACGGCGGTGGGCAGGGCGAAGGGCAGGTCGACCAGCGCATCGAGCAGGCGGCGGCCGGGAAAGCGGTAGCGGGTGAGCACCCAGGCCAGCAACAGGCCGAGCAGGGCGTTGAGAATGGTGGCGTAGAAGGCCGAGGAAAAAGTGATCTGATAGGCGGCGAGGGCGCGGGGGGAACTGGTGATGCGCCAGAATTCCTGCCAGCCCATGCCGCCGACCTTGAGCAGCATGGCGGCAATGGGCAGGAGAATGATGAGGGTGATGTAGAACAGCGACACGCCCATGGTCAGCCCGAAACCGGGGAGCAGATGCTTGCTGCGGGGATTGGCCATGGATTCCGGTGCTTTCAGGCGGGCCGCTGCCCGCCTCGCCTGTGCGATAATTGTTCGACGCAGAAACAGCCGGCTGGCGCTCCCTCGCCCCTCGGGGGGAAGAAGCGCCAGAACCGAAGTCTTTTTCCGCAAGGGTTTACTGGTTCACGAATACCTGGTCGAGCAGGCCGCCATCGGCGAAATGCTCTTCCGATACCCTGGCCCAGCCGCCGAAGGCGTCGTCGACATTGACGAGGCGCACATCGGGGAAACGATCGGCGAATTCGGCGGCGACGGCGTCGTCGTTGACGCGGTGATTGCGCTCGGCGGCGACGCGCTGGCCTTCGGGCGAATAGAGGAAGTCGAGATAGGACTTGGCGAGATCGCGGCTGCCGCGGGCGTCGACCACTTTGTCGACGATGGCAACGGGGAATTCGGCCAGCAGGCTTACCGAGGGCACCACGGCCTCATATTGGTCGGCACCGAGCAATTCGACGGCGCTGAGCACTTCGGCTTCGAAGGTGATGAGCACATCGCCCTGGCCGCGCTCGGCAAAGGCGGTGGTGGCGCCGCGGCCGCCGGTTTCGAAGACCGGCACGTTGAGGAAGACCTTGGTGAGATAATCCTCGACCTGGGCCTGGTCGCCATCAAATTCCTCGTCGGCCCAGGCGCGGGCGGCGAGATAGGTATAGCGGGCATTGCCGGAGGTCTTGGGGTTGGGGAAGATGACGCCGACATCGTCGCGGGCGAGATCGCCCCAATCGGTGATGTCCTTGGGATTGCCGGCGCGGACCAGGAAGGCCGGCAGCGAATAGAAGGGCGAGGCGCTATTGGCGAACTCGCTCTGCCAATCGGCGGAGACGAAGCCGCCCTCGACCAGCCTTTCGATATCGGGCACCTGGTTGAAGGTGACGACGTCGGCGGGCAGGCCTTCGAGAATGGCGCGGGCCTGGGTGGAGGTGCCGGCATGGGACTGGTTGACCGTCACGGCGACGCCATTGGCCGCTTCATAGGACGGAATGAAGGCGGCGTTCTCGGCCTCGAACAGCTCGCGGGCGATGTCGTAGGAGGCGTTGAGGATGTCGGTGGGCTGCGCCAGGACCGGAGTGGCGGCGAGGGTCAGGGCTGAGGCGGCGGTGGCGAGAAGTTTTTTCATCGGCGCTAAATCCATCACATTGGTCGAGTTGGCGACGTTGATGCGATGGGGAAGTGGCGCCGTAAAGCGCTAAATGATTGCTTCGGATGACTAATTCACGTTGGCCGACAGCCAGGGCAAAGACGTTGCGCCGGCTGCGCCTTCGACGCCAAATCCTTCCGGGAGGGAGGCCGGTCTCCCATGGGCGACCGGCCGGGATATTTATTTCGAAACGGCGCGGCCGATGATGATGATGATGCAGGCGCCGATAAAGCCCGCGATCAGATAGCCGACCCATCCGCCGAAGGAGATGCCCAGCAGGCCGAAAACGAGGCTGGCCAGGATGGCGCCGACAATACCCAGGAGAACGTTCTTGAGTACGCCGCCACCGGCATTCAGAAACATGCTTGCAAGCCAGCCGGCGACACCGCCGATAATGATGGCCGCAAGCCAACCTACTCCGTCAAAACCCATAATGCTGCTCCTCTCGCAATGAGTCTTTCGACCACAAGAGGTTGGCACAGTGAACGAAAAACGCAAGGTGGGGCGGAAAGCGGGTATGGGGCGGTCCGGGTATGGATCAGAACGCGATGGCGTTCTCTTGCCCCCGTGTCATTCCCACGAAAGCGGGAAGCCCCGTTGGGTTCGCCGCCAGCGGAAGTGGAGGTTCCCGCTTTCGCGGGAACGACCCCGGTGAAACACCTGACTGAACCGGAGCAAAGGCGAGCCGGTTAACGTCCGGCCGGCTCGGCGAAGAGGTCGTATTCGTCATGGTCGGTCACCGTGACCGAGACGATGTCGCCGATCTTGATGCCGGCGGCGTGGTCGACGATGACCTGGCCGTCGATTTCCGGCGCGTCCCATTTGGAGCGGGCAATGGCGCGGTTTTCCTCGGGGCGGACATCGTCGACGATGACGTCGATGGTGCGGCCGACCTTTTTCTGCAATTGGCGCCAGGACACTTCCTGGGCCACTTCCATCAATTGGGCGAAGCGCTGGTCCATGACTTCGTCGGGGACGATGCCGGGCAGGTCATTGGCCGGGGCGCCGGTGACCGGCTCGTATTTGAAGCAGCCGGCGCGGTCGATCTCGGCTTCTTCGAGCCAGTCGAGCAGGAATTCGAAATCCTCATCCGTCTCGCCGGGATAGCCGACGATGAAATTGGAGCGGATGGTCAGGTCGGGGCAGATCTCGCGCCATTTCCTGATGCGGTCGAGCGTCTTTTCCTGATTGGCCGGGCGACGCATGGATTTCAGCACATTGGGGGAGGCGTGCTGGAACGGAATGTCGAGATAGGGCAGGACGAGGCCCTCGGCCATCAGCTCGATGACCTGGTCGACATGGGGATAGGGATAGACATAGTGCAGGCGCACCCAGGCGCCGAGATCGCCCAGTTCCTTGGCCAGATCGTAGAATTTCGCCTTGACCTCGCGGCCGCGATATTTCGACGTGGCATATTTGACATCGACGCCATAGGCGCTGGTGTCCTGGGAGATGACCAGCAATTCCTTGACGCCGGAGCGGATCAGACCCTCGGCTTCGCCGAGAATGCCGGCGGCGGGGCGGGAGACGAGATCGCCCCTGATCTGGGGGATGATGCAGAAGGAGCAGCGATTGTTGCAGCCTTCGGAAATCTTGAGATAGGCATAGTGGCGCGGCGTCAGCTTCAGGCCGCTTTCGGGCACCAGGTCGACGAAGCGGTTGGCCACGGGCGGCAGGTGGTCGTGCACGGCACCGACCACGCTTTCATATTGGTGCGGACCGGTGATGGCGAGAACGCTCGGATGGGTCTCGCGGATCAGGTTCTCCTCGACGCCGAGGCAGCCGGTGACGATGACGCGGCCATTCTCGTTGAGCGCTTCGCCGATGGCCTCAAGGCTTTCCTGCTTGGCGCTGTCGAGGAAGCCGCAGGTATTGACCAGGACGATATCGGCGCCGGCATAGTCGCGGCTGAACGAATAGCCCTGCGCGCGCAGGGTGGTCATGATGCGCTCGCTGTCGACGAGGGCCTTGGGGCAGCCGAGGCTGACAAGTCCGATTTTAGGCGCCTGAGTCATGCGCGTGGCTGTGTCCGATTATCTGTTTTACGCATCGGCATGGACGAAAATCGCCAGGCGCTTTTCGGTCCGCTGCTCTGTCTGGATGGCGCGTCATACAGAAAGTCGCACATTTGCGCAATGTGACCGCCCTGCCGGGAGGGCGGGGCAGGTCTGTCATGAGCGGGCAACACGCGATGGTGAATGACGATCGGGAGGTCAGGTGACCGATTTCGGCGGGGTGCGTCTGGCGGTGCGGCGGGGCTTGTGGGTTTCGCCGGGCTTGGTGGCCGGCTCGCGTATGTCGCTGGCCGGGGGCGCGGGCGGTGCAGGCGGAACGGGCGGCGCAGGAGGAACGGGCGGCGCAGGCGGGACGGTGGGCAGGGGCTCGGTGGCCGGGGTGATATATTCGTCGGCCTCGGCATAGTCGCTGTCCTGGCCTTCTTCGGCCAGATCGCGGATGGCGTCGCGGACTTCGTCGAGCAGCGAGGCGGAATAGCGCGAGCGCTGGACGCTGTCGCCGCTCTGCTCGTGGCTCTTGAACCAGACCAGCAGGGCTTCGCAGCCGATGCGCAGGCCGACAAAGGCGAGCAGCCCGAAGACGACGATTTCGAGCAGGCCCCATAACCCGTCGCCAAAGCCGCTGCCGAAGCGGAAGAAGAAATGGCTGATGGCCCAGAGCAGGATGGCGGCGAGGCCCAAAGCATAGAAAATCGGGACCAGCCGCGGGGACAGGATCGCATCGAGCCGGAACAGCGTCTGGCGCGTCAGGAGGCGTTTGAGATCGTCCAGGGTCATATGCGGCTCCTCGAATCCGGTTCCTTGGGACAAATTGGGCGGCTCAGGCCGGGATGGCAAGGCCCGGCGGCGCCAAAAAGGTCGGCCCGAAAATCGCTTCGAAGCGGGCGCGCAGCACCGAATCGACTTCCGGCATGGTCAGCAGGACCCCCAAATCCTCGAAGGAGGTAACGCCCTGGTCGGTGATGCCGCAGGGCACGATGCCGTCGTAATGGGACAGATCGGGGTCGATATTGAGCGAAATGCCGTGAAAGCTGATCCATTTGCGCACCCGCACGCCGATGGCGGCAATCTTGTCCTCACGGCCAAGGCCCTTGCCGGGACGCGGCACCCAGACGCCGACCCGGCCGGTGCGGCGCGCGCCAGCGATATTATGGGCGGCCAGGGTATCGATGACCCATTGCTCCAGCCCCTGGACCAGGCAACGGATGTCGCGGCCGCGTCGGGTGAGGTCGAGCATGACATAGGCCACGCGCTGGCCGGGACCGTGATAGGTATATTGCCCGCCGCGACCGGCGGGATAGACCGGAAAGCGCGGATTGAGCAGGTCTTCGGCGCGGGCCGAGGTGCCGGCGGTGTAAAGCGGGGGATGTTCGAGCAGCCAGACCGCTTCCGGTGCCTCGCCGGCAGCGATGGCGGCGACGCGCTCGTCCATCATCGAAAGGGCGCGCCGATAGTCGAGCGGGGCGTCGAAAATGCGCCATTCGACGGCGCGGCCATCGTCGCGATGCAGTTTCGCGCCGCTTTGGCACGTTTCGTCGGCGCTTGTTAACACTTCCATAACCAGGCCTGGCTGACTTTCAGGGTGACGAATCCGCACACGGGGCGCGGATCACTTTGCTCGAACCCCTTATCTATGAGCACATTGGACAATATTGAAGTCGATATCACGGTGGAACTGGGCGCGACGACCATGCCCATCCACCATTTGCTGCGCATGGGCCGCGGCGCGGTCATCGAACTGGACGCGACCGAACACGATCCGCTGAAGATTTATGCCAATAATACGCTGATCGCCAGAGGCGAGGTCAATGTGGAAGAGGGGCATTTGCGGGTATTCGTCACCGAGAAGGTGATGCGTCTGGGGTAAACGCCGCAGGGCGATAATCGTCTCCTCCTGCGCTCCATTCCAGCTTGGCATTATTGGCCCGCTGTGCTTTTGATGTGTCTGTTGCAAGGCTTGAGCAGCGCGGGGGGCGTTGTCGTTGACATCAAATGTATTTGAGGGCTTGGCGAGGCTGGACCGTGGTCTGCTCCGCACGAGGCTTGTTGCCTGTCTGGTCGTGGCCGTGCTGCTGGTGGCCATCGTCATTTATAACCGCTCGGCGCTTCTGCTGCTTTCCAGCCCCGGGACCTTCGAGCAAATCGGCGCCTATTGGAATTATCTGCAGACCAATATGCGCGGCGAGCCGCTGGCCTATGGCGTGCTCATGACGCGCTTCATCGCCAATCTGATCGGATTGGGCACGTTCGCCCTGGCGATGATCGCCATCGTGCTCGGCGCGCTGCGGTTGCTGGCGCGTACGCTCTGGGAGACGCTGATCCACCTGCGCAACGCGATTCCCGAGGATGCGCCCGAAGGCTATCGGCATATCGATGAGGTGGTCTCGACGCTGACGACGCGCAAGATTGCCGTCAACCAGAACTATCATCAGTTTCTCAAGGCGACGTTCGGGGCCGCCGCCGCCTTCGTGCCGCCCGCCGCGCAGCCTTATGCGCAAGGCGCCGCATCGCGCCTGGCATCGCTGTCGGGCAGAATCGTCGGCTATATCGTGTTGAGCGGCCTGGTGCTGGGCGGGATTTATTTCCTGCATCTGGACAATGTGCTGAACTCGATGTTCAACCCGGCCTTCGCCCGGGAAGTGGCCAGGATCGGCGCGCTGGAAGCGGCGCTCTCGCTCTCGCCGCCAATCATCCTGCTGCTGGCGCTGGTGGCGATATTGAGCGCGGTGGATTTCGCATTCCTGCGGGCCGTAGTGCCGGCCCGGCTGCCGGCCGTGGACAGCGAATCGCTGGCGGAAACGCTTTCAGCATCGACCGATTACCGGAACATCATCAATCAATTGCCCAACAAGGCGGAAGCCCGGCGCTTCCAGAACATTCCCAACCGCGTGGTGCAGATGGATGCCGAGGCGGCGTCGGCCGCCATATCGGATGCCGGCACGTTCGAAGCACGGCTGGTCATCGAGCGCCAGCCGCTGCCGATGGGCAATCCGGTGGCGGCGGCGGCGCGGCTGCGGCTGGTGGCGGGCTGGTCGCTCTATGGCGTGGGCATGATCGTCGGCGGCTTCCTGGTGCTGCCGGCGGCGGTGGAGCAGTTTTTCCGCGGCGTGGCGGTGGATACGCCTTCGGCCTTCCTGCCGCCGGCGCTGGCCATGCTCTATCTGTTCGCCTCGCACCGGTTCCGCCGGGCCGGGCTCTATCACATGGAAGCCGGCGAAGCGCTCTACAGGGTGCAGCGGTTCAGGTCGCTGTTCGCCTTCATCCGGCTGCGCGGAACCCAGCACAAGGCGGAAGTCCGCGTCGGCAAGGCCGATTCCGACAGCGTGGAGACCAGCACGCAGGTCACCCACCCGGAATTTCTGGCCGAAGTGTGGGCGGGAACGGTCGAGGCGGAAGTCGGCGATCTGGATCGCCCGCGCGACCTGGTGACCATTTCCCGCACCGATGACAGCCATGACTGGCTGACCGGCATATTCGGCGACGTCAGGACGCTCTGCGCCAAACGCGTGGAAATGGTCGGCGTCAACCTCGACAACAAGGACTTGCAGGATGTCGTGCGCGGCAATGTCAACATTTCGGCGCAGCGCGAGGGCAATGCCGAACTGGCTCGCCGGCAGGCCGCGTTCGAAGCGGCGCTGACCGGGCCGCTTGCTCCGGCGCAGATCGAGGCGGCGGACATCCCGCTGGTCGAACATGGCCGCTTCTGCACCGCCTGCGGGCAGCCCGCGGGCAGGGAGGCGCAATTCTGCTCCAAATGCGGACAGAAGCTGGAGACCGAGGAAGCATAGCAAGTCTCCACAGCCGGACAAGAATTCCGATTTATCCGCTTGAGGTTGTGGCGGAGCTTTGCTACATCCCACTCGCTTCGGTGCCGCTGGCGTCCGAGGCTTCTACCACACAGTGCGGTCGTGGCGGAATTGGTAGACGCGCAGCGTTGAGGTCGCTGTGCCGCGAGGCGTGGAAGTTCGAGTCTTCTCGACCGCACCAAACTCTCCCATTCTCGTAATGGGGACAAAGAGTTGAAGGATTACAGGCACTTGTAGCAGCCCACCCACTACAAAGGGCGCTACAAGTGGCCATCCTCATGCCAGCACTTTTCCGAGCAAAAAATGGCGACTGGTTCGCGCGCAAAGTCATCCCCCCGGATGTGCGGGATGCCTATCAGCGCGCCTATGGCATTCGGCAGGAAGAGCGCTTCCGGCTCACCACCGACAAATCATCAGGCGAGGCCAAGGCTGCCTTCGCTCAGTGGGTCGCTGACGTTGAGGGCCGAATTGCTGCGTTACGCTCAGCGGCCTCCGGTGAGGCTTTGGAGCTATCTCACCGTGAGCTGCACGATCTGGCAGGGCGCTGGTATGACTGGTTCATTGCTCAGCATACCGATGGTGATGCCTCGGTTGAGGTGTGGGACCACCACTATGAGCGCTATCAGGACGCCCTAAGCCGCTTTAATAGCGCGCATGAAGAAGATGAGCCTGATGAAGCCGCTACTCGATCTCCTCGCGTTGCGGCCTATATGCAAGCAACTGTACAAGAGCTTTCACGGCTGCCCACCTTTCTTGCCGGTGAAGGCGTAGCGCTCTCGCCAATCTCCCATGCCGCTCTTGTAGACACAGTTGAGCGCGACCTACTGGCCGCTATGGCATTGCTGCGGCGAAGGGCAGGGGGTGACTATCGCCCCGACCAGCACCGTGAGCGCTTTCCGAAGGCAGTTCCCGTCAATCCAGCGAACGTGAAGCTGAGCGGCTGGAACGCTTGGGAGGCGTTTGAGGCGTGGGTGAAAGAGCGCCAGCCAGCCGTGGCCACAGTGAACCGCTGGCGCGCCGTCTTCATGGACCTCAATGCGTTTCTGGAGAAGCGCGACATTGCGCTTATGACCGATGATGATGCGGTGGCTTGGAAAGACAAGCTGGCAGCAACAGCGGGGCTCGGTGGTCGGACAGTCAATGAGATTTGGCTCACTGGTGCCCGCACGGTCTTCAATTGGGTGAAGAAGCAGAAGAAGCTGACCAGCAATCCTCTGGACGGGGTAAAGGTCGCCGTGGCCCGCTCAGGCCCGACCCGTGGCAAGTTCCAAGAGGAAGACGCCGAAACCATCCTCAAGGCCACCTTCATCCCTCTTGGGCCGCGCACATCAGAGCATCTGAAGCTCGCTGTGCGGTGGGTGCCATGGCTGTGTGCCTATACAGGTGCTCGGTCTGGTGAAATGACGCAGCTCCGCAAGCAGGACATTGAGCGGCATAAGGACGGCTTCTGGCTGGTTCATATCACGCCTGATGCGGGCACCGTGAAGGGCTCAATGCCGCGCACGGTGGTGCTGCACGACCATCTGATAGAGCAGGGGTTTATCGAGTTCGTTCAGAAGGCCAAGGCTGGTCCGCTCTTCTATGACTTAAAGGCGGTAAAGACAGACAAGCCGGTGGACCCGCTCAATCCGCCACGGCCTCCCTATGTGATCATGCGCCAGAAGCTGGCTGATTGGGTCCGTAAGCTCGGCGTTACTGACCCCGGCGTTGGTCCGAACCATGGCTGGCGGCATACCTTCAGGCGCAGGGCGGCAAAGGCCAAGATAGAAGAGCGCATCCGTGACGCCTTCTGTGGCCACACCGACCCGAAGGTTGGGCGGCGCTATGAGCTGCCTGACATCGAAGAGCTGGCCGAAGCCATCAAGGAATTTCCTCGCTATCCCGTGGAAGCGCCGAAGCGTCCCTAAGAGCCCCTAGATGGGCGCATAGCGCGATGCTTTGGCGCGGGAGGCTCATCCCCATCCCGCTGCCTCACTGTTCCTGTGTGTCCTTCTGGAGGCTTTCTCCATGCTGCCCGATGGCGGGTGGCATCACCGCGAAAACTATAGGCATTCCATGCGCGGGATTTTTTCTTTCGGTCGGTCGATCATCAACGAGGTTCAGGAGTTCGGCTTCAGGGGCGCTGTGGCGAACCTTCGGGACGATTGGGCAATGGCCAAGATTGGTCATGTCGATTTCTACGGCCCTGCTCCCCATGCCCAATTCTATGCTGACCGCAGCGCCGAAGCGTTCGCCTCTGGCCGATGGGGCGAGGGCTACACGACCGTCACAGGCGCAGTAATTCATGTGGCCGACTATGAGAGCCCAGACTGCCCTAAAGGCTGGGGGACGCTCCTTGGCCACCTCGCTGCCACCGAGCCGGATGTTCTGGGCATGATGGACCAGTTCCCAGACATCGCTGATGGGGATGGGAGGGTGCTGGAGCAGCTCTGTGAACGGGAAGGAGTGACGCCCATTATCATCTCCGCTGGCTCATGGCTTGTCCGCAACGGCGTCTTCGCCAGTCCCGCCTTCCCGCTCCATGTCCTCCGCGTTCATGCCGGGCAGGTAGTCTAATGTTGGCGGTCATTGCAGGTCTGGGCACCATGATCGGGCTCAACGCAGTCTTGGCGGTCGCCTATGGCATCGCTTGTGGGTCCAGCCAGTTTCTGAACATGCTGCTGCGGTTCTCGTATCTGGCGTGGCCGTTCAAGCTGGTGGCGTGGTTTGGCTGCGCATGGGCGGGGCTGAGCGTGGGGGAAGCGCTGGCGTGACCGATTACCCCTCACCCTAGACCTCTCGCAAATTCAAAAAACGCGGAGGTCAATCTTGCAAGAACCTCATGGGCTGCCTTCGGGTGGCCCTTTTCACTTTTGGAAATCATCGCCATGACCATCAACCGTGTAACCGGGCTTCGGCCCATGGGTGACCGCCCTCGTGCCGGTCGCCGCAACTCCGCTCGCGTGGACAGCCCCTCGGCCTCTGACATCCGCATGCCTGGGCTCCGGCCCACAGCCCGCCCGGTGGACACCTATAGCCGTCCTCAAGCCCCTTCTCAGGACAATTCCTTCCTCCAGCTTGCGCGCGCCCTGGGCGAAATCAACCCGGTCATCGGCGGCTTCCTCAATGACGAGGCCGCGCGCGAACGGAAGGATGCTGAGGACCGCGCCATGCGCCGCATCGGTGGCATGTCCTATGACGAGGCCCGGGCTGCCGTAGACAGCGGTATGCCGGAGATGGCCAACCCGTGGTTTAAGGCTGCCTTTATGAAGGTGATGGGCGAACGCACCGCCTATAACCGCATGAACGAGCTGAGTGCCCAGTACGCCACCGACCCGAACCGGCATGAGATCGACTTCTCAAGCTACGTTCGGAACGCGGCCAACGAAGACCTCACGGCCTTTGACGACAAGCACTTCGAGGCTGGCTACCTCCCCCTCATGGGCAACTATGAGGCCACGGGAGCGGCCAAGCACACCGAAGTGCAATCGGCGCGAACCATGGACGAGGCCAGGGCGAATGTCTTTGGCGTCTTCCTAGGTCAGGCGCAGACGCTCAGCGCGGAGGGCAAGCACCCCGAAGAGATCGCCAAGGAGCTTTATGCCCGCTACGAAGGTCAGGAAGAGTTCCTGCGCCTGAGCCGTGGCGAGCAGGACGAGCTGATGATCAATGTCATCAGTGCCCTCGCCAATGACGGTGATTGGGAGCTGGTCAACGCGCTGCTCAGTCATCAGCGTGAAGACGATTTCGGGAACATGTCTTCGCTGGCCACGTCGCCACAGTATTCGGTGAAGACGGCTGGCATCATCGAGCGGGCCAAGAGCGCCCATGGTGAGCAGGTTCTGGAGCAGAGCATCGGCTCCTATGCTGACCTGAATATTCAGGCGGGCAACGGTAACCTCACTAAAGAACAGATGGACCAGTACGTGGCGGAACACCCGAACATGCTGGACGGTCGCGCTCAAGCTGATTTGCTTATCCGATCTGAGAATGCCCGGCAGCGGGCTCAGGCCAATATCGCTGAAGCGAACCAGAAGGCCGCGATGGCGCTCCATGCCGAGCAGGTACGGGCGGTAGTTCACAGCTCAAATCTGAGCCGTGTTCAGACAGGCGAAAGCGGGTTTATTCAAGATATTGAAGTCCCCAATGCCAATGGGGAGGGGACGGAGACCCTGACCGCCAAGCAGCAACAGGACCAGCTAGGCAAAGACCTTGCGGCATATGTGAAGGAACAGGGGGAAGCGACCAATGCCGACCCCGAGGCCATTCTAGATCTGGAGGTAAAGCTCTTCGCCACTGCCGGTGTCGCCAATCCCCGATGGGCTCAGGTCTTTGCCACAGGCGTTTCACAGGCCACCCCATCGAACCTCAAGCAGTTCTTGGAGAGCGGTGAAGTGGTGCTACCGCCAGCGCTGGAAGCTGGCATCGGGGTGTTTGAGCAGCTCTACATGAAGAGTCCTCTGCTCCTAAACACCTACTTCTCCAGTGCGGATGACAGACGGTTCTTCGACCTCGTTGTGCAGGGCAAAAAGCTGGGCATGGACAATTATCAGGCCGTGCGTCAGGCGAACCAAGCCCTGATGAACGGCCCGGCCTCCCATCCCATGGTCAACATGACCACCAAGCAGGCCGAAGAAGCGCTTGGCCGGGTCAAGGTTGGCGGCTTTCTGGGCTGGGGTGCGCATGAGCCAATGAATGCCTCCCAGGCCCTTTCCGAGATTAGCGACACCATGCGCTACTATGCGGCGGTCGGCGGTCAGGTCGGGAACGCCGCATTTGAGGCGGCGGTAGAGCAATACGCCAGCACCCATATCAACATTAACGGCTACATGGTCTCTGTGGCCGGCATCGGTGTGGGCGACCCCGGCCAGTTCTCAATGGCCGTCGATCTGGCATTGAGCGAGGTAATGGCAAACCAGCCTCGTTACCTGAATGGTCAGCAGCTACACTTGGAAGACATCACCATTCGTCCTACCGGCAACGGTGTGTTTCGGCATGCAAATTTGACCCCTTACCGGGGGTAATCGGCGTCCAATATTGACCCCCCATTTTGTGTTTTAGGCAGACTGTCCGTCCTTTGGTTTGGGATAGGCGGTTGGGGGATGAAGTGCGTGGATACGATTGCACGGGTTCGTCGGGCATATTTTGTGCAGGGCAAGTCCATCAAGCAGATTGAGCGGGAGTTGCATGTTGCGCGCAACACGGTGCGCAAGATCATCCGGTCGGGTGAGACGAGCTTTTCCTATGAGCGTGAGAAGCAGCCGCTGCCCCGGATCGGTCCGTGGCAGGGGGATCTGGATAAGCTATTGCTGGCCAATGAAGGGAAGGCTGCGCGTGAGCGGCTGACGCTGATCCGGGTGTTCGAGGAACTCACGGGACTGGGCTATTCGGGCAGCTACGATGCAGTTCGTCGCTATGCCCGGAACTGGGATCAGGATCGCTCCGCTACGGTTGCATCCGCCTTCGTGCCGCTGAGCTTTGCGCCGGGCGAGGCCTACCAGTTCGACTGGAGCCACGACGTGGTGCTGATCAACGGCACCACGGTGACGGTCAAGGTCGCCCATGTCCGGCTCTGCCATAGCCGGATGCTGTTCGTGCGGGCCTATCCACGCGAGACCCAGGAGATGGTGTTCGACGCTCATGATCGGGCCTTCGCCTTCTTCAAGGGCACCTGCACGCGCGGCATCTACGACAACATGAAGACGGCGGTCGATACGATCCTGGTGGGCAAGGATCGAGTCTACAATCGCCGGTTCCTGCAGATGTGCGGGCATTATCTGATCGACCCTGTGGCCTGCACACCCGCCTCAGGTTGGGAGAAGGGCCAGGTCGAGAACCAGGTCGGGCTGGTGCGGGAGCGCTTCTTCACGCCCCGCCTGCGCGTGAGCAGCTATGACGAGCTCAATGCCCTGCTGCTGGACAAGACCATTGCCTATGCCCGGGCGCATCGCCATCCCGAGTTCCGCGACCAGACCATCTGGGAAGCCTTCGAGGCAGAGCGCGGCAGTCTGGTGCCTTATGCCGGCCGGTTCGACGGCTTCCATGCGGTGACGGCCTCGGTCTCCAAGACCTGCCTGGTTCGGTTCGATAACAACAAGTACTCGGTGATGGCCAGTGCGGTGGGGCGACCGGTCGAGATCCGGGCCTATGCCGATCGGATCGAGCTGCGTCAGGACGGCAGGCCAGTGGGTGAACATCCCCGCATCTTCGGTCGCGACCAGACCGTCTATGACCCCTGGCATTACGTGCCGGTGCTGGCGCGCAAGCCCGGCGCCTGGCGCAATGGCGCGCCCTTCAAGGACTGGGTGCTGCCGGCCAGCATCGAGAAGATCCGGCGCCGGTTGGGCTCGGCAACCGATGGGGGCCGGCAGATGGTCACCATCCTGACCGCCGTGCTCAGCGATGGCTTGCCGGCGGTCGAGGCGGCCTGTGCCGAGGCGCTGCGTGAAGGGGTCTGCTCCGCCGATATCGTGCTCAACATCCTGGCCCGGCAGCGCGAACCCCGCAGCCCGGTCACCATCCTCAATACCCCACAGGCCCTCCGGCTCCGCGTCGAGCCCATGGCCGACTGTTCCCGCTACGACAGCCTGAGGAGGGCAATATGATGGAACGCTCCGAGATCCTGACCACCATGAACACGCTCAAGCTCTATGGCATGAAGAGCGCCTATGACGAGATCATCGCCACGGCGATCAAACGCGAGCATCAGCCCGCTCGCATCGTCTCGGACCTGCTCACCTCCGAGATCGCCGAGAAGCAGGCCCGCTCGATCAAGTACCAGATGACCATCGCCAAGCTGCCCCTGGCCAAGGACATCGACGACTTCACCTTCGAAGGCACTGGCATCAACGAGACCCTGGTGCGCGATCTGGCCGCCGGCAACTTCCTGGCCATGCAGCGTAACCTGGTGCTGGTCGGTGGTACCGGAACTGGCAAGACCCATCTGGCGATCGCCATTGCCCGGGCCTGCATCCGCAACGGCGCGCGAGGCCGCTTCTTCAACGTCGTCGATCTGGTCAACCGGCTCGAGGCAGAGACCCGCGCCGGTCGGCAGGGGCGCCTGGCCGACTATATGGGCCGCAAGGACGTCGTCGTGCTCGATGAACTGGGCTATCTGCCCTTCGCCCAGTCAGGAGGCCAGTTGCTGTTCCACCTGATCAGCCGCCTCTACGAGCAGACCTCGGTCATCGTCACCACCAACCTCACCTTCGGGGAATGGCCGTCCGTCTTCGGCGACGCCAAGATGACCACGGCGCTGCTCGACCGGCTCACCCATCACTGCGATATCGTCGAAACCGGCAACGACAGCTGGCGCTTCAAAAACCGTATCTGACATCCTGCCCCCGCGGGCCGGATAGCGCCGCAACCCTGACCAGCTCTGCCATCCGCCCCGCTCCACAGCCATCCAATAAGGGGGTCAATATTGGGCGCCGATAAGGGGTCAAAGTTCGGTGCCGATTGACAGCATGTTTCTCCCTTGATCCATCACGCCTGTTTTCCCATCCTAGTTTGTCTGTTTGCTATTTTTGCATGATGCTAGCGTATGTGCGTCATTTGTTGGTAGCCCAGGCAGTGGAAAACGCCACTATTGTCATGAATTGCTCTGATGCCCTAGCAGCTTTCCTGTTCTACCTTTCTGGGTGGCTTAGCCCAGACCTCAAGCAGCGCCTGAACCTTCGGCTGGACGCGCTTTCGGGCGTCCTTCCTGTCCATGCCTGTGAGCAGCAGCGTGTCATAGTCCGTCATGCGGTGGCGCAAGATGCCATCCATAGTGATACCCACAGCGCGGCCTAAAGAGACGCCTTCCCATTTCCTCTGGGAGACTTCCTGAGCCATGTAGGCTATTGCGAAGTCAGGGCATCCGGGGTGGCTTCGGCGTATGTGGCGTTCAACTGCGCCGTACGAGAACGAGATCGATGGAGGTTCTTTAGGCAAATGATCAGAGCCCGTCTGCGAAGGCGATGAAGCGGTTTCCTGAGCTGAGATAGGCATCACCGGGAACCGTTGAGTTACGCTTCCAGTCGTCCAGAAGCGTCTCCGCGAAGCCCTCTGTGAACGGTCCTACGACCAACCCAAAGCTACCGCTTTCGGACAGCACAATGCGGGTAGTGGCCGGATAGACAGCGCGGGAAAGATTAGGCAGTCCTGCTATTGAGCTGGAGCTGACCAGCACCACCCACCGATAGCCGGATGGCAATGCTGGCGAGAAAGAGTTGGTGGCCACGGGGCTCTGCGCAGGCGGTGCTGAAGTGGCGCTTTGCGCGATGTCGCAAGTGATTTGCACGGTGAAGTTCCTGCCCAACTCAGCCAATTCCCTAGCGCTTAGCGGTTTCTCAGGCTCAGCAGACGGCTCGGGGAGACGGAACAGGCTGAGGTAGTCAGCAACCACTTCTCCCTTGATTGCGAAGCCCACATTCGGGGCGGTGGTGCCCATGGCTGCCAGCAGGGCCTCATCATTGATCTTTGAAACGGCAACGCCGAGTACCCGTCCATACTCGTCTAGAATGGGACCACCACTGTTTCCCGGCTGGATGCCCACATTGGTGGTGAAGCGTGTCTCATCACCGAAGAAACCGGTTTCGGAAGACACGATGCCGGTGCCCATATTCAGCGATGAATTGAGTATGTCTGCCAGAGGGAAGCCGAGGGCCACCACGCTTTCGCCAAGTTGAGCCGCTTCGGCGCGTATCTCTGCCACCGGATGAGCTTTGGCTGTGCGGAGCTGAAGGACGGCAAGGTCAACGTCTTCGTCACTTGTGATCAAGCGGGCAGGGCCGTAGCCCACCACATCGATAGCTGAGCAGCCGTCGATGACATGGTGGTTGGTAACAAGGACGCCCTTTTCGGCAACGAAGAAACCCGTTCCAGATGAGCTTTGCGGAGCAGGGGGAGTTGCCGGTGGGGAGGCTTGAGGCGCAGGCTGTGGCGTCACCTCAGGCTGGTGAGTTGCTACGGTCGCGCTGCTATCTGGCTGAGCAAAGGCGAGGGGATAGGAGTAGGACGCCATGAAGGTGGCGACCATCGCGCCGACCTGATTGTTGGACCGTTCCCACTCAACTGAGAAGCCAGCGCTTTCGCCGGGAGTATTATTGATGAGGATGTAAAAGAGCTTGTCTTCGCGGGTGCCTGAGACCACGAATTTATCCGAGTTCAGCACCTTGTAGCTGACCTTCCGGGTCGCGCTAGTCGCAGCTAGAGAGCGATAAAGGCTCTCATAACTCTCATCCGCAAATGGCTTTCTGATCGTTTCCAGCCGGATTGAGCCGTCCGCGCTGGTGTATGCTGTGCCGCGTCTGGTCTCGCTAACCGATGGCAGCAATTTCTGGGGCAGCAGCATAGCCATACGCCCACGTGCATCTTCCACGATGTCGAAGCCAAGCTCGTGATAGAGCGCCGTTGAGCTATCCCGCAACAAGTCCTCTTGGCGCTGCGTAAGGACGCCTGTGGGGCTTTGGCCAATCGAGGATTGGAAGGCTTGAATGGCGCGATAGGTGAAGTTGCCGAATGTGCTGTCAGCGAGGGCATTGTAATGGCCAAGCAGCATCAGGTCTGATTGCAGCAGGCTCCGGTCTTCCTCGTCCATACTATTGAACCAGCGTTGGCTGCTGGCGAAGTCAGCGTGGGCCGTGGGCGTGAGAAATGCAATGAAGGCGCAAGTGAGCGCGGCTTTGAGAATGTACTGGCGTCGAAACATGAAAAGTCCCCCAGAGTGTTTTAGGGGGCAGTGCGGGAGCAATTCAAGCGAGGCATGTGCGGATAGTTACGATTTGGATTGCTCGTTTGCTTATGCATGTTTAGCTGCCTTCTACACGAAGGATGCTTGTCATCTTAGAGGGGAAGACGATGGTTAGTGGCGGGCCAGCATTCAGTTCAGGCGTTATAGATACATTGTCGAAGCGCGCGGCGCTCCTTTGCTCAAATCCTGAGTGTCGCAAGCTCACAGTCGGACCGAATGCCGACGACAGAAAAGTTACGAACATAGGTGAGGCCGCGCATATCTTTGGCGCGCGACCCAATAGTGCTCGCTATCGCTCAGAGATGACCGACACTGAGCGGGCAACAATCTCGAATGCAATTTGGTTGTGCCGCGATTGTCATGGCCTTGTAGATAAGGACAGCGCGCGGTTTCCGGCCGATATGCTGCTTCTATGGCGACAGCATCATGAGGACCGAAATCTACGTGAGTTAGGCAAGGCGGGAGACCTCGTGCTGCTAAAGATGATGGAGCAGCAGAGGACTGATTTCGCGGGCGTACCTGCGTTTTGTCAGCAACTACTTCGTGAACGCCCAAAATTCTGGGAGTGCTTCTTTGCGGCGGAATTACTCGATCACCGCCTCAAAAGTTCACTCGCACATGCTCGGCACTTACAGAAGGGTCTCGTTGCTGGCCCATATCGCCGCTTGTCTGAGGATGAGTGCGTTGAATGGGCGCAAGGAGTAATGGCTGAATTTGTGCAACTGACAGATACGCTCAACAGAGTATTGGCAGAGTTGGTTGAGGCGTTCGGTCCCTCAGGTCAACCGGGCGACGCAAGGAGAATAGTGGACACCGTAAAGCTTTTTGGGCGTTGTTCTGATCAAATGCTTGCGGTTGCAGAGGAGGCATCCCTTGCTCGCGCACCGGATGGTTATGAAGAACTTATCGCCTGCATGGCGGTACTGACTTCATACGCGGTGTCGCAGTTGGAGACACTAAGCCAGTTCTTAAGGTCTATTCCAGACGACAATCCGACTGCGAAAAGTAGCTACTTTCTGACAATCGAAGCCGTTCCTTCAGGCTGGCCGAAGCAACTTGACAAGGCACTGAACAGGGTTCGTAGGAAGCAGCGCGGTGGGTGGTGGTAATTAGCGGCGCTGTTGCCCTTGACCATCGCTACAAACGCCGCTACAAAACCCATCAACGCGGCTGTAAAAAGTCCTGTAAAATCAACGGTTAAGCGCTCTGATCAGCGTTTCTTCTCGACCGCACCATGATTTCAAAAGCCATGCGACTCTGACGAGTTGCGCGGCTTTTTGGTGTCTGGGAGGCTGCTGTTCCCATGGATTTTTCGGTTTACCTTATTGGCCTCACCACCGGGCTGGGCCTGATCGTCGCGATCGGGGCGCAGAATGCCTTCGTGTTGCGCCAGGGGCTGAAGGGCGAGCATGTCTTCGCGGTGTCGCTGGCCTGCGCGCTGTCGGATGCCTTGCTCATCGTGCTGGGGGTCGTGGGGCTGGGGCAGATCACGGCATGGCTGCCCTGGCTGGACCCGGTCATGCGCTTTGGCGGCGCCGCTTTCCTCATCTGGTACGGGGCGCGGAGCTTCCTGGCGGCGCTGCGGTCGCGCGCGGCGCTGGCGGTGAGCGCCAACGGCGAGATGACGTCGCTGACCAGCACCTTGCTGGCCTGCCTGGCCTTCACCTGGCTCAACCCGCATGTCTATCTCGACACGGTGGTGTTGCTGGGCACCATTTCCACGCAGTTTCCGGGGCAGGAAGCGCTGTTCGCCGCCGGGGCGGTGACGGGCTCGTTCCTGTTCTTCTTTTCGCTGGGCTATGGCGCCGCCTGGCTGCGGCCGATTTTCGCCCGGCCCATGTCGTGGCGCATTCTTGAAGTGGCGATCGGCCTGGTGATGTGGGCCATCGCCTTCAAGCTCCTGGCCGGTGGCTGAGGCCGGCAGGCCGGCTAGTCGCGTCCCTGTTTCAGCCGGTCCGGGGCCTTGAACTCCCAGGCGTCGTGCAGGCGCAGCGACAATTCCTCGTCATCGATGCGGTCGAGCCGGATCAGCATGGCGTCCTTGCCGATATAGGGCTCGGTCTCGAAATAGATGCCGGGCGAAATTTCCATCAGCAGAACTTTCTGATCCACGGGGCATTGCAGCACCGCTATATCGGCGTCGAGCATATGGACGAAAACATTGTCGGCGACAGCGAGCGCCGGCGCCCCATCGCTGGTGGATTGCGTCAGCCCGCGCAGGCCCCGGGCGCTGGCGAGCCCGTGCAGGCGGGTGAAGCCGGATTTCAGATTGGCATTGGCCGTCATTTGCGTGACATCTCCGCTTAGCGACGAAAAACCGGTGCCGCCACACTGGCGCAATGGCGGCCGATTGGCTACATGCTTGTCCCTGCCCCTGAAACAATCAGGACACGAAAGGGCTCCCGATGAGCGAAGAATTCGACATGGCGCCCGGCCTCGAAACCGGGATCGACACCGATGTCTTCCGCGATGCGGAGGGCCGGATCAGCCCGCTCTGGCTGGAGCGGCTGCGGGCCTTTATCGCGGCCGGCCGCAGCGAGGACGTGGCGCTGGTCACCGAGCCGCTGCACAGCGCCGATACCGGCGACGTGCTGGAACAGCTCGAAGCCGACGAGCGGCTGGCGCTGGTGCGCATGCTGGGCGAGCGCTTCGACTTCTCGGCCCTGACCGAGGTGGATGAGAGCATCCGCGTCGAGATTATGGATTCGCTGCCCAATGCCGCGATCGCCCGCGGCGTGGCCGAGCTCGACAATGACGATGCGGTCTATCTGCTCGAAGACCTGGAAAAGGAAGATCAGGACGAGATTCTCTCGGCCCTGCCGGCTTTCGAGCGGCTGGCGCTGAAGCGCAGCCTAGATTTTCCCGAGGATTCCGCCGGGCGGCGGATGCAGACCGATTTCATCGCCATTCCGCCCTTCTGGACGGTGGGGCAGACCATCGATTATCTGCGCGCCGAACAGGACCTGCCGGACGAATTCTACCAGATCTATGTGGTGGACGCGGCCTATAAGGTGCTGGGCACGCTGCCGCTGGACAAATTCCTGCGGGCCAGGCGCGTGACCAAGATCGACGCCATCATGCATACCGGCCAGGTGCTGGTGCGGGCCGAGGAAGACCAAGAAGAGGCGGCGCGCAGCTTCGAGCGCTACGACCTGGTGGAGGTCGGCGTCGTCGACGACAATGGCCGGCTGGTCGGGGTGCTGACCATCGACGATATCGTCGACGTGATCCACGAAGAGGCCGACGAGGACATCAAGCTGCTGGCCGGCGTCGGCGACGAGGACGTGTCCGACACCACGATCGACACGGTGCGGAGCCGGGCGCCCTGGCTGGGGATCAACCTGGTGGCGGCGGTGCTGGTGTCCTTCGTGATCGGGCTGTTCAACGCCACGATCGAGCAGATGGTGGCCCTGGCGGTGCTGATGCCCATCGCGGCGTCCATGGGGGGTAATGCCGGGGCGCAGACCATGACGGTGACCGTGCGGGCGCTGGCCATGCGCGAACTGGATGGCGGGCGCCTGAAGCGGCTCATTCGCCGCGAAATGGTCGTCGGCTTCGTCAACGGCGTCATCTTCGCCATTCTGCTCGGCCTCGTCACGGCGCTGCGCTACAGCAATGTCGAGCTGGGGGTGGTGATCGGCCTGGCCATGGTGATCAACATGATCGTGGCCGGCACGTTCGGAATTCTGGTGCCGTTGACGCTCGACCGGCTCAAGGCCGACCCGGCAATCGCCTCGGCGGTCTTCGTGACCACCATAACCGATGTGGTTGGTTTCTTTGCCTTTCTGGGCATTGCCGGCCTGTGGTTCGGGCTGTTTTGAGGCGAAAAAACGAACTGAATATGATTGTGGAGTGTTGCAGTTTGGTCGCTTGCATCCCATTTAGCGGGCGGTTAACGATTCACTACCGGCTCCTGGTGGGCCGGAGTGGACGACTGACAAGGAGCGATCTATGCGCAGTCAACCGAAGACCAATGTTCTGCGAACCGTGAGCTGGGCGCTGGTATGCCTCTTCTCGATGGGGCTGGTTTTCTCCGTAGTAGCTGGCGTCTAGAAAGGCGCTGGAGTTATTCACTCAGAAGATTACGGCAAGGGCGCCCGGCCACTGGGCGCCCTTCGTCTTGAAGGTGAGGATATTCGATGAAGCTCTTGATCGGAAATCGCAATTACTCGACCTGGTCGCTCCGTCCCTGGCTGGTGATGCGGCATTTCGAAATTCCGTTCGAGGATGAGGTCTTCCAGCTTTCCGGGCCGGACTGGCGCGAGAAGATCGCAGCGCGCTCGCCCACCGGCAAGGTGCCGGTCCTGATCGATGGCGATCTGGCGGTGCCCGAGACCATCGCCATCATCGAATATCTGGCGGAGCGTTTTCCCGACAAGGCGATCTGGCCGTCGGCCAGCCGGGATCGCGCATTGGCCCGGGCGGCGGCGGCGGAAATGCATGCCGGGTTTCCGGCGCTGCGCCAGCACGCGCCGATGAATTTGCGGGCATCGCATCCGGGCAAGGTCGATCTGGATTCGGTTCGGCGGGACCTGCACCGGGTCGAGGCGCTGTGGGGCGACCTGCTGGAGCGCTCGGGCGGGCCGTTTCTGTTTGGCGGGTTTTCGGCCGCCGACGCCATGTTCGCGCCGCTGGCGACGCGGCTGCGCACCTATGACCTGCCGGTCTCCGATCTGGCGGGGCGCTATGTCGAGGCGATCTATGCGCTGCCGGCCTTCCAGGACTGGCTGAGCTTGGCGCTGCACGAGCCCTGGATCGTGGACGATGACGAGATCGACGTGATCCAGGGCCGGATCGCGCCGGGGACGCTGGCATGATCCATATGGTGAAGCTGTGCGTCGGCGTGGCCAGCGTGGAGGAGCTGGAGAGCTATCGCGACGAGCGCGCCCATTGGTGGGATGCCGATTACGGCGAGGACGTGCATGTGCACCGCACCCGCATGATGCCCAAAAAGCGCGCGGAAATGGAGAATCTGTCCTCGATCTACTGGGTGATGTCGGGCACGATCAGTTGCCGGCAGCGTATCCTGCGGCTGGCGCCCTATACCAATGCCGAAGGCAAGCATTATTGCGACATCATCATGGCGCCGGACATTGTGCGCACGGTGCCCTATCCGAAGCGGCCCTTCCAGGGCTGGCGCTACCTGCGGCCCGAAGACGCGCCGCCGGATATGGACAGCAATGACAACGAGAACTCGGCGGAGCTGGCGGCGGAACTGGCGCGGATGGGGCTGATTTAGGGGCGAGCCGGCCCATAGGGCAAATGGCTCCGGCGGAGCCATTTTTTAGATGATAAAGCCAGGAGCGCTATGCGCGAATGGCGGTCATCGGAGGCGTTCCGAACGCGGAATTCCCTCTCCCCTTGCGGAAGAGGGGACGAAAGGGCCGCGCTGTTTCGATAGACCTCATCCTGAGGCCGACCATCTCGGGTCAGGCCCTCGGGACGATCCGGTGGGGGCTTCGACCCTATTCCGCCGCCCTGGTGCCGAAATGAGGCCGGCGTTCCATGATTTCCTTGAGGAAATGGCCGGTATGGGAGCGGGGATTGGCGGCGACCTCTTCGGGGGTGCCGATGGCGACGATCTCGCCGCCGCCATCGCCGCCTTCGGGGCCGAGGTCGACGATCCAGTCGGCGGTCTTGATGACTTCGAGATTATGCTCGATGACGATGACGGTATTGCCGCCATCGACCAGTTCGTGCAGCACTTCGAGGAGTTTGGCCACGTCGTGGAAATGCAGGCCCGTGGTCGGTTCGTCGAGCATGTAGAGCGTGCGCCCGGTGGCGCGCTTGCTCAATTCCTTGCTGAGCTTGACGCGCTGGGCCTCGCCGCCTGAAAGCGTGGTCGCGGGCTGGCCAACCTTGACATAGCCGAGACCGACGCGCTGAAGCGTCGCGAACTTGTCGCGGATGGTGGGGACGGCGGAGAAGAATTCGACGCCCTCGTCGATGGTCATGTCGAGCACGTCGGAGATCGACTTGCCCTTGAACTGCACTTCCAGCGTTTCGCGATTGTAGCGCTTGCCCTTGCAGACGTCGCAGGTGACGTAGACATCGGGCAGGAAGTGCATCTCGATCTTGAGGACGCCGTCGCCCTGGCATTTCTCGCAGCGGCCGCCCTTGACGTTGAAGGAGAAGCGGCCGGGGCCGTAGCCGCGGGTTTTCGCCTCCGGCAGGCCGGCGAACCATTCGCGCAGCGGGGTGAAGGCGCCGGTATAGGTGGCCGGATTCGAGCGTGGCGTACGGCCGATGGGCGATTGGTCGATATCGATGACCTTGTCGAGGAATTCGAGCCCGGTCAGTGCTTCATGGGGGGAGGGGACGACGCGGGCGCCGTTGAGACGCCGGGCGATGGCCCGGTACATGGTGTCGATCATCAGCGTCGACTTGCCGCCGCCGGACACGCCGGTAATGGCGACGAACAGGCCCAGCGGCACGTCGACCGAGACATTCTTGAGATTGTTGCCGGTGGCGCCCTGGATCGACAGGGCCTTGCCCTTCTTGCCTTCGCGGCGCTCGACCGGCAGGGGAATGCCCATGCGGCCGGACAGGTATTTGCCGGTCAGCGAATCCGGATGGTTGAGGATGTCCTGCGGCGTGCCCTGAGCGACGATATTGCCGCCATTGACGCCGGCGCCCGGGCCGATATCGAGGACGTAATCGGCGGTGAGGATCGCGTCTTCATCGTGTTCGACGACGATGACGGTATTGCCGAGATCGCGGAGGCGCTGCAGGGTTTCGAGCAGCCGGGCATTGTCGCGCTGATGCAGGCCGATAGAAGGTTCGTCGAGCACATAGAGCACGCCGGTCAGGCCGGAACCGATCTGGCTGGCAAGGCGGATGCGCTGGCTTTCGCCGCCCGACAGGGTGCCGGAATTGCGCGACAGGGAAAGATATTCGAGGCCCACATCGTTGAGGAAGTTCAGACGCTCGCGAATTTCCTTGAGGATGCGCTCGCCGATCTGGCTCTGGGTGGGCGACAGCTTGTCGGACAGCGCGACGAACCATTGCGAGGCATTGCGGATCGACATGTCGGTGACCTGGCCGACATGCAGGCCATCGATCTTGACGGCGAGGGATTCCGGCTTGAGGCGATAGCCGCCGCAGGCCATGCAGGGCTTGGCCGACATGTATTTTTCGATCTCTTCGCGCATGCCGGCGCTTTCGGTTTCCCGGTAGCGGCGCTCAAGGTTGCCGATGACGCCTTCGAAGGCTTTCGAGGTCTTGTACTGGCGCAGGCCATCGTCATAGACGAAATCGATCTTGGTCTTGTCGGTGCCGTAGAGCACGGCATGCTGGACGTCGAAGGGCAGCTCGTTCCAGGCGGTGCCGGTGGAGGCACCGAAATGCTTCACCACGGCTTGCAGCGTCTGCTGGTAATAGGGGGCGCTGGTCCTGGACCAGGGCAGGATGGCGCCGTCGCGCAGCGACAGGGTCGGGTCGGGGACGATCTGGTCCGGGTCGATCTTCTGCTCGGTGCCCAGGCCATCGCAGACGGGGCAGGCGCCGAAGGGATTGTTGAACGAGAACAGGCGCGGCTCGATTTCGGCAATGGTGAAGCCGGAGACCGGGCAGGCGAATTTTTCCGAGAAGGTGATCTGGCGGGCGGTGCCGTCCTCGTTCTTTTCATCGGCGAATTCGATCAGCGCGATGCCCTCGGCCAGCTTCAGGGCCGTTTCGAAACTCTCGGCCAGCCGGCCGGAAATGTCGGGGCCGACGACGAGGCGATCGACCACCACCTCGATGTCGTGCTTGTATTTCTTGTCGAGAGCGGGAGCGTCCTCGATCTCGTGATATTCGCCATCGATCTTGACCCGCTGGAAGCCCTGGCGCATCAGGCCGGCCAATTCCTTCTTGAACTCGCCCTTGCGGCCGCGGGCGATGGGGGCGAGCAGGTAAAGGCGCGTGCCTTCGGGCAGGTCGAGGGTGCGATCCACCATCTGGCTGACGGTCTGGCTTTCGATGGGCAGGCCGGTGGCGGGCGAATAGGGAATGCCGACCCGGGCATAGAGCAGGCGCAGATAGTCGTAGATTTCGGTGACGGTGCCGACGGTGGAGCGCGGATTGCGCGAAGTGGTCTTCTGCTCGATGGAAATGGCCGGCGACAGGCCCTCGATATGCTCGACATCGGGCTTCTGCATCATTTCCAGAAACTGGCGGGCATAGGCGGAGAGCGATTCCACATAGCGGCGCTGGCCTTCGGCATAGATGGTGTCGAAGGCGAGAGACGACTTGCCCGAGCCGGAAAGCCCCGTCATCACGATCAGGCTGTCGCGCGGCAGCTTGACGTCGATGCCCTTGAGATTGTGCTCGCGGGCACCGCGCACGATGATTTCGCGGTTCAGGCTCGGCTTGTCGGTCATTGTCGGTCCAGTTGGTGTCGCGCCGGCGGGAAGAGGCGGGCGAAGGCCAAGAAATAGGACTTCGCACCCTTGCCCGCAAGTCGGCATGCCAGATGCGTGACTTTGGTGAACGTAACCAGAACAAAGGGGATTCGGTCAAGCCGGGTCTAGGCGGACCTGCTGACAGGAGATGTCAGGAGAACGCCCGAGGGGGCGGGTTTGCGGCCGGCCCGGATCTGCTCATGGACATGGGCGGGATATTGACAATGGGCGCATTGAGAACATAAATAGAACAAACGGACTTTCCGCTGCCGACAGGCGGCGCGGAAAGGTTGTGGAAGGCGGCGAATTTACCGGTGCCGCCTGGCGGAAAGGTTTATAACGCGCCATGAGCGGGCAGGCGCGCCGGGCCTTTTCTGACCTGCAACAGATGGAAAAGCGCCCCGCGACCGGGCAGGCCGGGGCTGAATTGGAAGGAAAGCGCCATGGCTGGCAGCGTGAACAAGGTCATTCTGGTGGGCAATCTGGGCAATGACCCGGAAGTGCGGAGCCTGCCGAGCGGCGGCAAGGTGGTCAATCTCAGCGTGGCGACCTCCGAGCGCTGGCGCGACCGCAATAGCGGCGAACAGCGCGAAAAGACCGAATGGCACCGGGTGGTGATCTTCTCGGAAGGACTGGCGCGGGTTGCCGAGCAATATTTGAGGAAGGGCTCCAAGGTCTATCTTGAAGGCCAGTTGCAGACCCGCAAATGGCAGGACCAGTCGGGCCAGGACAAATATTCCACCGAAGTTGTGCTGCAGAACTTCAATTCCTCCATGGTGCTGCTCGATAGCCGTGGCGAGGGCGAGGGCGGCGGCTATCGCGGCAATGACGATGGCGGCTTCCGCGGCGTGCGCGACAATGCCGGCGGCGGCGCGCGGCGGCCCTCGGCCAATGCGCCGGCCTTCGAGCCGGGCGGCATGGACGACGATATCCCGTTCTGACGGGGTGAATATATTGGCAGCTTGCTGCGGCGACAGGTTCGGCGGTTCCTGCGCGCTCCCCCCTCCCTTGAGAGGGTGGCTATTGCATTTGTCTCGGTGTCACCCCCGCGACAGCGGGGGCCTCGGTTTTAACAGAGGTTCCCGCTGTCGCGGGAATGACGCGGTGGTAAAACGAGGTGTCCCAAAACTACCCTCGTCACCCTCGTCACCCTCGTCACCCTCGTACCGCTCGTCACCCTCGCGCCTGACGCGAGGGTTCTGCTCTTTTGCCGGAGCCGGGCGGATCGGCGGCATTGCCTTCCGCCCCGCCCGGGAGTAATCACGCCGCATGCTCAAACGCTTTTTCTCCTATTACGCGCCCTATAAGGGGCTGTTCGCCCTCGACTTCGGCAGTGCGATCGTGGCCGGCCTGCTGGAACTGGCCTTCCCGCTGGCAGTGGCCTATTTCATCGATACCCTGCTGCCGCAGAACGATTTCGGGCTCATCGTCCTCACCAGCATCGTGCTGCTGGTGATCTATTGCCTCACCGCAATTCTGCGCGGTGTCGTCAATTATTTCGGCCATATGCTCGGCATCCATATCGAAACCGACATGCGCCGGCAGGTCTTCGGCCATCTGCAAAAGCTGAGCTTCCGCTTCTTCGACAATCAGAAGACCGGGCATTTGATCACCCATGTCACCAAGGGGCTCGAAGACATTGGCGAAGTCGCCCACCACGGGCCGGAAGATCTGTTCCTGGCGGTGATGACCTTTCTCGGCGCCTTCGTGCTGATGTTTCTGACCAATTGGCAATTGGCGACGATCACCGTCGTCCTGGTGCCGGTAATGACCTGGCTGGTCAGCACCTATGGCGCGCGCATGAACAAGAATTGGCGCGAGCTCTATGGAAGGGTCGGGGATTTCAATACTCGGGTCGAGGATTCAATCGGCGGTGTGCGGGTGGTGAAGGCCTTTGCCAATGAGCATCACGAAGAACAGCTCTTCGCCGGCAATAACGACGCCTATCGCATCACCAAGCTGCGGGCCTATGCGCTGATGACGGCCAGCAATGTCGTCACTTTCCTGAGCACGCGGCTGGTGCAATTGGCGGTGATGCTGTTCGGCGCCTGGCTGGTGACGCTGGGCGAATTGTCCTATGGCGGCTTTGTCAGCTTCCTGCTGCTGGTCAACGTCTTCATGAAGCCGATCGATCAGATCACCACGGTGCTGGAAATGTATCCCAAGGGCATTGCCGGCTTCACGCGCTTCATCCAGCTGATCGATACGGCGCCGGACATTGCCGACAAGCCCGACGCCAAGGTGGTCGACCATCTGCGCGGCGATATCGTGTTCCGCGATGTGAGCTTTGCCTATGAGCCGGGCGGCCGCAAGGTCATCGACGGGCTGAATCTGTCGGTCTCGCCGGGTGAAACCGTGGCCATTGTCGGTCCTTCCGGGGCCGGCAAAACCACGCTATGCGCGCTGCTGCCGCGATTCTACGAGATCGATGGCGGCTCGATCACCATCGACGATGTCGATATCAGGGACATGACCCAGGCCAGCCTGCGCAGCCAGATCGGCATCGTGCAGCAGGATGTGTTCCTGTTTGGCGGGACGCTGCGTGACAACATCGCCTATGGACGCCTTGGCGCCAGCGATGAGGAGATTATGCATGCCGTCCGACAGGCCCGGCTGGAAAATGTCATCGAGCGCCTGCCGCACGGGCTCGACACCATGGTGGGCGAGCGCGGCGTGAAGCTGTCCGGCGGGCAGAAGCAGCGCGTCGCCATTGCCCGCATCTTCCTCAAGAACCCGCCGATCCTGGTGCTCGACGAGGCGACCTCGGCGCTGGATACGGCGACCGAGCTGGCCATCCAGCAATCGCTGGCCGAATTGTCCCGGGGCCGCACCACTCTGGTCATCGCCCACCGCCTGGCCACCATCCAGCATGCCGACCGCATCGTGGTGGTGGACGAGACCGGCATTGTCGAGCAGGGGCCGCATAACGACTTGCTGGCGCGCAAGGGCGCCTATGCCCATCTGCACGCCGCCCAGTTCGGCGGTCTGGCCCCACCGCGGGAAACGGCATGACGACGAAATTGCCCGCTGCCGGCAGCGAGCAATTGCTTGAAAATCCCGGCTCGCGCTGCTAGGTCGGCTCTGGCTGGTCCCGTAGCTCAGCAGGATAGAGCACAGGATTCCTAATCCTGGGGTCGTGAGTTCGAATCTCGCCGGGATCACCATCATTTCCATCGCCATCGGTTGATCCCCGCCAACGCGTCCGCTAAACGGTGCGCGACACGAAAGGAAGTTCAATGCGCGCGGAAATCGAAAAGACCGTCGCCGAAATCGAGCAGGTTCTGACCCTGCTGAGGAGGCATCTTTGACTGGGATACAGCTCAACTCCGTCTTGACGCGCTGAACGCGCAAACCGAATCTCCCGAATTCTGGAACGACCCGGAAAAGGCCCGCACCATTATGCGCGAGCGCGACGAGCTCGACGTGGCCGTCAAGACCGTGCGCGAACTGGAAACGGGCATCGGCGACAATGTCGAGCTCATCGAACTGGGCGAGGCCGAGGGCGATCAGGATGTCGTGCGCGAGGCCGAGAACGCGCTGGTCGAACTCAAGCAGATGGCGCGCCGCACCCAGATCGAAACCCTGCTTTCCGGCGAGGTCGACGGCAATGATTGCTACGTCGAAATCCATTCCGGCGCCGGCGGCACCGAGAGCCAGGACTGGGCCAATATCCTCTTACGCATGTATACCCGCTGGGCCGAACGCCGGAAAATGAAGGTCGAAGTGCTGGAAATGCACGACGGCGAAGAAGCCGGCATCAAGTCCGCGACCATTCAGGTCAAGGGCCACAATGCCTATGGCTGGATGAAGACCGAAAGCGGCGTGCACCGGCTGGTGCGCATCAGCCCCTACGATTCGGCCGCTCGCCGCCATACCAGCTTTTCCAGCGTCTGGGTCTATCCGGTGGTCGATGACAGCATCGACATCGACATCCGCGAAGCCGATCTCAAGGTCGACACCTATCGCTCCTCGGGCGCCGGCGGCCAGCACGTCAACACGACGGATTCGGCCATCCGCATCACCCATATACCCAGCGGCATCATCGTCGCCTGCCAGCAGGAGCGCAGCCAGCACAAGAACCGCGCCACGGCCATGAACATGCTCAAGGCGCGGCTCTATGAGCTGGAATTGCAGAAGCGCGAAGAGGCGGCCAATGCCCAGGCGGCCAGCAAGACCGATATCGGCTGGGGCCACCAGATCCGCTCCTACGTGTTGCAGCCCTACCAGATGGTCAAGGACCTGCGCACCGGCGTCGAAAGCGGCCAGCCTTCCTTGGTGCTGGATGGCGATCTCGACGAGTTCATGGAAGCGGCCCTGGCCCAGCGCGTCGGCGTCGCCACGGATGTGGCCGGGGACGATTGACGCCCCGGCCTTCCGCTACTCCCGGATGGACGGCTATAATATCGCCAGCAGCCGTTTGCCCGCGTCGAGAAACGGCTTGGGGTCGAGGGCATTGTCGCCGCGCCGCACCTCGAAATGCAGATGCGGGCCGGTGGAGCGCCCGGTCGAGCCCACTTTGGCGATGGGGGTGCCGGTGCTGACCTTCTGGCCGCGATGGGCCAATTGCGCGCTCAGATGGGCATAGCGGGTGAGCAGGCCATTGCCATGGCTCACCTCCACCACCTTGCCATAACCGGAGCGCTCGCCGACAAAGCTCACCACGCCATCGGCGGCGCTGAACACGCTGGTGCCGGTCGCGGCGGCGAAATCGAGGCCGGAATGAAAGGCCCGGCCGCCGGTAAACGGGTCCTTGCGGTTGCCGAAGCCCGAGCTCTGGCGGAAATTGCCGCTGATCGGCATATGCACCGGCGCCAGGGTCAGGCTGTCGCGCGCCGCCTTGTAGCGCAGCAGGGCATCCATCACCGCATTGGCATCGTCGATCAGCACCGTGCTTTCGACGCTCCCGGAAGCGGCGAGCAATGGGCCACCCATGCCGGCCAGGGCATCGTCCGGCATGTGCGGGCTGATGCCGAGCTTGCCCAGTTCGCCGACAATGCTGTCGGTGCGCTGCGTGGCCGCCACGGCAATGCCGGTCATGGCCTGCTGCGTTTCGTCCATCATGCGCGCCACATGCTGCGCCGTCGCTGCGATGTCGGGATTGCCATCGGCGGTGCTGACCGGCGCCAGCTCGTCCGGCGCGCTCATGGAAATGTCGAGATTGGCGAGGCCGAGCCGGTCGGCCTTGTCGACCAGCGCCCGCACCAATTGGTGCTGTTCGAGCAATACGTCCTGTTGCTGCGACAATTCCTGCAATTGCAGATTGATGTCGCCGGCCTGCGCATAGCTGCGCGAATGCAGCCGGTCGATTTCCACCCGCATCTGCGCCAGCCGGTCCTCATAGGCGGCCATCACCAGCTCGTTCTGCCCGCTCATCAACCGGGCTATGTCGGGAGCCATCAGCAGCGCCGTGCCGGTTATCGCATTGCCGCCCAGCAGCAGCGCGAACATCCCGTAGAACAGGGCGGGGCGTATCCCCTTGCGCATGGGCTGGGCGTCCCGACGGTCCCGGAACCCGAAACTGGCTGACTGACGCACCGAACACCCTCTCACGCACCAATATGGTTAGCGGATTATGGAACGGCTTGGTTAAGAAAGCTCAAAATGCTTAGCGTCCGGCCAGAACCTCGTCCAGCGCCGCCAGCATTTTCGCCGCATGCCCCTTGATCCGCGTGGCCCGGACAATTCTGGCGATCCGCCCCGCTTCATCGATGATGAAGCTGGTGCGCACCAGCCCCATGAATTCGCGTCCATAGAGCTTTTTCATCTGCCATAGCCCGAAGGCTTCGATGGTCCGGCGTTCCGGGTCGGCGCCGAGCGGCACCGATAGTCCATATTTGGCGCGGAATTTCCGGTGGCTCTCGATATCGTCGGGCGACACGCCCACCAGCATGGCGCCGCGCGCCGCGAAGTCCGGCGCCAGCGCGGAAAATTCCTGGTTTTCATCGATGCAGCCGCCCGAATCGTCCTGCGGATAAAAATACAGCACGGCCGGACGGCCCCTGAGCGAAACGGTGCTGACGCTGGTGCCATCGTCGCGCGGCAGGACGAAATCGGGTGCCGGATCGCCGGGCTTGAGATGGGTCATCGATGCGCTCCTTTTGCGTTTCCTTCATAGTGCTTTTTGTAAAAAGCGCCCGGGAAAATAAGAGGAACTGGGGAAATCGCGGCTTTTTGCCGACAAGCCGGTGGTAATCGCGGTTGAGACTGTCGGCGCCACATTCCAGCCGGTATCATCGAACAATGGACCGCCCTGTGCGGATGATTCTGTGCGGGCCAGATTCAATCTGCCCTCTTGGCATGGCGACAAGTGAGCGAAGCGACCATCTCGACAGACAAGACGGAATCGCCGCCCGCCCCCCCGCGGCGGACGCCCGCGCGGCGGGCTGCCAAGATCGCCGTCTGGCTGATCGGCATTCCCTGTGCGCTGCTGCTGCTGCTCTATGCCGTGCTGCTCGTCACCCCCATCCGCCTGCCGTTCACCGGACCGGCCATTCGCAGCCTGGTGCAATCCTTTCTGCCCGCGACCGCCGAACTTCACATGGGCGATCTGGCGCTGGCGCTGGAGCGGGGCATCTGGCCGGTTCTGCGTTTCGAGCCGGTCGAATATCGCGACCGCAAATCCGGCGCGCGCATGGCCATGGAGGCGCTGGAGATCGGCTTTTCGCCATCGCGGGCGCTGTTCGGGCAGCCCGGCACCACCGTCACCATCGTCGCCCCCCATATCCAGATCGTCCAGGATCTTTACGGACCGCGGCCCACCAGTTTCGAGATCACCCATGGCGCCGATGGCTCGCCGGCCACTTTGCGGGTGCTGGAAGGCGACGATACCTATCCCGCCGTGGATATTTCGACCTCGGGGATTGCCTTCCAGTCGGGCGCGCCGCCCATGCGTTCGGACAATGACTGGCTGATCTACAATCTCGAAGCCAGCGAGGTCGCCATTGCCGATCTGGTCGAGCAGACCGCACAGGGGCGGTTTTCTCGTCTCATGATCCGGGATGGCCGGGTCGAAATGGCCGATCCGCTTTATGGTCTCTATCGGCAATTCGACAATCTCTCGCTCGATATCGGCCCGGTGCCCCTCGAAGCCCGGGTCGAGGGCAGGTTCAGCGCCCTGATCGGCGGCCGCAATGTGGTGGGCAGCATCGAACGTTCCGTCGACGACGATGGCACCAAGCGCTTGCAGGCCGATGTCACCAATCTCGATTTTTCCGCCTTCCTGCCGTTCATCGACGACCGGGACAGCCTCGCCGCCATGCGCGGGGCCGGCGCCATCTCCATCGATGTCGCGTTCAGCGCCGACGAAGGCAAGCTGACCGGCGGCGATTTCAAGCTCGACCTGACCGGCATCGATTTGCGCCTGGCCGACGATTATTTCCCCGTCGCCAGTTCCATCCTCGATGTGTCCTGGCAGCCGGCCCAGGGCCGCTTCGTGCTGAGCGAGGGGGCGGTGCAGATCGGCCAGAGCAAGGCGCGGGTCGCCGGCACCTTCGCCATGGGGCTCGATCCCGATTTCGGCCCCACTATCGGCATTGCGCTCAAGGCGCGCGAGGTTTCCATCCATCCAAACGATATGGACGCCCCCGAAACGCCTCTGGACAGCGTCGAGTTTTCCGGCTGGTCGGCGCCGCTCTATGGCGCGGTGGGGGTGGATCGGCTGGTGGTGCGAAAAGGCGATGGCGTGGTGGAGGCCGCCGGGCGGCTCGATCTGCTGCAACAGGGCCTCGGCGTGAGCATGACGGTGGCGGGGCAGGGGGTCAGCGCCGACGATTCCAAGCGGCTCTGGCCCTATATAATGGGCGAGGAAAGCCGCGACTGGTTCGTGGCCAATGTCACGGCGGGGCGGGTGAAGAGCGGCCATATGACCTTCAATTTCCCGGTCGGCAGCATGAGTTTCGGGGGCGAGGCCAAGCCCATTCCCAAGGACAGCATGCAGATCGCGATCGTCGGGGAAGACGTCGCCGTCAAGCCGGTCCCCGCCATGCCGCCCATCGTCATTGCCGGGGACACGCGGCTGCGCGTCGATGACGAGACGCTTTCCGTCGCCGGCGGCGGCGGCACGATCGACACCGCTTCCGGCACCATTGCGGTGACCAATCCGGCTCTGGTGATGGACAATTCCGTCCCCGGCGAGAGCATTATCGAAATTTCCGGCGATCTGCGGTCGCCCATTCCGGCGCTGCTCGATCTGGCGCAGGAACAGCAGCCCGAGGCCCTGACCGGACTCGATCTGCCCGTCGACCTCGAAAGCCTCACCGGCGGCATCGATCTCAACCTGGTCGCCACCTTCGCGCTTGGCGACGAGGAAACCGGCAGGCCCCTGCACGTGGATTACGTCGCCAATGGCACGATCAGCGATTTTGCCAGCACCGAACCCATCCAGGAGCGGCGCATCGGCAATGGCCAATTGGCCTTTTCGGCGTCGCAGGTCGGCTATCAGCTCGGCGGCACTGCCGAGATCGATGGCCTGGCGGCGGAAATATCGGTCGCGGGCACGCCCGAGAGCGAGCCGGTCTTCCGCCTGGCTTCCACCATGGCCGTGGCCGATCTTGCCGCCTTCGGTTTCGACGCCGCGCAATTTCTCAGCGGCCAGGTGCGGTTCATGGCGCAGCCGCTGGCCGACGGCGCCCTGCAAATGTCGGTCGATCTCACGGAGGCGGGGCTGAATATCCGCGACCTCGGCATCGCCAAGGCCCGGGGCACTCCCGGCACCGTGAGCGCCATCGTCCGGCCCGACGGCGAGGTCACTCATCTCGACGACATCGCGCTGGCCTTCGGCGCCGTGCGTCTCAATGGCAGGCTCGATTATCATGCCACCGATGGCCTGGTATCCGCCGTCTTCGATACATTCGCTCTCAGCAGCGGCGACAGCGCCAGCGTCAGCCTGACGCCGATGGAAGGAGGCTATGCCGTTCGCATTCGCGGCCGGCAACTCGATCTCAAACCGGTCCTCGGCCGCTTTTTCAGCCTGGGCGAGGGCAGTGGCGGCCTGCAAAATACCCAGTTCAACGCCGCCATCGCGCTCGATGTCGAGCTCGACCGCGCCGTGGGCTATTATGCGACCACGGCCTTCAACGTCGATCTCGACCTGGTCCTGCGCGGCACCCAGCTCAGCCGCGCCGCGCTCTCGGCGCAATTCGGCGAGGGCAACGCCATTTCCATCACCACCAATCCGGCCCCCAATGGCCGCTCGCTGGTCATGGCCTTCAACGATGCCGGCACGGTGCTGCGCCTGCTGGGCATCTATTCGCAGCTCGCCGGCGGATCGGGCAGCCTGATCATGACCACCGACCGCAACCGGGACCAGGAAACCGGCCAGCTCATCCTGCGCGATTTCGCCATTGTCGATGAGGCCAATGTCATTCAGGTGCTCGGCAATCATTCCGATTCCCGCGCCGCCATCGCCGCCCGCAATCGCCTCGACTTCAAGGCGGGGCAGGTGGATTTCATCCGCCGCAGCGATCGCGTGGAAGTCACCGATGCCGTGCTCGCCGGCGATACGGTCGGCGGAACGCTGCGCGGCTTCATCTATACCGAAAGCCGCCAATACGATCTGACCGGCACCTATGTGCCGCTGTTCGGCCTCAACAATATCTTCAGCCAGATTCCGCTGTTCGGCCCGCTGCTGGGCGGACGCGGCGGCGAGGGGCTGGTCGGCGTCACCTTCGCGGTGCGCGGTCCGCTCAACCAGCCGCAATTCCTGGTCAATCCGCTGTCGCTGCTGGCGCCGGGTTTCCTGCGCGAATTGTTCGAATTCCGCTCGCGCGAATTGCCGCCGGGGCAATAAAAAAGGCGCCGCGAGCGACGCCTTTCATTTCGCTGTGGCCGAGCCTAGACCGGCCTGAGCAAGGCGTGGCGTTTCTTGCCCACCGAGAGCTTGACCACGCCTTCGGGCAATAAAGCGTTCTCGCCGAGGCTGAGCCGTTCATCCTCGACCACCGCGTCGTTGACCCGCACGGCGCCGGAAGAAACATGCCGCCGCGCTTCGCCATTGGAGCCGGCCAGCCCGGCCTTGACCAGGGCATTGAGCACCCCGATCCCGGCATTGAGCTCGGCATGGCTCACTTCGGCGGTGGGCAGCGACAGGTCCAGCGTCCCCGCCTCGAAGGTGGCGCGCGCCGTTTCCGCCGCCTCTTCCGCCGCCGCTCGGCCATGCACCAGCCCGGTGACTTCGGTGGCCAGCCGCTTCTTGGCCTCGTTGATGTCGCCGGCCGCCACCCGCTCGATCTCGTCGATCGGCAGGATGGTGAACAGCTTCATGAAGCGCAGCACGTCGGCGTCCTCGGTATTCCGCCAATATTGCCAGAAATCATAGACGCTCATCATGTCGGCGTTGAGCCACATGGCCCCGCCCAGCGACTTGCCCATCTTCTGGCCCGAGGCGGTGGTCAGCAGCGGCGAGGTCAGCGCGTAGAACTGCCTGCCCAGCATGCGGTGGCCGAGATCGATGCCGTTGACGATATTGCCCCATTGATCCGAGCCGCCCATCTGCAACACGCAATCGTAGCGCTTGTTCAGCTCGACGAAGTCGTAGGCCTGCAGGATCATGTAGTTGAATTCGAGGAAGCTCAGCGATTGCTCGCGGTCGAGGCGCTGCTTCACCGAGTCGAAGCTCAGCATGCGGTTGACCGAGAAATGCTGGCCCACATCGCGCAGGAACTCGACATAATTGAGCTCCAGCAGCCAATCGGCATTATTGGCCATGATGGCATTGCCGCCGGCTTCCTCGAAGGTGAGGAAATTGCCGAACTTGGCCTTAATGCCCTCGATATTGCTCCTGATACCCTCGACGCCGAGCAGCTTGCGCGCCTCGTCCTTGAAGCTGGGGTCGCCGATCATGCCGGTGCCGCCGCCCATCAGCGCGATCGGCCGATGGCCGGTCGCCTGCAGCCAGTGCAGCATCATGATCTGGGTGAGGTGCCCCACATGCAGGCTCGCTGCCGTCGGGTCATAGCCGATATAGGCGGTGATCCGGCCCTCGCTGGCCAGCCTGTCGAGTCCTTCCGGGTCGGAAATCTGGTGGATGAAGCCGCGCTCGTCCAGCGTGCGCAGGAAGTCGGATTTGAACTTGGTCATTTTGTGCGATCCAAAGGTCGTCCCCATCACAGGGTCATTCCCGCGAAAGCGGGAACCTCTGTTTGAAAGGACCACCGCTAGGGAAACGGAGGTCCCCGCTTTCGCGGGGTTGCCTCCGTGGTGGTTTCAATCGCATTCAGTGCGCCCCTCAGCGCCCGCCGCCATCCGCGATCTCCTGACGGCGACGGTCGAGATATTCGGCGCAGCGCGTGGTCAGTTCATCGACCTTGCCTTCGAAGAAGTGGTTGGCGCCATCGACGATCTGCTGCTCGATGGTGATGCCCTTCTGCGTCTTGAGCTTGTCCACCAGCTTCTGCACCGATTGCGGCGGGGCCACGCGGTCCTTGTCGCCATGGATGATCAGGCCCGAGGAGGGGCAGGGGGCCAGGAAGGAGAAATCGTAGAGGTTTTCCGGCGGCGCCACGGAAATGAACCCTTCCACTTCCGGGCGGCGCATCAGCAATTGCATGCCGATCCAGGCGCCGAAGGAGAAACCGGCGATCCAGCAGCCGCGCGACTCGCGATTGATGGTCTGCAACCAGTCGAGCGCCGCGGCGGCATCGGACAATTCGCCGACGCCATGATCGAACGCGCCTTGCGAGCGGCCCACGCCGCGCGAATTGAAGCGCAGCACCGAAAAGCCGCGCTCGGCGAACATGTAGAACAGGTTATAGACGATCTGGTTGTTCATCGTCCCGCCGAATTGCGGGTGGGGATGCAGCACAATGGCAACCGGCGCATTGGGCTCCTTGCCCGGCTGGTACCGGCCTTCGAGGCGCCCTTCCGGGCCATTGAAGATCACTTCAGGCATAGGTTCGTTTCCGGCCTTTCAGGCTTTATCACAATGGTCAATTCGGGCCCGGGAAAGCACTCTGCGCGGCTTGACTAAGCGCTGTGCTCTCCCTAAAACATGGGTCCGAAAACCAGTTTAGAATTGTTCAAAAACGGGTTCTGGCCGGTTTGCGGCCAGCTAGAGCGCCCCTTGTAATGATGTTGGGCTCGAAAATTCAAGAAGTGTTTGGTTTTGGCGAGGCGTCAGGGTCTCGGGCCGGGCATATAAGATATGACGGACGCGCAGGCGTCGCGGCCTGACGCGGGAGCCGGGAACGGGTTTTCCGCTGCGGTCGTACAACATGGACGGGGCCCGTGGTCCCAAAGGTAAGATGACGAGACCGGCGGTCTATCTTGATCATAATGCCGCGTCCCCGCTTCGTCCCGAGGCGAGGGCGGCTCTGCTTGCCGCGCTCGAACTCCATGGCAATCCATCATCCGTCCATGCCCATGGACGGGCCTTGCGCAACCTCATCGAGACCGGCCGGCAGCAGGTCGCACGGCTTGCCGGCGCCGAAACCCGTCAGCTGGTCTTTACCGGTTCGGCCACCGAAGCGATCACCCAGGCGATCGTCGGCGGCGTCAGGAGTTTTTCGGCAGGCGCCATAGCCGTCAGTGCGGGGGAGCACGCCGCCGTCCAGAAGGCGGCGGAAGCCACGGGCCTGCCTGTATGGACCATCGCGCTCGATGGGCAGGGCTGCATTGATCTCGATCAAGTCGCGGCAATTCTCAGTCGCGCCGATGACGAAGGGATCACGCTGCTGGTCGCCCTGCATTGGGTCAATAATGAAACCGGCGTGGTGCAGCCGATGGGCCTTATCAACGCGCTGGTCGGTCCCACCCGTCACACGCTTTTCATCGACGCCGTTCAGGCCTGCGGCAAGCTGCCTCTGGATTTTGCCGCTTCCGCACCCGACATGATGGCTATAAGCGGCCACAAGATCGGCGCTCCCGCCGGCATCGGCGCCTTGTTGGTCAAGGGTCATGCCGACATCGTCCGGCTCATTCCCGGCGGCGGGCAGGAGCAGGGCCGGCGCGGCGGCACCGAAGCCACGGCCCTGATTGCCGCTTTCGGCGCAGCCGCCGAGGCAGCGGTTTACGATTACGACGCCATCACTGCGCTGACCGGCCGCGTCGAGGCCGGGTTGCGGGCCATGGCGCCCGATACGGTGATTTTCGGCGCCGAGGCCGAGCGGGTGGGCAATGTGGTCAATTTCGCCGTGCCCGGCCTGCGCAACGCCACCGCCATGATGGCGCTGGATCTGATGGGCCTGTCGGTGTCGTCCGGCTCGGCCTGCTCGTCGGGCAAGGTCGGCGCCAGCCATGTGCTTGCCGCCATGGGCGTCGACAAAACGCTGGCCGAAAGCGCCCTGCGCGTCAGCTTCGGCTGGAATTCCACCGGCGAGGATGCCGAGGCGTTCCTGGCCGGTTTCGAAACGCTCCTCTCCCGCCGGCGGCGGGAAGGGAAAGCGGCTTAAGCGTTCTCAGGAAGAGTGCCACCGCTTTTCCGTTTCGAGAATGCGCCAAAGAAAGGCGGCCTGGCCGTCACTATCTATTCGTTCGCGACGGCCTTGAACCGTCGATGAGCTAAAAGGAGAGCCTTATGGCGGACTACGATATTCCAACGCTCAAGGAAGAGATCGACCGGGAAACCGTCGAGCAGGTTCTGGCGCTTGACGTCGACAAGTACAAATACGGCTTCGAGACCGATATCGAATCCGATGTCGCGCCCATCGGCCTCGATGAGGATACGGTCCGTATGATCTCGGCCAAGAAGCAGGAGCCGGAATGGATGCTGGAATGGCGTCTCGACGCCTTCCGCCGCTGGCAGACCATGGACGAGCCGAGCTGGGCCAAGGTGCATTATCCCAAGATCGACTTCCAATCGATCAGCTATTATGCGGCGCCGAAAGCCTTCAAGGGCCCCCAAAGCCTCGATGAAGTCGATCCCGAATTGCTGCGCACCTATGAAAAGCTCGGCATTCCGCTGCGCGAACAGGCCATTCTGGCCGGCGTCGAAGGCGCGGGCGAGCCTACCGGTTCTCCCTATAGCGGCAATGTCGCGGTCGACGCGGTCTTCGACTCGGTTTCGGTGGTCACCACGTTCCGCGAGGAACTGGCCAAGCACGGCATCATTTTCTGCTCGATCTCGGAAGCGGTGCGCGAATATCCCGATCTGGTGAAGCAATATCTGGGCACGGTCGTTCCGGTGTCCGACAATTATTACGCAACTCTCAATTCGGCGGTCTTCACCGACGGGTCTTTCGTTTACATCCCCAAGGGTGTGCGTTGCCCCATGGAGCTCTCGACCTATTTCCGCATCAACGAGCGGAATACCGGCCAGTTCGAGCGTACGCTGATCATCGCCGACGACGATAGCTATGTGAGCTATCTCGAAGGCTGCACCGCGCCGATGCGCGATGAGAACCAGCTGCATGCCGCGGTGGTGGAGCTGGTCGCCCTCGACAATGCCGAAATCAAGTATTCCACCGTCCAGAACTGGTATCCGGGCGACAAGGACGGCAAGGGCGGCATCTACAATTTCGTCACCAAGCGCGGCGATTGTCGCGGGGTCAATTCGCACATCTCCTGGACTCAGGTGGAAACCGGCTCGGCCATTACCTGGAAATATCCGAGCTGCATCCTGCGCGGCGACGGTTCGCGCGGCGAATTCTATTCCATCGCCATTTCGAACGGCTATCAGCAGATCGACAGCGGCACCAAGATGATCCATCTGGGCAAGAACACGTCCAGTCGCATCATCTCCAAGGGCATCGCCGCCGGCTTCTCCGACAACACCTATCGCGGCCAGGTCTCGGCCCATGCCCGGGCGACCAATGCCCGCAATTTCACCCAATGCGACAGTTTGTTGATCGGCGACAAATGCGGGGCTCACACGATTCCTTATATCGAGAGCCGTAATGGCACCGCCGTGTTCGAGCACGAGGCCACCACGTCGAAGATTTCCGACGATCAGATGTTCTACTGCCTGCAGCGCGGCCTCGACGAAGAAGAAGCCGTGGCGCTGATCGTCAATGGCTTCGTCCGCGACGTGCTCCAGCATCTGCCGATGGAATTCATGGTCGAATCCCAGAAGCTGATCGCCATCAGTCTTGAGGGGAGCGTGGGCTAGGGGCCGAAGGCCCTCTCACCCGGCGCTATGCGCCGACCTCTCCCCCAAGGAGAGGTGAAGAACAGACATTGCGGCTCCCTCCCGCCTTTCCCTCCGGGGGAGAGGTCGCCCGAAAGGCGGGTGAGGGGGCCTTCAACGAAACCGGCGACTGACTGGCGCCATGGAGAAAAAAATGACCACTCCCGTATTGGAAATCCGCAATCTGCACGCCCGTATCGAGGAACGCGAAATCCTCAAGGGGGTGAGCCTCGTCATTCCGCCCGGCCAGGTGCATGCCGTCATGGGCCGCAATGGTTCGGGCAAGTCCACGCTCAGCTATGTGCTGGCCGGCAACGAGAATTATGAGGTCACCGAGGGTGAGGTTCTGCTCAACGGCGAGAACATCCTCGAAATGGCGCCCCATGAGCGGGCCGCCGCCGGCCTGTTCCTGGCCTTCCAATATCCGATCGAAATTCCCGGCGTCGCCACCATGACCTTCCTCAAGGCGGCCATGAACGCCCAGCGCAAGGCGCGTGGCGAGGGCGAATTGACGACCCCTGAATTCATGCGCGCCGTCAAGGAAGCCGGGGCCCAGCTCAATATCGACAGCGACATGCTCAAGCGCCCACTCAATGTCGGCTTTTCCGGCGGCGAGAAGAAGCGCGCCGAAATCCTCCAGATGGCGCTGCTCAAGCCCTCGCTGGCCGTGCTCGACGAAACCGATTCCGGGCTCGACATTGACGCGCTCCAGGTCGTCTCCAAGGGGGTCAACGCCCTGCGCGACGGCCAGCGGGCCATGCTGGTCATCACCCATTACCAGCGCCTGCTGAACCACATCGTGCCCGACGTGGTGCATGTCTTCTCCGATGGCCGGATCGTGGAAAGCGGCGACAAGGACCTGGCGCTCCAGCTCGAAGCCAAGGGCTATGCCGGTTATGACGATAAGGCGGCCTGAGACATCATGCGATCCAATTTTCCCGTTCGTCTCGGCGCCGCCGAGCAAGTCCTGATCGATCAGCTCAAGTCCGTCGGCGCCGACCAGGTGGCCGAGCGCATCAATGTGGCCGGCCTGCCCACCCGCCGCGTCGAGAGCTATCATTATACCGACCTCAAGACCCTGCTGCGCGCCGTGCCGGCGCTCGGCCAGCCGGCCAATGAAGCCGGCGCTCCGGCGCTGCACGTGCCCGGCGCCTTCAACCTGACGATCGCCAATGGCGCGATCCAGAACGCGGCCGCGGCCCCGGCCGGCGTGATTGTCGGCAAGGCCAATGGCGGCGTGCTGACGACACGCGACGACATGCTCGTCCACGTCAACAATGCGTTGACGAAAGAGGCCCTGACGCTAAACCTCGAGAACAAGGTCGAACCGGTCATCCAGATCGATCGCCGCTTCGAGGGCGAAGCCGCCCATGTGGCTGATGCGCTTAAGGTTTTCGTGGCCGACAATGCCTCCGCCATCATCCTCGAAACCTTTTCGGGCTCCGATGCCGCCCATGTCGGCAACCGCGCCACCTATATGGCTTTGGGCAAGAATGCCGTGGTCACCCACATTACCATCGACCTGAATGGCCGTGGCGTCTCGCATTTCGCGACCAACGAATATCATCTTGCCGACGGCGCCAAGCTGCGGACGCTGATCATCCATGCCGGGGCCGGGCTTTCGCGCACCAATCTGTTCCCGACGCTTGGCGGCGCCGAAGCCCATGCCGACGTCACCGGGCTCAACATGGTGTCCGAGGGGCAACATGCTGATATCACGATGGAAATCACCCATGCGGTGCCCCATACCTCGTCGCAGCCGCTGTTCAAGTCCATCACCCGTGGCCGCTCCAAATCGGTGATCCAGGGCAAGCTGATCGTCGCCCGCGACGCACAGAAGACCGACGCCAAGTTCATGCATCAGGGCCTGATGCTGTCCGACGAGGCGGAAATCCTGAGCAAGCCCGAGCTGGAAATCTATGCCGACGACGTCGTCTGCGGCCACGGTTCCACCTGCGGCAAGCTGGACGAGGATAGCCTCTTCTACCTGCTCAGCCGCGGCATCCCCAGGGCCGAGGCGGAAACCATGCTGGTTCGCGGCTTCATCGCCGAACTCATCGATCCCGTTGAAGACGAGGCCCTGAACGAAGCCCTGCAAGGCGTCGTCGACGACTGGCTCGCGGGCGAGGAATAGGCCAGGCCGGGGCCTCCCGGCTCCATTGCCTCCCTCCCCTCGAGGGGAGGGAGAACAGAAGCGGCCAGATTGGATATGTAATGACCTTCGATCTCGAAAAAATCCGCGCCGATTTCCCGCTTCTGTCGGAACAGATCCACGGCCAGCGCCTGGTCTATCTCGACAGCGGCGCCTCGGCCCAGAAGCCGGTTCAGGTCCTCGAGCGCATGGATCATGGCTTCCGGCATGAATATGCCAATGTTCACCGAGGCTTGCACACGCTGGCCAATCGGGCGACCGAAGGTTACGAGGCCGGCCGCGAAAGCGTTCGCCGCTTCCTCAATGCCGGTCGGATCGAGGAAATCATCTTCACCAAATCCGCCACGGAATCGATCAATCTGGTCGCCGCGTCCTTTGTCGGCCCGCGCCTTCGCGAAGGCGACGAGATCGTCACCACGATCATGGAGCACCATTCCAATATCGTGCCCTGGCATTTTCATCGCGAGCGCCGGGGCGCGGTGATCAAATGGGTGGATGTGACCGAGGATGGCAGCCTCGACATGCAGGCCTTCGAGCGCTCGCTGACCGACCGGACCCGTATCGTCGCCGTTACCCATATGTCCAACGTGCTTGGCACCGTCAATCCGATCAAGGAGATGGTCGCCATTGCCCATGCGCGCGGCATTCCGGTCCTGGTCGATGGTTCCCAGGCCGCCGTGCACATGCCCGTCGACGTTCAGGACCTCGACGCCGATTTCTACATCATGACCGGCCATAAGCTCTATGGCCCGACCGGCATCGGCGTGCTTTACGGCAAATACGATCTGCTGGCCGAAATGCAGCCCTATCAGGGTGGCGGCGAGATGATCGATACCGTCACCCTGGACGGCGTCACCTATAACGAGCCGCCCCACCGCTTCGAGGCCGGCACCCCGCCCATCGTCCAGGGAATGGGCCTCGGCGCCGCGCTCGACTATATGGAAAGCCTCAGCCTGGACGCCATAGCGGCCCATGAGCGCGAGGTCGCCGATTATGCCCAGGAGCGCCTCAGTCGCATCAATTCGCTGCGCCTGATCGGCTCGGCGCCGGGCAAGGGCGGCATCTTCTCCTTCGAGATCGCCGGCGCCCACGCCCATGATATCGCCACCATTCTCGATCGCTATGGCATCGCCGTCCGCGCCGGCACCCATTGCGCCCAGCCCTTGCTGCACCGTTTCGGCACCACCTCTACCTGCCGCGCCTCTTTCGCCCTATATAACGGCAAGGACGATGTGGATGCGCTGGTCGATGGCATCGAGCGCGCCCGGAAATTTTTCGCCTGAGGAAGGCAGTCATGACCGAAGAGACCAAGACCGAAATCGCCGCCGATGCCCGGATGGCATCCAGCCTGCCCTCCGGCCTGCCGGAAGGCGAGGTCGAACGCATCACCAGCGATCTGATCGGCGCCCTCAAGACCGTCTATGATCCCGAAATTCCGGTCGACATCTACGAACTCGGCCTCATCTACAGGGTCGATCTCGACGACGACCGGAATCTGGTGATCGACATGACGCTCACCGCTCCTGGCTGTCCGGTGGCCGGCGAAATGCCCGGTTGGGTGGAAAATGCCGCGCGCGGGGTGGAAGGCGTCCAGGACGTCACCGTCAACATGGTTTTCGATCCGCCCTGGGATGCGTCGCGCATGAGCGAGGAAGCACAAGTTGCGTTGAACTGGTGGTAATTCCGCGCGTTTCGGCCTATATATCGTAACATGCCGATAGAAGGTGCCTGCCGATGCCGTTCAAGATCATGTCGCTGACCGATGCCGCCGCCGAGCGCATCACCGAGATTGTCGAGGATTCGGACAAGCCGGTCATCGGCCTGCGCGTGGGCATCAGGAATGCCGGCTGCGCCGGCGTCTCCTACACGATGGAATATGTCACCGAGCCGATAAATGGCGACGACCATGTCGAGGACAGGGGCGTCAATGTCTGGGTCGATCCCAAGGCGACCATGTATCTGCTCGGCACCGTCATGGATTTCGAGGCCGGCAAGCTCGGTTCCAGCTTCACCTTCAAAAACCCCAACCAGACCAGCGCCTGCGGCTGCGGCGAAAGCGTCACCCTGGCCGCCGCCGACCTCAAGGCCCTGGCCGAGGCTAGGGCAGGGGCCTGACCAGCACCGGCCCCTCAACGCCAAGCTCCAAGCCCCACAGACCTCATCCTGAGCCTGTCTAAGGACGAGGTCGCGGCCCCGGTGTCTCTGCCCTCATGGTTCGACAAGCTCACCATGAGGTCTTGGGCAACATCCCGCCCAAACGGCCTCAAATAGCCCCTTTATCGGCCGATCCAGTTGCACAGACCAATCGGCTAGTGCATTGATCCTTCATTATGAACGATCTTCCCCTCGCCTATACCATCACCCCGCCCCTTTCTCCGTTGACCGGCCGCGTTTCGCCTCCGGGGAGCAAGTCGATCACCAATCGCGCCCTGTTGCTCGCCGCCTTGGCGAATGGCACCAGCCGCCTCACCGGCGCGCTCAAGAGCAAGGACACGGTGCTGATGGCCCGCGCCCTGCGTGAAATGGGTGTGACGGTGGAGGAACCGGACGCCACTACTTTTCTCGTCACCGGCACCGGTCGGCTCGCCGCGCCCCCCAGGGCGCTCTTTCTGGGCAATGCCGGCACCGCCACGCGCTTCCTCACCGCCGCCGTCGCCACTATCGAGGGCACGGTCATCGTCGATGGCGACGAGGATATGCGCCTGCGCCCGATCAGGCCGCTGGTGGACGCGCTCAATTCCCTCGGTATTGCCGCCGATGCGCCCACCGGCTGCCCCCCGGTCACTGTTCGCGGCACCGGTCATTTCGGCACGGGCAGGGTGGAAATCGATGCCTCGCTGTCCAGCCAATATGTGTCCGCTTTGCTCATGGCGGCGCCTTTCGGCGCTGGCCCGGTCGAAGTGGCGCTCACCGGCAAGGATATCGGCGCGCGCGGCTATGTCGATCTGACGCTGGCCGCCATGCGCGCCTTCGGCGCCGAGGTCGAATCCCGCGACGACGGCTCCTGGCTGGTCCAGCCGACCGGCTACAAGGCCGCCGATTTCCATATCGAGCCCGATGCCTCCGCCGCCACCTATCTCTGGGGCCTCGCGGCGCTGACCGATGGCGCGATCGATCTCGGCGTCCCCGCCAATGCCTTCACCCAGCCCGACGCCGCCGCGCAGGCGCTGATCGCGGCTTTTCCCGACATGCCGGCAATCATCGACGGCTCGCAGATGCAGGACGCCGTGCCCACCATGGCCGTCCTCGCCGCCTTCAACAATCGTCCGGTCCGTTTCGTCGGCATCGCCAATCTGCGCGTCAAGGAAACCGACCGCATCCGCGCCGTCGCCAATGAACTCAACCGCATCCGCGCAGGCCTGGCGCGCGAGGAGGGGGATGATCTGGTGGTCAATGCCGATCCGTCCCTGTCGGGACAGACCTTGCCGGCCCGCATCGAGACCTATCACGATCACCGCATCGCCATGAGCTTCGCCCTGGCGGGCTTGCGCATTGGCGGCATCACCATTCTCGACCCGTCCTGCACCGGCAAAACCTACCCGGAATATTGGGATATGCTCTCGGGCCTGGGGGTGGAATTGACGGCGACGGAATAGGCGGTCTCACTTCTTGAGATTGGGCTATCGCATTTGGCTTCGATAGCGCCCTTCCCAGGATCGTCACCCTCGCGCTCGACACGAGGGTGACGAGCGGGGTTTGAGGCAAACGGGCAAGGGGCCAAGGGCAGGGGAGCAAAGGAGCCCAGCCGCCAAAAACGATGGGTCTCAGGCTATCGATACGTTCTTGTCGGAAACGTCATCGATCTCGACCAGCTCGTCTTCGCTGACGACGCGATTGCGCCCGGCATGCTTGGCGGCATAAAGGCACTGATCCGCCCGTTCGATCAAGGTCATGGCGCTGTCCGCCGCCCGGAAGCGCGCCACGCCGAACGAGGCGGTGATCCGGCCCAGCTTTTCGTTGGTGGAGCGCTTGAGCAATTCCTTGGCCTGAATGGCCTTGCGGATATTTTCCGCCACGATGATCGCGCCTTGCAGATCGGTCGAGGGCAGGATGGCGGCGAATTCCTCGCCGCCATAGCGGGCGGCGAGATCCTTGCCCTTGATGTTGGACTTCAGCGTCATCGCCACCAGCCGCAGCACCTGGTCGCCAGTCTGGTGGCCGAAAGTGTCGTTGAAATTCTTGAAATGGTCGATGTCGATCAGCATGAGGCAGAGCGGATCGCCGCTCCGGACCGATGCGGCGATGCCGTCCGCGAGCCCTTCATCGAAGCTCTTGCGATTGGCGATCTTGGTCAGCGGATCGAGCATGGATTCGCGTCGCACATCGTCGAGGTCGCGTTGCAGCGCCGAGATGTCGTCGCGCGACGCCTCCAGCTTCTGCTCCAGTTCGCGATTGGTGTTCTGCATGCGGCGCGTCTCGGTCAGCAGCCTGGTCGCCAGGGTCTTCATCGCCTCGCCGCCCAGGTCGCGTTCCAGGTCGCCCGCCGCCGATTGCAGCGAGCCGGAATAGGCATTGGCCGTGGTCATGGCGGCGTCGATCGCGTCATGCACCGATTCGATGCGCGCATGCATGCGTTCCGACACGCTCGACATGCGATCGTTTACATCGGATTTGAGGAATTCGTTGTAGAGCGTTTCGGCCAGATCGGTCGATGGCGAAGTGCCGCTGCGGAAAATGGCGTTGATGCGGTTATTCAGCGAGGGATTCACGCCGGTGGCGTAAGTATAGAGCAGTTCGTAGAATTGCGGATAGGGCGGAATCTGACTGCGCTTGAGCAGGTCAAACGCCGCATTGGCATAGCCGAGCGCCCGTATGAATTCCTGGTCCGACACTGCTCCCCCCGCGCATAGTTGCGCCGACCTGCAAAGTAACCGAAAACCGAGGCGACGTATATGTTGTCGTGGCCGCTTCGGTGAACTCAATCACAACTTGGCAGGATTCGATAGTTGAGTGTCGGTTATATTTGCGGGCCCGTCAGGACGCTCTGGTGGAACGCAGCAGGAAAGCTGGAACAGGTCCCGCCGAACCGAACGGACCGTCTGCGGCCTCGGCTTCACTGATGTCCTCGGCTTTCTTGTCGCGGCGGCGCGGTTCCGGCCGCGGCTCCGCCTTGACCGGTTCGGCCTTGGCGGCGGCGACCGGGCTTGCAGCTTCTTCGGCCGGTGCGGTTTTGCGGCGGCGCGACGGCCTCGCCTTGGGCGGTTCCGCCTGCTCGGCCGTTTCCGGCTTCTCGGTCTTTCGGCCGCTTCCCGGCTCTTCGACCCATTCCAGCGGCTTCTGGATCAGCTTGAGGATGGCGTCCAGGTTCTTCTCCTCGGACGGCGCGACCAAGGTATAGGCGACGCCGGAGCGGCCGGCGCGGCCCGTGCGGCCGATGCGGTGCACGTAATCTTCGGCATGCACGGGAACGTCGAAATTGAACACATGGCTCACGGCCGGAATATCGAGGCCGCGCGCCGCCACATCGCTGGCCACCAGCAGGGTCAGCTTGTTGGTCTTGAAGGCGTCCAGCGTCTCCATCCGGCTTTTCTGGTCCATGTCGCCATGCAGGGCGCCGGCGGAATATTTGTGCCGCTGCAGGGACCGGGCCAGCGTCGCCACGTCGCGCTTGCGATTACAGAAGATGATGGCGTTGGTCAGCCCCTCGGCGGCGTCGATGCGCTTGCGCAAGGCGGCGCGCCGTTCGTCCGGCTTGGCGGAGACCCTGACCAGCTTCTGGTCGATCGTGTCGGCGGTGGATGCGGCGCGCGACACATGCACATGCACCGGGTCCTTGAGGAATTTCTTGGTCAGCCGCTCGATCTGGGCGTCCATCGTGGCCGAGAACAGCATGGTCTGGCGGCGCGGCGGCAGGCGCGAGCAGATTTTCTCGATGTCGTCGATAAAGCCCATGTCCAGCATGCGGTCGGCTTCGTCGATGACGAGGATCTCAACGCCGGTCAGCAGGATTTTGCCGCGCTCGAACTGATCGAGCAGGCGGCCGGGCGTAGCGATCAAGACATCGACGCCGCGATCCAGCTTCTTGTTCTGGTCCTCGAAGGACACGCCGCCGATGATCAGGGCCATCGAAAGCCGGTGGTTCTTGCCGTATTTCTCGAAATTTTCGGAAACCTGCGCAGCAAGTTCGCGCGTCGGCTCCAGAATGAGCGTGCGCGGCATGCGGGCGCGGGCGCGGCCGGCTTCCAGCAGGGTCAGCATGGGCAGCACGAAGCTCGCCGTCTTGCCGGTGCCGGTCTGGGCGATGCCGATCAGGTCCTTCTTCTCTAGAAGGTGCGGGATAGCCTGGACCTGGATTTCGGTTGGCTTGGTATAGCCTGCCGCGGCCACCGCGTCGGTAACCTTGCTGGACAAGCCCAGTCCGGAGAAAGTATCGGTCAAGTCGGTCGTTCCACTCAAGGATGCTGTCCGGTGTCGCTCCTGGCAGGATTGCCCGGGTCGCGCGACCGGTATTTGGAAGTCGACAGGCGCCATCCTGCGGACGGTTCCTGCGTGGGTGCCAACCAATCGACGAATTCCTCAGCACCCGCGGCTCGGGCATCGACAACCTGCCATTGGCCGTCTGCACGCCCCGTCGGTCATCCAGGCGCTGCGGCGGCGAGTAATGCCTGCGCGCACTTGGTAACAATACCGGCGGCGCGGACCATAACGCAAAGGCCCGGCCTGTCAACAATATTGGCCATGTTTAGGTTAGCGCCGCGCTAGATATCGAGGTCGGTGACGAAGGCCGCGTTCTCCTGGATGAATTCGAACCGCGCTTCGGGCCTGTTGCCCATCAGCCGGTCCACCGTGGACTTGGTGGCGTCGCGGTCATCCAGCACCTTGACTTGCAGCAATGTCCGCGTCTTGGGCGACATGGTGGTCTCGCGCAGATGCGCGAACGGCATTTCGCCCAGGCCCTTGAAGCGGGTGATGTCCACCTTGCCCCTGCCGGCGAACTCGCTCTCCATCAATTCGTTCTTGTGGGCGTCGTCGCGGGCATAAAGCGTCTTGCCGCCCTGACTGATGCGGTAGAGCGGGGGCAGGGCGAGATAAAGATGCCCGTTCTCGATCAGCCGCGGCATTTCCTGGAAGAAAAACGTGATCAGCAGCGAGGCGATATGGGCGCCGTCCACATCGGCGTCGGTCATGATGATGATCTTGTCATAGCGCAGATCATCCTCGGAATAGCGGTCCCGCGTGCCGCAGCCCAAGGCCTGAATCAGGTCGGCGATCAACTGGTTCGCCGCCAGTTTTTCGCGGCTGGCGCCGGCCACGTTGAGAATCTTGCCGCGCAGCGGCAGCACCGCCTGATTGGCGCGGCTGCGCGCCTGTTTGGCCGAGCCGCCAGCCGAATCGCCCTCGACGATGAACAATTCGGCGCCTTGAGCCGCATTCTGCGTACAATCGGCGAGCTTGCCCGGCAGGCGCAGCTTTCGCGTGGCGCTCGCCCGGTCGATTTCCTTTTCCTTGCGGCGGCGCAACCGCTCCTCGGCGCGCTCCACCGCCCAGTCGAGCAGTTTGCCCGCCTGCAATGGCGAGGCCGCCAGCCAGTGATCGAAGGCGTCGCGCAGGGCGTTGTCGACGATGCGGGTAGCCTCGCCCGAGGCCAGCTTGTCCTTGGTCTGACCGACGAATTCCGGCTCGCGCACGAAAACCGAGAGCATGGCCACGCAGGAGGTCAGCACGTCCTCGGCGGTGAGGTTCGCGGCGCTCTTGTTCTTGGTCAGTTCGGCGTAATTCTTGAGCCCGCGCAGCAGCGCCGTGCGCAGCCCGGATTCATGGGTGCCGCCATCCGGCGTCGGCACGGTGTTGCAATAGGATTGCACGCCGCCGTCGCCCAGGGTCCAGGCAATGGCCCATTCCACCGAACCATGGCTGCCGGGGCGGCCGCTCTTGCCGGCGAAGATTTCGTCGGCGATCCGCGTCTCGCCCTCGATCCGCGCCGCCATGAAATCCTTGAGCCCGTCGGGATAATGGAACACCGCCTTGGCCGGCACGTCCTCGCTGGCCAGGCTCTCGTCGCAGCTCCAGCGCAATTCCACGCCGCCGAAAAGATAGGCCTTGGCCCGGGTCATGCGGAAAATCCGCCCGGGCGAGAAATGCGCCGTCGGGCCGAAAATTTCCGGGTCGGGATGGAAGCGGGTCGAGGTACCGCGCCGGTTCTGTACCCGGCCGATATTGGTGACGTCCTCGACCACCTTGCCGCGCGCAAAGACGATGCGGTGCAATTGCTGGTCGCGGGCGACTTCCACGACCATGTCGTCGGAAAGCGCGTTCACCACCGACACGCCCACGCCATGCAGGCCGCCGGAGGTTTCATAGGCCTTGGAGTCGAACTTGCCGCCGGCATGCAAAACGGTATGGACGATTTCCAGGGTCGAGCGATTGGGGAATTTCGGATGCTTCTCGACCGGGATGCCACGGCCATTGTCGGTCACCGTGATATAGCCATCGGCGCCCAGATGCACCTCGATCCGGTTGGCATGGCCGGCAATGGCCTCGTCCATGGAATTGTCGATGACCTCGGCGAAGAGGTGGTGATAGGCATTGGCATCGGTGCCGCCGACATACATGCCGGGCCGGCGGCGCACCGGCTCCAGGCCTTCCAATATCTCGATTTCGGCCGCGCCATAGGCATCGGCGCCGGGGGCGGGCGCCGCCTTGGCCGGGTCTTTCCGCTTTGGTGTTTCCGGCTGAGGCGCAGCGCTACCGAAGAGATCCTGAGACATGCACGTTCCATACTGATCGCCCGAATCGGGTCAGCTTGTTTTCTAGCATATTCCAGCGTTTCCGTGGGTCTCGCCGCCATGACAATTCCCACACTCATGGCAAGGCGAGGGCCGTCAAGATGAACCTTTAGAGAACCGGCCTATGCCGGAACGATCGGGCGCGCGTCCCAAGATAGGCCGCCCGGTTTACGCATCCTTCGTTCTTTGACAGCACTTTCTTAAGTGCCCGCTGGTACAAATCGCCCATACGGTTGGTCTGGAGTTTGCCGTATGCGAGCCGAACTGCCCAGTATTGCGTATCAAGGGGTTAGCGTCGGTTCGAACGTGCCTGGACATTGGCCGACAGCCGGATTGAGTATTGCGTACCGGCTGGCCAATTTCCGCATTCCGCGCCTCGGCGCGCTGCTCGGCGCGAGCCTGCTTTTCTATTTCTTCTGACGTTTCCGGGCCAAGGCCCGGAATGATGCGCGGGGCCCGCCGGGCTCAATGGCTCCGATGGGCCGGGAGAGCTTTCAGCTCCTCCTTGCTCAAATAGGTCAGCGCATGCACGTTGCGGTTCTCGTCGCGCATGAAATCGAGCTGCCCGATGGGCACGGCGACCGGCTTGGCCCCGAGCCCCAAAAATCCGCCGACATCGATGATCACTTCGCCGGCAACGCCGGTGCCCAGAACATGGGTCACCTTGCCCAATTCCTCATTGCCCGGCCCATAAACCGGTGCGCCTTCCAGCGTGGCCTGGGTCAGTTCATAATCCTCGAGGCGCGGATGGCTGGCATGGTCGGGATGCGGCGCATGACGGCCTGGCATATCGCTGCGGCCGGTCTGGTGATTGGGCAGCGTCCGTTCCAGCCGCTCCAGCGCCTCGGCGACGCGCTGCGCCACCAGCGGATCGTAATCGTCATCGGGCGCGGTGCGTTCGTAATTCTGCAATTGCTCGACGCTGATGCCGGCCTCGGCGGCGAATTGCTCCGGCTCGAAACCCAGCGACAAGCGGCGGTTATGGTCGCCCTTGGGCTGATGGGTGGCGTCTGATGTATATTGGGTCATGGCGTGCTCCTATGGTGCAGGAACAAGGGGGCAGGGGGGAAATGGTTCACCCATTGCCCGCGCCAAGCCGATCAATTCTGCCGGGAAACCGTGCATTGAGGCCTGCCATCCCCGCTCGTCACCCTCGCGCTTGACGCGAGGGTGACGAATAGCGGAGGTACGGATGCCCAAAAATGCACCGCCCGCTCATAGACCTCATGGTGAGCCTGTCGAACCACGAGGTCGCGGCCCCGGATTTACCGATCTCGTCCTTCGACAAGCTCAGGATGAGGTCTGCGGGAGATGGAGCCTGCCGAGTTTGTCGAAGCACGAACCACGCGGCCCCGATTTCTCCACCCCCCGACACAAAAAAGACCGCCCGAAGGCGGCCTTTTCGTTCGCAAGCGACCCTGCGAAAATTTTAGTGGTGGTGTTCCTCGGGAACTTCGTCCTCGCCGGCTTCGATCAGCTTGGCGAGTTCGTCGCGGCTCATCTTCTTCTCGGTGATTTCACCCAGTTCGATGATGTGGTCGACCACCTTGTTCTCGAAGATCGGCGCGCGCAGGCTGGCGAGAGCCTGCGGGTTCTTGCGGTAATAATCGTAGACCTGCTGTTCCTGGCCGGCAAAGCGCCGCACTTCGGCGATCAGCGCCTGCTGGTGCTCCTCGTCGGTCACCTGGACTTCGTTGACATTGCCGATTTCGGCGACCACCAGGCCCAAGCGCACGCGGCGCTCGGCGATGCGCTTATATTGTTCCTTGGCTTCTTCCTCGGTCGTGCCTTCATCTTCGAAGGAGCGGCCGTGATGCTCGATCTCGTGCACCACCCGTTCCCAGATGGTGTTGAATTCGGCATCGACCAATTGCTCGGGCACGTCGAATTTGTGGCCATCGTCCAGCGCATCCAGAACCTGGCGCTTCATGTGCTGGCGACCCATCGAGGCCAGGGCGCTTTCCATCTGGTCGCGCACCGCCTTGCGCAGGCCGGCCACGTCTTCGAGGCCCAGATTCTTGGCGAATTCGTCGTCCAGCTCGCCCTGGTTCGGACCGTCGGCATGCAGGATGGTGACGTCGAAAGTCGCGTCCTTGCCGGCCAGGTCCTTGTTCTGGTAGTCGGCGGGGAAGGTGACGGAGATGGTCTTGGTCTCGTCCTTCTTCATGCCCACCAGCTGTTCTTCGAAGCCGGGAATGAATTCGCCCGAGCCCACGGTCAGATGGGCGTGGTCGGACGAGCCGCCTTCGAATTCCTTGCCGTCGATCTTGCCGACGAAGCTGAGGCCCAGCCGGTCGCCGTTCTCGACAATGGCGCCTTCGCCCTTGTCGGTATAGCCGCGGTTCTGGTTGAACACGCGCTTGACCTCGGCCTCGACTTCCTCGTCGGTGACATCCACCACCGGCTTGTCGATCTTGACGCCCTTGATGTCCATCAGGGTCACCGGCGGCAGAACTTCATATTCGACGTCGAATGCCAGGTCGGCCTTGCCGTCCAGCACTTCGTTGATGACGGTCTGGTCCTGGGGCAGGTCCACCTTCGGCTGGGCCGCGGCGCGTTCCTTGCGCTCGTCGAGCGTGTCCGAAACCGTCGCATTGATGGCATCGGTCATCACTTCCGACATGGCCGAGCGGCCATAGACCTTCTTCAGGTGCGCGGTCGGCACCTTGCCGGGACGGAAGCCCTTGATATTGGCCTGGCCCTTGAGCTCTTCGAGCTTGGCGTCAAGGCGCGAATTGAGGTCTGCGGCCGGAATGGTCACGTTCAGCTTGCGCTTCAGGCCTTCATTGAGGGTTTCGGTTACCTGCATTGGGGTCTTATTCCCGTCTTGATTGATCTCGTTAGGCCGAGGCCATGTGGTGCGGGTGAGAGGACTCGAACCTCCACGCCTTGCGGCGCTGGAACCTAAATCCAGTGCGTCTACCAGTTCCGCCACACCCGCAAGGGCCCCCGTCGGCCGGGTTGGCGTTGCATCTATATGAAGAGCGTAGGCCAGTCAAAGCCTCATTGTCCCGCCGCCTCTGTGCCGCCGACGCTCAATCGCGCGCCACTCGCCTTGCGACAAGGGGCCGGACTTGCGTAGGATATGGGCATATTGCCCATTTTTTGCGCAATCAGGCTGGGATTGGCGGAAGCGCCTCCCGAGCCTGCTTCCTCTAACTTATTCGATTATAACGCAATTTCGGCTTTGGCATAGCGTGGCACGGCCCATGCATACGTCTTTGCATCAACTGCCGAAAACGACCAGTGGAGGCGTAAGTGAAGAAAATCGAGGCTATCGTGAAGCCGTTCAAGCTCGACGAGATCAAGGAAGCGCTACAGGACGTTGGCCTGCAAGGCATTACCGTGACCGAGGCCAAGGGCTTCGGGCGCCAGAAGGGCCATACCGAGCTGTATCGCGGCGCCGAATATGTCGTGGATTTCCTGCCCAAGGTGAAGGTCGAGGTCGTGTGCCCCGACGACCTGGCCGACAAGGCGATCGAGGCGATCCGGGCTGCCGCGCAGACCGGCCGGATCGGCGACGGCAAGATTTTCGTCTATTCCATCGAGCAGGCGATCCGCATCCGTACCGGCGAAGCCGGCGACGACGCGCTCTGAACCCCAGCCAGCAACAGCATTCCGACCAGACAGAGGACGATAAATGACCACCGGAAGCGACATCATCCAGAAGATCGCGGATGAGAACATCAAGTATCTTGACCTGCGCTTCACCGATCTGCGCGGCAAGCTGCAGCACGTCACCATGGACGTCTCGGTGGTCGACGCCGACATGTTCGAGGAAGGCGTCATGTTCGACGGCTCTTCCGTTGCCGGCTGGAAGGCCATCAACGAAAGCGACATGGTGCTGATGCCCGATCCGAATTCGGCCTATCTCGACCCCTTCTTCGCCGCCTCCACCCTGGCGGTGAACTGCGACATTCTCGAACCCGCCACCTATCAGCCCTATAATCGCGACCCGCGCTCCATCGCCAAGAAGGCCGAGGCGCTGGTCAAGTCCAGCGGCATCGGCGACACCGTCGTCTTCGGCCCGGAGCCGGAATTCTTCATTTTCGACGATGTGCGCTATTCCAACAGCACCTACAAGGTCGGCTTTTCGGTCGATCACTCCGAGCTGCCGAGCAATAGCGACACCGTTCGCGAAGGCGGCAATAGCGGCCATCATATCGGCCTCAAAAAGGGTTATTTCCCGGTGCCGCCGCTGGACAGCGCCCAGGACATGCGCGGCGAGATGCTCGAAGCCATGAGCTCGATGGGCGTCGTCGTCGAAAAGCACCACCACGAAGTGGCGTCGGCCCAGCATGAACTGGGGGTGAAGTTCAAGACCATGATCGCCTCGGCCGATGATGTGCTGATCTACAAATATGTGGTGCAGCAGGTGGCCAATGCCTATGGCAAGACCGCGACCTTCATGCCCAAGCCGGTCTATGGCGACAATGGCTCGGGCATGCATTGCCATTCCTCCATCTGGAAGGACGGCAAGCCGCTATTCGCCGGCGACCAATATGCCGGCCTCTCCATGGAATGCCTTTATTATATCGGCGGCATCATCAAGCACGCCAAGGCCATCAACGCCTTCACCAATCCGACCACCAATTCCTACAAGCGGCTGGTGCCGGGCTTCGAGGCGCCGGTCCTGCTGGCCTATTCGGCCCGTAACCGTTCGGCTTCCTGCCGCATTCCCTTCGGCCAGAGCCCCAAGTCCAAGCGCGTCGAGGTCCGCTTCCCCGATCCGCTGGCCAATCCCTATCTCGCCTATACCGCGCTGCTGATGGCCGGCCTCGACGGCATCCGCAACAAGATCCATCCCGGCGATCCGATGGACAAGGATCTTTACGAGCTGCCCCGGGAAGAGCTCAAGGAAATCCCCGTCGTCGCCGCCTCTTTGCGCGAAGCGCTGGAAAATCTGTCGACCGACCGCGACTTTCTCAAAGTCGCCGGCGTCATGGATGACGACTTCATCGACAGCTATATCGACCTCAAGATGCAGGAAGTGATCAAGGTCGAGCAGACCCCCCATCCGGCCGAATACGAGATGTATTATTCGGCCTGATCCGACCGCTCGCTGATGCGGCGCCATCCGCTCGTTCGGGTGGGGCCGCATGGCGACCGCTGCTATCCGTCTGGCGGCTGCAACAGATATTCCACGGCATCGCGATCCTGAATCTGGACGAATTGCAGGGCGAAACCCACTTCGAGATAGCGGACGACGCGCCCCACCAGCCGGCCCACGGCCATGGGCGTACCGATTTCCGGCCAGAAATGCGCGGAGATCGCCGCGCCGGACTGGGACACGTCGATGATGAAGCAGGGAATGCTGGTGCCGTCGCCCAGCGTCAGCAGGCTGCGCGGATCGCGGGGCGGAAAGCGTTTATGCTCGCGCTTGTCGGGAACCTGCGACTGCATGTATTTCTTGTGCCATTCGATCTTGGCGCCGAGCTTGGCGCGGGCGCTTTCCGGCATCTCGATGTCGATGACGAAGCCGGAGGGCAATCGGCGGGTGATGCGGCCGTGCAGAATGCCGAATTCATCGAAATGGGAGGAAACCGTCTCGCCTTCGCGGCCGACCTCCGGCCCCACGGCCACCAGCATGCGCGGAGAAATCGAACAGAGGCGGCAGGCATAGATGGGGATTTTCTCCTGCGGCGACTGCCGGCGGTCCGGCAAGGCATAGCGGCCCGCCAGCGCACCGATAAAGCGCACGTCGCGCCATCCGTGACTGGACGAGCGCCCATCATTGTTCAAAGTGGCAGCAAGTGACACGGGCCCCCCCTCCCATGGATCACCAATCGGCACCCTGGCCGGATGCCCCTAAGGACTAATCCCGATATGGCCGTACAAGACCGTACACCTGTAAATTTGTTGCTAATTGCATCGTTTGCATCTTCTGCATCGTTTGCCCGATGCGATGCTTCCCGGTGCCCTTTCAGATGAATGAGTCGAGAGAAATCCTGCTGTCCCCGCAGCAGATGATGCGGGCCGATCATCTGGCCGTCGAGGCCGGCATCGCTTCGCTGGCGCTGATGCAGGCGGCGGGCGCCGCTGTGGAAGCCGATATCGTCGCCCATTTTTCTCCGAGGCCCGTGCTGGTCCTGTGCGGGCCCGGCAATAATGGCGGCGACGGCTATGTATTGGCGCGGCTGCTGCGGGATCGGGGCTGGCCGGTAACGCTCGGCCAGGCCGGCGATCCCGACAGGCTGCAAGGCGACGCCGCGGCCATGGCGGCGCAATGGACCGGCCCGGTCGTCCCGCTTGCCGAGCTCCAGCCCGGCGATTTCGGCCTGATCGTCGACGCGCTGCTCGGCGCCGGACTGGATCGCGACGTCACCGACGCGATGGCGGACATGATTGACCGCCTCAATGCTGCTGAACGCCCCATTGTCAGCGTGGACATGCCCACCGGCATCGACGGCGCCACCGGCGCGGTTCGGGGCCGGGCTGTCAGGGCCCAGCGAACCGTCAGCTTTTTCCGCCGCAAGCCCGGCCATCTGCTGCTGCCGGGCCGGGCGCATTGCGGCACGCTGACGCTGGCCGATATCGGCATTCCCGATGCCGTGCTGGAAACGATCGGCGCCCGCGCCTGGCGCAATCGCCCCGGCCTCTGGCTCCTGCCGCCGCAGCGCGACGAGGACAATAAGTTCAGCCGCGGCCATGTCGTCGTCGTTTCCGGCGGAGCCTTGCAGACCGGAGCCACGCGGCTCGCCGCATTGGGCGCGTTCCGCAGCGGCGCCGGCCTGGTCACCCTGGTCGGCAGCGAGGATGCCTTGCGCGTTCATGCCGCCCACGTCACCGCCATCATGCTGAAACCGGCTCCCGGCGCCGCCGACCTCGCCGATCTGCTGTCCGACCGGCGCATCAATGCCTTGGTCATCGGCCCCGCCGCCGGCATCGGCCCCGACACCGCCGCCCGGGTCAATGCCATATTGGCCACTGCAGCCGCCGCCGTGCTCGACGCCGACGCCCTGACCAGCTTTGTCGGTGATCCAGAGGCCTTGTTCACCGCCATCGCCGCCCGGGCCGCGCCGGTCGTGCTGACCCCGCATGAAGGCGAGTTCGAGCGCCTTTTCGGCGACCTTCCCGGCGGCAAGCTCGAAAGGGCCTGTCTGGCGGCGCGCCGATCCGGCGCCACCATCATTCTCAAGGGCAGCGACACCGTCATCGCCGCGCCCGATGGCCGCGCTGCCATCAACGACAATGCCCCGCCCTGGCTGGGAACCGCCGGGGCAGGGGACGTCCTGGCCGGCATCGCCGCCGGCCTGCTGGCGCAAGGCATGGCCGGCTTCGAGGCCGCCAGCGCCGGTGTCTGGCTCCACGCCGAAGCCGCCAACCATTTCGGCGGCCCCGGCATGCTGAGCGAAGACCTCCCCAACCTGCTGCCCAAAGTGCTGGCCAGCCTGCAATAAGGGCAAGCCCGACGCTTGCCGGGTCCAAAACCCCGTCGTTTGCACTCCCCACCGCGCCTCGGGGGCTGGGGATGTCGTTCCTCCCCGGATCGTCACCCTCGCGCTTGACGCGAGGGCTCTTGCGATGCCGGTAACGCCCTCGCGTCAAGCGCGAGGGTGACGAGCGGTGGCAATGTCCCCCAGCCCGTCGCCGCAAGGGAGGAGTGTTTACATCGGGGACTTCGAGTCAAATTGTCTCGGAACGTGAGGTCCTTAGCTCCCTCCCCCTTGAGGGGAGGGCCGGGGAGGGGGTGCTGCGGACCCTGCACATCCGTAGCCTCACCCTCGCTCCGCCACCCCCATTCTCAATCCCTCCCATCAAGGGGGAGGGAGGCGCAGGAGCCGCCGATTCCGGGAAAAGCTGAAGCACTCTCGGGATATCGTTCCCTCCCCGGATCGTCACCCTCGCGCTTGACGCGTGGGCGAGGGGCAGTGGGTGGGGGCAATCGCATGGCCCCAAACCCCGACCGGAGAGGCGCACAATCCTCTCCCAGACCTCATCCTGAGCCTGTCGAAGGACGAGGTCGGTAAAACTCCCCTTCGACACGCTCCCCATGAATTCGCGTAGCTGGCCGGGGAGGGGCCCCACCCCTCCTGCCACATTCCGGCAACACCTTCCGTCATCCTCCGGTCCCATCTTGCCAGGCCCCGCGCGGCCCCTTACATCACACTGCCCTTGCTCATGGTCCCCGCTTGTCGTCGCGACCGGGTTCGGCGCGGCGATGCAAATGGAGTGACCTCATGAACAAGGCGCTGGTGGTCATTCTCGCGGCCGTGATGCTGGATGCTGTCGGCATCGGCCTGATTTTCCCCATTCTGCCCGCTCTGTTGCGCGAGGTCGGGCATACCAGCGACATCGCCATGCTGCTGGGCGTGATGCTGGCGCTCTATTCCGCCTGCCAATTCCTGTTTTCGCCGATTCTCGGTGTCCTGAGCGACAGGTTCGGGCGTCGTCCGGTGCTTCTGGTCTCGCTGGCCGGCGCCGCCATCGATTATCTGGTCATGGCGGTGGCGCCCGAATTGTGGCTGCTGGTCATCGGCCGGGCCATTGCCGGCATTACCAGCGCCAATATGGCGGTCGCCACCGCCTATATCACCGATATTTCCAGCGAGGACGAACGCGCCAGGAGATTCGGCCTGTTCCATGCCATGTTCGGCATCGGCTTCATCATCGGCCCGGTGCTGGGCGGCATGCTTGGCGATCTGTGGGTGCGGGCGCCCTTCCTCGCCGCCGCGCTGCTCAACGGGCTCAACTTCGCCCTGGCCCTGTTCGTGCTGCCCGAATCGCGGCCCGGTCGCCGCGATGCGCGCTTCACCTGGGACACGCTCAATCCTTTCAAGCCGCTGGCCTGGGCCCTGACCTTCAAGGCGCTGATCCCGCTCATGGCCATCTATCTGATCATGAATCTCGTCGGCACCGTCTATGGCACCACCTGGGCCATCTATAGCGAAGACGTCTTTGCCTGGAACGGCATGATGATCGGCCTGTCGCTGGGCGCCTATGGCGTCTGTCACGCGCTGGCCCAGGCCTTTCTCACCGGGCCGGCCGTGGCCCGGCTGGGGGAGCGCTGGGCGCTGATCGTCGGCATGGCCTTCGAGGCCGGAGCCATGCTGACCCTGGCCTTTGCCACCCAGGGCTGGATTCTGTTTCTCATGGCGCCGGTCTTCGCTATGGGTGGCATCGGCATGCCGGCGCTGCAATCGCTCACCACGCGGCAGGTGGACGCCGACCGGCAGGGGCAATTGCAGGGCGTCCTCGCCAGTCTGGTCAGCCTGGCTTCGGTCTTCGGCCCGCTCTTTTTCAGTTTCGCCTATCACGGGTTCCGGCCCGCCTGGCCCGGTGCCATCTGGCTGGTGGCGCTCGGCATCTATCTGCTTGCCCTGCCGTTGATGCTCGGAATCAGACGTACACAGCCGCATGTCGGCTCTCCCCACACCTGAAGGCCGATGAGGCAGGTGCGGGGCTTTTGATCCAGACGAGGCGCTCGCGCGGTAGCGGGCCGTGGATTCGAACTTGTTCACAGCCCCCGGAAAACCGGGATTTTGCAGCCGAACTGGGCTTGCAGAGCCCGGTTTTCCGGTCCATTAACAGATTTGCACCGTCGGGCCGCCGAAAACCCCCGGATTTCCTTGCGTTTCGCGCAGAATCGCAAAAGGTTGTCGGCGTTTTCGTTCGCCAGACGGCGGGCATTCACTGTGAGGAAACGCTATGAACAAAAACGATCTGGTTGGCGTCGTTGCCGACAAGGCTACGATCACCAAGGCACAGGCCGCCGAAGCGGTGGATGCAGTGTTCGAGGCCATCACCGCAGCCCTGAAGGGCGGCGAAGAGGTTCGGCTGGTCGGTTTCGGCACCTTTGCCGTCTCCCAGCGCAAGGCTTCCACCGGCCGCAATCCGGCCACCGGCGCCGAAATTCAGATTCCGGCTTCGAACCAGGCCAAGTTCAAGCCCGGCAAGGGCCTCAAGGACGCGATCAACTAAGATCGCCTCCCGCGCCTATGGCAATCGGCTCCGCGCAAGAACTGCCGGGGCCGTTTCGCCTTACAATGCCGGTTGACGGGCACGAGCAGGCACCCTAATCAGGGCGCCGTTCCGTTCCAGATCGGCGCGGGCGATTAGCTCAGTTGGTAGAGCGCCTCGTTTACACCGAGGATGTCGGCGGTTCGAGTCCGTCATCGCCCACCAGTCCTTCCGATGGCTGGACGCCTTTTCCCGCAGCGATTATCGCCCGCCGGGCTTTTTCCCGGATTTCGCGGCAGATGCTAACAGTCTGTTAGCGGGAAGCGCGTGATGCGATACCGATGCTGAAAATGTCCCGATTTCGCGCGCTACATCAAAAAAGCGTCCTTACTGCTTCTGAAAGCGTAAGTTTTCCACATCGCTTTTTGACTTTTGCGAAAATGTCGTCCCATCGTCACTTGCTCGCTTGACTTCGCAAACACCCCCCGGTAAACGAACGCCACGTTGCGCGAATGACTTGTTCGCAAGCGCTGCGGGAGTAGCTCAGTTGGTTAGAGCGCCGGCCTGTCACGCCGGAGGTCGCGGGTTCGAGCCCCGTCTCTCGCGCCATTCATTTCCTTGAAATCATTATTGAATTGGCGTCGTCCGTCGCGGGTTCATTTCGTCGTGATGCGCGGTCGCTGGCCGCAATTTGCCGGCATAATGGTTGAATGGCTTATGTCCATTCACGAGGTGCGCGATGCCCATCGCAACCGATTGTCACCGCCGCCGATTCCTGATCGGCCTTGCCGCTAGTTCTTTGACTTTCCTTCCATTTTTGGCTCCGCCATCGCTCGGCCAGGAAAAACCCGTCACCATCCCGCCGCCTGAAATGGACCTGGAAGAAGACCGCGACATAGCCGTCGCGATCCTCGCCGGCGGTTGCTTCTGGGGAATCCAGGGCGTCTTCCAGCGCGTAAAAGGGGTGAAAAGCGCCGTATCCGGCTATTCAGGCGGGCTGGCGGAAACTGCCACCTACGAGCAGACCAGCCGGGGCGATACCGGCCATGCCGAAGCGGTTGAAGTGAGCTATGATCCCCGGGAAATCAGCTTCGGCGCCCTCCTGCATATTTATTTCTCCGTTGCCCACAATCCGACCCAGCTCAATTATCAAGGGCCGGACCGCGGCCCCCAATATCGCTCGGCAATTTTTGTGCGCGGCAAGGTGCAGGAAGATGTGGCCCGGGCCTATATCGCCCAACTCGATGCCAGCAAGCTGTTCGAGGCCCCGATCGTGACGTCCCTGGAGCCGTTTGAGGCTTTCTACCCGGCCGAGCAATATCATCAGGACTTCCTGACCTTGAACCCGGACTGGCCCTATATCGTCGTGCATGACATGCCCAAGATTGCCGCGTTGGAGCGGCTCTTTCCCCAACGTTTCCGCGCCGATCCCGTGCTGGTCGGTTCGTTGCCAAGCGGGTAGGGGGGCGAACCGCGGAACCGTGGCCTGCGGCGGGGCGTTTTCGTTTCATCTCCGGACCGCCCCGGGAGGACGGCCATGCCAATGATTCACAAAATCGCCCTTGTCAGCGCCCTTTGCTCAGTTTCCGTGAGCGCGGCCCTGGCGGCCGATGTGATCACCGTGCCTACGTCCAGTCAGGCGGCCTTGCCCATACATGAGGAATCCGGGTTTGACTGGAGTGGATTTTATGCCGGCATTTACGGCTCTATCCAGAACGGTTCCGCTGGTGGCATGCAATATGGCGCGGGCCTGAATGCCGGCGTCAATACCCAGTTCGATTTCTATCTGCTCGGCGCTGAAGTGGCCGTGCACGGTCTGGCGGATGACGGGACGGGCGAGCCCGCCTATGGCCAAATCCTCGGTCGGGCCGGCCTGGTCGTCTCCGACGATGTGCTGCTTTATGGAGCTGGCGGCTATGGCATCGATCTCGGCGCCCCGGCAGAGGCAGACTGGCTCGCCGGTGGCGGTGTCGAACTGGCGATCACCGACGCTTTTTCGGTGCGGGCCCAATATCTTCACAGCTTTCCGGCCGGCGGCGGAAACGCGGGGGATCAGTTCACTCTCGGCGCCAATTTCCATTTTTAGGATGGGCGATTCTTAGAATCACGCGGACTGCGGCAAAGCAAGGGGCCGCCCGTTGCTTTCATAGCAGGAATGTGGCAGCTTCTGCCCCATTCCTGCGATATCAATGCGCTAGGGAGGTCCTCATCGGACCCGATAAGGCCGTGTCCAGTCGGCATTTGTATCAAATTGAACCAATTCCGGGACATTCCTGCAACAGGTGCCCGCAAATGGTCATCAAATCTTATCCGCGCCGCCAGAATGAGGGTGGTACACTCTTGTCAGTGTCGTGCGCGTCAGGCATTTATCAGCCGACTACGGTTAACTCTATTGGGAGTGCAAGACATGTTTGTACGTTCTATCGCCATCGGCGTTTCCGCCGCGGCTCTTATGGTTGGTGGCGCTCAGGCCGCTGACCTGATCATCCCGACCACCCCGCAGCCGGTTTACACCCCTGCTGGTTTCGACTGGGAAGGCCTCTACATTGGTGCCCGTCTGGGTGGCCAGTTCGTTGGCGCCAATGGTTACGCTGGCTTTGACGTTGATCCCAGCACCACCTACGGCGTCGTCGGTGCCGCTGTCGGCGTGAATTTCATTCCGGTCGACCCGATCCTGCTCGGTGTTGAAGTCACCGGCGATTATCAGTGGGGCGGTACTACCGTCACTTCTTCCAGCGAGTTCTTCGCTAACCTCCGCGTCGGTGCGGTCGTGACCGATAACGCTCTGGTTTATGCTCTGGGCGGCATTGGCTTCAACAACACCTCGGCCGGTGGTTCGCAGGGTGTCTACCAGCTTGGTGGCGGTGTTGAATTTGCCGTTACCGATGCGATCACCGTTCGCGGTGAAATCGTCGGTCAGGGCGACTTCGAAAGCGCCGCGGCGACCGACAGCTTCTTCGAATCCGCCAAGGCAACTGTCGGCGTGTTCTACCACTTCTAAGAATCTAGCGTGGCGGGGCGCCATCGCCCCGTTGCCATTTTCTTGCAACCCAATTCGGCGGACCGATTCTTCGGTCCGCCGTTTTGGTTTTTGACCTGGAAGCCGGACGGCGCTTTCACGGCCGGCGGATTTCGGAAGCGCCCGCGTGACATGCACGTCTCGGCCGCCGCTATTTCCTGAAATGCCTTTTCCGTAAACGAACAGGCCGGTTCTTGATGGTCCTGGGGCACGATCATTCCCCAAATGGCGCGCTACTTACATGATTATTTTGCTCATATTTTCTTTCCCTTGAAACGTTTGGGGGGAAGGTCTAAGCCCTTGCGCATCACCTGCGCGTCGGTTCGCTTGCCCCAATTGCAAACCAACCCGCGCGCATCACGGCCGTTCTGGCTGCTTGAACTTTAGGCTGCCGCATGTCTGATCTGCTCAGCAATTATTTGCCCATTGTCATATTCATCGCCCTTGCCGCCGTGATCGGCGCGGCGCTGCTGGCGGCGCCGTTCCTGGTCTCGGTGAAGCGTCCCGATCCCGAAAAGGTCTCGGCCTTCGAGGCTGGCTTCGAAGCCTTTGGCGATGCGCGTATGAAGGTCGACGTGCGCTTCTATCTGGTCGCCATCCTCTTCATCATTTTCGATCTGGAAATAGCATTTCTCTTTCCCTGGGCCGTGGCCTTCCGCGATGTCGGCTGGTTCGGCTTCTGGTCGATGATGGTGTTCCTCGGCGTGTTGACCATCGGCTTTATCTATGAATGGCGTAAGGGAGCTCTGGAATGGGATTGAGCCCGTCCAGTTCGACACTGGTTACTCCGCGTCCTTCGGGCGCCCTCGATCCGGCCACCGGCAAGCCGTTTGGCGCTGACGATCAGTTCTTTGCCGGCGTCAATAACGAATTGGCCGACAAGGGTTTTCTCGTCACCACCGTGTCGCAGCTCATCACCTGGGCGCGCACCGGTTCGCTGATGTGGATGCAGACGGGCCTGGCCTGCTGCGCCGTGGAAATGATGCAGATGTCGATGCCGCGCTACGATATCGAGCGCTTCGGCACGGCGCCGCGCGCCTCGCCGCGTCAGTCCGACGTGCTGATCGTCGCGGGTACGCTGACCAACAAGATGGCCCCGGCCTTGCGCAAGGTCTACGACCAGATGCCTGAACCCCGCTATGTCATTTCCATGGGCTCCTGCGCCAATGGCGGCGGTTATTATCACTATTCCTATTCCGTTGTGCGCGGTTGCGACCGGGTGCTGCCGGTGGACGTCTATGTTCCGGGCTGCCCCCCGACCGCTGAAGCGCTTCTCTACGGCATCCTGTTGCTGCAGAAGAAGATTCGTCGCGACGGCACGATCGAACGATAGGGCGGGGGTATGGACGAAACTGTAATTGCCGACCCGCTCGTGACGCTCGGCGAATATGTCGCTGCCTCGCTGGGCGATGTCGTGCGGGGTTTTGAGGTTGCTTACGGTGACCTGACCGTTAACGTCGAGCGTGACGCGATCGTCGCAGTGGCGACTTTCCTGCGTGACGATGCGAAATGCCGCTTCATCTCCTTTGTCGACGTCTGCGGCGCCGATTATCCGGCGCGCGAGTTCCGCTTCGATGTGGTCTATCATTTCCTCAGCCCGCATCTGAACCAGCGCATCCGCGTCAAGCTCGAAGCCGACGACCAGACGCCGGTGCCCTCGATCTGCGAGGTGTTCCCCGGCGCCAATTGGTTCGAGCGCGAGGCCTACGACCTCTATGGCGTGCTGTTTTCCGGCCACCCCGACCTGCGCCGCATCCTCACCGATTATGGCTTTGACGGGCACCCGTTGCGCAAGGATTTCCCGCTCACCGGCTTTGTCGAGGTGCGCTACGATGAGGAGCGCAAGCGCGTCGTCTACGAGCCGGTCAAGCTGACCCAGGAATTCCGCTCGTTCGATTATCTGTCGCCCTGGGAAGGCACCGATTATGTGCTGCCCGGCGACGAGAAGGCGAAGAACTGATGTCTGAAGTCGACGTACGTAACTTCACGATCAATTTCGGCCCGGTCCACCCGTCCGCGCATGGTGTGCTGCGCATGATTCTGGAGCTGGACGGCGAGCTGGTCCAGCGCGTCGATCCGCATGTCGGCCTGTTGCACCGCGGCACCGAAAAGCTGATCGAGTACAAGACCTATCTGCAGGCCGTGCCTTATTTCGACAGGCTCGACTATGTGGCGCCGATGAACCAGGAGCATGCCTTCGCCCTCGCCGTCGAGCGCATGCTGGGCATCGAGGTGCCGCGCCGGGGCCAGCTCATCCGTGTGCTCTATTCCGAGATCGGCAGGCTGCTCGCCCACCTGATGAACGTGACCACGCAGGCCATGGATACCGGGGCGCTGACCCCGCCGCTCTGGGGCTTCGAGCAGCGTGAAAAGCTCATGATATTTTATGAGCGCGCCTCTGGCGCCCGAATGCACGCCGCATATTTCCGGCCGGGCGGCGTCCATCAGGACCTGCCGCAAGCGCTGATCGACGATATCGCGATCTTCTGCGAGGAATTCCCCCGGGCCCTTGACGATATCGACAGGCTGCTCACGGAAAACCGTATTTTCAAGCAGCGCAATGTCGATATCGGTGTCGTGACCGAGGAAGAATCCTGGGGACTCGGCTTTTCCGGCGTCATGGTGCGCGCCTCCGGCGCCGCCTGGGATCTGCGCAAGAGCCAGCCCTACGATGCCTATGCCGAAATGGATTTCGATATCCCGACCGGCTCGAATGGCGACTGCTATGACCGTTACCTCGTGCGCATGGAGGAAATGCGCCAGGCCAACGAGATCATGAAGCAATGCATCGCCAAGCTGAACGCCCCCGACGGCAAGGGCCCCGTGGCCTCCACCGATGGCAAAGTCGTGCCCCCCAGCCGCGGCGAGATGAAGCGGTCGATGGAAGCGCTGATCCATCACTTCAAGCTCTATACCGAGGGCTACAAGGTGCCGGCCGGCGAGATTTATGCCGCGGTCGAGGCGCCCAAGGGCGAATTCGGGGTCTATCTGGTGGCCGATGGCACCAACAAACCCTATCGCTGCCATATCCGCGCTCCGGGCTTTGCCCATCTGAGCGCCATGGATCACCTGTGTCGCGGCCATATGCTGGCCGACGTAACGGCGATCCTGGGATCGATTGACATTGTGTTCGGAGAGGTTGATCGCTGATGTCTGTGCGACGCCTTGCGGACGAGTCGGTACAACCGGCAAGTTTCGCCTTTACCGCAGAAAATCTCGCCTGGGCTGAAAAACGCATAGGGCTTTATCCGCCGGGTCGGCAGCAATCCGCCGTCATCCCGCTGCTCATGCGGGCGCAGGATCAGGATGGCTGGGTCACCCGCGCGACGATCGAGGCCGTCGCGGAAATGCTGTCCATGCCCTATATCCGGGTGCTGGAAGTGGCGACCTTCTATACCCAGTTCCAGTTGCAGCCGGTCGGCACCCGTGCGCACGTCCAGGTGTGCGGCACCACGCCCTGCATGCTGCGCGGGGCGGAGGGACTGATCGAGGTCTGCAAGAGCAAGATCCATCCCGAGCCGCACCGTCTCAATGAAGATGGCACGCTGTCCTGGGAAGAAGTGGAATGTGCCGGCGTCTGCGTGAACGCGCCCATGGTGGCCATTTTCCATGACACCTATGAGGACCTGACGGCCGAGCGCCTGGAAGAGATCATCGACGCTTTCCATGCCGGCAAGGGCGAGAGCATAAAGCCCGGCCCGCAGATCGACCGCCAGTTTTCCGGCGCTGAGGGCGGGGAAACCAGCCTGCTCGAAAAGCCGACGGCCACGCGCGAGAAATTTGTGCCGCCACCAGCTCCCGATGCGCCGGCCACGTCGGCTCCGGCGGCGGCGACGCCTACTACGGCTGCCAAGCCCAAGGATGTTGCCGAAGAAAACGCTCCGGCCCTCAAGGGTGCTCCTCAAGAGGCCAAGGTTTCCGAAGCGAAAGCCGAAACCGAGCGCAAGGCGGCGGCACAATCCGCCAAGGGGACCAGTGGCGAGCCCAATAAAGCGATGCGCGAAGACGCTGTTGGCGCCGAATCGCTCGGGTCCTCCCTCGATGGCGGCAAGGCCGTGGGCAAGGCTACGGTCAATGCGCCTGCCGATGGCGGTGCGCCGGCTTCAGTGAAAAAGACCAAATCCACGGCCAAGGCCGGGAAGGCCAGCGCCAGGGAAGTCTCCCCGACGGCCGACCATGCCGGCACGCCGCAGCCATTGTTCGACAAGCCTGCCGGCGCCGCCGATGACCTCAAGCTTATCGCGGGCATCGGTCCGGTGCTGGAAGGCAAGCTCAATGCCTTGGGGATCACCCGGTTCGAGCAGATTGCCAAGTTCAAGAAGGCCGATATCACCCGCGTCGATGAGGTCCTGAACTTCCGGGGCCGTATCGAGCGGGACGACTGGGTCAAGCAGGCCAAGGCGCTGGCCAAGGGCGGCGTCGAGGAATACCGCAAGGTGTTCGGGAAGGACCCGCGCTAAATGGCCATTCGCAGGATAGACTTCGGAAAGCTGACCATCATGGACTACGCTGTCGGCGTGGTACTCACCCTGGTCGCCACTGCCGTCGTCACCGGTTTCGAGATGGCTGCGAATTTAACGTTGCCGAGCTTTGCAGCTTCGGTGGCAGGAGCGGCGATCGGGATCGTCGCCTGGTTTACTTATCTGTTGAAGCGGAAAAGCTGATCATGCTCGCTGACAAGGATCGCATTTTCACCAATCTCTACGGCCGCCATGACTGGTCGCTCGCCGGAGCCCGCGAACGCGGCGCCTGGGTCGGGACGCGGGAATTCATCGACAATGGCCGCGACTGGATCGTCAACGAGGTCAAGGCTTCGGGCCTGCGCGGCCGGGGCGGCGCCGGTTTTCCCACCGCGCTCAAATGGACGTTCATGCCCAAGGAAGGCGCCGGCGACGGTCGCCCCAGCCAGCTTCTGGTCAATGCCGACGAATCCGAACCCGGCACCTGCAAGGACCGCGAGATTTTGCGGCACGATCCGCATCACCTGGTGGAAGGCTGCCTTCTGGCTGGCCGCGCCATGGGTGCGCATATCGCCTATGTCTATATCCGTGGCGAATTTGTCCGCGAGCGCCAGAATTTCGAGGCGGCCGTGCAGCAGGCCTATGATGCCAAGCTGATCGGCAAGAACAATCTGCATGGCTGGGACTTCGACATCGTCGTGCACCATGGCGCCGGCGCCTATATCTGCGGCGAAGAAACCGCTTTGATGGAGAGCCTGGAGGGCAAGAAGGGCCAGCCGCGCCTGAAGCCGCCGTTCCCGGCGGCCATGGGCGTCTATGGCAATCCCACCACCGTCAACAATGTCGAATCCATCGCCGTGGTGCCGGAAATCCTGCGCCGCTCCGGCGCCTGGTTCGCTTCCATCGGCCGCCCCAACAATACCGGCACCAAGCTGTTCATGGTCTCCGGCCACGTCAACAAGCCCGCCACCTTCGAAGAAGCGCTGGGGGAGAGCTTCAAGGACATCATCGAGAAGCATTGCGGCGGCATACGCGGCGGCTGGGATAACCTGCTGGCGGTAATTCCGGGCGGTGCGTCCTGCCCGGTGGTGCGCGGCGAGGACATGATGGATGCCGTCATGGATTTCGACGGCCTGCGCGAGAAGAAATCGTCCTTCGGCACCGGCGGCATGATCGTCATGGACAAGTCCACCGACATCATCAAGGCGATCTGGCGCATCTCGGTTTTCTTCAAGCATGAGAGCTGCGGGCAGTGCACACCCTGCCGCGAAGGCACCGGCTGGATGATGCGTGTGCTCGACCGCATGGTGCAGGGCCGGGCGCAGAAGCGCGAGATCGACATGCTGTTCGAGGTCACCAAGCAGATCGAAGGCCACACCATCTGCGCGCTGGGCGATGCGGCCGCCTGGCCGGTACAGGGCCTGATCCGCAACTTCCGTGACGTCATCGAAGCGCGGATCGATCAATATACCTATTCTTCCACCAGCGACGGCGCCGTGCCGTCGATCGCTGCGGAGTAAGTCGATGGCTCAGCTCAAGGTCGACGGCCAACTCGTCGAAGTCCCCGATTACTACACCCTGATGCAGGCCGCCGAAGCAGCCGGGGCGGAAATCCCGCGCTTCTGCTATCATGAGCGCCTGTCGGTGGCCGGCAATTGCCGCATGTGCCTGGTCGAGGTGAAGGGCGGTCCGCCGAAGCCGCAGGCTTCCTGCGCCATGGCGGTGCGCGACCTGCGCCCCGGCCCGAACGGCGAGCCGCCGGAAATGTTCACCAATACGCCCATGGTCAAGAAGGCCCGCGAAGGCGTGATGGAATTCCTGCTGATCAACCATCCGCTCGATTGCCCGATCTGCGATCAGGGCGGCGAGTGCGACCTGCAGGACCAGGCCATGGCCTATGGCGTCTCCGGCTCACGCTTCTTCGAGAACAAGCGCGCCGTCGAAGACAAATATATGGGCCCGCTGATCAAGACGGTGATGAACCGCTGCATTCACTGCACCCGTTGCGTCCGCTTCACCACGGAAGTGGCGGGCATTTCGGAACTGGGCCTGATCGGTCGCGGCGAGGATGCCGAGATCACCCCCTATCTGGAGCGGGCGCTGACCAGCGAATTGCAGGGCAATGTCATCGATCTGTGCCCGGTCGGCGCGCTGACCTCCAAGCCCTATGCCTTCAACGCCCGTCCGTGGGAATTGAACAAGACCGAATCCATCGACGTCATGGATGCCCTCGGTTCGGCCATCCGCGTCGATAGCCGTGGCCGCGAAGTGATGCGGGTCCTGCCGCGCATCAACGAGGCTATCAACGAAGAGTGGATTTCGGACAAGACGCGGTTCATCTGGGATGGCCTCAAGAGCCAGCGCCTGGACCGGCCCTATGTACGCAAGGGCGGCAAGCTGCAGCCTGCCAGCTGGGACGATGCCCTCTCCGCCATTGCCACGCGGGTCAAGAAGGCCGGCAACAAGGTCGGGACCATTGCCGGCGATCTCGCCGCCGTCGAGGAAATGTATGCTCTCAAGGGCCTGCTGGCCTCGATCGGCTCGGGCATGACCGATGTGCGTCCGGCCATGTCCGGCATCGATCCGTCCATGCCGCGTTCGGCCTATCTCTTCAATCCCACCATTGCCGGGATCGAGGAAGCCGACGCCATCCTCATCATCGGTTCCAATCCGCGCAAGGAAGCGGCGGTGCTCAATGCGCGCATCCGCAAGACCTGGCGTGCCAAGGGCGTGCCTGTCGCCGTTATCGGCGAACAGGCCGACCTGACCTATGACTATACCTATCTCGGCAACGGGCTTGAAACGCTTGCCGACCTGGCCGCCGGCAGGGGCGCTTTCGCCGAAACGCTGGGCAATGCCCAGCATCCGCTAGTCATCGTGGGCGAGGGCGCCGTTTCTCACGCCACGCTCGGCAAGCAGGTCGGCCGCGATACCATCGCGCTCGCCGCCAGGCTGGCTACTGGCCCGAACGTCGCCGCAGGCTGGAACGGCTTTGCGCTGCTGCACAACGCCGCCAGCCGCGTTGGCGGCCTCGATATCGGTTTCGTACCGCATGATGGCGGCGTCTGCTCGGCCGATCAGATCGCGCTGGCCGGCAAGGGCGAACTCGACGTGCTGTTCCTGCTCGGCGCCGACGAACACGACATCGCCGCCACGGGCAAGGCTTTCGTCGTCTATATCGGTTCGCATGGCGACAAGGGTGCGCACCGCGCCGATGTCATCCTGCCGGGCGCTGCCTATACCGAGAAGTCGGGCACCTATGTGAACACCGAGGGCCGCGTGCAGGTTACCACCCGCGCCGTGTTCCCGCCGGGAGAGGCCAAGGAAGACTGGGCCATCATCCGGGCGCTGTCCGGCGCCATGGGCCAGCCGCTGCCCTACAATTCGCTGGCGCAGCTTCGCGCGGCGCTTTATGGCGAGTTCCCGCATCTGGCGCGCATCAACGAAATCGCCCCCGGTTCGGCGGCGGACATTGCCGGGCTGGGCCAGGCCGGCATCGAGACCAAGTCGGCGCCCTATGCCTCGCTGGTCGACGACTTCTATCTCAGCAATCCGATCGCGCGGGCCTCGGCCACCATGGGCGAATGCGCCGCCATGGCCGCCGGGCTCAGGCAGGCGGCGGAATAGGGGAGCAATATGGACTTTATCATCGCTGCCCTCGATTACCTCCTCGGCATCCCGGTTCTTGGCTGGGGCACCCATATCGGCTTTGTCTATAAGGCATTGCTGCTGCTGGTCGTATTGCTGGTCTATACCGCGTTCATCCTGCTGGCCGACCGCAAGGTCTGGGCGGCGGTGCAGCTCCGTCGCGGCCCCAATGTGGTGGGGCCGTTCGGCCTGCTCCAGAGCTTCGCCGACCTGTTGAAATTCGTCTTCAAGGAGCCGGTCATTCCGGCGGGCGCCGACAAGGTGCTGTTCCTGGCCGCTCCATTGATCACCGCCACTCTGGCGCTGGGCGGCTGGGCGGTGGTGCCGCTCTTCGATGGCGGGGCCATGGCGAATATCAATGTGGGCGTACTCTACGTGCTCGCCATTTCCTCGCTGGGTGTCTATGGCGTCATCATCGGCGGCTGGGCCTCGAACTCGAAATATCCGTTCTTCGGGGCGATCCGCGCCGCCGCGCAAATGGTCAGCTACGAAGTCTCCATCGGCCTCGTCATCATCACCGTGCTGCTCTGCGTCGGCTCGCTGAACCTCAACGATATCGTCATCGCGCAGTCGGAGATGGGCCTCGCCCATGCCCTCGGCGTTCCGTGGCTTTCGTTCCTGAACTGGTTCTGGCTGCCGCTGTTCCCGATGTTTGTGGTGTTCTACATTTCGGCCCTGGCCGAAACCAACCGTCCGCCCTTCGACTTCGCCGAAGGCGAATCGGAGCTGGTCGCCGGTTTCATGACCGAATATTCGGCCACGCCCTACATGCTGTTCATGCTGGGCGAGTACATCTCCATCCTGTTGATGTGCGCCATGACCACCATCCTGTTCCTGGGCGGCTGGGCCGCGCCCATCGATCTGCCGCCCTTCACCTGGATTCCGGGGGCCGTGTGGTTCTTCATCAAGGTCAGCCTGGTCTTCTTCATGTTCGCCATGGCCAAGGCCATCGTGCCCCGTTACCGCTATGACCAGCTCATGCGGATCGGCTGGAAGCTGTTCCTGCCGCTCTCGCTCCTCATGGTCGTCATCGTCGCTTTCGTCCTTCAGCTCACCGGCTGGGGCTGGCACGGAGGGATTGCCTGATGCGCGCCAGACAGATTTTAAACACTCTGCTGCTCACGGAACTGGTCTCGGCCTTTTTTCTGGCCATGCGATATTTCTTCTCGCCCAAGCCGACCGTGAACTATCCGTTCGAGAAGGGGCCGGTATCGCCGCGCTTCCGGGGTGAACATGCCTTGCGCCGCTATCCCAATGGGGAAGAGCGCTGCATTGCCTGCAAGCTCTGCGAGGCCATCTGCCCGGCCCAGGCCATCACCATCGAGGCCGGACCGCGCCAGAATGACGGCACCCGCCGTACATTGCGCTACGATATCGACATGGTGAAATGCATCTATTGCGGTTTCTGCCAGGAAGCCTGTCCGGTGGATGCCATCGTCGAAGGGCCGAACTTCGAATTCGCAACCGAAACGCGCGAGGAGCTCTATTTCTCGAAAGAGAAGCTTCTCAGCAATGGCGATCGTTGGGAGCGGGAAATCGCCGCCAACCTGGCCGCCGATGCGCCTTACCGCTGAGAGGGAAGAGGATGACCCTTCCACTATTCTTCTTCTATCTGTTCTCGGCGATCGCCGTCGCCTCGGCCTTCATGGTCATCTCGTCGCGGAACCCGGTGCATGCCGTGCTGTTTCTGATCCTCACCTTCGTCAATGGCGCGGGCCTGTTCATGCTGGCCGGCGCCGAATTCCTGGCGCTGATCCTGATCGTGGTCTATGTCGGCGCCGTGGCGGTGCTATTCCTGTTCGTCGTAATGATGCTCGATGTGGACTTTGCCGAGCTCAAATCCGGCGTGCTGCAATATGCGCCGATCGGCATTCTGGTCGGCGTTGTGCTGCTGCTCGAACTACTGCTGGTCGCTGGCAGCACCATGGTCTCCCCGGAGATCACGGGCGGCGCGGCGCTGCCCATCGACAATACTATCGAGAATACGCGCGCGCTCGGCCAGGTGCTCTACACACGTTACGTCTTCCTGTTCCAGGGTGCCGCTGCCGTGCTGCTGGTCGCCATGATCGGCGCCATCGTTTTGACGCTGCGGCATCGGCCCGGCATCAAGCGGCAGAACACGGCCACGCAGATCGGCCGCAAGGCGAGCGAGACGCTCAAGGTCGTCAAGGTCAAACCGGGTCAGGGGCTATAGGGGATTATCATGGGTCTGGGAATCGGGCTCGGTCATTACCTGACCGTCGCGGCAATCCTGTTCACGCTCGGCGTGTTCGGCATTTTCATCAACCGCAAGAACGTCATCGTCATCCTGATGTCGGTGGAATTGATCCTGCTTGCCGTCAATCTCAATCTGGTGGCTTTCAGCGCGCAGCTCAACGACCTGCAAGGTCAGGTCTTCGCACTGATGATCCTCACCGTGGCCGCCGCGGAAGCCGCCATTGGTCTGGCCATCCTGGTCATCTTCTATCGCAACCGCGGCTCCATTGCGGTTGAAGACGTCAACATGATGAAGGGCTAAGAGCACCGCTATGATCATTCAGGCGATTGTTTTCCTGCCCCTTATCGGGGCGCTCATTGCCGGGCTCCTGGGCCGCAGCATCGGTCATCGTCCGAGCGAATTCATCACCACCGGGCTGCTGATCGTGGCGGCGGTGCTGAGCTGGGTCGTGTTTATCCCGGTGGCCTTCGGCGATGGTCTGGCGGGCGCGGTCGGCGACGGCCAGGCCGCAGTGCTCAAGATCGAGGTGATGCGCTGGATCCAGGTTGGCGATATGGACCTGCGCTGGGTGCTGCGCGTCGACACGCTCACCGCCATCATGCTGGTGGTCGTGAACACCGTCTCGGCGCTCGTGCACGTCTATTCCATCGGTTACATGAGCGAGGATCCGCATCGCTCGCGCTTCTTCGCCTATCTCTCGCTTTTCACCTTCGCCATGCTGATGCTGGTGACCGCCGACAACTTCCTGCAAATGTTCTTCGGCTGGGAAGGGGTGGGGCTGGCCTCATATCTGCTGATCGGCTTTTGGTACACAAAGCCATCCGCCTCGGCCGCCGCCATGAAAGCCTTTATCGTCAACCGCGTCGGCGATTTCGGCTTCCTGCTGGGCATTTTCGGCTCCTTCCTGGTGCTGGGCGAAATCGGCTTCGACGGGGCATTCGCCGCCGTCGACGAATTCGCCACTACCGGCATGCCCACCATCCAGTTCCTCGCCTGGAATCTGGATGCCATGACCGTCATCTGCCTGCTCCTGTTCATGGGGGCGATGGGCAAATCGGCACAATTCCTGCTGCACACCTGGCTGCCCGACGCCATGGAAGGCCCGACGCCGGTATCGGCGCTGATCCATGCCGCCACCATGGTTACCGCCGGCGTTTTCATGGTCGCCCGGCTGTCGCCGATTTTCGAGACCTCGCCCTTCGCCCTGGCAGTCATCATCGCCATCGGCGCCATCACCGCCTTCTTCGCGGCGACAGTGGGCCTGGTGCAGAACGACATCAAGCGCGTGATCGCCTATTCGACCTGTTCGCAGCTCGGCTACATGTTCGTGGCGCTGGGGGCAGGGGCCTATTCGGCCGGCGTCTTCCACCTGTTCACCCACGCCTTTTTCAAGGCCCTGCTGTTCCTCTGCGCCGGCGCGGTCATCCATGCCATGCACCATGAGCAGGACATGCGGAACATGGGAGGGCTGCGCAAGAAGATCCCCATCACCTATGCGATGATGCTGATCGGCACGCTGGCGCTGACCGGCGTGGGCATTCCCGGCACCAATTTCGGCTTTGCCGGCTTCTTCTCCAAGGATGCCATCATCGAGAGCGCCTATGCCTATGGCGGCAATCTGGGCAGCTTCGCCTTCTGGCTCCTGGTTGTCGCGGCCTTGTTCACCAGCTTCTATTCCTGGCGCCTGGTGCACCTGACCTTCCACGGTTCGCCGCGCGATGCGCAGCATCATGGCGAGGGGCCGCATCCCGACCCGTCCCATGCAGCGCTGGAAAGCCATGACGAGCCGCTGGCGGACGCCCATCACGGCTCGGCCTACGATAATGCGCATGAAGCGCCCAATGTCATGCTGGTGCCGCTCTATGTGCTGGCGGTCGGCGCGGTGCTGGCCGGCGTGGTGTTCTACGGCATGTTCTTCCACGACGTGGAGCATATCGAACACTTCTTCGCCGGCTCGATCTTCGTCGACCACCAGATCATCGAAGACGCGCATCATGTGCCCGCTTGGGTGAAGTGGAGCGCGACGATTTCCATGATCGTCGGTTTCGTCGCTGCCTGGTACATGTATATCCGTCGTCCGGACGTGCCCGGCCGCCTGGCCGCTTCCAATCCGGGGCTCTACAAGTTCCTGCTCAACAAGTGGTATTTCGACGAACTCTACAACACGATCTTCGTGCGTCCGGCGCTGTGGATCGGCAATGCGATCTGGAAGGGCTTCGACGATTGGCTGGTTGACGGCAAGATCACCGAGGGTCTCGGCCGTCGCGTCCAGAACGTCACCAGCTGGGTGGTCAAATTGCAGACCGGTTATCTCTACCATTATGCCTTTGCGATGCTGATCGGCATTGCGGCGCTGCTGACCTGGGCTATTGCGGCCGGGGGGCTCATCTGATGAATTTCGACAATACCATCCTGACAATCATCACCTGGCTGCCGGTAATCGGTGCCGCCGTTCTGATGCTGACGCCCAAGGGCTCGGTCAATGCCATCCGCTGGATGGCGCTGACCGTGACGCTGATCGTCTTCGCGCTTTCGCTGGCTCTCTGGCAAACCTTCGACGTCACCAATCCGGGCTTCCAGTTCGTGGTGAACATGCCCTGGATCGGCGATTCCATCGGCTATCGCGTCGGCGTTGACGGGATTTCGGTGCTCTTCGTGGTGCTGACCGCGCTGCTGATGCCGGCTGCCGTCCTGGCCAGCTGGGAAGTGGAAACGCGGGTCAAGGAATATATGATCGTATTCCTCGTGCTCGAGACCCTGATGATCGGCGTGTTCACCACGCTCGATCTGGCCATGTTCTACGTGTTCTTCGAGGGCACCCTGCTGCCGATGTTCCTCATCATCGGCATCTGGGGCGGCTCGGCGCGCATCCAGGCGGCCTACAAGTTCTTCTTCTACACCTTTGTCGGCTCGGTGCTGATGCTGCTGGCCATGATGGCGATGTACTGGGATGCCGGTACGACCGATATCGTGAAACTGCTGGCCCACCAGTTCCCCAGCGGCATGCAGATCTGGCTGTGGCTGGCCTTCTTCGCCTCTTTGGCGGTGAAGATGCCGATGTGGCCGTTCCATCGCTGGCTGCCCGAGGCACACGTGCAGGCGCCGACCGCCGGCTCGGTGATCCTGGCCGCGATCCTGCTCAAGCTGGGCGGCTACGGCTTCCTGCGCTTCAGCCTGCCGATGTTCCCCGAAGCCTCGGCGCAATTGACGAATTTCGTTTTCGTGCTGTCGATCGCTGCCATCATTCTCACCTCGCTGGTGGCGCTGGTGCAGACCGACATGAAAAAGCTGATCGCCTATTCGTCCGTCGCCCATATGGGTTTCGTGACCATGGGCATCTTCGCCGGCAATGCACTGGGCATCCAGGGCGCCATGTTCCAGATGATCAGCCATGGCATCGTGTCCGGCGCGCTGTTCCTTTGCGTGGGCGTGATCTACGACCGCATGCATACCCGGGAGATCGCGGCCTATGGCGGGTTGGTGGAGCGCATGCCGCAATATGCTTTCGCCTTCATGGTCTTCACCATGGCCAATGTCGGGCTGCCCGGCACATCGGGCTTCGTCGGTGAATTTCTCACCATGATCGCGGTGTTCCAGGTTAACACCTGGGTAGCATTCGGCGCCGCATTAGGGGTGATTCTGTCAGCCAGCTATGCCCTTTGGCTCTATCGCCGCATCATTTTCGGCGCGCTGACCAAGGACAGTCTCAAATCCATCCTCGATCTCAATCTGCGCGAGAAGGTGGTGCTCTATCCCTTGCTCGCGCTGACGGTGGTTTTCGGTTTCTATCCGGCGCCGATCCTCGATACGACGGCTGCCGCTGTCAATAATCTGGTGGCGCAATACTCGACCGCCACCGGCCGCGATCCGGCCGTGGATCTGGCGGATGAACGTGCCCAACTCGAATATGCCGCGCCCATGGGCGAGGCGCAGCCGGCCACAGCGCCCGCTTCGCATTAGGAGACTGTCGTGAACTCTGACATTACCGATTTTGCGAGCCTGGCCCCGGCCTATCCCGAAATGCTGGTGGCTGTCGGCGCTCTGGTGCTGATCGTCATCGGCGTCATCGTCAACAAGGAGAAATCCGCGCTGGTGAACTGGCTGGCCATCGCGCTGCTGGCCGTCGCCGGTGTGCTGGTGGTCGCGCAGCCGGCGGATGGGGTGATCTTCAACGGTCTCTTCCTGGCCGACAGTTTCGCCCGCTACATGAAGGTGCTGGTCATGGGCGGCGCGCTCCTCGCGCTGATCCTCGGCCTGTCCAATGCCGAAGAGAACGGCATCCACAAATACGAATATTCCATCCTCGCGGTGCTGGCGACTTTGGGCATGATGGTCATGGTTTCGGCCAACGACCTGATGAGCCTTTATGTCGGGCTCGAGCTGCAATCGCTGTCGCTCTATGTCATGGCTGCCATCAAGCGCGACGACAGCCGGGCCAGCGAGGCGGGGCTGAAATATTTCGTGCTGGGGGCGCTGTCCTCGGGCATGCTGCTCTATGGCGCGTCGCTGATCTACGGCTTTACCGGCCATACCAATCTCTCCGACATCGTGGTCGCCATCGCCAATGACGGCCGGTCCATCGGCCTGATCTTCGGCGTGGTGTTCCTCTTGACCGGCATCGCCTTCAAGATTTCCGCCGTGCCGTTCCACATGTGGACGCCCGACGTCTATGAGGGCGCGCCGACCCCGGTTACCGCCTTTTTCGCCATGGCGCCCAAGGTCGCGGCGATGGCGCTGATGGTGCGGCTGGTGATGAACACTTTCGCGCCCATCGCCCATGACTGGCAGCAGATCGTCATTTTCCTCTCCATCGCCTCCATGGTGCTGGCGGCCTTCGCCGCCATCGGCCAGCAATCGATCAAGCGGCTCATCGCCTATTCCTCGATCGGTCACGTGGGCTTCGCGCTGGTCGGGCTGTCCTCGGGCACGCAGGTGGGGGTGGAAGGCGTTGCGGTCTATATGGCCATCTATGTCGCCATGACGGTGGCGCTCTTTGCCTGCATCCTGTCGCTGCGGACCGACAAGGGCTATGTGGAAAATATCGAGGATCTGGCCGGCGCCTCGCGCAAGCGGCCCTTCGTAGCGGCCATCATGGCCATCGTGATGTTTTCCTTGATCGGGCTGCCGCCGCTGGCCGGGTTCTTCGCCAAATGGCAGGTCTTCCTTGCAGCCATCGAAGCCAATCTCTATATCCTGGCGGTCATCGGCATGCTGGCCTCGGCGATCAGCGCCTTCTATTACCTGCGGGTGGTCAAGATCATGTATTTCGACGAACCCAAGGATGAGTTCGCCGCCGTGCCGGGGGAACTCAATATCGTCATGGCCGTGTCGGGATTCCTCATCGTGACCTATTATTTCACCGTCGGTAATCCGCTGGCCGGCCTGGCGCACAATGCCGCCGGAAGCCTGTTCTAGTGCATCGCCCGGAAAAGCGGATGCCGGTTTCCGGTCAGGCGCTGCACCGCAAGCGGCCCGGACTGCCTGGAGTACGCCCATGGGCGTGCGTGGTGTTTTAGGTGGCCAAGTTCGCGCTTGGCGCCAAGGCCAAAGCGGCCGGCTACCGGCTGGCCGGCTTTGACGCCATCGGCTCCACCAATAGCGAAGCGCTCGCGGCGGCGGCGGCGGGCGATCCGGGCGGCATCTGGTTCGCCGCCCTGCAGCAAAATGCCGGCCGGGGGCGACGGGGCCGGGAATGGCACAGTCCCGCCGGCAATCTCGCCGCCAGCCTGCTCATCGTGCCGGACGTTGCGCCCGAACTCATCGCTACTCTGGGTTTCGTTGCCGGCGTGGCGCTCAATCGCGGCCTCTCCGCCATTCTGCCGGCCGGCGTGGTCCGGATCGGCATCGACGGGGCGGACGGGGCCGACGGCTCGCGTATCGCGCTCAAATGGCCGAACGACGTATTGGCGGACGGCGCTAAGCTGGCCGGCATCCTGTTGGAAGCCGGCAAGACGCCGGACGGACGCAGCGCCATCGTCATCGGCTGCGGCGTCAACATCATCGCGGCGCCCGAAGGAACGCCCTATCCGGCGACCTCGCTCAGCGCCCTGGGCATCGAGCGCAGCGCCGAAGACGTGTTCGAAGCGCTCTCCGACGCCTGGGTGGAAACCTTTTCCCTGTGGGATGACGGGTGCGGCGTTGCGGCGGTGCTCGACCGCTGGCGCGGTTCCGCCGCCGGGCTGGGGGCGCCGGTCGCCGTCGCGCAGGACGGTGTGGTCCGGCGCGGCATTTTTGAAACCATCGATTCCGCCGGTCGGCTGATCATCCGCGACGCTGACGGTTCGCGGTTCCCGATCACGGCGGGCGACGTACATTTTGGGGCAACGGCCAGCGCCCGAAGCTGACCATAGACAAAGCGCGGCGACCGTCGACCAAAGCTCGGCCGGCGTCGCGCATCGAAAGGAAAAGATAACCCATGGCTAAGAACCAAAGGGATGAACTCGTCTTCCTGCCGCTTGGCGGCGTTGGCGAGATTGGCATGAACATGGCCGCCTATGGCTTCGGTCCGGAGCGTAAGCGCAAATGGATCGTGGTCGATTGCGGCGTCAGCTTCGGCGGGCCGGACCTGCCGGGCATCGAGCTGATCATGGCCAATCCGGAATTTCTCGAGGAAAACGCCGACGATGTCCTGGCGCTGGTCCTCACCCATAGCCACGAAGATCATTACGGCGCCGTGCTCGATCTCTGGCCGGTCTTCGACAAGCCGGTCTATGCCACCCCGTTCACCGCCGCCATGCTGGCGGCCAAGCGGGCAGGGGACGGCATCATCGAAAATGTCGACATAACCATCATGCAGCCGGGCAAGCCGTTCACGGTCGGGCCCTTCACGGTCGAGCCCATCAATGTGGCGCACTCGATCCCCGAGGCCAATGCCTTGCTGATCACCACTCCGATTGGCCGGGCCCTGCATACGGGTGACTGGAAACTCGACCCCACCCCGGTCATCAGCGCCCCCACCAATGTCGAGCGACTGCAGGAAATCGGCGAAGAAACCGAACTGCCGCTGGCTTTGATCTGCGATTCCACCAATGCGGTGAAGGAGGGCGAGAGCCCGAGCGAGCAGGAAATCGGCGACAATCTCGCCAAGCTGATCGCCGACGCCCCCCATCGCGTCGCCGTCACCACCTTCGCCTCGAATGTGGGGCGTGTCGTGTCCATCGTCCGCGCCGCGCACAAGGCGGGGCGTGAAGTGGTGATGTCCGGCCGCTCGTTGCACCGCATCATGGGCATCGCCAAGGAAGTCGGCATGCTCGAAGGCCTGCCGCCATTGCACGACCAGGACATGTACAAGTCCATAGCGCGCGACAAATGCGTGCTGATCTGCACCGGCAGCCAGGGCGAATCCCGTGCCGCCATTGCCCGTATCGCCCGCGGCGACCACCCGATCATCGATCTCAATGCCGGCGACCGCATGATCTTTTCGTCCTGGGCCATCCCGGGCAATGAACGCGAAGTCGCCGATATCCAGAACCTGCTGATCGACAAGGGCGTCGAAGTCATCACCGCCAACGATGCCCTCGTGCACGTCACCGGCCATCCGCGTCGCGGCGAGTTGCAGAAGCTCTATTCCTGGGTGAAGCCGAACGTGCTGGTGCCCGTCCATGGCGAAGCCATGCATCTGGAGGCCCATGCCAAGCTGGGCCGCGCCGCCGGCATTCCCAATGTCTGCGAGACCCGCAATGGCGACATGGTGCGGCTCTTCCCCGAGCCGATGGTCATGCCGGCCGAAGTGCGCACCGGCGAGCTCTATCTCGACGGCCTCGTGCTCTGCACCCCGGAAGAAAGTGGCGTCAAGGGGCGGCGGCGGCTGTCCTTCGGCGGCATGATCATCGTCAGCCTGGCGGTCAATTCCAGCGGCCACGTCGTTTCAGGACCGGAAATGGTCGTGGAAGGCCTGCCGGAAACAGAAGAGGAATCGATCGCCGAACTGGTGGAAGACACCATCGCCGGCGTCATCAAATCCATGCCGCCCAAGCGCCGCTCCGATACCGAAGTGCTGAATTCGGCGCTGTTCAAGGCCATCCGCAACGAGGTCAACTCCTTCTGGGGCCGCAAGCCCAATGTCAGCGTGTTCGTGCACCGGATCTAGGGCGGAGCCGCTATCGGCGCCCTGCGGCAATAGGAACCGCAGGTTGCCGCTTTCGCCGGAGCGGCGCGCGGGTTAAGGATAGGCCATGCAAATCGGTTCGCTCATCGCCGTATATTTCGTTGTCTGGTGGATCACCCTCGTCATGGTGCTGCCCATCGGCAATCAAAGCCATCACGAGGCCGGCGTCGAAACCGTCGCCGGAGGCGATCCCGGCGCGCCGCTGAAGCCGCGGCTGATCTTCAAGCTATTGCTGGCGACGCTGCTGGCGGCAGTGTTCACTGCCCTGCTGATATGGGGTGTTTCCAACGAGACCCTGCATAATTACTGGAACCGCTGAGCGGGGGACCGTGTGATCGGTCCAAAACCGCCACTCGTCACCCTCGCGCTTGACGCGGGGGTTTTTGTTTGTGGGGGTAGCCGCAAGAACCCTCGCGTCAAGCGCGAGGGTGACGATCTGGGAAACGGGCGAGAGGGTGACGATCCGGGAGGGCGCGCGAGAGCGATGATCGGGGAAGGGGCGCTACTTCACCGCATGGGCATGCGCCATGGCCAAGGCAGCCGCGATATCCGGCTCGGTTGCCGGCGCCAGCATGATCGTCGTCCAGCCCTGCCTGCCCCAGCCATTGTCGATGGCCTCAAATATGTCCGGCGCCACCAGACATTTCAGTTCCTGCTCTTCGGGAGTGAATTTGAGATTTGCCGAAAGCCCGTCCGCCGCGAGCGTCGCGTAATTGCGTTTCACCTTGAAGGCGACCCGGTCGAAATGCGGCGCGCTCGTCGTGCCGGGCAGGGCCATCGCAATTCGCGTGAAGGTTTCAGCACTGGCCATAATACATTGAACTCAAACAAAAAAGCGGGGCACGAGGGCCCCGCTGAAATGAGTTTGTCCGACAATACGTTGGTCTTAGGCGCGCTACAAAGCGGCAGCCAACGCTCCTCCCTTGACGTTGTCGACGTCCGGCGGTTTGGGCCACCTTTGTTTTATTGGCTCGGACCCTAACAACACTTTTTGGCTCTGCCAAGCAGATTCTGCATAGCTTGCATGCTTGCATCGAATGGAGTGTTAGGATTTGAGTGGGCATCAACAGAACCCTCGAGTCGACGTACCTGTTCGGAGTTTTCATGCGTCTTTCCCGCTATTTCCTGCCGGTGCTGCGCGACGTGCCCAAGGAAGCTGAGATTGTCTCGCACCGCCTGATGCTGCGCGCCGGCATGATCCGTCAGCAGGCATCCGGCCTCTATTCCTGGCTGCCGCTCGGCTACAAGGTGCTGATGAAAGTGCAGCGCATCATCGAGGAAGAGCAGAACCGCTCCGGCGCCATCGAATTGCTGATGCCCACGATCCAGTCCGCCGATCTCTGGCGCGAATCGGGCCGCTACGACGCCTATGGCAAGGAAATGCTGCGCATCGCGGACCGGCACGAGCGCGAATTCCTCTATGGGCCGACCAATGAGGAGATGATCACCGACATCTTCCGGGCCTATGTGAAGTCCTATAAGGACCTGCCGCTCAATCTCTACCATATTCAATGGAAATTCCGCGACGAGGTGCGCCCGCGTTTCGGCGCCATGCGCAGCCGCGAATTTCTGATGAAGGACGCCTATTCCTTCGATCTGACCAAGGAAGACGCGGTCAAGGCCTATGAGCGCATGTTCGTGGCCTATCTGCGCACCTATGCCCGCATGGGGCTGACCGCCATTCCGATGCGCGCCGATACCGGTCCCATTGGCGGCGATCTCAGCCATGAATGGATCATCCTCGCCGAAACCGGCGAGAGCCAGGTGTTCTGCCACAGGGACCTGCTCGACAAGCCCATCCCGCCCAAGGACGTGGATTTCCGCGGCGATCTGAAGCCCATTTTCGACGACTGGACCTCGCTTTACGCCGCCACCGAGGAAATGGTCGACCAGGCCGAATATGAAGCCTTGGTCCCCGCGGACAAGCGCGTATCGGCGCGCGGCATCGAGGTCGGGCACATCTTCTATTTCGGCACCAAATATTCCGAGCCGATGAAGGCCAGCGTCACCGGCCAGGACGGCAAGGAAACCATTGTTCATATGGGGTCCTACGGCATCGGCCTGACCCGCGTCGTGCCGGCCATCATCGAGGCCAGCCATGACGAGAACGGCATTATCTGGCCGGTTTCGGTGGCGCCGTTCGAAGCGGTGCTGATCAATCTCAAGGCCGGCGACGCCGAAACTGATGCGGCCTGCGACACGCTCTATGCAGAGTTCAATGCCGCCGGTCTCGACATGCTCTACGACGATCGCGACCAGCCGGCCGGCTCGAAGTTCGCCACGGCGGATCTGGTCGGCATTCCCTATCAGGTCATTCTGGGCCCGCGCGGCCTTAAATCGGGCGAAGTCGAGATCAAGCATCGCAAGACCGGCGAGCGCGAGACGCTGCCGCTAAGCGGGGCAGTCGAGCGCCTCAAGAGCCTGATCGAACCGCAGCGGATGACCGACATTTGACCTCGAACGCGCCAGACGTCCCGGCAAACCGGGAAACCCGCCCCTTTGCCCGGTTCGAGTGGATGATTGCCGGACGCTATCTGCGCGCCCGCCGCAAGGAAGCGTTCATTTCCGTCATCGCCAGCCTGACCATGGTGGGGGTCGCTATCGGCGTCGCCACGCTGATCGTGGTCATGTCGGTGATGAACGGATTTCGTGGCGAGTTGCTGGACAAGATTCTCGGCCTCAACGGCCATTTCACCGCCTATCCGATCGAAAGCCAGCTCACCGATTACCGGGAAACGGTGGCGGCGCTGGAGCAGGTCGATGGCGTCAGCTTCGCCGTCTATTTCGTCGAGGGCCAGGTGCTGGCCTCGGGGCGCGGCTCGTCCACCGGCGCCACCGTGCGCGGCATGGATGAGGAAAACCTCCGGAAGTTGACCTTGCTCTACAATGGGGCGGAGCAGGGGGGCTTCGACCAATGGGACGACAGCCGCGGCGTCGCCATCGGCTATCGCCTGGCGCAGACGCTCGGCGTCGGCATCGGCGATCAGGTGCAGCTCATCAATCCCGAAGGCACGATGACGCCGTTCGGCTCGACGCCGCAAATCCGCTCCTATCCGGTCAATGTGATCTTCAATCTCGGCATGGTCGAGTTCGATTCCTACTTCATGTATATGCCGCTCGAACCGGCTCAGGATTATTTCAAACTGGTCGATGAGGTGCTGAAGCCCGGCATGGGGCCGCTCGATCCGCTGGCGAGCGATGCGGAAATCGATGCCGCCTATGAACGGGTGGCGCGCGTCTCGGCCGCCGAGATCTTCATCAACGACCCGGATGGCGTAGGCGTCATGCGGCAGCGCCTGCAATCGGCGCCCGGCATAAGACCGCTGATCCTCACCTCCTGGCAGGAACGCAACCAGACTTTCTTTTCGGCCCTGCAGGTGGAACGGGTGGTGATGTTCACCATCCTCTCCATGATCATCCTCGTCGCCGCCTTCAACATCATCGCCAGCCTGATCATGCTGGTGAAGGACAAGAGCGCCGATATTGCGGTGCTGCGCACCATGGGCGCGACGCGCGGCTCGATCATGCGCATCTTCTCGATCACCGGCACCGCCATCGGCTTTATCGGTACGCTGGTCGGCTTCGTGCTGGGCCTGATCGTGGCGTCGAATGCAGAGGCCATCCGCGCATCGATCTCCAACCTGCTCGGCGTGACCCTGTTTCCGCCGGAAGTCTTCTTCCTGTCCTCGCTGCCCAGCCGTGTCGATCCGGTGGAAGTGACCGTCGTGGTGTGCATGGCCCTTGGCCTTTCTTTCCTCGCCACGCTCTATCCCGCCTGGCGCGCCGCGCAATATGATCCGGTGGAGGCCCTGCGCTATGAATAAGCCGCATCTGCGCCTTTCCGGCGTGCATCGCCATTACGGCGAAGGCGAGCGCATGGTCCGCGTGCTCGAAGCCGCCGATCTTGTCGTGGACAGCGGCGAGATGGTGGCGCTGGTCGCGCCATCGGGCGCCGGCAAATCGACCCTGCTGCATCTCTGCGGCCTGCTGGAATCGCCGCAATCGGGCGAGATCGAGATCGTCGGCCAGCCCACCAGCCGGATGGGCGACCGGGCGCGAACGCAATTGCGGCGCTCGACGGTGGGCTATGTCTATCAATTCCACCATTTGCTGCCCGAATTCACCGCGCTCGAAAACGTGGTCATGCCGCAATTGATCGCCGGCCGCTCGCAGAAGGACGCGGAGGGCCGGGCCATGGACCTGCTCGATCTGCTCGGCGTGGCCCCGCGCGCCGAGCATCGTCCGGCCGAACTCTCCGGCGGCGAGCAGCAGCGTATCGCCATTGCCCGCGCCGCCGCGAACCATCCGCGCGTCATCCTCGCCGATGAACCGACCGGCAATCTCGACCCCGAAACCAGCGACCGCGTTTTCGAGGCCCTGAAAGATCTCATCCGCAATGAAGGCGCCGCCGCCCTGATCGCCACCCACAATTACGACCTTGCCCGACGGGCGGACCGGATCGTGACGATCAAGAACGGGTTGGTGGTTCCGCATACGCTGTAGGGCGGGCCAGCCGTCACGGCGTTTCCGCACCGTTTGATTCTTGGCGGCTACGTTCGTCACCCTCGCGCTTGACGCGAGGGTTCTTTTTTGTGGACCTGCGACAAGAGCCCTCGCGTCACGATCCGGTAAAGAGGCGATAGCCCGGCTCAAGACGGGCGAGGCACAGGAATCTCTGATTCCGCCAAAGCGGAAAGCTCCTAACGATTTCCTAACCAGTTAACCTCTGTCCCCGGTTTCACCGATGTTCCTGTATGGACGAGAACAAATATCGAACATATAAGAACAATACGGAAACACAGGAGATAGAGATGCTCGATTTCGTCAAGGACTTCGCCGCTTTCGTTACCTTGGGTGTGTTCACCATCGGCTCGCTGGCCTGGATGGATATCCTGACCAAGCTGGTGTGATGGCTGTGGATTGAGCGCTGTGTGGTTTGACCTTGCGAGGCCGGTGCCACAGAGTCCGCCAAGGAGATGCATATGCGCGGCCCCGGCTTCATTCACCTGCACGTTCATTCGGCTTTCTCGCTCCTCGAAGGAGCGTTGCAGCTGGAAACCATTCTCAAGCTCGCCGCCGAGGACGGGCAGCCGGCGCTCGGCATAGCCGATACCAACAATCTTTTCGGTGCGCTGGAATTCTCCGAAAAGGCCACCAAGAAGGGCATCCAGCCGCTGATCGGGGTCGAGCTCGCCGTGGATTTCGCCGCGGCGGAGGAACGGCTGAGCGAGCGCGGGCATCTGGCCTGGGCCGGCAAGTCCAGCATCGTGCTGATGGCGCAATCGGAGGAAGGGTTTTCCAACCTCTCGCAGCTCGTCTCCCGCGCCTATCTTGAAGGCGAGGATGGCCTGGCGCGGGCCCGGCTGGATTGGCTGACCCGCGATAGCCTGTCGGGCATCATTTGTCTTTCCGGCGGTCCCGAAGGGGCCATCGACATGGCCTTCGCCCATGGCCAGGACGCCAATGCCGTCCGCCGCCTTGATCTATTGGCCGATCGCTTCGGCGACCGCTTCTATATCGAATTGCAGCGCCATGGCCGCCCGCTGGAAGCCGCTGTCGAGCCGCGCCTCATCGATTATGCCTATCGCAAGGGCATTCCGCTGGTGGCCACCAACGAACCATTCTTCAAGTCCGAGAAGGAGTTCGAGGCGCATGACGCCTTGCTGGCCATTGCCGGCGGCTCGGTGCTGGCCCAGACCGAGCGGCGCAAGCTCGGCGACCAGTATTTCTTCAAGACCCGCGCCCAGATGGCGGAGCTGTTCTCCGACCTGCCCGAGGCGCTGGATTCGACGGTGGAGATCGCCCGCCGCGTGGCCTATCGCCCGCGCACCAGGGACCCGATCCTGCCCAAATTCGCCGCCGGATCGCATGACAGCGAAGAGGCCGTGGTGGCGGCGGAAGCGGCCGAACTGCGCCGGATCGCCGTCGAGGGCCTGGACAAGCGGCTGGAAGTCACCGGCATCGCCCCGGGCAAGACCGAGGCCGAATATCGCGAGCGGCTAGATTTCGAGCTGAACATCATCGAAAGGATGAAGTTTCCGGGCTATTTCCTCATCGTGGCCGACTTCATCCAATGGGCCAAGGGCCACGATATCCCGGTGGGGCCGGGACGCGGCTCGGGCGCCGGGTCGCTCGTCGCCTATGCCACCACCATCACCGACCTCGATCCGCTGCGCTATAATCTGCTGTTCGAACGCTTCCTCAATCCCGAGCGCGTTTCGATGCCGGACTTCGACATCGACTTCTGCCAGGACCGGCGCGAAGAAGTCATCGACTATGTGCAGGACAAATACGGCTCGAGCCAGGTCGCCCAGATCATCACCTTTGGTACGCTGCAGGCCCGCGCCGTGCTGCGCGATGTGGGGCGGGTATTGCAGATGCCCTATGGGCAGGTCGACCGCATCTGCAAGCTGGTGCCCGCCAATCCGGCCGATCCGTGGTCGATCGAGCGGACCATGAAGGAAGTGCCGCAATTCAAACAGATGGCGGACGAGGACGAAACGGTCGGCCAATTGGTGGAGATCGGCAAGGCACTGGAAGGGCTCTATCGCCACGCTTCCACCCACGCCGCCGGCATCGTCATCGGCGACCGGCCCTTGCAGGAATTGCTGCCGCTCTACCGCGATCCGCGCTCGGATATGCCGGTCACCCAATATAACCTCAAATGGGTCGAGCCGGCGGGACTGGTGAAATTCGACTTTCTGGGCCTCAAGACCCTGACCACCATCCGCTATGCCGTCGACATGGTGAAAAACCGCGGCATCACCCTCGATATCGACGCCATCCCGATAGACGATGCGGCGACCTACAAGCTTTATGCGCGCGGCGATACCTACGGCATCTTCCAGTTTGAAAGCGCCGGCATGCGGCGGGCGCTGATGGAGCTCAAGCCCGACCGTATCGAAGACCTGATCGCCATGAACGCGCTCTATCGGCCCGGCCCGATGGACAATATTCCCAGCTTCATCGACCGCAAGCATGGCCGCGAGCCGGTGGATTATCCGCATGCGGCGCTCAAGGAGGTGCTGGACGAGACCTATGGGATCATCGTCTATCAGGAGCAGGTGATGCAGATCGCCCAGCTTCTCTCGGGCTATTCGCTGGGCGAGGCCGACATGCTCCGCCGTGCCATGGGCAAGAAGATCAAGGCGGAAATGGACGCCCAGCGCGTTCGCTTCCGCGAAGGCTCCGGGCCGCAGGGCATCAGCGAGGCGTTGGCCGACCAGATTTTCGACCTATTGGCCAAGTTCGCCAATTACGGCTTCAACAAGAGCCACGCCGCCGCCTATGCCTGGGTGTCCTATCAGACGGCTTATCTCAAGGAACATTTCCCGCACGAATTCTACGCCGCCTCCATGACCCTCGACATGGCGCAGACCGACAAGCTGTCCGATTTCCGCCGCGAGGCCGGCAGGAAGGGCATCGAGGTCGTGCCGCCCTGCGTCAACCAGTCCGAAGTCGTGTTTTCGGTGAAGAGCGAGCGTGTCCATTACGGCCTCTCGGCGGTAAAAGGCGTCGGCCGCGCCATGGCGGAACACATCGTCGAGATGCGTGGCAACACGCCCTTCAAGGATTTGGGCGATTTTGCCCGCCGCGTCGATCCGCGCGTCCTCAACAAGCGGACGCTGGAAACCCTGGTCAATGCCGGCGCCTTCGATGCCCTGGCGCCGCGCCGCGAAGTCGCCTTCGCCGCCGTGGAAGCGGTTATCGGCACCGCCCAATCGCTGACCGCCGACCGCAGCAGCGGACAGGTCTCGATGTTCGACTCCGTCGAGGAAGAGCCCTTCCGCCTGCCGACGGGCGTGGCCGTGTGGAATTCCACCGAGCGCGCCGATCGCGAACTGGCAGCGATCGGCTTTCACCTGTCGGCCCATCCGCTCGACGCCTATGCCGACCTGTTCGAAAAAGTGCGGGTACAGCGCTGGAGCGATTTCGAACGGGCGGTGAAGGATGGCGCCGGGGCAGGGCGGCTGGCCGGAACCATTTCGTCGCGCAATGACCGGCGCACCCGCAAGGGGACGCCGATGATGATCCTGACCCTGTCGGACCAGAGCGGCACCTTTGAGTGCATCGCCTTCTCCGAGCAGATCAACGAATTCGGCGCCGTGCTGCAACCCGGCAATTCCGTCATCCTCCAGGTGGGGGCGGACGAGCGCGCCGAAGGCATCAGCCTGCGGCTGATTTCCGCCGAGCCCATCGAGGGATTGGCGGAGCGGGTGGACCGGCAATTGACCATCTTCGTGGCCGATGCCAAGGCGCTTGGGCCGACAACGGCGCAGCTCAGGCGCGGCGGCAATGGGCGGGTGAATTTCGTGGTCATTCGCGATGGCGGAGCGCGGGAATACGAGATCGAGCTGCCCGGCAAATATAATGTCACCGCCGAAGTCGCCGGCGGCATCAAGGCGCTGGACGGGGTGACGGATGTGCGGTTCGCCTGAAGGTGACGGGCCGGACTAGGCGCCCAGCCAGAGGCGCATGAAGTAGACGGTCAGCACGCCGCTTGCCATGGCGGCAAAGAGGTTTCGCGACAGGATGAAGATGGCCGCTGTGGCTAAGGCGGCGATCACCTCGGCGAGGCCGCCGGTGACCAGCGCCGGCGCCACCAGCGCCGCAAGCACCGCGCCGGGAATATGCTTGAGCCAGGCGGCGGCAAAGCCCTCGCGGGGCAGGCGGTCGGCCAGCAGCAGGCCACCAGCCTTGACGGCTATGGTGACGAGGGCCATGCCGAGAATGGCCAATAGGGCTTCAGGCGATATGTGCATGCTTGCGCACCTCGACCAGGGCGCCCGCGAAGCTGCCGGCGATGCCGCCGACCAGGATATGCCAGCTGCCTTCGATATATTGGGCGGTGACGATGGCGGCGAGCGCGGCGACCAGCCAGGGAACGAGATCGCCCTTGCCCTTCCACATGCCCAGCAGCAATGCCAGGAAAGTCGCGGTGAAAGCGAAATCGAGGCCCCAGCGCGTCGGATCGTCGATGGCCGAGCCAAGGCCATAGCCGATTAGATTGGTGCTCATCCATGAAATCCAGGCGAGCGCGCCGCCGCCCATGAGAAATGCCACGCTGCCGCCGCCCCGCGCCATGGCGGCGACGGTCATGGCCCAGTTCTCGTCGGTCACCAGATACATGCTGAGCGCGCCACGGCCGAGCTTTCGGTCCGGATAGAGCGGGCGGAGGGTGGCGGTCAGCAGCAGATAGCGCAGATTGACGATGAGTGCGGCCAGGATCAGCGGGCCGATGGGCAGCGTTGCCGGCACCGCCGTCCACAGATCCAGCGCCACGAATTGCGCCGAACCGGCAAAGACCAGCCCGCTCATCAGCACCACTTCGAGCGGGCTCAGGCCGGCGCCGCGCGCCAAAACGCCCCAGACCAGCCCATAGGCGGCGACCGATATGGCGACCGGCAGGCAGGCACGGGCGCCGGCGAAGAATTGTTCAACGGTAGAATCAAATGTGGTGGCGGCTTGAGACATGGCCGTTGTCTAGCACAGGGCAGGGCGGGGTTGGCGATGACAAGTGGTCCTATTCCAGGGGCATAGGTGCCGAGACGCGGCCGGTCCGGGCCGGACCGGTTGACGCCCCAGAATGGCGGGCGTAGAGAGGCCGCAATGTCATTGCCAAGCCTCCAGCGCCCGTCCAGCCGGCACCTTCATTCCGGGGTGTGAATTGGTCCCTCCGGCGGGCTGAATATTGCTCAGCGCCATGCCGGCTCCGGGGATTCCCGCCGTGACGTGCCATTCGATGTCTTTTTCTGGAGCGTTCCCATGAATCCCGATTCCACCCGCCCGCTCTGGCAGCGGTTCAGCCTGTTCCTGATCCCGCTCATGGCCTCCAATATCCTGCAGGCGCTGTCGGGAACCATCAATTCGATCTATGTCGGACAGATGATCGGCGTGGAGGCTCTGGCCGCCACCGCGACTTTCTTCCCGATCATGTTCTTCCTGATGAGCTTCATCATCGGGCTGTCGGCCGGGTCCACCATCCTGATCGGGCAGGCCTGGGGCGCCAGGAATATCGACAAGGTGAAGCAGGTCACCGGCACGACGCTGAGCGCCACCCTGGCCCTGGGCATTGTGGTCGCCATCGTCGGGGGCATCTGGGCCGAGCAGATCATGACCGTGCTCGGCGCCCCCGAGAATATCCGCGATCTCTCCGTCGGTTACGCCCGTATCGTGCTGATCGGGATTCCCGGCTTTTTCCTGTTCCTGGTGGTGACATCGGTGCTGCGCGGCGTGGGCGACACGGTTACCCCGTTGTTCTCGCTCATCCTGTCCATGATGGTCAGCCTGCTGGTGACGCCGGCGCTCATTCAGGGATGGTTCGGCCTGCCGCAATTGGGGGTCAATGCCGCGGCCTGGGCGATGATTGCCGGCTTTCTGACGGTCCTGGTGTTCCTGTTCGTCTATATGCGCGTCCGCAAGATGCCGCTCGCTCCTGATCGCGTGCTGCTCGCCGCCATGCTGCGGCCCGATTTCAAGCTGCTCGGCCTGATATTGAAGCTCGGCGTGCCCACCGGCCTGCAAATGGTTATCTCGTCGATTGCCGGCATCGTGGTGATCGGCCTGGTCAACCGCTTCGGCTCGGACGCGACCGCCGCCTATGGCGCGCTGGGTCAGGTAATGAGCTATGTGCAATTCCCGGCCATGTCGATCGGCATCGCCGCCTCGATTTTCGCCGCCCAGGCCATCGGCGCGCGCAAGATCGACCAATTGGGCGCCATCACCCGTATCGCCTTCATCTTGAATCTGGTCATCACCGGCGGCCTGATCGTCCTTGCCTATCTTTTCAGCCAGCATGTCGTGGCCCTGTTCATTACCGATCCGGACGTGGTCGCGCTCACAGAAACGCTGCTGCATGTGGTGCTTTGGAGCATCCTGTGTTTCGGCTGGAGCATGGTGTTTTCCGGGATCATGCGCGCCAGCGGCACCGTCTATGCGCCGATGCTGCTATCGCTGGCCTGCATCCTGCTGGTCGAGCTTCCGGGCGCCATCTGGCTCAGCCAGACCAGCCTCGGCCTTGTCGGCATCTGGGTGGCTTATGCGGCCGGCTTCACCATGATGCTGGTCTTGCAGGCAAGCTGGTATCAGTTCGTCTGGAAGCGCAAGGAAATCGTGGCGCTCATCTGAGCGCCGCGATCCGCGGATCACTCGCCCAGGGATAGCCGAATGGCGCGCTTGCCGCCGGGGGCGAAGACGTCGATCTCCACCTGCGCCGGCTCCTGCGCCATGCGGCGGGTGCGGGCCGACAGGGTCATGACCACCGCGAGCAGATCGCCGACGGAGCGGCGCTGCCGCGGCAGCATGCGCTCCGTCATGCCGGCCAGGGCCCGGTTGCGCATGGCGGGATCGGGAGAGGCCAGAGGGGAGCGGCCGATGAAGCTGGCCAGTTCGACAAGAGCACTACGGTCACTCATTGGGCTACTCCATACACAAGCACCAAATCGCTGCTTCCCCGGTCGATGGCCGGCGGCCGGTGAGGCCAGACCATCCAGTTCCTGCGGCCGGCGGTTGATCCGCCGCGCCGCACAGTCTTGATCAACCCTGCATCGCCAGGCAGGCGAGGTCCTGACCCTTGAGGCGGTCGCACATTGCCGCCGCCGCGTTCCGGTCGCCGAAGCCGACGAACCGGGCGCGGTAGAAGATCTGGCCGTTCTTTTCGAAGCGTTCGACATAGGAGCGGAAGTCGCCGAGAGAACCGACCTTTCCCGCGGCGTCGGACAACATTGCCCGGGCGCTGTCCTCGGAAGGACCGGCACCGATCTGCACGATCCAGGCGCCGGGCGGGGCCGTGGTTGCCGCGGCGGTCTGAACCGATCCGGAATGCATCAGGTCGACGGGCTGGCCGCCGGTGCCGCCCTCTACTTCACCGGGAGGCAGGAGCGGGGCCGATGGCGCCGTATGGCCAAGGGCAGCGGGCGGCGCGCCCAGATTGTAGGTTTCGCTCAGCCAGGCACCGATGACGTCCTGGCTCGGATAATCCGGCTGCGCCTGGGTCGGCGCGGCCAGGACATTCGCGGCCTGGACCGCCGGCGCCAGACCGAGATCGGCCGGCACGGGCGTGGGCAGGACCGGAGCGGTGGCCGCCACCGCAACCGGGGCCTGCTGCGGCTGGGCGCCATTGCCGGCGACGAGCTGAGCCAGGCGGAAATCGGGCATTGGCGTCGGCATGGCCAGCGTGGGCTTGCGCGGCGCGGCGAGGGCGAATTGGGTATTGCCTTGGCGGCCGGGCAGCGGAACCATCGCCGTCTGCAAATAGTCGCCCCGGCGGCCCTTGGTCAGGTAGGAGGAGACCAATTGACGGACTTTCTCGTCGCGGGCGGCGGCGGAATTGAAGCCGAAGGCGACGATGACGATGTGGCGATTGTCCTTGCGGGCGGCGGTCAGCAGATTGGAGCCGGCGGCGTTGATATAGCCGGTCTTGATGCCGTCCACGGCGCCCATATAGCCAAGAACCCGGTTGTGATTGCCATAGGTCTTGCCGCCATATTTGAAGGAGGTGGTCTGGAAGTAATTGTAATATTGAGAGAAATGCTGATAGATCGCGATGCCCAGGATCGCCTGGTCGCGGGCCGTGGTCACCTGACCGCCATCGGGCAGGCCGGAGGCGTTGCGATAGGTGGTGTTGCGCATGCCCATGGCGCGGGCCGTGGCGGTCATGCGCTCGGCGAATTTGCTTTCCGTGCCGGAAATATGCTCGGCGATGACGCGGGCCATGTCGTTGGCCGACAGCGTTACCAATGACTTGATGGCATCTTCTACCGAAATGGTCGAGCCGGCGCGCAGGCCGAGCTTGGTCGGCACGGCGGCAGCGGCGTGCTTGGAGACGGTCATCTTGGTGGTGAGGCTGAGATTGCCGGCCTGCAATTCCTGAAACAGCAGGTAGAGCGTCATCACCTTGGCGACGGAGGCCGGGTAACGCCTTGAATCCGCTTGGTCTTCGTAGAGGACCTTGCCGGATTTGGCGTCGACGACGATGCCGGCATATTTGCGGAGGTTTTCAATGGCATGTACGGGCGTGGCGATGGCCAGCACGACAAGGAAGGCAGCGATGGCGCGAAAAAACCTCGCGCGCCAGGGGGTCTTTTCCAAGGAAATCACCCGGTACTCCAATTACTTATCTCGGGCATCCTGCCCGTACGCAACTCGTTTGACGCGGCGATTTTCGGGGAGCCCTCACACCCCGATCATCATCCTTTCGATGAAGCTACGCCCATGCCGTTACCATTCCGTAAAATGCGATCGATTTGTCCGCTGCCGCTGCAAGCGGGTAACAGACTGTTACCATCGAGGCTTGCCGCGGCGCGATTTAGCCGCGGATTTGTGACTTATTCCGCCTCTCACATATTCGCGAACCGACAGGCCTTAACACTGGCCCGATTTTGCCTACATAATGGGTCCAACCTGCTGCGTCGTTTTCCTCAGGCGGCCATTGCCATGACCATGACTCCCAATCTGCCCTTATCACCCCTGCCGAGCCGCGCCGGCCGCGCGCGTCCTATCGCCGTGGGCGGACCCGAGGATGACGATGGCCGCCGCCGGGGCGGAGACGACGCCAATTTCGAAACCGGGACGGTGACCAAGACGCGTCCCAAAACCAAAAGGCCGAACCTCTATCGGGTTCTGCTGCTCAACGACGACTACACGCCGATGGAATTCGTCGTTCTGGTCCTGCAGGACGTCTTCAACAAGTCACGCGAAGACGCCATGCAGATCATGCTGCACGTGCACCAGAAGGGGGTGGGTGAGTGCGGCGTATATCCATACGAGGTTGCCGAGACCAAGGTGACCCGGGTGATGGATACGGCACGCAAGAACCAGCATCCGCTGCAATGCGTGATGGAAAAACAGTAGGAATATCATATGCCCTCATTTTCGCGCGGACTCGAAAAGGCCCTGCACCAGGCGATGAACCTGGCCCGTGAGCGCAACCATGAGTTCGCCACGCTCGAACATCTGCTGCTCGCCCTGACCGAGGACCGCGAGACGATCGCGGTGCTGACCGGGTGCGATGTCGATATCGACGCGCTCAAGAGCGACCTCGAAGATTTCATCAACGAAGAACTGGACAGCCTGATCGTGCCCAACGGCCAGGATGCGCGGCCCACTGCCGCCTTCCAGCGGGTGATCCAGCGCGCGGTCATCCATGTGCAATCCTCCGGCCGGGAAGAGGTCACGGGCGCCAATGTGCTCGTCGCCATCTTTGCCGAACGCGAGAGCCATGCCGCCTATTTCCTCGAACAGCAGGACATGAGCCGGCTGGACGCGGTCAATTTCATCTCCCACGGCATCACCAAGTCCGGCCCGAGCGAGGAGCGCAAGGTGCGCGGCGCCGAGGACGGCGAGGGCGCCGCCGAAGGCGGGGCGGAAGGCAAGAAGAGCTCGGCGCTGGCCGATTTCTGCGTCAACCTCAACGAGAAGGCCCGCGCCGGCAAGATCGATCCGGTGATCGGCCGCGATGCCGAATTGCGCCGCACCATCCAGGTGCTGTGCCGCCGCTCCAAGAACAATCCGCTCTATGTGGGTGACGCGGGCGTCGGCAAGACCGCCATTGCCGAGGGCCTGGCCCGCAAGATCATCGAAGGCGACGTGCCCGAAGTGCTCAAGGAAGCGGTGATCTATGCGCTCGACATGGGCTCGCTGCTGGCCGGTACCCGCTATCGCGGCGATTTCGAAGAGCGGCTGAAAGCGGTGATGAAGGAACTCGAAAAGATGCCGCATGCGGTGCTCTTCATCGACGAAATTCACACCATGATCGGCGCCGGCGCCACTTCCGGGGGGGCGCTCGATGCCTCGAACCTGCTTAAGCCCGCTTTGGCGAGCGGGGCGATCCGCTGCATCGGCTCGACCACCTACAAGGAATATCGCCAGTTCTTCGAGAAGGACCGGGCGCTGGTCCGCCGGTTCCAGAAGATCGACGTCAACGAGCCCAGCGTTCCCGATGCCATCGAGATCGTGAAGGGCCTGCGGCCCTATTTCGAGGACTTCCACAAGCTCAAATACACGGACGATGCCCTCAAGGCCGCCGTGGAATTGAGCGCCCGCTACATCACCGACCGCAAGCTGCCGGACAAGGCGATCGACGTGATCGACGAGACCGGGGCCAGCCAGATGCTGCTGCCGGAAGACCAGCGCAAGAAGCTGATCGAAACCGAGGACATCGAAGCGACCATCGCCTCGATCGCGCGGATTCCGCCCCGGTCGGTTTCCAAGTCCGACGCGGAATTGCTGTCGAGCCTGGAGCGCAGCCTGCACAATGTGGTGTTCGGACAGGAGCAGGCGATTTCGGCGCTGTCCTCGGCGATCAAGCTGGCCCGCGCCGGCCTGCGGGAGCCGGAAAAGCCCATCGGCTCCTACCTGTTCACCGGTCCGACCGGCGTGGGCAAGACCGAGGTGGCCAAGCAGCTCGCCGATACGCTGGGCGTGGAATTGCTGCGCTTCGACATGTCGGAATATATGGAGCGGCACACGATCAGCCGGCTGATCGGCGCGCCGCCGGGCTATGTCGGCTTCGATCAGGGCGGACTGCTCACCGATGGCGTCGACCAGCATCCGCATTGCGTGGTGCTGCTGGACGAAATCGAGAAGGCGCATCCCGATCTCTACAACGTGCTGTTGCAGGTGATGGACCATGGCAAGCTGACCGATCACAATGGCAAGGCGGTCGATTTCCGCAATGTCATCCTGATCATGACCTCCAATGTCGGCGCCGCCGAACTGGCCCGCGCGCCCATCGGCTTCGGCCGCAAGCGCGAGCAGGGGGACGATGAAGAGGCGATCAACCGCACTTTCAGCCCCGAATTCCGCAACCGGCTCGATGCGATCATCTCCTTCGCGCCGTTGCCGCGCGACGTGGTGCGCCGGGTGGTGGAGAAGTTCGTGTTGCAGCTCGAAGGCCAATTGGCCGAGCGCGGCGTCACGATCAACCTCACCCCGGAAGCCGCCGACTGGCTGGCCGAGCACGGCTATGACGAGCGCATGGGCGCCCGCCCGCTGGGCCGCGTGATCCAGGAGCACGTCAAGAAGCCGCTGGCCGACCAAGTGCTGTTCGGCGAATTGGTCAATGGCGGCTCGGTGACGGTGGCCGTGGTTGGCGAAGGCAGCGAAGCCAAGCTGGAACTGGTGGCGGTGCCGCCGCGCCCGGCCAAGCCCAAGGCGCTGCCCAAGCCGAAAAAGCCCAAGGCTACGGCGGAAAAGAACTAAGAGCGAAGGCCGGGAGCGATCCCGGCCTTTTTTGTATGGGGGTGGGCTTCACTTGGCCGGCCTCGCGGTTCGACAGGCTCACCATGAGCTTGTGGGGAAGCGGGGCTTGTTCGGAGGGGTGTTGGAGGGCTCGGAACCTTACCTCTCCCTTGGGAGAGAGGTCGGCCCACAGGGCCGGGTGAGGGGGCCTTTTCACCCATGCGAATTTGCCGGAAGGCCCCCTCACCCCAGCCCTCTCCCCCAGAGGGAGAGGGGGCGCAGGGGCGCTGGCCATAAGGTCCGGGGAGCGGTGTTGGAAAGCGGCCGCCCGGTTCAGGCGTGGCGGGCGGCGCGCAGATGGTAGAGCGTGAAGGCGGCATAGATGGCGACGGGCAGGGCGAGCGCGCCGATGCCGATGAAGCGGTAGAGCAGGGCGCCCAGGATGGCGCCGCCGAGCAGGCCGAGCCAGACGGCCAGATGCTGGGCCCAGCGCCAGGGCGGCGCCTTGCCCTTGAGCGCCAGCGCCAGATCCTGGCCGGCGACATAGAGCGTTCCGGTGACGAAAGTGGCGCCCAGCCGCACGGCGCCGCGCATGGGCAGGATGGCGTTCTGCGCGCCGGCGGCGGCGGCCAGGACCAGCATGGTCTGGCTGGGCGGGAAGCCGCCAAGGGTCAGGGCCAGGGAACAGGCCACGCCCAGCGTGACCCCGAAACTGACGGCAGCGCCGCCCCAGCGGGCACTGGAGGTGGCGAGCAGTGTGGCCAGGATGCTGCCGACGAAAAACAGCGCCACCAGCGACAGGGTGAGTCTGAATACCGGCCAGGCGCCCTCGACCAGGGCCGTGCCGCCATGGGTGGTGTTGCCGCTCATGAAGGAAATGAAGAAGCCGCCCAGCTCGATGAAGCCGACGGCATCGATGAAGCCGGCGGCGGCGGTGAGGATCATGCCGAGGATTAGATGGCGGGCCGGGGTCATGAAGACATCTGCGCTAGAGCCTTGCCGCGATGGCGCTGGCCAGGGCGGCCAGTTCCGCATCGTCGGCCTTGCCGCCGCCATGAGGAGCGAGGGCCACGCCTTCGTAAGCGGGAATGAGGTGGAAATGCAGGTGGAACACCGTCTGGCCGGCCGGGGCCTCGTTGAACTGGGCGAGACGGATGCCATCGGCATCGGTGGCGGCCATGATCGCGGCGGCAACCCGCTGGACCAGCGGCATGATGGCGGACAGCGCGGCGGGATCGGCGTCGAGAAGATTGCGGGACGGGGTTTTGGGGATGACCAGCGCGTGGCCCGTCGACTGGGGGAAGATATCCATCATCACCAGCGCCGTGTCGTCCTCATAGACCTTGTGGCAGGGCAGCTCGCCTTTGAGGATCTTGGCGAAGATATTGGCGGAATCGTAGGACATGTATGGCTCCCGGGGACTCGTTGCGCCCAATGTGTAGGGCGGCGCGACGCAGGAGGGAAGGGGCGGCGGTTCAACGCTCCTGCCGCTCGCCCTTCCGGAACGGGGTGAAGGTTTCGAGCATTTCCTGCTGACGCTCGACCGCCGAGCGCTCGTCTTCGAGATAATCGGCGATGGCGTGGCGGAGGCCGGGATGGGCGATCCAGTGGACGGAATGGGTGCTGACCGGCTCGTAGCCGCGGGCCAGCTTGTGCTCGCCCTGGGCCCCGGCCTCGACCACGGCGAGCTGGTGGGCGATGGCATAGTCGATGGCCTGGTAATAGCAGATTTCGAAATGCAGGAAGGGCACGTCGCGGACGGCGCCCCAATTGCGGCCATAGAGGCGGTCGCGGCCCCGGAAATTGATGGCGCCGGCAATGGGCTCATTGCCGTCATAGGCGAGCATCAGAACCACGCTGTCGGCCATATATTGGCCGAGCAGCGAGAAGAAGGCGCGGTTGAGATAGGGGCGGCCCCATTTGCGGGCGCCGGTATCCTCGTAAAAATCGAAAAAGGCGTCCCAATGGCGCTCCTCGATGTCCCGGCCGGTGAGCCAGCGCACCGTCAGGCCATCGGCCAGCGCGTCGCGGCGCTCGCGGCGGATGGTCTTGCGCTTGCGCGAGGACAGGGTTTCGAGGAAGTGCTCGAAACTGGCATAATCGCGGTTGTGCCAGTGAAATTGCGTGTCGGTGCGGCGCAGCCAGTCGAGGGAGCCGGCCAGTTCCGCCTCGGGTTCGGGCAGGAAAGTGAGATGCACCGAGGACGCATCGAGGCGGGTGGCGAGCTGCTGGGCGGTTTGCAGCAGCGCGGCCTGGGCTTGCAGCGAACCGGACGGCACCAGCAGCTTGGGCGCGGTGGCGGGGGTGAAGGGCACCGAGCCTTGCAGCTTGGGGTAATAATGGCCGCCGGCGCGCTCAAGCGCATTGGCCCAGCCATGGTCGAAGACATATTCGCCCATGGAATGGGATTTGAGGAATAGCGGCAGCAGGCCGACAGGCTGGCCGGTTTGGTCGCTGAGCAGGATATGCTGCGGCTGCCAGCCGGTCTTGCCGGTGGCGCAGCCGGATTCCTCGAGGGCGCGGAAAAAGGCATGGTCGAGGAAGGGATTGTCGGCAATCCCTGCCGTCGCGGGGACGAGGCCGTTCCAGACCGCCTCCGGAATGGCGGAACTGGAGGGATGGATTGTCGCCGTATAGGCTTGTTCTGGCACTGCTGAATGAGCCTTGAGGAATGCCGGGCCGATATGGGGGCGCGCGGCCCCCGGTTCAAGCCTGGCCTCAGACCTCGATGACGGCGTCGATTTCGACGGCGGCGCCGAGCGGCAGGGCAACGACGCCGAAGGCGGCGCGGGCATGCTTGCCCTTGTCGCCCAGCACGCCCACCAACAGGTTGGAAGCGCCATTGGCGACCAGGTGCTGCTCGGTGAATTCGGGATCGGACGCCACGAGCACGGTGAGCTTGAGAATCTGCTTGATGTCCTGAAGCGGCACGCCGGCCATGTGAACGACCTGTGCGAGAATGTTGACGGCGCAGAGTTCGGCGGCATTGCCGCCCTGGACCACGTTCATATTGTCGCCAAGCCGGCCCTGGACTACGCCGGACGTGTCGCTGGAAATCTGCCCGGATACATAGATCAGGTTGCCGGAGCGGGTGACGGGCACATAGCTGGCCACCGGGGCCTTGGCGGCCGGGAGTTCGTAGCCATATTCGCGGAGTTTCTGGATAGGATCGGTCATCTGGTGTTGCCTTCGAGGTCTTCTGCTTCTTCTTCTGACATTGGAGCCGGCGGCGCGCCGGATCGATTCTTGTAGAGCTTGCCGCGCACCAGGGCGGTCTGCCCGAAACGGTTGCGGACGATGTCCATGGCCCGCTCCGCCGCCGCCTTGCGCGCCACCAGCGGCTCCAGCAGATCGGTGGGATCGGAGCCGTCCGCCGCCTCGATGCCCGAAACGCCGATGCCGATCAACCGGAACGGGGTGCCGTCGGCTTCGCGCTGCAACAGACTCATGCCCGTTTCATAAAGCACATTGGCAAGCTGTGTCGGCATCATCAGGTGTCGGGCCCGGCTACGCAACCGAAATCCGGCGGTCTTGAGTTTCAGGGTCACTGTGTCGCCGACGACATTCCTGGATTTGAGGCGCTCGGACAGCCGCTCGCTGCATTTGAGCAATTCGGTGGACAGCTCGTCCAGCGTCGCCAGATCGCGGTTGAAGGTGGTTTCGGAGGAAATGGTCTTCATCTCGCCGTCGATGGAGACGCGACGGCTGTCATCGCCCTGGGCGAGGCGGGCCAGGCGGGCGCCCGATTCGCCATAAAGGCGCATAAGGCGGGACGGGTCCTCCCGCTGGAGCTGGCCGATGGTGTAATAGCCGTCCTTCTTGAGGGTCTCGTAGAAGACCTTGCCGACGCCGAAAATGAGGCTGATCGGCTGCGGCGCCAGGAAATCCAGGGTTTCCGCCTTGCCGATGACGGCGAAGCCGCGCGGTTTGTCGAGATCGGAGCCGACCTTGGCGAGAAACTTGTTGTGGCTGAGCCCCACCGAGATGGTGACGCCGATCTCCTGCTCGATGGTGCGGGCGAAGCGCGCCAGGGTCAGGGCAGGGGGCGCCTTGTGGACGCGCTCGGTGCCGGTGAGGTCGAGAAAGGCCTCGTCGATGGAAATGGGCTCCACCAGCGGGGTCAGCGCTTCCATGTGCTGCCTTATCCGGCGGCTGACCTCGACATATTTGGCCATGTCCGGCTTGATGATCACCGCATCGGGGCAGAGGTCGCGGGCCTTGAACATCGGCATGGCCGAGCGCACCCCGGACTGACGGGCAATGTAGCAGCAGGTGGAGACGACGCCGCGCACCCCGCCGCCGATGATCAGCGGCTTGTCGCGCAGGCTGGGATCGTCGCGCTTTTCCACCGAGGCGTAGAAGGCGTCGCAATCGACATGGGCGATGGAGAGGGCGAAAAGCTCGTCATGGCTCCGCAGGCGCGGCGAACCGCAAGCCGGGCAGCGGTCAGGCACCATGGCGCCGGCCCCGCTTTCAAGGCAATCGCGGCAGAGCCAGTCCTGGGCCATTCACTCTCCTCCGTTGAGCCTGTGCCAGACGCGCATGAAGGATTCGGGCGAAAAGCCCGCATTGGCGCAGAGGGCGAGCAGAATCGCTTCATTTGCGGCAAAATAGTCGATGAGGCCATGTTGCAACCGCAATGTGCCGACCGAAGCGCGCAGGTTCTGGGGATCGAAACCGGCATGCTGCATGAAGGCCAGAAGCTCCTCGGGATTGTCCGCGAGATAGCCAAGGCAGGCATCGGCAAGGGCGGAAACGTCCGGCGCGGCGCGGTCGGAAACGGGCAAGGCAGGCCTCATTGGATGTTTTGTAACGGTTTCAATGCTAGCTGAATTGGCGGACGATGCGAAGGATCGCAGTGGTGCCAACATAGCACCGAGTCGTTGCCGCGAAAGCGGCAAGTCCGTTGCGGAGAATGAAGGAAACGGAGGTTCCCGCTGTCGCGGGAACGGTCCGTGGCGGGCTGGATGCCCAGGGCGCATGCAGCGTCCAAGCGAGGAAAAATGCCCAAGACTGTGATGATCGTCGAAGACAACGAGCTCAATATGAAGCTCTTCAACGACCTGCTGGAATCACGCGGCTATGACATCATCCAGACCCGCAACGGCATGGAAGCGCTCGATCTGGCGCGCGCCCATATGCCGGACCTGATCCTGATGGATATCCAATTGCCCGAAGTCTCCGGCCTGGTGGTGACCAAATGGCTCAAGGATGACGAGCAACTGGCCCATATCCCGGTCATCGCCGTCACCGCCTTTGCCATGAAGGGCGACGAGGAGCGGATTTTGCAGGGCGGCTGCGAGGGCTATATATCCAAGCCCATCTCGGTGTCTCACTTTCTGGAAACCATTGCCCATTACATTGGTCCGGCCTGAATGACGCCATCGCGGAGCGCGATGGCTTTCGGGCGGGCTCGACGCCGGCAAGAGCGTGCCGGCGGGCCGGTGTTTTTCCCGGGGTAGCGGTGTGACTGCGCGCGTTCTGATCGTCGATGATATTCCAACGAATGTTCGTCTGCTGGAGGCGCGCCTTACCGCCGAATATTACGAGGTTGTGAGCGCCTGCTCCGGTGCGGAGGCGCTGGCCATCTGCCAGGAGCGGGAGATCGACATCGTCCTGCTCGACGTGATGATGCCGGAAATGGACGGCTTCGAGGTATGCCGCCGCCTGAAGGCCGATCCCAGGACCCACCATGTTCCGGTCTTGATGATCACCGCGCTCGACCAGCCTTCGGACCGGGTGCAGGGGCTGGATGCCGGCGCCGACGATTTCCTGACCAAGCCGGTGGACGACACCCAGCTGATGGCGCGGGTGAAAAGCCTGGTGCGGCTGAAATCGCTGACCGACGAATTGCGCGCCCGGGCCCTGACCGGCCAGCAGATCGCCGTCGAGGACGCCTTGCGGGCGATGGATTCGATTTCCGCCAGCGACGGTTCGATCCTGATCATCGACAGCGACGCGCGCCATGCCGAGCGCATCAAGAATTATCTGACGCCGGAACATCGGGTCGATATCCTGACCCAGCCGGCCGATGCGGTGTTCCAGGTGACGGGGGCGCAATACGACCTGGCGCTGGTCAGCATGAGCCTGGACGATTTCGACCCGCTGCGCGTCTGCTCGCAGGTGCGCACCGTCGAGCATACCCGCAACCTGCCGATCATCCTGATGGCCGATCCGGCCGACAAGCCGCTTGTGGTCAGGGCGCTCGACCTGGGAATCAATGATTTCATCCACCGCCCGGTGGAGCGCAACGAATTGCTGGCGCGGGTGCGCACGCAAATCCGCCGCCATCGCTACGCATTGGAACTGCGCCAAAGTGTCAGCAACACCATGGCCCTGGCGGTCACGGACGAACTGACCGGGCTCTACAACCGGCGCTATTTCGACCGCCATCTCAATGTGATGCTGGGCAAGGCGCTGGAGCAGGAGCGCGACCTGGCGCTGATGATCCTCGATATCGATTACTTCAAGGCGGTCAACGACGCGCATGGCCACGATGTCGGCGATCGCGTCTTGCGCGAATTTTCGGCGCGGCTGCGGCGCAATATCAGGGGCGTCGACCTGGCCTGCCGCTTCGGCGGCGAGGAATTCGTGGTGCTGATGCCCGATACTGACACGGTACAGGCCGAGGCCGTCGCCGAGCGGGTGCGCCAGTCCATCGCCGAAAAGCCCTTCGCGGTCGGTACGGCGCGGCCGCTGGTGGTGACGGTATCGGTGGGGGTGTCGCTGAACGAACATCTGGCCGATACGCCCGAAGGCATGATCAAGCGCGCCGATGTGGCGCTATATCGGGCCAAGCGCGAGGGGCGGAACCGCGTCATCTTCGACGCGGCCTGATCCGGCGCTCGGGCGGCGGGCATGGGGCAAGAATCCGGCGGGCGGGCTTGCACCGCCCAATAGGTCAAATGCCGCCCATTAGGGTTATCTGTTATAATTAACAAACACTTGTCGCGGCGAAGCGACTGGAAACGCTTGGTTTTTAGCCGGCCTGGGCATAGGTTTCCGAATGACGGCCTAAGGGTATTCCCCGATAGGCCCCCCGATCCCTACGGCCATTTCTCAGGTCCGCCGCAACTCCTGAGTCCCCGTAGGGCGGCTGGTCCGGCAGCGGACAGAGTGGCCTCTTCGACATGCCGCGCCGGACCAGCCCACCTTTTTCTTATCCCTTCGCCTATTCCTCACCCTCGCGCTTGACGCCAGGGGTTGCCGGCGCCGCAAGTGCCCTCGCGTCAAGCGCGAGGGTGACGAGCGGTGGGATGGCGGCAGGGTGACGAGCGGTGGGTTGGTGGGCAGCGTGATGAGCGTGGGAGGGGGGCGGCAGGGTGATGAGCGTGGGGTGGCGGGGCAGGGTGATGAGTAGTGGGGTAATCCACCGGGTCATTCCCGCGAAAGCGGGAATCTCTGTTTTGTTTGCGGCACCGTAACGGAGGTCCCCGCCTTCGCGGGGATGACAGATCGAACGCGGGAAGGACCGATCGGAAAAACAAAACCCCGCAATCGCTTGCGGGGTTTTGTTCATTCGACATTGGAAGGCAAGATTACTTGATCTTGGCTTCCTTGAACTCGACATGCTTGCGCACGACCGGGTCGTATTTGCGGAAGGCCAGCTTATCGGTCTGGGTACGGGCGTTTTTCTTCGTCACGTAGTAGAAGCCGGTATCGGCCGTCGAGACGAGCTTGATCTTGATGGTGGCGGCCTTGGCCATGATAGTGGTCCTTCAAAGAGCGAAAGGCGCCGCAGACGGGGCGGCGCTGAATTTGCGCGCAACCTACGGATTTGCGGCCCGTTGTCAAGTCGATAGCAGGGCGAGATGGAGACCGGAATGAGCGCGCCGACCGAATTGTTGCACAAATTGCAAATCCGCTCCGGCAGCAAGCTGTGGCTGATCAATGTGCCGCAGCGTATCGCCGAGGAATTGACCGCCGGCGCCGAGGTCGAGCCGGTCCATGAAAAAGACCCATATGAGGGAGCGCTGGCCTTTTTCGACTCGCCGGCCGAGGTGGCGGCGCTGGTGCCGCGCATCCTGGCGGAAATGCCGCCCGACGGGCTGTTCTGGGTCGGCTATCGCAAAGGCGAAGCGGGTCGGGTGGCGGGACTGAGCCGCGATAGCGGATGGGAGGCGCTGGCGGCAGCGGGATGGCGGCCGGTGCGCCAGGTCGCCATCGACGCTGAATGGTCGGGATTGCGGTTCCGGCCCAGGGAGATGGTCAAGGCCAGGGAGGGAAGCCGCTTCGGGTGAGGTTCACCGGCTGCCCTCGAATCGAGCATAGCTCTCGTAGTCTTGGACCTCGGATCAATCCGCCACCCGGGACGGTCCGAATCCATACATGCGATTGGCCCATTGCAGGCCGACAATGGAGCCCTTGATGGGCGGCAGCATGATCAGCGGGAGGATGATGGCCAGCGGGATCATGGTGATCAGATAGGTAAGCGGCTCGACCCGATAGGTCATGTCCATATGCAGCATCAGGAAGATGATGATGTGGCCGACGATGGTGATGGCGATATAGGGCGGGAAGTCGTCGGCGCGATGATGGTTGAGTTCTTCGCCGCAGACGCCGCACTGGTCGGCGACCTTGAGATAGGAGCGGAACATCTTGCCCTGGCCGCAATGGGGGCAGCGGCAGAGCGTGCCGCGCCACATGCCGCGTCCGAGACTGCGCTCGTCGTGCGTATTCGTCTGTTCGATCATCATTTATCGCTTTCCCCGGCCCTTGGAGCCAAGGCTCCTGAATGATGGCTTTCGCGGACGGCGACCAGATGGCGGATTGCCGCGCCTGCCTTCGGACAGGAGCTCGAACAGCAAGGCGCCGGCGATTGGCGCGGCCTCCAGCAGGCGCACCTCGACGCGGTCGCCCAGGGTGAAGGTTTCCCCGCTGCGTTCGCCGATCATGGCCTGGCGTTCCTCGACATAGCGGTAATAGTCCTGGCCGAGCGTCGAGGCGGGAATGAAGCCATCGGCTCCGGTTTCGCTGAGGCGGATGAAGAGGCCGGAGCGGGTGACCCCAGAAATGCGCCCGTCGAAGCGGGCCCCGATGCGGTCGGCGAGATATTGGGCCAGCAGCCGATCCGAGGTTTCGCGTTCGGCCAGCATGGCGCGGCGCTCGGTGGCCGAAATATGCTGGGCGATGCCGGGCAGCTTGGCCGCTTCCTCATCGGTGAGCCCATCCTTGCCCAGATCGAGGGCCCTGATCAGGGCGCGATGGGCGATGAGGTCGGCATAGCGGCGGATGGGCGAGGTGAAATGGGCGTAGCGGTCGAGATTGAGGCCGAAATGGCCGTAATTCTCGGCGGCATATTCGGCCTGCGCCTGGCTGCGCAGCACCATTTCGCTGACCTGCTCGATATTGCCGGCCTTGCGGGCCTGGCCGAGAATGCCGTTGAAATCGGCGGCACGGACGGAATCGGACTTTTTCACCGCGATATCTAGACTGCCGAGAAAGTCGCGCAGCGCCTGGAGCTTTTCCGCCGAAGGCTCGTCGTGAACGCGGTAGAGCAATTCGCTTTGCTTCCGCTCCAAAGTCTCCGCGGCCGCGACATTGGCGGCGATCATCATTTCCTCGATCAGGCGATGGGCGTCGAGCCGTTCGGGAATGCGGATGTCGCGCACCATGCCCTGATCGTCGAGCAGGATTTTCCGTTCGGGCAGATCGAGATCGAGCGGGGCGCGCTGGTCGCGGGCCTTGCCCATGGCCCGATAGGCGGCCCAGAGCGGCTTGAGGATCGGTTCGAGCAGCGGACCGGCCTGGTCGTCGGGATGGCCGTCAATGGCGGCCTGGGCCTGCTGATAGGACAATTTGGCCGCCGAGCGCATGAGGATGCGGTGGAAGGAATGGCTGCGCTTGCGGCCATCGGCGCCGAATACCATGCGGGCGGCCAAAGCCGGGCGGGCCTCGCCCTGTTTCAGCGAGCAGAGATCGTTAGAGATGCGTTCGGGCAGCATGGGCACGACGCGATCGGGGAAATAGACCGAATTGCCGCGCAGATAGGCTTCGCGGTCGAGCGCCGTGCCGGGGCGCACATAGGCGGCGACGTCGGCAATGGCGACGGTGACGACATGGCCGCCGGGATTGTTCTCGTCCTCGTCCTCTGCCGCATGCACGGCGTCGTCGTGGTCCTTGGCGTCGGCGGGGTCGATGGTGATCAGCGGCAGGTCGCGCCAGTCCTCGCGGCCCTTGAGACTGGCTTCCGGCGCCGCGTCGGCTTCGCGGATGACGCTGGCCGGGAAAATATGCGGGATTTCGAGATTGTGGATGGCGATGAGGGAAACCGCGCCTTCCGATTTCGGATTGCCGATGACGGCGGTGACGCGGGCGCGGGGAATCATCAGCCGGCCGGAAAGCCTGACCTCGACCTCGACCAGGTCGCCATCCTCTGCGGCGCCGAGATCGCCCAGCGGAATGCGCATTTCCTTCTGCTTGCGGTCGACCGGAAGCAGGCGCGCGCCTTCATTATCCATGCGGACGATGCCGATATGGGCGCGGCGCGGCTTGTCCAGCACCTTCATCGGCCGGGCGGAATAGTCCGGCACAATATCGTCGCCGGCATCGATGCGCGCCAGGATGCGGTCGCCGGGCGCGGGCACGACGCGGGATTTCGCATCGACCAGCACACGGATGCGCGGCATTTCGCCTTCTTCCGGATTCCATTGCGCCGGGAAGGCGTGCAGATCGTCCGGATCGGCATCGGCGGGAATGTCGAGCACGGTGACGGCGGGCAGGGCGGCGGTGCGGCGCAGCGTCTTGCGGGTACGGGTGATGACGCCTTCGGCTTCGAGTTCGGCCAGCATGGCCTTGAACGGCCGGCGCAGGTCGCCGCGAATGCCGAAGACTTTCGCCAGGTCGCGCTTGCCCTTGATGTCGTCCTGCTGCGCCAGGGCTTCGAGCAGCTGTTCGCGGCTCGGCAGGTCACCGGCAGCGGGCAGGCGCGGGCGTCTGGGGCCGGATGATTTTTTTGTTTTTGGTGTTTTGGCCATGAGCGGGGGCTTAGGGGAATTGACCTTTATGTAGGTGATCGTCGGCGCTTTGCCAAATTTCGTTTTCGCGGGAATTGACACGGCCCCGGGGGCAAAAGCGCCTGCCCCCTTGTGAGCGGACCGCCCAAGAGGCTAAATCTGCTGCAAAAGGGAGACGCCGTTTTCATGGCCGCCGACATTCTACCGCTGATCTATGCCGCCGCGCTGGGCTATCTGGCCGGGTCGATCCCCTTCGGATTGCTGCTGACCCGGGCGGCCGGGCTGGGCGATATCCGCACTATCGGCTCGGGCAATATCGGCGCCACCAATGTGCTGCGCACCGGCGATAGGCGGCTGGCGGCGGCGACCCTGGTGCTCGACGCGCTCAAGGCCGTGGTGCCTATCCTGATCGCGCGGCATTTCTGGGGCGAGGACGCGGCGCGGGTGGCGGCTTTGGGAGCTTTCCTCGGGCATTGCTTTCCGGCCTGGCTCGGCTTCAAGGGCGGCAAGGGCGTGGCGGTGATGATCGGTTCGCTGCTGGCGCTGAACTGGCCGGTGGGACTGATCTTCTGCGCCGTGTGGCTGCTGATCGCCCTGGCCCGCAAGATCTCGTCGCTGGCGGCGCTGACGGCGGCGGCCACGGCCCCGATCTTCGCCTATGTGCTGGGCAGCGAGCGGCTGGCCCTCGTGGTGCTGGCGCTGGCCCTGCTGCTGTTCTTCCAGCACCGGGACAATATCGGCCGGTTGCTCAGGGGAACCGAGTCCAGGATCGACGGCGGCAAGAAGGCCGGCTGATCTTGGCGGGGCGGGGGCATACGACACTCACGCCCGCCCAACGCATCGCCTGGCTGCGGCTGGTCCGCACCGACAATATTGGCCCGGTCACCTTCCGCCAATTGCTCAATCGCTTCGGCTCGGCCGAGGCGGCCATTGCCGCTCTGCCGGACCTGAGCAAGCGGGCAGGGCGACGGCTGGAGGTCATCGGCCAGAGCCGGGCCGAAGACGAGATCGCCGGGCTGTCGCGTTATGGCGCCCGGCTGGTGGCGCAGGGAGAGCCGGATTATCCGCGCCATCTCAATTACATTGCCGGGGCGCCGCCACTGCTGACCATGGCGGGCGGCGACAAGCTCGACTGGCAGCGCAGCGTGGGCATTGTCGGCGCCCGCAATGCCTCGGCCGCCGGGTTGAAGATGACGCGGCTGCTGGCGGGAGAATTGGGCGGGCAGGGCTATTGCGTGGTCTCGGGGCTGGCGCGCGGCATCGACAGCGCCGCCCATCGCGCCGCGCTCGACACCGGCACGATGGCGGTTCTGGCCGGCGGCTTCGACTGCATCTATCCGCAGGAAAACATTCCGCTGGCTCATGACATTCTCGATCATGGCGGAGCATTGCTGACCGAAATGCCGCTGGGCTGGGAGCCGCGGGCCCGCGACTTTCCGAGGCGTAACCGGCTGGTTTCCGGTCTGTCGTTGGGCGTGGTAGTGGTCGAGGCGGCGAAACGCTCCGGCTCGCTGATCACGGCGCGGCTGGCGCTTGAGCAGAATCGCGAGGTCTTCGCCGTGCCGGGCTCGCCGCTGGACCCGCGCGCCGAGGGCGGCAATGCGCTGATCCAGCAGGGGGCGCGGCTGGTGACCAATGCGCAGGATATCATCGAAGGGCTCGGCAATGCCGATCCAGCGCGGACGGCGCTGTTCGATCCCGAATGGCAGCCCGAGGGTGAATGCGTCGGCATGGCGCCGCCGGCGGAAAGCGAGCGGCTGCGATTGCTGGAGGCGCTGTCCACCACGCCGGTCGAGGTCGATGAACTGATCACCCAAACCGGGATTGCGCCCCACGCCATGCAGGTGCTGCTGCTGGAACTGGACCTGGCGGGACAGGTGGAATGGTCGAGCGGGCAATTGGTGGGGTTAAGGCATAGATAGAGGTGGTCTCCCCCTCACCTGTCTCGGCCTGCGGCCGATCCACCCTCTCCCCGAGGGGGAGGAATAAGGCGCGGCGCTGCCTATTCTTCTCGCTCTCGGGGAGAAGGTGTCGCGTAGCGCCGGATGGGGGGCTTAGAGGAAAATCGGCTCTTCGTGCAATTGCACGCCGAACCGCTGCTGCACCGTGGCTTTCACATGCGCGGACAAAGCGGCGACATCGCCCTGTTCGGCGCCGCCGTGATTGACCACGACCAGGGCGTGGCGATCCGACATGCCGACCGGGCCCAGGCGAAAACCCTTGAGGCCGGATTTTTCGATGAGCCAGCCGGCGGAGAGTTTCAGGCGGCCATCGGCCTGGGGGAAATTGGGGGCGCTGGGGAATTCGGCGAGGATCGGGGCGGCCTGGGCGGGCGGGACGATGGGGTTCTGGAAGAAGGAGCCGGCATTGGGATTGACCCGCCAATCGGGCAATTTGGCGCCGCGCAGCGCCAGAACCCGCGCCATGACCTGTTCGGGCGTCAGCGCGCCGCTATCGGCCAGATCGGCAAGGCCGGCGAAATTGAGATTGGGCGTCCAGTGCGCCGGCAGGAGCAGGCGGATGGAGAGGACGATATAGCGGTCCGGCTGGCGCTTGAAGATGCTGTCGCGATAGGCGAAGGCGCAATCGGCGCGGGAGAAGTCGCGCCGCTGCCCGGTATGGCGGTCATAGGCGCGGAGCGAGACGAAGTGATCGGCCAGTTCGGCGCCATAGGCCCCGATATTCTGCACCGGCGCCGCGCCCACCGTGCCGGGAATGCCGGCCAGGTTCTCGATGCCGCCCAGGCCCTGCCCGACGGTCCAGGCGACGAAATCGTGCCAGGTTTCGCCGGCCTGGGCTTCGACCAGGATGCCGGCGGCGTTTTGCTCGATGATATTGCGGCCGGCGAGCGCCATGATCGCGGTGATGCCGTCATAGGCCGGCGCGAGCACGACATTGCTGCCGCCGCCAAGAATGCGTACCGGCAGGGACAGGTCGGCGGCGCTGGCAAAAAGCTCCGGCAGCCATGCCGCATCGGTAATGCCGAGGCCGAAGCGCGAGCGGGCCTTGAGGGCAAGACTATTGCGGGCCGAAAGATCGAAATCGGGGGTCAGTCTGGCTTGGAAATCGGTCATATCGCTTTATTCGTCATCCCCGGATAGTCCGTTCAGGCGCGGCCGGTTCGCCTTAGCATGGATTGCCCGGATAAACCGGGCAATGACGATAGGCGAGGAATTTCTGGCTGCCACCGTAAAAACCCGCCCCGTTGACACCGGCAATCGCCTTCACCATGTTGCGCGCTCTTCGAATGCAGTTGCGGAACGGATCCCCTAATGAAGGTCGTCGTCGTTGAAAGTCCGGCCAAGGCCAAGACAATCAACAAGTATCTGGGCAAGGATTATGAAGTTCTCGCCAGCTTCGGCCATGTCCGCGATTTGCCGGCCAAGGACGGATCGGTGCGTCCCGATGAAGACTTCGCCATGTCCTGGGAAGTCGACACCGCCTCCAAAAAGCGCATTGCCGACATTGCCGGCGCGCTCAAGGGCGCCGATGGCCTGATCCTCGCCACCGACCCGGATCGCGAAGGCGAGGCGATTTCCTGGCATATCCTGGACGTGCTGCGGGCCAGGAAGGCGCTGAAGAAGGACGTGCCGGTGCAGCGGGTGGTGTTCAACGCCATCACCAAGGACGCGGTGCTGGCGGCCATGGCCAAGCCGCGCGATATCGACATGCCGCTGGTCGACGCCTATCTGGCGCGCCGGGCGCTCGATTATCTGGTGGGCTTCACCCTGTCGCCGATCCTGTGGCGCAAGCTGCCGGGCTCGCGCTCGGCGGGGCGGGTGCAATCGGTGGCCTTGCGGCTGGTTTCCGACCGTGAATCGGAGATCGAGAAATTCAAGGCGGACGAATATTGGTCGGTCGAGGCCAAGCTGGAGCAGGGCGGCAAGAGCTTCCTGGCACGGCTCTTTGCCGTCGACGGCAAGAAGACCGACAAGCTCGACATCAAGAATGGCGAGGATGCCGGCGCGCTCAAGGCGCTGATCGAAAGCGGCCAGTTCAATGTGGCCAATGTCGAAAAGAAGCCGACCAAGCGCCACCCCTATGCGCCGTTCACCACCTCGTCGCTGCAACAGGATGCCTCGTCGCGCCTGGGCCTGTCGCCCAGCCGGACCATGCAGATCGCCCAGCGGCTCTATGAGGACGGGCTGATCACTTATATGCGAACCGATGCCGTGCAGATGGCGCCGGAGGGCATCGCCATGGCGCGCTCGGTGATCGGAAAATATTTCGGCGAGCAATATCTGCCGGAAAAAGCCCGCATCTACCAGTCCAAGGCCAAAAATGCGCAGGAAGCGCACGAGGCCATCCGCCCCACCGACATGTTCAAGCGGCCCGAAAGCCTCAATCTCGATGCCGATCAGGCCAAGCTCTATGGGCTGATCTGGAAGCGTACGCTGGCCAGCCAGATGGCTTCCGCCGCCATCGACCGCACCAGCGTCGATGTCGCGGTCAATGTGCCGGGCCGCGCGGTCTCGCTGCGGGCCACCGGCTCGGTGGTGACCTTTCCCGGCTTCCTGACGCTATATGGCGTCGAGGCCAAGGGCGATGGCGACGAGGACGACGTGGACGGCCGCGAATTGCCGCCGCTGCAGGTGGGCGACAAGCCGAATCTCGAACAGGTCGAGATCGCCCAGCATTTCACCCAGCCGCCGGCGCGCTATACGGAAGCCAGCCTGATCAAGAAGATGGAAGAGCTGGGCATTGGCCGGCCGTCCACCTATGCGGCGACGTTGACCACGCTCAAGGACCGCGACTATGTCCGGCTCGAGGGCAAGGCGCTGCATCCGGAGGATCGCGGCCGCATCGTCACCGCCTTTCTCGAAAGTTTCTTCTCGCGCTATGTCGAATATGGCTTCACGGCGGGGCTGGAAGAGCAGCTCGACGAGATTTCCGCCGGCCAGCTCGATTACAAGCAGGTGCTGCGCGATTTCTGGCGCGATTTCACCGCCGCCACCGAGGAAATCAAGGATTTGCGCGTCTCCGAAGTGCTCGACGCGCTCAACGACCTGCTCGCGGATCACATCTTCCCGCCCCGGGAAGACGGGTCCGATCCGCGCCGCTGCCCCACCTGCGGCACCGGCACGCTGTCGCTGAAGCTGGGCAAGTTCGGCGCCTTTATCGGCTGCTCGAACTATCCCGAATGCAAGCATACGATGCAGCTTTCCGATGCGGCCAGCGGCCAGTCCTCGGAAGCCGCCGCCGGCGACGGCGTGCTCGGCACCGACCCGGAATCGGGTGAGGACGTGTTCCTCAAGACGGGCCGTTTCGGGCCCTATGTGCAGCTCGGCGAGGGCAAGGAGCCCAAGCGAAGCTCGCTGCCCAAAGGCTGGGAACCGGCCAGCCTGACGCTGGACAAGGCGCTGCAATTGCTGTCGCTGCCGCGCGAAGTGGGGCTGCATCCGGAAAGCGGGCTGCCGATTTCGGCGGGCCTCGGGCGCTATGGGCCCTTCCTGCTGCATGACGGCAAATATGCCAATCTGCCGGATGTTGAAGAAGTGTTCACGGTCGGGCTCAACCGCGCCGTTGATCTGATCGCGCAAAAGGCCGCCAGCGGCGGACGCGGCGGGCGCGGGGCGGCTGTCGCCGCGATCCAGACCTTCGAGCACGATGACGGCCCGATCACGGTGCGCGCCGGCCGCTACGGACCCTATGTCAATCAGGGCAAGATCAACGCCACCCTGCCCAAGGACCTCAAGCCCGAAGAGGTGACGCTGGACCAGGCCGTGGCCCTGATCGCCGCAAAGGCCGAAGCCGGCGGCGGCAAGAAGAAAGCACCGGCGCGAAAGGCCGCCGCCAAGAAACCGGCCGCGAAAAAGGCTCCGGCGAAGAAGGCTCCGGCGAAGAAGGCCAAGGCGGAATAGGCCGAAAAAACCGACGCGCCTTATTCCCACCGCTCGTCACCCTCGCGCTCGACGCGAGGGCTCTTGCGATGTCGGTAACGCCCTCGCGTCAAGCGCGAGGGTGACGATTTGGGGAAAGGGGACGAATTGGAGAAGGGCCGGCGGCGGTGCCGCGCCTTACCCGATCACCCGTTCCACCAGGTCCAGCCAGTTATCCAGCGCGATCTTGCGGACCAGCTTGTCGCCATAGCCCTTGTCGAGCAGGGCCTGGAGCAGTTTGGGAACGCCGGTGACGTCGGCGATGGCGTTGGGGATCATGGCGCCGTCGAAGTCGCTGCCCAGGGCCACGCCGTCCTCGCCGAGGGCTTCGACCAGGGCGTCGACATGGCGCACCATCAGTTCGATGGAGGTATTGGGGTCGAATTTTCCGTCTTCGCGCAGGAAGCCGGTGGCGAAGTTGAGGCCGACGACGCCGCCGCTTTCGCGGATGGCGGCCAATTGCCAGTCGACGAGGTTGCGGGTGCCGGGGCTGATGGCGTGGACATTGGAATGGGTGGCCACCAGCGGCTTGCTCGATATGGCGGCGACGTCGCGGAAGCCGGCGGCGTTGAGATGCGACAGGTCGATCATCACCCCGCGCTGGTCGCAGAGGCGAACCAGGGCCTTGCCGGCCTCGGTGAGGCCCGGACCGATATCGGGATCGGCATTATGGCGGAAGGGGACGCCGGTGCCGAAGGCATTGGCGCGGCTCCAGGTGATGCCGATGGAGCGCAGGCCCGCCGCGTAAAGCACTTCGAAGGCGTGGAAATCTTCGTCGAGGGCTTCGGCGCCTTCGATGTGGAAGATCGCCGCCAAGCGGTTCGCCGCGATGGCGGCGCGGATTTCGGCGGCTGAGCGGCAGATATCGAGGGCGCCGGCGCGCTGCAATTGCAGCAGCAGCGCGGCCATAGCGTTGGTGGAGTTCTGCGCATCGGTAAGCGCCAGCAGCGGCGGCAATTCGCCTTTGCCAGTGCCGGGACTGGCGGCGACGCTGGCCAGATCGCTCTTCACCGGTGGCGGGAACATGGCGAAGAAGCCGCCCACCATGCCGGCGCTCCTGGCGCGCGGCAGGTCGAGATGGCCTTCCCTCGTGCCTTCGACAAAGGCGTCGATCCGGGTATCGCGCGGCTTTTCCAGCAGGCGCAGCAGGGTGTCGTTATGGCCGTCGAAAAACGGAATGGTCATGAAAAGCCCTTGAGTCGAAAGCGACAGCCTAGCCGGAAGCGGGGCGGGGTTCGAGGGTGAGGTGACGGAGGGGCGCCATCGTCCGCTAAACCTCTTCGTGCCCGAACATTGTCTTGCCGCCGACAATGGTGCGCATGACCTTGCCTTGCAGGCGGGCATTTTCAAAACTGGTATTGCGCGACTTGGAGCGCAGTTCGCGCTCTCGCACCTGCCAGGGATGATCGAGGTCGAAGACGATGAGATCGGCCGGCGCGCCGCGGGCGATGCGGCCGGCTTCGAGGCCGAGGATTTCCGCCGGCCGGATGGTCATGGCCCGGAGCACGGTCAGCAGGTCCACTTCGCCGGAATGGACCAGGCGCAGGGCGGCGGCGAGCAGGGTTTCGAGGCCGATGGCGCCATCGGAGGCCTCGGCGAAGGGCTGGCGCTTGACCTCGCTGTCCTGCGGATCGTGGTCGGAATGGATGGTGTCGATGGCGCCGGAGCGCAGGCCCTCGATCATCGCCTGGCGGTCGTCCTCGCTGCGCAGTGGCGGGTTGAGCTTGAAATAGGTGCGATAGCGGCCGATGTCGTTTTCGTTGAGGCAGAGATTGTTGATCGACACGCCTGCGGTAACCCTGGAATTACCGGTTTTGGCGGCCTGCACCAGCGCCACCGATGCTGCCGTGGAAATCTGGGCGGCGTGGTAGCGGACCTGGGTGAGGGCGGCCAATTGCAGGTCGCGCGCCAGGGGAATGGTCTCGGCCTCGCGCGGAATGCCGCGCAAGCCGAGGATCGTGGCGAAAAAGCCTTCATTCATCACCCCGTCGCCCACCAGTTCCGCATCGGCGAGGTGGTGAACGAAAGCCATGTCGAAATTGGCGGCATAGGACATGGCGCTGCGCAGCAGGGCGCTCGACTGGATGGAGGAAGCGCCATCGGTCAGGCAGACGGCGCCGGCTTCCTTGAGCAGGCCGAATTCGGTGATTTCCTGACCGCCGAGCCCCTTGGTGATGGCGGCGGCGGGCAGAATGCGGGCCGGAGACTGGGCTTCGGCGCGGCGAATGAGGAAATCCACCAGCGCGCCATCGTCCACTACCGGCATGGTATCGGGCATCATCACGAAGGAGGTGACGCCGCCGGCCACCGCCGCCGCGCCGGCCGAGGCCAGGGTCTCGCGATATTCCTTGCCCGGCTCGCCGACAAAGACGCGCATGTCGATAAGGCCGGGCGCCAGCACCAGGCCTTGGGCGTCGATGACTTCGGCGCCATCGGGCACGCCGACCGGCCCGCCCAGGGCCAGGTCGATGATGCGGCCGTCCTCGACCAGCACCGCGCCTCCGTGATCGGTGTTGGAAGCCGGATCGACGATGCGGGCATTTTCAATGAGCAGGGGCCGGGTCATGCTTCGTTCCTCGGCGGCAGCAGGGCATCGAGCACCGCCATGCGCACCGCCACGCCCATCTCGACCTGATCGTTGATGACGCTGCGCTCGCTGTCGGCAATGGCGGGATCGATCTCGACGCCGCGATTCATCGGGCCGGGATGCATGACGATGGCGTCGGGTTTGGCCAGGGCGAGCTTGGCGGCGTCGAGCCCGTAAAAGCGGTAATATTCGCGCACGGAAGGGATCATCTTGCCATTGGCGCGCTCGTGCTGGAGGCGCAGCATCATCACCACGTCGACGCCCTTGAGGCCCTCCTCCATGTCGGTGAAGACCTCGGTGGCGAAGTTCTCGATGCCGGCGGGGAGCAGGGTGCGCGGAGCGATGACGCGGGTGCGCACATTGAGCGCGCCGAGCAGCAGCAGGTTCGAGCGGGCGACGCGGGAATTGGCGATATCGCCGCAAATGGCGATCGTGAGCCCGGCAAGCGTACCCTTGTGGTTACGGATGGTCAGCGCGTCGAGCAGCGCCTGAGTGGGGTGTTCATGGGCGCCGTCGCCGGCATTGATGACGGAACAGCCGACCTTTTGCGCCAGCAGCTCGACCGCGCCGGCCGCCGAATGGCGCACCACCAGCACGTCGGGGCGCATGGCGTTGAGCGTGGCGGCGGTGTCGACCAGCGTTTCGCCCTTGGAGACGGAGGAGGTCTTCACCGACATATTGACCACCAGCGCCCCGAGCCGCTTGCCGGCGATCTCGAAGGACGACTGGGTGCGGGTGGAAGGCTCGAAGAACAGATTGATCTGCGTCTTGCCCGACAGCGTGGCGAGGGATTTGCGCTCCTGGCGCGACACATCGATCATCCGCTCGGCGCGATCCAGCAGATCGACGATTTCGTGCTGCTGCAGATCGGCAATGGAAATGAGGTGGCGTTGTCGGAACGGGGGGAAGTCGCCGGCTTGCCCGGCGCGTGAACTCTGCTGCGGCATGTCGCATCCCTTGCGATTTGCTGCGGTCTATCCGAGCGGGGACGGCATCGGCAAGACCTTATGCGGATTTGTCGCACTTATCCCCGGCGCAGCCGGTCCAGGGCTCCTTGCAGGATGTAGCTGGCAGCGAGCTTGTCGACGATCTCGGCCCGGCGGTCGCGGCGCAGATCAGCGTCGATCATCATGCGGGTGACCGCGGAAGTGGAGAGGCGCTCGTCCCAGAAGGCGATGGGCAGGTCGATTTTCGCCGCGAGGTTACGGGCGAAGGCCCGGGTGGATTGCACCCGCGGCCCCTCGCTGCCATCCATATTGAGCGGCAGGCCGAGAATGATGGCGACGGCCTGGTTTTCGCCGATCAGCGCCAGGATGCGCTCGGCATCCTGGGTGAATTTCGTGCGCTTGATGGTTTCGAGCGGCGTCGCCGAATAGCGCATGCCATCCGAAATGGCGACGCCAATGGTCTTGGTGCCGAGGTCGAGGCCGAGAATCTTGCCGGAAGGCGGAATGGCGGCGAGGGGGTTGTCGGTGTCGGTCACGAGTGGCCTTGCCTTGTCAAACGGAACCAGAAGTGCTCGTTCGTAACCATAGATGCGGCGTCACGACCAGAATAATATTGCTCTTGTCAAATTAGTGCATATTACGCACTCTTTTGAAGAGTGACCGGGCCCGATGGCTTAGGAGCCAGATCGAAGGTGAGTGAAACCGACAGAATAGAGGATGACGACTTCGTCGAGGTTGGCGCGCCGATGCCGGTCATTCGCAGTGCCGAGGCGGTTGGGGGCTTTGTGCTGCGCATTGAATGGGTCGATGGACGGCAGGAGGACATCGATGTGGGGCCGGCTATCTTGAGCCATCGTGCTTTCGTGGCGCTGCGCAACGATCCGGCTGCGTTCGCCGCCTTCACGGTGTGGGATCGCGGAGATTGTCTGGTCTGGCCGGATGGCCAAGAGCTTTCCGCCGTTTGGATCGAGGAGCTTGCGCCCGGGAAATTGGACAATGCGGAATTCCGCGAGGCCATGGCGCAATTGCGGCTGAGCCTTGATGGGATGGCGGCCCGTTTAGGCATTGCCCGCCGGCTGGTGGCTGATTACCGCAAGGATCGGCCGATTCCAAAGACCGTGGCCCTGGCGACGCGCTATCTGCTTGAGCATCAGCAAAGGACCCATTCGGCCTCATGAAACTCACCTGGTTCGGCGCATCCACGTTTCGTATTCACATCGGCGGGCAGGTCGTGGTTATCGATGCCGAGATGGTCGCGGGGGGGATCGAGCCGGCGGAACTAGTGAGTGGCGCGGATCAGGTCATTGGTCCGGGTGACCGGCATGAGCCCGCCGATGGCGCGAGCTGGAAGCCGCGGGCGCGCGAGCGATTGCTGGATGCGGGCGACAATGTGCGGCCGGTCCGGGTCTGGTCTTTGGGCGCGGGCGCGCTGCTGCTCGACGGCGACGAGGACATGCCCTTGCTTGTGCTGAGCGGCGACGTGCCGGGACTGGGGCGCTGGGCGGAACGGGCCGTGATCGTGCTGGCGGGGCAGGGGCTGGCGCGGCGGGGCCGGGCGCTGGTCGAGGCGGCGATGCCCCGGCTTGTGGCGCTGGCGGGGAGTGACGCGGAACTGGATGAAGCCTTCGCCGCCTTGCCCGCCGTGCTGGAAGGCGCCGGCCTGATCGCGCTCGAACCGGGTCTTGCGGTGGAAGTCTGAGCAGCGCCTCGGCATTTTCATTGTCTTTTGCCCCGGCGCATTGCTAATAACGCGCCGACACGCATTATCTGCTGGAGTTTGCCATGTCTGTCGACGCCGCCACCGTCAAGCGCATCGCGCGTCTCGCGCGCATTCGCATCGAGGAAGACGAGGTTGCCGGCTACCAGGATGAGCTCAATGCCATTCTGGGTTTCGTCGAGCAATTGGCCGAGGTCGATGTCGAGGGCGTCGAGCCCATGACCTCGGTGACGCCGATGATCCTGCGCCGCCGCGAAGACGTGGTGAGCGATGGCGGCTATGCCGACAAGATCGTCAGCAACGCGCCGCTGACCGAGGACAATTTCTTCATGGTGCCGAAAGTGGTCGAGTAAATGGCATTGTCGATCGCCGGCGGCAAAGGCCGGCTGCATTTGAATTGACGCTATCGGCTCCGGCAGAGGCAGCCTGACCGCCGCCCGCCGGGATGAATGAGAGACATTATCTTGACTGATCTGACCAAGCTGAGCCTCGCCGCCGCCCGCAAGGGCCTCCAGGACAAGAGCTTTACCGCGCTTGAGTTGACCGATGCCTATATCGGCGCCATCGAGCAGGCCAATCCCAAGCTCAACGCCTATATCGTGACGACGCCGGAGCAGGCGCGCGACATGGCCCGGGCCAGCGACGGGAAGCTGGCGCAGGGCGAAGGCGGCGCGCTCGAAGGCATTCCGCTGGGCGTCAAGGACCTGTTCGGCACCAAGGGCGTGCACACGCAGGCCGCCAGCCACATTCTCGATGGCTTCAAGCCGGAATACGAATCCACCGTCACCGCCAATCTGTGGCGCGACGGCGCCGTCATGCTGGGCAAGCTCAATATGGACGAATTCGCCATGGGCTCGTCCAATGAAAGCTCTTATTACGGTCCGGCCCTCAATCCGTTCCGCGCCGCGGGCAGCGATGCCGATCTGGTGCCGGGCGGCTCGTCCGGCGGTTCGGCGGCGGCCGTGGCCGCCGGCCTCTGCGCCGGGGCCACCGCCACCGATACCGGCGGCTCGATCCGTCAGCCCGCCGCCTTCACCGGCACGGTGGGCATGAAGCCGACCTATGGCCGTTGTTCGCGCTGGGGCATCATCGCCTATGCTTCATCTCTTGATCAGGCCGGGCCGCTGGCCCGCACGGTCGAGGATGCGGCGATCCTGATGACCTCGATGGCCGGGTTCGACGCCAAGGATTCCACCAGCGCCGATCTGCCCGTTCCCGATTTTGCCGCTGCCGTGGAGCGGGGCGTCAAGGGCCTGGTGATCGGCGTGCCCAGGGAATACCGCATGGACGGCATGCCGGGCGAGATCGAAAAATTGTGGAGCGAAGGGCTGGAATGGCTCAAGGCCGAGGGCGCCACGGTCAAGGATATTTCGCTGCCGCATACCAAATATGCCCTGCCGGCCTATTATGTGGTGTCGCCGGCCGAAGCCTCGTCCAATCTCGCCCGCTATGACGGGGTGAAATACGGGCTGCGCGTCAGCGGCAAGGACATTACCGGCATGTACGAGCTGACCCGGGCCGCCGGGTTCGGGCGCGAAGTGAAGCGCCGGGTCATGATCGGCACCTATGTGCTGTCGGCCGGCTATTACGACGCCTATTACGTCAAGGCGCAGAAGGTGCGGACGCTGATCAAGAAGGATTTCGAGGACGCCTTCCATGGCGGCGTCGACGCCATCCTGACCCCGGCCACGCCCTCGGCGGCATTCGGCATCGGCGATGCGGCCCTGGCCGCCGATCCGGTGGCGATGTATCTCAACGACATCTTCACGGTGACGGTGAACATGGCCGGCCTGCCGGGCATCGCCGTTCCGGCCGGCAAGGATGGCAAGGGGCTGCCGCTCGGTCTCCAGCTCATCGGCAAGCCGTTCGACGAGGAAACCCTGTTCGCGGCGGCGCGGGTCATCGAGAAAAGCGCCGGCGGCGACTTCGCCCCCAAGCCCTGGTGGTAATTGTGTTTCAGGGGTGGTGCTTGATTGCGCCGCCGATCCGGCCTATTTGCCGCCCATGCACAAGTTGAAACTGGTAGCGACGCGTCCTTTGGCGGCGTCGGGGCCGACAGGAATTTCGCCGATGGCCGTGGATATATTTACAACGCTCGACTGGTCCGAGCCACCCAAGGACATGAGCAAGCCCTTGCAGGCGCTCTGGTGGCTGAAAAAGGGCGAATTGCGCGTCGGCGCCGAATGGGAGCGGGCGCATAATATTGTCCAGTCCATGGAAGGCGTGCAGGCTTTCGACTGGGTCCATGCGCTGATGCACTGGATCGAGGCCGATATGGGCAATGCCGATTACTGGTATCGCCGCGCCGGCAAGCGCCGCGCCACGGCCAGCGTCAGCGCCGAATGGGAACACATCGCCGCCGCCCTGAGCGACGTCACCCGGCATTAGCCGCGCGTCCCCCATGCCAAGCGCATTCCGAACCCTCGCGGCAGCCGCGAGGGTTCATTTTTGCGTTGATGCCTGGTCTAGCAGCGCAGGGCCTCGAGTCCCTGCCGCGTGATGCGATAGGGGCCGCCGCCGGTGGAGGCGATGAGCCGTTTGGCTCTTAGCCGCTTGAACAGGTCCAGGGTGCAGTCGCCGAGCACCCAGCCCTCGCGGGAATAGCAGTCGATTTCGATAATGCGCTGGGCGTCATCGCGCATCGGCACGATGCGGCCACCCAGGGCGAGCGCGTTGAGCACGCGCCGTTCCAGCTTTGATACATTCATGATTGATTGGTCTGGTGCCTGATGTCCCGCCATGGGCGGGAACGAGCAAAGTTGACCGCTTGCCGGCGTCGCGCGCGGCATTCGGCTGGTTTACTCCGCCCCGTCCCGATCGGACGGGGACTCAGACACTCTCAGACTGACTAGACATGGTTAGAGGATAGGCCGCGCCGCCCGCCTTGACCAGATTAGCACCGCCAGCGGGTTGAAATCGGCCCCGTCCCGGTGCAAACCAGCAACACGAGATTTGAGCCCAGGACCTTGCCGTGACCGCCAAACTGCCCGCCGAATGTGAGACCAAGGATGATGTGCGCGCCGAGATCGACCGGGTCGACCAGGCGCTGCTGGCGCTGTTCGCGGAACGACACCTCTATGTGACCCGCATGGCCGAGATCAAGACCGATCCGCATGAGGCCTATGACCCGGCGCGTATCGAAACCGTGATCACAAAGGTGCGGGAGCGGAGTTTGGAGCTTGAACTTGACGAGGATCAGGCCGAGCTTATCTGGCGGACCCTGATCGACTGGAACATCAATTTCGAAAAGGGCATCATCGCGGCGCGGCGCCGCGCCAAATAGGAGGCGAGATTGCCCGGCATCACGATACGCAAAGCCAGGATCAGCGATGCCCCGCGTCTTGCCGATATCGCCTATCGCGCCTGGGAAAGCGGCATCCTGCCCATTCTGATCGAACGCGACGGCATGCGCGAGAGGGAACGCCGCCGCCTGGTCCGCGCCGTCGGCGAGGCCTGGCGATACGCCATCGTGGCCGAGATCGACGACATGGTCGTCGGCTGGTGCTCACGGCAGCGCGGGCGAAACTATATCCCCTACCTCTTCGTCATGCCCGAAATTCAGGGCCATGGCATCGGAACGCTGCTGCTGGAGCGCATGGAAATCATGCTGGAGCTGGAAGGCGCCGCCCATATCCATCTCGAAACCCCCGCCGATCACGTCCGGGCGGTGCATTTCTACGAAAAGCAGGGCTATCGCATCTTGGCGCTGAAGCCCAACGGCCGATCCGGCCACGATCCCTTTGCCAGCGTGCATCTGGAAAAGCGCCTGCAGCCCTATAGCGGGATCGTCGATGAGCATTGAGCCATCCCGGGCGAGGCGGTATTCGCGTGGCTGAAATCGTCAATCTGCGCAATTTCCGCAAGCAGAAGGCGCGCGCCGAGAAAGCGGCCGGCGCCGAAGCCAATCGGCTTAAATTCGGCCGCAGCAAGGCGGAAAAGCAGAACGAGGCGCTGGAGAAGGCCCGGGCGGACCAGCATATCGAGGGACATAAGCGGGAGGAATAGTTGCCTCGCGCTCCACTGGTCGATAGCTCCGGTGGCCGCGACCTCATGGTTCGACAAGCTCACCATGAGGTCTAAGGGGCGTTGCAGGAATGCCCCGTCCTACCAATCCACCTGACAAACCGCCCCATCCGGGCCGAATTGCATGCTGTCGGCGGTGTACTGGAAAATTTCCAGCTTCACTCCGCTGGGATCGGCCAGCCAGCATTGCCAGGTCTGGTCGACGCCGAGCTTCTTGTCGGTCACCGCGACGCCCTGGCCGCGGGCATGGGCCATGAAGGCGTCGATATCGTCGGTTTCGAAGCACAGATGATTGATCTGGTTGTTTTCCTCGAAGCGCGATTCGCCCTTGAGAAACACTTCGACAAAGGTGCGATTGCCGAAATCGAGATAGAAGCCGATCCGGTCCTCGCCGCGCTTGAAATCGAATTTGGGGGCCACGCCGATGACGTCGCGATAGAAGGCCTCGACTTCGGTCAGGTCGCGGGCGAAAATGCAGGTATGGGCCACCTGTTTCACGAGGGGTCTGGTCACGTCTGTCGTCCTCCGAAATATGCCAGCCGGGCGGTTGGCAGCGACATGTTAGGCCCCGTTAATCCTGAATGGCAACGTTTCAGCCGGGAGAGTGCGGCTTTTTTGTCGCTGCCCTCTTTCATCTGCCACACGGCGCGTCTAGACAGGCTGTTACACCCCATACAATGACCGGGAAGGGCAATTATGTCTTCAATCATCCACGTCCATGGCCGCCAGATCTATGACAGCCGTGGCAATCCCACCGTCGAAGTCGATGTGGTGTTGGACGATGGCAGCTTCGGCCGCGCCGCCGTTCCCTCGGGCGCCTCGACCGGCGCCCATGAAGCTGTGGAACTGCGCGATGGCGGCAAGCTCTATAGCGGCAAGGGCGTGACCGAGGCGGTCGAGAACGTCAATGGCGCCATTGCCGACGAAATCCAGGGCATGGACGCTCTCGATCAACTGGGCGTCGACAAGGCGATGATCGAACTGGACGGCACCGCCAACAAGGGCAAGCTGGGCGCCAATGCCATTCTCGGCGTGTCGCTGGCCGTGGCCAAGGCCGCCGCCGAATCGAGCGAATTGCCGCTTTACCGCTATGTCGGCGGCCCCAATGCCCATGTGCTGCCGGTGCCGATGATGAACATCATCAATGGCGGCGAGCATGCGGACAACCCGATCGACATGCAGGAATTCATGATCATGCCCGCCGGCGCCAAGTCGCTCGCCGACGCCGTCCGCATCGGTTCGGAAATCTTCCACACCCTCAAGAAGGGGCTGTCCGCTGAAGGCCACAATACCAATGTGGGCGACGAAGGCGGCTTCGCGCCGGACCTGAAATCGGCGGACGACGCGCTGGGCTTCATCATGAGCTCCATCGAGAAGGCCGGTTACAAGCCGGGCGAGGACGTGTTCCTCGGCCTCGATTGCGCCGCCACCGAATATTACAAGAACGGCAAATACGAGATGGTGGGCGAGGGCAAGTCGCTGTCCTCCGACGAAAATGTGCGCTTCCTCGCGGACCTGGTCTCCCGCTATCCGATCATCTCCATCGAAGACGGCATGGCCGAGGACGATTGGGATGGCTGGAAGGCGCTGACCGAGGCCATCGGCGACAAGGTGCAACTGGTCGGCGACGATCTTTTCGTCACCAATACCAAGCGCCTGGTATCCGGCATCAAGATGGGCGTCGCCAACTCGATCCTGGTCAAGGTCAACCAGATCGGCTCGCTCTCCGAAACGCTCGACGCCGTCGATAGCGCCCACCGGGCCGGCTATACTTCGGTGATGTCGCACCGGTCCGGCGAAACCGAGGATTCCACCATTGCCGACCTCGCCGTCGCGCTCAATTGCGGTCAGATCAAGACCGGCTCGCTAAGTCGTTCGGATCGCATGGCCAAGTACAACCAGCTGATCCGCATCGAGGAACAGCTGGGTTCCTCGGCCAAATATGCCGGCTATTCGGTGGTCAAGGGCCGCTGAGCCCGAGACCGTCCAGGCGGGGCCTGATCGGCATGGCCCGCCGAAAAACGCTGCGGCTGGAGCAGGTGCCCCAGCCGCGTCCTGCCTGACTATTACTGCGCCGCCCGGCGCGTAATTCTCGCTCCAATACATCTCCGCTAGGCGAAAATTTTCCGCTCGCTACAATATTCGCGCGAGAATCATTCGCTTGGGGAATTTTTGACATGATCAAACGCCTGTCGGCCGAAGCATTCGGCACGTTCTGGTTGGTATTCGGCGGCTGCGGGGCAGCCGTTCTTGCCGCCGGCATTCCTGAACTGGGTATCGGCTATGCCGGCGTCGCCTTGGCCTTCGGCCTCACCGTGCTCACCATGGCCTATGCCGTGGGGCATATTTCGGGCGGCCATTTCAATCCGGCCGTTTCGCTCGGCATGGCGATTGCCGGGCGGTTTGCGTACAAGGATCTGTTGCCCTATTGGGCAGCGCAGGTCGTCGGGGGCATTCTGGGGGCCGCCGTGCTCTTCGTCATCGCCTCGGGCGTTGCCGACTTCACCGCCGGCGGCTTCGCCTCCAACGGCTATGACGCGCTCTCGCCGCAGGGCTATGGGCTGGTTTCGGTGCTGGTGGCCGAAGTGGTGCTCACCGCCTTTTTCCTGCTGATCATTCTGGGGTCGACCCATGGCAATGCGCCGACCGGCTTCGCGCCGATCGCCATCGGCCTCGGCCTGACGCTGATCCACCTGATCTCGATCCCGGTCAGCAATACTTCGGTCAATCCGGCCCGCTCCATCGCCGCCGCCATCTTCGCGGATAATGGCGCCCTGGGTCAGGTCTGGCTGTTCATCCTCGCCCCGCTGGCCGGCGCCGCTTTGGGCGCCATCATCTGGCGGACGCTGCTCGACCGCGATTGAGCGAAAAAGTGGAGGCCGGCTCCGGCCTCCACTGCTTTATCGGGGCCACGACGACGCGAGCACAACAAGGCTGCCGCCCACTTTCGGGACCGCATCCTTGCCCCACAGACCTCATCCTGAGCGTGTCGAAGGACGAGGTCGCGGCCCCGGTGTCATCCGACCTCGTGGTTCGACAAGTTCACCATGAGGTCTAGGAGGCGCCGGAGTTTTCCAGCATCAAGGCCCTTAGCTCTCTCCCTCTTGAGAGGAGGGCCCGTCCAATCGGCGAAACGACCGCCATCGCCTCCGCCTACTGAAACGCCGTCTCCGCGAAGCTGCGCAATTTGCGCGAATGCAGGCGTTCCGCCGGCTCGTCGCGCAGGATTTCCATTGCCCGCAATCCCACCTGCAAATGCCGGTTCACCTGAGTGCGATAGAAGTCCGAGGCCATGCCCGGCAGCTTCAACTCGCCATGCAGCGGCTTGTCGGACACGCAGAGCAGGGTGCCATAGGGCACGCGGAAGCGGAAGCCGTTGGCGGCGATGGTGGCGCTTTCCATGTCCAGCGCCACGGCGCGCGACTGGCTCAATTGCCGGACGATTTCCGCTTGGTCCCACAATTCCCAATTGCGGTTGTCGAAGGTCGCCACCGTGCCGGTGCGCATGATCTTCTTGGTTTCGACCCCGGCGGTCTGGGTGATTTCCTCGACCGCCTGTTCCAGCGCCACCTGCACTTCGGCGAGAGCCGGAATGGGCACCGAGAGCGGCAGGTCGGCGTCGAGCACGTGATCCTCGCGCACATAGGCATGGGCCAGCACGTAATCGCCCAGTTCCTGGCTGTTTCGAAGGCCGGCGCAATGGCCGAGCATGATCCAGGCATGCGGCCGCAGCACCGCGATATGGTCGGTGATGGTCTTGGCGTTGGAAGGACCGACGCCGATATTGACCATGGTGATGCCCCGGCCCCGCTCGCCGACCAGGTGATAGGCGGGCATTTGCGGCGTCCGGGGCGGCGGGGTGCCGGTGACGCCGCCGCCGATCAGCATATTGTCGGTCGCCACATTGCCTGGCTCGATGAAGCGCTGGTAATGCGGATGCTTCTCGCTCATCCAGCCTTTGGCGATGCGGCAGAATTCGTCGATATAGAATTGGTAATTGGTGAAGATGACGAAGTTCTGGAAATGCTCGGCATCGGTGCCGGTGTAATGGGCCAGCCGGAACAGCGAATAATCGACGCGCGGCCCCGTGAAAGCGGATAGCGGATAGGGCCCGCCGCGCGGCGGCACATAGGTGCCATTGGCGATCTCGTCGTCGGTATTGGCCAGGTCCGGCACGTCGAACAGGTCGCGCAGCGGAATATCCAGCGCGTTGATGGTCTCCCCATCCAGATTCTCGCGTGGGCCCAGTGCGAAATGCAGCGGGATCGGGGTTTCCGACTCGCCGACATCGATGGTGCCGCCATGGTTCTTGAGGATGACCGCGAACTGTTCCTGCAAATAGCCCTTGAACAGGTCCGGGGCGGTCACCGTGGTGCGATAGAGCCCCGGCGTATGCAGATAGCCATAGGGCAGGGTGCTCTCATGCTTGGAATAGCTGGTCGAGCGCACTTCCACCTGCGGATAGAAGGCCCGCACCCTTCCCTCGGGCACCCGGCCGGCGGTCAGCCCTTCGAGATGCTGGCGGATGAAGCCGCAATTGCGGTGATAGATATCGGCGATATGGGCCCAGGCCGCAGCCGGATCGGTGAAGGATTGCTTGTCGAGGCGCGGCGGTGTGAGGGTGGTCATCGTGTCCCCTGGCGCGGTCCCGCGGGTCGGGCCGCTATGGCTGGAATCGTCTCTGCTCTACGCCCCTATTATAGAGGCCGCATGTCGCCTTCTCAACGCGGGCTGTGACCGGCCCGGTGGCTTTCACAACTCGGTGACCCGCTCTTTTATTGCCGCAATTGACCGCCATCTTCGGGTCAGTTCATCGGCAAGGCAAGCGACCCATGCATCCGGTGAGCGGGAGGCGGTTCGCCGCTTGTCCCCCAAGCCCTCAACAGCGCGGTGGATCGCTCCCATAGAGGCCGCCCGGCAGTAATGCCGTGGCGGCCTTCACTTTGCCGGATAGCGCCGTTCCATGAAGCGCCAGGCTTCGTCCACCAGCGCCCGCAAGACCGCCGGATCGATATCGGCCAGCTTGCGCACATAGAGGCAGGATTTTCCCCGCCGGTGCTTGCCCAGCCGAGCGAGCAGTTCAGTTTCGCGCGCCTGTTCGGCGCCGGCATAGGCGGTCAGCACATAAAGGCTGAATTCGCCCTTGCGCGGCGCGAAGCCGATGCGGAAGGCCTCGCCCGCATGGCCCGATTCATATTGGTAATGATAGTGCCCAAAGCCGATCATCGTGCCCCAGAGCACCGGCTGTTCGCCGGAAATGTCCTGCATCAGGCCGATCAGCGTGTCGCTGTCGGCCCGCTTGGCCGCGTCGAGGCCGGCAAGGAATTCGCCCACATCGCCGCTATGGGGCCGGGTCTTCTGTTCCGCCAAGATCGCCTCCTATGGCGCCTCATAGACAAGTTCGGGATTGACCTCGCCGTCATAGCTGGCATCCACCTCGTAACGCACCAGCACGAAATCGCCGTCCTTGAATTGCCAGATGCCGGTCGAGCTGGCATCACCGATGCCGCGCCACAGCGCATGGGCGGTGATGGTGCGCGTTTCGGGATCGAACTCGGAATTGACCAGGATCAGGTCGGCTTTCATCCCGGTGACGGCGAGGCTTTCCAGGCCGCTGTCGATATCGTCGCCCTCCGCATAATGCGCCTCGACGCTCGGCGCGGCGAAGGGCAGGGGCGTCAGCCCCTCATATTGCCGCTGGATGTAATAGGCGTGTTGCAGATTATATGCGCCGGCGCCGCAGAAGATGCGGATCAGCGTCACCTCTACCTCCGGCGCATCGTCGCCCCAGTCCGGCTGGTAGCTGAAGGTCCATTCGGAATAGGCGTCGTCCGGCACATATCCGCCTTCGACCGGCGCGCAATATTCCCCGCCGGCCAGCGCATGGAGTTTTTGCGCCTGTTTTTGCAGCGAGCTCTCCTGCGCCAGGGCCGGGCTCAGTGAAAGCGCTGCCAGCGGCAGCCATAACCATGGACGGATCATCGCGCATCCCTTATGTCGAAGCCGAAACGCGGGAAGGCTCTCCCGCGCCTCCATTCAAGCAGAACGAGGCCGATATGACCGCAAAAATCATCGACGGAAAGCTATTTGCCGAAAGTCTGCGCGGTCGCATCGCCGGCCATGTCGAGCGGTTGCAGCGCGAGCACGGCATCACCCCCGGCCTCGCCGTGATCATTGTCGGCGAGGACCCGGCCAGCCAGGTCTATGTCTCGAACAAGGCGAAGCAAACCGCCGAAGTCGGCATGAATTCGTACAAGCACGAATTGCCGGCCGATATCCAGGAGGCCGAGCTGCTAGCGCTGATCCGGCAGCTCAATGCCGACCTGCAAGTGCATGGCATTCTCGTGCAATTGCCGCTTCCCCGCCATATCGACCCCAACAAGGTCATCGAAGCCATCGATCCGGCCAAGGACGTGGATTGCTTCACCCCCGCCAATGTCGGCAAGGTGCAGATCGGCCTGCCGGGCCCGGTTTCGTGCACGCCGCTGGGTTGCCTGATGCTGCTGCGCGACCAATTGGGGAGCTTGGAAGGCAAGAGCGCGGTGATCGTCGGCCGCTCCAATCTCGTCGGCAAGCCGATGATGCAATTGCTGCTGCGCGATAATTGCACCGTCACCGTCGCCCATTCCCGTACCCGCGACCTCGCCGCTGTCGTGCGCCAGGCCGATATCGTCGTCGCCGCCGTCGGCCGCCCGCAAATGATCAAGGGCGACTGGATCAAGCCGGGCGCCGTGGTCATCGATGTGGGCATCAATCGCGTGCCGGCCCCCGAAAGGGGCGAAGGCAAGACCCGGCTGGTCGGCGATGTGGACACGGCCGCCGCCGCCGCAATCGCCGCTGCCATCACCCCGGTGCCGGGCGGGGTCGGGCCGATGACCATTGCCTGCCTGCTGGCCAATACGATCACCACCGCCAGCCTGATCAATGGCCTGGCCCCGCCGGACGATCTCACGGCATGAATTCGGCGTTTCACGATCCCGGCGGCAAGGTGCGCCTGCGCCTGGCCGAGGGCGTTCACGGCGATGTGGTGATGAGCGAGGATGGCCGCTATCGCCAGGTCATGCGCCGCTGGCTGGGCGATGCCTTCCCCGAACGCTACATCCTCTTCATCGGCATGAACCCCTCCACCGCCGACGCCAATGTCGATGATCCCACCTGCGCCCGCGAATGGACCTTTGCCCGGCGCGAGGGCTTTTCCGGCATGGTCAAATGCAATGTCGGCGATTACCGCGCCACCATGCCCAAAATGCTGGTGCAGCCCGGCATCGTGGCGGTGTCGCCAGCCAATATCCCGGCCATCCGCGACGCGGCGGCGGGCGCGGCCAAGGTGGTGTTGTGCCATGGCCGGCTCAACAAGGCGCTGGCGCCGGCGGGGCGCGAAATCGTCAATGCCCTGCGCGCCGATGGACATGACCTCTGGTGCTTCGGCACCAATGCCGACGGCTCCCCCAGGCATCCGCTCTATCTGCGCGCCGATACGCCATTGGTGCGGTTTTTGGAATAGCCCCTTCTTTCCTCTCCCTTGGGGGAGAGGTAAGGGAGATTATCCCGCCAGATAGAACCTCCGAGCCACGCTGTGATCCCGCAGCGCCTGTGCCGGGAGTTTTCCGGTCAGCGCCGCCACCACCCTGTCCTGATCCGTCACGGCGCTGGCATCCACCACGACCCGCCTGAATGCCGGCCGCATGCCGCGCTTTTGCTCTTCCAGCAGATTATGGAGCAGCGCCCGTATATCGGTCTGCGCCGCGCAGGCCATGCAGACCTCGCCATCGGCATGGCCATGGCCGGAATTGGCCGGCAGCCGGATCAGCGCGGTGTCGCCGTCCACAGGCGTGAGATGGCCTTTCGCGGTGATGAGGGTGACGGGAATGGGATCGAGACGGGTCATGCCCTCACCGTGTCGCGCTGCGACGCCGGCCCGGCCTTCTCCCCTTATGGGCGAAGGCGCCCGAAGAGCGGATGAGGGGGATTTCGGCAAGCGCGGCGCTCACGCCGCCGCCACCTTGCCCGGAATGTAATTCAGGATCGGGCCCAGCCAGCGCTCGACGTCCTCCACCGCCATGTTCTTGCGCTGCGCATAATCCAGCACCTGGTCGCGCTCCACCTTGGCCACGCCGAAATAATAGGAATCGGGATGGCTTAAATAGAGGCCGGACACCGATGATCCGGGCCACATGGCATAGCTTTCCGTCAGGGCGACGCCCACGGAGTTTTCGGCGTCCAGCAGCCGGAACAGCGTGGTTTTCTCGGTATGGTCCGGCTGCGCCGGATAGCCCGGCGCCGGGCGGATGCCGCGATATTTTTCCAGGATGACGTCTTCGGGCGTCAGGTCCTCGTCGGGGGCATAGCCCCAGAATTCCCGGCGGACCCGCAAATGCATGAATTCGGCCAGCGTTTCCGCATAGCGGTCGGCCAGCGCCTTGACCAGAATGGACGAATAATCGTCATTGGCCCGCTCGAACCGCTCGGCAATGGCCACTTCCTCGATGCCCGCCGTCACCACGAAGCCGCCGAGATAATCGGGCTTGCCGCTGTCGAGAGGGGCGACGAAATCGCTCAAGGCCATGTTCGGCTTGCCTTCGCGCCGCGAAAGCTGCTGGCGCAGGGTGTAGAGCGTCGCCAGTTCCTCGCTCCGGTCCTCGCCGGTGAACAGGCGCACATCGTCGCCCACCGCATTGGCCGGCCAGAAGCCGATCACCGCCTTGGGCACGAACCATTTTTCGGCAATGACCTGCTCCAGCATTTTCTGGGCATCGGCCCAAAGCGCCCGCGCCGCCTCGCCCTGCTTCTCGTCCTCGAGAATGGCGGGGTAACGGCCCCGGAGCTCCCAGGTCTGGAAGAATGGCGTCCAGTCGATATAGGGGGCCAGTTCGCCAAGATCGAAATCGGTGAAGGTGCGGGTGCCCAGAAAGCTCGGGACCGGCGGCGTATAGCTGGCCCAGTCCGGCCGGAAGGCATTCTGGCGCGCAGCCTCCAGCGGCAGGCGCTTTTTCTCCCGCTCGGCCCGCTCATGCGCGGCGGTGGCCTTGGCATATTCGGCCCGCACCTGCTCGATGAAAGTCACCTTGGTGTCGTCCGAGAGCAGGTTCGACACCACGCCGACAGCGCGGCTGGCATCGTTGACGTGCACGGCCTGGCCGCGCTCATAGCGCGGATGGATTTTCACCGCCGTGTGGACGCGGCTGGTCGTGGCGCCGCCGATCAGCAGCGGAATGTCGAAACCTTCGCGCTCCATTTCCGCGGCGACATGCGCCATCTCGTCCAGCGAGGGGGTAATCAGCCCGGACAGGCCGATAATGTCGACATTCTCGGCCCTGGCTGTCTCCAGAATCTTCTGGCTCGGCACCATGACGCCCAGATCGACGATTTCGTAATTGTTGCAGGCGAGCACGACGCCCACGATATTCTTGCCGATATCGTGCACGTCGCCCTTGACCGTCGCCATCAGCACCTTGCCGGCGCTCTGGCGGCCGCTGGTATCGCCGCCGGCGAGCTTTTCTGCTTCCATGAACGGCATCAGATAGGCCACGGCCTGCTTCATTACCCGGGCGGATTTCACCACCTGGGGCAGGAACATCTTGCCCGCGCCGAACAGGTCGCCGACAATATTCATGCCGGCCATCAGCGGACCTTCGATCACGTGCAGCGGCCGCTCGGCGCTCTGGCGCGCCTCTTCGGTATCGGCCTCGATATATTCGGTAATGCCGTTGACCAGCGCATGACTGATGCGCTCGCCGACCGGCAATTCGCGCCAGGACAGGTCTTTGACCTTGCCGCCACCGCCGCCCTGGCCCTTGTAGCGTTCGGCCAGCTCCAGCATGCGGTCCGTCGAATCGGTACGGCGGTTGAGGATCACGTCCTCGCAGGCGTCGCGCAGTTCCGGGTCGATGCTTTCATAGACCGCCAATTGCCCGGCATTGACGATGCCCATGTCCATGCCGTTCTGGATGGCATAATAGAGGAACACGGCATGCATGGCCTCGCGCACCGGCTCGTTGCCCCGGAACGAGAAGGAGAGGTTGGAGATGCCGCCCGAAATATGCACATGCGGCAAGGTCTCGGTGATCTCCTTGGTGGCCTCGATGAAATCGACGCCGTAATTATTGTGCTCGTCGATGCCGGTGGCGATGGCAAACACATTGGGATCGAAAATGATATCCTCGGGCGGCAGGCCGACCACTTCGGTCAGGATCTTGTAGGCCCGCGCGCAGATTTCCACCTTGCGCTGCTTGGTGTCGGCCTGGCCGGTCTCGTCGAAGGCCATCACCACCACGGCGGCGCCATAGGCCTTGACCAGCTTGGCCTGCTCGATGAATTGCGCCTCGCCTTCCTTGAGCGAGATGGAATTGACCAGCGCCTTGCCCTGCACGCATTTTAGCCCGGCCTCGATCACCTCCCATTTGGAGCTGTCGATCATCAGCGGCACCTTGGCGATGTCGGGTTCGGCCGCCACCAGGTTGAGGTAGTCCACCATTACCTGCTTGGAGTCGATCAGGCCCTCGTCCATGTTGATGTCGATGACCTGGGCGCCATTGGCCACCTGGTCCCGCGCCACGTCGAGCGCGGCGGTGTAATCGCCGGCGGTGATCAGTTTCTTGAAGCGGGCCGAGCCGGTGACATTGGTGCGCTCGCCGATATTGACGAAGGGAATTTCGCTGGTCAGCGTGAACGGCTCCAGCCCGGCCAGCCGCAGCAGCCTTTCGGCATGGGGCACTTGGCGCGGCCGATATTGCGCCGCCATTTCGGCAATGGCGCGGATATGGTCCGGCGTCGAGCCGCAGCAGCCGCCGACGATATTGAGCAGCCCGTCGCTGGCAAAGGCGCGCAACTGGCTGGTCATCTGCTCGGGCGTTTCGTCATAGCCGCCCATTTCATTGGGCAGGCCGGCATTGGGATAGGCGCAGACGAAAGTGTCGGCCACCCCGGACAATTCGGCGATATGGTCGCGCATCAGGTCGGCGCCCAGAGCGCAGTTCAGCCCGATGGTCAGCGGCTTGGCGTGGCGTATGGAATACCAGAACGCCGTCGGGGTCTGCCCGGACAGGGTGCGGCCCGACAGGTCGGTAATGGTGCCCGAAATCATCACCGGCACGTCGATGCCGCGGCTCTCGAACAGCCGCTGCGCCGCGAAAATACCGGCCTTGAGGTTCAGCGTATCGGTGACGGTTTCGAATAGCAGCAGGTCGGCGCCGGCATCGACCAGCCCGCGAATGGCCTCGCCATAGGCGGTCACCAATTGGTCGAAGGTGATCGAGCGATGGCCGGGATTGTTGACGTCCGTGGACATGGACGAGGTCTTGGTGGTAGGGCCGATGGCGCCGGCAACGAAGCGGCGGCGGCCATCCGCCTCCTCGGCACGCCGGGCGGCGCGGCGGGCGACGAGGACACCCTGGTAATTGATGTCGTAGACGGCGCTTTCGCAGCCATAGTCCGCCTGAGCCACCGAGGTGGCCGAAAAGGTGTTGGTTTCGACGATATCGGCGCCCGCCATGTAGTAGGCGTAGTGGATATCCTCGATCATCTGCGGTTCGGTGATGACCAGCAGGTCGTTATTGCCCTTGAGCGGATGGCTCCAGTCCTTGAACCGTTCGCCGCGGAAATTATCCTCGTCCAGGCCGAGCCGCTGGATCATGGTGCCCATGGCGCCGTCCAGGATCAGGATGCGGTCCCGCATGGCTTTCGCCAGGGCGGCGCGCACCTCCTTCCAGTCGGGCTGAACGGGGATTTCCGAAATCGGGGCGGGGGAGGGGCTCATCGCCATCCTCACTTTCATAACTGGCCGGCGCAATCAGGCGCTTCGCATCACATAAAGATATCTTTATATCAGTCAAGTGCCAAGGCAAAGGCTAACGTTCCGCTAGCCAAATGATGCAAATGCCATTCCAGAGGCTAACGCCCTGTTGGCCTTAACCTCCTCTAAACCGTAAAATTGTTCCTTTCTGTGAACGCCGGGGCGGGCGGGTTATCCTTTCGAGCGAAAATTTCCGGTTTTGTAGAGTATTGCGTACCGTGACGACCTCCTGGCGCAGCGCCGTCCGTGTCATTGCCCTTTCGGCCCTTCTTCTCCCCATGATCGCCGCCTGCGCCACGGGCGGCGGGCTGGGCGCCACGGTGAAGCGCGGCGCCTTCACCTCCAGCGAATATGGCGTCGCCGTGTCTCCCCGCGTGACCTCCAATCCCAATCCGCCACGGGGCGGGGGGCGCCAGCAGATCGGCAAGCCCTATACGGTGCGCGGCAAGACCTATGTGCCGCAACACGATCCGAACTATTCGGCGTCCGGCACCGCTTCCTGGTATGGCGCCGATTTCCACGGCCGCCGCACCGCCAATGGCGAGATCTTCTCGGCCAACCACATCACCGCCGCTCATCCGACGCTGCCGCTGCCTTCCTATGTGCGCGTCACCAATACCGATAATGGCCGCTCGCTGGTGGTCCGCGTCAACGATCGTGGCCCCTATGTATCCGGCCGCATCATCGATTTGTCCCACCGCGCCGCCTCGATGCTGGGCTATGTCAATAAGGGCTCGGCCAATGTGCAGGTCGCCTATGTCGGCGAGGCCCCGCTCAACGGCGACGATACCCGCACGCTGGTCGCCAGCTATTCCGGCCCGGCCGATTACGATAACGGACCGATCCGGGTGGCCAGTTCCGGTGGCGAAAGCAATCGCAGCCTTGTCGGCATGACCACAAGCTTTTTCAATGGTTTGTTCTCCTATGCTGACACAACGCCGCAACAGGCCGACGCCGCAATCGGCTCCGCCCATGCGGCGGCCAATGCCATGGCGTCGGGGAATGGCGGCCTGGCGGACTGGGCCGCTTCCGTCGATGCCGATAATCGTCGGGTCGCCATCGGCCTCGGCGTCTATGCCGAGCCGGGCAATGCGGCGCGGCTGGCCCAGGAATTCGCCCTGCTGGGCGCCGTCTCCGAAGAGGCCGTCACCAGCAATGGCCGCGCCGCGACGCGGCTGACGCTCACTTATCTCAAGCCCGGCGTGATCGAGCAGGATGCGCTGGATCTGGCCCGGGAACTTGGCCTCAACGATATAGTTCTCTATTGATGAAATGCCCGTCCGCCGCAGGCTTTCGGCGCATATGGGCATGAAGGGAGCGCCTTGGTGAGATTGTCGATCCTCATCGCCACCGCATTTCTGGCGCTGGTCGTGCCGGTCTCGGCGCAGGTCGAGTTCGACACCAAGGCCAGGTTCGCGGTGCTGATGGATTATGAATCCGGCACGGTGATCTTCCAGAAGGACGCGGATGCGGCGCTCGAGCCGGCCAGCATGACCAAGCTCATGACCTTGGCGGTGGTTTTCAACGAAATCCGCGCCGGCCGCGTCAGCCTCGACGATGAATTCTTCGTGTCCGAAAATGCCTGGCGCACCGGCGGTGCCGCCTCGGGGGGCTCGACCATGTTCGCCGAGCTCAATTCGCAGATCCGGGTCGAGGACCTGATCCGCTCGGTCGTCATCCAGTCGGGCAATGACGCCGCCATTGTCCTGGCCGAGGGCATTGCCGGCTCGGAAGCCACTTTTGCCGCGATGATGAACGAGATGGGCCGCGAATTGGGGTTGGTCGGCTCCCATTTCACCAATTCGACCGGCCTGCCGGACCCGAACGAATATTCGACCGCCCGCGACCTGGCCGAGCTTGGCCGCTACCTGATCCGCGAATTCCCCGAATTCTACCATTACTTCTCCGAGCCGGAGATGGAGTGGAACAAGATCAAGCAGGCCAATCGCAATTCGCTGATCGAGGTCGGCATCGGGGTCGACGGCCTCAAGACCGGCCATACCCAGGCTGCCGGCTATGGTTCGGTGATTTCGACCGCCCAGGGCGATCGCCGGCTGATCGCGGTGGTGCACGGCCTCACCTCGATGCGCGAGCGCGCCGAAGAGGGCCGCAAGCTGCTGACCTGGGGACAGCGGGCCTTCGAGCGGCTCACGCCCTATGCGGCGGGAACGATCGTCGGCCATGCCGATGTCTATGGCGGCGAAAGCCCCAATGTCGGCCTGGTCGGCAATGGCGAAATCGCCCTCTATCTGCCACGCGGCTCGCGGCAATGCCTCTCGGCCACGCTCAACTATAACGGCCCGCTCCTGCCGCCGGTGCATCAGGGCGACCGGATTGCCGAGCTGCGCGTCTATTGCAACGACCAGTTGGTGCAAGCCGCACCGCTTTATGCCGCCGAGGATGTCGGCCAGGGCGACCTGGTGCGCCGCGCCACCGACGCCCTAAAACACCTCGCCCTTGGCTGGCTTTGAGCCGTGCCGCAGGCAAATTCGCTCCAGTGGAGCGAATTTAGGCGAAAAGGCCATGAGAGCTACGCTCGAATGGCGGGCAGGGCCGTGCCGCAGGCAAATTCGCTCCAGTGGAGCGAATTTAGGCGAAAAGACCATGAGAGCTGCGCTCGAATGGCGGGCAGGCTAAGGTTTCCTCCGTCCCACCATAAACCTCGTCCATCAGGTCAGGGCCACCGTCGGCAGCAGGCCAACGACCACCGCAATTGTCGGCCCCATCGCTCCCTCCCCCTTGAGGAGAGGGAAGGGGGTGCTGCGGCCCTTACAATTTCGACAATCTCGCCCTAGCTCCGACCCCCACCCTCAAGGAGAGGCGAAGGAACCGCTATTCCGAGCACTTCCAACCCCGATCTCCCAACATCGAAAGCCCTCCCGTCTTTTCCCTTCCGATCAGGTGACCTAAAAGGAGGGCGGATCAAGGAATCAGTCTGACCATGCTCGAAGCGCCCAATCGACGCCCAGCCCGCTTCATCACCTTTGAGGGTGGCGAAGGCGTGGGCAAGTCGACGCAGGTGCGCCGCCTGCTCAACAATCTGGGCCGCCATGGCGTGGATGTGATCCGCACCCGCGAGCCGGGCGGTACGCCCAAGGCCGAGGCCATCCGCTCCTTCATTCTGCAGGGACGCTCGGAAGCCTGGGGCGCCGGCGCGGAGGCGGTGCTGTTCGCGGCCGCGCGGCTCGATCACGTCAATCAGCTCATCGCTCCCAATCTCGCCAAGGGCACCTGGGTGATTTCCGACCGCTTTTGCGATTCCACCCGCGCCTATCAGGGCCTGACCGGCGGGGTGGACGATGGATTGATCAATGCCCTGGAAGACCTGGCGCTCGATGGCCATGTGCCGGATTTGACGATCGTGCTCGACATGGACCCGGAAACCGCCTTCCGGCGCGTCGAGCAGCGCACCATCGAGGATGGATTGCAACTTACCGGCGACCGCTTCGAGAAGGAGGAATTGGAATGGCACCAGGTCCTGCGCAAGAACTTTCTCGACATTGCCCGGCACAATCCGGACCGCTGCATCGTCATTTCGGCTGAGCAGGGGGAAGAGGCGCTGGAAAACGCCATCTGGGCAATCGTCAGCGAGCGCTTCCCCGAGCTGCAAGGCAGGCCGGTGGCGTGACCGATCCATCCGCAATCGACGGCCTGCCGCTGCCGGAGCACAGGCAGTCGGCCATCGGCCACGACTTGGCCCGTACCGCCATTCTGGGGCAATTGGCCGAAAACCGCCTGCCCGGCGCCATCATGCTGCATGGACCGCAGGGGATCGGCAAGGCGACGCTGGCTTTCGAATTGGCGGCGGCCATTCTCACGGCAACGGGCGACGAGGACCCGCTGCGCGTCCGCGAGCAGATAGCCGCCATGTCACATCCGAACCTGTCGGTGCTGCGCCGCCGGCCCAAGGACAGCAAGAGCTTTTATTCGGTCATTCGCGTCGAGGATGTGCGCGAATTACGCGAAGGACTGCACCATACGCGGGGCAGGGCGGGGCACCGTATCGCCATTCTCGACAGCATCGACGACTGCAATCCCTCTGCCGCCAATGCGCTGCTCAAGACGCTGGAAGAGCCGCCGGCCGATACGACATTCTTCCTGATTTCGCACCGGCCGGGACAATTGCTGCCCACGATACGCTCGCGCTGCCACAATCTGGCGCTGCGGGCGCTGCCGGATGAATTGCTGGTCCAGGTCGTCTCGACCAGCTTGCCGGACCTTGACGCGGCGTCGCTGGACCGCGCCGTGCAATTGGCCGGCGGCCGTCCCCGGCGGGCGTTCGAGACCCTGTCGCTGGCCGAGGATTCGCCGGTCGGGGCGCTGATCCTGTGGTTGCGACAGCCGGAAGCGGCGCCCATTGCCGCCGCACTGAAGCTGGCCGATGCGCTGGGCAGCGATCCGCAGGGGCCGGACATGTCGTTTGCGCGCGAGATAATCAATGACTGGCTGGCCAATGAAATGCGCGATGCCGCGATGCGCTCGGGGCGAAGCAGGCGGCTTGCCTCGGCAACCGAGCTATGGGAGAAGGCAAACGCACTTCTGGCCGAAGCCGACAGCGTCAATCTCGACATGAAACAGACGCTGGCGGTGATCTTCGATTCCATCCGGAAGCATAGTGCCCTATCCGCCAGCCCCGCAGAGCCAGCATGACCAAGCCTTTCTACGTCACGACCGCGATTTCCTATCCCAATGGCGCCCCCCATATCGGCCATGCCTATGAGATGATCGCCACCGACGCCATTGCCCGCTGGAAACGGCTGGAGGGCAGGGAGGTCTATTTCCTCACCGGCACCGATGAGCACGGCATCAAGATGGTGCAGACCGCCGACAAGGAAGGCATTCCGGTGCGCGAGCTGGCGGATCGCAATGCCGGCGAATTCCGCCGGCTGGCCGAGACATTGAACCTGTCCAACGACGATTTCATCCGCACCACCGAGCCGCGGCACCACGACGCTTCGCAGGCCATCTGGAAGAAGATGGCGGCGAGCCAGAACGGCGACATTTTCCAGTCGGTCTATAAAGGCTGGTATTCGGTGCGCGACGAAGCCTATTTCGACGAGGACGAATTGACCGAACAGGACGGCAAGCGCTTTGCCCCGTCCGGCGCGGAAGTGGAATGGGTGGAGGAGCCGACCTATTTCTTCCGCCTCTCGGCCTATCAGCAGAAGCTGCTCGATCTGTACGAGGCCAATCCCGATTTCATCGCGCCCAAGGAACGGCGCAACGAGATCATCTCCTTCGTCAAGAGCGGGCTGCAGGACCTGTCCATCTCCCGCACTACTTTCGACTGGGGCATTCCGGTTCCGGATGCGCCGGGCCATGTGATGTATGTGTGGGTCGACGCGCTCACCAATTACATTACCGGCGTCGGCTATCCCGACGAGAACAGCGAATTGTTCAAGAAGTTCTGGCCGGCCGACCTGCATGTCATCGGCAAGGACATCATCCGCTTCCACACCGTCTATTGGCCCGCCTTCCTGATGAGCGCCGGCCTGGAGGTGCAGCATCGCGTCTTCGCCCATGGCTTCCTGACCGTCGACGGCCAGAAGATGAGCAAGTCGCTGGGCAATGTCATCGACCCGTTTCATCTGGTCGACACTTTCGGCGCCGATGCGGTCCGCTATTTCTTCCTGCGCGAAGTCTCCTTCGGCCATGACGGCGATTACAGCAATGAAAAGCTGATCAATCGCGTCAATGCCGATCTCGCCAACAATCTCGGCAATCTGGCGCAGCGCTCGCTGTCGATGATCAACAAGAATTGCGACGCCAGGGTGCCGGAGCTGGGTCCGCTGACCGAGGCCGACCAGGCGATCATTGCCGAAGTCGCCGGCGCCCTGGACGCAGCCCAGAAGGCCATGGACCAGCAATTGGTCCACGAGGCCACCGGCGCCATCATCGCGGCCCTGAGTTCGGCCAATAATTATTTCGCCGCCCAGGAACCCTGGTCGCTGAAAAAGACCGATCCGGCGCGCATGGCCACCGTGCTCTACATCACTGCCGACACCGTCCGCCGGCTCGCCATCCCCATGCTGGCCTTCGTTCCGGCTTCGGCGTCGCGTCTGCTTGACCAACTGGCCGTGCCGGAGGATCAACGCATGCTTGCTGCGGCGCTTGACGCTAACAGTCTGCTAACCGGAACTGAGCTGCCGCTACCGCAGGGCGTCTTCGCCCGCCTGGAAAAACCGGCCGAATAACATGCTGATCGACAGCCATTGCCATCTCGACTTCGAGGCTCTTTCCGCCGATCTGGACGGGGTCCTGGCGCGCGCCGAAGCGGCGGGCGTCACCGGCATGGTGACGATTTCCACAAGGGTGGATAACTTTTCCACCTATGCCGCCCTGGCGGAGCGTTTTGCGAATGTCTGGTGCTCGGTCGGCACGCATCCGCACAATGCCGACCAGGAATTGCATATACAAACCGAGGACTTGGTCCGTCTAAGTGCCCATGAACGCTGCGTTGCCATCGGCGAGGCAGGCCTCGATTATTTCTATGACAATGCCCCCCGCGACGCTCAGGCCACCGGCCTTCGCCGCCATATCGCGGCTGCGCGGATCACCAATCTTCCACTGATTATCCACAGCCGGCAAGCCGATGAAGACATGGCCGCCATCCTCGAAGAAGAAGCCGGGCAGGGGGCCTTCCCCTTCGTCCTGCATTGCTTCACCGCCGGCATGGAATTGGCGCAGCGAGCCCTTGCCCTGGGCGGCTATATTTCGTTTTCCGGCATCGTCACCTTCAAAAATGCGCAGGAAATACAAGAGGTTGCGCGTATCGTTCCTGCCGATCGCTACCTCGTCGAAACCGATGCGCCATATCTCGCCCCGATACCGCATCGCGGCCAGTCCAACGAACCCAGTTTCGTGCGTCACACCGCGGAAAAAGTCGCGGAAATCCGGGGACTTAGCCTCGAACAGGTGGGCCGCGAAACGACCGCGAATTTCGGTCGGCTGTTCGCCAAAACCGGCGTGAGCTGAGCATGGCCGCGCCGGAGCGTATCATCGCCACCATTCTGGGCTGCGGCTCATCTGGCGGAGTGCCGCGGATCGGCAATGATTGGGGAATTTGCGATCCTCATGAACCGCGCAATCGCCGCCGCCGCTGCTCGTTGCTGATCGAGGCGTGGCGCCAGGGAAACGACCAGCCCACCAGGGTTTTGATCGATACCGGCGCCGATCTGCGCGAGCAATTGCTCGATGCACATGTCGATCGCGTCGATGCCGTTTTCTACACTCATGAGCATGCCGACCATACCCATGGCATCGACGATCTGCGGGTGCTGGCCTTGCATAATCGCCGGCGCGTCGACGTTTATTTCACCCGCGAATGCGGCGAGCGGCTGCGCGAAGCCTTCGGCTATTGTTTTTCAACGCCGCTGGGCGGCAATTATCCGCCGATCCTGAATGGCCATGAGATCGCACCCGGCGACACGATCGCCGTCGACGGTCCAGGTGGAACACTGGAAATACAGGCCTTCCGGCAATTGCATGGCGACATCGACTCGCTGGGTTTCCGGGTGCGCAATCTGGCCTATAGCTGCGATCTGTCCGGCATTCCCGACAGCGCGCACACGGCGATCAGCGGGCTCGATATCTGGATCATCGACGCGCTGCGGCCGACACCACATCCCAGCCATCTCAGCCTGCCGGAAACCTTGGAACTGATCGAGCGCTTCCAGCCGCGCCAGGCGGTGCTGACGGATATGCATATCGATCTCGACTACGCCACGCTCGAGGAGGAGACGCCAGACAATGTCACGCCAGCCTTCGATGGCATGCAGATCGACATACTGACCGGACGCATTCTCAACCGATAGATCCCAACTTATCCACGGTCCGCACTGGATGATATAAGCTGAAGGCCCTGCAATTTCTGGATTTCAAACAGATAAAAGTTCCATAATATATATTATGCGAAAACAGGATATGCGTATTGGCGCCCTGCAAAGCCGCCTTCGGCATCTCCCCCGAGCTTTGCTAAGCTGCGATTCAATCGATTCTCAGGATTTCCGCCATGCAGCCATCTCGCGACATTTCTCGCCTCATCGACATCATGGCGGCGCTTCGAAACCCGGATGGCGGTTGCGCCTGGGACCTGGAGCAGGACTTTCGCTCGATCCGGCATTATACGATCGAGGAAGCCTATGAGGTCGCCGACGCGATCGAGCGCGAGGATTTTGCCGATCTTCGCGAGGAATTGGGCGACCTGCTGCTGCAACCGATCTACCACGCGCAAATGGCCAAGGAGGCCGGCCATTTCGACATTGGCGACGTGGTCTATGCCATCACCGAAAAACTGGTTCGCCGCCATCCGCACGTATTCGGCGATGTGGTAGCCGACGGTGCGGACGATGCGCAAAATCGCTGGGAGGCGATCAAGGCCAAGGAACGCGCTGCCAAGGCCGAGCGCAAGGGCGAAGCCGAGCCCTCCCTGCTCGATGATGTGCCACAAGTGCTCCCTGCCCTGGCTCGAGCCGAGAAGCTCACCAAGCGCGCGGCCAAGGTCGGGTTCGACTGGCCGGATATGGCGGCAGTGCGCGCCAAGGTAGCGGAGGAATTGGCGGAAGTGGCGCAGGCCGAAGCGTCGGGTGACCATGCGGCTTTACGCGAGGAAATCGGCGATCTGCTGTTTGCCGTCGCCAATCTGGCGCGCAAGGCCAATATCGATCCCGAGGCGGCATTGCGCGATGCCAACAGCAAGTTCACCCGTCGCTTCCACTATGTCGAAAAGCGCTGCCGCGAGGACGGGATCGCGCCGGACGCGGCTGGGCTGGACCGCCTCGACAGCTATTGGAACGAGGTCCGGGCTGCCGATAAAGGCTAAAGCTCGGGCGCGGAAATCCGTCCGTTGAAGCGTTCGAGGAATTCCGAGCGATGGCGCGGATCGACACGGACCACGAAATCGGAGCCCTGCTCCGTGGGCTCCTCGCGTGAAATCACTTCGACATGGCTGTGGAGCCAGCCGATATCGCTGCCGGCGGCATGCGGGACATGGACCTGATAGGTGCGCCCCTGCTCGCCCAGCGTCTTTTCGATCTCGAGCAGCAGCGCATCGAGCCCCTGCCCCGTATGCGCCGAAACCGGCATGGCGGCGATCACCTTGCCGGCGGGCGCCGCTGTGGCCAATGCCAGGTTGCCGGCTTCGAGCAGATCGATTTTATTCCAGAGCTCGATAATCGGCGTGGTTTCCGAGGAAACCCCCAGTTCCTCAAGCACGGCCAGCACGTCTTGCGCCTGCGCCGCATGGTCGGGATTGGCGATGTCGCGGACATGCAGGATGATATCCGCGTCCGTCACCTCTTCGAGCGTCGCCCGGAAAGCGGCGACCAGATCATGCGGCAGATCGGCGACGAAACCCACCGTATCGCTCAGCATCACCTCACGGCCATGCGGCAATTCGATCTTGCGCACCGTGGTGTCGAGCGTGGCGAAGAGCAGGTTTTCGGCGAACACCCCTGCCCCGGTCAACCTGTTGAAAATACTCGATTTTCCAGCATTGGTGTAACCGACGAGGGCTATAACCGGAAGCTGGGCGCGCGTGCGCTGCCGGCGCTGCTGCGTCCGGGTCCTTTTTACCTTTTCGAGCCGATCTTCGAGCAGTGCGATACGGTCGCCGATCTGGCGGCGGTCGCTTTCGATCTGGGTTTCTCCCGGACCGCCCATGAATCCCATGCCGCCACTGCCACGCTGGCGCTCAAGGTGGGTCCAGGAGCGCACCAGGCGGCTTTTCTGGTAATTGAGATGCGCGAGCTCGACCTGCAATACGCCTTCGCGTGTCGCCGCCCGCTCGCCAAAAATTTCGAGGATCAGCGCGGTACGGTCGAGCACCTTGGCGCCGGTTTCACGCTCGAGGTTGCGCTGCTGGATCGGCGAAAGCGCCGCGTCGACAAGCAGTAATTCTATGTCGTCGGCCTTGACGCGTTCCGCCAGTGTCTGCACATGCCCGGCGCCCAGATATGTGGCCGGCCGGACTTCCCGCACCCGCATCACTTCGGAAAAAACGATGTCGAGTCGGATGGCACCGGCCAGCCCTTCGAACTCGGCCTGCCGCGCATTTATGTCGTGATAAGCGGCTTTCCCGCGTATATCGGGGCAGACAAGGCCCGCCCGCGTCGGCATTTCCTGCCGATCGATATAGGGCTGAGGGCCGCCGGCAATGGCGTTCCCGTCCTCGTCAAATTCGCCCATGTAAATCCGTCAGTCGTTGTCGGTGCTTTGCTCGGGGTCGAATAACTGGATCGGCGCGCCCGGCATGATCGTGGAAATGGCGTGCTTATAGACCAGTTGCGACTGTGCGTCTCGGCGCAGCAGCAGACAGAAATTATCGAACCAGGTGATTACGCCCTGCAGCTTGACCCCGTTGACCAGAAAGATGGTGACCGGGACCTTCTGCTTTCTGACGTGATTGAGGAAGGAATCCTGCAGGTTTTGCTGCTTTTCGCTAGCCATTGGTGGCCTCTTTTGCCGCGGCATTGATTGTCGCTGTTGTCGTCGCAATCGCTTGCGCCCGGACTCGAAGAACTGCCGCCCAGTTCTTAACGTCCAGATTTATCATATGTCGGCCATTATGGCACAGAAGCTTGTACCTGCCTACCCGCCGCAAATGCATGGCATCCAGTCATTTTCTGCCTTGCTATAGCCCCAGCGACTTGATCTTGCGGTGCAGCGCGCTGCGTTCCATGCCGACGAATTCGGCGGTCTTGGAGATATTGCCGCCAAATCGTTCGATCTGCGCCAGCAGGTATTGCCGTTCGAAGACTTCGCGCGCATCGCGGAGCGGCAGGCTCATGAGATGCGCCGAGGCATCGGCGTCGCCCACTGTCGGCAGCACCTCGCCGATATCGGACGGCAGCATGGTGGCGGTGATGATTCCATCGTCGGGCTGCTGGTCCTTCATCAGGATGAGCAGGCGCTCGATGGAATTGCGCAATTGCCGCGCATTGCCCGGCCATTCCTGGGCCTGCAAGACCGCCATGGCGTCGCCGCCGATGGTCAGGCGCTGAAGATTATGCATGCGACAGACCTGGTCGATGAAGACCGAAACCAGTGGCGGCACGTCTTCGCGGCGGTCGCGCAGCGGCGTCAATGGCAAGGGCACGATGGAGAGACGATGGAACAGATCGGAGCGGAATTCGCCGGTTTCGATCTGGGCGGCGACATTCTGCGAACTCGACGAAATAATGCGGACGTCGATCGGCACCGCCTGCGAGCCACCGACGCGATTGAAGCGGTTTTCCACCAAGGTGCGCAACAGCGTGGTCTGCACTTGCTGCGGCAGCGTGGTCACCTCCGACAGGTAGAGCGTGCCGCCATGGGCGCGCTCCAGCGCCCCCACCTCCACTTTGAGAAGGCCATTCTTTTCCCGCGCCTCGCGGCCGAACAGGACGACGGGCACCTCGTCAGGGGCGTAAAGCGAGGCATTGATCTCGACAAAGGGGGCGTTGATGCGCGGGCTGCGCTGATGGATCAGGCGGGCCACCAGGCCTTTGCCGGCGCCGGAGGGGCCGGAGATGAAGATGCGCGAATTGGTGGGCGCCGATTTCTCGATTATGCCCTTCACCTGCTGGAGGGCCGGAGACGAGCCTACCATGTCCACGCTTTTGCTCGCCGAGCGCTCCTTGAGTTCGGCAACCTCGCTGCGCAGGCGCGTGGCTTCCATGGCCCGCTGGGTGATGTGCAGCAGCCGGTCGATCTTGAAAGGCTTCTCGATATAGTCGTAGGCGCCGCGGCGGATCGCAGATACGGCGGTTTCGACATTGCCGTGACCGGAGATCATCACGACGGGCATGTCCGGATGCTGGGTCTGGAACACATCGAGCAATTGCAGCCCGTCGAGGCGCGACCCTTGCATCCAGATGTCCAGAAACACCAGGCTGGGCCGGCGGCGCGCAATTTCGTTGAGGCCGCTATCGGCGTCATGCGCCTGCCGCGCCTCGAAGCCTTCGTCTTCCAGGATGCCGGCGATCAGATCGCGGATGTCATCCTCGTCGTCTATAATCAAAATATCCAAAGCCATTTACTTCTGAACAACCGCGGAAAGCGGCGGCTCCTCCTGTTGGGATGAAGTGATGTCCGCCGCTGCGGCTTCGTCTTCGCTGGTGGCCTTCGCAGGTGAATGCAAAGGAAGGGTAAAGGTTACGCAGGCCCCGGTCCGGCCCTGCGGATCGGGTTCGGCGTCGATCAACTCGACAATGCCGCCATGCTGCTCGATGATCCTGGCGACGATGGCCAGGCCGAGCCCGGTGCCCTTTTCCCGGGTGGTCATATAGGGCTCGAGCAGGCGCTGGCGATTGTCGCCGGGCCAGCCCTTGCCGTTATCGGACACCGCAACGCGGGCATGATTATCCTCGATATGCGCTTCGACGATAATGGTGGGCTGCCACTCTTCGGACAGCGGAATGCCTTCGAAGGCCTCGACCGCGTTCTTGATGAGATTGGTGAGGACCTGCGACACCAGCCGGTTGTCGAACCAGGCATGGATGGCGTCATCGGGCAGCAAGGTGACGATATTGACCTCGGGCAGGCGCACGCTTTCCAGAAACACGGCCTGACGGACGGTATCGCTGAGATCGGCCATTTCGGGCGCGGATTCCGGCATGCGGGCAAAGGCGGAGAATTCATCGACCATGCGGCCGATATCGCCCACCTGACGGACGATCGTATTGATGCACTTGTCGAAGACCTCCCTGTCGTCCTCGAGCTTATTGCCATAGCGGCGACGCAGCCGCTCGGCGGAGAGCTGGATGGGGGTCAGGGGATTTTTGATTTCATGGGCGATACGGCGCGCCACATCGGCCCAGGCGCTGGTGCGCTGGGCCGATTCGAGATCGGTGATGTCATCGAAGGTCAGCACATAACCCTTGGATTCGGTGATCGAGCCTTCCCGCGTCAGCTGCACCTGATAGATGCGGCGATCGGTTTCGTTGCCGAGTTGGATCTGGTCGCGCACCTGTCCGCGCCGGGCCGAACGGGCCTTTTCCATGGTCGGCGCGATTTCGGGCAGAATGGCCTCCATGCGCTCGCCCATCAGTTCGATTTCGGTCTTGCCGAGCATTTCGCAGGCGCGGGCATTGACCAGGGTGACGGCGCCAAAAGGGTCGAGACCAATAATGCCGGCCGACACGCCTTCCACCACCGCCTCGGTGAATTGCCGGCGTTTTTCATTCACCTCATTGGCCTTGAGCAGTTCCTCGCGCTGCGTCTTGAGCTGCTGGATCATGCGATTGAAGCCGTTGGAGAGATCGCGCAGATCGCCCCTGCCCTCCTGCACCGGCACCTGCACGTCGAGATCGCCGGAGCTGACCCTTCGCGAGGCAATCATCAGATTACGGATCGGATCCACGAAGCGGTTGGCCAGCGCGATCCCGATCCAGAGCGCCGCCAGAAGCAGCACCACGGCCAGGCCGACATACATGATGGTGAACGTGATCTGGAACACGAGCCGATTGGACGCATATTCCCGATATTCCGTTATATTCTCGTCGGTTAGGCGCATATATTGAAGCACTTCCGCATCAACCGGACGCGCCACGAACAGATAGGTTTCGTCATAGCCGCGCAGCTTGATGACCGAGCCGACCAGATTGGTCGTACCCGGCGCAATGGCCGTGGGAATGCCTTCCACCACGCCTTGGGTGATGCCGTCCGGCAGCCGCGGATAGGCGCCGGCAACGTTGATCTGCGCCCGGATGAAAGTGCCGCCATTGCGGTCGATCAGGGAGGTGAACGGCAATGAGCGCGTCACGGCCAGCGCGGTCAGAATCCGCTCGAAGCGTTCCGGATCATTTTCGAAGGTGCTATGCGCCTGTTCCAGTTCGGTGGCGACCCAGATGATATCGTCGCGCAGCACCTGAGCGTGTTCGAGCATATAGGAACGCGCGACCAACCGTGAGCTTTCCACCATGGCGCGGGTGCGTTCGGAGAACCATTGATCGAGACCCTGGTTGAGGGCGATGGTGGCAACCACGGCGACCAGCGCCGCCGGAACCGCGGCGACGAAGGCGAACATGGTCACCATGCGCACCTGCAATCCCGATCCGGGCGCGCGGCGCATACGCGCCTGCAGCAATAGCACGGCCTCGGTCACGACCAGCGCGATCACCAATAGCACCAATATGCCGGTAACGATCCAGATGATCGTCCATACGCCGGGCGACGGCTCTATTCCCGTGGTGTCGGACAGGATCAGGAACGACATCGTCGACATCAGCACCGAGGCGAACACCACCCCGAAGCCGAGTACGCGCAGCGCACGGTCCTGTTGCATGCCCATGAACGGCCGGCGCCACGGCCGCGCCTCAGCCGGGCGAGCAATCGCCTGTTTATCCGTGGCTGAGACCAGATCGGCCATGAACCCCTAACAACCTCCGCTCAGCCATGTGCCGACCCAGCACCTAAATCCCGCCATCGGCAGCCCCGAACGGGGCGCATTTTCGATGGAGGGCGAAGCCTGACTCAATTCGCCAGACCCTTCAAGACAATTGTTGCCAAAATGTGACACCAGCTCGCGTCCCACTCCGATGCGGGACTTTGCCCACTAATTGTCGGCTCGCCAGCCGCTCTTGCCCTGCTGCAATCGCATAACGAAGCCGATCACTTCGGCGACCGCTTTGAAGTGTTCGGCCGGGATAACGTCATCCACCTCGACGGAGGCAAAGAGGGCGCGGGCCAAAGGCGGGTTCTCGACGATGGGCACGTCATGCTCATTGGCCAGTTCACGGATGCGCAGGGCGATCGCATCGGCGCCTTTGGCGACGCATTTCGGTGCGGCCATGGCCTTGTCGTATTTGAGCGCCACGGCAAAGTGGGTCGGGTTGGTAATGACCACCGTGGCGTCGGGGACGGCCGCCATCATGCGCTTGCGGGCGCGCTCCTGGCGCAATTGGCGGATGCGGCCCTTGACGTGCGGATCGCCTTCCATCTGCTTGTATTCGTCGCGGGTTTCCTGGACCGTCATCATCTGCCGCTTCCACCATTTCTGACGAACGTAGAAATAGTCGGCGGCGGCAATGGCGGTGACGATGGCCAGCGTCGCCGCGAAGACCTTGATGCCGATCTCCTGAAAATTGAACAGGATCAGCAGCGGATCGGCGGTCATCATCGTGTCGAGCCGGTCCCGTTCGGGCCAGCAGACGACGATCACCACCGTGCCCACCACGGCGATCTTGAACAGGCCCTTGCCGAAATTGACCAGCGCCTCGGTGGAGAACAGGCGCTTGGCGCCGGAGAGCGGCGAGATTTTGGATAATTTGGGGGTGATCGGCTCCGCCGACCAGACCGGCCGGTGCTGGATCAGATTGGCCAGGATGCCGCAGACATAGAGCACTGAAAGCGGCGCGAAGACGACCAGCAGCATGACGAGCGCCAGGCCGTTGAAGAATTGCGAGAAGCCGGCGCCGGTCACGTCGAACTGATCGGCATTCATGATGATGAGGCCGAGCGAACCGGTGAGATTGGATCCGACCCAGGGCGCCATCATCGTGAAGATTATGGCCGATCCCAGCAGCATGAACCAGGTGGTCACTTCCTGACTCTTGGCGACATCGCCTTTCTTGTGGGCGTCTTCGAGCTTCTTTTGGGAAGGGTCTTCTGTTTTGGAGTCCTTTTCGGGGGCTTCAGTCGACATGGTCTAGCCCCTCCACATCGCCAGGTGGTTCTCGAATGCGGTGAGATACCAGCCCATCATCATCGACAGAAGAACGGCGAAAAGCAGCAGACCGACAATAATATTGGCCGGCATGAGGATGAAATAGACCTGCAATTGCGGCATCAGCCGCGCCAGGATGCCGGCGCCGAGGTTGAAAACCAGGCCAAAGACGATGAACGGCGCCGCCATTTGCACGCCGACAGAAAAAGCGCCGGCCACGGTACGGATGGCCAATTGCATCGCATCCTCGACCATCAGCGGATCGGCCGGCGAGAACACCATGTAGCTGTCATAGATCGCCGCCAGCGCCACATGATGCAGATCGGTGGCGAAGATCAGCGTGATGCCGAGAAAGGACAGGAAGCTGGCAAAGACCGCGCCCTGCATGCCGCTCATGGTCGGGTCGGCGGTCAGGGCGCCGGACAGCCCGGTCTGGAACGCGACGATAGCTCCCGCCACCTGCGTCGCCATGACGGTGATGCGGACGATGGCGCCGATCATCAATCCGACCGCCAGTTCGTGGCCCAGGATCGCTACCATGCCGCCAAGATCGGCGGGCATGGCGGGGATGACCCCGCTCAGAAGCGGAAAGACCACGAGCGTGAAGGCCAGGGCGAAGCTCAGGCGCAGCCGCATGGGGATCATCTGTTCGCCCAGAGCCGGCATCAGCATCATCACGGCGCCGATGCGCGCAAAGAGAATGATGTAGGTAAAGGCAGTGGCCGGGAGCCAGTCGAGGCTGACCGTCACCTCAGAAGCCCACGATGATCATGTCGATCACCCGGTCCATATAGGCGGCCATGGTCGCGCCGAGAAACGGCAGGGCGATCAGCATGGTGACGAAGATGGCGATGATCTTGGGCACGAAGACCAGGGTCATTTCCTGAATCTGCGTCAGCGCCTGAAACAGGGCGATGACCACGCCGACCGTCAGACCCACGAGCATCATCGGCAGGGAGACGATGAGCAGGGTCCATATGCCCTGCGTGGCGATGTCGAGCACTTCGGCGCCGGTCATGGCGAGGGTTCCAATGGAATCACAGCGTCCAGCCTAGCACGATCTGCCCCGCGCCTCGGAGACAGTGCTAGATCGGCATTCGCAGGATTTCTTCATAGGCCGAAATGACGCGGTCACGAATGGTGACCATGCTTTCGATGGCCATTTCGGTTTCGGACAGGGCCGTGACCATGTCGACGACATTGGCCTTGCCGCTGATCATGTCCATGGCCATCTGGTCGGAGGTCTTGCCCTGATCAATGATCCCCTGCACGTTCTGGGCCAGAAGGTCGGCGAAATTATTGCCGCCGGCAGCGGCATTGGCCGTGAGGTCGGTGGCCGGCTTGGCGGCCTGGTTGATCAGGCGGCTGGCATTGCCATAGGCGGCAGCGGCGGCGTTGAATGGTGTGTTGATGGCCATGGCTGGCGCCCTTTAAGAAAAATCAGCCGCGCAGGATGTCGAGCGTGCGCCCGAGCATCTGGCGGGTTACGGTGACGACGTTGAGATTGGCCTCGTAGCTGCGCTGGGCCTCGCGCATGTCCACGGTTTCGATCAGCGTGTTGACGTTGGGATATTGCACATAGCCGCTGGCGTCGGCGGCCGGATGGCCGGGCTCGAACCGCGAGGTGAAATCGCTCATGTCATAGGCCAGCCGCCCGACCTCGACGACGCGGCCGCCCACTTCGTGGTCGAGCACGGCCTGGAAGGTCGGGATGCGCCGGCGATAGGGTTCGTCGCCCGGAGCCTTGCCGGCGGAATCGGCATTGGCGATGTTTTCCGCGATGACGCGCATGCGGGCCGTCTGGGCCTGCAATCCGGTAGCGGCGATGCGGAGGGACGAATTAAAGTCCATAGATCAAAGCCTTATGCGTTCTTGCCCAGCGCGACGCGCAGGATGCGGATGGATTTCTGGTAGAGGGAGGTCGCGGCCTGATAGTCCATCATATTGGTCGTGACCTTCATCATTTCTTCTTCCAGGGTGACGCCGTTGCCCTTGGGGGTGATCTCGAAATTGGCCATGCGCTGAGCGTCGAAGCCCGCTACCCCAGACGATGCCGAAAAGTGCATCGGCTGGGTGATGGCGGTGGAAATCGTGGCCGAACTCATTGCCGTGAGCCGGTTATCGGTGTCGAATTGCTTGAGGTCGCGGCCCCGGTATCCGGGAGTTTCGGCATTGGCGACGTTCTCCGCCAGCAGGCCCTGGCGGGTCTGGTGCCAGCGCATTTTGTCGGTCAGCGCCGAGAAAACCGGCATATCCATAAGGCCCATGGGCCGGCCTCCAAACGAGTCCTGATGGGCAAATTCTGCCCAGCCATGGTTAAGTATTGGTTAACAGACTGCTAACGCTGACCGTGACAGGCCTCGCAATTTGCCTAACCTGTCGGCTAACTAGGCAGGAAGTGCCGGCCAGATTCGATTGCGGTGGTGGCCATGGCCGTTATCGGCCTATATGACAGCGCGCTCGCGAGCGGACGCAATGGGAGTTTTATTCGTGCAATTCATAACCGGCCTGTTCGGCGGCAGCGGCAATACCATCCTGACCATGCTCTTTGCGCTCGGCGCGGTAATCGTGCTGATCGTGCTGGCGGTGTGGCTGATGAAGGTCGTGTTCAAGGTGTCCAGCAATGGCGTGCGCGGCCGCAGCCGGCGCCTGGGCGTGGTGGAGACGCTGGCGCTGGACCAGAAGCGGCAATTGATGATCGTGCGGCGCGACAATGTCGAGCATGTCATCCTGACCGGCGGGCCGCAGGACCTGGTGGTGGAAACCGGCATCGCGGTGGAGGAAGCGCCGGTGGCGCAGCCAGCACGGCGGCCATTGCCGCAACCCCCGATGCGGCGCCCGACGCCCGGCCCGGCTCCCGCGCCCGTTCCGGTGGTGGAAACGGTCCGGCCTGCCGCAGCGGTGCCCAAGGGCGAGCCGGACACCTTGCTGGAGCATTTGCAGAAAGCGGGCCATGCCGGCGACCGCAAGACGCGGGTATCGTTGCGGCGGACGGGCCTGATGCGCCAGACGGAGGGGCAGGAAGGCGCCGAAACCGGGCAAAACCCGGACATTTCGGCCGTAAGCGGGCCCGACTCAGCTAATGAAACCCGTAGTGGCGAGATCACCGAAGGCGCGGCGCTTGAACACGACGGCAGAGACGAAGCCAAACAGGGCTGATCCGGCACGCCGGGGCTGGTTGCGCTGGCTGCCATTGCTCGTGGGTGGAGGGCTGCTGCTGGCCCTCACCGCGCCGGTCCAGGCGCAGGACCTTTCCATCGATTTCGGCGACGACACGACGCTGACCGAGCGGGCGATCCAGCTGATCGGGCTGATCACGCTGCTGTCGCTGGCGCCGTCAATCCTGGTGATGGTGACCAGCTTCACCCGCATCGTCGTGGTGCTGTCGCTGCTGCGCACCGCGATCGGTCTGCAAACGGCCCCGCCCAATTCGGTGATGATCTCGCTGGCGCTGTTCCTGACGCTGTTCATCATGCAGCCGGTCTTGCAGCAAAGCTACGATCAGGGCATTGCGCCGCTGATGGCCGGTGAGATCGAATTTGCCGAAGCCTTCGAGGCCGGCGTGGTTCCGGTCCACGAATTCATGCGCAGCAATGTGCGCGACAAGGATTTGGCGCTGTTCTACGACCTGACCGAGGCGCAGCCGCCGGATCAACCGGAAGCCATTCCGCTGCAATTGCTGATCCCCGCCTTCATGATCTCCGAGTTGCGCCGGGCCTTCGAAATCGGCTTCCTGCTGTTCCTGCCCTTCGTCATCATCGACATGGTGGTGGCCTCGGTGCTTATGAGCATGGGCATGATGATGCTGCCGCCGGTGGTCATCTCGCTGCCGTTTAAGCTGATCTTCTTCGTGCTGGTCGATGGCTGGTATCTGGTGGCCGGCTCGCTGGTGCGCAGTTTTACCGGATAGGGTGATGGCGCGTCCTGCTCGGACAGTCACCCCCGCGAAAGCGGGGGCCTCGGTTTGGTACCGGAGATTCCCGCTTTCGCGGGAATGACGTCGGGTGAGGCGTGACAGCCTTGCTTTGCCTTGCTCGGTCTCAATTGCGGCGGCTGTGCTTGACGATCTCGATATTGTGCATGCGTATCTTCTTGCGCAGCGTGTTGCGATTGAGGCCGAGCAGATCGGCGGCCTTGATCTGGTTGCCGCCGCAGGCATTGAGCGCCATGGCGATCAGCGGGCCCTCCACCTTGTCGATGACCCGCTGATAGAGGCCGGGCGGCGGCAGGTCGGGTTCATATTCCCGCAGCATCTGGCTTATATGGGTCTCGACGGCCATGGCGATGTCCATGGGAAGGCCGGTCGCCGCCGGACGGTCGCCGACATGGAGTTCGTTCTGCACGATCTCAAGGGAAATCTGCTCGTCGGCATGGAGCGCCGACAGGCGGCGGACGAGATTTTCCAGTTCACGAATATTGCCGGGCCAGGCATAGGCCTGCATCAGCCGCAGGGCATCGGGCGCGATGGTCTTGGGCGCTTCTCCGTCCCGCTGCGCCAGGCGCAGGAAATGTTGCGCCAGATCGGGAACGTCATCCAATCGCTCGCGCAGCGGCGGCAACCGGATCGGCACGACATTGAGACGATAATAGAGATCTTCGCGGAACAATCCCTGCCGGATCATCTGGCTGAGATCGCGGTGGGTCGCGGCGACGATGCGCACATTGGTCTTGATGGGGCTGCGGCCGCCCACCATGGTATATTCGCCCTCCTGCAAGACGCGCAGCAGGCGGGTCTGGGCGTCCATCGGCATGTCGCCGATTTCATCGAGAAACAGGGTGCCGCCCTCGGCCTGTTCGAAGCGGCCGGAAGACCTGGTATTGGCGCCGGTGAAAGCGCCCTTCTCGTGTCCGAACAATTCCGCTTCGATCAGGTCACGGGGAATGGCGGCCATGTTGATGGCGACGAAAGGGCCGTTGCGGCGCTTGCCGAAGTCGTGCAGGGCCCGCGCCACCAATTCCTTGCCGGTGCCGCTCTCGCCGGCGATCATCACCGTGAGATCGGTCTGCATCAGGCGCGCCAGGGCCCGATAGATGTCCTGCATGGCGGCGGAGCGCCCCACCAGCGGCATGGACTCGCCCGCTTCCTCGGTCTTGTCCGCATCGCTGCCGGGCTTGCTGGCATCCGCGAGGCCCCGGGAGACCACCGACAGCACTTCGGTGATATCGAACGGCTTGGGCAGATATTCATAAGCGCCGACTTCCGAGGCGCGGATAGCGGTCATGAAGGTGTTCTGCGCGCTCATCACGATCATCGGCAGGTCGGGCCGCAGCTTCTTGATCTTGGGCATCACCTCAAAGGCATTGCCATCGGGTAGGGCCACATCGGTGATCAATATGTCCCCCTCCCCGCGGCTGATCCAGTTCCACATGGTGGAGATATTGCCGGTCGGGCGCACCTCGTAGCCGGCGCGGGTCAGCGCCTGGTTGAGCACCATGCGGATGGCGGCATCGTCATCGGCAAGCAGGACAACATGGCTCATCGAGGCGAACTCCCGGCTGGTTTCTGAAAGGCGCCGCTGGCGACCGGCAGCAGGATGCGAAATCTCGTCCGGCCCGGCCGGCTTTCACAATCGATCACGCCGCCATGGTCGCCGACGAGCTTGGCCACCAGAGCCAGGCCAAGTCCCGAACCATTGGTCTTGGTGGTGACAAAGGGATCGAACAGGAAGGGCAGCATATCCGCGGGCACGCCGGCGCCATTATCCTCGATGGCGATCTCGAGCGGCAGGGAGACGCGTTCGGCCGCGCCGGCGACGCTGACACGAATGCCGGGACGAAAGGCCGTTGAAATTCGGATTTCCGGTTTCTGAACCTTTTCAAGGGCTTCAGCGGCGTTCTTGAACAGGTTCAGGAATATCTGAATGAGCTGATCGCGATTGCCGAATACCGGTGGCAATGAGGGGTCGTAGTCCTCGGAAAAACTGATGCCGCGGGCCACGCCGCTGCGCGCCAGCAATTTCACCCGGTCCAGAATGACATGGATATTGATGGGTTCCCGATCCAGCGGCCGCTCGTCGCCGAACACTTCCACCCGGTCGATGAGGCCGACAATGCGGTCCGTCTCGTCGCGAATGAGGCGAGCCAGCGGCACTTCCTCGGGCGAAACCGATTGCTCCAGCAATTGCGCGGCGCCCCTTATGCCGGACAAGGGGTTCTTGATTTCATGCGCCAGCATCGCGGCAAGGCCGGTGACCGAGCGCGCCGCCCCGCGAGACAGAATCTGCCGATCGATCTGTTCGGCGATGGTCCGCTCCTGAATGAGCACGGCGACCCGGCCGTCATTGTCGGAAATCGGGCTGGCGAACACATCCGCGACCCGCTCTTCGCCAAAGCGCGAGGAGCCGATGCGCACGCGATATTCGGTCATCGGCGCCCGGCGCTGGCTGACGGTCTCGGCCAGCGAGACGATCGGCGAGCCGAAGGCCAGAAGATCGTCCAGGGCCTGACGGGTCAGCAGGTTCAGCGACGCCGCGAAAAAGGTTTCGGCGGCATAATTGGCGAAGAGGATGCGCCGGTTCTCGTCGAGCAGCAGGACCGGTTGCGGCAGGGCCTGCAATATCGCCTGGCCGGGCACCGCCTCGGCATCCGTGGGCGCGCTCATGCGGCCGCGCTCCAGTCGCCGGCGAACAGGCTGCCGATCAAGGCGATGACGGATTTGGGATCGTCATTGTCCAGCAATGCCTGGCGCGTTGGCTTGTCGAGCAGCAGGCCGGCGGCTTCGGCATACCAGCCGAGATGCTTGCGCGCCGCGCGCAGGCCGATTTCGGTGCCGTAATCGCTCAGCATGTCCTGGTAATGCTGCCGGATGAGCGCGATGAGGTCTTCGCCCCGCGGCGGCGGCGGTGGTTGCTGCCCCGCCAGCGCCGCGCCGATCTGGCCGACGCGCCAGGGTTGCCCCTGCGCGCCACGCCCCAGCATCACGGCGGCGGCGCCGGATTGGTCCAGTGCCGCCCGGGCGCTTTCGGCATCGACGATGTCGCCATTGACCACGACCGGCACCGGAACGGCCTCCACCACTGCCCGCACCAATTCCCAGCGGGCGGTGCCCTTGTAGAATTGCTGCCGAGTGCGGCCATGAACGGTGATCATCTGTGCGCCGGCCGCGACAGCCAGAAGGGCGATCTGCGGCGCATTGAGGCTGTCGTCGTCCCAGCCCAGCCGCATCTTGACGGTGACGGGCCGGCTGGTCGCCCTGGCGACCGCCTCGACGATGCCAAGCGCCTGATCCGGCACGCGCATCAGCGCCGAGCCGGCATAGCCATTGGTCACCCGCTTGGCCGGACAGCCGAAATTGATGTCGATGATGTCGGCTCCCGCCGCTTCGGCAATGCGGGCGCCCTCGGCCATCCAGCGCGGCTCGCAGCCGGCCAGCTGCACCATATGCGGCAGATTCCCCGCGCGGCCCAGCTTGCGGACCATGCCGTCATGCCCGCTGGTCAGGGCGGCGCTCGCCACCATCTCGGACACGACAAGGCCGGCGCCATAACGCTCGGCAATTTCGCGGAACGGACGATCGGTGATGCCCGCCATCGGCGCCAGAAAGGCGCGATTGCGGATTGCGTGGCCGCCGATGCTCAAATCGCAGGCAGTGCCAGACACGATTGCCCCATAAATGCACAGATAACAACAATGCCTGCACAATAGTCAATTTGAAGCGCGGCGCAACGATTTCCCGGTGGGGCCGGCGGGCAAACCAGCCCTGCTCTTGCCGCATGCCGGCCCGGAGGCTAGACCGAGTGACAGTGACGGTTACGTGTCGAAGTGCCCCTATGTCCCAACGTTCAAAATCCATTGCCGTCATCATCGTCGCCGCCGGCAAGGGCGAGAGGGCACAGGCCCATGGCGCGGCGGCGCCCAAGCAATATCAGGCATTGCGGGGCGTGCCGGTGCTGGCGCGCACCGTCAATGCCTTTCTCGCGGTGCCGGAAATCACGAAGATCGTGACGGTGATCCATTCCGATCATAGGGCCCAATATGCCGCGCTGAGGCTTGAGGACGCGCGGCTTCTGCCGGCGGTCGAAGGGGGCGCGACGCGACAGGCTTCGGTGCTGGCCGGCCTGCAGGCGTTGGCGCCGCTGCGCCCGGATATTGTGCTGATCCACGACGCCGCGCGGCCCTTTGTCGATCCCGGGGTGATCGGTGGGGTGATCGCGGGGCTGGAGGGCAATGACGGCGCCCTGCCCGTCTCGCCGGTCGTCGACACGATCAAGCGGTCCGCCGATGGCCGGCAGGTGGCGCGCACCGAGGACCGCAGCCAGCTTTTTGCCGCCCAGACGCCGCAGGGCTTCCGCTTCGCGCAAATCCTGTCGGCGCATCTGCGGGCGGCCAATCAGCCCCGCAATTTCACCGACGATGCCGAGATCGCCGAATGGGCCGGGCTGCGTGTCGCCATGGTCCCGGGCCAGGCCGGCAATTTCAAGATTACCCATGCCGAGGATTTCGTCCGCGCCGAACGCATGCTTCAGGGAGACAGGCTCATGGAAACCCGCACCGGCATTGGCTACGACGTGCACCAGCTCGCACCGGGCGACGCGGTATGGCTGGGCGGGGTCAGAATCCCGCATCATTCCAGGCTCCAGGGCCATTCGGATGCCGATGTGGCGCTGCATGCACTGACCGACGCCATTCTCGGCGCTATCGGGGAAGGCGATATCGGCGTGCATTTCCCGCCCAGCGACATGCAGTGGAAAGACGCCGCCTCGACGCTCTTTCTCAAGCATGCCGGCGAATTGGTGGCGGCGCGCGGCGGGCGCATCGTCAATTGCGACGTGACAATCGTCGCGGAAGCGCCGAGGATCGCAGCTCACGCCCCCGCCATGTGCGCGGTGATCGCCGAAACATTGGGAATTTCGGCGCGCCGGGTGGGGGTCAAGGCGACAACCAATGAAAAGCTCGGCTTCGTCGGGCGGGAGGAAGGGATCGTGGCCATGGCAAGTGCAAGCGTGGAAGTGCCGAGGGTCGATTGATGGCAGCCAAGGCAAAGCCCGATATCGGCAAGCAGATCATCGATATCCTCACCGAGCGCCAGCAGACCATCGCCACGGCGGAGAGCTGTACCGGCGGACTGGTCGCCGCGGCGCTCACCGATATTCCCGGCGCGTCGGCGGCGCTTTATGGCGGCTACGTCACCTATGCCAATGCCGCCAAGTCGCGGATGATCCATGTGCAATCGCGGCTGATCCGCGATTATGGCGCGGTGAGCAACCAGGTCGCCCGCGCCATGGCGGACGGCGCCCGCAATACGGCCAATGTGGATTTCGCGGTGGCGGTCACCGGCATTGCCGGGCCCGATGGCGGCAGCGAGAAAAAGCCGGTGGGGCTGGTCTATGTGGCGGTGTCCTCGGAACTGGCCACCGTGGTCATCGAGCACCGGTTCGGCGATCTGGGCCGGGAGGGCGTCCGCAAGGCGACGGTCAGCGCCGCGCTGGACCTGGTCTTGCAGGTGCTGACCAGCGATCCGCCGCAATAGCGGCCGGGCTAAGCCCCGAACCGGCGGTCCGCCTCGTCGGAAAAGGCGCGGATGATTTCTTCCTGCTTGGCGGCGAAAGCCGGTTCGGCCACGGCGGCGATCAGCGGATTGGCTATCTTGAAGTCGATCTCGAACCGCACCCGCGTCCCCTGCCCTTCAGGCTCAAAGCTCCAAACGCTGTCGAGATAGGCGAAAAGACCGTCGACGGCCTTGGCGCGGATGGTCCGCTTTTGCCGGTCGAGCGTCACGCGGCTGGTATAGGACTGGGTGATCGGGCCAAACGAAATCGTCATCTTCGCCAGCCGGACCTCGTCATTGCCGGCCGGATCGGGCCGCACCGCCATGGCGGTGCAATTGGGAATGAAGCGGGGATAATCGGCAAGATCGGCCACGATGCCGAACATCCGCTCCGGCAGGTGCGGCACGTGGCGTTCGTAGAAACGCTTCATTCAGTGGCCGAGCCTTGCCATGCGGTTGGCCCGGAGCCGGGCAAAATCCTCGCCGGCGTGGTGCGAGGAGCGGGTGAGCGGGCTGGACGACACCAGGAGGAAGCCCTTGGCATTGGCCACGGTGGCAAAAGACTTGAATTCTTCCGGCGTCACGAAGCGCTGGAGGGGATAGTGCTTCTTGGTCGGCTGCAGATATTGGCCGATGGTGAGGAAATCCACATCGGCGGAGCGCAGATCGTCCATCAATTGCAGAACCTCGTTCCGCTCCTCGCCCAGGCCGACCATGATGCCGGATTTGGTGAAGATGGTGGCATCGAGTTCCTTGACCCGCTGCAACAGCCGGATGGAATGGAAATAGCGCGCGCCCGGGCGAACCTTGAGATATTTCGAGGGCACGGTTTCGAGATTGTGGTTGAAGACATCGGGCTTGGCCGCGACCACGATTTCCAGCGCTCCATCCTTGCGCAGGAAGTCCGGCGTCAGGATTTCAATCGTGGTCCTGGGATTGCGGGCGCGGATGGCCTGAATGACATCGGCAAAGTGCTGGGCGCCGCCATCGGCGAGATCGTCACGGTCGACCGAGGTGATAACGACATGTTCGAGGCCGAGCTTTTCGACGGCATTGGCGACGTTTTCCGGCTCATTCGGGTCGAGCGGCCCGGGCATGCCGGTGCGGACATTGCAGAAGGCGCAGGCGCGGGTGCAGATTTCGCCCATGATCATCATGGTCGCATGCTTCTTGCTCCAGCATTCCCCGATATTGGGGCAGCCGGCTTCCTCGCAGACGGTGACGAGATTGTTCTCGCGCACGATCTTCTGGGTTTCCTTGTAGACCGGCGAACCCGGCGCCTTGACGCGAATCCAGTCGGGCTTGCGCAGCACGATGCTGTCGGGCCGATTGGCTTTTTCGGGGTGACGCGGACGGGCCGCAATATCGATGAGCGTGACCATGTCTGTCCTGACTGGGCGGATGCCCGTTATATTGCTCCCTTGAGCGGCCGGTTCAACCCGACCTTAGTGCTGTTGGACGAAAAGGGGCTCAATTCATGACTTCGGCGATGTCGACCCAATCGCCGCCGCGCGATGCCGAGAGGGTCGCCGCCTGCACCAGGGCCAAGGAGCCGAGATTGTCTTCGCCCGAGCTGAAGCCGCGCGGCACCACGCCGCTTTCGAGAACGCTGGCGATCGAGGCCAGCGTGCCGGTGCGGTCGGGAAAGGCGATGGCATCGAGTTTCACCGGCTTCGGCTTGCCATCGAGGGCTTGCAGCGTCAGAACGTCCGGCCCGGCCTTGCCGCGGAAATGGTCGCGGGAAGACCAGGCGATCTGGCCTTCGGCCCCGTCCATGACCCACTCCCCCGCCCAGGGCGTCACCGGCCCGGAATTCATCCAGCTGGCGCGATAGGAAACGATCGTGCCCTTGGCGAATTCGATCGTGGCAACGCCGCTCGGATCGTAGCGGTACGGGCTATCCGGCGGATTCCAGGTCCGGCATGACAGGCGCACGGGCTCGTCACCGAGAACGAAGCGCATCAGGTCGAAGTGATGGATCGACATATCGGCCAATAGCGGATCGGGCATGTCCCAATAGCGATAGCCCTGGCTGGGGCCGTGACGGCGGAAATCGAGCGAGACCATGTTGATCGCCCCGAACTTGCCCGCGGCGATCAAGTCGGCGACGGCAATCGGCGCCGGCTGATGCCGGTAGTTCTGGCTGACCATCAGCACCTTGCCCTGAGCCTTGGCGAGCGCCACCAATTCCTTGCCCTGGGCGATGGTGGTGGTGAAGGGCTTTTCCACCAGCACATTATAACCCAGTTCCAGGCAGCGCTTGACCACCGGGTAATGGGCTTCGGTGCGCAGGGTACAGAGCGCCAGCACCGCTCCGGTGCGGTGCGCCGCCTCCTCAAGGCTGGTGAAACAGAGCTTGGGGTCGATATCCAGCTCTTGCTGCACCCTGCCGGTCGCCTCGGGACTGGTATCCACATAGCCCGCCATCTCAATAGTGGGAACTTTGGGGATAACCTCCTCGGACCAGCTAAAGCCCCAATGTCCCAGACCGATCTGGATTGCCTTGACCATGTGGATAAGTCCTTTCGGTCCTAGTAGCTCCCCGCCGCGTCATTCCCGCGAAAGCGGGAAACCCTGTTCGGAAAACGGAGGCCCCCGCTTTCGCGGGGATGACGCCGTGGGCGGAGCCTAGATGTTCAGCGCGCGCCCATAAGCGTCGAGCACGCTTTCCTTCATCGTCTCGGAAAGGGTCGGATGCGGGAAAATGGTGTGGATCAGTTCTTCCTCGGTGGTTTCGAGGTTCATGGCGACGACGAAACCCTGGATCAGTTCGGTGACTTCGGCACCAATCATGTGAGCGCCAAGAAGTTCCCCGGTCTTAGCGTCGAAAATGGTCTTTACCAGGCCATCGGGCTCGCCCAGGGCAATGGCCTTGCCATTGCCGACAAAGGGGAACCGGCCGACCTTGATCTCGCGGCCGGCTTCCTTGGCCCTGGCCTCGGTCAGGCCGACAGAGGCGACCTGCGGCTCGCAATAGGTGCAGCCGGGCACCTTCGCCTTGTCGAGGCCATGCACTTTGAGGCCGGCGATCTTCTCGACGGCGATGACCGCCTCGTGCTCGGCCTTGTGCGCCAGCATGGGCGGGCCGGCGACGTCGCCGATGGCCCAGATAGTATCCACATTGGTCTTGCCATAGGCGTCGATGGCGATGGCGCCGCGCTCGGTTTTCACGCCGACCGTTTCGAGGCCCAGTCCTTCGATATTGCACTGGACGCCGACCGCCGAGATCAGCTTGTCGCCAGCGACCTGCTGGCTCTTGCCGTCCTTGGTCTCGACATGAGCGATAATGCCGTCCTTGGTCTTTTCCACCTTGGCGACCTTGGCTTCGGTGAGGAATTTGATGCCGCGCTTTTCCAGACGCTTGCGGGCGAGAGCGGAAATCTCGGCATCTTCCACCGGCAGAATCTGCGGCAGCAGCTCGATCACCGTCACGTCGGCGCCCAGCGAGCGATAGAAGGAGGCGAACTCGATGCCGATGGCGCCCGAGCCCATCACCACCAGCGATTTGGGCATGGCGGTCGGCTTGAGGGCCTCGAAATAGGTCCAGATCTTGTCGCCATCGGGCTCGATGCCCGGGAGGACGCGCGGGCGGGCGCCGGTGGCGATGATGATGTTTTTCGCCTTGTAGGTGCCGTCGCCAAGGGCATTTTTGGGCACCGGCCCCTGTGGCTGCACGATCGGCTTTTTGGAGGCCGCGACCTTGATTTCGCCGGGCTTGGTGATGGTCGCTTCGCCCCAGATGATGTCGACCTTGTTCTTCTTCATCAGGAATTGCACGCCATTGTTCATCTGCGCCGCGATGGCGCGCGAACGCTTGACGATGCCGTCGAGATCGAAGCCGAATTTCTCGGCGGTCAGGCCATAATCCTTGGCATGGCCGATATGGCCGTAAATTTCCGCCGAACGCAGCAGCGCCTTGGTGGGAATGCAGCCCCAATTGGAGCAGATGCCGGCCATGTGCTCGCGCTCGACAATGGCCACCTTCATGCCCAGTTGCGCGGCGCGAATGGCGGCGACGTAACCGCCGGGGCCGGCGCCGATGACGAGAAGATCGTATTGGTCAGCCATGAGGGCCTCCGGAGAATTATCGGGTCAGAGACCCAGAATCTGTTTGACGAGCGGCACCAGGCCCTCGCCGATAGCGCGAGTATTGGCCGCATCGAGATGCACGCCGTCGCGCGGATCGGCCTTTGCCACCGTGGCGGCGTCGAAGAAGGCGACACCGGTTTCCTCGGCGTGGCGGCGATAATGGCGGGCAAAATCGTGAGACTCGCGCAGCAAATGGTCAAGACCGCCGAAATTGGACAGCATGTTCTCGTTGGTGGTTTCGACCACATGCGGCGGCGAGACCAGGATGATCTGCGGCGCCGGCTCGGCGGTGCCGGCAAAATGGCCGCGCGTCATTTCGATCAGCCGCCGGGCGCCGCGCGCCGCATAGGCGGCGGAGCCGGCGACGAAGGGCTTCAGATCGTTGGTGCCGAGAAACAGGATAACGAGGTCGAGCGGCTTGTGGCTGTCGAGCAGGGTCGGCAGGATGCGCGCGCCGTTGCGGTCGGCGGCGGCGGTCCAGTCGTCATATGCCGTGGCGCGACCGCCGAGACCTTCGGCGATCACCCGGGCCTGGCTGCCCAGGCCCATTTCGAGCCTGGTCGGCCAGCGGTCTTCATAGGCATGGCGCGGGCCGTCGCCGGGATCGGCGCCATAGGTCAGGCTGTCGCCATAGGCGAGAATGGTTTTCATCGCCCTGCCCCTAGGCCAGCATCATGACCGGATTTTCAATGAGGTCCTTGAACACACCCAGCACTTCGGCGCCGAGCGCGCCATCGACCGAGCGATGGTCGCAGGACAGCGTCACCGTCATGAATTGGCCGATCTTGATCTGGCCGTTTTCAGGATAGACGCGCTCCTCGCCGACGCCGACGGCCAGAATGGTGCCATGGGGCGGATTGATCACGGCGGCGAAGTGCTTGATGCCGAACATGCCCAGATTGGACACCGAGGACGCGCCGCCCTGATATTCATGCGGCGCCAGCTTCTTGTTGCGGGCGCGGGTGGCGAGATCCTTCACCTCGTCCGAAATCTGACGCAGGCTCTTGGTGTCGCAGGACTTCACCACCGGGGTGAACAGGCCGCCGGGCACGGCCACGGCGACGGCGACGTCGGAGCGCTGGTGATAGAGGATCGAATCGCCGGCCCAGGTCGCATTGGCGGCCGGGACGCGCTGCAAGGCGATGGCCCAGGCCTTCATGATGAAATCGTTGACCGAGAGCTTGAAGTCCGGCTTGCCGTCCTTGCCCTTGGGAGCGGAGGCGTTGATCTGCTCGCGCGCCGCCATCAGGGCGTCGATCTTGCAATCAAGCGTCAGGTAGAAGTGCGGCACCGTCTGCTTGGATTCGGTGAGGCGCGCGGCCACGACCTTGCGCATGCCGTCATTGGGCACCAGCTCGTAGGAGCCTTCCTCGTAAAGCGCCAGGACCTGGGCCTTGCTCATGCCTGCCGGCATCGCGCCATTGGCGGCGGCCGCGATCGAAGCGGCAGCCTTGAGCGGGGTCTTGCCGGATCTGGCGGCTTCCACATCGGCCTTGACGACGCGGCCCTTGGGGCCGGAGCCGGTGACAGCGGCGATATCGATGGCGGCTTCCCGGGCGAGGCGCCTGGCCAGCGGCGAGGCGAAGACGCGGCCGTTTTCGGATTTTGCCGGTGCGCCGGCCGGCCGGGCGGGACCTGAATCGGCCTTGGCGGCTTCAGTCACGACCGGACTGGTTTCGGCCTTGTCGGCTTCGGCGCGCGATGTTTCGGCCTGCGGTGTTTGCGCCGGAGCCCCTGCCCCGATGGCGCTGGCATCTTCGCCTTCCTGCAAGAGCACGGCGATGACGGCGTTGACCTTCACATTGTCGGTGCCTTCGGCGACGAGGATTTTGCCGATCTTGCCCTCGTCCACGGCCTCGACTTCCATCGTGGCCTTGTCGGTTTCGATCTCGGCGATGACGTCACCGGAGGAAACGTTGTCGCCTTCCTTGACGTGCCATTTGGCGAGCTTGCCCTCTTCCATCGTGGGGGAGAGCGCCGGCATGGTGATATCGATTGGCATCCCGGGTCTCCTTACGAGCGATAGGTGACGGCATTGACCGCCGCGATCACTTCATCAACGTTGGGCAGCGCCAGCTTTTCGAGATTGGCGGCATAGGGCATGGGAACGTCCTTGCCGGTGACCCGCAGCACCGGCGCATCGAGATAATCGAAAGCCTGTTCCATGACGCGGGCGGCCAGTTCGGCGCCGATGCCGCCCTGCGGCCAGCCTTCCTCCACGGTCACCAGACGGCCGGTCTTCTTCACCGATTCGATGACGGTATCGCTGTCCAGCGGGCGCAGGGTGCGCAGGTCGATCAGTTCGACATCGACGCCGGCGGCGACCAGTTTCTCGGTGGCCTGGGAAGCGTAGCGCATGCCCATGGAGAAAGAGACCACGGTGACATCCGCGCCCTGGCGGGCGATGCGCGCCTTTCCGATGGGCAGCACGAAATCGTCGACCTTGGGCACCAGCCCGGTCGAGCCGTAGAGGATTTCGTTTTCGAGGAAGATCACCGGGTTGGGCGAGCGGATGGCGGCCTTGAGCAAGCCCTTGGCATCGGCGGCGCTATAGGGCGCAATCACCGTCAGGCCGGGAATATGGCTGTACCAGGCCGAGTAATCCTGGCTGTGCTGGGCGGCGACGCGGGCCGCGGCGCCGTTGGGGCCGCGGAACACCATCGGCGCGGCGACCTGGCCGCCGGACATGTAGAGCTGCTTGGCGGCGGAGTTGATAATCTGGTCGATCGCCTGCATGGCGAAGTTCCAGGTCATGAATTCGACGATCGGCTTCAGCCCGCCAAAGGCCGCGCCGACGGCGAGACCGGCAAAGCCGTGTTCGGTGATCGGCGTATCTACCACGCGCTCGGGGCCGAATTCCTGCAACAGGCCCTGGGTGACCTTGTAGGCCCCCTGATATTCGGCGACTTCCTCACCCATGATGAAGATGTTCTCGTCGCGACGCAGTTCCTCGGCCATGGCCTCATTGAGGGCCTGACGCACCGTCATCTCCACCATTTCGACGCCCTCCGGCAGGTCCGGATCGGCCTGAGGCTCGAATTTCGGCGCGGCGGGCACGGCGGAAGCGGCGGCGCTCTCGGTGCCCTTCTCGGCGGCGACCACCGGGGCCTCGGCCGGCTCGGGCGCGGTTTCGGCCACCGGGGCGGCGGCGCTGCCGGCGCTTTCGCCTTCGGCCAGGATCACGGCGATGGGAGCGTTGACCTTCACGCCCTCGGTGCCCTCGGCCACGAGGATTTCGCTGACCACGCCTTCATCGACCGCTTCGACTTCCATGGTCGCCTTGTCGGTTTCGATTTCGGCCAGCACGTCGCCGGACTTCACGACATCGCCGACCTTTACCAGCCATGTGGCCAGCTTGCCTTCTTCCATGGTGGGAGACAAAGCGGGCATGAGAATTTGAGGCATTTATCGGCTCTCCAGCAATACGGCGCCGGGCATTTTCGGCCACACGGCGAAACTCAATATGTTCGAATGATCCGGCGGACGCCGAAACTCATGCTTCGATAGTGATGTCGGTCCAGAGCTCGGACGGATCGGGCTCGGGATCGCTGGTGGCGAAATCCGCCGCCTCGGTGACGATGGCGCGAATCTCGGTCTCGATCTTCTTGAGGTCTTCCTCGGTGGCGGCGCCGGCTTCCAGCAGCCGGGCGCGAACCTGCTCGATGGGATCGCGCTCCTGGCGGAACTTGGTGACCTCGTCCTTGGTGCGATACTTGGCCGGATCGGACATGGAGTGACCGCGATAACGATAGGTCAGCATTTCGAGAATGTAGGGGCCATTGCCGGAACGGGCATATTCGATGGCGCGCCGGGCGGCATCGTGGACCATGCGCACATCCATGCCATCCACCTGTTCGCCCGGAATGTCGAACGAGGCGCCGCGTTTGGAAAAATCGGTGGTCGCCGCGGCGCGCTCGATCGAGGTGCCCATGGCGTATTTGTTGTTTTCGATGATGAAAACGACGGGCAGCTTCCACAGCTTGGCCATGTTGAAGGTTTCGTAGACCTGGCCCTGATTGGCGGCGCCATCGCCGAAATAGGCCAGTGATACCGAACCGTCGCCCTTATATTTGGCAGCGAAGGCCAGCCCGGCGCCGATCGGCACCTGCGCGCCGACAATCCCGTTGCCGCCGTAGAATTTATGCTCGTTGCTGAACATGTGCATCGAGCCGCCCTTGCCTTTCGACAGCCCGCCCTGGCGGCCGGTCAGTTCGGCCATGACGCCCTTGGGGTCGAGACCCATGACCAGCATATGGCCGTGGTCGCGATAGCCGGTGATCTGGGCATCCTTGCCCTTCTCGCTGGCCATGGTGATGCCGGTGACCACGGCTTCCTGGCCGATATAGAGGTGGCAGAAACCGCCGATCAGGCCCATGCCGTACATCTGGCCGGCCTTCTCCTCGAACCGCCGGATCAGCAGCATTTCGCGGAAAGCTTCGAGATCCTGCTCGTTGGTGAACTGGGGGACGTTGGGCTGCGTCTTGGCCTTGGTGGCCGTCGCCTTGCGCGCCATTCTACACTCCGCTTGGGTCGGGGAATTTGCCGCCGGGCCGATGTGGCCACGACGCGCACTATATCGCAAGGTCCGAAACAATAAAATTGCCCGGAACTTGATCTTAAAACCTTATTAGAGCGTTGAATCCGCTTCTATAATCGAAATTAACTGATCATCGATTAATTCTACGAATTGACCAGAAATAGGTTTACCATTCTCTGGGTTGATCATGATCAGCACGTCATCGGCATGCGCCATGTTCAGCAGGGCGCGGGCGCGTTCGGTGACCAGATCGGGATCGAGATGGCGCGGATTCATCAAGGAAACCCGGTGCTTGAACGCCTCGATTTCCGCCTGCAATGCCGAACTGCGATCCTTGAGGATTTCAATGTCGGCCTGGATTTCCTTGCGACTCTCGATGCCGAACTGGCCGGAAATCGCCGAATAGCCCAGATAGAACTGAAAGGCGAGCAGCGTCGCCGTCAGAGCGAGCGGTCGCCAGAATGGTGGGCGTTTGAGACGGGTGGACATAGGCGGACCAATTTCGGATCAGCCGATCATGGCGGATGAGGATTAATGTGAGGTTGAGGAAAGCGCTCCGGGGGTGAGGTGGCTATCATTACTCGTCACCCTCGCGCTTGACGCGAGGGTTCTGTGATCGTTGGTTCTGCCGCAAGAGCCCTCGCGTCGAGCGCGAGGGTGACGAACGGGGGAAAGGCGCCATCCCTCGTTTGACCACGATGTCATTCCCGCGGCAGCGGGAACCTCGGTTTATAAAACGGAGACCCCCGCATTCGCGGGGGTAACATCGGGAATAATGTGGCGATGGGTGAAATGGACGGTGAGCAATCACCGCTCGTCACCCTCGCGCTCGACGCGAGGGTTCTGTGATCGGTGGTTCTGCCGCGAGAGCCCTCGCGTCGAGCGCGAGTGTGACGAACGGGGGAAGCGGCGCCATCGAAACCATGGACGATAGCCCTGCCTCGCTTGACCACGATGTCATTCCTGCGGCAGCGGGAACCTCTGTTTATAAAACGGAGACCCCCGCATTCGCGGGCGTGACACCGAGAAAGAGGCGGCGATGGGTGAAATGGACTGTGGGCACTCGCCACTCGTTACCCCCGCGCTTGACCAGCTCAGACCGGGCAAAACGGCTCAGGGATCGAGGCCCACGGCTTCGGTGGCGGCGATGGCCGCCATGTTGACGATGCCGCGGCTGGTGACCGATGGGGCCAGAATGTGCGCGGGGGCCCGCGGACCCATGAGGATCGGGCCGACCGCCAGGGCATTGTTCATCTCCTTGAGCAGGGTCATGGAGAGATTGGCGGCGTCCAGATCGGGGAAGATCAGCAGATTGGCTTCGCCGTGCAGGGCGGTTTCGGGAATATAGCGCTCGCGCAGGGCTTCGTTGAGCGCCAGGTCGCCCTGCATTTCTCCTTCGGCGATGAAGTCCGGGGCAATGGCCCGCAATTTGGCATAGGCCTCACGCATCTTGAAGGCGCTGTCGCCGTCGCGGGAGCCGAAATTGGAATAGGAGAGCAGCGCCGCGCGGGCTTCGATGTTGAAGCGCTTGAGATGGCTGCGCGCCTGTAGGGCGATGGCGACGATCTCGTCGGCGCTGGGACTGGGGTTCACATAGGTATCGGTGAAGAAGAAGGCGCCGCGCTGCATGATCAGCATGGAGAGCGCCGAAACATCGTTGACGCCGTCCTGCAAGCCGATGACCGAGCGGATATCGCGCACATGCTTGATGTAGCGCCCTTGCAAGCCGCAAAGCAGCGCATCGGCGTCGCCGCGCTTCACCGCCAGGGCGGCGATCACCGTGGTATTGGTGCGCACGATGGTGCGCGCGGTATCCGGGGTGACGCCATTGCGGCCGACCAGCGAGTGGAACAGGCTGACATAATCGCGGTAGCGCGGATCGTCTTCGGGGTTGATGACCTCGAAATCCACGCCCGGCCGGATGGTCAGGCCGAAGCGCTCGATGCGGGCTTCGAGCACGGCCGGGCGGCCGATCAGGATCGGGCGGGCGATCCCTTCCTCCAGCAGTACCTGGGTCGCCCGCAGGACGCGCTCGTCTTCGCCATCGGCAAAGGCAATACGCTTGCCCTGCCCCTGCGCGCGGTCGAAGATCGGCTTCATCACCAGGCCGGAGCGGAAGACGAAACGGTTGAGGCTGTCGAGATAGGCATCCCAGTTCTCGATCGGCTTCTTGGCCACTCCCGATTCCATCGCCGCCCGCGCCACGGCGGGCGCGATACGCAGCATGAGCCGCTGGTCGAAGGGATTGGGAATGATGTGGTCCGCCCCATAAACGGCCGGCGCGCCGGATGGCGAGACTTCCAGCCCCGGCTCGTGCGCCAGCCCGGCAATGGCGCGCACCGCCGCCAGCTTCATTTCTTCGTTGATCGTGGTGGCATGGACGTCCAGCGCCCCACGGAAAATAAAGGGGAAGCAGAGGACGTTATTGACCTGATTGGGATAATCGGAACGGCCGGTGCACACCATGGCGTCGGGCCGGACCTCTTTGGCCAATTCGGGCAGGATTTCCGGATTGGGATTGGCCAGCGCCAGGATCAGCGGCTTGGGCGCCATCCTGGCCAGCATTTCCGGCTTCAGCGCGCCGGCGGCGGAGAGCCCGAGAAACACATCGGCGCCCTCGATCACCTCGGCCAGCGAGGTCGCATCGCTGGTGCGGCGGAATTGTCCGCGCCACTTGTCGTTGACGTCGTTGCGCTTGTGGGTCAGCAGCCCATCCTTGTCGGCCACCCAGATATTTTCGTGCCTGGCGCCCAAAGCCACCAATACGTTGAGACAGGCAATGGCCGCGGCCCCTGCCCCCGATCCGCAGATCTTGACGTCCTCGATCTTCTTGCCGGCCAGTTCCAGGCCATTGAGCACCGCAGCGCCGACAATGATGGCGGTGCCGTGCTGGTCGTCATGAAAGACCGGGATGGGCATGCGCTCGCGCAGCGCCTCCTCGATCTCGAAGCAATCGGGGGCGCGGATGTCTTCGAGATTGATGCCGCCGAAAGTGGGCCAGAGCGGCGAGACCGCGTCGATGAATTTTTGGGGGTCGGTCTCGTCGATTTCCAGGTCGAACACATCGATGCCGGCGAATTTCTTGAACAGAACCGCCTTGCCTTCCATCACCGGCTTAGATGCCAGCGCGCCGATATTGCCGAGGCCGAGCACGGCGGTTCCATTGGATATGACGGCGACGAGGTTCTGTCGCGCAGTGTAGCGTGCCACCGTTTCCGGCTCCCGGGCGATTTCCTCGCATGGCGCCGCCACGCCGGGCGAATAGGCGAGCGCCAGGTCGCGCTGGTTCCCCAGCGGCTTCAGCGGCTGGATTTCCAGCTTGCCGGGCTTGGGAAATTCATGGAAATGCAGCGCGGCATCGCGCAGCGCATTGCGTTGTTCGTTATTATCGGTCGACACGTAAAATCCTCCCCGCCGGCTGGAACCGCCGCGTTGGTGCCATCAATCGTCAGGATTGGAAAGGGGCGAGAAGCCCTTGCTTGCCGTTGCCGGCAAAATTGCGGCGTCAGGCCGCCGTCGCGGCGGCAGCATCGGCTTCGATCCGGGACTTGGCCGGCAGACCCAGCGCCAGGGCCAGTTCCTTGAAGGCGCCGATCCTGAGCGCGGGAGCGAAAATGTAGCCCTGGGCGTGCAGCACACCGCGAGCGCGCAGATAGAGCGCCTGCTCCTCGGTCTCGACGCCTTCGGCGACGATCTCGCAATCCAGGTCCTTGGCCATGGCGATGAGCCCGTCAAGCACCGGAACCTGGCTGGTGCCGGGCTTGATCATGTCAACGAAGATGCGGTCGATCTTGATGACGTCGACGCCCAGCGTCGCCAGATAGGCCAGGTTCGAATGGCCGGTGCCGGCATCGTCCATGGCCAATCTGGCGCCCAGCGCATGCAGGCCGGAAATGACGCTGGTGGTGGCCATGGAGTTGTTCAGCGGCCGCCGCTCGGTGATTTCGAACACCAATTGGCGGAAACTGATCGGCGATTGCCCGAAAATGGCCTGGACGTCCTCGACAATGCCGGAATCGCGGAAATGGCCTTCGAACAGGTTGATGGAAATCTTCAGGTTCGGCAGGGTCCGGCTGAGATCGCCGAGGTCGTTGCGCACCTGCTGCATCAGCGACAGGGTCATGGGAATGGCGAGGCCCGTCACCTCGGCATAATCGATGAAGGCACCGGGCATGATCACCTGGCCATTGCGCTTCTCCCAGCGGCACAGCACTTCGCAGCCCACCAGCTCGCCGGTGCGCAAATTGATGACGGGCTGGTAATAGGGCTTGATCTCGTGGCGCTCGATGGCCCGCTCCAGGTCGAAGGCCGGCACCCGGGACCGCCGCACATAATTCAGGCTGAACAGCAGGAACGCCGCGCTGGCAATGCAGGCGAGGATGGTGAAGACCGCATCGAGATCGGCATATTTGGCCCGCACCATGGCGAAGGGCACTGCCAGTTCGACCTTGATGGGAAATTGCCCGGCATAGCTCTGGGCGCTGACATATTCGGTGCTGGACGCCCGCCGGTCGAAGCCGGCGGAATCGCCGATGGTGACGATGGGCAGGCCATTGGTCAGCGTGACGCGCATCATCGCGGCGTCCTGCAAGGTGGCGGACAATGCCGCTTCCGAATGACCCAGCAACGGCACGAATGCCGAGACCTGCCGCGTGTCGCTGAAGGTCTGGCTGATCTTGAGCGCCGGCATGACCATGTCGGCGAATTTCACCACCGTGATGGTCTCGGTGAGGCCGGGAACCGGCAGGGATTGCGACACAGGTGAATGCACCACCATGCGGCCATGAGCGTCGCAATATTGTACGCCATCACGATTTTCGACCAGGAATTGCTTGATGTTCAGACTGGCCTCGATGGCGGTCTGGGCATTGGTCACGAAGGTCGGCGTACAGAGGGAGGGGCTGCCGGCGATCACCTTGCGCAGGGCGGCGACGCCGTCCATCACACTTGTATTAATGTGTGAGCTTGTCGTTTCAACATATTGCTGGGTTATGGCTTTTTCCCGATAGCGGACATAGGCGTCCAGCAAATAGTCCACGGCGACAATCGGCGAAAATGCCAGAATGGCGCCGATCAGCATCAGGACATGGGAAAAATTCGACTTCACGCCACGAATCCACTCCAGCGAGGTGCATTCAAGCGATAGCAATGAAGGCTTTAACGGCGCATTAACGCTGGTTAATCGGCGCTAACTCTATAAGCAAAAAGGGGCAGCGCGGGGCTGCCCCTTTTTCGGAACGATCAGCTCTGGATATTGAGCCGGATGCCCAGCTCGCGCAATTGCTTGGGCGAGGCGGCGCTGGGCGCGCTCATCAACAGGTCCTCGGCCTGCTGGTTCATCGGGAAAGCCGTGATCTCGCGCAGGTTCTGCACGCCGCACAGCAACATGACGATGCGGTCGATGCCGAAGGCCGCGCCGCCATGCGGAGGCGCGCCGTATTGGAAGGCCCGATAGAGGCCGCCGAACTGCTCCTCGACTTCTTCCCGCGACTTGCCGGTCAATTCGAACGCCTTGACCATGGTTTCCGGCTCCTGATTACGGATCGAACCGGAAGCGATTTCAAAGCCATTGCAGACCACGTCATATTGATAGGCCTTGAGCGATAACGGATCGGCGGAATTCAGCCCATCGATACCGCCTTGCGGCATGGAGAAGGGATTATGGGCGAAGTCGAGGCGCTTTTCTTCCTCGCTCCATTCGTAGAACGGGAAATCGACGATCCAGCACAGGGCGAATTGTTCGATATCGACCAGGTTGAGGTCGAAGCCGGCCTTGTTGCGGGCCTCGCCGGCGAACTTGAAGAATTTTTCAGGGCGGCCGCAGACGAAGAATACCGCATCGCCATCGGCGAGCCCGAGCTGGGCGCGCACGGCTTCGGTGCGGTCTTCGCCGATATTCTTGGCGATGGGGCCGGAGCCCTGCCCGTCCTTGAAGAAGATATAGCCGAGGCCCGGCTGGCCTTCGCCCTGCGCCCAGGCGTTCATGCGGTCGCAGAAGGCGCGCGAGCCCCCGGTCGGCGCCGGAATAGCCCAGACCTCCACCTTGGGATCGGCCTCGATCTGGCTGGCGAAGACCTTGAAGCCGGAGCCGCGGAAATGCTCGGTGACGTCCTGCATTTCGATCGGGTTGCGCAAGTCGGGCTTGTCCGAGCCATATTTGCGCACCGCCACATCATAGGGAATGCGCGGCCAGTCCCGGGTGACGCGCTTGCCATCGGCAAATTGCTCGAACACCTCGGTCATGACCGGCTCGACGGTGTTCCACACATCTTCCTGGGTGACGAAGCTCATCTCCAGGTCGAGCTGGTAAAACTCGCCCGGCAGGCGGTCGGCGCGCGGGTCCTCATCGCGGAAACAGGGGGCGACCTGGAAATAGCGGTCGAAGCCGGCAACCATCAGCAGTTGCTTGTATTGCTGCGGCGCCTGCGGCAGCGCGAAGAATTTCCCCGGGTGAATGCGGCTCGGCACCAGGAAGTCGCGCGCCCCTTCAGGAGAGGAGGCGGTGAGGATCGGGGTAGAAAACTCGGTGAACCCGGCCTCGTCCATGCCGGTGCGCATCGCTGAAATGATCCGGGTGCGCTTGAGGATATTGGCATGCAGCTTTTCGCGGCGCAGATCGAGGAAGCGATAGCGCAGCCGCACGTCTTCGGGATATTCCTGATCGCCGAATACCGGCAGCGGCAATTCCCTGGCCTCGGAGAGCACTTCGATCTCGCGGATGAAGATCTCGATGGCGCCGGTGGGAATATTGGTGTTCACCGCCCCTGCATCGCGCAGCTTCACCTCGCCGTCGATGCGCAGCACCCATTCGGAGCGGACCTTTTCCGCCAGCGGAAACGCGGCCGAATCCGGGTCAATGACGCATTGGGTGATTCCATAATGGTCGCGCAGGTCGATGAAGAGCAGGCCGCCATGGTCGCGGACGCGATGTACCCAGCCGCTGAGGCGGACATTATTGCCGGCATCGGCAGCCGTCAGGGCGCCACAGGTGTGGGTGCGGTAGCGATGTATGGTCATGGCGAAGCTCGGAATTGCAAAGAAAAAGGCCGGAATCTCGGGCGGGAAAAGCGCATGGCCACAAGCCAATGTCAAGCAGCGGGGCATAACGGCTTTCGGCGCTTTACCGCAAGGAAAATCGGCGGTGGAGCAATCGGACCACACCTGCTAGGAAGAATATTGACTTTTTTAGGACGGTAACCGGTATGGACCCGATTGTTTCCACAGACTCGCTCGCCGCGTTCTGCGAGCGGGCTGCCCAATTCGAATTCATTACGGTCGATACCGAGTTCCTGCGCGAGACTACCTACTGGCCCCGGCTCTGCCTCATTCAGGTGGCGACGGATGAAGAGGCGGTGCTGATCGATCCCTTGGCGCCCAATATCCAGCTGGCACCATTCTTCGCGCTGCTGGCCGATCCGAAAGTCACCAAGGTGTTCCATGCCGCGCGGCAGGATATCGAGATTTTCGTCAAACTGACCGGCGCCGTGCCGCATAACATTTTCGATACGCAGATCGCCGCCAGCGTCTGCGGCTTCGGTGACAGCGCCTCCTATGACAGCCTGGTGCGGTCCATCTGCAAGGTGGAACTCGACAAGTCCTCGCGCTTCACCGATTGGTCGGCCCGCCCGCTCTCCGACAAGCAGCTTTCCTATGCCCTGGCCGATGTCACCTGGCTGCGGGACATCTATCGCGAATTGCGCCAGCAGGTCGAGGCAACCCGGCGCTGGGACTGGGTCGAGGACGAACTGGCGACCTTGCGCAGCATCGACACCTATGTCGTCCGGCCCGAACTGGCCTGGGAACGGCTCAAGATGAAGCTCAACCGGCCCCGCGACCTGGCCGCGCTCAAAGTGCTGGCGCAATGGCGCGAGCGGCGGGCGCAGGAGACGGACCAGCCCCGCAGCCGGGTTCTCAAGGACGATGTGATCGCCGAACTGGCGGCGCAGCGGCCGCTGACCGCCGAGGCTTTCGAGAAGCTGCGTGCCGTGCCGCGCGGTTTCGGCCGCAGCAGCGCCGCCGCCGAGATCATGGCACTGCTCAAGGATGTCGAGGCGCTGCCCAAATCGGCGCTGCCGGCGCTGCCCGAGCGTTATCGGGGCCCCTCGCCCAAGGGGGCCGTGGGCGACCTTGTCCGCGTATTGTTGAAGGCCGTGGCGGAGCAGCATGGTGTGGCGGCCCGCATTATCGCGACCTCGGATGAAATCGATGCGCTGGTCCTCGACGACGAGGCGGATGTGCCGGCGCTCAAGGGCTGGCGCCGCAAGCTTTTTGGCGACAAGGCCCTGGCGATCAAGCATGGACGCCTCGGCCTGGCCGCGACGCGCAAGGGAATAATCGAGTTCGAAGTCAACCAGGCCGAGGCGGCGGAGTAGATTTGGGTTCTGCCCTCTCCTGGCGGGGAGGGCGCATCCAAGATCACCGCTCGTCACCCCTTGCGCTTGACGCGAGGCTGACGACTTGGGAGGGGCGTCTTAGCCGACCTGGACGCGCGATTCCGGGTGACCGGCGATCTCGGCGAATTGGCGCAGGCGGTTGCGCAGGTGGTCGCCGTTGAGGAATGCGAAGTCGGACGGAATGTGCAGAACCAGGGTCGGGCCGTCGATGCTGAACCGGATACGCGGCAAGATGCCCGGCATGGCCGCCGTCATCGGATAGGCTACCCGGAACAGCGAGCCGAGCAGCCGGGCGCGGGCGGTCAATTCCCGCGAGCCCAGCGGCGCCAGAGCTTTCGCCGCCTTGCTCTTGAGGCCATCGTAGCGGATGGCCACGGTCTGGGCGAGGAACGAGCGTCCGGGATGATCCACGCCGGTCAGCGAGCCATAGGCGACGGAATCGACGCTTTGCGGGCCGCGATAATCGGGATGCGAGCGCCAACCGATATCGGCGAGCAGGCAGACCACCGTTCGCAGGCGCAGATCGGCCGGAGTTTCCACTATGCCGACGGCGTCCAGATATTGTCCGGTAAATTCGATCAGGTCGTTGCCATGGGCCGGAGAGCGCGAGCGCAGGACCGATAATTCCTCCGCCCCCTGGATCAGCGGGTCGATGGCGCGCTCGGCTGGATCGAGCATGGCATAGAGATATCCCTCGCGTACTCCGAGGGCAGAAAAAACCACGCTGCCGAATTGGCCGACCCGCAGCACCTCGGCGAGAACGGCCGCGCCGAACGGCACCAGGTCGCGGCGCGAACTGCTGACGCTGCCGGAATCGGGATAGGTCTTGAGCGAGTCGGCGGCGACTATCGCATCGCAGAATGCCAGCATGTGGTCGGCGGGCACCACGTAATCCTGCACCATGTGCAGCGCATATTTGGCGCGCGCCTGATGCAGCCGCGCCAGGGAGCGCCAGGTTCCGCCAATGGCGGCGAAACGGCCGCCGGGCGTCACATCGGCCAGTGCCGAACCGGCCAGGCGCTGGCGGACCAGGCCGGCGGCTTTCAGGGGCGATCTGCCGGCATCGTCCTGCAAGCGGATGACCCCGAGTTCGAAACTCTGCCCATTGGCGTCGGCGCCATTGGCAATGGCGGACAGTTCAAGGCTGCCGCCGCCCAGATCGCCGACCATGCCGACAAAGTCGGGAATGCCGGCCACCACGCCCATGGCGCCGAAATGGGCTTCCTCCTGGCCGCTCAGCACGCGCACCGGCCGCTCTATCACCGCCTCGACCGCCGCGACGAATTCGGCGCGATTGGTGGCGTCGCGCACGGCCGATGTGGCCAGGACATAGACCTTGCCGACCCGCATCATGCGTACCACCAGCGCGAAGCGCCTGATGGCATCGAGGGCGGTGGCCATGCCGGCATCCGCCAGCCGGCCGGTCGTGGCGATGCCCCGGCCCAAGGCACAGGCAGATTTTTCGTTGTAGAGCGGCGTCAGGGCGCGGGCATGGCGTTCATAGACGACCAGGCGCACCGAGTTGGAGCCGATGTCGAGAACAGCCACCGGACGGGCGCCCTTTATGCGGCCCTGCGCGGTGGGATCGGCATCGACGCCCCAGAACTGAGTCAAATTCACGCCTCGTCAGTCTCCACCATGCCGGCACTGCCGCGACCCGACAGCGAGGGATTGGTCATGAAATAGTCATGGGCGTTGAAAGGCTCGTCGCCTTCCGCCAGCCGTACCCGGTGAGAGCTTCCGTCAGGCAAGACTTCCCAGCTTTGCTCATTGTCCTTCAGATAGGCGACCAGGATCTGGTCGACAATCTGTTTGTGCACGGTCTTGTTGAGAATCGGCACCATGACCTCGACGCGGCCATCGAGATTGCGCCCCATCAGGTCGGCGGAGGAAATATAGACCTTGGCCCGCGGCGACGGCATCATCTCGCCATTGCCGAAGCAATAGATGCGGGAATGTTCGAGGAAGCGCCCGACTATGGATTTGACGCGGATATTGTCCGAAAAGCCCGGAATGCCCGGCCGGAGGCAGCAAATGCCGCGCACCAGCAGATCGACTTTCACGCCGGCCTGGCTGGCATCGTAAAGCGCATCGATCACCTGCGGGTCCACCAAAGCGTTCATTTTTAGCAGGATATGGGCGGGCTGGCCGCCACGCGCCAGCTCGATCTCGCGGGCGATATTGTCGATCAGGGTCTGCCGCAGATTGACCGGCGAGACGGCAAGCGTCTCCAGTTCCGTGGGCCGGGCATAGCCGGTGATGAAATTGAAGACCCGGGCCACGTCCCGAGTAATGGCCGGATCGATGGTGAAATAGCTGAGGTCGGTATAAATCTTGGCGGTGATCGGGTGATAATTTCCGGTGCCGATATGGCAATAGCTGACCAGCTTGCCCTTTTCGCGCCGCACCACCTGGCTGAGCTTGGCGTGGGTCTTGAGCTCGATAAAGCCGAAGACGACCTGCGCCCCGGCCCGTTCGAGGTCGCGGGCCCAGCGGATATTGGCCTCTTCGTCGAAGCGGGCCTTGAGTTCGACCAGGCAGGTCACCGACTTGCCGGCCTCGGCGGCGATGATCAGCGCCTTGACGATGGGGCTGTCCGAGGAGGTACGATATAGCGTCTGCTTGATGGCGACCACTTCGGGATCGCGCGCCGCCTGCATGAGGAACTGCGCCACCACGTCGAAACTTTCGAACGGGTGGTGGACCAGAATGTCCTTGGCGCGGATAGCGGCGAAGCTGTCGCTGTTATAATCGCGGATGCGCTCGGGGAAGCGCGCCAGGTAAGGGGTGAATTTGAGGTCGGGACGGTCGATATCGCAAATCTTGCGCGCGTCGGCGAGACCCAGAAAGCCTTGCACCTCGAACAGGTCGGCGGCCTTGACGCCCAATTGCTCGCCAATCTGCCGCTTGAGCGCGCGCGGCATCGAGCGCTCGATTTCCAGCCGGATGACCTGGCCGCGGCGGCGCTGGCGCAAAGCCGTCTCGAACTCCACCACCAGGTCGGCCGCTTCGTCGTCGATCTCGATTTCGCTGTCGCGAATGATGCGGAAGGCGCCCGAGCCGACCACTTCATGGCCGGGGAACATCTTGTGGAAAAAGAGTTTGACCAGCGTATCGATGGTCACGACCTCGCTGCGGCCCTCCGATACCAGCCCGGCCGGCAGGCTGATGAAACGGTCGAGATTGCCCGGAATCCTTACCAGCGCGGTCAATGGCTGGTCGCTATCGGGACGCCTGAGTTCGAAAGCCAGCGCCAGGCCAAGATTGGGAATGAACGGGAACGGATGCGCCGGATCGACGGCGATGGGGGTCAGAACGGGGAATATTTCTTCACGGAACAGCTTTTGCAGATAGCCGATCTGCTCGGGATTGAGGTCGTCGGCCTCATGGATCACGACGTTCTGCGCAAATAATTCCTCGCGCAATTCCGTCCAATGGTCCTGCTGCTCCAATTGCAGATGCTGCGCCAGGGTGGCGATTTCTTCCAATTGCTCGCTGGGGGTGAGCCCGTCGGCGCTCTGCTTGGACAATCCGGCGCGGATCTGTCCTTTGATGCCGGCGACCCGCACCATGTAGAATTCGTCGAGATTATTGGCCGAGATCGACACGAAACGCAGCCGTTCGAGCAGCGGATGGGAGACATTGCCCGCCTCCTCCAGCACGCGCATGTTGAATTGCAGCCAGCTCACCTCGCGATTGACGAAGCGCGCCGGGCTCTTGCGCAGCTCCTCGACATCGGGACCGGGGGAACCGGCTTCAGCGAACTCGCTCACATCATCCATTTTCTCGGCGTCCTAATCCTGTTCCCGGAGGGCCCCGTGCATGTCCTGCCGGTGCGCCAGAGCCTCCGCCGCCACATTGCGGGTAATGGCCGACCCTTTGGCAAGGGCCAGCCGGTCCATGAGATCGACAAGGGCCGCGGCTTCCTCGGGGCTGCGCTCCATGCGGCGCACCACGTAGCCGACGACCTTGGGATCGACTTTGATCTGTCGGTCCGCGAAGAGTTTCACCAACATCTGTGACAGTTCGATGTCGTCGCTGACCTCCATGCGGAACATCGGCGCCCGCCGTACGCGGGAACGGGCATCATCGGTCCGCAGCGGCCAATGTGCAATATCCTCCCGCGCCGTCAATAACAGGCTGCGTTCGCCGCGCATGGCCTGATTGAGCAGGTGGAACAGGGCGTGTTCGTCATAGCCCATCCGGTCGACGTCCTCGATCAGCAGCGGCAGGCCGCCGCCGGCCGAGGCGATGGCTGAAATGGTTTGCGGCGTCGCCACGAGGGCGTGGCTGCGATCCACGAAAATCCGCGCCAGATGCGATTTGCCGGATGCCGATGGCCCCACCAGCAGCGTCATGCCATCCGGCCAATGCGGCCAGGCCAGAATCCGGCCATGGGCCAGCGCATTGCCCTCGCCGACCAGAAAATCGGCTTCGGCAAGCGAGGGTTCATGGCCCAGATCGAGCGGCAATTGCCGCGGTCCGTTTTCAGGCAGCGGCATCATCACCCGGCTTGCTGTCGTTCGGACCGAGATAGAGCGAGCTTGCCTTGTATTTGCGCACGCCATAGCGCACCAGAACCGAGGCGATGGCCGCCATCGGCACGGCGAGCAGCAGGCCGACAAAGCCGAAAACGGCGCCCAAGGCCAACAGCGCGAACATCATCCATACCGGATTGATATTGATCGATGAGCCGACGAGTTTGGGATAGAGCACATTGCCTTCGATGAATTGCCAGAACAGGAAAATGCTGGCGACGCCGGCGACCATCCACCAATTGGGCGCGAACTGGACGATGGCGATGCCCACCGAGAGACCCAGGCCCAGGGTGAAGCCGGCAAAGGGAATGAAGCTCATCAGGCCGGCAATGAGGCCCACCGCGAGGCCGTAATTCAGCCCGATGAGACTCAGCGCCGTGGCGTAGAAGGCGGCATCGATCAGCAGCACGCCGCCCTGCCCCCGGATCACGCCGGCCATGGAGCGGTCGATGTCGCGGAGAATGCCCTTGATCTCGGTCTTGTGCTCGGTCGGCAATAAGCCATCGATGCCGCGGACCATGCCCTCCCAATCGAGCAGCAGATAGAAGGCCACGACCGGCGCCAGCACCGTGAAGCCCAGGACCGCCGCCCCGGTCAGGCCGATATTGACCAGCTCGGCGGGCAAGGTGGCAATGAAGCCCAGGGCATTCCGGGTCAGATCGTTGATGCTGGCCTGCACCTGCACCGCCCGTTCCGGCCCCAGCCAGGCGTTGATTTCGGGGGAATAGTGCGTGGCCAGTTCCTGAAGGTCGCCGACATAGGTGGGCAGGCGCTGGATCAGGCCGATGATCTGCTGGCCGATCAATGGCACAAAGATCGAGAACAGCGTGATGACGACGGCGATCATGCAGAGCAGCACAACCACCGTGGCCCAGACGCGGCTGAACCGCCATTTCTGCAATTGGTTGACCAGCGGGTTGAGCAGATAGGCCAAGGCGGTTCCCACCACGAAGGGCAGCAGGATGCCGCGGAAAACCCACAGGACCAGGACCAGCCCGATCAAAAGACCAATCCAGACGAGCACTTGATTTCTGAGCATCATGGCGCCGGGCGGCCCTTGCGTCTGAGTAACCGAAAAGCTATCAGGCCGTCTAACGGCCAGCACCGAAAAATTCAACCAACCCGGTTCGCGCGCACCACGCTGCGCCCGCAATCCCCAGCATTGGCATTGAGGCTCATGTCCGACGCGCAAAACCTGCCACCAAACGGGCTTTCATACAAGCAGGCAGGCGTCGACATAGACGCGGGCAACGCGCTTGTCGAAGCGATCAAGCCCGCCGTCCGCTCGACGCGCCGTCCCGGCGCCGATGGCGAGATCGGCGGCTTTGGCGGGCTGTTCGATTTGAAAGCCGCCGGATTCAGGGACCCGGTTCTCGTCGCCGCCAATGACGGCGTCGGCACCAAGCTCAAGATCGCCATCGATACGGGCAAGCACGACACGATCGGCCAGGACCTGGTCGCCATGTGCGTCAACGACCTGATCGTGCAGGGCGCCGAGCCGCTGTTCTTTCTCGACTATCTGGCCACCGGCAAGCTGGACGTCGCCCAGGGCACGGCCATCGTCGAGGGCATTGCCCATGGCTGCCGTCTGGCCGGCTGCGCGCTGCTCGGCGGTGAAACCGCCGAAATGCCGGGCATGTATCACGGCGATGATTACGATCTGGCCGGCTTTGCCGTCGGCGCCGCCGAACGCGGAAGTCTGCTGCCACGACCCGATATCGCCGCCGGCGACGTGCTGGTGGCCATCGCCTCGTCAGGAGTGCATTCCAACGGCTATTCGCTGGTGCGCAAGATTGTCGAGCTCTCCGGCCTGGCCTGGGACGCGCCGGCACCCTTCGCGCCAGGCCAGACACTGGCCGAAGCGCTGCTCGAACCCACCCGCATTTACGTCAAGCCGCTGCTCGCCGCGCTCAAGGCCGGTCTTGATATCAAGGCCCTCGCCCATATCACCGGCGGCGGCTTCATCGACAATATTCCGCGCGTCCTGCCCGGACACCTTGCCGCCGATATCGACCTGGCCGCAATTTCGGTGCCGCCGGTTTTCGGCTGGCTCGGCAAGACCGGCGGCATGAGCGAGCGGGAAATGCTCCGCACCTTCAATTGCGGCGTCGGCATGCTGGTGGCGGTGGCGCCGGACGACGCCGAGAAACTGGTCGCGGCGCTTACCGCCTCCGGCGAAAACGCCGCCGTGATCGGCCAACTCACCGAGCGCGGCGACGACGCCGTCAGCTTCCGGGGCAAGCTCGCGCTGTGAACCGCAAGAAAGTCGCCATCCTGATTTCCGGCCGTGGGTCCAACATGGCCACATTGATCGATGCCGCCAAGGCGCCGGATTACCCGGCCGAAATCGTGGGCGTGCTCTCCAACAGGGCGGCCGCGCCCGGTCTGGCGGTCGCCGCCGATCATGGCATCGCCACGGCGTCTCTGGCCCAGAGCAAGTTCCTGACGCGCGAAATGTTCGAAGACACCATGACCCAGGTGCTGGAAAGCTGGGAGACCGATTATATCTGTCTGGCCGGCTTCATGCGCATATTGGGCGCGGACTTCGTCAATCATTGGCAGGGGCGGATGGTCAATATCCACCCTTCCCTGCTCCCGGCCTATAGGGGCCTCGATACCCATGAGCGCGCTTTGGCGGATGGGGCCACCGAACATGGCTGCACCGTGCATTTCGTCACGCCGGGCCTGGATGAGGGACCGGCCATTCTACAGGCGCGCGTTCCGGTGCTGGCCGAGGATAATGTGGAAACGCTGGCCGCAAGGGTGCTGGTCGAGGAACACCGCATCTATCCCGAAGCGCTGCGGATGCTGGCGGCAGGCGAGGTCCGCTTCTAGGACTTTTGCGATCTGGGGCGGCATTCCGGCGCTGCGATGGGCTTTTCCCCAACGGCCGGGCGTGTGGCGGAGTCCAGCGTCAAAATCGGTTCGACCATTGTTGCCGGCAGGCGTAGCGTGCGCGCTCTATCAGGGGGATCGCATGAGTCTGCGTGACTGGATTTTGATTATTCTGCTGGGCGCCATCTGGGGCTGCTCCTTCGTCTTCAATGCCGTGCTGATCCGCGAGATCGGGCCGCTCTGGGTGACCACGCTGCGCGTGAGCATCGGCGCCCTGGGCTGCTGGATCTTTCTTGTGGTCCGGCGCAAGCCGGTGCCGCGCGATCCCAAGCTCTGGCTGCAATTGGCCGGGCTCGGCGTCATCGCCTATGCCATTCCCTTTGCCCTGTTCCCGCTGGCCCAGGCCATCTGGCCAGCGGCGTCGCCGCGATCATCAACGCGCTGACCCCCATGGTCACCGCACTCATCTCGCATTTCTGGATCGGCGGCGAGAAAGCGTCGCCGACCAAGTTCTCCGGGGTTTTCGTCGGCTTTATCGGCGCCGCCATCCTGGTCTCGCCGGCCCTGTCCGCCGGCGGAAGCTCCCAGCTCTGGGCCATCGGCGCCTGTCTCGGCGCCACCTTGTGCTATGCGCTGTCGCTCAACATCACCCGCAGCTACAAGCATATCGAGCCGACCGCCCTGGCTTCCATCGCCCTGACCGGAGCGGCGATCATCGCCATGCCGATCGCTTTTCTCGCCGAGGGCGCGCCGGTCATGACCCGGCCGGAAACCTGGGGCGCGGCCTTGGCCATCGGCCTGTTGTCGACCGCCTTCACGTTTCAGATCATGTATCGAATCCTGCCGCGCGTCGGCGCCACCAATTTCGCGACCACCACCTTCATCGCGCCGATTTCGGCGCTGACGATCGGCATCACGGTTCTGAACGAGACCATCCTGCCGATCCAGATCGTCGGCATGCTGGTGATCTTTTTCGGCCTGCTGTTCATCGATGGCCGCATCCGGCAAATCTGGCGCCGCCGCCCGGCTTCATAGCGGAACGTTTCGCGCCTCCAGCCGTTGGCCGGCTGGAGGTTTGCCATGCCCGAACCAAGACCCGATATCGACCCGCGACCGATCCCCGAAATCGTGCCGCAGCCCGAACCGGCGCAACCGCAGCCGCTCGATCCGGTCCCGCCGCGGCCGAATGAAGTGCCCAATCCCGATCAGCCGGTAGAGGAGCCCCCGCCCTCCCCGCAGGAACTGCCGCCCGATCCGGGCCATGACCCACGGCCAAGGGAGGTTTAGATGCGCGATCCGCTCGAACGTTCGCCGGAAATGCCGCGACAGCCACACGATCCGGTGCCGCCCATGCCGGTCAATCTGCCCACCGAGGACACCGACAATCCGCACAGCACGCCACTGCGCCATGATGTCGAAGATCAGCCCATCGAGCCCCACCGGCCGCCCGAACCGGAAAATGATGCCAATCCAGAAGATCGATAGGCGTCATTTCGACCGGCTTATTGCCTTAATCGCGCAGATATTGTTGCCAGAACACTGGAACGGGCAGAAAGTCGGCTGCCTTGTGCTTTTGCGTATCATATGGATACGCGCCGAGACTAAACTAGTTCCTATTCGAGGCCGAGCTTCTTCTTCATCAACTCGTTGAGGGCCTGCGGATTGGCCTTGCCGCCGGAAGCCTTCATGGCCTGGCCGACGAACCAGCCGATCATGGTCGGCTTGGCCTTGACCTTCTCGACCTGGTCGGGATTGGCGGCGATGATTTCGTCGACGATCTTCTCGATGACGCCGAGATCGGTCACCTGCTTGAGGCCGCGCCGCTCCACGATATCGGCCGGATCGCCTTCCGGCTCCTCGGCGATGAGGATTTGCAGCACGTCCTTGCCGCCCTTGGAGGAGATCGTGCCGCCGGCGATCAGGTCCACCAGTCCGGCGATCTGTGCCGGTTGCAGGTGCGTTTCCCAGACCGCGAGGCCCTGGCTGTTGGCATAGGCGGCGACGTCGCCATTGAGGATATTGGCGACGGCCTTGCCATCGCGCTTGCTCCCGCCATGGGCCACGCAGGCCTCGTAATAATCGGCGGTTTCGCGGTCGAGCGTCAGCACCATGGCGTCGTAGGGCGTCACGCCATAATCGGCAATGAAGCGCGCCTGCTTCTCATCCGGCAGTTCCGGCAGGTTCTGCGCCAGGGCGTCGACGAAGGCATCGTCGAATTCCAGCGGCAGCAGGTCCGGGTCGGGGAAGTAGCGGTAATCATGCGCCTCTTCCTTGGAGCGCATGGAGCGGGTTTCGCCATTCTTGGGGTCGAACAGGCGGGTTTCCTGATCGATGGAGCCGCCATCTTCCAGAATATCGATCTGCCGCCGCGCTTCATATTCGATGGCCTGACCGGCAAAGCGGATGGAATTGACGTTCTTGATCTCGCAGCGGGTGCCGAATTCCCCACCCGGCCGGCGCACCGAGACATTGACGTCGGCGCGCATGGAGCCCTGCTCCATATTGCCGTCGCAGGTGCCGAGATAGCGCAGGATGGTGCGCAGCTTGGAAAGATAGGCCTTGGCTTCCTCGGACGAGCGCAGGTCGGGCTTGGAGACGATCTCCATCAGGGCCACGCCGGAGCGGTTGAAGTCGACGAAGCTGATATTGGGGTGCTGGTCATGGATCGACTTGCCGGCATCCTGTTCCAGATGCAGCCGCTCGATGCCGATCTCGATCTGCTCGCCATCGACGTCGAGCAGCACCTTGCCTTCGCCGACAATCGGGTCCTTGAACTGGGAGATCTGATAGCCCTGCGGCAGGTCCGGATAGAAATAATTCTTCCGGTCGAACACCGAGCGCTTGTTGATCTCTGCCTTGAGGCCGAGGCCGGTGCGCACGGCCTGGCGCACGCATTCCTCGTTGATTACCGGCAGCATGCCGGGCATGGCCGCGTCGACGAAGCTGACATTTGCATTGGGCGGGCTGCCGAATTCGGTCGAGGAGCCGGAGAACAGCTTGCTCTCGCTGGTCACCTGCGCGTGGACCTCCATGCCGATGATCACTTCCCAATCGCCGGTCGAACCGGAAATCAGGCGCTTCTTGTCGGGGGTGCGGGTATCGACGAGGGTCACTTGGCAGTCCTGAAAGTCGGAAATTTCAGCTTGAGTGCTTAGCGGGCTTGCCCAGGCGTTGCAACAGGGCCGGGCTAGACCAGCCGGCTCTGATCCATGGCCGCGGCGATGAAGCTGGTGAAGAGCGGATGCGGCTCGAACGGCTTGGATTTGAGCTCGGGGTGGAATTGCACGCCGATGAACCACGGATGGTCGGTGCGCTCGACGATCTCGGGCAAGGTGCCGTCGGGCGACACGCCGGAAAACAGCAGGCCGTTCTTTTCCAGCACCTTGCGATAATCCATGTTCACCTCATAGCGGTGACGATGGCGCTCGGAGATGCGGGTCGAACCGTAAATGTCGGCGACGCGGGAGCCCCGGGTCAATTGCGCCGGATAGGCGCCGAGGCGGAGCGTTCCGCCCAGATCGCCTTCAGCGGAGCGGTTCTCCGTCTCGTTGCCCTTCACCCATTCGGTCATCATGCCGACGATCGGCTCCTTGGTGGGGCCGAATTCGGTGGACGAGGCGTTCTTGATGCCGGCAGTATTGCGGGCTGCCTCGATACAGGCCATCTGCATGCCGAAGCAGATGCCGAAATAGGGTACGTCCTTGGTGCGGGCGAAGCGGGCCGCCTCGATCTTGCCGGCGGAGCCGCGTTCGCCGAAACCGCCGGGCACGAGAATGCCGTGGACATGTTCGAGGTAGGGCGCGGGGTCGTCGCGCTCGAATACCTCGGAATCGATCCATTGCAGATTGACCTTGACCTTGTTGGCAATGCCGCCATGGGTCAGGGCTTCGCTGAGCGACTTATAGGCATCCTTGAGCCCGGTATATTTGCCGACAATGGCGATATTCACCTCGCCTTCGGGGTTGTGATAGCGGCGGGAAACCTCGTCCCAGGCCGACAGGTCCGGCTCGGGCGCATCGGCAATGCCCAGGGCGGCGAGGATTTCGCGGTCGAGGCCTTCCCGATGATAGGTCACCGGCACATCATAGATGGACGCGACGTCGAGCCCCTGGATGACGGCGCTTTCACGCACATTGCAGAACAGCGAGAGCTTCTTCTTCTCGCCCTCGGGAATGGGCCGGTCGCAGCGGACCAGCAGCACGTCCGGCGCGATGCCGATGGAGCGGAGCTCCTTGACCGAGTGCTGGGTCGGCTTGGTCTTCATCTCCCCCGCCGAGGGGATATAGGGCATCAGCGTCAGGTGCAGATAGGCGGCATGGCCGCGCGGCAATTCATTGCCCAATTGGCGGATGGCTTCGAAGAATGGCAGGCCTTCGATATCGCCGACCGTGCCGCCGATCTCGACCAGCACGAAGTCGAAATCCTCATTGCCATCGAGCACGAAATCCTTGATCGCGTCGGTAACGTGCGGAATGACCTGCACGGTGGCGCCCAGGAATTCGCCGCGACGCTCCTTGGCCAGCAGGTCGGAATAGATGCGGCCCGAGGTGATGTTGTCGCGCCTATTGGCGGAACGGCCGGTGAAGCGCTCGTAATGCCCCAGATCCAGATCGGTTTCCGCGCCGTCGTCGGTGACGAAGACCTCGCCATGCTGGGTCGGCGACATCGTGCCGGGATCGACATTGAGATAGGGGTCGAGCTTGCGCAGCCGCACCTTGTAGCCGCGCGCTTGCAGGACGGCGCCGAGCGCCGCCGAAGCAAGACCTTTGCCAAGGGAGGAGACCACGCCTCCGGTGATAAAAACGTACCGAGCCATGGGCGATCACCATAAGCACATCGTGAACGATTCGCAGAAGGGGGAATCCCGCTCTACACAACAAGAAGAAGGGGATGTCGCCATCCCCTTGTTCGTCTCGCCTCGCGGCGGATCAATTACCGGTCGGCGTCGACGGCGTCTGGCTTTCGGCGGCGGGCGCCTCGGGAGCCGGAGCCATCATCATCGTATCGGCGGGCGGCGCCAGTTCCGTCTCGGCCGGAGCCATGGGAACGGGCAGGTCACCGCTGGTCGTCTCGGGCGCGGCAGGCGTCTGGGCCTCGACCGGCAAGGGCAGATCGCCCTGCAACGCGTTGAGCGCATCGAGAACCGTGCTCGGCGCCGCATCGCCCGGCGCCGTGATGGCGCTATCGAGAATGCCCGTAGTGGTGCGGTCCAGATCGTTGAGAATAGTCAGGCCGATGGCCGAGGCGAAAAACAGAACGGCGAGAATGGCCGTGGTGCGGGTGAGCAGGTTTGCCGAGCCCCTTGCCGTCATCAGCCCGCCGCCGCCGCCACCGCCGATACCCAGCGCGCCGCCTTCGGAACGCTGGAGCAGGATGACGATAATCAGCGCCAATACGATCAGCAGATAGGCGACGAGCAGAACGTTGGCCATGAAATTCTTGTCTTCGCGTCAGTCCGGGTCCGGGCGTCAGCGATCGGCCCCGGTTATGAAAGGATGCGGGGTCATACACCCCTCGACCGGCAAATACCAGCCGGTCGCGGCGAATTTCGCCCCGACCGGACAGCATGCCGCTCAGCTATACGGCGGAGATAATCGTATAGAAGTCCTTTGCCAAGAGGCTGGCGCCGCCGACCAGTCCCCCATTGACGTTTTCGATGCTCAGAATCTCACGCGCATTATGCGGTTTCATCGAGCCGCCATAAAGAATGCGGATGGATTCGCCGCGCTCGGAGCCGAAGCGCTCGACCAATCCGGCGCGGATGGAGGCGTGCATGGCGGCGATGTCTTCCACCGAAGGGGTTCGGCCGGTGCCGATGGCCCAGACCGGCTCATAGGCCACGACCAGTTCATGCTGTTCGGCGGCGTCGGGAATCGAAGCGGCCAATTGGGCGGCGATCACGGATTCCGCGGTGCCGGCGTCGCGTTCGGCCTCGGTCTCGCCGACGCAGATAATGGGCTTGAGCCCGGCGCCGATGGCTGCTTCCGCCTTGGCGCGCACCTCGTCGTCGGTTTCACTATGGCCGGCGCGGCGTTCGGAATGGCCGACAATGACGAATTGAGCCCCCGCATCGGCCAGCATGCCGGCGGCGATGTCCCCGGTATGGGCGCCAGAGGCATCGGTATGGCAATCCTGTCCACCGGCGAGAATGCCGCTGGAGGCGCCCTGCGCGGCCACGGCGGCGAGCAGGGTTGCCGGCGGGCAGACCACGACGACGGCCCGTGGCGCCGCGCCGGCGGTCATCAGCCGGGCGAGTTCAGCCAGTTCGTCCAGCGAGTGGGTCAGCCCATTCATCTTCCAATTTCCGGCGATCAGCGGTGAAAGGGTCGTCAATCTTGCTACTCCTGCCTCTTGCGCCGGAGAGGGGTTTGCCCTAACCCCGGCAGTCGAATTGTCTTTAGTCCGGCCCGCCCCCTGGGGTAAAGCCTCGGCCCCGAAACTGGAACGTTTGAAATGCTCGATGGTTTGCGTGATTTTGCAAAATCCTGGCCCGGGAAAATCCTGGGGGCGTTTCTGCTGGTGGGCGTAGCCGGATTCGGCATCAACAATGTCATCATAGACCTGGGAAGCAATACTGTCGCCCGTGTCGGCAATGAGGAGATCAGTGCCCGCGAATTCCTGCGGGCATATCAGAGCCAGGTCAGCGCCATCACCACCCAGCTTGGCTCGGTGCCCACCACCAGCCAGGCGGAATCCATGGGCCTGCCGACCGCCGTATTACTGCGGCTCTCGGAGGGTGCGGCCCTGGACGGGCTGGCGAACCAGTTCGGCCTTGGCGTTTCCGATGCCAAGCTCGGGCAGATGCTGCGTGAAGATCCGTCTTTCCATGGCACGCTGGGCACGTTCGAGCCCGCCATTTTCAGCCAGACCCTGCAACGGGCCGGCTGGACCGAAGCCGAATATTTCGCGGCCCGGGGCAGCGAGGCCCGGCGCGAACAATTGGCCGATACGCTGTTCGCCGGTGCGACCCTGCCCGCAATCGCCAACGATCTCATCAACGATTACGCGACCGCCACCCGGACCATCGATTATATCGCGCTCAACGAAACCAATATCGAGACGCCTGCCGAGCCCGGCGAAGCGGAATTGGCGGCCTATCTGGCCGACCACCAGTCCGAATACCGCACGGTGGAAACCCGCAAGGTCAAGCTGCTGGATTTGTCGCTGGCTTCGCTCGCTGCCACCAAGAGCTTCGATGAGAGCGCGATCAGCGCCGAATATGAGCGCATCAAGGACAATCTGACCACACCGGAGCGCCGCACCATCGAGCAGGTGGCGCTGAATACGCCGGAGCGCCAGGCGCTGTTCGAGCAAGGCCTGGCTGCCGGCGACGATTTCGGCGCCCTTATCGCCCAGGCAGGGGTGACGCCGTCCAGCCTGGGTACGCTGGCGCGCGCCCAGGTGACCGACACCCGACTTGCCGATGCCGCATTCGCCCTCGACGAAGGCGCGTTCGCAATCATCGACGGCATTGGCGGCAAGCGCGCCGTGCATGTGGCCGAGATCGAAGCGGAGGGGCAGCCCTCGCTCGACGAAGTGCGCGCCGAAGTCATCGAGCGCCTGGGAACGGCTTCGGCCCGCAACGAGATCAGTGACGTGCTCGACCAGATCGAGGAATTGCGCGCCGCCTTCCAGCCGATCGAAGCCATTGCCGGCCGCTTCGGCCTGACGGTCCATGAGGCCGACGTGACCGTGTCGGGCGCCGAATTGTCGGTGCTGCCCAATCTGGCGCCTGCCGATTATCCGCGCGTCGCCCAGGCGATCTTTCAGGCACAGGACGGTCAGTTGATCCCGAGCGTTGCCCTGGGGGGCAATGCGCATGTGTGGTTCGATCTCGAAGCCGTCGAGCCGGCCCGCGATCAGACATTGGCCGAAGTGCGGGACGAGGTGACGGCCGCCATCAACGAACAGCGCGCCAATGAGGCGTTGCTGGCGCTGGGCGCCCAGATCGTCACCCGTCTCGAAAATGGCGAGGCCCTGGCCGATATCGCGCTGGAGCTGAACCTGTTCCCCCAGATCAGCACGCCATTTACCCGGTTCGGCTCCGAGGACGGCACCATCGACAGCACCCTGGCGGCGGCGGCCTTTGCCGGCGGCCCGGATCACAAGGGCTCCACGGTGACCGAAACCGGCGAGTTCATCGTCTTCGAGGTGGTCGACATTTCCGAGCCCGACGAACCGCTGGCGGCCCAGGCGCTGGCCAGCATCAATAACGAGGCGCGGACCGGGCTCTATTCGGAATTCGTCTCGGCCCTGCGCGACGATGCCGGATTGCGGGTCAATCAGCAGACGCTGACTCAGCTTCTCATCCAGAACTTCGGCGAATAGGCCGAAGGCAAATGACGGAACCCGACCAAAATGGACGCTGACTTTTCCAAGCACTTTACCGCGCAATACGATGCCGGAAAGTCTGGAATCGTCTGGCGCCGCGTCGTGGCCGATCTCGAAACGCCGATCGGGACCTATCTCAAGCTGGCGAGCGACCGGAACCATTGCTTCCTGTTCGAGAGCGTTCAGGACGGAACGACCCGCGGCCGCTATTCCATTATCGGCCTGCTCCCCGACCTGATTCTCAAAGTCGAAAACGGCACGGCGGCGATCAATCGTTCGGCGCAGACCGCGCCCGATGCTTTCGAGCCGATGAGCGACATGCCGCTCGATGCCCTGCGCAAGCTGGTGGCCGAAAGCCAGATCGAGGTTCCGCCGGGCCTGCCGCCGCAATCGGCCGGGGTCTATGGCTATCTGGGCTACGAGATGGTCCGCTATATGGAACATCTTCCCACCGACAAGCCCGATGCCTTGGGCACGCCCGAAGCGGTGCTGATACGGCCCTCGCTGCTGGCGATCTTCGACACGGTCAAGGATGAATTATATCTGACGGCGCCGGTCTATGTGCGGGCGGGCATTAGCGGCCAGCAGGCCCTGGAAGCCGCCGAAAACCGCATCGACGATGCCATCGCGCGATTGTCGCGGGCGCTTCCGGCGACCCCTGCCCTGCCCGATCTCGAATCCATCGCCGTCAGCAGCGATACAACGCCCGACGACTATTTCGGCATGGTCGCCAGGGCCAAGGAATATATCGGCGCCGGCGACATTTTCCAGGTAGTGCTGAGCCAGCGTTTTTCCGCCGACTTCACCCTGCCATCGACGGCTTTATACCGGGCACTCCGGCGGACCAATCCCAGCCCTTACATGTATTTCCTCGATTTCGGCGGCTTTGCAATTGCCGGATCGAGCCCGGAAATCCTGGTGCGGGTACAGGACGGCGAGGTCACCATCCGGCCCATTGCCGGCACCCGCAAGCGTGGCGACACCCCCGCGCGCGACAAGGAATTGGCGGCGGAGCTGCTGAGCGATCCCAAGGAGCTTTCCGAACACCTGATGCTGCTCGATCTCGGCCGCAACGATGTGGGCCGGGTGGCGCAGACCGGGACGGTCAGGGTGACCGACCAGTTCTTCCTCGAATATTATTCTCACGTCATGCACATCGTCTCCAATGTCGTCGGTGTGCTCGACCCGCAATATGACTTCGTCGACGCGCTTTCAGCCGGCTTTCCGGCCGGCACCGTCTCCGGCGCGCCGAAAGTGCGGGCCATGGAAATCATCGACGAGCTGGAAAGCTCGCGGCGTGGCATCTATGGCGGCTGCGTGGGCTATTTCGGCGCCGATGGCACCATGGATACCTGCATCGTGCTGCGCACCGGCATCGTCAAGGACGGCAAGCTGCATGTGCAGTCCGGCGCCGGCATCGTCGCCGATAGCAAGCCGGAGCTGGAACAGCTGGAATGCGAGAACAAGGCGCGGGCTCTTTTCAGCGCCGCCGAGGAAGCGCTACGCTATGCCGGCGAGGCAGGAGTGGGGCAATGACCGGAATTCTCGTAGATCTCATGGTAAGTTTGTCGAACCAGCAGGTCGATAAGGCCATGGCCGCAAGCCCATCCGCCGACCGGCTCGGGATGAGGCCTGTGGAGGATTTTCGATGGCGGGGCTGGTTCTGAAACAGGGGTTCCCGCTGGCGCGGGAATGACCCGGTGGTTGGAAACAGACTGCTGAGGACCAGACAATATGACCCGCCTTCTCGTCATCGATAATTACGACAGTTTTACCTACAATCTCGTCCACTTCCTCGGAGAATTGGACGCCGATGTCATCGTCAAGCGTAACGACAAGATCACGCTTGAGCAGATCGCCGCCATGGCGCCGGAGGCCATCGTGCTGTCGCCCGGCCCCCGCACGCCCAATGAGGCGGGCATCTGCCTGGCAGTGATCGACCGTTTCCAATCCAGCATCCCGATTCTGGGCGTATGCCTGGGCCATCAGGCGATCGGGCAGGCGCTGGGCGGTGAGATCGTCCGCGCGCCGAGCCTGTTCCACGGCAAGACCAGTAGGATCGAGCACAATGGCCAGGGCCTGTTCCGCGGCCTTAATGCCGGGTTTGAGGCCACGCGCTATCATTCGCTCATCGTCCGCCGGGAGACCCTGCCGGAAGCGCTGGAAGTGACGGCGGCCACCGATGACGGCTTGATCATGGGAATGCAGCACCGGACCATGCCGCTGCATGGCGTACAATTCCATCCCGAGAGCATCGCCTCGGAAAACGGCCATGCGCTATTGCAGAATTTCCTCAACATCGCCCGCGATTTCAACGGCAGGAAGGCTGCGTGATGGATATCAAGGCCGCTCTCAACAAGATCGCCGAACGCCAGGACCTGACCGGCGAGGAAATGCGCGCCGTGATGCGCATCATCATGGCGGGCGAAGCCACGCCGAGCCAGATCGGCGCCTTTCTCATGGGCATGCGCATCAAGGGAGAAAGTGTGGGCGAAATCGCCGCCGCAGTTTCCATCCTGCGCGAGCAGATGGTGCCGGTGGCGGCGCCGGACAACGCCATCGACATCGTGGGAACCGGCGGCGACGGCGTCGGCAGCCTCAATATCTCGACCGCCACGGCGCTGGTGGTGGCGGCGGCGGGCGTGCCGGTGGCCAAGCATGGCAACAAGGCCCTGTCGTCCCGCTCGGGCTCGTCGCAGGCGCTGGAGGCGCTGGGCGTGAAGCTGGACCTGACGCCCGCCGAAATCGGCGACACCATCGCCAAGGTGGGCATCGGCTTCATGTTCGCGCCCGCCCATCATCCGGCCATGCGCCATGCGGGCCCGGCACGCGCCGAGCTGGGCGTGCGGACGCTGTTCAACCTTCTGGGACCGCAATCCAATCCCGCCGGGGTGCGCCGCTACCTGCTGGGGGTCTATTCACCGCAATGGGTGGAGCCGGTGGCGGCGGCGCTGCTGGCCAATCGGGCGACCAAGGCCTGGGTGGTGCATTCGAGCGAAGGGCTGGACGAGCTGTCCACCTCAGGACCGAATTTCGTCGCCCAGATCGCCGATGGCGACCTGCGCAGCTTCGAGATCCACCCCGAACAGGTGGGATTGACGCTGACCGATCCCAAAGACCTGCTGGGGGGCGACCCGGCAGACAATGCAGCCGCCATCGTGGCCTTGCTGGAAGGTGCGCCGGGCGCCTATCGTGATACGGTGCTGCTCAATGCCGGGGCGGCGCTGGTGGTGGCGGACCGGGCGGCAAATATCGAAGATGGTATTGAACAGGCGCGCGCCGCTATCGATAGCGGCAAGGCCAGCGACACTCTCGCCCGCCTCGTGGCGGTTTCGAACGGACGAGCGTAATGACCGATATTCTCAAGCAGATCGAAGTTTATAAGCGCGAGGAAATCGCCGCGGCGAAATCCATGCGGCCCTGGGCGGAGGTGGTGGCAAAGGCGCATGACCAGCCGCCGCCGCGCGGTTTCGTCAAGGCGCTCAAGGACAAGCGCGCCAAGGGCCAGTATGGCCTCATCGCCGAGGTGAAGAAGGCCAGCCCCTCCAAGGGACTGATCCGGCCCGATTTCAATCCCGCCGCCATTGCCCGCGACTATGAGACCGCCGGCGCCGCCTGCCTTTCGGTGCTCACCGATGCTCCGAGCTTTCAGGGCTCGCCGAGCTATCTGATGGAAGCGCGCGCCGCCACCGCGCTGCCGGTTTTGCGCAAGGACTTCATGTTCGAGACCTATCAGGTGGCCGAGGCCCGCTCCTGGGGGGCGGATTGCATCCTGATCATTCTGGCCTCTGTCGACGACGATGCCGCGCGCTATCTGCTCGATTCGGCGAAGGAATGGGGCATGGATGCGCTGGTGGAGGTGCACGAGCAGATCGAGCTGGATCGGGCACTGGCGCTCGACGCCAAATTCATCGGCATCAATAACCGCAATCTGCGGACCTTCGAGACGACGCTGGACACCACCATCGCCCTGGCCGCCGGTATGCCCTCCGACGTGCTGCTGGTCAGCGAGAGCGGCATCGTCACCCATGACCAGGTGAAAATGCTGGACGAGCGCTGCGGCGTCGGCACCTTCCTGGTGGGCGAGAGCCTGATGCGGCAGGCCGATGTGGTCGCCGCGACCCGGGCGCTGCTGACGGGTGCGCCGGAATTGGTCCAGTAATGGCTGCGGACGACCTCACGCATCTCAACGAGAAGGGCGAGGCCCATATCGTCGATATCGGTGACAAGGCCGTTACCCGCCGCCGGGCCGTGGCGCAGGCGCGGCTGAGCGGAGAAGCGGCGACGATCGCGGCCATCCTGGCGGGCGATCTCAAGAAGGGCGACGCGCTGGCCGTGGCGCGGGTCGCGGGCATCATGGCGGCCAAGAAAACCGCCGAGCTCATTCCGCTCTGCCATCCGATTCCGCTGACCAAGGTGCGCGTGGACATCGCGCAGCGCGACGCGAATACCGTGGAAATCCTCGCCCTTGCCGAAACCAATGGCCAGACCGGTGTGGAAATGGAGGCGCTGGTGGCCGCATCGACCGCTGCCCTGACCCTTTACGACATGGCAAAAGCCCTGGATCGGGCCATGGTCGTCTCCGATATCTGCCTCGTGGAAAAATCCGGCGGCAAATCGGGCGATTTCGGGCGCGCGCCATGAGCCTTTTGCCGGTCGAGCAGGCGCGGGCCGCCATTCTCGCGCGGGTGCCGCCGGTCACCCCGGAAGAGGTGGCGCTGGCCGAGGCCGTCGGCCGGGTTCTCGCCGCACCGCTCATCGCCGCGCATGACCAGCCGCCCTTCGCTGCCAGCGCCATGGATGGCTATGCCATGCGTGCCGCCGATGTGACGTCCGCGGCAAATCTGCGCGTTATCGGCATGTCGCAGGCCGGCGCCGGTTTCGCCGGTGCGGTCGGGGCGGGCGAAGCCGTCCGCATCTTCACCGGCGCCCCGGTACCGCCCGGCGCCGATACGGTGATCATGCAGGAAGAGGCGGTGCGGGACGGCGATACCGTGCGTTTCACCGCCCCGGCCCGGCCGGGTCACAGCGTCAGGCCGAAAGGCCACGATTTCGCCACGGGCGATATCTTGATCGAGGCCGGATCGCGCCTGACGCCCATGCAGATCGCCGTTGCCGCGGCGGCCAATCAGGCCGGCCTCACCGTGGCGCGGCGGCCGCGCATCGGCCTCGTGGCCACAGGTGACGAACTGGTTCTCCCCGGAACGCCGCTCGGCCCCGACCAGATCGTGGCCTCGAACAGCGTCGGCCTCGCCGCCATGCTGGCGCCTTATGCCGAGACGATCACCGATCACGGCATTATCGGGGATGATGCCGGCCGGCTCCGCCAGAGCCTGGCCGATGCCTTCGACGCGGGGCCCGACATTCTCATAACCACCGGTGGCGCCTCGGTGGGCGAGCACGACCTGGTTCAGGACGCACTGAAATCGCTGGGGGTGACGCTGGATTTCTGGCGCATAAACATGCGGCCGGGCAAGCCGCTGATGTTCGGCACGCACGGCAAAACCCTGGTTTTCGGACTGCCGGGAAATCCGGTTTCGGCCATGGTGACCGCCATCGTCTTCATCAAGCCGGCTTTGCGGGCCTGGCTGGGCTATCGGGAGCCCGAGCATTGGCGCCTGCCGCTTGCCGGACCGACGCCGCCCAATTCGGCCCGCCGCCATTTCATGCGCGCCCGCCTGCGCCAGACCGGGACGGGACCGCAAATAATGCCGGTCTCCCAGACCGATAGCGGCCATACCTCCTCGCTGGCCTATGCCGACATGCTCATCATTCAGCCCGAACACGATCCCGGGGAGCAGGAGGGGGCGATGGTCGCGGCGCTTCCCATCGACGCATTCTAGCGGTTTGTAGCGCCTGAGCGGGGATGTTGCAGAACATAACTGGAACACGTATAGTCGTTCCGTCTATGTTCCGATTCTGGGGTTTGGGGCCAATGCTGACACGCAAACAACACGAACTGCTGATGTTCATCCATGAACGGATGAAGGAAAGCGGTATCCCGCCCTCCTTCGATGAAATGAAGGACGCCCTCGATCTTGCCTCCAAGTCCGGCATCCACCGGCTGATCACCGCGCTGGAGGAGCGTGGCTTCATCCGCCGGCTGCCGAACCGGGCCCGGGCGCTGGAAGTGATCAAGCTCCCCGATTCGATGAATCCGTCGCTGGGCGGCCGCAAGGCGCGCTTCGAGCCCGCAGTGATCGAAGGCCTTCTGGGCAAGGTTGCAGCGCCGCCGGCGCGGGGTGGCGCGGGGGAGGATTATGCTCGTCCGGTTTCCATTCCGGTCATGGGCCGGATCGCCGCCGGTACGCCCATCGAGGCCATCCAGACCCATTCGCACACCATCGCCGTCCCGCCTGAAATGCTGGGCGCGGGGGAGCATTACGCCCTCGAGGTCCGCGGCGATTCCATGATCGATGCCGGCATTTTCGACGGCGACACCGTGCTCATCAAGAAGCAGGATACCGCTTCGACCGGCGAGATCATCGTCGCGCTGGTGGATGAGGAGGAGGCCACGCTCAAGCGCCTGCGCCGCAAGGGCAATACCATCGCGCTGGAAGCGGCCAATCCGGCTTACGAAACCCGCATTTTCCCGCCGGACCGGGTACAGGTGCAGGGCCGGCTGGTCGGGCTGCTGCGGAAATATTAGCGGCCTCTGGGTCCACGAGCCATCGGCTCCTGCGCCTCTCCCCTGCCCGCGGTCGTGCACACAACCGAGCGCGGACCCTTGAGGCAGGTTATCGCCGAGCGGGTGGTGGCACCCCCTTCCCAGTCCGTCACCCTCGCGCTCGACGCGAGGGCTCTTGCGGCACCCCCACAAACACAACCCCCTCGCGTCAAGCGCGAGGGTGATGAACGGTGATTGGCCCACAGTCCATTTCGCGCGCTGATCTCGCATTTTTCCCAGTGTCACCCCCGCGAAAGCGGGGGCCTCGGTTTTCTTAACAGAGGTTCCCGCTGTCGCGGGAAGGACGCCGTGGTTGAGAAAGGCGATCCTGCCCTGCAGTCCCCCTTCTCTCCGACAGACATCCCCAATCAGGCCCCAAAGCCACATCTTATCCTTGGGTAGCCGCTTGCGCACACCAAGCGCAGGCACTGGAGGACGGCAATGCCTATAGTGCGGGCCCCTTCCCAGTTCGTCACCCTCGCGCGCGACGCGAGGGCTCTTGCGGCACCTCCAGCCCCCTCGTATCAAGCGCGAGGGTGACGAGCGGCGATTGGCGCAGTCCATTTCGCGCGCTGATCCCGCATTTTTCCTAGGGTCACCCCCGCGAAAGCGGGGGCCTCCGTTTTGTCAGCAGAGGTTCCCGCTGTCGCCAGAATGACGCCGGTTGAGAAAGGCGATCCTGCCCTGCAGTCCCCTCTCCTTCCCCGCGGATAGCGCCTCCCTGCTTGCAAGTGCGAAGGAAGCCGCTTCCGCCTCCTCCTCCAACTTATCCTCTCTCCTCTCGCTATCCCCTATCCTTGCCCCATCGTTCCCTGAGGCGCGGTCATGACGAGTGGTCGGGGGGCGATGGCAGGTGATATGGGGTCGCCCATATCTGACGCCATTTTTCTTGTCGCAGACCCATAAGCCGGGCTGCGGATCGCTCGGGCGGCGGCTGAATCGTTCGTCCAGGCAGAGTCGTGCGGCAGCAGCGCCGGCGTCTCACCCAGTCGATCAATACGGGCAGGAATGCCGGTATAGGCAAGGAAGATGGAACGCTGGCCTGTCACCCCGGCGGGGCGACGACCTCACCCTTTGCGCACCCTTTTTTTCGAGGTTCAGCCTCGCCGGGGTAGCCTTCATATAAAACCGGCCCCGCTTGTATCGGGGCCGGTCGAAATCGCCTGCGGTAAGCGCAATCAATGATTGTCGCGCGGCAGGCCCTCGGTCTGGGCGATGCGCTGATATTTGACCGCGGGGCGCAGCACGGCGCCGCTGCCGAGCTGATCGATGAGATCGCGCTGGATTTCCTGCCACGGGGTCTGGTGCTTGGGGAACTTATAGCCGCCCTCTTCTTCGAGAACCCGCCGGCGCTGCTCGATCTCGGCGTCGGAAATCAGGATATTGGCTTCGCCCTTGTTGAGGTCGATCCGCACCTTGTCGCCGGTCTTGAGGATGGCGAGATTGCCGCCGGCCGCCGCTTCCGGCGAGGCATTGAGGATCGAGGGCGAACCGGACGTGCCGGATTGGCGGCCATCGCCGATACAGGCGAGCGCATGCACACCCTTCTTGATGAGGTAATCGGGCGGCCGCATATTCACCACTTCCGCCGCGCCCGGATAGCCGATGGGGCCGGCGCCGCGCATGAACAGCAGGGTATTCTCGTCGATGTCCAGCGATGGATCGTCGATGCGCTGGTGATAATCCTCGGGGCCGTCGAAGACCACGGCCTTGCCCTCGAACATGCCGGGATGCGCCGGGTCGTTCAGATAGCGCTCGCGGAATTCCGGGCTGATCACGCTGGTCTTCATGATGGCATTGTCGAAGAGATTGCCGCGCAGCACCAGGAAGCCCGCTTCGGCCTTGAGCGGATTGTCGAAGGGCAGGATGACCTTGTCGTCCTCGATGGGCGTGTTGCGGCAATTCTCGCCGATGGTCTTGCCATTGACGGTGGGCGCGTCCTCATGAATGAGGCCCTGCTTCATCAATTCATTGACCACGGCCGGTACGCCGCCGGCATGATAATAGTCCTCGCCCAGATATTCGCCGGCCGGCTGCAGATTGACCAGCAGCGGCACGTTATGGCCGTGCTGCTGCCATTCGTCGATATCGAGGTCGATGCCGGCATGGCGGGCAATGGCGTTGATGTGGATTGGCGCATTGGTCGATCCGCCAATGGCGGAATTGACCACGATGGCATTGAGGAAATTCTGCTTGGTGAGAATGTCCGAGGGCTTGAGGTCCTCATGCACCATGTCGACGATGCGCTTTCCGGTGCGCCAGGCCATTTCCTGGCGGTCGCGATAGGGCGCCGGAATGGCCGCCGAACCCGGAAGCTGCATGCCCAGCGCCTCGGCCAGCGAGTTCATCGTGCTGGCCGTGCCCATCGTGTTGCAATAGCCGGTCGACGGCGCCGAGGAGGCGACCAGTTCGATGAATTTGGGATAATCGATCTCGCCGGCGGCGAGCATCTGGCGCGCCTTCCACACAATGGTGCCCGAGCCGGTGCGCTCGCCCTTGTGCCAGCCATTGAGCATGGGCCCGACCGAGAGCGCGATGGCCGGGATATTGACCGTGGCGGCGCCCATCAGCATGGCGGGGGTGGTCTTGTCGCAGCCGATGGTCAGCACCACGCCGTCCAGCGGATAGCCATAGAGCACTTCGACCAGGCCGAGATAGGCGAGGTTGCGGTCGAGGCCCGCCGTGGGGCGCTTGCCGGTCTCCTGGATCGGATGCACCGGGAATTCGATGGCGATGCCGCCCGCTTCCCTGATGCCGTCGCGAACGCGTTCGGCCAGCACCATGTGATGACGGTTGCAGGGGCTGAGATCGGAGCCGGTCTGGGCAATGCCGATGATTGGCTTGCCCGATTGCAGCTCTTCGCGCGAGACGCCGTAATTCATGTAGCGCTCCAGATAGAGCGCGGTCATGTCCGGGTTATCGGGATTGTCGAACCAGGCGCGCGATCTTAATTTGCGGCTGCCCGCGCCGCTATTGTCTGCCGTCATCATCTCTATCCTAATTTGTCCGTTGCCCGGACTCGGAGGCCTTGCTGAAAGACGTTCTAGCACGCCAGATCGCGGTGTGAATGTCGTTCAGTGGAAAAATCATACAATTCCAAAAGCAGTACGTCGATGGTAGAAATCTGCCTCAAAGAGCGTTCGATGTTACCGCTGCGGCGAGGCGGCTTGAAGCAATGAGGATGTGGTTTGGCTGAATTTGCGACTTGGATAGCGGTGGACTGGGGCACATCCAATCTGCGGGCCTGGGGCATGAGCGCCGATGGCGCGGTGATTTCCTCGGCAAATTCCGACAAGGGCATGGGCAAGCTGGCCCCGGCCGAGTTTCCGGCCGTGCTGACTGAAGTGGCGGCGGAACTCTCCCCCGCCCCCGGGACCGTCGATGTGCTGATTTGCGGCATGGCCGGGGCGCGGCAGGGCTGGCTGGAAGCCCCCTATCTCGACGCCCCCGCAGACCTGCGGGATCTGGCCGCCCATGCGGTGCGCCCGGCAATGGAGAACGCGGCATTGTCCGTCGCCATCCTGCCCGGCATCTGCCAGCGGCAGGGCGGCGAAGACGTCATGCGCGGCGAGGAAACCCAGCTTCTGGGGCTGGCTTCCTTGGCGCCGGACTATGCCGGCCTGGTCTGCATGCCCGGGACGCATTCGAAATGGGCGCGGCTGGACGGCACCCGTATCGAGAATTTCACCACCGCCATGACCGGGGAAATGTTCGACCTGCTCAAAACCCATTCGGTGCTGCGCCATTCGCTCACCGGACCGCTGGATGGCCCGGATCGCGCCGAAGGCTTTCGCGCCGGCGCCGCCGATGGATTGGACCGTCCCGACAATCTTCTGGGCCGGCTGTTCGGCGTCCGCGCGGCCGCCTTATTGTCGGACCGTCAGCCGGACTGGAGCGCCGGTTACCTGTCGGGGCTGCTCATCGGCACCGAGATCGCCGCCAAACGGAAGCAGATCGGCGCCGCATCGGTGCCGCTGATCGGCTCGCCGGCGCTCTGCGCGCTCTATTGGCAGGTGCTGGACATGTCCGGCGCCAGCGGGCATCCGGTGGATGCCACCGAGATCGTGCTGGCCGGTCTCAAGGCCGCGCGCCAGCATCTTGCGTAAGGAAATGCCAAGCATGACACATCGCCACATCATCGCCATTCTGCGCGGCCTCACCAATGAGGAGGCCGTGCCGGTCTGCTCGGCACTGGTGGAAGCCGGCATCACGCTGATCGAAGTCCCGCTCAATTCGCCCAATGCGGTGGAGAGCATTGCCCGCGCCGCCGGGACCCTGTCGGACCGCGCCGAAATCGGCGCCGGCACGGTGCTGTCGCCGGAAGATGTACGGGCAGTGGCGGGCGCGGGCGGCACCTTCATCGTGTCGCCGGACACCAATGTGGCGGTGATCGAGGAAACCGTGCGGCTCGGGCTCAAATCCTATCCGGGCGTCTTCTCGCCCAGCGAAGCATTCGCCGCCATTCGCGCCGGAGCCACCGGATTGAAATTCTTCCCGGCCGAAGTGCTGGGCGCCAAGGGCATCAGGGCCATGAAGGCGGTGCTGCCGCCTGCCCTGCCCCTCTATGCCGTGGGCGGCGCCAATCCGGATAATTTCCACGAATTCTTCGCCGCTGGCTGCACCGGATTCGGCCTGGGCACCTATATTTTCAAGCCGGGCATGAGCGTGTCCGAAACTGCCGAGCGGGCCGCCCTGGCGGTGGCTGCCTATGACAAGGGAGCGCAGACATGAGCGATGAAGCCAAGCTGCTGATCGATAGCCGATGTGCCTTGGGCGAAGGCCCGTTCTGGCACGATGGACGCCAGCAATTGTTCTGGTTCGACATCAACAATCAGACGCTATTCGCCGCCAGTGCCGATGGCGTGGCGGCCGGGCAATGGCATTTCGACGAGATCGTGGCGGCCGCCGCCATCATCGACAACGACAATCTGGCGCTGGCGGCGGAGACCGGGCTCAAGCGCTTCAACCTCATCAGCGGCGAGATGCAGCACCTGGTGGATATCGAGCGCGATATTCCGGCCAATCGCACCAATGACAGCCGCGTGCATCCCTCCGGGGCGTTCTGGATCGGCACCATGGTCAAGGAAGAGGGGCCGAGCAATGGCGCGGTCTATCACTATCGCGCCGGAGCCTTGACGCGGATCAGGTCGGACGCCGCCATTCCCAACGCGACCTGCTTCTCGCCGGATGGCCGCATCGCCTATTGGACCGATACGCCGACCCAGAAAATCCTCAAATGCGGAACCGACCCGGAAACCGGGCTGCCCAGGGGTGAATGGTCGCTATTCGCCGACGTATCGAGCCATCGCGGCTATCCCGACGGGGCCGTGGTGGACAGCGAAGGCTTCCTGTGGAATGCGCGCTGGGGCGGCTCATGCGTCATCCGTTATGCGCCCGATGGCCGGATCGACCGCATCGTCGAAGTGCCGGTCAGCCAGGTCACCTGCCCGGCCTTTGGCGGCAAGGACCTCAAGCGCCTCTTCATCACCAGTGCCAGCAAGACCTTGTCGCCCGAGCAGCTTGCCGCCGAGAAGGTCGCGGGCGGCGTCTTCCATATCGACCTGGATGTGCCGGGCCAGCCGGAAGCCCGGATAGAGCTTTAAAGCCGTGGCGCAACTCGCCATGGCCGGTTGAGATTGACCATGGCCGGACGGATATCGAAGCGTCCGGCACTGGCATTCCAATGCAGCCAGTGCACGCCGCCGCCCGCCAATTGTGACGGGCCGATCAGCCCATTGCCGGCCGCACATGAATTCGGCGGACGAATTCGGGCAATCAGCAGATCGTGACGTCCGCAATCCTCGGCGAAAGCTGCGGCGTTGCGGACGATGGCGATGGAATAATCCGGCGTCTGGACGATGCAGCCGATGCCGTCGCAGACAGCGCCGGAATGCGTGCGGGCGATCTCGGTCTGGTAATGGCGGCTCCAGACATTGACGGCGAAACTGCCGGTTCGGCCGCTGGCCAGGCCCATGCCGTCGCCATCGCGGATAGCGACCGCCTGCGTCGTATCGGCAATGAGCACGTCCGGGCGGGGTTCGAGGCCGAAGGCGAGGATTGCGGGCACCAGCAGCACCGGAGCCAACAAGCGCCATCGGGTTGTCAGGAAAGCGAACCAGGCCAGCGCCGCGAGGCCCGCAACCAGGGTCCAATCGGCAAGCAAGGGGTTACCGGTCAATCCCTCGCTCCAGCCGGCCACCAGTTCCGCAATCAGCAGCATGCCATCGATGCCCCAGCCCATGAGCTGAAAGCACAGGCCGTCCAGTCCCAGGGGCATGACCAGCATGGCGGCGACGCCGGCCCACATGATCAGCCCGACAAAGGGCAAGGCCATGACATTGCCCAATACGCTCAATGGCGCGGTTTGCTGGAAATGATAGGCGGAGAACAAGAGCGTAGCGAGGCCGGCGATGAAACTCGTCCAGGCCGTGGCCGCCACCAGATGCCCCAGCCGTTCCAGTTTCGTCTTCGCGCCGTCGCGCTTCCGGGGCGTCTCGTAAACGCCGATCAGCGCCACGACAGCGGCAAAGGAGAGCTGGAAGCTGGGGCGGAAGACGCTCGCCGGATCGATCAGGATGATGAGGATGGCGGCGATGGCCACATTGCGCATGGTCAGCGCCCGCCGCCCCGCCAGCACGGCGCCGAAGACCAGCGCCAGCATCAGAGTGGAACGGAAGGCCGGAACGTTGTCCACGCCGCCGGCCAGCAGCAAATAGAGGAAAGCCGCGACGATACCCACCATGGCGGCGATCTGCTTGACCGGCCAGGCCACCAGCGCCGGGATGAAGGCCAGCAGCAGCCGCACCAGCCAATAGATGCCGCCGGCGACGATGGAGAGGTGCAGCCCCGAGATCGAATAGATATGGGCGAGCCCCGAGGCGGCCATGACGTCGCGGGTGTCGTCGTCAATATCGCTCTGATCGCCCATCACCATGGACTTGCCGATGGCGGCGCTGGGACCATCGAGCGCCAGATCGATGCGGCCGGCGATATAGCTGCGCAGGCCCTGAACCTGCCGGGCGAAATCGGCGTCATTGCCGAGGCGGATACGCTCGACCGCCCCGGTCGCCGAGCCATAGGCGCCGACGCCGATGAAATAGGAATGGAACTGGCCATCATGCGAGCCGGGCAGGACCGGACCCGGCACCGGCGCCAGACGGAGCGCGGCCCGCAGGTGATCGCCGGGCCGCAATTCAGGTTCCGAAGGCAGCGACAGCCGGGCGCGTCTGATATCGACCGGGCGCGCGCCGTCCTGCGGCGTCAATTGCGATACCAGGATCCGCTGCCGGCTGTCATCGGCCGAGAGAACCGCATCCACCTGCGCCTCGAAAGTGCCATAGGCGGGAAAGGCGAGCATTTGCGTGCCGAACAGCAATGCATGGGCGGGCAGCAGGCAAAAGCCCAGCCAGAACGCCGCGAATTGGACGGCGAGGCGCATGGCGGCAAGGGATTTGAAATATGCGGCCCCGGCCAGGAGCGCACACCCCAGAACCCCGCCGGCGGCCAGCGCCAGCCATCCCGGCTCGTCGGCCAATATGGCATAGACAATGAGGCCGGCAATCATGCTGAACGGCAAGAGCACGAACAAGCGGCGATATGCGGCTGCGCCGGCAAAGGCGTCGGTGAAGCTGACCGCCATCCGCAGCAGCGGATTGGCGCCGCCGGCCAGCGGCGGCCAATGCCGCCGCGCCGATTGATCCGGCCCCATCCCCCAAGCCTGCTGGCCAGCCACCACGCGCCCCCACCCTTGCGCTCAAGCCCGCCTATGCTACACACGGCCCGCAATTCCTCAAAATATCTCGGTCGCCATGTCTCAGGTCGTCACTCGTTTCGCCCCCTCGCCTACCGGTTATCTTCATATCGGCGGCGCTCGCACGGCCTTGTTCAACTGGGCCTTTGCCAGGAACAAGGGCGGCAAGATGCTGCTGCGCATCGAGGACACCGACCGGGAACGCTCGACCGAGGCGGCCGTCACGGCGCTGATCGAGGGGCTGAAATGGCTCGGTCTCGATTGGGAGGGCGAGCCGATCAGCCAATTCGCCCGCACGGCGCGCCATGCCGAAATCGCCCATGAACTGGTGCGCAAGGGGCATGCCTATTATTGCTATTGCTCGCCTGAAGAACTCGGCCAGATGCGCGAGGAGGCCCGCGCCGCCGGCAAGCCGCCGCGCTATAACGGCTATTGGCGCGACCGCGATCCGTCCGAGGCTCCGGCAGGCGTGAAGCCGGTAGTCCGCATCAAGGCGCCGCTGTCCGGCGAGATCGTGGTGCATGACCAGGTGCAGGGCGACGTGGTGTTCAAAAGCGAGAACCTGGATGATTTCATCATCCTGCGCTCGGACGGGACGCCGACCTATATGCATGCCGTCGTGGTGGACGATCATGACATGGGCGTGACCCACATCATCCGGGGCGACGATCACCTGACCAATGCCGCCCGGCAGATCGTCATCTACAACGCCATGGACTGGACCGTGCCGGACATGGCCCATATTCCGCTGATCCACGGCCCGGACGGGGCGAAGCTGTCGAAGCGCCATGGCGCCCTGGGCGTCGAGGCCTATCGGCAGATGGGCTATCTGCCCGAGGCGCTGCGCAATTACCTCGCCCGGCTCGGCTGGAGTCATGGCGATGACGAGATTTTCTCCACCGAGCAGATGGTGGAATGGTTCGGCCTGGAAGCGCTCAACAAGGGTGCGGCACGCTTCGATTTCGTCAAGCTGGAGAATATCAACGGTCATTACATCCGCGAGGCGGAGCCGGCCTATCTCTATAAGGTGATGGTCGATACAGCCCGGGAAGTGGGCCGCGAGGACGACGCAAAAGGCCTGATTGCCAATCCCGACACCGTGCTCGCCGCCCTGCCCGAATTGCAGCCGCGCGCCAAGACGGTGCTGGAGCTGATCGACCTGGCCCAGTTCATTTATGCGGTGCGGCCGATCCAGCCGGACGCGGCGGCGGCGGCATTGTTGACCGAGGATAGCCGTGCGGTGCTGGCCGGCATTGCCGATACGTTAGGGGGGCTTGCCGAATGGTCAGTGCCCGAGATCGACGCGGCCATGCGTAGGCTGGCTGAGCAGCAGGGCCTCAAGCTCGGCAAGCTGGCCCAGCCGCTGCGCGCCGCCCTGACCGGACGCACCGTGTCTCCGGGCATTTTCGAGGTCATGGTGCTGATCGGGCGCGAAGAGAGCATGGCCCGACTCGGTGACCAGGCGAGCCGCTGAGTGGCCTGCGGGAGCCGGGCGCTGCCCAGCCATCTGGATTAGTCATACTTACCTATCGGTTGCTTGCGAAGGGCAAGACCTGATACCTCTGCACGAGAAATCGGCGCCTCCAGGCGCCGGCCCGCGCCCCCGGGAAACATCTGTCGTTCGCGCTGGGGCGCAGGCCAAACGAGGAGAGCTCAATGACCGAAAAAGTCGCCAAACTCGTCATCGGAGACCAGACCCACGAATTCCCGATATTGAGTGGTTCGGTGGGCCCGGATGTGATGGATATCCGATCGCTCTATACCAAGACGGGCCTGTTTACCTACGATCCCGGCTTCACGTCGACGGCGGCCTGCGACAGCGCCATCACCTATATCGACGGCGACAAGGGCGAGCTTCTCTATCGCGGCTATCCCATCGAGCAATTGGCCGAAAAATCCAATTATCTCGAAGTCTGCTATCTGCTGCTCTATGGCGAATTGCCGAGCAAGCAGCAATTCGTCGAATTCGAGGAATTGGTGACGCGCCACACCATGGTGCACGACCAGATGCAGTATTTCTATCGCGGCTTCCGCCGTGACGCGCATCCCATGGCCATCATGACCGGCGTGGTCGGCGCCATGGCCGCCTTCTATCACGACTCGACCGATATCAACGATCCCGAGCAGCGCGAGATTGCCTCGATCCGCATGATCGCCAAGATCCCGACCCTGGCCGCCATGGCCTATAAATATTCGGTCGGCCAGCCCTTCGTCTATCCGCGCAACGATCTCGATTACGCGTCGAACTTCCTGCATATGTGCTTCTCCGTTCCGGCGGAGGAATACAAGGTCGATCCCAAGATCGCCCGCGCCATGGACCTGATCTTCACTTTGCATGCCGACCACGAGCAGAATGCCTCGACCTCGACGGTGCGCCTGTCCGGCTCGTCCGACGCCAATCCCTTCGCCTGCATCGCGGCAGGCGTGGCCTGCCTGTGGGGCCCGGCCCATGGCGGCGCCAACGAGGCGGCGCTCAACATGCTGCGCGAAATCGGCACGGTGGACCGCATTCCCGAATTCATCGAGCGCGCCAAGGACAAGAACGATCCGTTCCGCCTGATGGGCTTCGGGCACCGCGTCTACAAGAACTTCGATCCGCGCGCCACGGTGATGCAGCAGACCGCCAAGGAAGTGCTGGCCATTCTGGGCGTCGAGAACAATCCGACCTTGCAGGTGGCGCAGGAGCTGGAGCGCATTGCGCTCGAGGACGAGTATTTCATCGAACGCAAGCTCTACCCGAATGTGGACTTCTATTCCGGCGTCATCCTCGATGCGATCGGTTTCCCGACCTCGATGTTCACCGTGCTGTTCGCCGTGGCCCGCACCGTGGGCTGGATCAGCCAGTGGAAGGAAATGATCGGCGATCCGCAGAAGAAGATCGGCCGTCCGCGCCAGCTCTATAACGGCTCCGTGGCCCGCGATTACGCGCCGATCGGCAGCCGCTGAGACCGCCAGATGGTCAGGACCCGCTCGGCCGGGTCCTGCCTTCCATGCGGCGGCAGGCCCGTCTCCATCACCTTCGAAAGCTCGCCAAAGGCATCTAGCTGATCCTGGCGGGCTTTTCTGTTGGCCAGAAGGGCCAGAGCGGCGGGCCCGGCGCTGTCGACCGAGAGCGTGGCAGAAACCAGTTCGGGAACGACGCTGCGCCCGAGAATGATGTTCGGCAGCGAGACCGGCGGACGGCCGAGCCGGTCGAAAATGCGGGCCTGATGACCGTCGAGCGCATAGAGCACCAGCATGGGCACGCGGGCCAGGGCCAGTTCCAGCGTCACCGTGCCGGAGACGCAGATGGCGCCCAAGGCCTGGGCATAAAGCGTCTGGCGGTCCGCGCGCCGGTGCAGCAGCGTCACCGGGACCGGCCAATGCGCCAGTTCGGCTTCCAGCCTTGGCCGCAGCCGCGGCAAGGTCGGAATGACGAGGCCGGAGACTTCAGGCAAAGCAGCGAGATCGGCTGCCATGGCTTTCAGCACCGGCAGATGGCGGCGTAATTCGCCCTCCCGGCTGCCCGGCAGCAGAATCACCGGACCGCTTGCGGGCGCCGTGGCAGTAGCCAGTTTATCGGCAAGGGCCGGATGGCCGACATAATAGGTCGGCGGGCCATTCAGCCGCTCCATGACTTCGGGCTCGAAGGGCAATACGGCCAGCACGGCATCGAAAACGGGCTTGAGCCTGGCGGCCCGTTCAGGATTCCGGGCCCAGACCGATGGCGCCACATAGAGGATCAATGTGCCTTTATAGCCGCGCCTGCGCAGGCGGCCGGCCAGTAATCTCGCGAAATCCTGGGAATCGACCAGCACCACGATGTCGGGCCGGCCGGCAAGGATGGCCCTGGCGGTCTGCTCCAGCCGCCACAGCAGGCGCGGCAGATTGAGGATGACATCGGTGACGCCCATGACGGCGAGGTCGGACATGGGATAGAGCGAAGCCAGGCCCTGCCCCGCCAATTCATCACCACCGATGCCGGCAAGCTCCAGCGATACGTGCTGACGCAGCCGCGCCACCAGATCGGCGGCGATGCGGTCTCCGGACGGCTCGCCGGCCAGGATGAAAAGGCGCAGCGGCTCGGCCATCTTCTATTCCTGCAATTTATTCGCTCTCGTGCCCGTTACGCGGCAACAGGATGGGCCGGTCGCTCGCTGTCTGGATAAAATCGACTACGTCCTGCACCAGCACATCGCCTTCGAACGATTTGGCGGTCGTCTCGACCCGCTCGGCCAGCGTACCTTCTCCCACGAAAATCTGGCGATAGGCGGCGCGCAATTGATAAATGGCTTCGCGCTGGAATTTGCTGCGCTTGAGGCCGACCAGGTTGAGGCCGGTGAGCACGGCGCGATTGCCGACCGCCATGCCGTATGGAATCACGTCTCCATCGATCATGGATTGCGCGCCGATAAAGGCATGGGCGCCGATGCGGGTGAATTGGTGGACGACGCAGGTGCCGCCAAAGATGACATTGTCGCCGACATGCACATGACCGGCAATGCCGACATAATTGGCCATGATGACATTGTTGCCCAGGATCGCGTCGTGAGCGACATGGGCATTGGCCATGATCAGGCAATCATTGCCGATCCGGGTCAGCATGCCGCCGCCTTCGGTGCCGGGATTGATGGTCACCGATTCGCGGATGGTGCAGCGCTCGCCGATTTCGAGCCGCGAATCCTCACCGTGGAATTTCAGGTCCTGCGGCTGATGGCCGACAGAGGCAAAGGGAAAGATGCGAGTGCCGGCGCCAATCGTGGTGCGGCCCTCGACGACGGCATGCGAAACCAGTTCGACATTGTCGCCCAGCACGACATTCGGGCCGATTATGCAATAGGGCCCGATGCGGACCCCTGCCCCCAATATTGCCCCGTCCGCGACGATCGCGCTCGGATGGACGCGTGCTGCGGTCACGAATCGGCACCAACGATCATTGCGGTGATTTCGGCTTCGGCGATGACTATGCCCTTGACCTTGGCCTCGGCCTTGTAGCGGCCGACATTGCGGCGGCGATGGATCTTGGCGATGTGGAATTCGATGGTGTCGCCGGGGCCGGCGGGCTTGCGGAAGCGGGCCTTGTCCACGCCCAGCATCAGCACGATATTCTTCTTGCCGCCGGTGGAATCGTGCTTGATGACGATGGCGCCGGCGGTCTGCGCCATGCCCTCGATGATCAGCACTCCCGGAAAGATCGGATTGCCGGGAAAGTGGCCGAGAAAGATGGGCTCGTTGAAGGTGACATTCTTGATGCCGATGGCGGATTCGTCGCCATCGATATCGACGATGCGGTCGATCATCAGGAAGGGATAGCGGTGTGGCAAGGCTTCCAGGATTTCGGCAATGCTCATGGCATTGAGCTCAGTAGCGCTGGTGACGGTCTCGTTCATCCCCGCTTTTCTCCCTTGGATAATTTCCGCAACACGGCGAGTTCACGCCAAAAATCTCTTATATCCTGCGCCGGCGCCCCGGCAAGTTTGGAGCCCGGCGGCCAGTCCTTGGTGACCGCCGCCCGGCCATGGATCACCGAGCCGCCGCCGATGGTCAGGTGACCGGACGTGCCGACGCCGCCGCCCATCAGGACCCCGTCGCCGACGATAGTGGAACCGGAAAGGCCGCTCATGGCCGCGATCAGGCAATTGCGGCCGATCCGGCAATTGTGGCCGATCTGCACGAGGTTATCCACCTTGGTGCCATCGCCCAGTACAGTATCGCCCAGGGCGCCGCGGTCGATGGTGCTGTTGGCGCCGATTTCGACGCGGTCCTGGATGATGACGCGTCCGAGTTGCGGGATTTTGCGATTGCTTTGACCCAGGTCCAGCCAGCCAAAGCCCTCGGTTCCGATGCGGACGCCGGAATGAATGATCACTTCATTGCCCAGATGGGCGCAATCGATGGTGCAATTGGCGGCGATGACGCAATTGCGCCCGATGGTCACGCCGGCCCCGATGACGCTATTGGCGCCGATCACCGTGCCGCGCCCGATCTCGACACCAGCCCCGATAACGACATTGGCGCCGAGAATGACGTCTCGTTCGTAGATCGGCGGACCGAGTTCGTCGCGAGCGCCGGCGATGATCGATTTGGTGCTGGATGGATAAAGAACGTCCAGAATGCCGGCAAAAACCTCATGCGGCTTGGCGGCGGTAACGGCGATACTGCCCGCCGGCACAAGGTCCCGCAGGGCCGGCGACACGATCACCACTCCGGCATTGGTCCGGCGCAAAATCTCGGCATAGCTCGACTGCGCCGCCAGGGCGACGTCGCCGGCCTCGGCCAGGTCCAGTTCAGCCGCGCCGGCAATCACCTGCCCGGCTTGTTCAATGGTTTCGGCAAGGTCGCCCCGCCCGATCTGGGCAAGCAGCGCGCCTACGGCAACAGGGCCGGCAAAGCGGTGGAAACGGGTATCGACCATGACGCCACTTAAAAAGAAAGAGCCGCGGGGCGGTCGCCCCGCGGCTCGAAAAACTCTCTCACACTGCCTTTGTCAGAGCAAGGTGGAGATGGTGAACTGGAACACCTGAGTGCGGTCGTCGGTCGACTTGTTGAGCACATGGGCAAAGTCGCCACGCAGCGGCCCGAACGGCGAATCCCAGATGAGCGACGCACCAACCGAGGCGCGCCAGGGCTCGTCGTTGCTGCCGATAGTTGCATTGGACCCGTTGAGGGGGCCGCTGCTGATGATGTTGCTGGCATCGCCGATCCAGGCAGCATCCACCCAGACAGCACCCGACAGGCCATAGTTTTCAGGCAGGCCCGGGATCGGAAACTCGATCTCGCCGGAAATGCCGGCAAACATCGTGGTGCCCAGATATTCGCCGCTGCCAAGGCGCGGTCCATAGCCACGGCCCTGAAAGCCGCGCACGAGCTGCGAGCCCGGCGTGAAGGCCTCCACGGCGTGAACACCGCCGCCGCCGAGATTATTGATCACCCCGGCCTGGCCGCGCACGCTGGCCACCATGCCGCTATCTTGCAGCAATGGCATGAAGTAACGGGCGCGGGCCTCGCTCTTGAGCAGGTGATCCGTGGTGCCGGTATAATTCAGGTTGATATATTGCTGGCTGAAGGTCGCGTAGAGGCCTTCCGTCGGCTTCTTGAGATTGTCGACGCCGTTCCAGACCAGGGTATAGCCGGTGAACGCCTTGTGGAATTCCTGACCATCGTTGACCAAATTGGAGTCAGCGGCAACAGGCGGGGTAGCGGTGGCGTCGCCATCCCTGACCACCTTGTATTCGTAGCCGCCAAACACGCTGGCACTCAGGGCGCTGGTCAGCGGAATGCCGAAGCGAACTTGGCCGCCGGTGACTTCCGAACCATAGAAGCTGGCCGAGGTCTCGTCATAAATGCGGTGATAGGCATCGACGCCGGCCGACATCTTGAGGCCCATGAAGCGGGGCTCGGTGAAGGAGAAGTCAAAGGTGCGGCCGGATTGCGAGGCGCCGATGGCGGCGCGCAGATATTGGCCGCGGCCCAGGAAGTTGCGCTCGGTCAGCGACAACTCGCCCAGGATACCGTCATTGGTCGAGTAACCGGCCGTCGCGCCGTATTCGCCGGTCGACTTCTCGACGACGTTGATGTTGAGAACGATCTTGTCCGCTGCCGAGCCCGGCGCGGTGGAGATTTCGACGCGCGAGAAGAAGTCGAGCGCTTCGATGGCATTGCGGCCACGCACGACCATGGAGCGGTTGAACGGGTCGCCTTCGGCAAAGGCCAGCTCGCGGCGGATCACGAAATCGCGGGTCTTGACGTTGCCGGTGATGTTGACGCGCTCGACATAGACCCGGGCGCCTTCGTCCACCAGATAGGTGACGTTGAAGGTATTGGTGGCGACATCGCGGTCGAGGCGGGCGCGCACGTCGGCGAAGGAATAGCCCTGCGCCGTGGCCTCATAGGCCATGTCCTCGATGGATTTCTGCAGGTCGGCCACCGAATATTGGCCGCCCTGGCCCGTCCGGACCGTGCCGCGCAGCACATCGGTGTTCAGGCCGTTGATGCTGGTCTCGATCCCGACATTGCCGAAATCGTAGCGCTGGCCTTCATTGACCGTGACATTGATGAAATAGGCATTGCGGGCCGCGTCATATTCGGCGACCGAATTCACCTGCGCATCGGGATAGCCGCGATTGGCGTAATAGAGGCGGATACGCTCGCGGTCGACGGCCATCTTTTGCTCGTCATAGGTGTCGTCGCGCACCAGCCAGCTCAGGATGCCGGTTTCCTTGGTGAGCATGGTGCCCTTGAGGTTGTTGGCCCCAATAGCGTTGTTGCCGGTGAAGTTGATCCCGGCAATGCCGGCGCGCTCGCCCTCGTTCACGGTGAAGATGACGCGAATGCGGCCGTCCGCGGTCTGCTCGGTGCGCGCAGTCACGGAAACGGACATGAACCCTTCGCGGTCATAGGCCTGGCGGATGCTTTCGATATCCGCGGCCAGGCGCTGCTGGCTGAAGATGCCGGAGCTCGAAATGTCGACCATCGCCAGAAGCTGGGAATCGGGGAAGCGCCGATTGCCCTCGAACAGAACCGCTGCAACCAGCTGCTCCTGCGCCTGGGCCATTGCAACGCCGAGGACGGGAAGGCCAGCCGCCATGGGAGCGGCCCCGAGTATGGCGATCGCGGAAACCGCGCCACGCATCAGCTTGGTGGGGTGGATCATATTGTTATTGCCTTCTGCACCGGCCCAGGGAATCGCCATGCACAGCTCTCCCCCAAGCTAACTCCATTGAAGTGTTTTACTGTTTTTTTAACCAGGAACAAGCGGCCAGTGGCCTCGCGGTTAGCAATTCATTGGTGCCCTTGTATTCGTGCAACACCTTGCCAACCAAGGTTAACAATGGGTTAGCGCAGAATCCCGAAATGGGCGAATATCGTGTCGTTGAACAAGGTGAATACCATCAGCGCCAATACGAGCGCAAATCCGAAACGGAATCCCATCTCCTGCACCCGCATGCTGAGCGGGCGGCCGCGCAAGGCTTCGGCGAAATAGTAGAGCAGATGCCCGCCATCGAGCATGGGGATGGGCAACAGGTTGAAAATACCGATATTGAGCGATAGCAGCGCCATGAGATTGATGAGCGCCACCACGCCCAGCGTCGCCACTTCGCCGGAGACCTTGGCCACTTTCACCGGCCCGCCCAATTGCTCGACATCGCCGCGGCCGACGAAGAAATCGCCGATAAAGGCGGCGGTGCGCTGGATGATGAAGCGGATTTCCTCCACCGTCATGCCGATCGCTTCCACCGGGCCCGGGCGATAAAGCGTAACGTCGGTTTCCTCGACATTGCGGCTGACGCCGATGCGGCCGATTCTCTGATTGTTGCCGAACCGATCCTCGACCTGCACCGCCTCGGGCACCAGCGTCAGAACCATGGCGGTGCCGCCACGGTCGAGATCCACGGCAACCGGCCGCTCCGGGCTGGTGGCGACGTAACGCTGGAAATCCTCGAAACCGCGCACGGCATAGCCATCGACGGCAATGATCTGGTCGCCGGACTGGAAGCCGGCCGATTCCGCCACCGAACCGGCCACGACCTCGCCGATGACCGGCGGGATCGTATAGCGGCCATAGCCGAGCAGCAGCGCATAAAGCACGAGAAAGGTCAGCAGCACATTGGCGGCCGGTCCGGCCGCGACGATGGCGATGCGTCGCCAGACCGACTTGTTGACGAATAGGCGCGGCGCCAGGGCCGGATCGATATTCCTGGCGATTTCGGGATCGGGAACGCTGGCCTCGTTCATGTCGCCGAGAAACCGCACATAGCCGCCCAGCGGGATGGCGGAGATGCGCCAGCGCGTGCCATGCTTATCGTTCCAGCCGATGAGTTCACGCCCGAAGCCGACCGAGAAGGTCTGGATGGCCACGCCATTCCAGCGCGCGACGAGGTAGTGGCCCATTTCGTGCACGAAAACGATGATCGTCAGCACCGCCAGAAAAGGAATGACGTAGGACAAAAGCCAGAAAACGAAATCCACCATGAAGCTTCCAAATAGGGCGCCGCGCAGCGCTACCAGTAGAGCAGCCCTTCGGCCACCGAGCCGAATCCAGCATGCAATCCGCCGACGATAAGGACGAAGAACACGCCGAATGTTAGGCTGTCCAGGCGATCCATCAGCCCGCCATGGCCCGGAATGATGTCGCCGCTATCCTTGATGCGGAAATGGCGCTTGATGGCGCTTTCGGCCAGATCGCCCGATTGGCCGAGTATGCTGATCGAGGCGGAAAGGATGAGGCCGATCCAGAACGGTGAATCGGTGACGAACAGCCACACGACCAGCCCTGCCCCCGTGCCGAGGGCAAGCCCGCCCAGCGCTCCCGACCAGGTCTTGGAGGGCGAGATATCGGGCGCCAGCTTCTCGCCGCCGATCTGGCGTCCGGTGAAAAAGGCCGCGGAATCGGTCATCCAGACCACGGTGCCGAGATAGACGCCGGCCCAAATGCCTATAACGCCGTCGCCGCGCATAGCCAGAACCGAGACGATCAGCAGGCCGAAAAGCAGCAGCCCGCCGATGCGCCAGGGCAAGCCGTCGCGCCCCATGGCCAGGGCGAGGATGCAGGCCAGGGCAATGACGCCCAGCGAGGCGAGAAAACCGAGCAGCAGATAGACGAAGCCCGAAACCGCCACCAACCCCACCAATATCATGCTCACTGGGGTGAGCGGCGCGCGGGAGACCATGGCCTCCCATTCCCTATAGGCGCCGCCATAGACCGCGCCAACGACAGCGGCGAAGAGATAGCTGCCGATATAGAGCGTCGTCGCCGTCAGCGCGATCAACACAATCGCCGAAGCCAAACGCGGGCCGATATCGGACCAGGACCGGCCGGGCGGGGTTGGCTTGGAAACGGGGCCTTCGGGTCTATTCAACGCCCCTGATCTCCTATGCCACCAAAGCGCCGGTCGCGCATCGTATAGGTTTCCAGCACCCGCACGAAGCTGGTCTCGTCGAAATCGGGCCAGTTTTCCTCGACGAATACGAATTCCGAATAGGCCGCCTGCCATAACAGAAAATTGGACAGCCGCTGTTCGCCGCTGGTGCGGATAATGACATCGGGGTCGGGCAGGCCGGCGGTCATCAGCGCGCCGGCCAGATGGGACTCCTCGATCGCCTCCGGGTCGAGGCGCCCTGCGGCCACTTCCCGGGCCAGGTGCCGCGTGGCGGCCACGATCTCGGCCTTGCCGCCATAATTGAAGGCGACGATCAGCGTCAGGCCGCTATTCTGCGCCGTCTTGGCCTCGACATCGTCGATCAGCCGCGCCAGGGACGGCTCGAGCCCGTCGCGGGTGCCGATAATGCGAACCTTGACATTGTTGCCGATGAGGCGCTGCAAATCCGATGCAACAAACCGCCGCAAGAGATTGAAGATGAAAGAAACCTCATCGGTCGGCCTCGTCCAGTTCTCGGACGAGAAACTGAAGACCGTGAGGTAGGAGACGCCATAGGCGATGCAATGCTCGACCAGGCCGCGCAGCGCCTTCACGCCCTCGACATGGCCTTCGGTGCGCCGTTTGCCGCGGAGCTTGGCCCAACGGCCATTGCCGTCCATGATCACGCCAAGATGCGCCGGGATGCGTAATCCCGGTCCGGTCTCCGACTTCAAACTCGCGGCGGGTTCCCCTGCCATCGACGCCCTCCCGGCTCGGGATCAGCGGGCCGGTCAGACCTGCATGATCTCCTGTTCCTTCTGCGCGACGATCCCGTCGATCTCGGAAACCGCGTCATCGGTCGCCTTCTGCACCAGATCCGATTGCTTCTTGGCATCGTCCTGGCTCATGTCGCCGTCCTTCTCCGCCTTTTTCAAGGCATCCATGCCGTCGCGGCGAATATGGCGCACCGCGACGCGGGCCTGTTCGGCATAATTATGGGCGACCTTGGCCAGTTCCTTGCGGCGTTGTTCGTTGAGCTCGGGCAATGGGACGCGGATGACCTGCCCCTCGCTCATCGGGTTGAGGCCGAGGCCGCTGTCGCGAATGGCCTTCTCGACGGCATTGGCCATGGAACGGTCCCAGACCTGCACCGAGAGCATGCGCGATTCCGGCACGGTCACAGTAGCCACCTGATTGAGCGGCATGCGCGAGCCATAGGCTTCCACCGTGACGGGGTCCAGCAGGCTGGCGCTGGCGCGACCGGTCCGCAGGCCGCTCAACTCGTCTCTGAGCGAGGAAATCGACTTCTGCATCCGGGTCTTGAGTTCGCTGAGATCGTAGCTGGCCATGGTCTTCGTCCTTCCAGTCCCTGACCGGACGCCGGCAATATTTCCGGGGCCGGTTCTTCATCTTATCGCAGACGGATCATCGACCCGCCATCAGGCATATTCCAAATTACTGCCGGCCCACGAGCGTCGAACGGCCCCTGCCCGCCAGAACGCCGGACAAGCCGGCCTGGTCGTCCAAGGCATATACGATTATCGGCATGGAATTGTCGCGGGCAAGCGCGAATGCAGCCGTATCCATGACCTTGAGGTTCTTGCTGATCACTTCGTCGTAGCCGATCCGGCTATAGCGCGTGGCATTGGGGTCCTTCATGGGGTCGGCCGAATAGACGCCGTCCACCTTGGTGCCCTTGAGCACCACGTCGCATTCCAGCTCGATGGCGCGCAATGTCGAGGCGGTATCGGTGGTGAAGAACGGATTGCCGGTGCCGCCGCCCAATACCACGACGAAACTCTCTTCCAGCGCCAGCTTGGCGTCGCGCGCGGTGAATGTGTCGGCGACGGATGGCATGGTGGCGGCGCTGAACGGCTTCGATTTCACGCCCTGGCGGGAAATGGCGTTGCTGAGTGCCAGCGCATTGATCATGGTGCCGAGCATGCCCATGAGGTCGGCGGTCACCCGGTCGGTGCCGTCGGCGGCCCCGGCCATGCCGCGGAAAATATTGCCGCCGCCAACCACGATGGCGACCTGGATGCCGCTGCGCGCGACTTCGGCGATCTGGGCGGCGACCGCTTGCAGGAAAGGCGGTTCGATGCCGAACGAATTATCCCCCGCCAGCGCCTCGCCCGAAACCTTGAGCAATATGCGCTTATAGGCAGACGTCATCGGTGGACCCCTTGATCAAGATATGCGGGCCACCGAATCCGGCGGACCGGGCTGACCCTATGGCAAAATGCCCCTCGAAAGAAGGCGAAGTTGCGCAAGAAATGAATAAGAATGAAACGCTCGATCCGCAGAAGCGGAGAGCAACAGGCGGACCGTGAGGCCCGCCTGGAAATATTCGGCTTACTTGGCGCCGGCGGTAGCGGCGACTTCGGCGGCGAAATCACTTTCGGCCTTCTCGATGCCCTCGCCGAGCGCGTAGCGCACGAACTTGCTCAGCTTGATCGGCGCGCCGGCATCCTTCTCGGCATTCTTGATCGCATCGGCGACCTTGGTTTCGCCATCGATGACGAAGACCTGGCTGAGCAGGGTGACTTCCTCGAAATATTTGCGCATGCGGCCATCGACCATCTTCTCGGCGATGTCGGCGGGCTTGCCGCTTTCCTTGACCTGCTCGAGAATGATGGCGCGTTCGCGGGCCACCATTTCCTGGTCCAGATCTTCGGGCGAAATCGCCTGCGGCTGCGCGGCGGCGATATGCATGGCGAGCTGCTTGCCGAGCGCGGACAGGGCGGCCTTGTCACCGCTCGATTCCAGCGCGACCAGAATGCCGATCTTGCCCAGGCCCGGCTTGACCGAATTGTGGACATAGCTCTCCACCACGCCGTCGGTGACTTCGACGGACTGGGTGCGGCGCAGGTTCATATTCTCGCCGATCTTGGAGATGGCTTCCGTCAGCTCGGCCGACACCGAATGGCCGGTGCCCGGGAAAGGCATTTCGCCCAGCTTGACGACATCGCCATCGGCGTCCAGCGCCAGCTTGGCGACGCTGGCGACAATGTTCTGGAACTGCTCGTTGCGGGCCACGAAATCGGTTTCGGAATTGACTTCGACGACGGCGGCCTTGGTGCCGGCGGTAGCGACGCCGACCAGACCTTCGGCAGCGACGCGATCGGCCTTCTTGGCAGCCTTGGCGAGGCCACGGGTGCGCAGCCAGTCGATGGCCGCTTCCATGTCGCCATTGGTTTCGGCCAGAGCCTTCTTGCAGTCCATCATCCCGACGCCGGTCGAGTCGCGGAGCTGCTTGACCATTGCAGCAGTGATTTCCATGGGTTCACCTCTTGGCGCCCCTGGTGGGGCAGCATTGTCTAAATGAATCCGGTCCGTTCGCCGGACCGCTAAATGCCTGCGGGAAAGGCGGAAGCCGCCTCTCCTCGCAAAAGCACGTCGAAACGACGCTTAGTTGACGCTCGCCTCGCCTTCGGCCGCCGGGGCCTCGGCCGGCACGACTTCAGCCGGTGCGTCTTCAGCCGGCAGGTCTTCGACCGGCGCTTCGGTGGCGGCGCCGATGTCAGCGCCGAGAGCGCTGGACGAGCGGCCGATGCCGTCGATGGCGGCGCGCGAGATCAGCGACACGTAAAGCTCCAGGGCGCGGCTGGCGTCGTCATTGCCCGGAATGGCGTAATCGACGACGTCGGGGTCGCAATTGGTGTCGACAATGGCCACGACCGGGATACCCAAGCGGCGGGCTTCCTTGATGGCGTTGGCTTCCTTGTTGGTGTCGATCACGAAGAGCAGGCTCGGCAGGTTGCCCATATCCTTGATGCCGCCCAGGTCGCGTTCCAGACGCTCCTGCTCACGGGACATCATCAGGCGCTCCTTCTTGGTGCGCAGGGCGAGGTCGGTCTCGCTCATCGATTCCAACTCGCGTAGGCGGGCGATGGAGTTCGAGATAGTCTGCCAATTGGTCAGCGTACCGCCGAGCCAGCGGGAATTGACATAATACTGGGCCGATTGCTTGGCGGCATCGGCCACCAGCGGCGCGGCCTGGCGCTTGGTGCCGACGAACAGCACGCGGCCGCCATCGGCGACGGTGTCGGACACCAGTTGCAGCGCGCGGCTGAGGGCCGGCACGGTCTGGCTCAGGTCGAGAATGTGGATGTCGTTGCGAACGCCGAAAATATAGCGTTCCATCTTCGGGTTCCAGCGATGCTTCTGGTGGCCGAAGTGGACGCCAGCTTCCAGAAGCTGACGCATGGAGAATTCAGGCAGTGCCATGATGGGCTGCTCCTTTACCGGTTGATGCCTCCACGAAGCCTCGCGACGGATACCCGCCACCGGATGGATTTCCGCATTTGGGAAAGCCTGCTTCGTGTGTGTGATCACGCCCGGCGCAATACCGGACGCGAGGGCCATATAGGCGAGCATGGGAAAATACGCAACCCAGTAGTCCGGATCCGGCTCCGCTTGCCCCTGCCGATCGGTAAAATTCTCACGAAAATGTCAAGCAACGGCTATCGGATAGATGGCATTGTTCGCTCATAGACCCGTTGTGACATACGGGGCCAGGGGTGAAAGCCCCCCGAGGCGGGAGAGGTCGAGCTCATGGCTTGCCGCTCCCGCGTTTTCGTTGGGACAGGCCGCCGGGCCACGGCGCGATCTGCCGGGCGCCCGCCATATCGCATGAATCATTGAGAATGGTGCCCCCCGCGAGACTCGAACTCGCACGCCTTGCGGCGGAGGATTTTGAGTCCTCTGCGTCTACCATTCCGCCAGAAGGGCACGGGCGGTTCCTATCTCACAACCGCATTCGGCGCAACTCAAACGAGCGGATTTTCACTCGCCATTCAATGCTATTGCCAACGGCTCCGGCCCAGATTGGGATCGAGGAACGTGCCATTGCCGCCGGGCTGCGTGGTGGTGATGCTGGAGCCATATTGCTGCTGCATCAGCAGGTCGCGCTGATAGGCGTCATAGGCCGCGACATCGACCCCGATCACCGAGGTCATGAGGTTCGGCCCCGTTCCGGGCTTGAAGGCCTCGCGGATGCCGGATTCGCCCTCGAAGGCCTGGACGCCGCTATTGGAATTGATCCATGCCGTATGCATGCCCGGCGGCACGTTGAACGGCGTCGCCGGCTTGCCCTGCAATGCCTTGGCCATGAAATCGGTGAAGATCGGCACCGCCACGCCGCCGCCGGTCGAGGCGGAGCCCATGGAGCGCGGCTGGTCGTAGCCCATATAGACCCCCACGGCCAATTCCGGCGTGAAGCCCACGAACCAGGCATCCTTGTAATCATTGGTGGTGCCGGTCTTGCCGGCGACCGGGCGGTTCAGCGCCCGCGCGGCGGTGCCGGTGCCGCGCAGCACCACGCCTTCCATCATCGAGGTGATCTGATAGGCGGTCATCGGATCCAGAACCTGCTGGCGGTTATCGAGAATGCGCGGTTCGCCCTGCCCGTGCCAATCCGCCGCCGCACAGCCGTCGCAGACCCGCTGATCGTGGCGATAGACGGTCTTGCCGTAACGGTCCTGAATACGGTCGATCAGGGTCGGCACGATCTTGCGCCCGCCATTGGCGATGGTCGCATAGGCGGCCGTCATCCGCATCGCCGTGGTCTCGCCGGCCCCCAGCGACATGGCGAGAACCGGCTGCATATCGTCGTAAATGCCGAACAATCTGGCATAATCGGCGATCAGCGGCATGCCGATATCGCGCGCCAGGCGCACGGTCATCACATTACGGCTGCGCTCGATGCCCCGGCGCAGCGTTTGCGGTCCATAGAATTCCTGCGCGTAGTTCTCCGGCCGCCATACCGTGCCATTGCTCATGCGCACCTCGATCGGCGCATCCAGCACCACCGAGGCCGGCGTATAGCCATTATCGAGCGCGGCGGCATAGACGATGGGCTTGAACGACGATCCGGGCTGGCGCAGCGCTTGGGTGGCGCGGTTGAACTCGCTTTCGGCGAAGGAAAAGCCGCCCACCATGGCGAGAACGCGGCCGGTGCGCGGGTCCATGGCCACCAGGGCGCCCTCGATTTCGGGCACCTGCTCGAGCGTATAGATGCCGTCCTTGCCCGCCACATGCGAGACATAGACGACGTCCCCGGTTTTCAGGATGTCCTGCACCGGCTGGGAAACCCATTTGATCTCGGGGCCGGACAAGGTGCCTTCGACCCGTTCCGCCGATATGCCGCCATCCACGTCATTGTCGGGCCGGAGCCCGATACGCGCCTGATTGCCGCCCGCTTCCAGCACCACGGCGAGTTGCCATTCCGGCACATCGCTCAGCGGCCTGATGGCGGCGACGGCTGCCCCCCAATCCTCGCCGAGTTCCACGCTGGCCACCGGGCCGCGGAAGCCGCGCGTGTGATCGTATTGAACCAGTCCATCCATCAATGACCGGCGGGCATATTCCTGCAAACGCGGCTCCAGCGTCGTGCGCACCGACAGACCGCCCCCATAGAGCTGGTCCTCGCCATAAAGCCGCGCCAGGGCCCGGCGCACATCCTCAGTGAAATATTCGGCCGAATAGAGCTGGCTGCCGGCCGCCCGGGGAATGACGTTGAGCGGCTCCTGCCGGGCAGCGACGGCTTGCTCGTAGGTCACGTAGCCGTTCTCGACCATGCGGTCGATGACCCAATTGCGGCGTTCGATGGCCGCCTCGGGGCGTCGGAACGGATGATAATTGTTCGGCCCCTTGGGCAAGGCCGCGATATAGGCGGCTTCCGGCAAGGTCAGTTGATAAAGCGCCTTGTCGAAATAATTGAGCGCCGCCGCCGCCACCCCATAGGAATTGAGGCCGAGGAAAATCTCATTGAGATAGAGTTCGAGAATCTTGTCCTTGGAAAAAGTGGATTCGATCCGCAAGGCCAGCACCGCCTCCTGAATCTTGCGGTCCCAGGTCTGTTCCGAGGTGAGCAGGAAATTCTTGGCCACTTGCTGGGTGATCGATGAACCGCCGCCCTGGATGGAATTGTTCCCGTCCAGGCGCGCCAGGACATTGTCGCGCAGCGCCCGCACCACGCCGTCGATGGCGATGCCGTTGTGGTTGTAGAAGTCCTTGTCCTCGGCCGAGAGGAAGGCTTCCACCACCAGCGGAGGGATAGTCTCCACCGGCTGGAACAGCCGCCGCTCGCGCGCATATTCGGCCAATAACGTGCCATCCGCCGCATGAACGCGGGTGGTCACCGGCGGCTGGTAATCCTGCAGCACAGTATAGTCCGGCAATTGCGCCGTGACGGAGGCGAGATAAATCCCCGCGACGCCGACACCGGCGAGCGCCATGAACATACCGAAGCCGAAAAGCCAGCCGAGCAGACGAAACATTATTTACCCCGCGTCGCGCACGGCCAGGACGGAATCATAGCAGAATCCGGCTGGAAACGTGATCACTTTGCCTTGGATGCAAGCCGGCTTCGCTCATGGCTCTTCCTGCAAACTGTCGAAATATGTCGATATTCCGCGCGCAATCGCCTCGGCCGTGCGGTCGCGCCAATCCGATTGCATGAGATTGGCGATATCGCTGGCATTGGAGAGAAAGCCCAGTTCCACCAGCACGGACGGCACGTCGGGCGCTTGCAGCACGAAGAAATCGGCCTGCCGCACCGGGAAGCGCCGCAACGCCACGCTGGGTTCGAGTTGATGCACGATCGACTGCGCCGCCATGAAGGATTGCACCCGCATCTCGCGCCGCATCAGATCGAGCAGGATGTCGACGACTTCGGGCGCCATGGGCGGCATGGTGAAGCCGGCGATCACGTCCGACCTGTTCTCGGTATCGGCCAGCACCTTGTCGAGCACGTCGGTGGCATTCTCGTCGCGCGTATAGACGCTGGCACCGCGAATTTCGGGTTGCTGGAAGCTGTCGGCATGGATGGAGATGAACAGGTCCGCCTTATTGGCCCGCGCCAGCGCCACGCGCTCTTCCAGCCGCAGATAGGTATCGGTCTGGCGCGTCAACGCCACATCGAAGCGCCCGGATTCAACCAGCAATTCCTGCAAGCGCAGTGAGAAGGCCAGGACGATATCCTTCTCGCGGACACCCTCCGCCGTCTCCGCGCCGCTGTCGATGCCGCCATGGCCGGGGTCGATGACAACCAGCGGCTTGGTGGCAATGGGCAATTCCGAGCCGCCGGCCGGGGTCGAAACCGCAGGCGCACCCGCCGAGGCCGCGCGGTCGCGCTCGACATTGGCGGCAAATTCTTCCGCGGTCGCGGGAATGATGTCCACCACCAGGCGCGCCGGCTGCCCATCAAAGGGGTCCAGTACATAAGCCTGCTGCACCTGGGCCGGGGCGGACAGCGTCAATGTGGTCCGCACCCGGTCGGCAGCCGCCTGCTCGATGGCGTAGCTGGAAACGAGCTCCGCCTCCGCCGGATTGCCTTCGGCTTCCGGGACGGAAAAAGTTCCGGCGCGCAGGTCGACAGCCAGTCTGTCCGGCTCATCCAGGGAGACGAAGGAAAATTCGGTGCGGGCGGCCAGGTCGATCACCAGCCGCGCCCGGTCGGGCGCAACGGTGATCCGGGCATCGATCACATTGGGCAGGGCCGGTGGGCTGGCCTCGTCCTGGGCATGCACGATGCCCAGGAAAACCAGGACCAACAATGGCAGCAGCGCCAATCGAGTCAGAAATTGTCTGGTCAAAACGCGACCGGCTCCCGCAGTTCAATGGCCTCGATGTCACCCGCCCGGGGCGATTCTTCGGCAACACGCAGCTTTATGCGATGATTTGCATTCATGGCAAAGAAATGTCCGTGCAAATGCGTGTTCCTCCAAGCCTTTCGAGTTTCCTGTTGCCATTCCGGCCCAATTTTCTTACACGCTAGTAAGGAAGGCGCGTGTGTTGCGCGGCCATTTTCGGAGCCCGTATCGGCGCTCCCTATGGCGGCAACAGCCTGGACGGATTCGCAAGCGGCGGTGCCGGTCCCGGTTGGACGTTGCGGTTTCAGCGCCCTGACTGAAGAATTTCGGCTCTTTCGAGCCGGACGGTGGCCGGTCACTGGCCCGCCACCCAATAGGAAGAGGTCAAATGGCCCGCAGGCGAACAAAACGCGACGCGATCGAATTTGCCGATTGCCGCTTTGTATCGCCCTCGATGCCGGCCCTGGCCATCAATACACTGGCGCTGAACGTGAGAGGTTCGCGCCCAACAACACTCAACCCATTCGCCCCGCAATGCGCCACGCCCAGGATGCCGCCCAGTCGGCGTCCTCTTGTCGGCGCGCGGGTGCGCGGAGTTCATTATGGCGACCAAGAGAATGCTGGTGGATGCCATCCACCCAGAAGAAACACGGATTGTCGTTACCGCCGGTAACCGGCTTGAGGAATTTGACTTCGAATCGGCGACCCGCCGCCAATTGCGGGGCAATATCTACCTCGCAAAGGTGACGCGGGTCGAACCGAGCCTGCAGGCGGCCTTTGTCGAATATGGCGGCAACCGCCACGGCTTCCTCGCCTTCAGCGAAATCCATCCCGATTATTACCAAATTCCAGTGGCGGACCGCGAAGCCCTGCTGCGCGACGAAGAGCATGACGACGATCATCACGACGACGCCGACGACCACATCTCGGTGCCCGAAGGCGTAGTCGAGCCCGATGCCGAAACCGATCCCCAGGAACCGGGCGATGCCAGCCATATCGAGCAGGCGCCGGTCAACAGCGAGCCGGTGGAATCCATTGGCGGCGCCGATGCGTTGGAGGAAGTGCCCGAGCGCCGCCGCTCCAGCCACAATCATCGCCAGTACAAGATCCAGGAAGTCATCAAGCGCCGCCAGGTGATGCTGGTGCAGGTGGTCAAGGAAGAGCGCGGCAACAAGGGCGCGGCTCTCACCACCTATCTGTCGCTCGCCGGCCGCTATTCGGTGCTGATGCCCAATACCGCCCGTGGCGGCGGCATTTCGCGCAAGATTACCAATGCCGCCGACCGCAAGCGCCTCAAGGAAATCACCTCCGATCTCGAAGTGCCGCAGGGCATGGGCATCATCCTGCGCACGGCTGGCGCCTCGCGCACCAAGGCCGAGGTCAAGCGCGACTTCGAATATCTGATGCGCCTGTGGGAAAGCGTGCGCACCCTGACGCTGCAAAGCCAGGCGCCATGCCTCGTCTATGAGGAAGGCTCGCTGATCAAGCGAACCATCCGCGATCTCTATAACAAGGACATCGATGAAGTTCTCGTCGCGGGCGACAACGCCTATCGCGAGGCCAAGGACTTCATGAAGATGATCATGCCGTCCCACGCCAAGAACGTGAAGCCCTATGGCGAGGAACAGCCGCTATTCTCCAAATTCGGGGTCGAGAACCAGCTCGATCAGATGTTCTCGCCGGTGGTGACCCTGCCCTCGGGCGGCTATATCGTCATCAACCCGACCGAGGCGCTGGTCTCCATCGACGTCAATTCGGGCCGCTCCACCAAGGAGCACAATATCGAGGACACGGCGCTCCAGACCAATCTGGAAGCCGCCGATGAAGTGGCGCGGCAATTGCGCCTGCGCGACCTGGCCGGCCTCATCGTCATCGACTTCATCGACATGATGGAGAACCGCTCCAACCGGGCGGTGGAGCGCAAGCTCAAGGATTGCCTCAAGGACGACCGCGCCCGTATCCAGGTGGGCCGCATCTCCCATTTCGGCCTCATGGAAATGAGCCGCCAGCGCATCCGTTTCGGCGTGGTGGAAAGCTCGACCCACAAGTGCCCGGTCTGCGACGGCACGGGCCTGGTCCGGTCCACCGAAAGCCTGGCGCTGATGATCATGCGCCATATCGAGGACCACGTCCTGCGCAAGCAGGGCCAGTCGATCAACGTTCGCGTACCGGTCGAGGTCGCGCTCTATATCCTCAATTTCAAGCGCGAGACGCTGACGCAGCTTGAAAGCCGGAACAATCTCTCCATCACCATCACCGCCGATGGCAAGCTCACTGGCCACCAGTTCCAGATCGAAAAGGGCGAGACGCGCGTTTCGGCCTATGCCGACCAGCGCGCCACGGCCCATGTGCGCGTCGATAGCGCGGTGATCGAGGATGCCGGCGACGACGAGCCCGAATTGGACGAGGGCGAAGAGGAAGCCGAGGCTCGCACCGATAATGGCGATGCCGACGGTAATGGCCGTCGCCGCCGTCGCCGTCGCCGCCGGGGTGGCCGCAATGGCGAGCAAGCCTCCCGGCAGGACGCCCAGGCCAATGGCGAGGCCGAGTCCGGCGAACCCGACGAAGCCGATAGCGAGGACAATGCCGCTCCTGCGGCTGCGGAAGCTGATGGCGAAGGCAATGGCGACGACGAGGGCGATCAGCGCCGCCGCCGCCGTCGTGGCCGCCGCGGTGGCCGCCGCAACCGCCGCGAGAACGGGGACGAGGTGCCGGCTGAAGCGGCTGTCGAAGCACCGGCAGACGCCATTGTCGAGCATGTCGAGCTGGAGGCCGCCCCCCCGGCCGAACCGGTTGCTGAAGAAGTACCGGCCGCCGAGCCGACGCCTTCAGCCGAGGAAAAGCCCAAGCGCAAGCCGCGCGCCCGCAAGAAGGTTGCCGAAACCGAGGAATCCGCCCCCGCTGAAACCACGCCGGTCGACGCTGTAAGCGAAGCACCTGCCGAACCGGCGGCTGCCGAGGAAAAGCCCAAGCGCAAGCCACGCGCCCGCAAGAAGGCTGAGCCCGTCGAGGCGACGCCGGAAACTGCTGTCGCCGAAGCGGCGCCGGTCGATGAGCCGAAGGTCGAGGAATCCGTTGCGGCGGAGAAGCCTGCGCGCGCGCGGCGCACCAGGAAGGAATTGCCGCCAGAGGGTGTGGTCGTCTCCTCCAGCGCCAATACCGAAGAGCCGGCGGAACAGTCCGAAAACGAGCCTGAGCCGAAGAAGAAGGTCGGCTGGTGGCAGCGCCGCCTTGGCCTCGGCTAAAACGACAAGGGCGGCCTTCGGGCCGCCCTTTTCTTTCGGATCGTGGAATGAGCGCTTATACCGGCCGATAGCGAAAGACGATATCGGCCGGATCTTGCCGCTCTGCGTGATCGTCCCGTACACCGCCCAGCCGTTCGGCTACGCGGATCGAGGCCATGTTCCGCTGATCGACATAGCTGACCAGGCTGGTCAGGTGCAGCGCCGCGAAGGCCCAGTCGCGCATGGCCATGGCGGCCTCGGTCGCGTAGCCCCTGCCCTCATATCCCTCGTAAAGCAGCCAGCCGAGCTCCTTTTCGGGAAAGAGCGGTCCGTCATTGATACCGATCTCGCCAATGCAGGTGCCGGTTTCCGCCAGTTCGACCATTAGCGATCCATGACCATGCAGACGCCAAAGCGCCACGCCATGGCAGAACATGCCCCAGGCGCCGCGTTGATCGAACGGTCCGCCCATATAGGCCGCGCGTGGCGACGCCATCAGCGCCTCGAATGCCGGATAGTCCGCTATCAGCGGCGGTCGCAGGATCAGCCTGTCGGTGCGAATTATCGGAATATCGGGCAATTCAACCGCCCGCCCGGGTGAATCGGCGCAGCCGTTCCAGCGCCTCTTCGACGCTGGCCCTGGTGCCGGCATAGCTGAACCGCACGAAGCCGGCGCCGTCCGTGCGGTCGAAATCGATTCCGGGGGTCGCGGCCACGCCGGCCTCGGCTAGCATCGCCTCGCAAAAACTCATGGAATCGTTGGAGAACCGGCTGATGCCCGCATAGGCATAGAAGGCGCCGTCGCCCGTCACCGGCAGTTCGAAGCCGATTTCCCGCAATCCGGTCGCCAGCAATTGCCGGTTCACGGCATAGCTGGCCTTCTGTTCCTCGGCATAATCGCGTTCTTTCAAGGCAGCCGTCGCCGCGATCTGGCTCAGCGTCGGCGCGGATATGAACAGGTTCTGTTGCAGAATTTCCGCCCGCCGGATCAGCGCCTCCGGCAAAACCATCCAACCGATGCGCCAGCCGGTCATGCAGTAATATTTGGAAAAGCTGTTGATGACGATCGCATCCCGGGTAAGTTCCAGCGCGCTGACCGAGGCTCCGCGATAATCGAGCCCGTGATAGATTTCGTCCGAGATCAAGGTGACCCCGAGCCGGGCGCAGGTGGCGACGATATCGGCCAATTGCTCCCTGTCGACCGCCGCGCCGGTCGGATTGGCGGGGCTGGCGAACAGCAAGCCGTCGAAAGCCTGTCTGGCATGAGCCACGGCGATGGCTTCTCCCGTCAATCGCCAGCCATTGGCGCCGCGCAGCGGAATTTCGGCAATGCCAAATCCGAGGCCCAGCAGCGTATTGACATAGGCCGGATATCCCGGCCGGGTAATGGCGATCCGTGCGCCCGGCTTGAACGCCGTGTGGAATGCCAGGATGAACCCCGCCGACGACCCCATTGTCGCCAGGACAAGCTCGGGATCGACGGCGATTCCGTGCTGTTCCTGATAATAGCGCGCCAGCCCTTCCCGCAGCTCGATCATGCCCTTGGCATTGGTATAGCCCTGCGGTTGCGGCAGCGCCCTGGCGACGGCCTCGATGACGCGCGGCGCCGGGGGCTGGCCCGGCTCCCCCAGTTCCAGGTGACAGATGCTGCGCCCCTGTTCCTCTAGGGCTTTGGCGCGCTTGAGGATGTCCATGGCATAAAACGGCATCAAGCCGCTGGGGGCGGTGTCAGTCATGTCGGCTCCGGGATCATCCCTCGGGACTAGCCCGAAGCGCCGCCAGTCTCAACAACAATTGACAGGGGCGGAAAACCCCGCGCTGCGAAGCGGGTGGCAGTTTGCCCGGGGTCTGCTAGAAGACCTGCACGCACTCGACCGGAGCCGTTCATGAATCGCCTTTCTATCGTGCTGGCCGCTGTCGCCGGCATTCTCGCCGGGGCCCTTGGCTTCTCCTTGTTGAACCAGCCCCAGCCGGAAACCGATGCCGTGGCCGTCCGCGCCATCGTGGAACAGGTGCTGGCCGAACAGGTCGCCGAAGCGCCGGCGCCGGCAATGGTCGATCCCGCCGCTCTCAATCCGCTGATCGAGGACTTCCTGATGAGCGATCCGAAAGTGTTGCAGCGCCTTTCGGTGGCGCTGGAGGACACGTTGCGCGTCGAGGAAGAGGAACGCACCAAGGTCGCGATGACGGATTTCCGCGACGCGATTTTCCACGCCCCCGACCAGATCGTCATCGGCAACCCCGATGGCGATGTGACCCTGGTGGAGTTCTTCGACTATAATTGCGGCTATTGCCGCGCGGCCTTGCCGGACATGGCCGCCCTGCTCGCCGAAGACCCCAATCTGAAGGTCATTCTCAAGGAATTCCCCATTCTTTCCAACGAATCCATCGATGCCGCCCGCATCGGGGTATTGGTCAGCGAGACCGAGGCCGATTACTGGACCTTCCATCAGACCCTGTTCTCCAGCCGCGGCAAAGTCGACAAAGCCGTGGCCTTGCAGGCGGCGACCGAGCAAGGATTGTCGCCGATCGATCTGGAACTGCGCATGGGCGAGGAGCAGGTGGCCCGCACCATTCAGAAATCCTACGAGATCGCCCAGGCCCTGGGCATTACCGGCACCCCGACCTATATCATCGGCAACGAAATCATTCCCGGCGCCATCGGGGCCGACGAATTGCGCAGCCGGATCGCCAATATGCGCGAATGCGGCAGCACCCAATGCAGTTAAGCCGGCACATTGCTGGCATTTCCGGTGTATTTCGTGTAACCGCCCTTGCGCCGGTCGAAAGCGCCGGTGCACAAGGCAAGAACCATGACTAAACGCGTTCTCGTTCTCAACGGCCCGAACCTGAACCTGCTCGGTACGCGCGAGCCGGACACCTATGGGGCCGAAACCCTCAAGGATATCGAGGCGCTATGCTTAAAGGCAGCCGCGGAATCCGGTCTAGCCGTTGATTTCCGCCAATCCAATCATGAAGGCGAATTGGTCACCTGGATTCAGGAGGCCCGCGAGACGGCGGACGCCATCCTGATCAATCCGGCCGCCTATTCGCACACTTCGGTGGCTATTCACGACGCCCTGCGGGCCGTGGGTCTGCCCGTCGCCGAAGTGCATCTTACCAATATCCATCAGCGCGAGGCGTTCCGGCACCATTCCTATGTGTCGTCGGTCGCTTTCGGCGTCATTTGCGGCTTTGGCAGCCTGGGGTATAAACTGGCCCTGGACGCTTTGGCCCAGAAACTCAAATAACGCTTCGACGCGAGAAGCCGGGAGACCGACACAAAATGACCAAGCCATCGGTGGATCAGGAACTGATCCGCGCCATCGCCGAATTGCTCAACAAGGAAAACCTCGCCGAGATCGAAATCGAGCAGGAAGACCTTCGGGTTCGCGTCACCCGCTCCTATCCCAACGAAGCGCCGACCTATGCGCATGCGCCGGTCCAGTATATGCCGGCGCCCGCCGCCGCCCCTGCCCCGAGCGCGCCGGCCGGTTCGGTGCCTGCCGCTGCCCCGGCCAAGGCCGAGGACCTCGCCGCCAATCCCGGCACCCTGACATCGCCGATGGTGGGCACCGCCTATCGCGCGTCCGAACCCGGCAAGCCTGCCTTCGTCGAAGTCGGCGCCAAGGTCTCCGAGGGCCAGACCGTCCTCATCATCGAGGCGATGAAGACCATGAACCAGATTCCGGCGCACCGTTCGGGCACCATCACCCGTATCCTCGTGGACGATGCCCAGCCGGTCGAATATGGCGAGCCGCTCGTCGTCATCGAATAAGGGGCTTCTCACGTGTTCCAGAAAGTCCTCATCGCCAATCGCGGCGAAATCGCCCTGCGCATCCTGCGCGCCTGCAAAGAACTGGGCATCGCGACCGTAGCGGTCCATTCCACCGCCGACGCCAACGCCATGCATGTGCGCCTGGCCGATGAAAGCGTCTGCATCGGCCCCAATGCGGCCAAGGACAGCTATCTCAACATTCCCTCCATTCTCGCTGCCTGCGAGATCACCGGCGCCGACGCGGTGCATCCGGGCTATGGCTTCCTCGCCGAGAATGCCCGCTTCGCCAAGATCTTGTCCGAGCACAACGTGACCTTTATCGGTCCGTCGGCGCATCACATCGAGATCATGGGCGACAAGATCACCGCCAAGAGGACTGCGGTTGAGCTCGGCATCCCCGTGGTTCCCGGTTCAGCCGATGCGGTCGAGACCGAACAGCAGGCGCTCAAGGCCGCCAAGGACATCGGTTATCCCATATTGATCAAGGCGACCGCCGGTGGCGGCGGACGCGGCATGAAGGTGGCCCAGTCCGAATCCGAGTTGCTGGTCGCCTGGTCGACGGCCCGTTCCGAGGCCAAGGCCGCCTTCGGCAACGATTCCGTCTATATGGAAAAATATCTCGGCAAGCCGCGTCACATCGAGGTGCAGGTCCTCGGCGACGGTCAGGGCAATGCCGTGCATCTGGGCGTCCGCGACTGCTCGCTGCAACGCCGCCACCAGAAGGTCTGGGAAGAGGCCGGCGGCCCCACCATCACCCCGGAGGAACGCGACAAGATCGGCGAAATCTGCGCCGACGCCATGCGCAAGCTGAAATATTCCGGCGCCGGCACCGTCGAATTCCTCTACGAGAACGGCGAATTCTATTTCATCGAAATGAATACGCGCCTGCAGGTGGAGCATCCGGTGACCGAGCGTATCACCGGCATCGATATCGTCTATGAGCAGATCCGCGTCGCCTCGGGCGAAAAGCTCTCCATGACCCAGGACATGGTGCAGTTCTATGGCCATGCCATCGAAGTGCGCATCAATGCCGAGGACCCGCAGACCTTCGCGCCATCGCCCGGCACCATCACCTTCTACCATCCGGCGGGCGGCGTCGGCGTCCGCGTCGATTCGGCGGTCTATCAGGGCTATAAGATTCCGCCCTATTACGACTCGCTGATCGGCAAGCTGATCGTTTATGGCCGCACCCGCGAGGAATGCCTCAAGCGCCTCAGCCGCGCCGTGGACGAATTCGTGGTCGATGGCGTCAAGACCACCCTGCCCCTGTTCCAGCGCCTGATCAGGGAGCCGGATATCCTGGCGGGAAACTACGACATCCACTGGCTGGAAAAATTTCTGGCGGCCAATAAGGCCTAATGGATGGGCCACCGGGACTGGCCCGGTGGCGATGGAGCGATGGCTTTGCGCATAGTCCTCCGAACCGCGTCATTGCCGGGCTTGCCCGGGCAATCCGGCCTTCTCATGCGGTGACGCCCATGGTCCGCCACACCGATCCCTTTACCGTCGAGATCACGCCTGAACTGATCGTCCGCGCCTATCGCTCCGGCATTTTCCCGATGGCCGAGGATGCCGCGGACGAAGATCTGTTCTGGGTGAGCCCCGAGCAGCGCGGCATCGTGCCGCTCGATGACTTCCACGTTTCGCGAAGCCTGCGCAAGGCGATGCGCAAATCGGGCTGGACCATTCGCGTGGACACGGACTGGGACGCTGTCGTCGACGGCTGCGCCACGATCGGCGCGGATCGGCACACCACCTGGATCAACGGCACCATCCGCGCCGTCTATGGCAAACTGTTCCATCGCGGCATCGCCCATACGGTCGAAGTGTGGGACGGAACGGAGCTGGTCGGTGGCCTCTATGGCCTCGCCATCGGCGCTGCCTTCTTCGGCGAATCCATGTTCCATCGACGCACCGACGCCTCGAAAATGGCCATGGCCCATCTGGTGGAGCGGCTCCGGGCTGGCGGCTTCCAATTGCTCGACACCCAATTCCTCACCGACCATCTGGCTTCGCTCGGCGGTATCGAAATCCCCCGGGCGGAATATGAAGACCGCCTGGGCCGGGCCCTGAGCTTGGCGGGCGACTGGAATGAATGGGACCGCCGGCAATGACCAGACCCGTCGACTTGCCCGAAAGCCTCGCACCGCTGCAAGAGCTGCCTTGGAAGGCCGTGACGATCGGACGGTCGAACTGCGACGTCTGGCGGATTGCGCTGGCCGATGGAAATTCGGTCTTTCTCAAGACCGAGCCTGTCCACGCGCTGGCCGAGCTGCCCGGCGAAATCGAACGGCTGAACTGGCTGACCGGCATGGGCTTCAAGGCGCCACGGGTCATCGATGCGGAACAGACCGCCGAACGTCTCTTCCTGCTGATGAGCGCCGTTCCCGGCGAGGACCTGACCCTCCATATGGAACGGCCCACCGAATTCGTCGGCGCCTATGTCCAGGGCCTCAAGCGCCTCCATGCGCTCGATCCCACCAATTGCCCCTTCGATCACAGCCTCGATGCGCGCCTCGCCGAGGCCGAGCGGCGGCTGGTGGCGGGAAAGGTGGATGAGAGCGATTTCGATACCGAACGCCGGGGCTGGAGCGCAGGGCAGGTGCTGGACTGGCTGCATGCCAACCGGCCCGAAGCCGGCGAGTTGATTCTGACCCATGGCGATGCCTCCGCCCCCAATATCATGGCGCAGGACAGCCGCTTTTCCGGCATTGTCGATTGCGGCCGCCTGGGTCGGGCCGATCTCTGGCAGGACCTGGCGCTGGCCTGCCGCAGCATCGCCTATAATATCGGCAAGGAGCATGTCGCTCCGTTCCTGGCCGCCTATGGCGTGGAATGGGACGAGGCGAAATACCGCTATTATTGCGCGCTGGACGAGATGTTCTAGCCGCTCCCTAGTCGGCCAGCTTGAAGGCCAGCGTCGTCACCCATTCGTCCAGGTTCGGTACTTCCGCCGGATCGCTCTCGTAAAGTTCCAGCCGGCAAGCGAAATGATCGCCGTCGGCCGCCTCGACCATGTCCAGCGGCATTTCCGCCAGCTTCAACCAGCCGATCAGCATGCCGGTCACCGTCATCAAATGGTCGGGATGGCCGTTCCAGGTCAGCGTGACGAAGCGGCCCGCCGGCAAGGTGCCGATCTTCACATTGCCCTCTTCCGGCCCGGCATGTTCGAGCGCTATCCCGGCCTCGACATCCAGCGTATCGGCCATGTCGATGCGGCGATAATTGTAGAAGGCGGCGCCGATGGGCTTCAGCCCATGCTTGGCGACATAGTCGAAAACCTGCGGAAAGCCCTCATTGGCGGGGCGTTGCATCTGATCCATCGGCACGGTGAATCGGACAAAGGCATAGGCCTGTGCCGGCCGCTCGATGATTTCCGGTAAGCTCAACATATCGTCTCTCCTCAGCGCGGCCACTCGGCCCGTACCGGTGCGACGAGAGACAATCGCCGATTTCGACGGAAGCGGAAAAAAACCTATCGCTGCTCCGGTGGCGGGACATTGGTCGAAACCTTGCACTCGATCAGCCACACGTCATAGACCGCGTGGTCCACGGCGTTGAGCGCCGGGCTATCGGCAAACATCCAGCCGGTGAAGATGCGCTCGCCGGTGCCATCGAGGCTCATCTGGTTCACTTCCAGAAAGGCCGAAATACGTTGCAGCGTGTCGCTGGCCGGCCGGTTATAGCAAGCGCGCGGCGTGATCTCGAGCGCGCCGAACAGCACCGTTTCATTGATATAGACATCGAAGCGGGTGATGCGGCCGGTGATCTTGTCGAGACCGGCAAAGGTCGCCACCGGATTGGCCATGGGTTGCGCCTGTGCCGGCAGCATGGGCAGGCCGCAAGCCAAAACGGCCGCTGTCAGCAGCGGCCGCAGAAACGGAGCAAGGACTGGTCGCAACGCGCCCTGCCCTTATTCGGGAGACCAGGCTTGATAATCGCCGGTCACGCGCGGGCGCTCACCCTTGTTGAGCAGGCTGCCGTCCGGACGATAGGCGGCGGCGGTGCCGGTCAGGTTCGGCAGATGCGGCTTTTCCCACGCATGCGGCTCATATCTGGCATCGGCGGGCACCACGTCGGTGCGGTAATGCATCCAGCCGTTCCAGCCCGGCGGAATGGCGGAGGCATCGGCGAAGCCGCCGGCATAGGTCACATAGCGGCGGTCGTGCTTCTGGTCATAATAATAGCGATTGCCGAACTCATCCGAGCCGACATAGGCGCCGAACCGCTTGATCCAGAGCCGCGTGCCCCAGGTATTGCCCCCCCACCAGGAGAGGATTTCAGTCAGGAATTGCTTGATACCGGATTGGGCCACAGGTCGATTCCGAGATTGGGGACGTCGATTGGCTGCGGTTTAGCATGGCTGGCCGAGGGAGCCTAGACCTTCTTGGCGCCTGCGGCATCAAAGTCGCGATCCCGCAACACGCTTCCGGCGCGAACCGGATATGGTGTGGCGGCCACCCCCGGATTTGCCCAAAATTGTTCGCTTGACACCATTTCGTCCTGCTTGATTCTGCCATTCGCCCCCATGGTTAACCATCCGATAACGCGGCCAGAGCGGGGGGCAAACAGCAAGGATTCGCCGCATATTACGGCAGGAACCTGACCTCACGTTTCCATCCGGCGACCGATAGGAACAGCCGTTCAAATCTGCGTCCGAGCGCGCTGATTTCCTTGCACTTTGTCCCCGCAATTCACATATTGTCCCTACTATACCTTGTTTCGGAACCCGGCTGCGGCACTAGGTGTTGTGATTTCTGACGTTGACGCGCCCCATGAATCGGGGAAGTCTTATCGGCGGTCCGGAACCGTCCCGACAGACGGCCGGAAAGTCCTCGAAATCCAACGGCAGACAGCAAGATCGTCGCGGGTTCGGGGCACGGGGCAAATTTTCGAAACCCGCACCTCCCGCGGATTTCGATTAGTAAAAGCGTCAAACAGCAACGGACGAAGCCGAACCAGCGGCTGGCGGGCCTTTATGTGCCTGCTTATTTGGGGATTACGACGAGAATGCGCATCGAACGCCGGTTTACCACTGCCAATGCGGATCGCTACGGCTCCATCGAGTTCCGCTCGGCCACCAGCGAAATCCGGAACCCCGACGGGTCCGTGGTTTTCAAGCTCGACGACATCGCCGTGCCCGCGACCTGGTCGCAGGTGGCCACTGACATCATCGCCCAGAAATATTTCCGCAAGGCCGGCGTCGCCAAGGTCTTGAAGAAGGTCGAGGAGAATTCCGTCCCCTCCTGGCTGTGGCGCTCCGTTCCTGACGAGGCCGCGCTGGCCAAGCTGCCCGAAGCCGAGCGCTACGGCCCGGAAATGGACAGCCGCCAGGTGTTCGACCGCCTGGCCGGCACCTGGACCTATTGGGGCTGGAAGGGCGGCTATTTCGACAGCGAGGACGACGCCTGCGCCTTCTTCGACGAACTGGCCTTCATGCTCGCCACCCAGCGCGTCGCGCCCAATTCGCCGCAATGGTTCAATACCGGCCTGCATTGGGCCTATGGCATTGACGGTCCCGGCCAGGGCCATTTCTATGTCGACCCGTTCACCCACAAGCTCGTTCAGTCCAAATCGGCCTATGAGCATCCTCAGCCGCATGCCTGCTTCATCCAGTCCGTCGACGACGACCTGGTCAACGAAAACGGCATCATGGACCTCTGGGTCCGCGAGGCGCGCCTGTTCAAATACGGCTCCGGCACCGGCACCAATTTCTCCAAGCTCCGCGGCGAAGGCGAAAAGCTCTCGGGCGGCGGCAAGTCCTCGGGCCTGATGAGCTTTCTCAAGATCGGCGACCGCGCTGCCGGCGCCATCAAGTCGGGCGGCACCACGCGCCGCGCCGCCAAGATGGTGGTGATCGACATCGATCACCCCGATATCGAGCAATATATCAATTGGAAGGTGAAGGAAGAGCAGAAGGTCGCCGCCCTCGTCACCGGCTCCAAGGTCGTCTCCAAGCATTTGAAGGCGATCATGAAGGCCGCCGTGAACTGCGAAGGTTCGGGCGACGATTGCTTTGACGTGGCGCTGAACCCGGCGCTCAAGCGCGAAGTCCGCGCCGCCAAAAAGGCCCTGGTGCCGGAAAACTACATTTTCCGCGTCATCCAGTTCGCCAGGCAGGGCTATACCGACCTCGAATTCCCCATCTACGACACCGATTGGGACAGCGAAGCCTATCTCACCGTTTCCGGCCAGAATTCGAACAATTCCGTCCGCGTCACCGACGAATTCCTCAATGCCGTCGAGAATGACGGCGACTGGAACCTCATCGGCCGCATCAAGGGCGACGTCACCAAGACGCTGAAGGCCCGCGACCTCTGGGAACAGATCGGCTACGCGGCCTGGGCCTCGGCCGATCCGGGCATTCAGTATCACACCACCATCAATGAATGGCACACCAGCCCTGCTGCCGGCCCCATCGTCGCGTCCAATCCGTGCTCGGAATATATGTTCCTCGACGATACGGCCTGCAATCTCTGCTCGGTCAACCTGCTGCCCTATCGCAACCAGGATTCGAGCTTCGACACCGCCGCCTTCGAACACACTGTCCGCCTCTGGACCGTGGTGCTCGAAATCTCGGTGATGATGGCCCAGTTCCCCTCGCGCTCCATTGCCGAACGCTCGTTCGAATATCGTACGCTGGGCATCGGCTACGCCAATATCGGCGGCCTGCTCATGACCTCCGGCATTCCCTATGACTCGGCCGAAGGCCGCGCCATTGCCGGCGCCATCACCGCCATTCTGACCGGCGTTTCCTATGCCACCTCGGCCGAAATGGCCAAGGAGCTCGGCCCGTTCAAGGATTACAAGCGCAATGCCAAGCACATGCTGCGCGTCATCCGCAACCACCGCAATGCCGCCCATGGCAATGCCGATGGCTATGAGGGTCTTTCAGTCAATCCGGTCGCTCTCGACCATGCCGGCCTGACGGATGAGGGCCTCTCCACCCGCGCCAAGGCCGCCTGGGACGAGGCGCTGGCGCTGGGCGAGAAGCACGGCTACCGTAACGCCCAGGTTTCCGTTATCGCCCCGACCGGCACGATCGGGCTGGTGATGGATTGCGATACCACCGGCATCGAGCCCGATTTCGCGCTGGTGAAGTTCAAGAAGCTGGCCGGCGGCGGTTATTTCAAGATCATCAATCGCGCGGTGCCCCCTGCCCTGCGCACCCTGGGCTATTCGGAAGACCAGATCGCCGAGATCGAGGCCTATGCGGTCGGCCATGGCAATCTCAACCAGGCGCCGGGCATCAATCCGGCGACCCTGCGCACCAAGGGCTTTACCGACGAGAAGATCGCCGCGCTCAACGCCGCGACCGCCTCGGCCTTCGACATCAAGTTCATCTTCAACCAGTGGACGCTGGGCGCCGATTTCCTCAAATCCCTCGGGGTCACCGACGAGCAGCTCAACGACTTCTCCTTCGACCTGCTCTCCTTCCTGGGCTTCGGCAAGAAGGATATCGAAGCCGCCAATATCCATGTCTGCGGCGCCATGACGCTGGAAGGCGCGCCCTTCCTCAAGGAAGAGCACCTGCCCGTTTTCGATTGCGCCACGCCTTGCGGCAAGATCGGCAAGCGCTATCTGTCGGTGGAATCCCATATCCTGATGATGGCAGCCGCCCAGCCCTTCATTTCGGGCGCCATCTCCAAGACCATCAATATGCCGAACGACGCCACGGTCGAGGACGCCAAGAACGCCTATATGCTGTCCTGGCGCCTGGCCCTGAAGGCCAATGCGCTCTATCGCGACGGCTCCAAGCTGAGCCAGCCGCTCAATTCCTCCGTGCTCGCCGCCGCTGACGACGAGGATGATGAGGATACGGTAGAAACCCTCGCCGCCCTGCCCGCCGCCGCCCGCACCGAAGTCATCGTCGAGAAGATCGTCGAGAAGGTGTTCCGCGAACGCGAAAAAATGCCGGATCGCCGCAAGGGTTATACCCAGAAGGCAGTCGTGGGCGGTCATAAGGTCTATCTTCACACCGGCGAATATGTCGATGGACGGCTGGGTGAAATCTTCATCGACATGCACAAGGAAGGCGCCGCCTTCCGCGCCATGATGAACAATTTCGCTATCTCGATCTCGATCGGCCTGCAATATGGCGTGCCGCTGGACGAATTCGTCGAGGCCTTTACCTTCACACGCTTCGAGCCGGCCGGCATGGTCGCGGGCAATGACCGCATCAAGAACGCCACCTCGATCCTCGATTACGTGTTCCGCGAACTGGCCGTCAGCTATCTCGACCGGGATGACCTGGCCCATGTCAATCCGGACAGCCCGACTTCGCTCGGCAAGGGCGTTGCCGAAGGCCAGGACGCGCGCAGCGCTGCGCCCGCCCCTGCCCCGGTGCCCGCCGAGCGCTTTGTCTCCCGCGGCATGACCCGCGGTAAGACCGCCAATGCGTCGCTGATGCTGGTCCCCACCGCCGAAGCCGGCCGCTACGTCCCCCAGGCGGCCAGCACCTCGACGGTGACGGCCCTGCGCGGCGCCACGGCGCTCAAGATCGATCCGACGCCTACCGCGCTCAACACGGCCGAGCTCGTACCGATCCCGGCGCCGCCGCCGAGCAAGGATGCCGGCCTGTTGCGCGCCGAGGCGCAAATGAAGGGCTATACCGGCGATCAATGCACCGAATGCCACAATTTCACGATGGTCCGGAACGGCACATGTCTGAAGTGCGACACCTGCGGCACGACGACCGGCTGTAGCTGAGGTCAGGCATTCCCCACATTCAGGCGGGAGCGGTCGCTGCTCCCGCCTTTGCTTCAACCGATCGCCACGATCTCCACCTCGCCCGCTCCCACTGGAGCCGCCTCACCGACACCCTTGCCGATCAGGGCCCGCGCGATCGGTGAGGAGAAGGAGATCGAGCCGGCCCTGGGGTCCGCCTCGTCTTCGCCGACAATGCGATAGGTCTGCACCCTGCCGTCATCGCGTTCGAAGGTCACCATGCTGCCGAAGGTGACGATGTCGGTATTTTCGGGCGGCGGCGCCACCTGCGCGGTCCGCACCCGCTCGGCGAAATAGCGGATATCGCGGAAGGGATTGGCCGCTTGCCGCCGCCTTTCGCTGACGTCCTCGATGGTCATCGCCGCATCATAGGCGAGTTGCGCCTCCTGGAGTTGGCGCTCCAGGGCGGCAAGCCCCGCCGCGGTCACCAGATTCGGTCCCTCCGGAATGGGGCGATCCGGCAGCAAGGTCTCCGAGGCCGCTTCCGCACTGTCTTCCTTAGTGAAGGCGACGCTCATCGGTCCATCTCCATCGGCCCGCAATCAGTCACGGCCAGCCCTTTCCAGCAGCAGGTCCCGCGCTTCATTGATCTTGACCGCCAGGAATTCCGAGCCGCCCCGATCCGGGTGCACGGCCTTCATCAATTCGCGATGCGCCGCCCGGATTTCCTCCGGGCTGGCGCCCGGTTTCAGGCCCAGCACGGCATAGGCTTCCGCCACCGGGTCCGCCGCATCACCGAAGGATGTCTCACCGGCCTGGCCGCCTCCCGCTTCCTGTTCGGCAAAATATTCGCGCCAGCCGGCGCGATTGGTGTCGAGCCAGCTTTCGAGCAGATTGACGCTTTCGGCGTCATGCCGGATCTCGATGATCAGCGTGCGCGTTTCATATTCGTCCAGATCCATCAGGTCCCAGCCGGCAAACTGGCCATCCACCACCCGGCCGGATAATTCGCCGGTATCGTGATCCAGTTCCATCGCCAGGAACCGGCTGCGCACCTTGGAAATATTGCCGCCACCGCCGCTGACCTGGTCGAAGGAGAACTGCCCCAGCCGTCCGCGCAACAGCACCGAGGCCGCGACCGCGCCCAGGATCATGGCGATATCGATGCGCCGCAGCAGCAAGCCGGTCAGCGCCGCCAGCGCCGCCACGCCGCCGACGATCCAGCGCAGGCTCCGCATCAATACGCGACGGTCCATCTTGCGCAGCGCCTGAAACAGCCAGAGCGCGAGGAGAAGGCCGAAGCCGACGATAAGAATCCAGCTCATTTGCCCTCGATCTGCGCCAGCAAGGCCTTTGCCGCGCCACCCGCCTGCAAGCGCAGATGCGCCTTGCCGCCGCTGGCAAAAGCCGCCACGGCCTTCAGCAGCGCCGCCAATTGCCCCGGTGCCGAGCTGTCGAAGCGCGCATAGGCGCCTTTGGACAGCCGGGCGAATTCGCGGAACGCCGCTTCGACACGGCTATCGCTACCTTCCTGGAACACGAAGATCGGCAGCCCGAGCAGGCCGAGTTCCCCGGCCTTGGCGCAGAGCGCGTCGACATCTTCCTCGATGGCGTCGCCGACATAGACCATGGCATTGATCCGCCGCTTCTGATGCTCGTCGCGCGCATGGGAAAACACCTTGCCGATCTGCGTATTGCCGCCCTGGCAGGCAATACCGCTCATCAGGCGCGCGAGCGCCGAGGCGTCCTTCACCCATTTGGAGGCCCGGCACTCGCCCAGCCCGCGGAAATACAGCAATTGCACCTGCAAATGGGCGTCGCGCGGAATCGCCTCGAACATCCCGGCCTGCAACGAAACCGCCATGTCCCAGGTCGGCTGGCGGCTCATCGTGGCATCCATGGCGAATAACAGCCGCCCGTCCTCGCTGGCATTGGGCCGGGCGAGCTGTCCCACCTTCTGCACGAAGGCGGCGACCTCGTCGCTGACCTTGCCCTGCTGCTCTACGACGCCGTCGCGGCGTGTCGTCGGATTCTTCTCGCTCATGCCATCGAATATGTGGCCCCCGGCTCGCCCCGGCAAGGGAGCAGGCGGCGGAAATCCTGCCGGACGGGATTTGCGGACCGGGCGGGGGTCAATTGTCCCCGCTATCGGGAATTTTAAGCAAATGGCCGCAGGCCTTGCAATGCACCGCGTCCGGCTCGTGGCGGGAGAGACCGCATTGCGGACAGGGAAAGGTGATCTTGTTCGGCCGGAAAATGAGCTGCGCCAGGCGCACGAACAGCGAAATGCCGATGATCATGACGATGATCGACACCAGCTTGCCGAACGTGCCCGGCAGCACGATGTCGCCGAAGCCGGTCGTGGTCATGGTGGTGACGGTGAAATACAGCGCGTCCACATAGCCGGAAATGCCGGAATCGCGCTGGGCGAAGGCGGTATAGACGAAGCCGGTGACCACGAAGAGGAAGACCAGCAGGTTGATCGTCGCCTGGATCGGTTCGCGATAATCGGCAAGGCCGCGCTTTTCCAATGGACGCCAGACGGTGCCGGAGCGGGTCAGCGTCCACAGCCGCAAGATGCGCAGGAAGCCCAGATTGAACAGCCAGGCCGGCGCCAGCAGGGTGATGAGGATGAAGATATCCACGATGACCGGCAATTGATGCAGCCAGCGCAGGGGATGGGTCGAGGCCAGGCCGCGCGCCAGCAGGTCGATCGCCAGAATGGCGGCGATGGAATAGTCGATCCACAAGAAGCTTGAGGAATCGCGCAGCAGCGGCGAAGCGATGAAGAAGGCGATGATGGCCAGATCGACCACCAGGACGATCGCCTGGAACCGCACCGCCTTGGGCGATTGACCGTGATAGAGGAGGCGCAGCCGGGACCGCAGGCGCGCGAACCCGGTCGGCTCGGAGCTTTGGCTGTCCGCCGGTGGAATAGGGCTGGTCGGCATTGGCGCTGTCACCTTCGAGTCGCGCCAAAGCCCGGCGCAGCATGAGGAGGGCCCATTCCGTCGCGACATTCAAGAGGCGTGACGAACGAAGGTTGCCGCCGAAAGCGCGGCAGGCTATGTGCTGCCCCACTTGGACCGGCAGGGGCCGGCATGAGGATCGCTATGAAACTCGCCTTTGTCATTCCCGCCTATAACGAAGAGGCGCTGATCGGCAAATGCCTCGAATCCGTGCAGGCGGAGATCGGGCGCTCCGGCGCGGATGCCGATATCATCGTCGTCAATAATGCCTCGACCGACCGCACCGGCGAAATCGCCCGGAGCTTTGCCGGCGTAAAGGTGGTGGATGAGCCCAAAAAGGGGCTGGTGAATGCGCGCGACGCCGGCTTCGCCGCCAGCGAAGGCTATGATCTGGTCGCCAATATCGACAGCGACACCATCGTGCCGGAAGGCTGGCTCGATGTGGTGCGGCGCGAATTCGGCAAGGATGACAAGCTGGTCTGTCTCAGCGGGCCTTATATCTATTACGACATGGCGGCGCATAATCGGCTGCTGATCGGCCTGTTCTATGGGCTGACATACCTGATCTACGTGCTCAACCGCTTCGTGCTGCGGGTGGGCTCGGTGGTTCAGGGCGGTAATTTCGTCTTCAAGCGCGCCGCCTGGGAAGCCGTCGGCGGCTATGACCGCTCCATCGAGTTTTTCGGCGAGGATACCGATGTGGCGGTGCGCCTGTCCAAGGTCGGCGGGGTGAAATGGACCTATGCCCTCAGGATGAAGACCTCCGGGCGCCGGCTGGAGAAGGAAGGGGTATTCCGCACGGCGGGCACCTATACGCTCAACTTTTTCTGGGTGACCTTCCGCGGCAAGCCGGTCACCAAGGCGCATAGCGACATCCGCTCCTGACCCGGTGCCTGGCGCCATGCTTCCGCGAATAAGCGAAATGGGCTAGACTCTGGCGGCCGCAAGCAGGCGGTCGGGGCCGGTCTGGCAGATGAGCATAGCGTCGCAATTGCCGCCTATTCCCTTGGCGCAGGCCAGCGCGATGTTGCGCGCCATGGCGCAGGTCAATGGCCAGAACGTCGAGGCGCGGGTGGTCGGGCAATTGCCCGATGGCGCCATTCAGGTGCAGATCGGTCGCCAGGTAATGAGCCTGCACTTGCCGGCGCCGCAGCCGGTGGGCACGACGCTGACATTGGCGGTGCAGCAGGCGGAGGGACAGGTGCGGATGGCGTTGCTCGCTATACGCCCTCCCAGCACCCCGACCGGCAGCAACGCCATGCCGGCGGCTGAAGGTCCGGCGACCTCGGTCCAATTATCCGCCGCCGCTTTGTCCGGCCGGGACGCGCCGCTGCCGCCAATCGCGGGACAGGCGGCATCTGCCACCACTCCGCTCGTCTCCAGCTCAACACAATCAGCGGTCCTGTCGTCGGCACCGGCCCTGTCCCAGTCGATCCCGGCAGCTTCCGCGGAACCGGCCGCGCCGCCGGGCATGTCGGTGGCCGGCGCAGCGGGGCGGCCGGCCATCCCCTATGCCATTGCCGCGCCGGCCATGGGGCCAGGCCCGGCAGCGGCCATTGCCGGTTCGGCCACTACCGCGCTGCCGCCGGTGCCGCCATCGGCCGCTGCGGGCAATATCGGCCAGCAAGGATCGTCGTCCATCGCGCAGAATGCGACCGGCATGACGGCGGGGGGTCAGGGAGCGCCGTTAGCGGCGATGCCGACCGATTCCCGCGCGGTGCTGACGCAAATGGTGCAGCAGGCCTTGCCGCGGCAGGATAGCGTCGTCGGATTGACCATGGCGCTGGCCAATGTGGTCGGCCGGGTGGCGCTGCCGGAAGCGGTGATGAAGGCGGCGCAGCAGGTTCTGACTCAGCGATTGTCGCTGGACGGCGCTGGCCCCGATGGCGCGGCGCTGCAAAAAGCGGTGAGGAATTCCGGGATTTTCCAGGAGGCGATGCTGGCGGCCGGGCTGGGCAAGGCGGCGGGCGGCGACCTGAAATCGACGCTGCTTGGGCTCCAGCGGCAATTGGGCGGCTGGCTGGGCGACCAGGATGCGGTGGAACAGGTTCGCGCCATTCCGCCGCCCTTGCGTGGCATGATCCCCCGGGCCAAGGCGGAAAACCCGATGCTGGGCGACCTGCCGGACGATTCCCAAGCGGTGGGAAAGGTGCTGCTGGACCGCACCGAGGCGGCGTTATCCCGGCTGCGGCTGCACCAGCACGCCTCGCTGCCCGAGCCAGTGGCACGGCACGAGGCGCAATGGAATTTCGATATGCCGGTGGTTTTGGGTGGACAGCAGAGCCTGCTGCATATGCAGATTCATCGGGATGCGGAGGGTGACGCCGAGCGCCCGGAAGATCGCGGCTGGCAGGTGCGCTTTGCCATCAATCTGAGCGAATGGGGAGAAGTGGGGGCGCAGATCTCCCTGCGCGGCGCGGCCACGGGCGTGCTGCTCTGGGCGGATCGGGAGGACATCGCCGCTATGCTCGGCGCGGGAGTGGACGACTTGCGGCAGCAGATCGAGGCGGCGGGGCTGCTGCCGGGCGCCATCGTGGTCCGGGCCGGCGCGCCGGCGGCACCGGCACCGGCGCCGGCCGCGGCGTCCGGCAATATCGTGGATGCAGTGGGATGAGCGATAGTGCAGCCGACAAGAGCAGGACGCTGGCGGTGGCGCTGCAATACGAGCAGGGCTCGCGCGAAGCGCCGCGCGTGGTGGCCAAGGGCAGAGGACTGATTGCCGAGAAGATCGTCGCGCTGGCCGCCGAGAACGGCGTGGTGATCGAAGCCAATCCCGTTCTTGCCGAGGCCCTGAGCGGGGTGGAACTGGATGAGGCCATTCCGGTGGAGCTTTACGAGGCCATGGCCGTGGTGATCGGCTATGTGCTGCGCCAGACCCGGCAGCGGCTTTAACGCACGCTGCGCTTTTCGTAGAATTCGTTGCCGCCCGCTTCGAGCACATAGAACATGTTGTTATAGGGAAAGCGCAGGCCGGCAGTGTGGAAATGCTGGGCGTTCTGCACGCCGGGATGGCGGGCGCCGCGCAGCACCTGGTCAGACACCTGCGCGGCCAGCACGGCGCCGCTATCGGTCATCGGCTTGGTGAGCACGCCCTGGGCGAACTGATTCTTCTGGCCCACCACTTCGCAGACGGTCTTGGGATAGCGGGCATCGTGGAGCCGGTTCATCACCACCGTGCCCACCGCCAGCATGCCATCGGCGCTGGACCGGTTGGATTCGAAATACATCGCCCGCATCAGGCATTCCTTCTCGCTCATGCGGTTGAACGCGAAGTTCATGCCGAGAAACGAGCAGCCGCCGAGGCTGGTGGCCAGGACGGCGAGGACGGCGAAGCGCGCAACGGCGCTGGCAAGGCGAGGCATAGGCATATTCCAGGCTGTGACAAAGATGTCGCTTGGCCTGAAAATGCGCCTCTAGGCTTAAGGAAGGGCTCAGGAAGAGGGTAAACGAGCCATTAGCGCCGCATGAGTCGCGCCAGCAGCAGGACCGTGCCGATCACGGCAATGGCCGGCAGGGGATCGCGGCGGACGGCGCGGGCGCTGCGCCAGGCCTGATTGCCGGCGAATTCGGCCAGATGCCTGCTCTGCTTTGCCGCCTCGCGGCCGAAATCGGACAGATGCTCGCCCCAATCGTCGGCGGTGTGTCCGGCCTGACTGGATAGCGAGCGGCCGATACGCCGCATATCGCGCTGTAGATTTTCGAGCCTGGCCTCCAGGCTGTTGGGGTCCCGGTGTGGAAGTCCGAGGCTGGCGAGAATATGATCAAGGGACATGAGACGCTCCGTGCTTTCGTGGACAACGGAAATAAGTGTAGGGAGTTCCGTCTGCCCTTGATCCATCGCCCGGCATCGCCATTTTATTGAGTAACGGAGATGCCTTGATGAGCAAGAGCGCAGATCGGCTTAACCGCCTGTTCGACAAGCTGGAAAGCAGGACTCCAGCCATGGCGGCTAAGTGGCTGGCTCGCATCCGGCGCCCGGGAGCGCGATGGATACGCATTCCGCTCGGAATCCTGCTCGTGCTGGGCGGCATATTCAGCTTCCTGCCGGTCCTGGGCATCTGGATGCTGCCGCTGGGCCTGCTCTTGCTGGCGATCGACCTGATCTTTCTGCAAGGCCCGGTGAACATGGTCGTTCTGCGCGGCACCCGGAAATGGACGAATTGGCAGCGGTCCCGCCGCGACAAGAAGAAGGGATAGGATTAGGCGCGGTCCGCCTTATCCAGGGCTGGTTTCCGTCTCCGCTGCCGCCGGCGCGATGGTGATCCCCTCGCCTTCCAGCGCGTCGCGGATTTCCCGCGCCAGGTCCACCGCGCCCGGCGTGTCGCCATGCAGGCAGATCGAGCGCGCCGCCGATTTCAGCACGCTGCCGTCGATGGCCAGAATTTCACCATGCCGCGCCAGGCGCAGGCAGCGATCGATCACCGCATCGACATCGTCGATCACCGCCCCGGCCTCTGCCCGCGGCACCAGCAATCCATCCGCATTATAGGCCCGGTCGGCATAGGCTTCGCGGATCAGCGGCAGACCCACCGCCTTTGCCGCCTTCACCTGCTCGCTATTGTCGAGCGCCAGCACCGCCATTTTCGGGTCCATGGCATGGATACTGGCGAAAATTCCCACCGCGAATTCCAGCTCCTCGGCCGCCTGGTTGGCCAGCGCCCCATGCAGCTTCACATAGTCCAGCGGCACATCGACCTCACCCGCAATATGCCGCACCAGGAACAATTGGCTCCTGATCTGTCCCAGCAATTGCTCGAGCGGCATCGCCACGCGAAAGCGCCCGAAGCCCTTGCGGTCGACATAGCCCGGATGCGCCCCGGCCCTTACGCCCCGCGCCTTGCAGATTTTGAGGATATGCCGGATCGTCGCGGCGTCGCCCGCATGGCCGCCACAGGCAATGGAGGCGCTGGAGACGATTCTCAGCAGGTCGTCATCGTGACCCATGCCCTCGCCGAGATCGGCGTTGAGATCGATGCTGGTCATGCCCGGCCGCTCCGCAACATCCGATGCGCACGCTCCACCGACATCGGCGCGAATGCAACCACTTCGCCGGGCCGCATCTGCGCGAAGCGGTCGAGATCGGCGCCGATCACGGTGCCGATACGCGGATAGCCCCCGGTGGGCTGATGGTCGCGCATCAGCACGATGGGCGTGCCGTCGCCCAGAATCTGGATATCGCCGGGCTGTACAGGATCGGATACCAGCGACAGGATGCTCTCGCCGCCAAAGACCCTGCCCTCATCGGCCAGCCGCACCCCCATCCGGTCCATAATCGGGGTAATCCGAAACCCGCCCTTTACGAAATCCTCCTGCACCTTGGGCGAAAACCAGCTCCAATGCAGCCCCCTTATGAACCGGATCGGTCCGTCCTCGGCATCCGGCCTCCGCACCTCTTCCGGCAATGTGCCCACGCCGGAAAATGCCAGTTCATCGCCCGCCACCAATGCCCGACCGTCCAATCCGCCCAGCCTGGCCCGCATATTGGTCGCATGGCTCCCCAGCACCGGGTCCAGGTCCAATGCTCCGCCAAATCGCAGATAGCCGTAATTGCCCGAAGCTCCCGGCGTCACCGACAGCCTGTCTCCCGCAGCCAGCAGCGCCGAGCCGGGCCAGCTCGCTTCCCGGCCATTGATCCGCACGACGAAGGCGCCGCCATCCCAGCCGATCCGCAATTCTCCTTCGGCCAGCACCAGATCGAGGCCCGCCTGGGTGAATTCCACGCCCGCCCTATGGGTTGCACCAGCCAGCAGTCCGGCGCGCCGATAGGCGGCACGATCCATCGGGCCCGAAGCGCTGACGCCATGAGCCAGCATGCCGTGCCGTCCCTCATCCTGGATCGTCGTCAGCGGCCCCGCCCGCTTTATCCGTATCAACGCGCTCATCGCAACGCCTCGAAGCTGACCATATCGCCTGCCTTGAGCTGTGTCGGCGGCAGGCGCGCCGCATCGAAATTGCGGAATTCCGTGCGCCCGATCACATGCCAGCCGGTGGGGATGTCGGTCGCCGTAATGGCCGTCTGTCCTGCCGCGAACAGCACGCTGCCCGCCGGCACCAGCGGCCGCACCTGCTTGCGCCGTGGCAGCGTCAGATGGTCAGGATGAAACCCGCAATCGACAAAACCCGGCGCAAAACCAGTGGCCAATACCCGCAAGGGCGCGGCGCAATGCTGTTCGATGAAGGTTGCCACGCTCAAATTCAGGCTCGCCGCCACCGCGTCGAGGTCCGGCCCGTCCGCGCCGCCGAATTGCACCGCGATCCGGTGCGACGCCGCAGCGTGGCGGGATGGCCTGGACAATCTGAGGGAAATCTCGCCGGCCAGGCGAACCGGCTCGGCCTTTGCCGGATCGTAAATCAGCAGCACCGAAACCAGGCTCGGCACCATTTCCACCAGCCCGGCGACCGGATCGTCTTCCAGAGCGCGCGCCAGGGACAGCGCCGCCGCATTGGCCGCATCGTCCAGCCGGCTGCCGAACCGCACCAACAAGGCGCTGTCGCCCAGCGGCACGATAAGCGGCCGCTCCGGCGCGATATTGTCTATGTCACTCATCTTGGCCCCATTTCGACGGGACGCAGTCCTTAAGACCGCACCGCGTCCCGTCAAGCCGTCAGCAATGGCCAGAGGCCGCAATCAGGCAATAAACCGTCAGGCGAAAAGCTGGATCATCATCTAATTGGGGTCGCGTCCCTCCTGCTCGACCACCGCTTCGAACAGTTCGCGGGCCGAGCCGGGGCCGATGGCCTCGATGGCCACCGCCGCGATGGCTGCGAACAATTCCGCGATTTCCTGGGGATCGGTGATTTCGGCGTCGTCGTCTTCAGCGTCGGCGTTGATCAGGGTAAACACAATAGCGCGCCTCCACGAAAGCGGGATGCGGATGGGACGGACCCGGATATTCCGCAAGGTCCCGCGACCATAAATGCCTGTAGCCAAGAAGGCCACAGGCGAGCCTACAAGCATGAGTGTGGGCCGATTCCGGTTACCGTTTAAATAACGGATTGTCCCGCCGCGGGTCAGAACCCGGCTTGCTTCGCCCTGTTCGAGGACTTAGTCTTCGCCGGCTTCGAGCCGATCGAGATAGGATTCTATGTCGTCGAGCGTCGCCGAAAACGGCTTGGGCGCATCCCCATAGACGATCGCGAAATTCTCGTTGTCCCGCAGCGCATGCCCGCCGGGCTGACCCAGCGTCTTGATCTTATCCGATGTCAGGATGGTCAGCCCATATCGCGCCGCCACCCGTTTCATGCGCCGCATGCGCGAAGCATCAGATTCCTTGCGGCTCATTTGCCCGTCCCTGCCAGAATGGCGGGTAGGGAGGGATTCGAACCCCCGGAAGGCTTGCACCTTCGCCGGTTTTCAAGACCGGAGCAATCAACCGCTCTGCCACCTACCCGTGCCCTGTGCCTTTAGCGGCGGCGGCGCGGGCTGTCCAGTCATTGCGCAGCTGGCGGCGTCGATGGGAACGCCGCCCCAAATCCATGCGCGCGACAGCCGCTAGGGCAGCAGCAGCACCGATCCGGTCGTCTCCCGCCCCTCCAGCGCCCGATGCGCCTCGGCGGCGTCCGCCAGCGCGAAAGTGCGGCTGATCTCCACCTTGATCGCCCCCGACAATATGGCGTCGAACAGCGCCTTGGCGCCCTCCAGCAGGTCCTCGCGCTGCGTGAAATAGGTCGCGCCGGTGGGCCGGGTCACATAGAGCGATCCCTTCCGCGCCAGAATGCCGAGATCCGGTACGCTCACCGGGCCCGATGCATTGCCGAAGCTGGCCAGCAGGCCGCGCGGGCGCAGGCAATCCAGCGAGCCCTCGAAGGTCGCCTTGCCGACGCCGTCATAGACCACGTCGACGCCCCTGCCCCCGGTGATCTCCTTCACCCGCGCCGGAAAATCCTCTTTTTTGTAGTCGATGGCATGGTGGCAGCCATGGTCCAGCGCCAGCGCCACCTTTTCGGGACTCCCGGCCGTGCCGATGATTGTCGCGCCCAGCGCCCGCGCCCATTGCGTGGCGATCAGCCCGGTGCCGCCCGCCGCCGCGTGCCAGAGGATCGTCTCGCCCTGCCGCACCGGCCAGGTCTTGAACAGCAGGTAATAGGCCGTCAGGCCCTTGAGCAGCACCGCCGCCGCCGTCCGCTCGTCCACGCCATCGGGTATCGGCACCAGCCTGGCCGCCGGCACCAGCCGCTCCTCGGCATAAGCGCCGGTTACGCCCTGATAGCAGACGCGGTCGCCAACCTTGACCTCGCTGACACCCTCGCCGATTTCCGTCACCTCGCCCGCCGCCTCGTTGCCGGCGACGAAAGGCAATGGCAGCGGATAAAGCCCGGAGCGCTGATAGGTGTCGATGAAATTGAGCCCGATCGCCGTCTGGCGCACCCGGACCTGGCCCGGTCCCGGCGCCGTCACCGGCCAGTCCTCGACACTCAGAACCTCCGGGCCGCCGGTGGAATGTACTGCAACAACGCGACTCATTTCGTTCCTTTCGGCTTGCGCGGCGCCGATTTGGGCCGCGATTGCGCCCGCGCCGCCGGGCCGGATTTCGGGCGCTTGGGCGCGGGATTGGCCGGCGCCTGCCGCGCCCTCGCCGCCGCCCCGCTGCCCACTGCCGCCAAGGCCGCCTGCGAGGACACCGCGCCGGTATCGCCGGTGAAGGGGGTGAATTCGGCAGTGCCGCCAGGTGCCAGCCTGCGTCGTTTGGCGACAATATTGATCGCTTCGACCAGCACCGAGAAGGCCATGGCCGAATAGATATAGCCCTTGGGAATATGGAAGCCCAGCCCATCGGCCACCAGCGTCACCCCGATCAGCAGCAGGAAGGCCAAGGCCAGCATCTTGGTGGTCGGATGCTCCGCCACGAAGCGCGCGATCGGCCCCGAAGCCACGAACATCACGCCCACCGCCACCAGCACGGCGGCGATCATCACCCCCACCTGGTCCGCCGGCACCATGCCCACGGCGGTGATGATCGAATCGATGGAGAACACCATGTCGATCACCACGATCTGCACCAGGATGGCCTGCAATGTCACCTTGGCGGCGTCACCGAGGCCGGGTTCGCGCGGCTCCTCGATGGCGGTGTGCATTTCGTGCGTCGCCTTGTAGATCAGGAAGGCGCCGCCCAGGATCAGGATGATGTCCTTCCAGGAGAAGCCCAGCCCGAACGCCTCGAAGACCGGGTCCTGCAATTGCACGATCAGACTGATGAGGAAGAGCAGGATGATGCGGAAGACCAGCGCCAGCCCGATCCCCAGCTTGCGGGCGAATTCGGCCTGTTGGCGCGGCAGCCGCGACACCAGCACCGAAAGGAACACGATATTGTCGATGCCCAGCACGATTTCCATGATCGTCAGGGTGACGAAGGCGGCCCACACATTGGGGTCGGCCAGCATTTCAAGCATCGGATACTCCGTGGTTCCGAGTCTGGTGGGCGTCAGCTTATGCTGCCCCTCTGGCGCGGTGAAGCGCCATTGCCTGTATTTTCCTCGCCTGCGGCATAGCGCGGAATAGCAGTTCGCCCCACCGGCTGGTATCGCCGCAATGGCCAATGCTAGGCTCCGGTTCCATACCGATCAGCGAGTTTTTCGATGGAAGTCCTCTCCCCGCTCACCACCGCTCCGGCCCCGGCATGAAACAGGACGCCGATATCATCGTGGTCGGCGGCGGACTGGCCGGCCTTGCCGCCACGACCAGCCTGGCGCGCAGCGGCCGCGACATCATCCATCTCGCCCCCGCCGCCCCGCCCGACCGGCGCACCTCGGCGCTGATGATGCCCAGTGTCGATTTCCTCCGGCAAAGCGGCCTCATCGACGATCCGGCGGATCTCGGCCACGCCCTCACCGCCATCCGCATCATCGACGCCACGCCGCGCCTCATCCGCGCGCCCGAAACCCTGTTCGACGCCACCGAGATCGGGCTGGCGGCCTTTGGCTGGAATTTCGCCAATGCCGCCCTGCTCGCCCATTTCCAGGCCGTCGCCCCCGCCGAGCGCATCGAGACCCGCAACACCGCCGTTACCGATTATCGCCGCCAGGGCGATCTGGGCGTCGTTACTCTCGCCGATGGCGCCGTTCTGCGCGCGCCGCTGATCGTGGGCGCCGATGGCAAGAAATCCCTGATCCGCACCCGCGCGCGCGTCGGCACACGCGAGCATCGATTCGCCGAATCCGCGCTGGTCTGCGATCTTGAGCTCGCCCGCCCCATTGGCGGCGCCTCGATCGAATTCCACTATCCCCATGGCCCTTTCACCCTGGTGCCGGCCGGCGGCAAGAGGGCGAACCTGGTCTGGATCGACGAGGAACAGGTGCTGCGCGCCGCCCAGGCCGGCGGCCCCGAAAACCTGCGCGATGCCATCCTGCACAAATCCCAGCGCCTTTTCGGCAAGATCGAGCTGGCTTCGCCCAGCTTCATCTTCCCGCTCAGCACCCTGGCCGTGGACAGCGCCGGCCGGGACGGCGTGACGCTGGTCGGCGAAGCGGCCCATGCCTTTCCGCCCATCGGCGCCCAGGGCCTCAATCTCGGCCTGCGCGATGTCGCCGATCTCGTCGCTGCCGTCGCGGCGGCCGATCGCGGCCGCGCCGATTGGGGCATTGCCGCCAGCGCCGATTACGCCAGACGCCGCGCCGGCGACCTCGCCCGCACCGGCACCGTGGTCGACACCCTGTTCCGCTCGCTCCTGGCCGACATGCTTCCCAGCCAGACCCTGCGCGCCGGCGGCCTCTGGGCTCTCAAGCTCCTGCCCCCATTGCGCCGCAAGGCCTTCGCCATCGGCATGGGCGAGCGCTAGGGCGGCTCTGGCTTTGACGGAATCGGCGTCTCACCCCGCTCGTCACCCTCGCGCTTGACGCGAGGGTTCTTTGCTTGTGGGTCTGTCGCAAGTGCCCTCGCGTCAAGCGCGAGGGTGACGATCCGAAAAGACATGCCATCTACGCCATAGGCGCTAGCCTCGCGAGGGGAAGGACGCGGGCGTCACCGCTTCCGTGAAAGCTGAAACCCTCGGGCCACCCCAACGCGAAACGGGCGCGGTTTCCCGCGCCCGTTTCGAAATTCTTCATTCGTCCAGCTTATTCGGCCGGAGCCTCGGCAGGCGCGTCGCCTTCGGCGGGTGCGGCGGCGCCGTCATCCGACAATTGCTGCCGCAGCTGCTCGGCGCGGTCCTGCAACACCTGCTCCAGCGCGTTCTGACCCGATTCCTGCTGCTGCAATTGTTCGAAGGTCAGCGCTGCGTCGCCATCATAGGTGGCGGTGAAGCCGGCCAGGTTGATGTCGATGGTCAGGTCCTGGTTCTGGCGGTTCTTGGCGGTCAGCTTGAGCGTATTGCCGCGCTTGAGCGAGGTGACATATTGCTCGTTGATCACCAGCTGCGTCGAGCAGGACTGCGTGTCGCACAGCATATAGGGCACGCGCACCGGCTTGGCATTGTCGATCTGCCAGGTCAGCCCGAAGGGCAGCAGCACCCCCAGCGGCACGGCGGCGACGGCCAGGAGGCGCGATTCCTGGCCCGGATCGTCGCGCAGCAGGAACGAGCCGAGGAACTGGCCATTGGCCAGCACCACCTGGCGCATCAGGCAGGCTTTCTGCCCATCGGGCAGCGGATCGCAAACCTTGAGCCAGTTCTGCGAGGCCAGCCCGTCGACAGCGGCGGAAACCTCATCGACGGCGCTCGACTCGGCCGGGGTTTCGTCCGGCGTTTCCGCGGTCGCGTCCTGCGCAAAGGTCGAGAGGGGCGCCAGCATGAATGCGGCCGCTGCCACACCGGCGACGAGGTGCTTGCTGAAGATCATAGAAATGTCCTTGCCTTCCTTGGCGGTCCGGCGGCGCGAAGCCACCTTCGAAACTTGTCAGCCCTTCAAGGGCTTAAATCGGGCAATAACATGACCGACGACCCTTGCCAAAAGATTATGCAAACCATGCCGCCATTCGGCCACATCATGCGCCGCTTTCCGCCAGTTTCGCCAGCTTCGACAGGATAGCCGCCGCCCCTTTGAGTCGGTGCTCGGCGCTCGGCCAATTGCGGGCGAATACCAGTTTCTGATCGGGCTTGATGCGCACCTGGTTGCCCGGATCGCTCACCAGCTTCACCAGGCCCGCCGGATTGGGGAATTCGTTGTGGCGCAGCGTGATCACCGCGCCCTTGGGCCCGGCATCGACCTTTTCGACATTGGCCTGCCGGCACAGCGTCTTGACCAGGATCACCTTGAGCAGGGCCTCCACCTCCTCGGGCAGCGGCCCGAAACGGTCGATCAGCTCGGCCCCCGCCGCATCGATATCGCGCATGTCGTTGAGATCGCCCAGCTTGCGATAGAGCTGCATGCGCAATTGCAGATCCGGCACATAATGCTCGGGGATCATCACCGGCATGCCCAGCGAGATGGCCGGGCTCCACTCGTTGCGGTCCTCATATTCCTCCTCGCCCGACTTGAGCGCCGCCACCGCTTCTTCCAGCATGGCCTGGTAAAGCTCGTAGCCGACTTCGCGGATATGGCCCGATTGCTCGTCGCCCAGGAGATTGCCCGCGCCTCTGATATCGAGGTCGTGGCTGGCGAGCTGGAAGCCGGCGCCGAGGCTTTCCAGCGATTGCAGCACCCCCAGCCGCCGTTCCGCCGTATCGGTCAATTTCCGGTCCGGCGGCACCGTGAACAGCGCATAGGCGCGCTGCTTGGCGCGGCCGATCCTGCCCCTGATCTGATAAAGCTGCGCCAGCCCGAACTGGTCGGCGCGATGCACGATCAGCGTATTGGCATTGGGAATATCGAGCCCCGATTCCACGATCGTCGTCGCCAGCAGGACATCGAACTTGTTGTCGTAGAAGGCGTTCATGATGTCGTCGAGCTCGCCCGGCGGCATCTGCCCATTGGCAATGACGAAATTGACCTCGGGCACCTGCTGGCGCAGGAATTCGGCGATATCGGGCTGGTCCTTGATGCGCGGCACCACATAGAAACTCTGCCCGCCGCGATATTTCTCGCGCAACAGCGCCTCGCGGATCGATAGCGCGTCGAAAGGCGAGATGAAGGTGCGGATGGTGAGCCGATCCACCGGCGGCGTCGCCAGCAGCGACAGGTCGCGTACGCCGGTCAGCGCCAATTGCAGCGTGCGCGGAATCGGCGTCGCCGTCAGCGTCAGCACGTGCACATTGGCCTTCAGCTCCTTGAGCCGCTCCTTGTGCCCCACGCCGAAATGCTGCTCCTCGTCGATGATCAAGAGGCCGAGATCGTTGAACTTGATGGATTTGCTGAGCAGCGCATGGGTGCCCACCACGATATCCACCTGGCCATCGGCGAGCCCGTCCTTGGTGGCTTTCAGCTCCGCCGCCGGGACCATGCGCGAGGCGTGGCGCACCCTGACCGGCAGGCCCTTGAAGCGGTCGGAGAAGGTCTTGTAATGCTGCCGCGCCAGGAGGGTCGTCGGCACCACCACCGCCACCTGCTTGCCGCTCAGGGCCACCGCGAAGGCGGCGCGCAAAGCCACTTCGGTCTTGCCGAAGCCGACATCGCCGCAGACCAGCCGGTCCATGACCTTGCCCGAGGTCAGGTCGTCGAACACCGCTTCGATGGCGGTGAGCTGGTCCTCGGTTTCCTCATAGGGGAAGCGCGCCGCGAATTCTTCGTAGGCGCCGGGATTGAGGTCCACCACATCGGCCTTGACCAGCAGCCGCTGAGCCGCCAGCTTGATGAGCTGCTCCGCCATTTCGCGGATGCGCTGCTTGAGCTTGCCTTTCTTGGCCTGCCAGGCGACGCCGCCCAGCTTGTCCAGCGCCACGCTGGCATCGTCGGAGCCATAGCGCGTCAGCAGCTCGATATTTTCCACCGGCAGGTAGAGCTTGGTGTCGCCGGCATATTGCAGCTCGACGCATTCATGCGGCGCCCCGCCGGCCTCGATGACCTTGAGGCCGATAAAGCGCCCGATACCGTGATCGACATGCACCACCAGATCGCCGGCCGACAGCGACGCCGCCTCGGTCAGCGCATCGGAGGCCTTCTTCTTGCGCTGCGGCCGCAGAATGCGCTCGCCGAGGATATCCTGCTCGGACAGCACCAGCAGGTCTTTGGTCTCGAAGCCGGTTTCGAGCGGCAGCACCACCAGCGAGGTGGTCGCGGCGCTGGTGGTGGCGGCATCGCGCCAATTCTCCGCCAGGCGCGGATTGGTAAGGCCGTGGTCCTTCAGAACCTGGGCCATGCGGTCGCGGGTGCCGGCACTCCAGCAGGCGATGATGGCCCGCCGCCCGTCGCGGCGCTCGGCCAGCAGGCGATCCACCACCGCCTGGAACAGATTGACGTCCGAGGCGGCGCGCTCCGCCGCAAAGCTCGGAGCGATATGGCCGCCGGCATCGTCGCCCGGGCTGGTCTGGGGCGAGAGGAAGGGCGAAAGCTGGATCACCGAAGCGCCGGCCAGGGAGGCCGGAGCCACGTCCAGATCGTAGAGCAATTCCGGCTTGATCGGCTTATAGGGCGCGCCGCCACCGGCCACGGCCGGCGCCAGCCGCGCCGCCTCGCGGGCATCGTAATGGTCGCGGATTTGCGCGACGCGCTCGGCATAGGCCTCGGCGACCTGATCGTCGAATACGAAGGGCGCGTCCCCGACATAATCGGCCAGCCGGTCCATATGGTCATAGAAGAACGGCAGCCAATGCTCGGTGCCGGAATAGCGCGAGCCGCCGCTCACCGAGGCATAGAGCGTGTCGTCCACCGTATTGCCGCCGAAACTGGCGGTATAATTCTGCCGGAAGCGGCGGATGGTCTGGTCATTGAGCACCAATTCGCTCATCGGCGTCAGGTCGATGCGCGTGAGCGTCCCCGTGGTCCGCTGGCTGTCCGGATCGAAGGTGCGGATCGATTCCAGCTGGCTGCCGAAGAAATCGAACCGCAAGGGCGCGTCCGCGCTGGCCGGGAACAGGTCGATCAACCCGCCACGCACCGCGAATTCGCCGCTTTCCCGCACCGTCGGCACGCGCAGATAGCCATTGTTCGCCGCCCAGGCCACCAGCTTGTCGCTATCCACCACCCGGCCCATGACCGCCGAGAACGACATGGTTTCCACCACATCGCGCGGCGGCAGCTTCTGGATCAGCGCATTCACCGCCGTCAGCACGATGGCGCCCCTGGCCTCGCCGGTCAGCGCCGCCAGCGTGTTCATGCGCGCGGCAATGGTGACATTATTGGGCGAAACCCGGTCATAGGGCAGGCAATCCCAGGCCGGCAGCGTCAGGATGGCGTGTCCGGGCAGCATGGCGCCCAGCACTTCCGCCAGCCGCAGCATCCGCCGTCCGTCCCGCGCCACGAAGACCAGGCTGGCCGCATCCTCCGGCGCATCCTTGAGCCGCTGCTCGACCATGCGGGCCAGCACCATGGGCTGCATACCGTCCGGGACATTGGAAATGGTCCGGACCGGCGGATTGATCTTGGATATGTCGTTCATTGGTCGATCCGCGCCTGATGCTCCGCGATGACGAGATCGAGGAAATCGCGGTCCACATGCGCCGGCGGCTCCTCCTGCCGCATCACCCATTTGAGCAGCGGCGGATCTTCCTCATTCATAAGCGCCTCAAGCCGGTCGAGTTCCGCCGGGCCATAAAGATCCACATTGGCATCGGCGAAGGGCCCCAGAATGAGGTCCATCTCCTTGGTGCCACGGTGCCAGGCGCGATAGCGCAAGCGCTTTCGGCGAATGGCAATGTCCTCACCGGCCGTCATTGAGACATCCATGATCATAATTCGTTCTCGATTTGGGCGTGTTCTTTACGCGCCTTGCGAGAGGTTGTCACCACATCCGCCGGCCTCTTCTCGTCCGGGGTCGCCACCGGACTGCTCCCGCAGTCCACCCGGATGGGCCAGAATTGTCGCCGTCTCGGATCGTCCCCCTGGCGCGCGACGCGAGGGTGACGCACGCCATGGTTTGCCGAACGTCCCAGCCATTGTTCCCAGCCGCTGCCCCCAATACCCTCTCCCTCAGGAGAATCGCCCTTGTCCCGCCCGGAAACCCTAGAGCCGCTATTTCGCTCGCTGCACACCGTCAAAGGCGTGGGCGACAAGCTGGCTGCCCTGCTCACCCGCTATTTCGGCGCGCCGGATGGTCAGGACGCCATCATTCTCGACGTGCTCATGCATATGCCGTCCGGAATGGTCGACCGCCGCCGCCAGGTCGGCATTGCCGACGCCCATCTCAACCAGGTGGTCACCCTGCGCCTGCATATCGACCGGCACCAGCCGCCGCCGCGCGGCAAGCCGTATGTGCCGCACCGCGTCTTCGCCCATGACGATAGCGGCGATATCAGCCTGGTCTTTTTCCGCGCCCAGGGCGGCTGGGTGGAGAAAGCGCTGCCGGTGGGCGAGGAGCGCTACGTTTCCGGGCAGATCGGCTTCTTCAACGGCGAAAAGCAGATCACCCATCCCGACTACATCGTCGAGCCGGACAATTTCGCCAGTCTGCCCCTGGTCGAGCCGGTCTATCCGCTCACCAATGGCCTGTCCTCCAAGGCCCTGGCCAAGCTGGTCCGCCAGGCCGTCGAGGTACTGCCGGATATCCCCGAATGGATTGACGCCGCTACCATGGCCAGCCGCAAATGGCCGTCCTTCACCCAGGCCATGCGCATGGTCCACTTGCCGGACCAGCCGGACGAGTCCGAGCTTTGGGCTCCGGCCCGCCAGCGTCTCGCCTATGATGAATACCTTGCCGGCCAGATCACCCTGCAACTGGTGCGCTCCACTATGGTCTCGGCGCGAGGAATTGCGCGGGTTTTTAGCGCTGATGCGACGCTCAACGTTAGCAGTCTGTTACCCTTTGCGCTGACCGGCGGTCAGCAGGCGGCCCTTGATGACATCCTTGCCGACCTGCGGGCGCCCGACCGGATGAGCCGCCTGCTCCAGGGCGATGTCGGCTCGGGCAAGACCGTGGTGGCGCTCATGGCTATGGCCGCCATGGCCGAATCCGGCGCCCAATCCGCCCTCATGGCGCCGACCGAATTGCTTGCCTCCCAACACTTTAGGACGATCAAGCCGCTCTGCGACGGGGCCGGGATCGGCTGTGCCCTGCTCACCGGCAAGATGCCCGCCGCCGAGCGCCGCGCCATCCGTGCCGGGCTCGCCGATGGCTCCATCTCCATCATCGTCGGCACCCATGCCCTGTTCCAATCCGATATAAAATTCAAGGACTTGGGATTAACCGTCGTCGACGAGCAGCACCGCTTCGGCGTCCATCAACGCCTTGCCCTGTCCGACAAGGGCCGCCACACCGACCTGCTGGTCATGACCGCCACGCCGATTCCCCGAACCCTGGTGCTGACCCATTTCGGCGACATGGAAGTCAGCGTGCTGCGCGAGAAGCCGGCCGGCCGCCAGCCCATTGATAGCGCGGTGCTTTCCATCAACGATTACCCCCGCGTCATCGCTCGCCTCCAGGCCCGTTTGGCCGAAGGCGCCCAGGCCTATTGGGTCTGCCCCCTGGTCGAGGAAAGCGAAACGCTGGAAGTCGTCAGCGCCGAGGACCGCTTCGCCGAGCTCCGGCAGGTCTTCGGCGATCAGGTCGCGCTGGTCCATGGCCGCATGTCCGCCGCCGCCAAGCAGGCGGTGATGGAGCGGTTTAAAGCCAATGAAATCAAGCTATTGGTCGCCACCACCGTTATCGAGGTCGGTGTCGACGTGCCCAATGCCACTATCATGATCATCGAGCATGCCGAGCGTTTCGGCCTTGCCCAGCTGCACCAGCTTCGCGGCCGCGTCGGCCGTGGTTCGCAGCGCTCGGCCTGTTTATTGCTGTATAAAGAACCACTTAGCGAAACGGCGAAGGCTCGTCTCGAAACCATAAAATCCACCGAGGACGGTTTCGTGATCGCCGAACGCGACCTCGAATTACGCGGCCAGGGCGACCTGCTCGGCACCAGGCAATCCGGCATGCCCGGCTATCGCCTCGCCGTTCCCGACGTCCACCGCCACCTGCTCGAATTCGCTCACGACGATGCCAAGAACCTGCTGGCCCGCAATCCCGGCCTCACCGGCCCCGAAGGCGATGCCATCCGTATCCTATTGTATTTATTCCGGAAACACCTGGCCATTCCGTTGATCCGCGCGGGATAGTGGGGGCGTCTCGCGCCCACCGCCGCCGCCGAACCCATGGTTCGACAAGCTCTCGGCGATGGCGCTGCGCCGGGCTCGATTTATCCTCGCCCTGCCCCCGCGTACTATTCCACTGTCACTGACTTGGCCAGATTACGCGGCTGGTCCACATCGGTGCCCATGAATACCGCCGTGTGGTAGGCCAGCAATTGCACCGGAATGATCGCCAGGATCGGCGCGACGAAGGAATGGACATGGGGGATTTCGATGATGTCGGCTACGCCATGGCCCACGGTTTCGGCGCCTTCCTCATCGGTTATGACAATAATCTTGCCGCCCCGTGCCGCCACTTCCTGCATATTGCTCAGGGTCTTGTCGACCAGTTCATCCGATGGCGCCACCACGATCACCGGCATGGCCTCGTCCACCAGCGCGATCGGCCCATGCTTTAGTTCACCTGCTGCATAACCTTCCGCGTGTATGTAGCTGATTTCCTTTAGCTTTAATGCGCCTTCCATCGCCACAGGGAACATCGCTCCACGGCCGAGATAGAGCACATCCTTGGCCTTGGACAGGCGCTTGGAAATCTCCACGATCTGCTCTTCCGCACCCAAAGCCGCCGAAACCGCCGAAGGCAGGGCCGTCAGCGCCCGCACCATTTCCTCCTCCTGCGCGGCGCTTAACACGCCCCGCGCCCGACCCGCGGCGATGGCGAGGCTCGCCAGGGCGGTCAGTTGCGCGGTCAGCGCCTTGGTCGAGGCCACGCCGATTTCCGGGCCGCACAGGATGGGGAAAACCACCCCTGATTCCCGGGCAATGGTGGATTCCAGCGTATTGACCAGGCTCGCCACATGCTGGCCCTGCCCGGCGCAATAACGCAGGGCCGCCAGCGTGTCCGCCGTCTCGCCCGATTGCGAGATGAACAGCGACAGCCCGCCTTTTTCCAGCGGCGGTTCGCGATAGCGGAATTCACTGGCCACATCGATATCCACCGGCAGCCGCGCATAGCGCTCGAACCAGTATTTGGCGATGGCGCCAGCGTAATAGGCCGTGCCGCAAGCGCTGATCGTCAGCCGGGAAAGTTCAGCGAAATCAAAGGGCAAGTTCTCCCGGATCGCCACTTTCTCGGCGCCCATGTCCACATAATGGCTCAGCGTGTGCGAGATGGTCTCGGGCTGCTCGTAGATTTCCTTGGCCATGAAATGCCGGTGATTGCCCTTGTCCACCAGCAGGGCCGAAGCCTGGGACACCATCTGCTCGCGCTGCACCAGCGCGTCGCGGCCATCGCGGATGCTCACCCCCCGGGGCGTGATCACCGCCCAGTCGCCGTCCTCGAGATAGGTCAGCCGCGAGGTGAAGGGCGCCAGGGCCATGGCATCCGATCCCAGATACATTTCCGTCGTGCCATAACCCACGGCCAGCGGCGCGCCATGTCGCGCGGCGATCAGCAAGCCGTTCTCGCCCTTGAACATGAAAGCCAAGGCAAAGGCGCCCTTGAGCTTTTTCAACGTCCGCGCCACCGCCAGCTCCGGGTCGGCGCCCCGGTCCAGTTCGCGCGTCACCCATAGCGCCACCGATTCGGTGTCCGTCTCGGTCTTGGGCAGATAATTATCCGCTGCCAGATCGGCCAGCAGCTCGCGGAAATTCTCGATAATGCCGTTATGGACTACGGCCACGCGTTCGGTGGCGTGGGGATGGGCGTTGTTCTCATTGGGCGCGCCATGGGTTGCCCAGCGGGTGTGGCCGATGCCCACATGCCCGTCCAGCGGCTCCATGCCCAGCCGGGTCGCCAGGTTCCCCAGCTTGCCCTCGGCCCGCCGCCGCGCGATGGCGCCGCCTTCCAGCGTCGCCACGCCGGCGCTGTCATAGCCCCGATATTCCAGGCGCTTCAGCGCATCCACCAGGCGGCCTGCCACCGGCGCATCGCCGACAATCCCAACAATTCCGCACATCTTACTTCCCCTTGGCAGCCTTCTTGGCCAGCGCCCGCTCTTTCAGCCGGAGCGCATAGCCTGGTTTGTTCTCCTGCCGCGCCCGCCCCATCGCCAGGGCATCGGCGGGCACGTCCGCAGTGATGACGCTGCCCGACGCGGTATAGGCCCCGTCGCCAATCGTTACCGGTGCCACCAGCGAGGTCTGCGAGCCGATAAAGACCTTGTCGCCGATAATGGTCTTGTCCTTGTTCACGCCGTCGTAATTGCAGGTGATGGTCCCGGCGCCGATATTGGTCTCGGCGCCGATTTCGGCATCGCCCAGATAGCTGAGGTGCCCCGCCTTGGTCCCGGCGCCGATCCTGGATTTCTTCACCTCGACGAAATTGCCCAGATGCACGTTCGGTCCCAATTCCGCCCCGCCGCGAATCCGCGCGAAGGGCCCGATGCTCGCCCCCTCCCCGATCACCGCATCCTCGATGTCGCAGAAGGCGCGGATTTCGGCATTGTCGGCGATTTTTACCCCCGGCCCGAATACCACATTGGGGAAGATGGTCACATCGCGCCCGATCTCGGTGTCCCAGGAAAAGAACACGCTTTCGGGATCGCGCAAGGTCACGCCGGCCTTCATGACATCATCGCGGCGCAGGTCCTGGAACAGCTTTTCCGCCCGCGCCAATTGGCTGCGGTCATTGACGCCCATGACGTCATTTTCCGGCGCGACGCCATAGCCGACCTTCTTGCCGGCGGCATTGGCGAGGTTCACCATATCGGTGAGGTAATATTCGCCCTGCGCATTGTTGCTGTCGATCTTGTCGATCATCTCGCGAAACACATCGGCGCGAAAGGCCAGGATACAGGCATTGCACAGCCCGATCCGGCGCTCGTCCTCGCTGGCATCCTTGTGCTCGCGAATGGCCAGCAATTTCTCGCCTTCGGTAATGAACCGGCCATAACCCGTCGGATCGGCCGGCTCGAATCCCAGGATCGCCACGTCCAGCCCGTCATCCAGCCGATCCAGAACCGCCCGGAAATTGTGCCCACGCAGCAAGGGATGGTCGCCATAGACCACGGCGACGTAGCCCTGGGCATCCGCGAACAATTGCCGCGCCATCGCGGCGGCATGGCCGGTCCCCCGGGCCTCCGATTGCTCGAAATGCACCACGTCCGGGTCCAGCGCCGAGACCGTGTCGCGGGTGGCCCTGTGCCGCGGTCCCGTCACCAGCGCGATCCGGCTCGATCCCGCCTCGCGGGCCGCGCGCGCCACATGGCCGATGATCGGCAGCCCCCCCACCGGGTGCAGAACTTTGGGCAGCGAAGACCGCATCCGCGTCCCCTCGCCGGCCGCGAGAATGATGGAAAGCAGTTCGGTCATCGCGCATACTCCGTTCCGGCCGCTTTTCCGCCGGTATTTTCACAATTTTATGGCACAGGAGAGTTGGCGAACCGATAACGAAGGGCCCAAGCTACAATCTAGCGCGCCATACGATTCGGGCGTCATGGCAGGTTTTTTTCGGTGGCTAAAGCATCTGAGCAGTTTCGACAATCGGACGTGACCCTTTGGGGCCTGATCGCGCTTGTCTGTGCCGGCCTGGCCGTTTTCGGCTCCAATATATCGCTGCTGGTGCCGCAAAGCATTATCGGCGGCCTGCATCAGCCGCGCGTCGCCGGCGCCTCCATCGAGACCTTGCGGCTCGAGGTGGGGCAATTGCGCGATGACACCAGCCGGCTCAGGCACGAGAACGAATTGCTGCTCAGCCGGTTCGCCCTACAGGAAAAATCCGGCAGCGAAATTGTCCGCCGGGTCGGCGCCCTGGAAGTAACGGTGCCGCAAATGGTTGAAGCACAGCCGGAATCCAGGCCGGTCGACCGAGCGAGCGTGACCGCCTCCATCGGTAGCGGCGAAATCCTGTCCTTCGATGCCGAGGGCGGCTCGGTATCCGTTCGCCAATCCATCCTGCCCCAGGCCATGCCCGCGATCGACCAGCCGCTTCCGGTGCCGGTTTCCGCGCCGGCCGCTTTGGCGGTTGCCGATCAGAATGCCTATGGCATTGCCATCGGCGCGGCCGTGCCCTTCGAACAGGCGCCCGCTATGTGGAATGACCTCACGCTGAAACTCGGACCCTTGCTGTTGGATCTGGCGCCGCTGCTGGCCGATGCGGCCGACGGGAATGACAAGCGCATCCTTGCCGGGCCGATTTCTGAACTGGCCGAAGCCACGGCGCTCTGCCAGCGTTTCGAACGCATTTCCATCGCCTGCATGCCTATGCCCTATGACGGAACGCCGCTGGCGCTGGCTCCATAGACCCATGGCCGGAGCAGATGAAAACCGGCTTTCGGCAAGGAACGGCGCAATATCAATGACATGGGAGCGATCATTTGCTTTTTCGAGATCGCCGCATGTCGCGCTAAGGCGGTTGACAGGCGACGAACTCCGTTTATGTTCCGCCGCGAACGCCATACGGTGTTCCTTTCAGGCGCCGGTAGCTCAGTGGTAGAGCATTCGACTTTTAATCGAATGGTCGCGGGTTCGAACCCCGCCCGGCGTACCACTCTCTCCAATCCGCGGCGTTCCGGACAATGGAGCCAGTCATGCCGCAATCTTGCATAGATCCCTACGCCGAACTGGACAATCGGGCCGATGCCGGCGAGCTCTCCGAGGAGTTCCGCAAGCCGGCGCGTATCCTGTTGGCGCCGCGCCGCGACCTGCCGCATACGCAAACCGGAAACACCGCCATCCGCAAGCGCAATCGGATTTGAGAATCAGCGACTTGTCGTAATATCGGCAACGAGCAACGCGGCTGGGGGAAATATGTCTCAGGATACGACGGACCTGCTCAAGGTTCTTGCAGTGACATTGCTGATTTTCGCCGGCAGCACGCTGATCATGCTTTATGCCATCCTGCTGCTGGCGCAATATGGCGCCAACCTGCCGATGGTTGGCTCCCTGCCGCTCCATGCGCCACCGGAACTGGTGCCGATTCTGGCCGGCAGCGGCGTCTTCGCCACGCTGGCGGCCGTGCACGTCACCGCATCGGGCCTCGCCCTGCTGCTGAACAGCAATACGATAGACATGGCCCTGCTGATCACCGCCAAGGCGGTCACGGTCGTCATCATGGCCCTTATCGGCTTTGCCGGCGGCCACATGATCTATCTGCAATTGACGGAAAACACCGCGCTCAACCTCAATCTGCTGTTGCCGGCATTGATCGCGCTGGTCGGCTTCCTGGCCCTGTCGACGCTGGTAAGCGTGCCGGCCCTGCGCCGCCTGGGCAATCTGCGCTTCGTGCTGGGCATAGGGGCCATCGTCCTCGGTCCGCTCTTGCTGATCTGGCTATAGCGCCAAAGTTCGGATCAGGCGGCCAGCGTCACCACCACCGCGCCACGCGGCGTCGCCACCAATGTATGCTCATATTGGACGCAAGGCGCCGGCGGCTCGGCCACCAGCGTCCATTCATCGTCGGCCGATTTCTGCTCGGCCATCTGCCCGCCCAATGACAGGAACGGCTCGATGGTAAATACCAGCCCATTGCCGATGCGGCGGCGCTCCGAGCGGTCCGGCCAGGTGGGGATTTCGCCCGGTTCATCGTGCAGGCTGTCGCCCACGCCATGGCTGGCCAGGTTTCTTATCAGCGTATAGCCGCCCTTCTTGGCCACCTTGCCGATGGCAGTGCCGATATCGGCGAGCGGCGCACCGGCCCTGACGGCGCGGATGCCGGCCCACATGGCTTTCTTGCCATCGCGGCACAGCGCTTCGAGCCGCTTGTCGGCGTGGCCCAGCAGGTAGGACGCGCCGCAATCGGCAAATACGCCGTCCCTGGCGGCGGAGACGTCGATATTGACCAGATCGCCCTCGCCCAGCACCCGTTCGCCCGGAATGCCGTGGGCAATCTCTTCATTGACCGAGATGCAGGTGGCGCCGGGAAAGTCATAGGTGAAGATCGGCGCCGAAACCGCGCCGTTCTCCGCCAATATCTTCGCGCCGATTTCGTCCAGTTCCAGCGTGGTCATGCCCGGCCGCATGGCCGCAGCCATGGCGTCGCGCGCCACGGCACAGATGCGGCCGATGGCCTTGAGCTTTTCGAGCTGCTCTTCGGTGGTGATGGTCACGCCGCTTACGCCTTGTTGGCCTGGTAATAGGCCAGCAGGCCCTGGGTGGAGCTGTCATGGCCCTCGCCGCTCGCTGCGCCCTCTACCTTCGGCAATAAGGCCTTGGCGAGCTGCTTGCCCAGTTCCACGCCCCATTGGTCGTAGGAATTGACGTTCCAGACCACTCCCTGCACGAACACCTTGTGCTCATAAAGGGCAATCAGCGAACCCAGCGTTTCCGGCGTCAATTGCGGATAGAACAGCGTGTTGGACGGACGATTGCCGGGGAAGACCTTGTGTGGGGCCAATAGCTTGATCCGGTCTTTTTCGAGGCCCTCGGCCTTGAGCTCGGCCACGACCTCATCCTTGGTCTTGCCCAGCATCAGCGCTTCGGACTGGGCCAGCACATTGGCCACCAGCTTGTCGTGATGCGGCGGCAGGTGCTCATGCGGCCGGGCGGCGATGAGGAAGTCGCAGGGAATGATGTCGGTGCCCTGATGGATAAGCTGATAGAAGGCATGTTGGCCATTGGTGCCGGGCTCGCCCCAGACGATCGGGCCGGTCGGCCATTCGACCTTCTTGCCCGCCAATGTCACCGACTTGCCGTTCGATTCCATGTCCTGCTGCTGCAGATAGGCCGCAAACCGGCTCAACCGCTGGTCATAGGGCAGCACGGCATGGGTCGAGAATCCCCAGGCATTGCGATACCACACGCCCAGCAGCGCCATGATCACCGGCAGGTTCTCTTCCAGCGGCGTTTCAAGAAAATGCCGGTCCATCGCATCGGCGCCGGCAAGGAATTTGGCAAAATTATCGTAGCCCACCGCCAGCGCGATGGGCAGGCCGATGGCCGACCACACCGAATAGCGGCCGCCGACCCAGTCCCAGAAACCGAAGATACGATCTTCGCGAATGCCGAACCTGGCGCAGGCCTCGATATTGGTCGAAACGGCGGCAAAGTGGTTGGGCACGGCCTCCTCGCCCAGCGCCTCGGCGATCCATTGCCGCGCCGAATTGGCATTGGTCATGGTTTCGTCAGTGGTGAAGGTCTTGGAAGCGACGATGAACAGCGTCTTTTTGGGGTCGAGGCGCTTGAGGATGTCGTGGATATGAGCGCCATCGACATTGGACACGTAATGCGCCCGCAGGTCGGGGCGGGTATAGGGCTCCAGCGCCAGCGTCACCATGGCCGGGCCGAGGTCCGAGCCACCGATGCCGATATTGACCACATCGGCGATCTGCTCGCCGCCATGGCCGCGGATTTCGCCGCTGCGCACCGCATTGGTGTAATTCTCTATGGCCTTCAAGACGCCGCGCACATCCGGCATGACGTCATTGCCATCCACCTCGACCGGGTGGTCGCCCTGATAGCGCAGCGCCATGTGCATCACGGCGCGATCCTCGGTAATGTTGATGTGCTCGCCCTCGCACATCTGGGTGCGGCGCTCTTCGACCCCGGCGGCGCGTGCCAGCTCGAACAGGGCCTCCAGCGCTTCCGCATCGATCCGGTTCTTGGAATAGTCGAGCAGGATACCGGCACCATTGGCCGAGAAGCGCTCGAACCGCTTGCTATCCTCGGCGAACATTTCGCGCATCGTCGTCTCGGCAAGACGCTTGCGATGCTTGCTGAGCGACGTGAAACCGCTATCCCGTGACCCCTTGGCCATATTCTTTTCCTCTACAGAACCGGCAGGTCGCCGGCAGCCCATGCCGCCCGCGTCTCCGCCGCAAAATCATTGATCCGGCCGGCCTCGATGGCCGCGCGGGCGCCCGCAGTCAATTCCTGATAATAGGCCAGATTGATCTGCGAAAGCACCATGGCCCCCAAAATCTCCTCGGTCTTGACCAGGTGATGCAGATAGGCCCGGCTCCAGCGCCGGCAATTGGGATTGGGCGACGCCTCGTCCAGCGGCCGATGATCATCCCTATGCCGGGCATTTTTCAGGTTGATGACACCGAAGCGCGTATAAGCGTGGCCGTGCCGCCCCGCCCGGGTCGGGTGCACACAGTCGAACATGTCGATGCCGCGCTCGATGCCGCCCAGAATATCGTCGGGCTTGCCGACGCCCATCAGGTAGCGCGGCCGGTCCCATGGCAGTTCCGGCGTGATGTCCGACAGCACCCGGAACATGACCTCCTGCGGCTCGCCCACCGCCAGCCCGCCAACGGCGTAGCCGTCGAAGCCGATGGATTTGAGCCCCGCCGCCGAACGCGCGCGTAATTCCGGGTCGTCGCCACCCTGCACGATGCCGAACAGCGCCCGATTGGCCTGGTTGTTGAAGGCAATCTTGGATCGATCCGCCCAGCGCAGCGACAATTCCATTGCCCGCTCGATTTCCTGGCGCTTCGCCGGCAGAGCGATGCATTCGTCGAGCTGCATGATGATGTCGCTATCCAGCAAGGTCTGGATTTCTATCGAGCGCTCCGGCGTCAGCTCGTGGGTCGAGCCGTCGATATGAGACCTGAAGGTGACGCCCTGCTCGGTGAGCTTGCGCAGCTTGGCCAGCGACATGACCTGGAAGCCGCCGCTATCGGTCAGGATCGGCCGCTGCCAGTCCATGAACACATGCAGCCCGCCCAGCGACGCCACGCGCTCGGCGCCGGGCCGCAGCATCAGGTGATAGGTATTGCCCAACAGAATATCGGCGCCGGTTTCGCGCACCTGTTCGGGATACATGGCCTTGACGGTGCCGGCCGTACCCACCGGCATGAAGGCCGGCGTGTTGATCTCGCCGCGCGGCGTATCGATATGGCCGCGACGGGCCATGCCGTCGGTGGCGGTGAGGAAGAAGTTGACCTGTTTCATGGGGCGGGTTCTAGCCGTTCGCCGCGCCGCCGACAATGTCCCCCGCAAGCCAGGGCGATGAGAAGACGTCAAGCACCTAACCGACCGCCGCCATCGCAGCCATGCCCAGATTGACCACGCCGAACAGCAATAACCCGGCGATGATAAGCCCGATTGCGCAGATCGCCAGCCCGATTATGGCACCCAGCCCATCGCGATTGAGCATGGCAAAGGCCAGGATGCACAGGCCCACATTGGGCACGGCGTTGATGAAGGGAATGGGCAGCGTCATGAAGACGCTGACCGCCATGGTGAATATTCCATAGGGGATAGTCGCCGCCGCGCCGGTCAGCCACCGCCACCGTGGCCTGGAGAAACGCGCAATGATCGCCGTAACTTTCGCCACCTGCTCACTGGCCTTGAGCAATAGCGCCAGCGGCAGTTTGCGTCGCCCGATAATGCCGGGCAGCCGGATCGGTCGGCCCAGGACCATGAACAGCGCGACGGCGAAGGTCGTCCAGGCGATGGTGCCGCCAAATCCGGGCGGTCCTGGAATCATGTTGAGCAGCGTCAGCATGAGGATCAGCAACCGATGGGAATGGTCTCCCATCGTCTCGATCAGCCGGGCGAAAGTGAGCTGTGGCGCATCGCTTTCCGCCACGCGCCGCAACCCGGCGACAATACGGTTCGTGTAGTGATTTATCGGGCGGTAACGCGCCGTCACCGCTTATCCTCGGGATGCGGCGCCCGGTGCAACAGCGATGCATCGCCGTAGGAGTAGAAGCGATAGCCCTCGCCGATGGCGTGCGCATAGGCCGCCTTCATCGTCTCTAGTCCGGAAAAGGCGCTGACCAGCATGAACAGGGTGGATTTCGGCAGATGGAAATTGGTCATCAGCACATCCACGGTGCGGAAGCGGAAGCCCGGCGTGATGAAGATGTCGGTATCGCCGATAAAGGGCTGCAATTCGCCGGTGGCGCGGGAGGCCGTCTCCAAGAGACGCAGGCTGGTCGTGCCCACGGCCACTACCCGTCCCCCGGCGGCGCGCCGGGCGCGGATGCGCTCGACGCTGGCCTGATCGATTTCGCCCCATTCGGAATGCATCACATGGTCGTCGGTGTCGTCGGCCTTCATCGGCAGGAAGGTGCCGGCCCCCACATGCAGCGTCACCCGCTCGATGCTGACGTCCATCTCCGCCAGATCCTGCAGCAGCTTCTCGGTGAAATGCAGGCCGGCCGTCGGCGCCGCCACGGCACCGTCCTCAGCCGCATAGACGGTCTGGTAATCGACCTTGTCGCGTTCCTCGACCCCCCGCTTCGCCCCGATATAGGGCGGCAGCGGCATGGCGCCGTGTGACTTTATGGCCTCGTCGAGTTGGGCGCCGCCCAGGTCGAATTCCAGCGTGACCTCGCCGGTCTCGCCCTTGCCGGCAAGGCGCGCCAGCAGCGGTTCGGCCTCGCCATTGCCCAATTCCAGCGCATCTAGAAGCGCCAGCTTCTTGGCCGGACGCGCAAAGGCCCGCCAGGAATGGGCATCGACCCGCTTATGCAGGTTGAACGACACCCCAGCCCGGCTGTCACCGCGAATACGCGTGCCTTTGAGTTCCGCCGGCAATACCCGCGTATCGTTGACCACCAATACGTCGCCGGGGCGCAGCAGGGTCAGCAGGTCGGGGATGTGCCGGTCTTCGAACGGCTCGCCCGGCTTCACCAGTAGCAGGCGGGCGCTGTCCCGCGGCTCGGCCGGATGCAGGGCGATCAGTCTTTCGGGAAGGTCGAAGTCGAATTCGGAAACGCGCATCTTAAAGCACCCGGATCATCACGGCGCCGATGACCAGCAAGGCGGCGCCGGCGAGGCGGCCCATGGAGATTTCGCGCACCGCCATGCCCATGAAGCCGATCTTGTCGAGAAACAATCCACCAAGCAATTGTCCCGCCACCGACAGGGCCATCACCGCCGCCGCGCCGATCATCGGCGTCAGCGTGATGTTGGAGAAGACATAGAACGCGCCGAGCAGGCCGCCAGCCACGAAGGTCCAGGGCGCCGGCGCGCCAAAATTGATCGGTGTACCGCTCCAATGGCTGAAGAAGAAAGCCAGGGCCCACAACACCACGCCGCCGGCCAGGAACGACACTGCCGCTGCCGCGACCGGTACTTCAAGCGCCCGCCCCAGATAGGCGTTAATCGGAGCCTGCGCGGCAATGCAGGCCCCGGCCACGACGCCCATAAGCGCCCAAAGAACACTATCCATTTTCAAAGCAAAACCTGAGCGACGACACCAAGAGCGCGCGAATGCGCTACCACGCCCTGCCATAACGCCCTGCGTCAAGCTCAGGCCCAGAACGAAACTGGCGGCCGCAGCCGCCAGTCCCGGAATTATTCCGCGATATCGGCCGCGACCTTCACCGACACCATCTGGTCCGGATTGATCACCGGCTCGCCGCGCTTGATCTGGTCGACATTTTCCATGCCTTCGATCACCTCGCCCCACACCGTATATTGACGGTCGAGGAACGATGAATCCGCGAAGCAGATGAAGAATTGCGAATTGGCGCTGTTCGGGTCCTGGGCGCGGGCCATCGACGCGGTGCCGCGCTTATGCGGCTCGGCGCTGAATTCCTGCTTGAGGTTCGGATATTGCGAACCGCCGGTGCCGGCGCGCGACGGATTGAACTCGGGCGAATTGGCATTGCCGAACTTCACGTCGCCGGTCTGGGCCATGAAGCCATCGATCACGCGGTGGAACACCACACCATCATAGGCGCCTTCGCGGGCCAGCTTCTTGATGTGCTCGACATGGCCGGGCGCCACCTCGGGCTTCATGGCGATGACCACCTTGCCCTTGGTGGTTTCGATGACGAGCGTGTTTTCGGGATCGGCATAGGCCATGAACGGTCTCTTTCGCTTGGAGAAATGTGCGCGGGATGTAGGATGATTGGGCGGGAAGCGCAAGGTTCGCACCAGTCTCGCGCCGACCTCATCCCTAGACCTTCGAAGGAGGAAGTCGGGCCCGCGACCACGAGGCCTATGAGAGGCTGGATAGCCTTCAGGCCCGCCCGAGCGCTGCCCTGGCGCGTCTTATTTATATTCGATCGACGCTTTGACGATCTTGTCCGGATTGGCCACGGCGCCGTTCTGCTCTTGCGGGCCTTGTTCCAGCGCGTCGACTGCGTCCATGCCGGACACCACCTTGCCGAATACCGTATATTGGCCATTCAGGAACGTGGCGTCGTCGGTGGTGATGAAAAACTGTGAATTGAACGAATTGGGGTCCTGCGACCGCGCCGCGCCGACAGCGCCGCGCACGAAGCTCTCGGCATTGAACTCGGCCTGCACATTGGGCAGTTCGGAACCGCCGGTGCCGGCCATGCGCAGATCGTAATCGGGGCTATCGGCATTGCCGTTCCGCACGTCGCCGGTCTGCGCCATGAACCCGTCGATGACCCGATGAAACACCACGCCGTCATAGAGGCCCTGCTCGGTCAGCGTGACGATGCGCTCGACATGCAGGGGCGCGAGTTCGGGCAGCAATTCGATATCCACGACGCCATCTTCCAGTGTCAGGATCAGATGCGGCGCACCCTCCTGGGCAAAGGCCGGAGCGGCGAACAGGGTCGCGCTCAGCGCGAGGGCGGCGAAGGTGCGGCGGGTCAGCTTGATCATTTGGATTGCAGGGCCTTGAGTACGATTGGCGGTACGAAAGCGGAGATGTCTCCGCCCATTTCAGCGATCTGACGCACCAATGTGGCCGAGATATGCCGTACGGGCGGGCTGGAGGGCAGGAACACGGTTTGCAGATCGGGTGCCATTTGCGCGTTCATGCCCACCATCTGCATCTCGTAATTGTAGTCCGTGGTGTCGCGCAGGCCACGAATGATCAGCCTGGCGCCGGCATCGCGGGCGGCATTGACCATCAGCCCTGAAAAATCGACGATGCGGAATTGCGTATTGGTGCGGGCGCCGATTGCCGGCAGCACCTGTTCGAGCATCGCCACGCGATCCTCGTGGATGAAGAGCGGATTTTTCTTGGTGGCGCTGATCCCCACCGCCACCACCAGAGTGTCGACCAGCTTGCAGGCGCGCTCGATCACGTCGAGATGGCCATTGGTCAGCGGATCGAAAGAACCGGGATAGAACCCCACCAGACCGCTCATGCATCCCCCCTTCCCTTGTCGTCAGAAAGGTTTCTGTCATGCTCGCCGCAAGGTGGCAAGACTTCGGCCCGTGCCTTTGGCGACCAGCCGTCGGAATTCTCGGAAAGCAGAACAGGCTATGCCGCAGCGGTGCCGGTAATTGCCATTGACCTTTCGCTAAGCCTGTCCGCAGCCCTGGCGGGCAAAAAAGCTCGGCTCCCGATATAACGACATCTGCATTATTACGTGGGCGTCAAATATGCGATCTTATTTCGACGGCATGCTGCGCTATTTCGAATTTTCCGGCCGCAGCACCCGCCGCCAATATTGGTTGTTCTGGCTATTATCGCTCATCCTGTCCGTAGGCGCCGCCTTTGCCGATTATTACCTGTTCGGCAGATTGCTCGATCCGCGCCATGCAGGCCCTTTGGCCGCCTTTGCCGGCATCATCCATATGATCCCGCTGGTCACAGTCACCGTGCGCCGTCTGCATGATATCGGCCGCTCCGGCTGGTGGTATTTTATCCAGCTCATCCCGATATTGGGCAGCCTGGTGCTGCTCTACTGGATGATCTGTCCCTCCGAGCAATGGGACAATGCATATGGCCCCGCCCCGGGGGAGCAGCCAGCCGGCTCATGGCGCCCCGCCCCGCGCAGCACCATTCCCCGCCAGATTCGCATGGGCAGCAATTCAGCGCGCCCCGCTCACCTGTCCGAACACAGCGAAATCCAGCGCTTTATCTGACGAGAAAAAGGGCGCCGGAGCGCCCTTTGTTATTCTGCGATCGGCTCGACCGGCGACGCTTCGTCACCGTCGTCCTCGTCGTCTTCCGGCTCGCTGATGCGTTCCACCGACACGACTTTCTCGCCCTCGGCGGTATCGAACACGATCACGCCCTGGCTGCCGCGCGAGACGATGCGGATCGGCTTGTCGCCCCCCACCGGCAGGCGGATGGTCTGGCCGCCATCGCTGATCAGCATGATCTGGTCTTCGTCTTCGACCGGGAAGCTGGCCACCAGATTGCCATTGCGCTTGTTGACCGCCATGGCGACGATGCCTTTGCCGCCGCGCCCGGTAATCCGGTATTCGTGGCTGGAGGTGCGCTTGCCATAGCCATTTTGGGAAATGGTCAGGATGAACTGTTCGATAGCGCCCATCTGGGCGTAGCGTTCCTGGCTGAGATGGCCCGCCACGACATCGTCGGTCTCATCGGAAGCCCCGTCATCCGCCTCGCCGCGCATGGCCCGGCTCATCTTGAGATAGGCGGCGCGCTCTTCGGCGATGGCGTCGGAATGGTTGATGACCGCCATCGAGATGACCACATCATCCTTCGCCAGCAGAATTCCGCGCACACCCATGGAATCGCGGCCCTTGAACAGGCGCACGTCGTTCACCCGGAAGCGGATGGCCTGCCCCAAGGCCGTGGTCAGCAATACGTCATTATTGCTCGTGCAGGTCTCGACGCCGACGATCTCGTCGCCCTCGTCCAGCTTCATGGCGATCTTGCCGTTCTGGCGCACTTCGACAAAATCGGCCAGCGAGTTGCGGCGCACCGTGCCCCGCGTCGTCGCGAACATGATGTCGAGATCGCCCCACGAGGTTTCATCCTCGGGTAGCGGCATGATCGAAGTGATGCGCTCGCCCTGCTCCAGCGGCAGGATATTGATCAGCGCCTTGCCGCGGGCATTGGCAGCCGAAAGCGGCAGCCGCCAGACCTTGAGCTTGTAGGCGATGCCCCGGCTGGTGAAGAATAATACCGGCGTATGCGTATTGGCCACGAAGAGGCGCGAAACGAAATCCTCCTCCCGCGTCGCCATGCCCGAACGGCCCTTGCCGCCACGGTTCTGCGCCCGGTAGGTGGAAAGCGGCACCCGCTTGATATAGCCGCCATGACTGACCGTAACGACCATGTCCTCGCGCGCGATGAGGTCTTCATCGTCGAAATCGGCGGCGTGGTCGGAAATCTCGGTGCGGCGCGGCGCGCCGAACTGTTCGCGGATACTTTCCATTTCCTGCCGGATAATGCCGCGCACCCGTTCCCGCGACCGCAATATATCGAGGTAATCCTCGATTTCGGTGCCAAGTCCGTTGAGCTCGTCGCCGATCTCGTCCCGGCCCAGAGCCGTCAGGCGGGCCAGCCGCAATTCGAGAATGGCGCGCGCCTGCTCTTCGGACAGGTTGAAGGTGCCGTCGTCATTGATCCGGTGGCGCGGATCGTCGATCAATTGGATCAGCGGCTCCACATCCGCTGCCGGCCAGCGGCGGGTCATCAATTGCTCGCGCGCCGTCGCCGGATCGGGCGCGGTGCGGATCAGCGCGATCACCTCGTCGATATTGGCGACCGCGATGGCCAGGCCGACCAGCACATGGGCGCGGTCGCGCGCCTTGTTGAGCAGGAACCGGGCCCGCCGCGTCACCACTTCCTCGCGGAATTCGATGAAGCAGTCGAGAATCTGCTTGAGATTCATCAATTCCGGCTTGCCGCCATTCAGCGCCACGAAATTGCAGCCGAACGAGCTTTGCAGCGGCGTGAAGCGATAAAGCTGATTCAGTACCACGTCGGGCAGCGCATCGCGCTTGACCTCGACCACCACCCGCATGCCTTCGCGAGAGGATTCGTCGCGCAGGTCGGCGATGCCTTCGATGCGCTTGTCGCGCACCAGTTCGGCAATCTTCTCGACCATGGACGCCTTGTTCACCTGATACGGAATCTCGGTGATGACGATGGCCTCGCGCTCCTTGCGCACCTCCTCGATGGTGGAGCGTCCGCGCACGATGATCGAGCCCCTGCCCGTCTCATAGGCCTGCCTGATGCCGGCACGACCGAGAATGATGCCGCCGGTGGGGAAATCCGGGCCGGGCAGATGTTCCAGCAATTCCTCGGTGGTGATGAACGGATTGTCCAGCACCGCCAGCGCCGCATTGATGGTTTCGGCAAGGTTGTGGGTGGGAATATTGGTGGCCATGCCCACGGCGATGCCACTACCGCCATTGACCAGCATGTTGGGGAACCGCGCCGGCAACACGGTTGGCTCATGCTCGGAGCCATCGTAATTGGGGCGGTAATCCACCGTATCCTTGTCGAGGTCATCGAGCATGGAATTGGTGATGCGCTGCATGCGCACTTCGGTATATCGCATGGCGGCGGGCATATCGCCGTCGACCGAGCCGAAATTGCCCTGACCTTCCACCAGCATCTGGCCCATGGAAAATTCCTGGGCCATGCGCACCAGCGCCATATAGACGGCGCTGTCGCCATGCGGATGGTATTTACCGATAACGTCGCCGACCACGCGGGCCGATTTGCGGAACGGCTTGTTATATTCGTAGCCGTTCTCGCTCATCGAGAACAGGATGCGGCGATGCACCGGCTTGAGGCCGTCGCGCACATCCGGCAGCGCGCGGCTCACGATCACGCTCATGGCGTAATCGAGATAGCTCGTGCGCATTTCGTCAGTGATATAAATCGGAGTGATGTCCGAGGACGGCGCACCACCGCTCACATCTTCAGGCGTATCTGTCACGGGGTGATTCTACATTGGTTCTTGTTACCTGACAGATAGGCGATTCCAGTCCGGATTACCAATTTTCAGGGCGTTCAATCTGTGGAGATCAGCCCTGGCCGCTGGCGGTATCCACCGAACCGGACGGGCGCATCAATATGTCCGCAGAAAACTTGCTCTGTTGGGCCCGACTCCGGGGCCGGCATTGTGTCGCCTGCGGCTGGATCACATTCCGCGGAAATGGCCGCGCCAGCCGCGTGCAAATTTGCTATCGAGGATTCGCCGAACAGCCGGGGGGCTGGTTTCGCTATTTGGAGGCGCTGCGCCATGACTATGCCCGGACCCCTGACTCGTGCCCTAGCACTGGCGGGTCTCCTGTTTTCCGCCTTTGCCGCGGCCGGCCCGGCAATGGCCGCGCCAGCCGATATCGCCTTGCTCAAGTCCTATATCGGCGAATGGCGCGGGCGCGGCATTATGATCGGCGCCACCCAGGAGCCGGTCACCTGCCGCCTGTCGCTGACCCAGGGCAATCAGGACAAGGTGAACTATAATGGCCATTGCACCCTGGCCGGCAACAATTTGTCGGTTGCCGGCACCATGGCCTATATCGATGCCAATAAGCGCTATGAGGCGGTGATGACCTCCAACGCCACTTTCACCGGCGTCGCCATAGGCCAGAAACGTGGCCAGAACCTCATCTTCAACCTGCGCGAGCGCGAAAAAGACGAGGCCGGCAAGGACCTCAACATCACCGCCCAGATTCAGCTCAGCAAGGCCGCGATCGAAGTGGCGTTCGAAGTGATCTATGTCGAATCCGGCGACAACCTCCGCGCCGAAGTGCCGTTCAGCCGCCAAGATTGAGCAATGTCCGGATCCGTCCTCAAGCCAGGATAAGCATTCGATCAACCATACGAGAATTCTGCCAGCTATCGATGCGGCCCGGCTGGCAGCCCGCCCACAATGCTGCCGCTTTTGCGCGGTTTCTGGCCTCGAACATTGCGATATGGCGCGCTTGAGCTTCGGGCCCGCCGATCGATCACGAAAGCGGCATGAGAGACGGTATTAACGCCGGCGAAAATGTCACCTGCTATTGAGCGAGAACGTATTTTTTCTTCAGAAAGAATGACATGACAATACGCCCGATCCTGCTGAGCGCCGCCATGGCATCGGCCCTGCTCCTGGCGGGATGCGCCGCCATCGGAGGCGGCAATGCTTCGCCTGGGGCTTTGGCCCCCGCGCTCTCGGCCCGCATGGATCAGCCCAATGCTTCGCTCGACAGCGTGCAGGCCGTCAATCTCATCAATGCCTATCGCGCGACGCGCAACATGCCGCCGCTGACCGCCGATGCCGGCCTCAACGGCACGGCGCAGGCACTGGCCAGCCAATATGCCCAGACCAACAACGCGCCCACCAAGCCGCAGGCCCTGGCGCAGATGAAACTCTCGGCCGGCTATTCCAGCTTCGCGGAAACCTTCTCGGGCTGGCGCAATAATGCCGCCGATGCTGTGGGCCTTGCCGCCCAGGCCAGCAAGGCGGGCGTGGCCGTGGCCTATAATCCATCCTCCAGTTACGGCACCTATTGGGTCCTCGTTCTTGGCGATTGAGCCAGAAATCATCGATGCCAGGGGGCTCAAATGCCCCCTGCCCGTGCTGAAGCTGGAAAAGCGACTGGCCAGCGGGGCGCCGGGCAAAATGTTGATCGTCCTGGCCACCGATCCAATGGCGAAAGTGGATATTCCGCTGCATTGCCGGCAGAACGGGCATGATTACGCGCTGGAAGAAGCCGATGGCGTCATGCGCTTCACGGTGACGCGAAACCGCTAGAGCGCCTCACCTTCCGAGATTTGTAAAAACCGGATTTCAGAGGTCGGCCGGACGCGGACGCGGCATGGGTACGTTCATGCCACCGATCGTCGTCAGGCCTGGCCGCAGCATCTCGTCGATATTGGCGCTTTCGATGGTCGGCGCCGCTGCCGGAAACAGGGGAACATGTGGCGGACGCGGGCGCGGCAGAGCGATATTGTTACGGATTCGACCCAGATTGACGGCGACATGTTCACGCGGAACGATCTCGTCGGTCAGGTAGCTCGGCTGGTCCTTGAGGCCCATGGGAAAGGCGGCTTCCTGCGCCTTCACATAAGCGGCCGATTCCTTGCCGCAGATCAGTGGCCGCATGTCGGTGGGGGTGCTGCCGACGGCATTGGCCAGTGTCAGCACGGTCTGGCCAGTCGGGCCCGTATTGCCGCTCAAGGCATTGACGAACAACTCGGCGGCGCGCTCATTGCGTTCGCGGCCCGATGAGCCGCCCAGCACGACCGCAAGCAGTTGCCGCCCGCCACGATCCACCGTCGCGACGATATTGAGGCCGGAGGCGCAGACATAGCCGGTCTTCATGCCGGTAGTGCCGACAAAGCCTTCGAGCAGGCCATTGTTGGATTCGAGCTTGGCGGTCCCGAGCTTCACCACGCCGGTCGAAAACATGGGCATGTATTGGGGGAAGGTCTGCTCGATATACAGCGACAGAATCGCCAGATCGCGCGCGGTGGTCACCTGGGCCGGATCGTGCAGGCCGTGCGGATTGACGTAATGCGTGCCGGTCAGGCCCATGCGCGAGGCCACTTCGTTCATCATGGCCACGAAGCGCTCTTCGCTGCCGCCCACGGTTTCGGCGATGGCGACGGCGATGTCATTGGCCGATTTGACGATGAGGATATAGAGCGCGTCCTGGAGCGACACCGCGCTATCCACGGCCAGGCCGGACTTGCTCGGGGCCTGATTGAACGCCTTGCGGGAAATGGTCACCGAGGTGTCCAGCGTTACATTGCCCTTGGCCAATTCCTCGAACACCACATAGGCGGTCATCAGCTTGGTCAGCGAGGCCGGATGCCAGGCCTGGCCGGCATCCTGAGCATAAAGCACTTCGAGATTGGCGCGATCGACAAGCAGGAGCGGCGTCGCCCAGGCGGGCGCGAAGCTGGCAAGCGTCAGCAGCAGAGCCATGGCAAGGCGGCGGGCAAAGGTCAAACCGGATGACTCCGTGGCAGAAAGAGGACGGCGCTTCTCTTAACAGCGGCCTAACGCAACCTCAAGGAAGGCAGGCCGGACTGACGGCCATGTGAAGGCGTCCCAGTTTCGGCGCGACATTTTCGCCGCACTGGTCACAAGTAGTAACTGTGTCTATATTTGTGCCTGAGTAACCGAAACAAGGAGCCACAAAGTGTCACTGACCGATACGTCGCAGGTAGCAAACTGCTCGGCCATGTCCGATGTGCTCAATCGCATCGGCGATAAATGGAGCGTTATGGTGGTCGGGATTCTCGGCCGCAATGGCATATTGCGCTTCAACGAACTCAAGCGCCTGATCAATGGGGTGTCGCAGCGCATGTTGACGCTGACGCTTCGCAATCTGGAACGCGATGGGCTCGTGACCCGCACCATCTATCCCGAAGTGCCGCCGCGCGTGGAATACAGCCTGACCGAGTTGGGCAAAACATTGCAGGGCCCGATTGCCGAATTGTGGGATTGGTCGGCCGAAAACCACCACGCCATCATCGAGGCGCGCGCCATTTACGATTCCCGCGAGAATGCCGTGGCTGCCGAGCAAAGCCGCAAGATTGCCTATGCGCGCGGCTAAGCCACGGCGGGCCGGCGCTTAGGTCTCGTTCTGCGCCATATGCGCGAAGCGGTTAACCTCGGAAGGCTGGCTGGCGAGGACTGCGCGGCGGGCCTCGCTCCGCCGGCTGTTCGGCAGGTTCAAGGCGGCCACCAGGGTGCGGTATTCCTGGCGCGCGCTCATATGCGACATGGATGGAAGGCCACCGAGCAGGTCTTCATCCAGCGGATCGAATACCGTCATGCCGGAGGAAAAGAGCGAGCGGAAAATGACGCGCTCGGCAATGCCATCGGCCACGCGGCAACCCAGGCGCATGGCGATGCGATCCAGCATGGTCTGCACCTGACGCATATTGCGCGAGGACAGCATGGAAATGCGGTTGCGCACCAGAATCCAGTCGATATTGCGGCCATCTATGGCCAGCCGCTCCGACCGGGCACGCTGCACCAGCCGGGCATAATGGCTGAGTTCACGCGGTTCGCCAGTGATCGGATCAACCTGGGCAATGACGCTGAGATCGATGAGACTGTCATTGACCGGGGTGATCAGGGTGTCGGCCAAAGAATGGGCGAGACGGGTCAGATTGGTATCGAAGCCCGGGGTGTCGATGATGATGAAATCGGCTTTGCCCTCGACTTCGCCGATGGCCTGGCGGAACAGGTCGAACTCGATGCGATGATTTTCGCGCACCGAGTCCCCGCGCGCCAGCGGCAGGTGGAAATGGGTGGTGTGGGGAACGTTGACCCCGCGGGAGCGCGCCCAGTCGCGGCGGTTGCGGACATAATGGGTCAGCGTCTGCTGGCGGCTGTCGGCATCGATGGATGCCACCTTATGTCCTTGATAAAGCAGGAAAATAGCCAGATGAAAGGCCGTGGTCGATTTGCCCGAACCACCCTTTTCGTTACCGACAACAATGACATGCGCGCCGTGCCGCAATGCCGATTCCTCAAATCACTTCGCGCCGGAGTGTGTTGATTTGGCACTGATTGTACAAGGAAAATCATCGTCAGCGTTAAACCGCCCTGCACAAATCGCATAGCTTCGTTGAGCAATCCCCATCTGCTCAAGGGCGATGGTCCTGTCTATATTGGCTCCTGTAAGCGACAAGGAGAGATTCAATGGACATTCGCAAGACTTTCAAGAAGTGGGCGGCCTACCAGCAGACCGTGCGTGAACTGACTGCCCTCGACAATCGTCAACTCAACGATCTGGGTATTTCGCGCTCCGATATCAGCCGGCTTGCTCGTGATCATGCCAATTCGCTGTAAAATCGACGGCACGATTACTTCAAACCGAACGCCCGCCTCTCTCTGAGACGCGGGCGTTTTCTATTTTTACCGGCAGAGACGGGCAAATTGTCGGTTTTTGACGTTTCGGCCAATCGGCTAGCAGACTGTTAGCGTCAGCGCGCCTCAAAGCGCCAATTCCGACAATGATTGCGCATGTTCGCGGCGCTTGATATCTCGCTGGTCATGTCAAACGAAATTCATATCATCGGGGGCGGCCTCGCCGGCTCCGAAGCCGCGTGGCAGGCCGCCGAGGCCGGCACGAAAGTCATTCTGCACGAGATGCGCGGCGTCAAAGGCACCGACGCCCATCACACCGACGATTTCGCCGAACTGGTCTGCTCCAACAGCTTCCGTTCGGACGATCACGAGCAGAACGCCGTGGGATTGCTGCATGAGGAAATGCGGCGCTGCAATTCGCTGATCATGCGAGCGGCCGACCAGCACAAGCTGCCGGCGGGCGGCGCGCTGGCAGTGGATCGGAACGGCTTTTCGGCGGCGGTGACCGAGATCATTTCCAACCACCCCAATATCACCATCGTGCGCGAGGAAATCGCGGGCTGGCCGCCGGCGGATTGGCAGCATGTCATCATCGCCACCGGGCCGCTGACCTCGCCGGCGCTGGCGGCGGCGGTGCTGGAACAGACCGGCGAAGATTCGCTGGCCTTTTTCGACGCCATCGCGCCGATCGTGCATTATGACAGCATCGACCATGACATCGCCTGGAAACAGTCGCGCTATGACAAGGTCGGGCCCGGCGGCACGGAAGCGGATTACCTCAACCTGCCGATGGACCGCGACCAATATCACGCCTTTGTCGAAGCGCTGAAGACGGCGCCGCTGCACGAATTCAAGGATTGGGAAAAGGTCCCCTATTTCGACGGCTGCCTGCCCATCGAGGTGATGGCCGAGCGCGGGCCGGAAACACTGCGCCACGGGCCGATGAAGCCGGTGGGGCTGACCAATCCACGCAATCCGACCGTCAAGCCCTATGCCATCGTGCAATTGCGCCAGGACAATGCGCTAGGCACGCTGTGGAACATGGTCGGGTTCCAGACCAAGATGCGCTATGGCATCCAGACGGAAATCTTCCGCATGATCCCCGGACTGGAAAACGCCCAATTCGCGCGGCTCGGCGGATTGCACCGCAACACGTTCATCAATTCGCCGAAGGTGTTGGCGCCCGATCTTAAACTGAAAGTCGATCCGCGCATCCGCTTTGCCGGACAGGTGACGGGCGTGGAAGGTTATGTCGAAAGCGCCGCCGTGGGACTGATCACCGGACGGATGACGGCCGCCGAGGCGAAGGGCGGCGCGCTGGCGCTGCCGCCGCCAACGACGGCGCTGGGCGCGCTGATCGGGCATATCACGGGAGGCCATATCGAGGCCGAAAGCTATAGCGGGGCGCGCAGCTTCCAGCCGATGAACGTCAATTTCGGCCTGTTTCCCGAGGTGAATATCAGCAAGCCGGAAGGCGTCACACGCTGGCGCGGCCCGGAAAAGACCAAGGCCAAGCGCCGGGCGATCACCAGCCGGGCGCTCGAAGACCTCAAGGGCTGGGCATGAACTCAGAGGCGCTGGCGCAGATCCTGCACGACGGCATCCCGCTATCGCGGGCCATGCACGTGTCGGTGATCAGCGCCAGTGCCGCAGAAGTGGTGCTGGAGGCGCCGCTCGATCCCAATATCAATGTGCATGGCACCATGTTCGGCGGCAGCGTCGCGACCTTGGGGCTGCTCGCCGCCTGGTCGCTGCTGCATCTGCGGCTGGAAGCGGAGGGTATCGCCAATCAATTGGTGATCCAGAAAACCGCGATGGATTATCTGCTGCCCATCCAGGGCCGGGTGCGGCCGGCGGCACGGCTGGAGGCGGCCGATTGGCAGAAATTCCGCCACATGCTGGAGCGACGCGGCAAGGCCCGGGTGACGGTGACGGCGGAAATGCTGTTCGAGGGCAAAGTCGCGGCGCGGATGGTGGGGGAGTTCGTGGCGATGGTGGAGCGGTAGGCGTTTCCTGGCACGAGGGCCTCGTTACCAGTCCTCCCTGGTCCGGGGTGTTTACATTGGCCTGCCTGCTTCGGCAGCAGGGTCGGAGATTCCTTCCCGCCCTCCCCCTTGAGGGGAGGGTAGCGCAGCTTGGCCCGGAGGGCCGTAGCGAAGCTGGGGTGGGGGTGGCGGAGCAGGGACGAGACTGCCGATTATGTAGGAACCGCAGCACCCCCACCCCGTCCCTCCCCTCAAGGGGGAGGGGGCGAAGGAGCCTGCCGTTCCAAGCCAAGCTGCCTGAGAGTTCTCAATGCAAACACTTCCTCTCCGAAGAAAGGCTTCCGTGAAAGCTGAAGCACCTTAGCGGTTTCGCCAGGCCCACCAGGTCAGCCGCGTGATCTTGCGCCAATCGGCCTCATCAGCCGGTGGTGTGAAGGGGTTGGTGGATTTCCGCTTCCAGTCGGAAAGCTGCTGTTCCAGCAGGGCCATAGCCGCGAAGGCGGGGCGCAGGCGGGGCGGCAGGGCGGCGATGGCCTGGCGGGCCTTTTGCAGATGGTCCTCGGCCAATTCGGCGATCTGGCCCAGGGCGGCATGCAGGCCCTCGCTCTCCTGGCCGCGAAACAGTTCGATTTCTTGAACGCCATTGGCTTCCAGAATGGTCCAGGGAAGCATGATGCGGCCCTGCGACGAGACGTGGCCGAGGGCGCGGAGGTGGCCGATCATGGCCTGGGCGACGCCGAGATGGCCGGCGGCATCGCCCTGCTCTACCACCTCGCCGCCATTGAGAATCATGGCGGAAAGCTGGAACAGGGTGGAGGCGGTTTCGCCTGCATAGCCCTCGAAGGTTTCGAGGTCCGGCATGGGATCGTCGTAAAGGTCGAAGCGGCGGGCGCCGATCAGGCGTTGCAGGGTTCCGCCGGGAAGGGCATAGCGGCCCATAGTGTCGAGAAGCGCGGCGGCCAGAGGGTTCTGGCGCACTTCGCCATGGCCGGTGCCGGCCAGGGCATCGTTCCACCATTGCAGGCGGATCTCGCCGGGCTGCGGGCCGGAGACGCGCTCGCGGATGGCGGCGATATCGGCGTTGAAGGCAAGAATGGCAGTGATATGGGGACGCGCCTCCGCCGGCAGGACCAGAGTGGCGAGATAGCGGTCGCGATCATGTTCGCGGAGGGTTTGGGCGACGAAATCGGGGCTATCGGGCATGGCTAGGCTCGTGCGCCGAGAGTTTGGGGTTGCGGCCATTGGACGATCCGCAGTTCTGGTCTCAGTCCCTCCCCTCCAGGGCGAGGCCGGATATGTAGGAGCCGCAGCACCCCCTCCCCGGCCAGCCATTGGAGCATAGCTCCCATGGCCTTCTCGCCTCTGATCGTCCCACTGGGACGATCAGCCCTGCGGGATGGCTCGAAGCCCTCAAGGGGGAGGGAGGCGAAAGGGCCGGGGACAGTTTGAATGACCATCACCCTAGCGCGCCTTTTCGACGGCGATGAGGGCGGCGGCGACGGCGCGGTCTTCGGCGAGGAGGACATTATAGGTGCGGATGGCGCCGCCGGTCTGGGTGGGCTCGACGATGACGCGGCGCTCGCGGAAGGCGGCGCGAATGGCGGGGTCTATGGCGACGATATCGGGGCCGAGGCCGAGGAGCAGGACGTCTAGTCGGTCGGCCAGGTCGAGAACGGGTTGCAGGCTGGCCAGGGTGAGATTGGCGGCGGTGCCGACATTCCAGGCGCGCATGCCATCGGGCAGGCAGAGCAGCGAGCCCTTATGGGACATTTCGGCAAAGCGGAAACCGCCATTGCCATAGGCGTCGATGCCGACCTGACGGGGGAAATGGCCGGAGGAATTCATCTGCTCAACCACGGCGTCATTCCCGCGAAAGCGGGAACCTCTATTGCTCCGGTCATCTTGAAACCGAGGTCCCCGCTGCCGCGGGGATGACCCGGCATGATTGTCCCCTGCCCTATACAGAGGCTCCATCGGCAGATTTTTTCCTGGCCTCCTTGTCTCCGTCCTCGCCGGATTTCTGCTTGAGGCCGAAATTGATGAGGATGGGGCCATTGATGATGACCGAGGAATACATGCCGACGATGGAGCCGAAGGTCATGGCGATGGTGAAGCTGCGCAGGGCCTCGCCGCCGAAAAAGACCAGAGGCAAGAGCGCCAGCAGCAGGGTGAACTGCGTCAAGGACGTGCGAACAATGGTCTGGTTAATCGACAGATCGATCAATTCCGGAAGCGGCATCTTGCGGTATTTGACCAGGTTTTCGCGCACCCGGTCGGATACCACCACGGTTTCGTTGAGCGAGATACCCACCAATGTCAGAACCGCCGCGATGGAACTGAGATTGAACTCCATGCCGGTCAACGAGAACAGACCGATGGTCATGATCAAGTCGTGCGACGTGGTGGTGACCGCCGCCATGGCGAATTGCCATTCGAAGCGGAACCAGATGTAGATCAGGATACAGACCATGGCGATGATGACGGCGATGGTGCCGGTCCAGGCCAATTCGCCGGAGACGGTGCCACTCACGGCCTCGACGCGACGAATCTCGTAGTTCTCGATGGCGAGCGCCTCCTGAACCTTTTGAACCGCGACCTGATCGGCCGACTGACCGCCTTCCTGCGCCTGCACGCGCACCAGAACGTCCTGCGGGGTGCCGAAGCCCTGAACCTGGATTTCGCCCAGATCGAGATTGGTCAGCAATTCGCGCACCTGACCGACATCGGCGGGGCCGCCGACATGCTGCACCTCGATGGCGGTGCCGCCGACGAAGTCGATGCCCAGATTGAAGCCCTTGGTGAAGGCCGAGCCGATGGACACCAGCGTCATGACGATCGAGAACGCGATGACATAGCGCGAAATCTTCATGAACGGGATCTTGGTGCCGTCCGGGATGAAGCGGAAATGCTGGATTTTCAGCTTTTTCGGGCGGACGCGCTTATACCAGAGATTCACCTGGTAGGAGGTGACGGTGTAGGAGGTGAAAAGCGAGGTCAGGATGCCGAGGCCCAGCGTCACAGCGAAGCCCTGAATGGGGCCGGAGCCCATGAAGTAGAGCACCACGGCCGCGACCAGCTGGGTCAGGTGCGAGTCGATAATGGTGGCCCAGGCGCGCTCGAAGCCGGCATTGATCGATTGCAGCGGCGATTTGCCGGAGCGTTGCTCTTCACGCATTCGCTCATAGATCAGCACGTTGGCGTCCACGGCCATGCCGATGGTGAGCACGATGCCGGCAATGCCGGGCAAGGTCAGCGTGGCGCCGAGCGTCGAGAGCGCGGCGAAGATCAGGATGACGTTGAGGACCAGCGAGACGTTGGCGAAAATGCCCCAGACGCCATAGGCGATGATCATGAAGGAAACGACCAGCACCGAGGCGACGATGCCGGCGGTGAGGCCGGCCTGGATGGAATCGGCGCCGAGGCTGGCATCGACCGTGCGTTCCTCGATGACGTCGAGGCTGGCGGGCAGCGCGCCGGCGCGCAGCAGCACGGCAAGGTCGTTGGCCGATGCGGTGGTGAAGGAGCCGCTGATCTGGCCCGAGCCGCCGGTGATCGGCTGCTGGATGACCGGGGCGGTGATGACGGTGTTGTCGAGGACGATGGCGAAGCGCTGGTTGACATTGCGCGAGGTGATCTCGCCGAAGGTGATGGCGCCGCGGGTGTCGAACTTGAAGCTGACGACCGGGATGCCGCGCTGCTGGTCATAGGCCGGCTGGGCATCGACCAGGGATTCGCCGCCAAGGGCCACGTCTTCATAAAGCAGTTCGCGGGTGCCGTCCTGGCTGGGCAGGATCATGGTGCCGGCGGGCAGGCCCTGGATTTCGGCCTGATCGGCCGTCATGCCCGGATAGACCATGTGGAAGGTCAGGCGCGCGGTCTGCGAGATGATGTTCTTGAGCCGCTCGCTGTCGCCGAAGCCGGGTACCTGCACCATGACGCGGGTATCGCCCTGGCGCTGGATGGTGGGTTCGGTGGTGCCCAATTCGTCGATACGGGAGCGGATGACTTCCATGGACTGGGCGACCAGCGAGCTCATGCGCTGATTGATGCCCTCGGGCGTGAGGCTGATGGTGAGCCGGCCGTCCGCCGCTTCGGCGAAGCGCAGCTCATCGACGGCGGCGCCGGAGAACATGAAGTCGCTGAGGGAATTCTGGAGACCGCGAATGACGGTTTCCGCCTGCGCCTTCTGGGTCGGGTCGGTCAGCTCGATGGTAATGGTATTGCTGGCCACATCGGTGGTGATGATGTTGCCGATGCCGTTCTGGGTGGCCAGGGTATTGCGGGCGTCGCGGCGCAAATCGCTCAGGCGCTGGGTGACGATGCCCTCGCGATTGACCTCCAGCAGCAGGTGCGAGCCGCCCTGCAGGTCGAGGCCGAGAACCAGGCCCGGCTTGGGCAACCAATCCGGCAGCGCGTCCTGGATGGACTGGGGCAGGAAATTGGGAGCGGCAAGCAGGATACCCGCGATCGTAACGAAGAGAATGACGAATACGCGGAACGGCGACTGGTTCATAAAGGACGTCCTGAAAAGGCAGGAGGCCGGAGCCCTGAGGCCCCGGCCGGATTGGGCCGCTTAAGCCGACTTGTTGTCGTTGACCGGCTCGGACTTGGACCGCACATCGGCCACCATGCCGCGCACGACCTTGACCTTGACGCCCTGGGAGATCTCGACTTCGAGGTCCTCGCCTTCAGCCACTTTGGTGACCTTGCCGACGATGCCGCCGGTGGTGACCACGGTGTCGCCGCGGCGGATGGCGCCCAGCATGGCCTGCTGCGCCTTGAGGCGCTTCTGCTGCGGGCGGAAGATCAGAAGCCAGAAGATCAGCACCAACAGGGCGATCGGCATGAGCTGAATGAAAATGTCAGCCATGCCGCCAGGGGCCCCAACCGCATCCTGTGCATAGGCGGGCGTTACAAACATCAAGCGATCTCCTAAGTGTTTTTCTTTTTCGTATCGGGTGGAATGGGGCAGCGCGGCGCCGACGAGTCAGGCGGTGGACGCTAATGGGCTTGTCTGCACTTGCGCCCCGGCCAAAATCGCGCGGACTATACATTTGGGTAAACATGATTGCAAAGCCAATCCGGGTGCGGCAATCACGACAAATAAGTGAAGGACGAGAGCGGTGACGACCAAGGATTATCTGGGCAGGATTGCCGAAGCGCTGGAGACGATCGCGCAGGCGCTCAACCCGGAGGCACAAGCCCGTTCCTTCATCCTCGGCCAGGAAAATGCCTATCACTGGCAGGGCGAAACGGGAACCCTGCTGGCGGTGCCCAGGGTCAGCCGCGTACCGCTCGGCATGCTCAAAGGCATCGATCGGGTCCGGGATATTCTCCTGGCCAATACCGAGCAGTTCGCGCGCGGCCATGGCGCCAACAATGCGCTGCTGTGGGGCGCGCGGGGCATGGGCAAGTCGTCGCTGGTCAAGGCCGTGCATGCCGATATCGAATCGCGGGACGGCTTCGAGCGGCTGGTGCTGATCGAAATCGCGCGGGAGGACCTCGAAACCCTGCCCCGGCTGATGCGCGCCATTGCCGGACAGGACGCGCGGTTCATCGTGTTCTGCGACGATCTCAGCTTCGACAGCGGCGAGACCAGCTATAAATCGCTCAAGACCATTCTCGATGGCGGGCTCGAAGGCCGGCCGGACAATGTGCTGTTCTATGCGACCTCCAACCGGCGGCATCTGATGCCGCGCGACATGATCGAGAACGAACGCTCGACGGCGATCAATCCCGGCGAAGCGGTGGAGGAGAAGGTGTCGCTGTCCGACCGGTTCGGGCTGTGGCTGGGCTTCCACAATTCGGACCAGGACAATTACCTCGCCATGGTCTCGGCCTATGCGGAATTCTACGGGCTGAGCCTGGACGCGGAAACTCTGCGGGCCCGGGCCATCGAATGGTCGGCGACGCGCGGCGCACGGTCGGGGCGCGTGGCGATCCAGCTGGTGCGGACATTGGCGGGGGAAGAAGGCAAGGCGGTCTAGCGGGCTGGTAACGCTCGCTCCAATCGTCACCCTCCCCCAAGCGATGGGAGTGGAGAACAATGAAGATCAGCCGCATGCGGGGCCCGCGACCGGGATGAGTTCTCACAAGGCAGCAATCTAAAACAAAAAGGCCGGGCGCTATGCCCGGCCTTTTTCGATGCTGGAGGTCTGCCGGTTTAGCTGGCGAGCAGCGGGACCGGGTCGACGGGGGTGGCGCCCTTGCGCAGCTCGAAATGGAGCTGGGGCCGGGAGACGGAACCGGTCTGGCCCACAGTGCCGAGGGAATCGCCGCGATTGATCACCGCACCCTTGGCGACGCTCATATCCTTGAGATGAGCATAGGCCGAGACATAGCCATTGGGGTGGCGGACCAGGATCAGGTTGCCATAGCCCTCGACGCCGGAGCCGACATAGATGACGGTGCCGTTTTCGGCGGCCTTGACGCTGGAGCCTTCCGGCACGTCGATATTGATGCCGGTACCGCGCGAGGCGGCGAAGTCGGTGATGACCCGGCCCGAAACCGGCCAGTGGAACTTGTCGCTGCCCGACATGGCGGGTTCGGCGGCAGGCTGAAGGGAAGCCTGCTGCACCGGCGCAGGCGCGGGCGTCGCCGTTGCCGGCGGCGCGGCCGCCTGAACGGCCGGAGCCGGGGCCGGGGCCGCCGGCGCGGCAAGATTGGTCGGGCGCATATCCGGCAATACGGCGCCGGTGGCGGCCGGGGCGAGGCTGGCCATCTGGGTGATCGGGGCACTGGTATTCAGATCGCCGCGCCCGGGAATGATCACCTTCTGGCCGACCACAATCTTGTCGGGCGAAGCCAGGCCATTGGCCTGGACAATGGCCTGGGTGGTCACATCGTATTTGCGGGCGATGGTGTAGAGCGACTCGCCGGCGGCGATGGTGTGGGCATAGCCATTGCCGTTCCCGGCGGCCGTTACCGGCACGCTGGAATTGACCGGCAGGGCGGAGGCGGAAGGATTGGCGCCCAACGCGACGGCCGGAGGGGTGGCCGGTAGCGGGGCAAGGGTCTGCTGAGCGGGCATGGCTTGCGTGGCTCCCATGGAGGTCGGGGAATTGAGGGCAGGCAGGGCTTGAGTCTGGACGGAGGGGGCGGGAGCCCCCATGCCGATCGGGGACGTACCGGCGGGCTGCACGAAGCCATTGCCGACAGGCGCCGGCGGCAGCGTAGTGCCACCACCGCTCCAGCCGCCGCCGACCGGCGCGGGCGGCAGATATTGCGAGGCGGCCACCTGCGTCGATTGCGGCGCCCCGAGACTGGGCGGCATCGGCTGATTGAAGGTGGCGGGAGCCGACTGGGCGACGGAGCCGGTTACGGTGGAATCGCCGAAGGAGCGGCTTCCCAGGCTATTGCAACCGGAAAGACCGACCGCCGCCACGATAATTCCGGCAATGGCGACCGCTCTTTTGGGCCGCGAAGAGACGCGAATACTCATCGGCTTACTCATACGCAGGTACTCAACAACTGATTGCGAGGTTAGCCCGGTAAGGTAAAGACGAGTTTAAAGCCGATGCGATTTGAGTGAAATCGTATGGGGGCGATTCAGGGAGCGGTAAGGTTAAGGGAAAGAGGGCGGCGGTCGGCGGAGCGAGGGCCGGACTGCGGATGGTGCAGAAGCCGCAGCACCCCCCTCCCCGGCCCTCGCCTCAAGGGGGAAGGAGCGAAGGGCTTACGTTCCAAGACAACTTGTCTCGAAGTGGCCGATGTAAACATTCCCACTCAAGCCGCAGGTAGTAGGGCAAGCGGTTTAGGCGTTGGTTGCCGCAGTCTGCAGGCTCCCACTCCTGATCGTCCGCCGGCTGACCGGGCGTCGTGGCTGTCGTTCGAGCGACATTGCGTTTGCCAGTTCAACCCCATGCGGCGCTCCCCAATGGCCATGCCGCATTGCCAGTGGGTGTCAGGCACCGAAAGTTCAAAGCAATGGTGCCGGCCGGGCCGGCAAGGCGGGAGCGACAGCATCCTTGGCCGAGAGCTGAATATGCAGCCCCCCCAGAGGCCAGGCGATATCGATCTCGGGGTCGTCCCAGCGGATGGCTCGTTCGCTGTCACGGTGCCAGTAGTCGGTGGTCTTATAGAGAATCTGGGTGTCATCTTCGAGAGCGAGAAAACCATGAGCGAAGCCCGGCGGAATCCACAATTGCAGATTGTTGTGAGCGCTGATCTCGATGCCCGCCCAGCGGCCATAAGACTCCGACTTCTCGCGCAGGTCCACCGCCACATCGAAGACGCGACCGGCGATGACACGGACGAGCTTGCCCTGTGCGTGGGGCGGCAATTGGTAGTGGAGGCCGCGCACCACCCCTTTTCTGCTGATGGACTGATTATCCTGCACGAAAGGCGCAGAGACGCCGGTGGCCTCGATAAACTGTCGGGCATTGAAGCTCTCGAAAAAGGCACCTCGTTCATCTGCATGGAGGGCGGGCTGAAACAAGACGAGCCCTTCCAGCAGATAGGGTGATGCATGCATTAGCCTTGCCCCCGCCTGAGCCGGATCGAGTCTTGTCCATCGCGATTTATGCTGTCGATGATTGTCTGCCGTGCGCCCTCCTGCCAGGAAGGGAAGATGCATCCCAAAGCCGTTTCGAGCTTCGTGGTATCGAGCCGTGAATTGGCCGGCCGCAGTGCCACCTGACCATATTGTTTCGCCGAAATAGGCCTTATGACGCAAGGCAGGATCCGCCCGTTTTCTCGCGCGCATTGGACGATGAATTCCGCATAGTGGTACCAACTGGTCGCGCCGGACGCGGCCAGATGATAGATACCAGCATGGATGGGCCTGCCTTCGGCGATGCGTTTCAGCGTCTGGACCGTTGCCGCCGCGATTATCGCGGCACTGGTCGGAGCGCCAATCTGGTCGTCGACCACGCGGAGACACTCGCGCTCCGCGGCAAGGCGCAGGATGGTAGTGATGAAATTCGCGTGGCCGGGCGCATGCACCCAACTGGTGCGAAAGATCACAGCGTTGCCGCCGCGCTCTGCGATCGCAAGTTCACCCGCGAGCTTGCTCAGGCCATAAATATTGAGAGGAGCTGTCGCATCATTCTCCCGGTAAGCGCTTGCCTTCCGCCCGTCGAAGACATAATCGGTGGAATAGGAAATCAGCCAATCGGCACCGGCAGCCGCCAGTTCGCGGACCGCCTCACTGTTGACCCGGTGAGCGCGTGCTGCATCCGTCTCCGCATTGTCCACCGCCGTCCACGCGGCGGCGTTGACGATGACGTCGGGACGGATGCGGTCAATTGCTGCGGCGGCAGCTCCAGGAACGAGCAGATCGGCATCCTGTCTTGCGAGCGGCACGATGTGCCAGGCGCTTGGCAGTCGAGCGAGAAGTGCCGAGCCGACTTGGCCGTTGGAGCCGACGAGGGCAATGCGCATCGCGTGGTCTCCGCTGATCGGCCGACAGTTCAGTGGACGGCGTTCCCTGGAGCGACGTTGCGATAGATGGCTGCAGCCTCGGTCCGATTTCGCGCGCCCAACTTGCTGATGATGTTATGGAGGTGAATTTTGACCGTATGTCCTGAAAGATTGAGATCGTTGGCGATGGACTTGTTTTGCAGGCCCCGCTGAACCATTTCCAGAACCTGCATTTCGCGCTTGGTCAGAACCCGCAGATGCGGCGGGACGGGCTGAACTTCTTCCGGCTCTGACACGGACGGCAAGACTTCCGCCGGTTTTTCAATAGCCGCCCCGAGCAGTGCCCGGGGGAAGTACTCAATGCCCTGCAGCAAAAGCCCGAGAATTGACAGCGAGATATCGTGACGCACCTGGACTGGAAAAACGCTGCGGACGAGCGTGGAAGTCACCAGGCGTATCGCCAATTCCCGCTCGGCATGCAGTTCGTTGTCCAGCACCGCCGTCATGGCCATGGGATGATAGCGGAATAGGTCGGAGGCACATCGCTCGACATCGGCGATGAAATCGGGATGTACGAGCAGCAGGGATACCGTGCTCGGAAATATGCGGATGGCTTGATCAACATGCGCCACCTCTTCGATCATCGTCCAGGGAAAGGCATCTTCGGCAGCTTGCTTTAGCGCAGCCGACACCACCCCAGGCGGCGTTATGAAGACAATGGTCCTCAAGCGTTCCTGCCCACGCCGGCCTGGCAAGACGCGACCAGTATGTGTGTCCATGTAGACCATTTGATCCAAGCACCCCTAAAGTCTTGCAACGAGGCTAATGGCGAATGGAGAAACCTGGCAATTGACCGAAGGAGGGTAACTAGACGTAGCTCTTTCGAGTTAGCCCATATGTCTGGATGAGCCAAAAATACTGCTTCAGAGGTAGATGCTGATCTAAGGTACTAGACCAGGCACTCGCGCGGTGCCGGGTGCCCCAGAAAAGCCGTGGGGCTTGCCGTCAGTCCATAAGCGCCAGACTGAAAGAGTACGACAAGGTCGCCGACGCCGGGATCGTTGAGGGCAACGTCGTCCCCCAGCAGATCGAGAGGCGTACAAAGACACCCCACCACATTCACTCGTTCCATCATAGGTCCGGCCATCCTGTTGCCCACAGCAATTGGATAGTTACGCCGAATTGCCTGGCCGAGATTACCCGAGGCCGCGAGCTGATGATGCATGCCGCCATCGACGACGATATAGATCTTGCCGCGCGAAACCTTCCGATCAATGACCCGACTGACATAGATCCCGGCCTCGCCCACGATATATCGGCCGAGTTCTACGGTGACTTGCGCCTCGGGCATTTGCCGGGCAGCGACGGTGTCGATGAGGTCAGCCAGGTTTTTGCCCACATGCGCCAGATCCAAGGGCCGGTCACGTTCGAAATAGGGAATGCCGAAGCCGCCACCGAGATTGACATAGCGGATGGGCATGGGACAAAGCGGCGCCAGGGACGCGATCAACTCCAGCGACTGGCGCTGCGCCTCTGCAATCACTTCCGCCTGCAGGTTTTGTGAGCCGGCAAAGATGTGGAAGCCGATCAGATCGAGGCCCGCCTCGCCAATAAATGTCACGAGGGCTGGCACCTGTTCGGCGTCCACGCCGAATTGCTGTGCTCCGCCACCCATGCGCATGCCGGAGCCGCGCACCACGAAATCGGGATTGATCCGAACGGCCACGCGAGGGCGAATACCCAAACGCGTTCCGATTTCAGCGGCGCGCCGGGCCTCAGACGACGATTCCAGCTCGATGGTCACGCCCGCCGCCACCGCGCAGGACAGCTCCGCATCAGTCTTGCCCGGTCCGGCAAAGCTGATTTCCGAAGCAGGTGTCCCCGCATTGAGCGCCAGATGCATTTCGTGGACTGACGCGACGTCGAAGCCGTCGACCAGCCCGGACAGATGGTGGATGAGCGCAGGCATGGGATTGGCCTTGACCGCATAGGCAAGCCGCACCATGGGCGGCAGCATGTTGCGCAGACGAGCAACGCGCGCGGCAATCAGCGCGCGGTCATAGGCAAAGAACGGAGTGGAGCCGACCCTCTCGGCCAGGCGGTCGACCGGTATGCCGCCAACCAAGAGGCAGTTGTCGCGAACCGCGAAGTTCTCGATGGCGGGATGCATGCTCATGCAAGAAGCTCCTGGCGCAATAGAACGCGATCAAACTTGCCATTGGGCGAACGCGGAATGGAGAGGCGCTCGATGACTTGGCTCGGCACCATATAAAGCGGCAGGCGCTGCTTCATGCCGGAGAGAAGCGCCACCGTATCCAATGGGCCGGAGCCAGCAGGGCTGGCCACCAACACCACGCGCTGTCCGAGGCGTTCATCCTCAAGGCCGAAGGCCACGGCATCATGCACGAGGCACGTCTCGAACGCCGCTTCCTCGATTTCCGTTGGGCTAACACGATAGCCGGATGTCTTGATCATCTCGTCGCGGCGGCCGATATAGTAGAGGTAACCTTCCTCGTCACATTTTACGATATCGCCGGAAAACACGGCCAGTTCCGCGGCGCGCCAAGGCTGCTGCCGGTCGGGGACGGGGCGGAAACGCTCTGCCGTACGCGCTATATCGTTCCAGTAGCCCTGTGCCACGAGGGCCCCGCGATGCACCAGTTCACCTTCTTCGCCAGGGCTGCATGGGGTGCCATCCGGGCGAACCACCATGATCTCGACATTCGGGATGGCCTTGCCGATGGAGTCCGGGCGGCGGTCGATTTCGGCCGGATCGAGGTAAGTCGAGCGAAAGGCCTCGGTGAGGCCATACATGAGATATGGCCGCGCCTGGGGGAACTTCGCGCGGAGTTGACCCAGAAGCTGTCTTGGCATGCGGCCGCCGGTGTTGGCGAAATAGCGCAGAGTATGACGAGCGGCGTCCGGCCAGGCGATATCGGCCAGTTGTATCCAAAGTGGCGGCACTGCCGTAATGCCAGTCACGCCGTGACGGGCGCACAGGCGCGGCACGTCCTGTGGCAGCACATAGTTGAGCAAAATGACGTGAGCGCCCACCTGGAAGGCAGTCGTGAGCTGGCTCAATCCGGCGTCGAAACTCAGCGGCAGGGCCGCCAATATGACATCGCGCGAGGAATTGCCCAGATAATGGCTGACGCTCTCCGCGCCGGCGAGAAGATTGCGGTGGCTCAGGGCCACCCCCTTGGGCCGCCCCGTGCTGCCGGATGTATAAAGAATGGCGGCGAGATCGAGATCGATTGGATCATTGGACACGAAAGCATCGCTACCCCTCGCCTCATGCCAGCCGTGGACCTCGACGGCGCCAAAGGCGGGCAGGTCTGCCTCATCGATAGTGACGACATGCCGGAGATCTGTCGCCGGCTCCAGGCAGGGGGCCAGAAGCGCGAGCCGATCGGCAGAAGTCACGAGCACCTTCGCGCCACTGTCGACAAGAATATGGGCTGCCTGCTGCGCCCGCAGCAGCGGGTTGATGGGCACGAAGATGCCACCCGCAGCCGAAGTCGCAAACATGGCGACTACCGTTTCCGGCCGCTTGTCAAGATAGATCGCTACCCGGTCATGCCGGACGAGGCCGAGGCCTGATAGCACGGCCCCCGTCTCGCTCGTGCGCTTCCAGAGTTCGGCATAGTCGAGGGACACGCTGCCATATGTCAGAGCAAGACTTGTCGGCCGTTCAGCGGCCATGTCGCGCAGCAGATGATGGAACCCCGTTTTCATCCTGGCTCGTTCCTAACTGGCCTCACCACGATACGCAGGTAAGTTCGCTATAAAGGTAATCGATTGCCTCGGGGCCAAGGTCTGCGCTGCGGAACATCTTCGGGCGATGTCCGGGCAGCAGCCGCGAAAGAAGCGGGCGATCCCGAACGAGCCGCAGTTCCATGAGAGTGAATAGAATGCCATGCTGGAGCAGGAGATGCCGGAATAGCTGCCCCCGGCCTTTGCGGAAGAGCGCAGGGTCGCTCACGTGGAGGAGCGTAGCAAAGAACGGCAGGTTCTTGCGCCGGTCTCGCCTGAAGATGACGTAGCAATAGCGGTCGACATCGACCAGCATCACATGTTCCGCCGCGCCAGCAGAACGGTGATCGCGGAAAATCCTGAGATCGGAACCGGCAAGGCGGCCGGCGATGCTGGCGTGATCGGTGACCAGCCGCATCCCCCCTATTGAAAGCATCGAGGCCATATTTGGAATGAGCGCCGTGGTTGTATCCAGCTTGCGAAAACCCAGCCGGAGATTGAGCGGCTGCACAATGCCGCTCGGGGAAAGGTCCGTGAAGCAATAGCCCGGCTGCGCGAGCACAGCGCGGAGCAATCTCAGGCTGTGCACCCTATAGTCCGGCAGCACGCAAAAGGCCGCGATGTTGCAGAACCGGACCGTGCCGGCCTGCCTGTCGCGTGTTGAATAAAAGGCCAGTTGAACGCCCACGATCCGCTCGCCATCGCGAAGCATAAAGCCGTGGTTCGGCCCGTCGACCTGCCAGCTCGGCGACATCATCGCTACCCAGCGATGCGCGGGAATGCGCGCATTGAGACTCTGATGCAGAAACAAGCCGACGGCCGGAAAGTCGGCGGGCAATATGGGATGCAGCGCGACGATCCCGCACCGGTCCGTCTCCGCCGATATCTCCGCCACGTCCGGCACGGTCAGGCCGTTGCCGGCAATGCCGCGCCCCTGTGCGCCTCGACATAGACCACCAGCGAGCCGATCGTTTCGAAAAGCTCGCCGCCAAAATCCTCATCGGGAATGGTCAGGTCGAATTCGCGCTCGATGGCCATGGCAAGTTGCAGGACAGCAAAGGAATCCAGTTCCGGCAGGTGTCCGAGGAGCCGGGTGCTTGCGGTAAGCCGTTCGCTGCGCTCGCCCAGACCCAGGGTATCGCCGACGATATGTTTGATGGCCTCAAGTACGGGCGTCCCCACGCTGTCTCTCCTTGTCCAAATTCGCGGCGCTGGCATCGTATCGACCAGTAACTCGCCAAGTTTTGCTCCCCCCTGCCCCCAACTCCATCGCCCAAAACGGCTAGACCATGAGGGCTAACAACAAGCGGGTTTGCCGCGTCTAGTCTTTGCGCCGGCAAGGTCGGGGCATGGCCCCACTGGCCGCAGGGAAATCGGCCGGGAAGGACGCGATCCGATGATAACCGATGTCGCCTTGGGCAAGGATGTGGTGCTCTACCACCCCGACCTCATCAACCTCTATCGATGCAGCATCGGAGCTGAGTCACGCATAGGCACCTTCGTGGAGATTCAACGCGGTGCCATCATCGGCGCGCGCTGCAAAGTGTCGAGCCATTGCTTCATCTGCGAAGGCGTGGTGCTGGAAGATGGTGTCTTCCTGGGCCATGGCGTCATGTTCACCAATGACCGTTACCCCCGCGCCCTCAACAGGGATGGCAGCTTGCAATCTGCCTCTGACTGGACGCTGGAACCGACACGGGTGCGCCAGGGAGCGTCCATAGGCAGCAATGCAACCATCCTGCCGGGCGTGACCATTGGCGCATTCGCGCTGGTCGGCGCCGGTTCGGTGGTGACCCGCGATGTTCCCGATGGCGCCATCGTAGCCGGCGTGCCCGCCAGAATCGTGGGCAGCACCGCAAGGGAAATGGATCAGCAACAGAGCGCGGGGGGCATAGCATGATCGGTATCGGCGTCGTGGGCTACGGCTATTGGGGGCCAAACCTGGTTCGCAACCTCAATGACTTGCCCGAAGCAAAACTGCGCTGGGTCTGCGATCTTCAGACCGAGCGGCTGGCGGGGATGCGCCGCCGTTATCCGTCTGTCGAAATCACCGAGGACTACCAGAAGCTGCTGGATGATCCTTCGGTCGATGCGATTGCCATCGCAACGCCTGTCGCCACCCATTATGCGATGGCCATGCGCGCCCTGAAGGCGGGCAAGCATGTCTTCGTCGAAAAGCCGCTCGCCAGCAGCATCGAGGAAGCGGAGCGGCTGGTCGAGGAAGCCGCGCGGCGCGGGCTCGTTCTTGCGGTGGATCACACCTTCATCCACACCGGCTCCGTGCGCAAGATGCGCGAAATCATCCAGTCCTCTCTGGGCCAGCTCTATTACTACGACTCCGTCCGCATCAATCTTGGTCTCTTCCAGCACGACGTGAACGTCATCTGGGACCTGGCCGTGCATGACCTCTCGATCATGGATTATCTGCTTCCTGAAAAGCCAGTGGCCGTCAGCGCCACCGGCATGAGCCATGTGCCGGGGGAACCGGAAAACATAGCCTATCTGACGC